>NZ_JBIAQZ010000035.1:0-1015 GCF_042889485.1 Streptomyces sp. NPDC002580 | reverse complement strand
AGGTAGTCGAGTTTCGCGGTCAGGCCCTTGAGGTCGCCGACGCCGTCGCCGTTGCTGTCCTGGAAGGAGCGGACCAGGACCTCGTAGAACACGGCACGTTTGAACCACTCGGGATCGCGGTCCCTGGCCGGGGTGTCCTCGAACGTGTCCGGGACGGGCTCATTGACGATCATGTGGTGGGTGACCCTCCGATCTGCGGTGAGGACGGTCGCAGGACGGTGAGGATGTGCGCGGGCCGGATTCCCGGCTCCAGTCGCACATAGTTGGTCCTGCCCCAGGTGTAGGTCTCGCCGGTGAGCTCGTCGCGCACCGGCACCGACTCGTGCCATTCCAGGCCGAGTTGTGGCATGTCCAACGAGACGGTGGCCTCCTGGGTGTGGTGGGGGTCGAGGTTGGCCACCACCACAACCGTGTTCGAGCCGCGTGCGTCCGTGACGGACTTCGAATAGACGATCACCGCCTCCTGGTCGGCGTGGTGGAAGTGCAGGTCACGCAGTTGGCGCAGGGCGGGACTCCGTCGTCTGACCGCGTTGAGCGCGCTGACGAGCGGCGTGATGCTCCGGCCCTCCCGCTCCGCCGACTCCCAGTCCCGTGGGCGCAGTTCGTACTTCTCGGAGTGCAGGTACTCCTCGCTCCCCGCGCGCACGGGGACGTTCTCGCAGAGTTCGAAGCCGCTGTAGATGCCCCAGGTCGGCGAGAGGGTGGCGGCGAGGACGGCGCGCAGCTCGAAGGCCGGGCGGCCGCCCTGCTGGAGGAACTCGTGCAGGATGTCGGGGGTGTTGACGAAGAAGTTGGGCCGCATGCAGGCGGCCGCCTCGCCGGACAGCTCGGTGAGGTACTCCGTCAGTTCCTGCTTGGTGTTGCGCCAGGTGAAGTAGGTGTACGACTGCTGGAAACCGACCGCCGCCAGTGTGTGCATCATCGCGGGCCGGGTGAAGGCCTCGGCCAGGAAGATGACGTCGGGGTCGGTGCCGTTGATGTCGGCGATGACCTGTTCCCAGAACACCACGGGTTT
>NZ_JBIAQZ010000034.1:0-1073 GCF_042889485.1 Streptomyces sp. NPDC002580 | reverse complement strand
ATGTGTGACGGATTTGCCTATCACACGGCCTACACCCTTACCCCGGGACAACCACCGCCCGGGATGGACTACCTTCCTGCGTCACCCCATCACTCACCTACTGCAGGTCTGGTCCGTCGGCTCCACCACTCCCCTTTGCCCGAAGGCTCCGGGGCGGCTTCACGGACTTAGCATCGCCTGGTTCAATGTTTGACGCTTCACAGCGGGTACCGGAATATCAACCGGTTATCCATCGACTACGCCTGTCGGCCTCGCCTTAGGTCCCGACTTACCCTGGGCAGATCAGCTTGACCCAGGAACCCTTAGTCAATCGGCGCACACGTTTCTCACGTGTGTATCGCTACTCATGCCTGCATTCTCACTCGTGAACCGTCCACCACTGCCTTCCGGCGCGGCTTCACCCGGCACACGACGCTCCCCTACCCATCACAGCGGGCGTTGGCCCTATAGCTGCAATGACACGACTTCGGCGGTACGCTTGAGCCCCGCTACATTGTCGGCGCGGAATCACTAGACCAGTGAGCTATTACGCACTCTTTCAAGGGTGGCTGCTTCTAAGCCAACCTCCTGGTTGTCTGTGCGACTCCACATCCTTTCCCACTTAGCGTACGCTTAGGGGCCTTAGTCGATGCTCTGGGCTGTTTCCCTCTCGACCATGGAGCTTATCCCCCACAGTCTCACTGCCGTGCTCTCACTTACCGGCATTCGGAGTTTGGCTAAGGTCAGTAACCCGGTAGGGCCCATCGCCTATCCAGTGCTCTACCTCCGGCAAGAAACACACGACGCTGCACCTAAATGCATTTCGGGGAGAACCAGCTATCACGGAGTTTGATTGGCCTTTCACCCCTAACCACAGGTCATCCCCCAGGTTTTCAACCCTGGTGGGTTCGGTCCTCCACGACCTCTTACAGCCGCTTCAACCTGCCCATGGCTAGATCACTCCGCTTCGGGTCTTGAGCGCGCTACTGAATCGCCCTATTCGGACTCGCTTTCGCTACGGCTTCCCCACACGGGTTAACCTCGCAACGCACCGCAAACTCGCAGGCTCATTCTTCAAAAGGCACGCAGTCACG
>NZ_JBIAQZ010000032.1:0-2704 GCF_042889485.1 Streptomyces sp. NPDC002580 | reverse complement strand
CGCATGATCGAGATCCGCAAACAGAACACCGCCTTCGGACTCGGCACCTACACCGAACTCCCCTCCACCAACCCCGCCGTCCTCGCCTTCCTGCGGGAGTACCAGGACGACCTCGTTCTGTGCGTGCACAATTTCTCCCGGTTCGCCCAGCCCACCGAACTCGACCTGCGCGCCTACGACGGCAGACACCCGGTCGAGCTGATCGGCGGCGTGCGATTCCCGGCCATCGGTGAACTGCCGTACCTGCTGACCCTCGCCGGTCACGGCTTCTACTGGTTCAGGTTGCGCCCCGCGGTCGGGCCCGGCACCACGAGGCGATCGTGAACGCCTGCCCCCCGACAGCCCGCCCGCCTCTGAAAGGACGTGTCGCCATGGCGGAGACCGCCCTGCACCGTCCGAGCGGCCTCGGTCCCGCTCCGCTGCTGACCTCGCTGGCCGAGCTGCTGCGGGAATGGCTGCCGCGCCAGCGCTGGTTCGCGGGCAAGGACAGGCCCGTGACGGACCTGACGCTCGTCTCGTCGACCGAGCTGTACCCGGGGTGCCTGCACCTGCTCGTCCGCACCGAACACCTCGGCCCGTCCGCCCACGGCGGATCCGGCGCTCCCCCGGCCGAGGACTGCTACCAACTGCTCCTCGGTGTGCGCGAGGTGCTGCCGCCACGGCTCGCCCACGCCTTCATCGGCCGGGCGAGCGCCGGCCCGCTGGCCGACCTGACCGTGTACGACGCCTTTCACGACCCGAAGGCGGCGGGGCTGCTCCTGGAGCGCCTGCGCCGGTCGGGCACGGCGGGCCCGCTGCGCTTCGAACGCGACCCGCGCGTGACGGTTCCGAGCGGACTGCCGGCCCGGCTCCTCGACGCCGAGCAGTCCAACTCCTCGCTGGTGTACGGCGACGCGTTCATACTGAAGGTCTTCCGGCGCGTCCAGCCCGGCCTCAATCCCGACCTCGAAGTGCCGTTCGCGCTGGCCCGGCAGGGCTGCGACCGCGTCCCCCCGCCCGCCGCGTGGTTCCGGACCTCGGAGCCGCAGGAAGCGACGCTCGGCGTGCTCCAGCCGTACCTCCGGGACGCCTCCGACGGCTGGACGCTGGCACTCGAATCCCTCGGCTCCAAGGCGGACTTCACCGGCGAGGCGCACGAACTGGGCCGGGCCGTCGCCGAGGTGCATCTGGCCCTGGCCACGGCGTTCCCGGTGGACGAGCCGAGTCCGTACCGGAACAAGCGGCTCGCGGACGCCATGCACGAGCGTCTCGACGCCGCGGTCCGCTCCGTTCCCGAACTCCGTCCCCACGCGGCCGGGTTGCGGTCGGCGTTCGACGCGCTCGCCGCGCTGGACGCGACGGTCCGCCCGGCCCAGCGCATTCACGGCGACCTCCACCTCGGCCAGGTCCTGCGGGCCGGCCGGCGGTGGTCGGTGATCGACTTCGAGGGTGAACCGGCCCGCCCGATCAGCGAACGCCGGCGTGTCCAGTCCCCCGTGCGCGATGTCGCCGGCATGCTGCGCTCCTTCGACTACGCGGCCCGCTCCCGTCAGCCCTGGCGTCCCGAGTGGGCGCGGCGCTGCCGCGAGGCGTTCTGCGCGGGCTACGCCGCCGAGGCGGCGTGGGACCCGCGGGAGGAACCCGCCCTGCTGCGCGCGTACGAGACGGACCGCGCCGTGTACGAGGTGCTCTACGAGGCACGGCACCGTCCCGACTGGCTGCCCGTGCCCATGGCGGCGGTCGGCCGACTCGCCGACCACTCCTGACCCACCGACCACCCGCACCCTCAACTCCCCCGCTTCGAGAGGCCCGAGCCGTGACAGTCCGATCCGCATCCACCCGCGTACGACGGGCCAAGCCCGCCGCCGCCCCCTCGGCACAGCACGCAGCGCTGGACCCCACGGACCGGGGGCGTCTCCTGGCCGGCGCCCATCACGATCCGCACGCGCTGCTGGGGGCTCATCCCGTGCAGGGCGGCGTCGTGTTCCGGGCGCTGCGGCCGTACGCCCAGGGTGTGGCGGTGCGGGTCGACGGGCGGCGCGTCGCGCTGGACGACCTGGGTGACGGATTCTTCGCGGCCGTTCTGCCGCTCGACGCGATTCCCGCGTACACGCTGCTGGTCACGTACGACGGCACCGAGACCGAGACCGAGGATCCGTACCGGTTCCTTCCGTCACTCGGCGAGTTCGACCTGCACCTCATCGGCGAGGGCCGGCACGAGGAGCTGTGGACGGCGCTCGGCGCGGAGCCGATGACCCACGAGGGTATCGCCGGAACGCGCTTCACCGTGTGGGCCCCGAATGCTCAAGGGGTGCGGGTCTGCGGCGACTTCTGCCACTGGGACGGCGCCGGCGGCTATCCGATGCGCTCGCTCGGATCGTCCGGCGTGTGGGAGGTGTTCGTGCCCGGCATGGGTGAGGGCACCCTCTACAAGTTCGACATCACCCGCCCCGACGGCTCCCGCACGCTGCGCGCGGACCCGATGGCCCGCCGCACCGAGGTGCCTCCGGCGACCGCCTCGATCGTGACCCGGTCGTCCCACACCTGGACGGACGGCGCCTGGATGAAGGAGCGGGCCGAGCGACGTCCGCTGCACGAGGCGCCGTTCTCGGTGTACGAGGTCCATCTGTCCTCCTGGCGACCTGGCCTGACGTATCGCCAGCTCGCCGACCAGCTCCCGGCCTACGTCGCCGACCTCGGGTTCACCCACGTCGAGCTGATGCCC
>NZ_JBIAQZ010000031.1:0-3858 GCF_042889485.1 Streptomyces sp. NPDC002580 | reverse complement strand
AGGAGTTGCTTGCCGGGGTGGGCCCACATGAAGGCGAGGTAGGCGCGGAGGTTCGCGCGCTGCTGCCACCAGTCGCCGGGCATCTTGGAGACGAGCGAGCGTTTGCCGTGGACGACCTCGTCGTGCGAGATCGGCAGGACGTAGTTCTCGCTGTAGGCGTACACCATCGAGAACGTCATCTCGTCGTGGTGGTATCTGCGGTGGACCGGCTCGTGGGACACGTAGTCCAGCGAGTCGTGCATCCACCCCATGTTCCACTTCAGCCCGAATCCCAGCCCGCCGAAGCCTCCGGGTCCGGTGTGGTGGGTGGCCCGGGTGACACCGTCCCAGGCGGTGGACTCCTCGGCGATCGTGACGACGCCGGGGTTGCGGCGGTAGACCGTGGCGTTCATCTCCTGGAGGAAGGCCACCGCGTCGAGGTTCTCCCGGCCGCCGTGCTCGTTCGGCACCCACTGGCCGGGTTCGCGGGAGTAGTCGAGGTAGAGCATGGAGGCGACGGCGTCGACGCGCAGGCCGTCGATGTGGAACTCCTCGCACCAGTAGGTGGCGTTGGCGACGAGGAAGTTGCGGACCTCGCGGCGGCCGTAGTCGAACTCGAGGGTTCCCCAGTCGGGATGGTCGGCGCGCAGCGGGTCGGCGTGTTCGTAGAGGGGGCGGCCGTCGAACTCGGCGAGGGCCCAGTCGTCGCGCGGGAAGTGGGCGGGGACCCAGTCCATGAGGACGCCGACGCCGGCCCGGTGGAGGGCGTCGACCAGGTGCTTGAAGTCGTCGGGAGTGCCCAGGCGGGCGGTGGGGGCGTAGAAACCGGTGACCTGGTAGCCCCAGGAGCCGCCGAAGGGGTGCTCGGCGACGGGCATCAGCTCGACGTGGGTGAACCCGAGGTCGGCGACGTAGGCCGGGAGCTGGTCGGCGAGCTGGCGATACGTCAGGCCAGGTCGCCAGGAGGGCAGATGGACCTCGTACACCGAGAACGGCGCCTCGTGGGCGGGCCGGGCGGCCCGCCGCGCCATCCAGTCCGCGTCCCGCCACACGTGGTGGGACGCGTGGACTATCGAGGAGGTGTGGGGCGGGACCTCGGTGCGGCGGGCCATCGGGTCCGCGCGCAGCGTGCGGGAGCCGTCGGGGCGGGTGATGTCGAACTTGTACAGCTCCCCCTCGCCGATCGCGGGCACGAACAGCTCCCACACCCCGGAGGAGCCGAGCGACCGCATCGGATGGCCCGTGCCGTCCCAGAAGTTGAAGGTGCCGGCCACCCGGACACCGCGCGCGTTCGGGGCCCACACGGTGAACCGCGTTCCCGCGACGCCCTGTTGTTCCATCGGTTCGGCGCCCAGCGCCCGCCACAGCTCCTCGTGCCGGCCCTCGCCGAGCAGATGCAGGTCCAACTCGCCGAGCGTCGGCAGGAACCGGTACGCGTCCTCGGTGTCCAGCACCGTTCCCTCGTAGGCCACGAGCAGCCGGTACGACTCCGGCACCGCGCGCAGCGGCAGCAGCCCGGAGAAGAAACCGTCCCCATCGTCACGGAGTTCGGCACGCAGGTCGTCCGTGACGACGGTGACCCCGAGCGCGTACGGACGGAAGGCCCGGAACGCGACGCCGTCCGGCACCGGATGGGCGCCCAGCACGCCGTGCGGATCGTGGTGCGTGCCGTCCAGCAGCCGCGCCCGGTCCGCCGCGTCGACCCCGGCGGACACGGGAGCACCTCCGGCGGCGGGCTCCGGGATCCTCGCCGTCGCCTTCGGGCCCTTCTTGGAGACCTTGTCGGTCGCGGTCCTGCCGGAGGCCCGCTTGGCGTCGGCCTGTAGCGAGTCGGCCGGTTCCGGCGCGGCCGGTGCCGCCTCGGCCCGTTTCGCCTTGGCCGGCTTGGCGGCCGGTTTCCCGGCCGCCGCCCTCCTGGCGGCAGCCGGCTTCTTCGCGCCGTGCTTCTTCGGATTCTCGTCGGACGGGGGGCGGGGCGTCACGGGCGGGGCCTCCTCGGGAGGATGAGCTCGGGAACGGCGGGGGATCAGAGCGCGGCGGCCAGCCTTCGCACCGCCGCCAGCGGAACGGGCAGCCAGTCCGGGCGGTGCCGGGCCTCGTACACGACCTCGTACACCGCCTTGTCCGTCTCGAAGGCGCGTAACAGGACGGGGTCCATGCGGGGATCGAGACCGCTGACCTCGGCGTATCCGGTGCAGTAGGCGGCCCGGCAGGCGTCGGCCCAGCCGGATGCCGGCGCCTGTGCCGGGGAGCCGGGAGTCCGCGGGACGGAGTGGGCCGCGTAGTCGAAGGAGCGGAGCATGCCCGCGATGTCGCGGGCCGGGGGCTGGGGCATCCGGCGTTCGGCGAGCGGTTTCGACGGCTCGCCCTCGAAGTCGATGAGCGACCAGGCGCCGTCGGGGGAGCGCAGGCACTGGCCCAGATGCAGATCGCCGTGGATGCGCTGAGCCGTCCAGGTGCGGCCCTCGGAGGAGAGGTCGGCCAGCGCCTCGAACGCGGTCCGCAGACCGGGGGCATGGGGCCGCAGCGCGGGAACCGCCTGCGCGGCGGCGTCCAGCCGCTCGGTCATCGCCTCGACGAGAGGCAGCATCCGGGTGTGGCCCAGGGTGACCGTGGGCAGCGAGCGGGCGAGCGCCGTGTGCACCTCGGCGGTGGCCCGGCCCAGCGCGCGCGCCTCGGAGGTGAACTCCTCGCCCTTGGCCAGCTCGCGCAGCGCCAGTTCCCAGCCGTCGGCCGCGCCCTGCACGAACGGCTGGAGCACACCGAGCACGTACGTCTGGGCGTCGAGGTCCGCGAGCATCCAGGCCGCGGGCGCCGGGACCCGCGCGCAGCCCTCCCGGGCCAGCGCCAACGGAAGCTCCAGATCGGGGTTGACCCCGGGGACGATCCGGCGCAGCACCTTCAGGATGAACGTGTCCCCGTAGACGACCGACGAGTTGGACTGTTCGGCCGTCACCAGTCGGGGCACCAGGTCCTCGCGTATCTCCTGGCGCCGGTCGTGCTCGAAGCGCAGGTCACCGATCCGGACCCCGGTGCGCAGGGCCTCCAGGAGCACCGCGGCGGGGCGCGGGTCGTGCAGCGCCTCGTACACCGCCCGGCCCGCCAGCGGTCCCGTCCGCGGATGCCCGATCAGCGCGGGCGCGAGCCGCGGCGGCAGCACCTCGCGCACACCGAGCAGCAACTGGTAGCAGTCCCCGGGATGCGAGGCGGCGCCCTGCGCCGGGGTGCGCGGCTGATGGGCGCGTACGAGCAGATGGATCAGACCGGTGGGGGCGGTGGGCGGCAGCAACTCCACCGCCGCCACCAGGGAGAATCCGGTCACCGGACGTCCTTTGCCCGCGAACCAGCGCTGCCGGGGCAGCCACTCCCGCAGCAGTGGATCGAGTGACGCGAGCAACTCGGGGCGGGCGACCGGGGCCGTGGCATGGTGGGTTGCGGCTTCCGACATGGCGTCGCGTCCTTTCCCCAGTGACCCGGGGTCCCGGATACCGGGCGAGTGTGAGTGATGCGTGCCCAGGGCGGGACGGGAGAAACCGCCCCGCCGCCCGGGTCCTAGACGGCGTCCTTCCGGAGCCGGAACCAGTAGAAGCCGTGACCGGCGAGGGTCAGCAGGTACGGCAGTTCACCGATGGCCGGGAATCGCACGCCGCCGATCAGCTCGACCGGATGTCTGCCGTCGAAGGCGCGCAGGTCGAGTTCGGTGGGCTGGGCGAAGCGGGAGAAGTTGTGCACGCACAGGACGAGGTCGTCGCCCTCGTCCTCGCCCTCGGCCGAAGGCGCTTCGCGCAGGAAGGCGAGGACGGCGGGGTTGGTGGAGGGGAGTTCGGTGTAGGTGCCGAGTCCGAAGGCGGTGTTCTGTTTGCGGATCTCGATCATGCG
>NZ_JBIAQZ010000030.1:0-9853 GCF_042889485.1 Streptomyces sp. NPDC002580 | reverse complement strand
GAACGCGCACCGCTCGGGCACCGTCAAGGGCCTCAGCGCCGAGGTCGGCGCCTCCGTCACCTCCGGAGCCCCCATCTGCGAGATCAAGGACTGAAGGACTGAGAACGCGAGGCCTGAGAGATCAGAGCTGAGCAACACGAACGGGTGACTCACCCGTTCGCCCGGAGCACCCCGGAGCGCCCGGTGGACCGCACACGCGGACCACCGGGCGCTCCGCCGTACCGCCGACGCCGTACGGACGCGCCCCCGCCGCCGACGCCGTACGGACTCGCCCCTCGACCGACGACGCGCGAGCCCGACCTCTGGTCGACAAGGACGCACGGACGCGTCCCCCGGTCGACGACGACACGGGGTCTGCCCCCCCCCCGGCCGACGACGACGCACCACCTGTCACCCGACAGACGGCAGACGACAGCGCTCAGCCCCTCCGCCGCGCGACCCGCGATGATGCTTCGAGCCGTCCCCCCGCGCCCCCGCGCGGAATCCGCCCGGCCGCCGCCGGTGGCATCCTGGAGCGCGGCCGGGCGGCGGGAGAGGGCGGGTGGAGACCATGGCGGTGGCGAGCGCGTGGGAGCGGGCCGGGATGTCCGTGCCCCCTGCGGTCGGGGCGCCGCGCGTCATGCGCGCGGACGCCCGGCGCAACTACGAGCGGCTGCTCACCGAGGCGCGCTCGGCGTTCGCCGAGCACGGCACCGACGCGTCCCTGGAGGACGTGGCCCGGTGCGCGGGCGTCGGGATCGGCACGCTGTACCGGCATTTCCCGAATCGGCACGCCCTGATGAGTGCGGTCTTCGGGGAAGCCGTGAACGACCTGCTGGCCCGCTCGCGCGAACTGCTCGACTCCCCGCAGCCGTGCACCGCCCTGGTGGAATGGCTGCGCGAGATCGTCACGCACGCGAGCGAGTACCGAGGGCTCGCGCGAGCCCTCATGTCGGCCTCGCGGGACGACGGTTCACACCTCGCCCGGTGCAGCGGCCCGATGCGTGAGGCGGGCAGCGCCCTGCTGCTCCGCGCCCAGGAGTCGGGGGCCGTACGCCCCGACGTCTCGATCGGTGATCTCCTCCAGCTGACCAACGCCATCGCGCTGGCGGCGGAGGAAACCCCGGACGACCCGGCACTGGCCGACCGCCTGCTGAATCTGACACTGCGTGGCCTGAAACCGTGAACCGACCGGGCCGGACGCGGAGTTCCGCCGTCGGCCCCGCGGTCCGTCCGACGCCGTCAGCGACGTCGGAGGTCGGCCACCCGTGCCCTTTCGGCCGGGGGCTGGTCCCCCATCACGGTCGCGCTCCGTAGCTGCGGCCCCGAGCCCGGGACCACCTGCCCCCGGCGCGGACCGGGGAGCGGTACGTCCCGGCGCGACTGGCGCCCCGCCGGGATCGGATCTCCACCCGCGCCGCCCGGTGCGGACGACCCGGCCACCGCGATCTGTACGCCCTGATCGGCCAGGGCCTGCAGTTCGGTGGCCGCGCGGTCGTCGTGCGCCGGCGGCTCGTCCGTGACCAGCCGGGTGATGAGGTCGGTCGGCACGGTCTGGAACATGGTGTCCGTACCGAGTTTGGTGTGGTCGGCGAGGACCACCACCTCCGCGGCCGCCTGGACGAGCGCGCGGTCCACGGACGCCGAGAGCATGTTGGACGTGGAGAGCCCGCGTTCGGCGGTCAGCCCGCTCCCGGAGATGAACGCCCGGGAGACGCGCAGGCCCTGGAGGGACTGTTCCGCACCCGAGCCGACCAGCGCGTAGTTGGAACCACGCAGGGTTCCGCCGGTCATCACGACCTCCACGCGGTTGGCATGGGCCAACGCCTGGGCCACCAGAAGGGAGTTGGTGACGACGGTCAGGCCGGGCACCCGCGCGAGCCGGCGGGCCAGCTCCTGTGTGGTGGTACCCGCCCCCACCACGATGGCCTCGCCTTCTTCGACGAGACCCGCGGCGAGATCGGCGATGGCCGTCTTCTCGGCGGTCGCGAGATGCGATTTCTGCGGAAAGCCGGACTCCCGCGTGAACCCGCCCGGCAATACCGCACCGCCGTGCCGGCGGTCGAGGAGTCCTTCTGCCTCCAGTGCGCGCACGTCCCGCCGTACGGTCACTTCGGAGGTCTGGACGACGCGGGCGAGCTCACGGAGCGACACGGCCCCATTCGCTCGCACCATTTCGAGGATCAATTGGCGACGTTCTGCAGCGAACACGAAACTGACAGTAACCCCAACGACCGTCTGCTTTCAGCAGTTTGCGCCGAATAACAGAAGTTGTTCGCATCGCAGGACCCGGAGTGGTATACGCGCCCACTCGCCCCGCTTATGCCGTACGCACGGTCGCCGACTCCCTGTGACCAGCGAAGAGTCGCCCGGAGCCGTCAGCCCTCGCCCGTGATCTTCCGGGTGTGCAACTGCCGTGCCACCTCGGCGATCGAGCCGGACAGCGACGGGTACACGGTGAACGCCTTCGCGATCTGTTCGACCGTCAGATTGTTGTCGACCGCGATCGAGATCGGGTGGATCAGCTCCGAGGCGCGCGGGGAGACGACCACACCACCGACGACGATGCCGGTGCCCGGGCGGCAGAAGATCTTGACGAAGCCGTCGCGGATGCCCTGCATCTTGGCGCGCGGGTTGCGCAGCAGCGGCAGCTTCACGACCCGGGCGTCGATCTTGCCCGCGTCGACGTCCGCCTGGGAGTACCCGACGGTGGCGATCTCGGGGTCGGTGAAGACGTTCGAGGAGACCGTCTTCAGGTTGAGCGGGGCCACCGCGTCGCCGAGGAAGTGGTACATGGCGATGCGGCCCTGCATGGCGGCGACGGACGCGAGGGCGAAGACGCCGGTCACGTCTCCGGCCGCGTAGACGCCCGGAGCGGTCGTGCGCGAGACCCGGTCGGTCCAGATGTGCCCGGAGTCGCGGACCCTGACACCGGCCTCCTCCAGGCCCATCCCGGTGCTGTTCGGGATGGCGCCGACGGCCATCAGGCAGTGCGTCCCGCTGATGACCCGGCCGTCGGAGAGGGTGACCTCGACACGGTCGCCGACCCGTTTGGCGGACTCGGCGCGGGAGCGGGCCATGACGTTCATGCCGCGGCGGCGGAAGACGTCCTCCAGGACGGCGGCGGCGTCGGGGTCCTCGCCCGGCAGCACGCGGTCGCGGCTGGAGACGAGGGTGACGCGGGAGCCGAGGGCCTGGTAGGCGCCGGCGAACTCGGCACCGGTGACACCGGAACCGACCACGATGAGCTCTTCCGGCAGCTCGTCGAGGTCGTAGACCTGGGTCCAGTTCAGGATGCGCTCGCCGTCGGGCTGCGCGTCGGGCAGCTCGCGCGGGTGCCCGCCGGTGGCGATGAGCACGGCGTCGGCGGCGAGGGTCTCCTCGGTGCCGTCCGCGGCGCTCACGACGACCTTGCGGGAGCCGTCCAGGGCCTGCATGCCCTCCAGCCGGCCGCGTCCGCGCAGGACGCGGGCGCCGGCGCGGGTCACCGAGGCCGTGATGTCGTGGGACTGGGCGAGCGCGAGGCGCTTCACACGGCGGTTGACCTTGCCCAGGTCGACGCCGACCACCCGGGCGGCCTGGTCGATGTGCGGGGTGTCGTCGGCGACGATGATCCCCAGTTCCTCGTACGAGGAGTCGAAGGTCGTCATCACCTCGGCCGTGGCGATGAGAGTCTTCGACGGCACGCAGTCGGTGAGCACCGACGCCCCGCCCAGACCGTCGCAGTCGACGACGGTCACCTCCGCGCCGAGCTGCGCTGCCACCAGCGCAGCCTCATAGCCGCCGGGTCCGCCACCGATGATCACGATCCGAGTCACGTACTCCATTGTCCCGCACGCTTCAAGGTGCTTCCGCCCGGGGGTCCCGGATCCGGGGCATCCGAGCCACTTTGTTACGCGAGAGGCGTACGTGTCGCTGCCGTACCCTCGACCCCATGTCGCTCTACGCCGCGTACGCCGGCAATCTCGACCCGCGGCTCATGACGCGCCGCGCCCCGCACTCGCCGCTGCGCGCCACGGGCTGGCTGAACGACTGGCGGCTGACCTTCGGCGGCGAGCACATGGGCTGGGAGGGCGCGCTCGCGACGATCGTCGAGGCGCCGCGGTCCCAGGTCTTCGTGGCGCTGTACGACATCGCGCCACCGGACGAGGAGTCCATGGACCGCTGGGAGGGCGTCGGCCTCGACGTCTACCGCCGGATGCGCGTACGGGTGCACACCCTGGAGGGTGAGGAGGCCGCGTGGCTGTACGTGCTGAACGGGTACGAGGGGGGTCTGCCCTCGGCGCGTTATCTGGGCGAGCTGGCGGACGCCGCCGAATCGGCCGGGGCGCCGCACGACTACGTCATGGAGCTCCGCAAGCGGCCCTGCTGAGGCTCCCGGGCGTGGACCCGCCACGCCGTCCCGCGGCCGTCCCCGCCCAGGTCCGGGGCGTCCCCGCGGCCCCCGCCCGGACCGCCGGGCACCTCTCCGCGCCCGGTCCCGGGTCTCTTCCCGGGCGCGGCCGCGCCCGGTCCGCCCTGCCGCCCGCCCCCTTCCCCGCGCCGTCCGGGAACCCCGCTCTCCCCCCTGCCCTGTCGGAAACGACAAGACAACGATCGCAAGACCGTGAGCTCCGTCATCTACGCGCGTAGGCCCGGACCGGCTACCCTCTTGCGCGTGAACGCATCTCTTCTTCCGGACGACATCCAGGGCGACCCCCACGCCGCCGCCGGCGCCGCCGCCGCCCGCCTGCGCGAGCTCACGGGCGCCGAGACCCACGACGTCGCGCTCGTGATGGGCTCCGGCTGGGCCCCCGCCGTGGACGCCCTCGGCTCCCCCGAGGCCGAGTTCCCCGTCACCGAGCTGCCGGGCTTCCCGGCACCGGCGGTCGAGGGCCACGGCGGCGCGATCCGCTCGTACCGGATCGGCGACAAGCGCGCCCTGGTCTTCCTCGGCCGCACCCACTACTACGAGGGCCGCGGCGTCGCCGCCGTCGCGCACGGCGTCCGGACCGCCGTCGCCGCCGGCTGCAAGACCATCGTGCTCACCAACGGCTGCGGCGGCCTGCGCGAGGGCATGCGCCCCGGCCAGCCCGTGCTGATCAGCGACCACATCAACCTGACGGCCACCTCGCCGATCATCGGCGCGAACTTCGTCGACCTCACCGACCTGTACTCGCCGCGGCTGCGCGCGCTGTGCAAGGAGGTGGACCCCTCCCTGGAGGAGGGCGTCTACGCGCAGTTCCCCGGCCCGCACTACGAGACCCCGGCCGAGATCCGCATGGCCCGCGTCATCGGTGCCGACCTGGTGGGCATGTCGACGACCCTCGAGGCCATCGCCGCGCGCGAGGCGGGCGCCGAGGTGCTCGGCATCTCCCTCGTCACCAACCTCGCCGCCGGCATGACGGGCGAGCCCCTCAACCACGAGGAGGTCCTCCAGGCGGGCCGCGACTCGGCCACGCGCATGGGCGAACTCCTGACCCGGGTGCTGGATCGTCTGTAGGCGGCGGGGCGTCCGTCCCCGGCCAGGGCGCGGAACGACCCGGGTACCCGGAACCGTACGAGCGAAGAGAGGTGCACCCGAGGTGCAGGACGAACTCATGGCGCGGGCCAGGGCATGGCTGGCCGAGGACCCCGACCCGGAGACGCGTGACGAACTCGCCGGGCTCGTCGACGCGGAGGACGTCACCGAGCTGGCCGCCCGCTTCGGCGGCACCCTCCAGTTCGGCACCGCCGGTCTGCGCGGTGAGCTCGGCGCGGGCCCGATGCGGATGAACCGTTCCGTGGTCATCCGGGCCGCGGCCGGACTCGCCGCCTACCTGTTGGCCAAGGGCGAGACCGGCGGGCTCGTCGTGATCGGTTACGACGCCCGCCACAAGTCCGTGGACTTCGCGCGCGACACCGCGGCCGTGATGACGGGCGCGGGCCTGCGCGCCGCCGTCCTGCCCCGGCCGCTGCCCACCCCCGTCCTCGCCTACGCCATAAGGCACCTCGGCGCGGTCGCGGGTGTGGAGGTCACCGCCAGCCACAACCCGCCCCGCGACAACGGCTACAAGGTGTACCTCGGCGACGGTTCCCAGATCGTCCCGCCCGCGGACGCGGAGATCGCCGCCGAGATCGACGCGATCCGCGCGCTCGCCGACGTGCCCCGCCCCGACTCCGGCTGGGAGACCCTCGGCGAGGAGGTCCTGGACGCCTATCTGGCCCGTACGGACGCCGTCCTGGCCGAGGGTTCGGCGCGCACCGCCCGCACCGTCTACACGGCCATGCACGGCGTCGGCAAGGACGTGCTGATGGCGGCCTTCGCCCGGGCCGGCTTCCCGGAGCCGGTGCTCGTCGCCGAGCAGGCCGAGCCCGACCCGGACTTCCCGACCGTCGCCTTCCCCAACCCGGAGGAGCCCGGCGCGATGGACCTCGCCTTCGCGGCGGCCCGCGCGGCGGAACCCGACCTGGTCATCGCCAACGACCCGGACGCCGACCGGTGCGCCGTGGCCGTCAGGGCCGGTGCCGACTGGCGGATGCTGCGCGGCGACGAGGTCGGCGCGCTGCTCGCCGAACACCTGGTGCGGCGCGGCGCGCGCGGCGTCTTCGCCGAGTCGATCGTCTCGTCCTCGCTGCTCGGCCGGATCGCCGAGGGCGCGGGCCTGCCGTACGAGGAGACGCTCACCGGTTTCAAGTGGATCGCCCGCGTGGAGGGTCTGCGCTTCGGGTACGAGGAGGCGCTCGGCTACTGCGTCGACCCCGACGGCGTACGCGACAAGGACGGCATCACCGCCGCCCTGCTCATCACCGAGCTGGCCTCGGAGCTGAAGGAGCGGGGCCGGACCCTGCTCGACCTGCTCGACGACATCGCCGTCGCGTACGGGCTGCACGCCACCGACCAGCTCTCGGTGCGGGTGGAGGACCTCTCCGTCATCGCGAACGCCATGCACCGGCTGCGCGAGCGGCCGCCCACGGAGCTCGCGGGCCTGGCCGTCACGAAGGCCGAGGACCTGACGAAGGGCACGGAGTCGCTGCCGCCCACGGACGGCCTGCGCTACACCCTGGACGGCGCCCGGGTCATCGTGCGCCCGAGCGGCACCGAGCCGAAGCTGAAGTGCTACCTGGAGGTCGTGCTGCCCGTCGGCGGCCACGGCGATCTCCCGGCGGCCCACGCCGAGGCGGCCGAGCTGCTGACGGCGATCAAGCGGGACCTGTCGGCCGCGGCCGGCATCTGAGGCACCCGCCCGGTGGGGGTCGGCCTGTCCGCCGCCTCCCACCGGGCCCTTCCGGCCCCACGCGCCGCGCCCGGCGGCGGGTCCGTTCCGCGCTTCGGGGAAGACTGCCGACGGGTGCCGCGGTGCGGCGGGCAGGGTCCGCCGGACGTCGGCGTTCATCGCCTGCCGGAGATCCGGTCCGCGAGAACCGGCACGGCGCCCGAGGTCGCGTCACGCACGATCATGCTGCGACCGCTCCAGAGTCACGACCGCACCGTGCGGGGCCGCCGTCCGGCGCCCGCGCGGCGTCGCCCGGCGGGCCGGAGCGGGCGGGAGGTCATCCGGTCGCGAGCAGCACCGTCAGCAGCACTCCGCCGGCCACCAGCAGTCCGATGAGCTCGTACGCCCAGCGCACGGTCACCTCGCCCTGCGAGCTCTCGACCTGTTCCCGCGTCGCCAGCAGCTCGCGCAGGTCGTCCATGACGGCGTCGGCCTGCGGGTTCACCGCTCCCCTGACGCTCGCGGCGCCGCCGAGCAACCCGCCCCGGCTCTCGCCGGCCTCCGCTCGTGCCTGCGCCCGCATCGTCCGCTTGCGCGCCCTGAACGACACCGGTACCGACCACAGCTGGTACTTGGTCCCGGCCTTGGTGACGAGTTCGTTGGAGTAGCCGGAGCGCAGCGCGGCGACCTGTCCCCAGGGCACCACGACGATCCGGAAGGGGTTGCGGATCCGCAGCCGGTCGTCGTTGACGAAGACTGCCGGACGCAAGGTGAAGGCGACCACCAGCGGCACGACGAGGATCAGCCCGGCGAGCGCCAGCCACGGGGTGCGGCCGGTTCCGGAGATCAGCGCGTCGAGGCCGAGCCACACCGCGATGATCAGCAGCAGGACGCCGCCCGCGATTCCGGCGGGCGACCGGTGGATCCGGTCCTTGGTCACGGGTCGCGAGGCGTCCTGGACGGATGACTGGTGGTCGGGGGTGGTCATGACTTCGATTGTGCACGACGTCGGGGGTGTGCTTGAGCTCGAAGGGGTCTCGCTATGGTCGCGAAGGCGGTCGCGGGACCCGCTCGCCCGGTGTCACGGCCGCGCCGGACGCGGCGGCCCCCAGAATTCTGCGGAAGGTGGGGCATTCCAGGTGGCTCGGCGCGGGACAGGCGGCGGCGTGCCGCAGTGAGTCGCGCAGGACTCCGAGTTCGCGGATCGTCCGGTCCAGCTCCTCGGCCTTGTCCGCGAGCACCTGCCGGTCGATGCGCGGGCGGCCGTCCGGCGCGAACATGCGGGCGATCTCGTCGAGCGAGAAGCCGGCGGAGCGCCCGAGCGCGATCAGCGCCAGCCGCTCCAGCACGCCGGGATCGAACTGCCGGCGCAGGCCGCGTCTGCCGGTCGGGGCGATCAGCCCCTTCTCCTCGTAGTACCGCAGGGTCGAAGGGGGCACCCCGGCGCGGCGCGCCACTTCGGCGATGTCCAGGTCCGGCATCTCTTGACCTCAAGTCGGCTTCAAGTAGGACGGTGTCACCTCCTCGACATGAGGGCAAGCACAGGAGGTGCCATGGAATCCGTCCCCAGGGCGAACGGCACGGCGGACGACACGCCGGGCTGCACGACGAGCGGCACACCGAGCGGCGCAGCGGACGACACGACGGACGAGACGGTGGACGAGACGGTGAAAGACACGCCGGACGACGGACAGGCCGCGCGCTGGAACGGCCCGGCGGGGAATGCCTGGGTCGAGGCCCAGGACATGGTGGACGCGCTGTTCGCGCCGCTTCAGGACCTGCTGGTCGAGGCGGTGCCGGCCGGGCGCGGGGGCCGAGTGCTGGACGTCGGCTGCGGCACGGGAGGCACGACGGTGGCCCTCGCACGGCGGCTGGGCGCGGACGGCCGGTGTGTCGGCGTCGACATCTCCGAAGCGATGGTCGAGGCCGCCCGCGCCCGGGCGGTCCGTGAGGGAGCGGCCGCCTCCTTCGTCCGGGCCGACGCGCAGGACCACGCCTTCGAGCCCGCGGCCTTCGACGCGGTCGTCTCGCGCTTCGGCGTCATGTTCTTCCAGGACACGGTGCGGGCCCTCACCAACCTGCGGCGGGCCGCGAAGGAGGGCGCCGGGCTGCGGTTCGTCGTCTGGCGCGACATCGCGGAGAACCCGTTCATGACCACGGCCGAGCGGGCCGCGGCGCCGCTGCTGCCGGACCTGCCCGCGCGCGAGCCCGGCGCGCCGGGGCAGTTCGCCTTCGCGGACGCGGACAGGGTGCGGGGGCTGCTGGCGAAGAGCGGCTGGACCGGGATCGACATCCGGCCCGTCGACGCGGCCTGTGTCCTGCCCGAGGCGGAGCTGGTTCCCTACTTCAGCCGGTTCGGCCCGGTCGGCATCGCGCTGCGGGACGCGGACGAGCCGACCCGCGCCCGGGTGGTCGAATCGGTCCGCACCGCGTTCGACCCGTTCGTCCACGGCTCGGAGGTCCGGTTCACGGCGGCCTGCTGGCGGATCGACGCCCACGCCGGATAGGTCCCGGGCGGGCGTCGGGTGCGTTGTGGGTCGGGGCCGTGTCGGTACATCCGCCCGTCGCCGTCGGGTGAGGTGTGGGCGTCGGTGGCGACGGGCTTGCGATGTACCGACACGGCCCCTTCCGCCGGATCCCGGCTGCGGGAAACTTCAGCCCCTCCGTGCGGAAAATTTCAGCCCCTCCGTGCGGGAAAA
>NZ_JBIAQZ010000029.1:0-16509 GCF_042889485.1 Streptomyces sp. NPDC002580 | reverse complement strand
GTGCGAGGGCTGCGGTACTGAACATGATCGTGATCTCAACGCGTCGCGTGTGATCCTCGCCGCCGGGCAGGCGGAGAGGCTAAACGCCCCTGGAGAGCCGGTCAGCCCTGGCGCGGAAAACCCGTGTCAGGCACGGCCCGTTGAACGGGGAACCCACCCGAAGGCCCAGCCGGTCACCACCGGCAGCCAGGCGGGAACCCCCGCCCTTTAGGGCGGGGAGGATGTCAATTTCGCCCTCCCGTGCCCCCTCCACGAACCCCGGAGTTCGTGTCAGTAGGCTCCGGAGCATGACCACACCTCGGACGAGCCCCGATACAGCCGATCGCCAGGCCGCGCTGTGGGGGGTCTCCTTGGCTTCACTGGGCGTCTTCCTCGTCACCTGGGCGCTGTGTTGGATGCACGCCTTCGTCATCAACGACGACCTGCCGAACGTCTGCGGCGACCTGCGCCGACAGAGCTTTCCCCCCGAGGTGGCTTGTGTGTCGGCGGACGGGTCGATCAGCGGTGCGAACGCCGGCTGGATCGAGGCTCTGTTCTTCGGCTCGCTTGTGGTGTTCGCGCTGCTCACCTGCATGCTGCTGGCGCTTGAACGCGTCCGCAGGAAGTAGCGCGTACGCCTCGGACAGCGCCCGCGTGAAACAACTCGAGGCATGACACCGGCAGGTGGGCGGGGCGCAGGCGGCGGGTCAGCCGAGTACGAGCAGCACTGCGAGGGCCACGAGCAGCGAGTCGATCCGGTCCAGCAGACCGCCGGATCCGGGCAGCCAGCCGCCCGCGTCTTTCACTCCCGCGCCTCGCTTGACCATGGACTCCAGCAGATCCCCGGCGGGGCCGCCGACCGCCACCGCGACGGCCGTCGCCGGGCTCAGCGCCGACAGGGCGAACAGCGCGCCGGTCCCGGCCGCCGCTCCGGCCAGGGTGCCGCTCCACCGCTTGGCCGGGGACAGCGGCGACAGGCGCGGTCCGCCCAGTGCCCGCCCGGCGAAGTAGGCCGTGATGTCGGCGACCGAGACGGCGACGAACAGTGCGAGCGCGGTCGCCCCGAGCGGCACCAGCGCGGCCAGCACGCCCAGCCAGACCAGCCCGAGGAGGCCCGCCGTCAGCCGCCGCAGGCCGTGTTCGGCGTCGCCCGACAGCAGCGGCACCGCGCCCACCGCGAGCGCCCCGGCGGCCGCCGCGCGGAACACGTCTCCGGGCGCCAGCCACGCGGTCAGCACCGCGCCGGTCACCGCCACGGCCAGCACGGCACGGTCCGTGCGGCCCAGCCGCATCAGCCCGCCGTACTCCACGGCCGCGATCACCCCGGCCGCGGCGGCGACGGCCGCGGTGCCCGGGCCGCCCAGCCAGAACGCGCCGGTGATCAGGGGCACCCCGACCGCCCAGGCGCACCACCGGATCATCAGTTCGCGGCGTCGGGAGGCCGCCGCCACTATCCCGCCGAGGACCAGCGTCCCTCCCAGCCAGGGGATCAGCGAGGTCACTGTGATCACCGGGCGGCACCGACGACGGAACCGGCGGGCCGCGGGCGGAGCGTGTCCAGGGCGGCACGGCAGGCGGCCGTGATCCGCGCGTTCTCCTCGGTGTCACGGACGGCGACACGCACCACGCGACCCTGGTACGCCGTCGACAGGGGCGACAGGTCGCGCAGGTACACGTCGTGGCGTCGGCACTCGGCCACCAGTCGCGCGGCGCTCGGCCCGCCGGGCGGCAGGGTCAGGGTGAGGAAGTTCGCCACGGACTCCTCGACGGTCACCGACTCGTCCAACCCGGCCAGGCCCGCGGCCAGGTCGCGCCGCAGTACGTGGGTGCGCAGCCAGGCTTCCCGGTAGTACGCCGGATCGCGCAACGCCGCCACCGCCGCCAACTGGGCGGGGAGGCTGACCGGCCACGGCGGCGTCCAGCGGCGCAGCTGTGCCGCCGTCGCGGGCTCGGCCACGAGATACGCGGCGCGCACGCCGGACAGCGCGTACATCTTCGACATCGAGGTGCACACGGCCACCCGCGGATGGGTCGCGGCGAGACCGGCGAGCGATTCGGCCGGATCGTGGTAGCCCAGGTACGCCTCGTCGATCCACCAGCGGGTGCGGGCCGGGGCCGCGGCGATCACCTGGCGCAGTACGGCGGCCGGGGTGTGAACACCGGTCGGGTTGTTCGGGTTGACCACGACCACGAGGTCGTAGCCGCCGGAGGCGACGACGGCGGACAGCCGGTCCGGGTCGAGCCGCCAGCGGTCCTCGGCACGCAGCCGGAACCGGTCCGTCCGGCAGCCGATGACGCGCTCGGTGACGTGGGCGTACTCGCCGTACCCCGGGTCGACGAGCAGTACCCGGCTGTACGGCGTCAGCCACCGGCCGAACGCCCGGAAGATCAGGTCGGACGAGCCCGCGCCGACCACGAGCGTGGCCTCGGGCAGCGCCCGGACCGCGGCGATCTCCGCCACCAGTCCCTCCGCACCGGAGGGCGGCGAGGTCCGGGCGGCCCAGCCGGGGTCCTCCGCCAAGGCCACCCGCACCCCGGGAGCGGGCGGGAACCACGCGTCCAGTACGTCGGCCGCGACCACTTGGTGGCGCCGGTGCAGGTCGCGGAAGTCCGGGCCGATCGCGGTGAACGAGGCACCCCCGTGCTCGCAGCCGTCCGGCCGCGGCGCGAAGGACACGTCCAGCCGCCAGTCCACGGCGGCCTCCAGACGGTCCAGGGCGGGGCGGTGACGGTCGCGGGCGAGCCTGGTGAGTTCGGTGACGTCGCCGGTCATCACCTCGAAGACCACCGCCCCGCTGCGGATGGTCCGCCCGGCCGGCCGCAGTCCGGCGGCCCGGTACATGTCGAGCAGGTCGCTGCGTCCCATCGCCACCAACCGGCGGCCGCCGCGGGCGGCGATCCAGCGCAGCGCCGCGTACATCAGCAGCGGCGCCGCCGCGGTGGACCGCCAGCGCGGCTCGACGGTGAGGAGACGCACCTCGAAGAGGCCCTCGAGGTCGCCGTCGGTCAGGAGCGGCAGTTCTCCGTCGCCGAGGTACTTGTCCAGGCCGTACCGGCCGAGCCAGGGCGGGGTGAGGCTGACGAAGCCGACGCGGGTCGCGCCGTGCGCCGCGACCAGGTAGACGTTCTCGCCGTCCAGCCCGTCGCGCAGCCGTCCGGCGGGGACGGGGGCGTGCTGGCCGAGTTCCTCCGCGTACACGCGGTGGCGCAGTTCGTGGATCCATTCAGCATCCTCCGCGGTGGCGGCGCGCAGCTGCAGATCACGACCCATGGGTACCTCTTCCGGCTCTCGCGGCTCTTTCGCCACGGGGGGCTCCATAGTCGGAAACCAGCAGGTACACGCGTCAGAGCGCGGCCACCCAGTCCGCCTGAGTACGCGTACTCAGGCGGGAACGCACCTGCCTGAGGGATGGGACGACAGCTGAATTCTCTTGAATTCAGGCCTCGTTGGCCCTTGGAGGACGAGGCTGTCGCCGTAAGCCACATCGTGAAGTGCTGGTAGTGACCTGTCCGCCCGCCTGTCCGACACGGCGAGTTCGCCGCCGCGGCGATGCACTTCTTCGGCGGCACCACACTCACCGCGGAAGAACTGGCCGAGTTCGGCGAGGAGTACATCGCGCTCCTTTCCCGCCGGCATCGAGAACCCGGTCAGGCCGCTCCAGGAAGTCGGCCCATCTCGGTGGTGTTCCACGCCTCCCCACTCCGGATCGCCGGGACGCGTCGTGACCGCCCCGATCGCACAGGAAGCCCAAGAGGCCCAGGAGCGGCCCTCGTTGTGGCGCAACCGCGAGTTCGTCGCCCTGTGGAGCGGTCAGGTGGTCTCGACCCCGGGGGCCCAGATCAGCGCGACGGCGATGCCGCTGTTCGCCCTCACGCCAAGTCCCCTGCTGCTCGGGGCCATCGGTGCACGCTGCGCGTTCGTCGGACCGCTGTAGAACGTCGTGATCATCACCTGCACCACGGTCCTGGTCCCCGACGAGCTGCTGGGACGCGTCACCAGCGCGGCGTTGACCCTGTCCTGGGGGGCCATGCCTCTGGCCTCTCTCGGAGCCGGCTGCCTGCTCACCTCTCTCTCGGACCGGTCGCTGCCGTATTCGTGCCGGCCGTCGTGATGCTCACAGCTGCGATCTTCGGCACCGTCAGCCCGGCCGTCCGCCATGCCCCACCACTCCCCGCCTGGACGGACGACGGACAACCGGCCCGTTGAACGGTCGGCCAGGTCCGCAGACGTCGACGATCGAGCAGCCGGGCGGGGCCCCGACCGCACTCGTCGGCCTGGCCCCGTGCACTTCTCGGGGACATCTCCCTTCTCGTGGACGGCCGTTCTCCGCCCTCCCGCTCCCGGAAGCAGGCCTCACCATCGCACCGAGGTCCTCGAGCTCGTACACACGGTTCACCTCGTCGACTCCCCCGGCGCCCGGTCCAGGATCTGCAGGTCCGATCCTGGACCGGCCGCCTCCGCACGGGCAGCACGGCGGGTCAGGGCGAGCTGCGGCGAGTCGGCGATGATCGTCGTGCTGGCGGCGTCGGCCGTCGTCGGAGCAGTCGTCACACCACGTTCACCGGATGCCGCACCACCGCGTCGAACAGATAGCCCTGTGTGTTGGGCACGGAGACGTCCGGCTGGGTGCGGCCGGCCCGGTCGGTGGCGCGTGCCAACAGGTGGGTGGCGCCGGGCGCGCCGGGCAGCCAATCGGCGGACCAGCGGGTCCAGGTACCGGCGCGGGGCCGGTCGTGCAGGCGGGCGGGCCGCCAGTTCGCCCCTCCGTCGGTGCTGACGTCGACCCGGGCGACGGCACCCGCACCCGACCACGACCGTCCGCTCAGGACGTATCTGCGGCCCGCGCTGAACGTGGCCCCGCCTGACAGCTCGAAGGCGCTCTTGATGGCCTGCCGGGTGATCGGCGCGCTGCCGCCGTCCGGATGGGAAGGGCCGAACAGCCGGTAGAAGGTGGTGTTCCAGGGCGAGAAGAGCGGCTGTGCGGACACCTCGATGTCTCCGACCCACTTGATCGACGCGATCCCCACCCAGGAGGGGACCAGCACCCGCACCGGATGTCCGTGGTCGTACGGCAGTCGCTCACCGTTCATCTCGTACGCGAGCAGAACGTCGTCCAGCGCCTTGGACAACGGCAGCGGACGGCGCACCCGGCCCAGGCTCTCGCCGCCGCTGACGTACTCGGCGTCCAGGCCGCGCGGCTGCACGTCCACGGCGTGCGGGGACAGCCCGGCCCTGCGCAGCACGTCGGCGAGGCGCACCCCGCGCCAGCGTGCGACGCCGATCGCTCCCAGGGTCCACGTGGTGCCGGTGACCGTCTCGCCCTGCTGAGCCGTGTAGTAGGAGCGGCCGTTTCCGGCGCACTCGACGAAGGCGGTACGGGTCACGGACGGCATGGCTCGCAGATCGTCGTAGCCGAACTCCACCGGCCGATCCTCGCCGGGCGTGCCGCGCAGCCCGCTTCCCCAGAGCCGGAGCCGCCAGTCGTCCGCTGCCAGGACGGGAGTGGACGTGTGGTTGCGCACGAAGAACAGCTCGTTGGGAGTGTGATGGCCGGTGCCGCGCAGCGCCTCCCAACGGGTCTCGGCATTGGTGCCACGTTCGATGAACCACTCGGGGGGCAGGGCCTTGACGATCGACCCGCCGACGGCGTGGGCGGGCCGCGTCGACCCGATGGCGGTCCCGGCCGCGGTGGCGGCGAGGAGAGTGAGCAGCCGACGGCGGGACACCCCGTCGGCTCTGGCGTCACCGGCGAGCCACTGGCGCAGCCTGCGACGGTCGTAGTCGGCTTCGTGGCGGTGCCCGGCGGAGGCGGACGAAGACATGGCGGATCCTCTTCATGAGGGGGCGAGAAGCACAGGAAGGATCGGCTCGGCCCGGGACAAGGACACCTGTGGATGAGGCCGACACACGAGTGGCCGGCCTGTTCGGGAGGGCCGTGGGCGGAGACGGGAGGAGGCGCGTGGTCAGACGGTCGTCCGACACAGCGCGGCAGCCACCCGGACGAGGTCCACGGCGCGGCGGCGGGTCAGAGGAACCGGCAACGGCATGGCGGGATGCAAACACGGCTGGCGGAGGGTGTCAACGGTGCCTGCGCGCACAGGTCGCCTCCTGCTTCCTCCACGCGGCTGGGCCGCCACCGCCAGGTCGTCGAGGGAACGGTGTCCCGGCCGGTCCACGCCCGCACCGCCGCTGCGCGCGCAGAACGCCGAGCTCCTCCTCGCCCTCTTTGGAGTCGGCGCAACCCTCATCCGCCTTCAACGCCTGGTCAACTGAAACGACGTCAGCCGTTCGCGCTGCTCCTCGTGCGGAAGCGCCATTGCAAGTCGCGTACCTGCTCCGCCAGTTCAGGAACCGGACCGGCTACGTCCAGCCCGGGGACGACATCCTGGATGGACAGCGGACTCAGGGGCGAGGTGACGGGCACGCCCCACTCGGCCTTCCAGTCCCGAGCCTGCTGGGACGAGCTCGCGTACACGATGCGACCCAGCCCGACCCATCCGTGCGCGGCCGCGCACATCGGGCAGTGCTCACCCGAGGTGTACACGGTCGACGTGATGCGCTCCTCGGGGCTCAGGTGGGTCGCGGCCCAGCGGGCGAGTTCGAACTCGGGGTGCCGGGTCGGGTCGCCTGTGCTGGACTCGCGGTTGCGCTCCTCGGCCCGGATCTCGCCGTCCGCGTCGACGAGTACGGAGCCGAACGGCCCGTCGCCCGCATCCACCGCTTCGGCCGCGAGTTCGACGCAGCGGCGCAGATAGGGCAGTTCGGCCTCACTGACGGTGCCGGTACGACCGGCACCGCTCTCGGGAAGGTCATGGTCGTCGCGGGACACTGTCACTCCGTTCCTGAAGGCTGTCCATCAGCGTCGGCGACTCTATGACGTCATCGCGGGTTCCGTCGGTCAGCGGCACCGCGAGGAGGCACCTTGGGCATCGGTCAGGACCCGGTTTCCGCTGCCCGGCCCCACGCGGTCGACCGGGCCGGGTCCGCTTCTCACTGGGTCGTCGACCTTCCCCGGGCAGATGTGCTCACCTCGCCCGCACCTCCTCCCGACCGCTGCAACGCCTTCACCTTCGCCTTCGACGAGTTCGGCCCGCCGGGATTGCGGCCCATCGGCGGCAGTCGCAGGGAGCCGTCATCACGCCGTAGGGCGAGCTCACTCAACCCCGGGTCGACCGCGACCAGGGCATACCGCACACCGCCGACCACGCGTTCCGCGAAAGGGGGTGCCTGCCACACCCCGTGGTACGGACAGGAAACGCATCCGGCCAAGAGTGCGGCAATTCCAGCAGTTCATGCCGAGAACGTAACCCGCCCCGCTGACACTTCACGAAGCGAGGCCATTGGGCGGGCCCTCGAGGACCGCATGCACCGCATGGAAGGCTCCTGGTCGACGAGGAGGCGGCCGCCGGCGCGTCGGTGAGCGCGGTGGCCGACGCCTGAACGGCCTCGCGGTGCACTCACCGGGCAGGCCAGGGAAGTGCGGGAATGAGGACATCTTCCGTCCTAGACGGCTCCTACGGTCGCCCCATGACCACTTCACCGCAGGAACCGGTTTCACTCCTTCCGGACGAGCGCAGCGAGCTGCTCCAGGCGCTCGCCGAACAGAGGGCGTTGCTGCTGATCACCGTGCGCGACATCACCGATGCCCAGGCCGCACAGCGCACCACGCTGAGTGAACTCACCCTGGGCGGGATCGTCCGGCACCTCACCCGGGGTGAGGAGGTGTGGATGCAGATCATGGTCGAGGGAGACGGTGAGCTGCCGGAGGGCATGCTCAACCTGGAGCAGTACCGGATGGCCGAGGACGAGACCCTCGCCGGGCTGTTGGAGCAGTACGCCACTGCCGCGCGGACGACCGAGGAGTCCGTGATCGCCCTGCCGGATCTCGGCCGGTGCGTACCGCTCCCGAGAACTCCGTGGTCCCCGCCGGAGACCGTCTACTGGTCCGCTCGCCGGATCCTGTTGCACCTGATCAGGGAGACAGCACAGCACGCAGGACATGCGGACATCATCCGGGAAGCACTCGACGGGGCCAGCACCACCGCCCGACGGTGATCCTCAAGCAATGGTGCCTTGTCCCGGGGCAGGTGCGGACACCCCGCCACGCCGACGCCGTACGGTGAGGTACTCGGAGCCTCCGCCAACTTGAAGACGCAGGTCAAAAGGCTGGTGTGACTGGCTCTCGGGGTGCTCACGCTGGTCGTGGGCGGCTGTCTGAGGAGTAGATCGTCTGTCTGCTCTCTTCAGCACTCCGGGCATGTCCCTGAAGGTGCCTGGGATCTCAGCGGGTGCTTCCCGGACTTCGACGGCGGTCGTGTGGAAGTCTCAGCGGCCGAGGCCGGACAGCCCGTCACCCAGGACGCTTGCGCCCAGGAGGAGCAGCACGATCACCGTGATCACGGTGCTGTTGGTGACCATGAACTGTCTGACGCTGTCTAGGAACGACGCGGCGCGCTGTCCTCCGGCGAGATGGATGCCGACGGCTCCCAGCACCGTGCAGGAGGCAATGAGTACGAAGACGGCGACTGCCGCGGCGAGGCCGACGTCGTGGGCGCCGGCCTCGACGATCGAGGCGGCGGCCGACGCTGTCAGGACGAGGTTTTTGGGGTTGGCGCCCGACAGCAGCGCCCCGAGGAGTAGCGCCCGTCCGGCCGTGGCGTCGTCGAGCGAGGCCATCCAGCGGGGTGCCTCTGCCTGCTCACCGGCGCACGGGCGCTTCCACCACTTGCGTACCCCCAGCACGATGAGGGCTGCTCCGGCCAGTACCCGTCCCCAGTCCGCGATCGCCGATGACGTGCTGTCGGGGTCGTCGGCCCCGCCGAAGAGCACCGCGACGAGCGTCGCCGCGATCGCGAGGCCGGTGATCCACCCGGCCGCGAACAGCAGGCCGTTACGGCGGCCCTGCGAGCCGGAAAGGATCAGGACAATTCCGATGAGCGGGAAGGGACTGAGCGCGACCGCCAACGCAGCAGGCAGCATGGCCCCCATTGCCTGGCTGAGCAACCGATCCCCTTCCACGTCATGCGATCGGAGCGACGGATCAACGTTCCCCTTCAACGGCCACACCGGGCTGCCGCGCGAACAGCTCAACCTCCGATATCCACGGCGTGACCAGTATCTTTCGCTGACAGCATCCCGATGCTGCCCTAGCAGGCGCCCTGGTGCCTTCCGAACTCGCCGACGTCACCCATCTGCGGAACGGTCGCCCCGCAGCCCCGTCGACAAGAGCCCTCACAGTTGCTCGCTGACGCCACCTGGAAAGACGAACAGCATCTCCGTCAGCGACTGATCTCAAGGTTCGTCAGAACGAGCAAGGCGCGCAGGAGGTGGGTGGCGCGGGCCGGGTCGGTGCGGAGCTTGGCAAGAACCCGCCAGTTTTTGAGGTGGGCGAAGCCGTGTTCGACCGGGGCGCGTCCGACGGCGAGGACGCGGTTTGCGGTCTTTTCGCCGGGGGTGAGCTTGTGGGTGCGGCTGGCGTGGAAGCCGGTGACGACCACGGGATCACACACGTCGTTGTCCAGGCCGCGGAAGCCGAGATCCGCGAGGGCACCGAGACCGGCGGCGCGCAGGTGGGCCAGGACGTGGTCGTAGCGGGCAGCGGTGATGTCATGCGTGCGGCCGGGCCGGGCAGAGGATATCCAGATCACCCGGCCTCTCTCGTCGGTCAGGGCGAGGAAGTGCAGGCGTCGGCCAGACGCTGGTCGTGACGCAGCACAGCCAGAACGATCACCGCGATCCGTCCGGGCGGAAGGATCCGCCACCTGGACTGTATCGCCTTCAGATGGCGTCGCAGCAGGTCGGCGAGGTGGTTGACGGTCCGCGTGGACAGCGGCAGACGGCACTGGTACACAAGCGAGCAGGTGTCCTCGGCGCGTTCTTTGGCTTTCGTCACACAAATCCAACGGCCGCCGGGGGCACCCCGGTTACGCCCGCGCCTCCCGACTCGGGGCGTCGGGGATGCCCGGTCACAGGCGGGTGGTGAACCGGCCGTCGGGAAGTTCCGCAGCCGGCCGCGATCAACGAGTCTGACCAGCCTCCCGCGCAGCGGTTCCAGCTTGGCCCGACCGCTGACGTCCACTCCCAGCATCTCGCCGACCTGCCGAGCCATGACCGGCCCCGCGGCCTGCCGCACCGCGGCAAGGATGCGTTGGCAGTCCGGCGGGAGCATGGTCTCCTCCACATCCGGCGTACGGTGCGGGATCAGCATCACCACCCGGGCGCCCACCTGCCCGGGTGCTGGCGCGGCTGAGGCACGTTCGTCGGCGAGCTGGTCGCTCACACGCTCAAGGACACGTTCGGCGACGGCGAGTTCGTCCCGCTCGGCCCGCACCTCTGCCAGCTGCTTGGCCAGCTGTTCTTCGAGTTCGTCCAGTTCCGCGCGCCGCGCGGTGATCCGTTCCAGCAGCTCGGGATCCCTGCACCGGATCGTAGAAGGCCGACCGACCCGAGCGAGCAGAAACCAGGGAGCCGTCCGGCCCCGTCAGACGATCTACTCCTCAGACAGCCGCCCACGACCAGCGCGAGCACCCCAACAGTCGAACACACCAGGTGCTTTGACCTGCGACTCCAGGTTGGCGGAGGCTCTCGGAGGAGCCACCCCGGCGCATGGCGGGGAGAGGAGGGGCGCACTCGTGGCTGGGGACGGATCGCGGGGTGTCATGGGGAACGGCTTCGACGACGACCACGGAGCGCGGTTGCCGGCGCGGTTGAGGGACATCGATCCGCAGCCGCGAGCCGACATGGTGCGGGTGCTGGAGGAGACCGCGCGGCATCTGACCGAAGTGTGGCGCCGTCGGCGGGGCGTGCCGATGCTGATGGTGTACTGCGACGGGCCGCGCGCTGTGCGGGTGGAGCGGATCGGTATGCGTGAGTTGTCGGCGTACGGCTACTCCGACGAGTTCCACCGCTGGCACGGCATCCCGGCCCATGAATGGGCTCAGGAACACGGCTGCGCCGCTCTGGTGCACGGCAACCGTGTCCACGCCAGGTTCAACCGGATCGGCCCGATCGGCTCCCCGCGCTTCGCTCCGGACACTTTCGCGACGGTGGGGCTCGCCCACCGGGACGTACGCCATGTCCCCGCCGTCTCGCTCCCGTTCACCGTGCACGGCCGCGTCGCCCCGCGCCTGGTGTTCCCGTCACGTTTGTACGACGCCCTGGCTCGGGCCCGCGAGGCGTGAACGCGCCTGGCCCCCGACCGGCGTGGGGCACCTGAGGTCAACCACCCCCGGTCACGGCCGAGGAGATCGCACGCGAGTCGAGCGGAGCGGCCCTGTTCACGGTCGGCCGGGCCGCAGTCACGGCCGGTCCTGGCCTCCACCGCCACGAGGTCATCAGTGGGCGTCCATACGCATGGTGTGCCCCAACTCGGCTTGTCCCAGGCCATGTTGACCGTCAAGGGCGCTCCGGCCACTCCCTCGGCACTTCATCTGCGGAACCGGCGCCTCGACCATTGCTTGACAGGTGTGTGCCTGCTCAACTGACCGAATGTTGATCAACGTGATTCTCCGCGTCCTGCCGTTCTGGATCCGCGAGCCCTTGCTGATCGCCGTCAGCCTCTTCTTCGCCGGCCTGGCTCTCTACTGGTTCGCCATGGCCGGAGAGTGGCAGCGAGCCGCGTTCGGGATCGCGTTCCTCGCGGTCGCGGTCCTGCGGGGCTTCATTCTGCGCCGCGAGTGGAGAGCCCGGCCAAGAGCCGACCGGGCCGGATGATGCCACGCCGCCGGTCTGCCCGGGCTGCGCGCAAAGCGGCTCCGTCCTGCGGGCGTTCACCACCTCGCATGTCCGGCAACTGCCGCCGCAGGAGGTTGAGTTCAACCACCCGTGGCCTTCGGCGGCTCGGACTGAAAACGGTCTGGTCCGCCGTTCTCCGTACGCGGTTTCCTGCTCGGGTGTTTGACGCGGTGGGGTCCGGCGGCGGTGCGGGTGTCGGCGTAGGTCCAGATGTCGGCTCGCCGGTACCAGCGGCGCAGGCGGCCGCTCGGGAGCTGGTCCTGCCGCACGGGGCGGGGCCAGCCGCGGGGCATGCGGGTGGGATGGTGGGCGAGGCTGGCGGGCGTGACGCCCAGGACGTGTGCGGCTTGGGCGAGGGTGAGGAGGTCCTCGGGGTCCCCGGCACGGTCGGGGTGGATCTCGCGCCGTTGGGTGCGCCGTTTGTGACCGGCATACCAGGCTTCCCATTCGCCGAGGTCCCAGTACATGACACGGTTGAGGGTTTTGACGGGGTCGGGGTGGCCGTTGTCCTCGCGCAGCGCCCACAGGCGTTCGAGGGTGCTGCGGGCCAGACCGTGGCGGTCCTCGATGGCGGCGCGCGTGGTGAGGTTGTCCGTGTTCTGGCGTCGCTGGTACCACTGGTCCCATTCGGCTGCGTCCCAGGCCAGTTCACGGCCGAGGGTGCCGATCGCTTCGGGGTGGCCGGTCCAGCGTCGGAGGCGGTACCACCCCTCCAGCACGGAAAGAGCCATGCCGTACCTCGCCATCAGATCCCGGCGGGTGCGGACCTCACGGCCGTCGAGCGTGGTCACGGAGCCCTCCTGTCCGTCGACGAGGCGCGGCACGAGCGCCTCGCCGCCGCACCGGGCAACTCACGCCCGGCACGGCGTCGCATCCAGGATGCCCGTATCTCCTTCTGGAATGGGGCTGTTGACGTCCCTTTGGGCCCGGGAAGCAGGGTCGGCGGACCACCGGCGCCCCGCCGTCGGCCACCCTCACCGCCACCGCCACCGACGGGGAGGCCCACAGGGACAGGGGACGGTCCGGTCCCGCCCGGCGCGCCCCGCATGCCTACCGGCGACGCCCGCAAAGCCCCGCCCTGACGGCCCGACCCGACGGCAACGATCTCCGTACGGATGCATCGACAGCCCCTTCCCCGTCCCCGGCGTTCGCCCACCCGTTGCTTCTGCCGTCGCCCCCTCGAGAAAATCATTCAGTGCGCACACTCGTCGGTCTGCTGCGCAGAGCCGCCTCACCGGTGTCGCGGCGGCCCGCACGTCTGGGTCGGCCGAGGACGACTCCGGCCAGGACCAGGACCAGGCCGCCCAGTTGCTGGACGGTCAGCACCTCCTTCGCGACCACTGTGCCGAGCAGTACGCCGGTGACGGGGTTGAGCAGCCCTATCAGGCCGACAGTCCCTGTGGGCAGGTGCCGCAACCCGGTGAACCAGGCGGCGAAGGCCAGCGCGGTGGCGATCAGCGTGACGTAGCCGAACGCGAGGAGCGTCTGCCCGGAGAGCGCGGGCGGACGGCCCTCCACCGCCGCGGCGACCGGCAGCAGGAACAGACCTCCGGCGGTGAGCTGCCAGGCGGTCGAGGCGAGTACGTCGCCACCGGCGTTCCACCGCTTGGCCAGGATGTACCCGAAGGACGACACCAGCATCGCGGCGGCCGAGGCGAGGACACCGGGCACGCTCACCGCGTCCACCCCGGAGAGCAGCATGAGACAGACCCCGCCGAGTCCGATCACGGCGCCGGTCAGATGGGCGCTCCGGGGGCGCTCGGACACCAGGGGCCAGGCGATGAGCATCATCGTCAGCGGGGACACCGCCATGACGGTCGAGGCCACGCTCGTCGGAAGCAGCTGGGACGCGACGTACACGAGTACGAAGAACACGCTCATGTTGAGCAGCCCCAGCACGGCCGACCGCCACCACCACGCACCGCGCGGCAGCCGCCTGCACAGGGCGAGCAGGACGAGGCCGGCGGGCAGCGCCCGCAGGGCGGCTCCGTACAGCGGCCGGTCGACCGGCAGGAACTCGTGCGTCACGAAGTAGTTGGTGCCCCAGGCGACCGGCGCGAACGCGGTCAGGACCACCCAGCGTATATTAGCTTCCATGGAAGCTAATATACCTTCCCAGGAAGGTATCATGGGGTGATGGAGCACGGTGAACCTCTGGACCGCGTGGCCCACATCCAGGCGGAGTGGCGCCGCGAGCGCCCCGACGTCGACACGACCCCACAAGGAGTGATCGGCCGATTGCACCGCCTGGCCGCCCGGCTCAGCGAGGAGCTGTGCATCGTCTACGCCCGTTACGGCCTCAGCGAGGGCGAGTTCGACGTCCTGTGCGCCCTGCGCCGCGCCGGTGAGCCCTACGAACGTGCGCCCGGTGAACTCGCCGCCCACACCATGGTCACCACCGGCGCGATGACCAAGAGGATCGACCGTCTGGAGCAGGCCGGACTCGTGACGCGCCGCCGCCGCGACAGCGACCAGCGCGGCCGGATCGTCGCCCTCACCACAGCCGGACGCGAACTGATCGACCAGGCGTTCACCGACCACATGCGCAACGAGCGCCGCCTGCTGGACCTGCTTCCGCCGACCGAGGCCGCGTCGCTGGAGACACTGCTCACCGCCTGGCTCTCCCACGTGGAACATCCGCGCCCTCGCGGCGGGGAGTGACCCGGTGGTCCCGCCGTCGCCACGGCCATCGCCCGCCCCTCCCGACGTCTCCGCCGGCCTGGCATGGCGCGCGAACCGGCTCCGAGCCCTCGAAGGCCGACCACTGGCAACACCTCGGCGCGGCGGCTCCAGCGGAGGTTCGCTCCTCCGGCGGCGCAGATCCGCCGGTCGGACCGCTTCCCGCGCACCGTCGACCACCCGGCAGAACTTTCCGTCGCCTCGGTAGTTTGATCGGCCTCGGAAGGACTCCCGGAACAGACCACTGTGCCCGTGTGCCATGGTCGGCCGGGCCGGCCGACCACGACACACAGCCCGGGCGGTGCGCTCCCACGTGCCTCGGCTGTCGAGTGCGTCGGCGGTCCGGGCAACAGCCGACGCGCCCGGCAGATCAGGAAGCCGCGGCCGTGAAGATGGCGAGGAGTTCCTGGGCACGCCTTCGGAACTCGATGTCGTGGTCGATGATGTGGCTTTCGATTCCGGAGCGGACGACACGGGCGTCGCCGTCCGCCAGAACCGTGAGTCGGCGTAGGTGCTCGCCGGTCAACGCGTCGGGGCCGAGGGCTTCCAGGGCGTCGATGGCACCCGCCGGATCGGCATCCGCTTCGGCGGACCACAAGGCGGCCGCGGCAAGAGCCGTGCGATCCAGCGCATCGGGGTCCGCCACGACCGCGAGGGCCGCCACCGCGGCCGGTGCCGACGCCGGATCGCCCACTGCGGCTTCCAGGCGGGCGCCGAGCGACCGCGCGGCGGGGCCGAGGAGGGCCGTCGTACGCACGGCCCGCGCCACTGACCACCGGGACCAAGGGCTTCGTTCGGCGCGGGCGAAGACCGATTCCAGAACGGCGACCGCTTCGTCCGCCTCCCCCGTGACGTGCCACAGAGCCTGCGCGAGTTGCGTGTCGTCGTCCAGCGCGGGCGTGGTGTCGTCGTCGGAGCGGCTGAGCGCCTCACGCAGGGCAGGAGCCAGCGTTGCTCCCCGCGGACCGAGCGGACCAGCCGTCCTGGCCGCCTCTCTGAGCCGACCGCCACCCCGCCGGAGTTCCTGTTCGAGGCAGTGCAGAAGGGGCTCGGTCTCACCGACGAGGTCGTACAGGGCCTTCGCCGCGGGGAGAACTCCTTGTTCGGCCCGCGCCCGCAGCGAGTCGACGGCCCGAGCGCGGTCCTCCGGGGCGCAGCCGGCGGCTACGGACGCGATGGCCCGGGCGGCCTGGTCGGGCAAGCGCTGGAGCGCCGCGCACAGCACGGGCAACGTCGGCACCGCCTGGGCACCCCACCCCGCCAGCAGATTCGCCAGGTACTGCGGTTCGTTGCCTCTCAGGTCCTCGGGCCCGGCGAGGCGGTCCCGGACCGCGTCGAGCAGTTCGCCGTCGTACGGGAAGGCGGAGCCCTTCGGGCTTCGGAACCCGGCGGCCGCATCGAGGGCCCGCGGGCGCCGTGCGATGGCTGCGGCCAGGAGGGGGGCCGCCTGCGCCGGCGCGACGAGCACGAGCGCGGCCAGGGCCCGGTCCGCGTGATCGTCGTCCTGGTCAGGGTTCCGTCCGGCAAGCGGAGCAAGTACGTCCGCGGCCGGTGCGGCAACACTGCCCAGCCGACCCAGAAGGGACGACATGCCGACCACCGACTCTTCGTCCACCGCCGCCGCTCGCAGGTTCCGCACCAGTCGCCCCGGAGCACTGCGGGAGAGCATGCAGGCGCGATCGGCAGCCCAGACCCCTTCGGCCCGCACCTCAGCCCGGCCGTCGTGCAGGGCCGCCTCGACCAGCGCGAACGCCTTCTCACGCTCCGTGCTCCGGCCTCGGCCGAGAAGGGCCTCGACGACGGCGGTCAGCGGCTCGCCGCGCTCGAGATCGAGATCGGAGCGCAGGGGGTCGGCCGGCAGCAGGGACAGCATCGTCGCGTGCATGACCTCGGTCCGTGACTCCTCCGCCCCGTAAATGGGGTGGCTTCTCGTTACGCCGGGTTGGCGTAACGACGGACCAGCCCGGCCCGTAGAACGTTGAGTGCTCCCACTGTGTCGGCGTGCGCCGTGTGGCCGCAGCTGACGCAGTGGAACTTCTCCTGTGTGGGCCGGTTCTCCTTGGCGGTGTGCCCGCATTCGGGGCACTCACGGGAGGTGTTGCGGGGGTCCACGGCGA
>NZ_JBIAQZ010000028.1:0-17467 GCF_042889485.1 Streptomyces sp. NPDC002580 | reverse complement strand
CCCTGCTACGCAGGGTAACCGGCTTCGCCGGTTCCGGCTCCCGGCTTCGCCGCTCGCATGTGCGACGCGCGGAGCGCGCGCACGCGTCGTGCGCCGCAGGCCGGTGGGTGGACCTCTCCTTGGTTCCCGCCAATTCCGTGCAGGGTGCGTGCAGGGTGCAGTGCGTTTTCCCTGGTCAGAGACGGTTTTTGACGGTGCATGAGTGCATCTCGAAACCCGCCATTCTCGTGCAGGGTTGATGCACAGTCACCCCGTCTGACCTGCGGAAATGTCCCGCCCTCGAAACCCGCCATTCTCGTGCAGGGTTGCATGGGATTGGCGGGTTCCGAGGGCCCCTCAGATCCGGAACCCGCCAATCTCGTGCAGTGGTTATCCACAGGTTGGGGCGCACCCTGCACGAGATTGGCGGGTTCCGGGATCGGGCCGGGCCTACCGGGCTCGTAGCGGGTGCAGGGTGGCGGTGATGTACGGGGACTCTTGCGCGAGCGCGGCGAGGCGCGGGCCGTGCACGGTGCAGGCGTAGGCCACCGCCGTGGTGGGCCCGTTGTGGAACTGCACCGCGCGGGTGGCGGGTTTCGGGCAGCGCTGTTCGTCGGGGATCAGGGTGGTGTCGAGTGCCTCGCAGGCGCCGGGCGGCTGGTTGTACCAGACGCGCAGGCCGGATCGGATGGACAGGGAGCCCACCGTCTGACAGGCGATGTCCCGCCGGTTCTGTTCGGCCCGGGGAAGCGTCTGGGGATCGATCGGCCCGACGAGTGCGGGGCGAGGCGCCGGGGGCCGCGCGGGGGCGAGGGCGGGCAGCGCGAGGGCCGGGCGAGGTGCGCGGGGCGCGGCGGCGGGCCGGGCCTGCGTGGTGCGGGCGGGTGCGGGCCGGGTGCTGCCGGTGGGGATGCGCCGCATCCGCCGGCACTCCGGGCAGCGGATCGAGTTGCCCGGCGCGGCGGTGGTCCGCCACAGGTTCCCGCAGTGCAGGCAGTCGATGCGGCGGGACGTCGGGGCGTCGTTGGCCCCGGCCCCGGCTCGGAAGAGGTCCGCGAGGGAACCGAGGAGCCCGCGGCCGTGCTCGGGGCCGGCCTCGCGCGAGGAGGGGCGCTGCGGGGGCTGTTCGCGGTAGGCGCGGGGGGCGCCGGGGTCGATGCGGTCCCGGGCCCCGGTGGGCACGCGGCGGGGGTGCTGGCACTCGGGGCACCGCACGGTGCTGCCCTCGCGGGCCCGGGTGTCCCACTGGCAGCCGCAGGCGTAGCAGCCGATCGTGACGGGTGGGCGGGTGCTGCCGGTGGGAACGGGGATCGGGTTGCCGCACCCTCCCGAGCGCTTCGGGCAGCGCGTCGTGTTGCCGCTCAGCCGGGTGGTGACGGACCGCCCGCATACGTCGCATACGAGGGTGACGGACGTCGGTAGCGCTTCCGCGCCGAAAGTTCTGTTCACGGTGCCTCTCTTTCCGCTGAAAACATGTGCGCTGTCATATGTGGAGTTTCCCGCGAGCGTTGCATATACGGCGGAGTTCGCGCGGTGACTTTTTCCGCGCATGGTTCGTGTGCGGTTTCTCGCGGTGAACCGGCGCGGATTCCCCGGGGAGTTCTGGACGGGTTGCACCGGCGTTCCGGTGCACCTGCACCGGCTGTCGACGTGTCGGCAAACACGGCGGTGCAACTGCACCGGTGCACCGGCGCGCAGGGCGGTGCATCTGCCACGGACGCGCGGTGCACGGCCGGTGCACCCCTGCACCGGTCCGGGCGCTACCGGTTCCCGGAGGGGAGCCCGCGGGCGTCCTCGCGGCCGGGCGAGGTGGCCCCGGACATGGCTGTGCCCCGGGACCGCGAGGGGTCCCGGGGCACGGGCGGTGCAACTGCACCGGGGGCTAGTCGGGGCGCACGTCCCGGATGCGGACGGGCGGGGCCGGTGGCGGCCCGGGGTCGTTGCGGTGGCGGTGGGCGTGCCACATCCCGCCGGGGTCGGTGACGATCAGGGCGGCGGCGAGGACGGCCATGCGGGGCCGGGTGGACCACCGGTCGACGTGGAAGCGCAGTTGCCAGTTCGCCCACTCCCCGAGCCTCGCCCACGGCCGCAGGCGTCCGGCCGCGTATCCGGCGAGGGCGGCGAGGGCGAGGACGGCCCCCAGGGCGAGGCCGCTCACCGGGGGCCGTCCTCGCGGATGATCCGGGCGTCGGGGACGTCGGGGCGCGGCTGGACGGACAGGCGGACCAGGCCGCCGGGCAGGGTGTCGAGGGCGAGGGCGTGGAAGGAGCCGTCCCGGCCGCCGATGCTGTCGGGCTCGAACGCTTCGGCCGGCACTTCGAGGGAGCCGCCGTGGTGCATGAGGACGGCCACCAGGGCGGCATGGGACAGGTCTGCGGGCCTCGCCTGCGCGGTGTCCTCGCGGTCCGTCTGCGGGGCCTGCGCGGCCTGTAGGCGTTCGACCTCCGCCAGCAGCTCGTCGATGACGTTGTCGGCCCACAGGATCGTGCGGAACTCGCTCTCGCCCTGCTCCCGGATCTCTGCGATGCGCTCGGGGGTCACCGGCCTGCCTCCGCGTCGTCGTGGTCCTGGTGGCCGTTGTCGTCGGCCCACTCGGGGCCGTTGTCCCTGGTGGGCGTCTCGCAGTCCCGGCAGAGTTCGACGTCGTGGCGGGTGACCAGGCGTCCGCCGCACACCCGGCAGTCGCCGCGCTCCAGGAGCGGCCCGGCGCCCCGGGTGCAGGGCGGGCAGGTCACGGCCGCGTGGGTGTCCTCCCACTTCGCTTCCGCCGCGCGGTCGAAGTCGTCGGCCTCGCGCGGCCGGGGGATGAGAAGGAATGCGAGGCACTGGGGGGTGTCGCAGGTTAAGGCGAGTAGGCGCATTTTCGGGTCCTCCCGTTTCTGGTGGCGGTGCGGTGCGGCGGCCCGCGTACGTCAAGTGGGAAACGTACGCGGGCCGGTTGTACGTCATCCGGTCTTAGCGGCCTGCGTGGTGGACCCGTTCCAGGACCGGCGGAAGAGGACCAGGACGACCCCGTACCCGGTGAGCGCGGCGAGGGCGATACCGAGGGCGGGAACGTGGGCGAGGATCGCGAGAATACCGAGAATTGCGGCGACGATCCGGGCGAGCAATACGACGGGGTGAGTTCCGGCGGTGATGTTGTGCGAGGAAGAGGAAGCAGACATGATGTGTTCCATCCTTTCTCTTGCGGGGGAAGGTGGGGCGGGGTCCGTGACGGGGCCCCGCCCCTTTTCGCGTGCGGGGGTTACTCGCCTGCCGCTTCCTTTTCCGTGGCACGGCCCGCGCTCGGCCGGTTCGCGTGCCATTCCTGCAATTCCTTCGCGGTCCACATTCCGTCGTCCCCGGCGTCCGGGAATCCGGGGCGCCTCTTCGCCTGCCGCAGCGCGTCGGCCGACAGGGGCACGATGCCCTCGCGGGCGGCGGCGGCGAGGCTGTACCGGGGTGCCGGCACTTCCGCGGCCGGGCCCTGGTCCTCGCCCTTCACGAGCGTCAGGTGCGGTGTCACGGCGTCACGCGTGACGTCCAGGACGGCCACCCGTTCCAGGTCACTCCCACTGTCACCCTCGCGTGACACGTCGGACGTGACGGCCGGGACGTCCGGCGCGTAGCCCGGCATGGGCGGGGCGTAGCCCTGCGCGGCCCGCTGTTCCAGGCACCAGGCCCGTACCTCTTCCTCGGAGATGTACGGGGCCTGAATCCAGACGTGTTCGCCGCCGTCGACCACGATGTACCGGCCCCGGCGCTTTTGGCTCCGGGGAATCGGGTTCGTGCCCACCAGCATTCGCCACGCCTGCCACGTGTAGCGGCCCAGTACGCGGAATCCGAAGGAATCCCGGAGCCCCTGGTTTCCGGTGGCCGCGTCGTCCATGCGCTGGAATACGGCGATTACGTTCATGTTCGCCTGACGGCCCATGCGCAGGATGGCCGCGATATCGCCCCACACCGGAGGGGATACCGGGTCACCCTTCTTCTTCACCTCGCGCCAATGCTCTTTGCTGATCGCGGAGAACATGTTGCCCTCTTCGATGATCAGGACTTTCCGCTTGAACGTCAGGGAGCGGTCCAGGACCCACGCGTCGTAACGCGATTCCATTTCCGCCCGGAAATCCGCGATTGCGGCCCACATGGAACCGACGTCCCGGGGGTCGTTCATGATGGTGATTCCGGGGATACCCACCAGCGGGTCAAGGCTGATGAACTTCGGGTCGATTCCCACGATCTCCGCACCCTGCGCAACCAACTGGCACGCGGTCTGCATGAGGAATACCGACTTACCGCCACCGGTGCCGATGGAAAGGCCCCACATCGGTTCCTCGCGCACGAAGTCGCCGCGTACCGGCTTGCCCCGGTTGTTCAGGCCCACCACGACTTCGCCGTCCTTGTTCGCGGCGACGTGGTCGAGGATGTCGGCCCACTTGACCATGCCGGGCGGCTCGGGGGTGCGGGTGAAGAGGGCGGTGAACGGCGCCTGCCGCATCCTCCAGTCCACATCCCACGACCCCCCGAGACGGGCCGCCACGACCGCTTCCACGGTCTTGCGGTCCCCGTGCCACCCGTCGGGCACCGGCACCGTCACAGTGGCTTCCGGGCGGTCCGTGCGGGTCGGGACGATCAGGCCCCGCAGGATGTTCGCGGGGTCGTTCTCCAGGGACCGCGCAAGGGCTTTGGCGAGGGGGCGCACCACGCGGCGGCGGTGCAGGAACCCGATGCAGCCCTCCGCCGTCTTGTACCCGGCCCACAGCGTGGCGGCCCCGGCCTCGCCCGCGAGGGTGCCGGCGCCTGCGCCTGCGGGGTCGACCGCGAGGGCGTACCCGGTGGCCCCGGCGCCTGCGGTCCACGCCCACCGGATCGCGGCCCGCTGGAGACGGGGACGGTAGGACCACCGGCGGGCGCGGCCCGACTCGTGCAGCACCTTGTCCCCGGACTCGGTCCACGTGGCGTTCGTGCGCGGCTCGGCGTCGTACTCCAGTCCCGTCAGGTGCCGGTACAGGAGCCGGAACACGTCCGCGCTCTGGTCCTTCGGTTCGGTCTTGGTCTTCTTCGCTGACATACTGTCGCGTGCCTCTCTGCCTGCTGAGATCAGGTGAGACGGGGCCCGGCCGCCCTCCCCAGCTCTCATGGGGAGGGCGTTTTCGGTTGTGCCCCGGTGGTGCGGGTTGTTCAGCCCTCGCGGCGGATCGGGACAACCTCCCCGGCCGCTTCGGCGGTGCGCTCGTCCTGGTCCCGGTTGCGGACCTGCCGGACGTAGTCCGCGGTGACCTTCACGTCATGTCCGGCCAGCAGCTCGGAGATCTGCGCGTTGCTGTAGTCGGGGCGCTTGTTCACCGCGATGCGGATTGCGTCGGCCTTGCTGAGACTGGCCAGCGTCGGGGGTTCGAGCGGGGGCAGGATGTCCTCCTGGTCCTCGCCGTCGTCCACGACTTCGGCGTCCTGCGTCGCATCTGCACCGGCGTCCGTGGCAGATGCACCGCCCTGCGCGGCGAGGACGGCCGCCACGATCGCCGCGATGTCCGCCGGGGGCGCGGCGGCCGTGAGTTCGGCCGGGCCCGCCGCACCGGCCACCGGGGCCGCCTCCGTGGCAGTTGCACCGGTGGCCGTCGCAAGTGCACCGGCCGCCGTGGCATCTGCACCGGTGGCCGTGACGACTGCACTGTCGGGCACCGGCAGGCCGTACGCCTCCGCCATGGCGGCCCGCTCGCGTTCCATGGCGAGCAGCTGTAGGGCGGCCCGCTGTTCGGCCTGCGCGGCCTGCCTGCGGGCGTCGGCCACAGCCAGCATCGCGTTCGCGCTGGAGATCTCCGACTTCACCCACGCCCGGTCCTCCGGGGAGAGTTCGCGGTGCACGTGGCGCATGACCCCGAGCCACAGCACCTTCGCGAAGAGGGAGACGGCCGCGCCGCCCACGGCCATGCCGACGCTGTGCAGCGTCATGCCGTGCCAGAAGATCAGGCCCATGGTCGCGACAAGCAGCCACCACCCGAGCGCGTTGGGGAACTTCTCCTTCTCCTGGTCGAACCGGGCGAGGTAGGTGAGCGTCAGGCACACCGCCCACGCGAGGTCGAACACCCCGGCCGCGAGGTATCCGGGGCCGCCGTTCAGCAACTCGCCAATGGACCAGGTCGACCACACGATCGCGGCGAGGGTGAGCGTCACCACCAGGCCGACCACGCCACGGGTGGCGATCCGGTCCCAGTTGCGCGGGAGTACGGGCATCCGCACGTCCCGCTCGCGCGGGACGTCCACGGTCCGGCCGTCACGGGTGTACGGCTCGGTGTACTGCTCCTTCTTGAGCTTGTACCTCACGGTCTGTCCTTCCTTGCGGGGGAAGAGGGAGTGGCCGGCACTCCGGGGGAAGCGTCCGGGACGCTACTCCGAACGGGTGCCGGGCTCCCCCGGGTTGGGGGTCGTGTCGAGAGCGCGGGCCGCTTCCGGCAGGTCGCCGGAGGCCACCGCGCACGCGGCCGTGATCGCTTCCGAGATCGTCACCCGGCGCTGTGCCTGCCCGGTGAGCTGGAACAGGAAGCGGTCTAGGGCCGCCCGGCTCTGGGGCGTGATGCGAACCGTCACGTAGTCGGTGGCCATGTGGTCTCCAATCCGTGGCGGGAACCCCGCCGTTCTCTTACGTCACCATGTTGCATAGATACGTACTGTGCGTCAAGATTCTAGACGCGGGTGGGCGAGCCTGACGCACCGCCAACTCGCGACACACGAACGGGCTTGACCTCTTGCGCTCCGGTGATCACCGGGTGTAAGGATTGAGCCAGCAACCCGCTAGCAGATATGGCGACGGGAGACAGAGTGGCCAGCAAGACGATCGGTGTACGGGTTCAGCCCCACGTACTGCCTGCGGTCCGGGAGGCTCTTGGGCTTCCCGCCGACACGTCGGAGATCGACACCGTGCGGGCCGCCCTCGCGCACGTCACGAACATCCCCCCGGCGCAGATGCTCGGACGGCCCGGCCGTCGACCGCAGCACCGGGCCGCCTGAACCCCCGCCAACCCCCGCAGCGCAGAGAGGAGGTGACAGCAGTGAAGTTCATGGACGCCCCGCAGGTTCACCCGCACTTCGCCACGATCGGCGCGGCCCCCACGATCGAGGGCCCGAGCCGTGAGCACGCCCGCTTCCTCGGCCGGTTCACGGATGAGCAACTGGCCATCGTGTGGAAGTTCGGCGGGTTCGCGGGCCCGTTCCCGGGCCGCTCCGTGATGGCGAAGTTTCTCCAGCCGATCCCCGGATCGTGGCGCGACGTCCTGCGCCGCGCGGTCCGCACCATGGCCAACCGGCCCGAGCTGGCCGCCCTGCGCGCGCTGCTGTCGGCCGTCCTCCGTGAGTTCGCCGCACCGGTTCCGCACCCGGTCCCGGCGCCTCGCGCGCTGTCCCCGCAAGAGCGGTGCCACCGGTGCACACCGGTGCGCGGGTCCCCGGAAAGGGCGCTGCACATGTGCCCTGTCATGCCGGGAGCCCCACCGATGTAGCCCGTAAAAAGGCGAAAGGCCCGGGGTCGCCACCCCGGACCTTTCAGTAGCCCCGAAGGACTATCGCTATGAGGAACGATAACTGGTCTAGAACCCGCACGGAAACCGTGTGGGCAACCCGGACAGAATCCGACCGGAATTCCGCGCAGGTGGGCCCGTGAGTGGCCAGCACCGCGAGGGCCCTCCGGAGGACTGCGCGTCCTGCCGGAAGGTGTTCGCGGTCGTCGCCGGAAACCACCAGGCGGACCCGGACGTACGGCTCACCACGACGCAGATCGGGGAGCGCTGCGGGCTCGGGGAGCGGGCCACGTACGTGCACCTGTCCCACCTCTTCCGGCACCGCCGGGTGAAGGCGGACCGCCGTACGCCCGTGGCGGGTGCCACGGTGCGCAAGGGCGGCGAGGTCCCCCCGGCCGCCGACTCCGTGATGTGGGCCGCCAACCAGGCCACGGCGGACCGCACGTGCGGGCTGCTGCTGACTTCCCTTGCGAAGTCGGCCCGGGGCGCGTGGTCCGGGCAGACCACTATGGAATGGCTCGCGGGTGATGCCGGCCTTTCGCTGCGGACGGTCGAGCGGCACCGGCCGCACCTCGCCGCCCGGAAGGTTCGGGACGCTGCGGGGGCGGTCCGGTCCGGCCTGGTGGAGTTCACGGCGGACACGGTGCTCTCGCGCAACGGCCGCCACCGGGTCCGGCGCGGGGACCGCTTCCGGTTCCTCGCGGGCCGGGACGCGCGGGCCCTCGCCTGGAACCCGGCGGAAAGCCTGGTGGACCCCCGGGAGTTCGAGGGCACCGCCCGCGCTCTGGTGGACGCGGTCCGCTGGTTCGTCGGCCCCCCGGCCGACTTCGCGCAGGCGTACCGCCGGGTGTCGCTGCTGCTGGCCCGTGGCCATGCTCCGGAGGACCTGTTGCGGGCGCTCACCTCGCGGACGCCGGACAGCGGGGCCCCGGCTTACCGGGTGCTCTCGGCATGGCTCCCGTCGCTGGACGACGACCCGACCCCGAGCGCGCACGCGGCCGTGCAGGCCGGGGCCGCCCTCATGGCCTGCACGGACTGCGGGGCGAGGGTGCAGCCCCACCCGTCCGGGCTGTGCAAGACGGACCGCGAGGACCGGGCGGCCCGGGGGCAACTCCCGGTGCCCGTGGCCCGGGTGGCGCAGAGGCAGTGCCACGACTGCCGCAAGAGCCTGACCAACAGCCCCGTCCCGTTCTTCTGTGACGGGTGCGGTGCAGATCAGCGGGTGCCCGCATGAGCGCGTACCCGGAGAACCGACAGGAAGGCAGGAACACGATGCGATCTCAGCGCAGCGTGATGACGGCCCCGCGTGACGCCATGCGGCGGATCGTCGGGTGCGGCGGATGCGCGGGCCACCAGCGGCCCGGGTACGTCCGCGAGTGGGAGACCGACCCGACGTCGCCGCACGGGATGCGGGCCGTGTGGCGCCGGTGCCCGGAGAAGTGCACGCACGAGTCCCGGCAGGCGTCCGTGGACCGGCAGTTGGCCGCGCGGCTCGGCCGTGCGGTGGGCACCGCCCCGGCCCCGGACGCGTCCGCCGGCACCCCGGCCGCGACGCCCGCGGCTGCCGTCCCCGAGCCCGCCCCGGCCCCGGCCCCGGCCCCGGTGGTTACCGAGCCCCGGCGGTCGACGTCCCGGCGCCCCGCCTCGCCCCGCGCGGCCCGGCCCGGCCGCCCCGAGCTGCTGCCCGCGCTCGCGGTCGACGCGGACGACGCGGGCCGCCTGGTCCTCGATGTCGACCACGTCCCGGCCCCCGAGTCGGCCACGGCCGACGCGCTGTTCGGGTGGCTCGGCACGGTGCCCTCGCTCGGGGTGGCCCGGGTGCACGAGGACGCCCCGGACCGTGACGGCACGGTGTGCCTGTCCGCCGCCGCGTGCGCCGCACTGAAGATCCCCGCGAAGATGCCCACGGGCAAGCGGGCCGATCAGGTGGCCGCGAAGCTGCGGACGGCCGCCGCCGCCCACGGCATCGAACTGTCGGAACAGATCACCGCCGGGTTCAAGGCATGGCGCCGCAAGGGCGAGGCCGGGCCCCGCCTGTCGGTGAAGGTGATCATCACGCCGTGGCTCGGGCAGGGCGAGGCCGGGACGGTCAAGGCCGGTGAACTCATCACCGCTCTCGCCGGACCCGACGCGGACGCGCGGGCCCTCGCCCGGCGCCTGCGCCGCTTCTCCGAGGAACTGGGCATCGCTCCGGGCGCCACGGCCGCCGTGACGTCGTGGCAGTTGCTCGATGCGGTCCGGCCCCGGGTGCGGTGGGTGAAGGACGACGCGGGCCGCTGGTCCCGCGAGGCCCGCGAGGGTGCCCTCCCGGACGGGGACACCGCCGTGCCGGTGGCCGCCGGGGCCCGCCACCCGCTCACCCGCGAGCGGACGGCCGGGCGCCTGCCGGTGTGCGAGGAAGAGGACTTCAAGTGGTGGGCCCGCGAGGCCACCGAGGAAGAGGCCGCCCGCCCGTGGGCCGTCGCCCTCGATGTCTGCGCGTCGTACCTGTCCGTCCCCGAGACCCTGCGCCTGCCGTCCGGCCCGCTGGTCCACACCGCCTCGCCCGCGTTCGACGGGAAGGCGGCCGGACTGTGGCTGTGCGACTTCACCGGCCTGGAGACGGAACCGGTCCTGCCGCACCCGGCCACCTTCACCGGCCTCGCCCCCGACGGGCCCGGCTGGTACGCGACGCCCACCGTCGACTACATGGCCCGTGAGTACGGGTTCGACGTCGCCACGATCACCGAGGCGTACGTGTCGACGCACACCGCGCCGATCCTGCGCGAGTGGCTGGCCCGCATCCGCACCGCCTACAAGGGGGCCATGGGCACGCTCGGCCTGGTGGACGGCATGGACGACGCGGCGTTCCTCACGGCCTGGTCCTCGCGCAAGGACACCGCCGCGGACCCGGCCCGCGAGGACGCGGCCGTCCTGGTGGACGCGTACAAGGCGCTCTACAAGGGCGGGGTGGGCAAGTGGGCCGACTCGGCCCGGCACCTCGCGGACGACGCGTGGGCGGACCGTGTGGCGGGTGCCTGGCACTACCGCCCGGAGATCCGCCACCACGTCATTGCCGCCGCCCGGATCGCCGCGCACCGCCGGATGCGCAAGACGCTGCGGCTCACCGGCCGCGCCCCGCTTGCGGTGAACGTCGACCAGGTGATGTACGCCGCCGACGCGCCGCACCCGGCGGAACTGCTGCCGAAGGACGACGCGGGCCGCCCCGTCCCCGGGACGCTGCGGCTCGGCTCGGCCCCCGGCTCCTTCAAGCACGAGTCATCGGTGCCCATGGCGGCCGTCCTCGCCGCCCTCGCGGACCGCGAGCACCCGAGCCGACTCACCCACGACTACGCCCCGGCCGGTACCCCGGTCACTGACTCGGAGGTCTGACCATGGCTGGACTGTTCCGCCGCATCGTCGGCAAGGTGTTCCCCTCGCGGCAGGCCCCGGCCCGCGCCACCACGCAGGCGTCCCACGTCCGTGAGAAGCAGTACGGGGGCAGCACGAAGGAGATGGCCCGCGCGTTCGGCGTCACCGAGCGCACCGTGCAGCGCTGGATCAAGGGCACCCGCACCCCGAAGGGTGAGGACGCGAAGAAGCTGGAGACGGCCGCCGCCGCCGCGCAGGTGACGGACCGGGGCCGCGAGCGTCGCGCGAAGCAGATGGAGAAGGAGCCCGCAGGCACGATCCGGGTGCGCGTCGACCGCGCCGGCACTTTCTCCGTGCGCGGCTCGGATGCGGTCCGGACGCGCACCGTCGACCTGGACCTGAAGCCGGACCAGGCCGCCGCCCTCGCCCGCGCCACCGACGACGCCGGGGTGCGCGACGTGATCGGGGATGCCCTCGCGGACTACTTCAACGGCGGTGCCTATGGCGGGTTCCGCGCGTCCGACTTCGACTTCGACGCGGACGGGGTGGATCTGTCATGACCGACAACCACGCCGGGCCGTCCCTCGATGCGGCGGCCCGGTCCGTGGCCGACGCTCTCACTTTGCTCGGGAAGGCGCAGACGCTCCTGTCGGACGCGATGTGCGCCCCCGCCCTCCCGGCCGATCCGGCCGTTGCCGAACTCCCGTCGTTCTTCGCGGACGGCACCGCCACCACGTCCGGCGGGGCCCGCCTGTACGGGGCCGCTCACGCCGTCCTCGCCGCCCGGTGGCTGCTGCGCTCCGCCGTGGGGGCAGAGATGCCCGGCGGCTCGGTTCCGAGGGCGTACGGGCGCCTGCGGGCCGCGATGCTGTGCGCGGACACCGCCGACGCCCCGGCCCACCAGGAGTCGCCCGCCCCGCTCCCGGCACCCGTGGCCGTCCCGCCCGCCGGGGCGGTGCGCCGGGGCCACCTGTGGGCCGTGCCGGACACGGCGGTGCAGGTCTGCACCGTCCCGGACACCGGGGGCAACGGCGGCTCCCTGCCGTGCTTCACCTGCGGGGTGCCGGTGTGCGCCTGCGGGGCCGGGCACCTGCGCGGCGGGGAGGACGTCCGCACCTGCGACGCCTGCGGCACCGCGGCGTGGTGGCTGGAGGTTCGGCCGTCATGACCACCGGCCGCCGCGCGCCCCGAGCTGCTGCACGCGCGGCGGCCGGGGCACGCCTCGCCCGGGGTGCCGGCGCCTGCGGCCGGTGCCCCAACTGCGGGGCCGCCGTCCTGGTGACGCCCGGCGGGGAACTGCTCGAACCCGAGCCGCACCCCCTCGCCATCACCCGGCCCGACGGGACCCGGCTCACGCTCCGCGAGGCCGTCGACCAGGCCGCGGAGCGCACACCCCCGACAGGCCACCACGTCCACGTGTCCGGCCCCCTTCCCCGGGGCCGGATCGCGGCCCCGGGCTACGGATGCCGGGCCGCCCAACTCGCCCTCTTCGGCGCCGCATGACGCAGGCCGGGAAGGCGCGGTGACGTACGGCGCCCCGCGTACGTCAACCACTTCACGTACGGGGCCCCATCGACAGGAGGAACACCCCATGCCCACGACGACGACACCGAAGACCACCGACACCGTGGCGGAGCGGATGCGGCGGCAGGCCGTCACGATGCACGACGTCGCCATGAGCCTGCACGCGGCCGTCCGCGAACAGGAGGGACGCTCGTACCGCGCCACGCAGCGCGGCGACTATCAGACGTCCGCCCGGCACCTCGCGGCGGCTGAAGCGATGACGGAGTGGGCCGACAGGCTGATCGGCCCCGGATGGAAGGTCTACGCCGAAGAGCACGCGGGGGAACGGCCCCCGGTCCCGGCGGAGGAGCCGCCCGGCGGCCCGTACTGCGCCTGCGCGGACCCGGACTGTCCCGACCCTGACGGCCAGTACACCCACGACTGATCACCCCGACGCGACGCCCCCGGCTTGCCGACTCACCGGCGGTCCGGGGGCGTTCGTGCAGGTAGGGCCCAAGTGCGCCCCCAAGTGCTCCCGTTGGCGGCCCGGCACCCTTGTGATCTGTGTCGGGGCGCCCCTACATTCGGTGTGTCGGGTCAACCCGACAGAACCGGAGGGGAGTTGCCATGCACACCGGAGACGCCGAGTCGCTGCGGCAGGCCGAAGCCAAGGGCCGGGCCCTCGCCGAACAGATCGCGGAACTGCTGAACGAAGCCGAAAAGCTCGGCCCCGTGGGCGGCTCCCTGAGCTTCCCCGGCGCCCGGATCGTCCGCACGTCCACCGGCTGGACCGCCCGCTAGGGCAAGGAAGGAACCCCCGCCATGGCACGGAAGCTGAACAAGAAACAGGCCGCCGCACTGTCCCGTCTCTGCCTGATCGTCGCCGCCGTCCTCGCCGTCCCGACGTACTGCCTGGTCCCGGTCGACGGACGCGGCCCGGTGGCGTACTGGACGCTCGCCGTGGCTGCCGCAGGCTACGGCGCCACCCGGTACATCGGCCTGCGCGCATGGGCCGCCGCATCCCGCCCGGCCCCGCGCGTCGCGAAGTAGGACGGCCTCACCGGGGCGGCCGTCCGAACCGGCCGCCCTCCCGAAGTCCCGCCGGGTGCCAGCAATCCGCCGGCACCCGGCCCCACCCCAGGAAGGAACCCCATGGGAACCCGCATCGTTGCCCCCGGCTCGGAGAGCGCCGTCCCGCAGTACGCCGCCCACGCGGGCCGCATCACCCTGGTCCACCAGGACACCGAGCCCGACTACCGGGCCGGTGGACAGGCCGGGGCCACCACGTGGTGGAAGGACGGCACCGCGTCCTACGTCGTCCAGTTCCGATCCGGCGCGGTCCACGGCTGGGCCATGGCCGACGAGACGGACACCGCCGTGCAGGCCGTCGACTCCTTGCGCGAGGGCGAGGCCATGAGCCCGGACCGCCTGTGGGCCGCCCTGCGCGACGTCCGGCGCCTGCGCAACCGGCTGGAGGCACTGGAGGCCGAACTCATCCTGCACGCCCGCGAGGACGGCCACGACGGACGCCCGCGGATGTCCCTGCGCGAGATCGGCGACGCCACGCAGACGCACCACACCACCGTGGACGAACGCGTCTCCCGGATGCACTCCGGGATGCACGCCCCGTGGCGCCGGTGGCTCGTGCAGGACACCCCCCGCGCGCAGATGTACACCGGGGCCGCCCCGGTCCGCGTGAACTTCACCGCGTGGGACCGGGGACAGGACCCGGCCGGGCCGCTGTGCGGCGAGGTCCACCCCGACATGACGTCGGCCTGCGGACGGCCCCGTGCCCACGGCGCGGTGCCCGACGACGCCGGACACGGAGACTTCTCCGGCCGCCGCTGGACCACCCGCTGATGTCCCGCCGCACCCTCGCCGCCGTGCAGCTCGCCACGGCCGCCGTCGTGGTCCTGGTCCTCGCCCTCGCGGGCGGGGGCCGCCACCCGCTCCCCGTCGACCTCGCGGTGTACGGGGCCGGGGCCGCCATGGGCGCAACCGCCGTGCAGCAGCTCGCCGACGCGCACGCCCGCCGCAAGGGCCGGCACTCCGCCGCCCCGGTCCACCAGGACCAGCCGCGCCCCCGCCCGGTCCCCTACACCGTGTGGGCCCTCGCCGCCTGCGCCGTGGTGTGGAGCCCGTGGTTCATCGGCCCCGGCGGGGCGGAACGGCTGGACCGGTGGGCCCCCTACGCCCTCGCCTCGCTCGTCCTCGCCCTCGCCGTGGGTGGCGTGGCGGACGCGGTCCGTCTGTCCCGTCTCCCGGACCCGGCGGACCGCCGGGACCACCAGGCCCGCCGCCTCGCCATCACGGAGGCCGCCGACTGGGTCATCACCGGCCGCCCGGACGACGACTTCGCGGGCCGCACCCTCACCCCGGACATGGTGCAGCGCGAGGCGCAGATCAGGGCCGGGCTCATCCTCACCGCCGAAGAGGCCGCCCGCGCACTGCACGAACGGCTGATCTTCCGGGGGTTCCGGGCCCCCAACTCACCACCCGCAGACCCTCGATAGCCCATGTGAGCTAGGTCTCACGTCGATACCGTGGGAGCCAATCCACCACAACCAGGGAGCATCACCAGTGAGCGGACAAGACGAACTCATCCGGGCCCTGCGGGCCCCTGACCAACGATCGTGCGGACGCATGGCGGGCGGCATGGGAGCCCCCGCAACGGACCGCCTCGCGCAGCTCGATGCCGCATCCGAGTCCATCCGGGCGTGGTCCCCGCTGCTCATCCCCGGCCTACTCCAGACGACGCTGTACTCCCTCGCCGCGATCCGGTCCCGCACGCCCTCGCTCCCCGACGAGGAAGCGGGCCGACGGATGCGGACCCGGCTCCGCCGCGCGGAGTCGTTCCTGGCCAACTTCGGGGCCGCCGGGGCGCCCAATTCTCACGCCTTCCTGATCATGGGCGAGGCCGCGCTGACTCAGCCGCTGACGAACCCGGGCTACCACGCCCACCAGCTCCAGCACCTGCTGACCATCATCGACGCGTGCCCCCGCATCCAAGTGCGGGTACTGCCCGACGACGCGTCAACCGCCGGGAACATGGAACCGTTCAGCGTCCATGCGCTCGCCGACGGGCCCCGAGTCGGCCACCTCGAAACCATCGTGGGCGGCTGGTACACCACTCGCTCCGAGGACATCACTCGTCTGTACTCTGCGTTTGGGTTGCTGGGCAAATGGGCCCTCGAACCCGCCGAGACCCGGAGAGTGATCGAAGCGTGCCTCATGGAATGCAGGGCCAGCGCTGGAACGGCGCCGTCTACGTCAAGTCGACGTACAGCGACCCCGACAATTGCGTGTTCGTCGCCCGCCCTGCCTGCGGCCCCGTCGGAGTGAAGGACGGGAAGACCCCGCAGGGTCCCGCGCTCACCGTTGGCCGCGCCCCGTGGGCCGCGTTCGTCCAGTGGGCCGGGCAGTAGGCGCCGGCACTTCCCCCTCGCACCACGGCAGGGCGGCCCCCCATCCGAACTGGGGGGCCGCCCTGCCGCGTTCCACCACACCACACCGCCCCGCAGGAAGGAACAGCACCCATGCACCGATGGGACCCCCCGGACCCCCACCGCATCCCGGAATGGCGCTCCGGGATGATCGAACACCTCGGCTCGAACGAGGGCCGCATGTCCATGCGCGCGGCCGTCGGAGCGGGCCGCTTCACGATCGTGCCCACGGTCCCGGACATGACCGGCCCCTCTGCCGAGTCCGTCACCACGGCACTGCTCACGGCCTGCGAGGCCCACCGGCTCAACCGGGCTGATCTGTACTACGCCACACCGGACATGACGGCCCTCGCCCTCGCCGCCGCGCAGACACCGCCCATCGAACCCGTCTCCCTCGACCGCCTGCCCTCCCCGGCCGGGCTGATCGTGTTCGGGGAACCGATCGGCGGCTACACCGAGGACGTCACGGCCGCCCTCGCGGGAGTCGCCACCAGGACCCCCGGGCCGCCCCTGCACATCACCACGCCCATCGTGGCCGCGTCCTGGTCCGTCTGGTCCCCGCACGAAGTCGACCTCACCGACGGGCCCGGCACCGCAGGCCCGGCCGTCCGGTGGCTCTACAAAGGGCAGGGCCGACTCGGCGGCATCCCGCAGGACTGGAACGGGGTGTGGATCACCTTCTACAGCCCGCGCGGCATGTTCTCCGGCCTCGCCCCCGAAACCGTCCTCGGCACCATGCACGACGGCACGGTCATGACGGCCGGGGCCGTCGACCGCCACGCCAGCACCCGGGGGCCGGCACTCCAGTGGGACAACGAGATGCTGCTGCGCGAGGGCGCCCCGTTCGACGCTCCCGAGCCCGACACCACCGCGTCGTGGTCCCACGTCCTCTACACCGCGTGGCAGCTCATGAGCCAAGACGGCACCCAGCAGTGGGCCGAACAAGAGCAGTTGCACCGGCCCCGCGCAGGCCAGAAGCGGGACGCCCGGCAGGGCATCACCGGCTCATCCGCGGTGCGCATCATCCGCGTGCACCCGGGCCGCCGCCCCGCCCCGCAGGCAGCCCAGGACGACGCGCAGGCCAGCACCGGCAGGCGCGAGCCCCAATGGTCCTGCCGGTGGCCCGTACGCCCGTACCGCCGATCCACCTGCCTGAACCCCCGGGCCCACGGGGAGGGCGGCTGCACGCACGAGGACAGGATCGTGCCGGGCCACATCAAGGGCCCCGCAGGCGCCCCGCTCCGCACCGGCGCCACCGTGCACCTGTGGGACAGTCAGCCCGACGCAGCCCCACAGGCATAGCCTGCCCACACCCCCCGACGACGGCCCCGCCACCCCCCGGCGGGGCCGTCGTCATGCCCGCACCGCCCACGCGAGTTGAGCCCCCGTCACCCCCGCCCGGAACCCGCCACCCCGCACCGTCCCCCCTGCCCCCCGGAACCCGCCACGGCGGTGCAGGGCTTGAGCCCCCGTCACTCCCCCGCCCGGAACCCGCCACGGCGGTGCACCCCGGAACCCGCCAACTCGGAACCCGCCACGGCGGTGCAGCCCTCGCAGCGCGCACGGCGAAGCCGGGCGCCCCTCGCGTAGCCCCGGCGCATCGGCGCAGCCGTGCGCCCCGGAACCGGCGAAGCCGGTTACCCTGCGTAGCAGGGTTATCCGATCTTCCCGTCGGGCGAACACGCGGAGCAGGTTTTG
>NZ_JBIAQZ010000027.1:21083-21723 GCF_042889485.1 Streptomyces sp. NPDC002580 | reverse complement strand
ATCCCCGCAACTACCTGGCCTTTCTCGGACTCGCAGCCGCCCTGTGCTGCTACAAACGACTCGTCCGCCTCACCACGTAGGACACGGTCTAAGTAGGTGACACCGCCAGGGATCTTGGACCTCAGGCGCTTGCAGACGCCGGTCTGGCCGCAACCGACGGGGCGGACGGCATGTTTCGGCGGGACAAGGACGGCACGCCCATGGTCACCAGGGGGATGTGGGCGTACCGTCCGGGTCCAGGCCATTCGGCCACAACTCGTTGAGTAACTCGTTCATCTCTGCCAGGCGGAGCATGGCGGAGGTGTGGCCGTGGTCGGCGGCTTGCCGGGCCAGGGTTTCGGCGCCCTTGCGGTCCCCGGCCTCCTTCCGTATCTGCGCCAAGCGATGCAGGGCGTCGGTGTCGCCGTGGTCGGCGGCTTGCCGGGCGAGCCGTTCGGCCTCTGCCGCGTCCCCGGCCCTCTCCCGCATCTGCGCCAAGCAATACAGCGCATAGGTGTGGCCGTGGTCGGCGGCTTGCCGCGCCAGGGTTTCGGCGCCCTTGCGGTCCCTGACCATCACCCGCTTCTCCGCCAAGCGATACAGAATGCTGATGTGGCCGTGGTCGGCGGCCTGCCGGGCCAGGGTTTCGGCGCCCTCCCGA
>NZ_JBIAQZ010000027.1:0-20985 GCF_042889485.1 Streptomyces sp. NPDC002580 | reverse complement strand
GATCTCCGGCCTTCTCCCGCATCTCCGGCAGGAGGTGCAGCGCGTACGTGTGGCCGTGGTCGGCGGCCCGCCAGGCCAGGGTTTCGGCGCCCTCCCGATCTCCGGCCTTCTCCCGCATCTCCGGCAGGAGGTGCAGCGCGTACGTGTGGCCGTGGTCGGCGGCCCGCCAGGCCAGGGTTTCGGCGCCCTCCCGGTCCCCGGCCTTCTCCCGCATCTCCGGCAGGAGGTGCAGAACGCTGATGTGGCCGTGGTCGGCGGCCTGCCAGGCCAGTGATTCGGCGGCTTCCCCGTCTCCGGCCTTCTCCCGCATTTCCGCCAAGCGGTGCAGAACCTCGGTGTTGCCGTAGCCAGCAGCCTGCTGGAGAAGGAGTTCGGCGCCCTCCCAGTCCCCGACCATCGCCCGCATCATCACCAGGTGGTGCAGGGCGTCGGTGTGGCCGCGGGCGGCGGCCTGCCGGAGAAGGCGTTCGAAGCCTTCCTCGTCCCCGGCCTCCTCCCGCAGCACCGCCAAGTAGTACAGGTCGTGGATGCTGCCGTGTTCGGCAGCACGGCAGCGGAGGTGGTGGGCCCACTGCAGGCGGTGACGGTGCTTGGCTGCCCGGGCGAGGTTGTTCAGGTCGTCGGAGTGGGTGAGGCGAATATGGGCGGCGTACCAGAAGGAGTCGGGTGGGCAAAGGCCGCTGCGGGTACTACGGCCGTATTGTTCGAGGTAGTCGGCGAGCCGAAACTGTGGCCCCGCAGGCGGCGGGACTGGTCCACCGGTGGCAGGCGGACGCCGCGGGACTCGGAAGTTTGCAAGGCGCAGTGGAGCCTGCGTGCCATGGACCTCCTCAGCGAGGGCGGCGTAGGCCCGTTCCGCCCAATCGACGGTGAGTCGGTCGTAGTCAGTATCGGTGAGGTAGTCGGTGGCGGCGTCGGTAAGGAAAGCCTGTGGAAGGTGGAGGCCGACGCCGAGACGCCGCGCGTCCATCGCCGCCTCCAGAAGCGCTTTGGCGGCCGGGCTGGCGTGCTGGTAGCGGTTGAGGAGTTCGGGGGCGCCAGCCAGGTCTTGGGTCACTCGTCCATCGGTTCGGGCCCGGATGAGAGTGTCGGCCATCAGCCGGTCACCTCCCTCGGCGACGGCATCCGCGGCTGCCAGGGCAGCGGCGTCGAATACGTCGGGGACGGTCAGGGTGTGGCCGACAAGCAGTTCCCGCACCCGGCTGTGCGGGTCCTCCATGCCCGGTTCGGGCAGGGCCGTGAACTGGCGGGCGTAGTCGAGCCAGAGCGTGCCCAGCACGAGGACCGGTCCGCGCTCCGGGCTGATCCGCAGGCGGTGCACAGCCGCCGCGATCCGCTCCCCGACTGCCTGGTCGTCTAGGTAGTGTTGGGCCTCGTTCAGCCACACCACCGTGCGGGGCCGGACACGGTGCAAATCCTCCAGCGCGGCCTCGGCCCGGGTCGGGTCGAAGGGATGCCACAGCCGCCACCCCCGCTTGGCGAGCGGCTGCACGGCCTCCCAGCAGGCCCGGGTCTTCCCGGTCGATGAGGCCCCCACCAGGACCACAATTCGGCTGCGGCCGGCCGCCACGTCTTGCACCGCTTCGGCCAGCACCCGGTCATGATCACGCTCCACGTATCCGGGCAGGGCCCGGGTCCCGGAGCCCCCAGAGCCTGAAGCGGTCTGTCCGGGCCCCGCGGGGTGGACCTCCAGCTCGTGCGGATCCCACTCCGCGATCGGCCTGCCCGGCCCTGACTGCTCACCGCCCCCACACTTGCCGACTGCGGCCGCGTCCTGTTGAAGCGTCAGCAACTCCTCGACCGGCAGCTTCAGTACGTGGGCCAACGCCTTCACGGTCCTGTCCGAAGGAACCGGTCCGTCGGTCTGGAACGCCTCCGACGCTGTCGTACGGCCCAGCCCCGCCAGGCCGGCCAGGGTCTTCTTAGTCAACCGTGTGCGCTTCAGTCCGGCATCGAGTCTCCGGCGCAGTTCGGCAAGAGCCGGATTGTTCCTGTATTGCTCGTCGCGCACGTGCTCGCCCCCGGCCGTGATGTTGTTCGCCGTGTTCAATCTTTGTCCCGGCGAACACCGGCGCACACGACTTCCGCGACCTTCGATCACGCCAACACCCCACCGTGTACCGGGAGTCGCCGTGACCATTGCCGTTATCCTGCTCGCTTCCGGACTCGTCATCGTCATCGCGCTGCTGGCGGCCGCCGGCGCGGCCACGCTCGCTCGCATGGACGGCGCCACCTACCCCACCGCCCTCACTCGCGCCGCCACCGCCTTCGCTACTGTCATCACCCTCGCTGCTGCGGTGACCGCGGCCCTCGCCGCCCTGTTCACCTGAGCTGGCTCTCGATCGGCCCGGCCGCAACCTGCCGAGGCTGGCGGGGTGAGCGTGACACCGAAGAAGAGCGGGATCGTGGACGGAGCCCACTGCTGGACTCCAGCCCCAGTGCACGAGCTGCCACACTCGGCGGGACCTCCAGCACGGCAGCAACGCGATCCACCCACGAGGCGAACGCCTCACCCCGCTCCGGGCAGGGCACCACCGGCAGGCGACGGACCCGGGACACGGCAACAAGCCGACGGCCGGGCACCCCGAGTCCCGGCAACACCCGGCCAGGAGCCGGCGGCCTCACACTCCGCCACTTCACATGGCAGGCGAAGCTGCCCGGCCGGACGCACAAGGAGCGGCGCTGCTGAGCGGCAGTGGGGCTACCGTCCCAGGATCGGGATTCGGATGAGGGGTGCATGCGCGCGAAGGTGCCAGCCACCACGCCGCCGAACCGCTACCCGGGCTGTGAAGTCCACCGATCAGCTTCAAACGGGGCGACACCCGTCCGAGCATTCGTGCAACCACTCGACACGGCAGGCCCGATCGGATGATTCCCGCCGCGCGGCGCTATCGAACTCACGACCGCGCAAATGAATCTTCGGAAGCAGTTCAACAGTTCGCTTAGCGGCGGCAATCGCATCACAGAGAAGTGGCCGGGACAGCCAAGACAGGGGAAAACATCCACTGAGCTCTTTCCATCATCGGCCTGAGCTCGCCAGATGCAGGGTCAGGACGGCTTGGACCAGGCTTGTGATGCGGGTGGTCGAGCACCGCAGTTTGCGGAGGAGTCGCCAGGACTTGAGGGTGGCGACGGCCTGCTCGACCAGGGCCCGGATCTTGGCGTGGGACCGGTTGACGGTCTTCTGACCGTCGGAGAGCGTCTCCCAGCGTCCCCAGTACGGAACGCGGACTGTGCCTCCGGCACCTCGGTATCCCTTGTCCGCCCAGCACGTGATGCCGGCGTCCGTGAGCATGCCGACGATGCCGTGTTCACGGGCGGCCCGGACGTCATGGATAGCGGCGGGAAGAGCTGGCGATACCCACAGCAGCCGACCGGACGGATCGGCCAGAACCTGCACGTTCATCCCGTGCTTCTTGTGCTTCCCGGAGTAGAAAGGGCGGTCCGCGGCGATCCGGTCGATGGGCAGCAAGGTGCCGTCCAGCAGTACAAACGCCTTGGTCGATGCCGTACGGGCAGCCTCCTCGAGGGTCGGGGCGAGTGCGGCCAAGAGGTCGACAGCCTCAGCGACGTATCGGTAGGCGGTGGTGGTGCCGACACCGAACCCGGACGCGAGCTGGGCATAGGGCTGGCCGTTGCGGAGGTGGGCGAGTGTGAGCAGAGCCTGTCGGCCCGGAGTCAGGCGCCTCCACCGACTACCGAGCTCCCGGCGATGTTGGCGGAGCTTGGCGGACAGAAAGCGCAGGGCAGAGCTGGACACGTCGACGCCCGACGGGTACACAAGCACACGAAGCCTCTGGAGGAGACGGATTTCTTGGTCGAAGACCCGTCTAGCAGGGGCTTCACCTGTCTGTCAGCCCAACTGGCCTACGCATCTGCCGGGTTGGAGTCGACTCAGTTCCTCAAGACCCAGGTCGGCGGCCTACTCGCGACGGACTTTCTCCACCTCGACACCATCGGCCTGCACCGCTTGTACGCCCTGCTCGTCACAGCATCGTGGGAGCCATGCCGACGGCCGCCCCTCGGCATCGGAGTCCGCCGATCATTCCGGGCGACAGTCCGGACCAGCGGGTGGCACCATGCGGCCATGTGCGAAGACTGCCTGGCCGGCTACACACGCTGTGTCCACGTCACCGCTGACGCCGCCGACGCGTACCGCCAGGCCATGCGGCTGTGCGCGCTGATGGAACACCGCGGCGAGGAGGCGGAACTGCTGATGCTCCTGGAGAGCGTCGACGAGGTCCGCCGAATGGCGGCGGAGCTGCCGAACTCCCTCTTTGTGCACCGCCCTTACCCTGGCGCCCGACCTTCTTGCGGCGCCGGTGGCTGCGAACCGGACGTGCCGGTCATGGACGACCGTGAACTGGAGGCGCACCTGCCGCTCGAGATGTCGGCACGGTTCGCACCGGGGACGGCCGAGGACCGGGTCATCGCGGCACTGGGCGACAACGGCAACGCGGTCTTCCTCGTATGGCCGGGCCGCTGGCCGGACAGACCCGAGCACGGCCTGCACGGCTTCCGCCACGACGCGGTACAGGTCGCCTTCCGCGGCGACCACTCCGACCCTGCACTGCCGTCCGGCCAGCACGCGGTCCACGTCCACGTGTCCAAGGAGTCCGGCCACCGCGGCGTCGAGTATCTGGCTGCGCAGGCGGGCGTCCACCCGTGACCAACTCGGCGCTCGTGCACGCCGCCGTCCGGCCCGCATCACCGCACTCGTCCAAGCCGTCCTCGCCCTACATCTGACCAACTCAGCGTGAAGTTGGAAAGAGCTCACTGTCTGATCCGGCTCAGGACAGTGCCCATCTCAGGACGGGCCTGATGCGCCTCGCACCATGTTTTGACGTCCCGCATCAACGGCGCGAACCTCACCCGATCTTCCGGGGCGAGGCGTCGGGCATACAAGGTGTCGGCAAGGCTGTACGCGGCTTCCACGGACTTGAGATCGTCTCCTTCCCGCCCCGCTTCAATCTCGGAGACCAGCCAGGTGAAGTCGGCCAGAGCTTCCTCTTGGCTGCTGGATCGGCCATTCGGCGAAGGCGCTGTCGCAGCAGGTTCCGTCAGTTTCAGCGTCGAAGCCGTGTCGGCGGCATGGATACGGCGTTCGAGGTCACTGAAACCGCCCGAGAGGTCCTGCGGCAGCTTGCCGGAGAGCATCCATCGAAGGCCTTTGGCATGGTCCAGCGCGCGGCGGAGTTTCGCTGCCTCCTGGGGATCGCCGGGAAGGGGCAGAGTCTCGAAGACGGTCCGCAAGGAGCTGTGTGCCTCCTCGGATTCCCTCTCCCTGATCCATGTGCGAATCTCGTACTTCAGCGCCCGGAGCCGAAGCTTCTCTGAGGCGGACAGTCCGATCTTAAAAACCGCATCTGCCTCACGACCGATGCGGCGTACCACTTGGAGGTTGCCGGAAACCCTGCCATCGGCGAAGGACTGAGACAGATGCGTAAGGGTTTGCGATGCAACTTCGGCGCGATCCACAGCCACGGCGGGTACGGCAAGAGATCTCTTGGGCGGCTCGGAGTGAGAGAAGATCTCTTTCGAATTCGTCACAGCAGGCAGAGGAGCCGAAACAGCAGGGTGAGACGCAGCAGCTCGCGGCGACGCGGGAATGCGCCCGATCAGATCGTCGAGCCTCTCCTGGAGTTGCTTACCTGTGTCGCTCCAGCGACGAAGCGCATGATCATTCTTACGTGCCTCGGCATACTGCCGTACATGGGCCTCGGTCTCGGCCATGACGACAGCGAGGCGCTCTGCCCGGCGGCCTGTCGCACGGGCCGCAACCCGGCTCGCTTCCCCGGCTTTCTCCCGCAGCAGCCCCAACTGCCGGTCCGAGACACCCAAGCTGACGGCCTTCGGCTGGTTCGCAGGCGCGGATGAGGTGCGTCGAGACTCTGCGCCCGGCGCCAGGGCCCCGTTCGGGCTGTAGGTGTCGTGGATCTCGCGGATTGTCTCCGTGCTCCACTGCTGAAGAGCTGCGCCGGAATCCGGAGCATCAACGCCGAGCGAGCGCAGAATCGTGCTCAGGTAGTGCAGTTGCTTTTGTCCGTAGGCGAGGACGAGGACGCTCAGGGGCAGCGAGCCCTCACGCGCGGGTTGATCCGCTTCCACGAGCAGGTCGCGGAGCGTGCTCTCCGGTAGCTGACGCAGCCGTGTATCGAAATCGCGGGAGAGCTGTTTCCACGTTGTCGTACCCCGTCGGCGCGCGATCCTCAGCAGCTCCTCGCGCAGGGCCATCACCTGTGGAACGTGTACTGCTTGCGTCGGCGGCTCCACAGTGGTGGCCTGGGCCTTGGTGTTCTCCTTCTTCTCTCCGCGTGCAGGCGTGTTTTGCGGCGCGGGCATGCCGACAGGAGTATCGAATGCAACGCTCGGGCGCCACAGTCCGGTGCGCTCAGCGGCGATGCCGTTCATCCGCTTCACGACATCGGCGCGAACGGCCCAGTAGGCCTGCGTGGTCCCGACGGGGTCGGTGATCAGGATCCGTACGGCGCCGGAGAGCTGGTAGACGTAGTCATCGGCGGGCCGCGGTATGTCGGCAGGCAGCGACACCACTGTCCGGACGATGCGATTGGCGGTGGGCTTCAGATAACCGACGTAGAGGTGGCGGCCGCTCTCCTCGAACGGGGAGTTCGTCGGCGCCGCCGCCCCGCTGTCGATGGCGAAGACGAGTTGATCTCCGGCTATGGGCAGGCTGGTGGGGAGCGGTGCATTGCGCATGCCGCCGATGCGTATCTTTCCCGCAGCTCGCAGTTCTTCCAGGGCCGGCGTCGCGAGGCCGTCCCTGGTCATCCTGCAGGCGTCGAGGGGGTCCCAGATGATCGGCCGGTCCGCGGTAGCCGTGCCGATGAGGACCCGCCTGTCGGTGCTGGCTGTCTCGCAGCTGACCCGGAGGGCATACCCCTGACGCGCGACCATATCGCGGGTGATCGTGTTCTCCGGTCCAAAAACCCACTCCACGTGTCCTTCGCGGGCACCCAGGCTCTCGGCGGCCTTGCGCCAGCGCCGGTAGTCCTCGGGCCGCAGTTCGAACCGCAAGTGCTGCTCGGTGGCCCGCAGCCAGAAGTCGACCGCGTCGCCGGGACCCGTACCGAGGCTGCGAAGAGAAGCTTCGGCTGCGTGTCCCTGACGGGTAAGCCACTCCTTGACGTGCTGCTTGATGAAAAGGTGGTCGGCGCTGTCCACGCCCCCCGAGGGCCTGTGGCACGGCGCGTTGGTCCCGTAGCGGTCCGGATGGTGAGCGAAGTGGCAGACCTTGGTCTCGTACCGCTTGGTCATCAACTTCTCGCCGCAGCCGCCGAGGAGCGTTCCGCACCAGAATTCGTCCTGCCCGTACTGGCGCCGGAACTCGTCGAGGTTTTGCGCCTCCTCGGGGAGAATGACGGGCCGGTCTCCGTGTTTGCCACCCATGACCGCGGTCTGTATGAGTCGGGTATCGATCTGGGGCACCTGCGTTCCTCCGGCTAGCAGTTCATGCGACTCACGGAAATCGGTGTGCGCAGGGGGGTGGGGCGGGGCAGCGCTTCGGCGTAGGCGACCGACGTCCGGTTGCTGAGGTGTCGAATTCAAACCGGGAGCGGGCGACGCCGGTTTCGGTGACGCCCGCTCCTGAGCCTGACGCGGCCCGGCCGCGTGTGGAGCGGGGCCGGGCTGGGGTGTCAGACCTTGCAGAAGCCGAGGCTCTTGAGAGCTTGGTTGATCTGCCTGCCCTGCGCTTCGGTGGTTGTGACGTCCCTGTATGTGAAGCGTGAGGATGCCAACCGGTTGACGCTGGTGCCGCCGCCGTTGATGGCGCTGCACTGGTTGCGTGCGGCGTTGATGGCTTTGTCCTCGTACTTCACGATGTCCGGGTTGGCGGCTGCGAGTGCCCTGAGCAGCTCAGCGCGTTTGGCGCCGGTGGGCTCGGGGGGAATTCCTGCGGCCTTGAGGGCGGCCTTCTGGTCGGCGTCTCGCTGGGCCACTTCTGCCGCGGATACGGGGCAGGTCCGGCCCTTGTTCGTCGAGAACTCGGTGTCCCCGTCCTTGAGCCCGGTGGTGGCGGTTCCCATGGTGCCGATGGCGTACTGGCCGTTGGCCAGTCGATTGTCGAAGTTCTTGGTGCCGCCGGTCGAGCAGTTGATCATGACGTAGTAGCCGGCCTCTTTGGTCAGGCTGTCCGTCACCGCGTTGAACACGCCTCGGAGGTTCTTGGTGGTGCCGACCTCGACCACGACGTTTCGTTTGTGGCCGGTCTTGTCCTGCTTCACGACCTTGTAGTGCGGTACCTGGGCGGCGGACTTGGTGTCGCCCTTGCTGCTGTTGCCGTCCTTGGCGCCGGTGGTGCCGTCGGAGCCCCCGCCGACAATGCCGATGAGTAGGAGGAAGGCGAAGACTCCGAGACAGCCGAGGCCGACGGTTTTCCCGGTTTTGCGCTTCTTCGGCGGCTGGGGTGGGGGCGGCGTACCCCATGCGGGTTGTTGTGGTGCTCCCCAATGGGGCTGTTGCTGCGGGTGCTGCTGGTTCACGGGTTCCCCTGGGGCGTTGTGCTTGAGGGGACATCATCAGGCATGTGGAGAACAGGTGTGCATTTAGTGTCTCGGTTGTGACGTGAGGGGGTGCCGGCCGTGGGGATTGACCCGGATTTCGTCGCATGCTTGCGGTGTCGGCATGAAGTACCTGACCTGCAGCCACGTGACCGGGCACGGAGCACGACGGTTTGGGGCGTACCGAATGAACCGGTCCGCCCCAACGGGTCAGTTCCCCCGCCGGGCCCGCACCAGACCCCCGTTCTCGTGAGCGGAGCCACAGGGTTGAGGGCAGAGGAGAGCGCGGACCGGACGGGGGCCCTGTGCCGACTATGCCAAAGGCATGACCTACTCTTCGCTCACTGGCCACACGTACTCCGCAGTTCCCACACATGTCCGGGCGTGTCGGCATCATCTTTTCGTTCTGGGGGTTCGAACCAGCAGTGCGTGTGCACACCCTCGCGGCCACCACCACATTGGCGGTCCTCTTCAGTTCGGCGGTCCTCACCACCGCGCCGGCAGTCGCGGACACCACGGCGAGCCTGCCGGTGAAGCAGCCCGTCGACATCGTGGTGGACGGCGTCCACCAGCGGGTCTTCGTCAGCGACCCGAGCAACGGCAAGATTGTCGTCACCGACTACGCCGGGAAGGTGGTCCGTCAGCTGACGGACCTGCCGGACGTCGTGGGCCTGGAGCTGTCCGGCGACTCCGGCACGCTGTACGCGGCCGTGGCGGGCGCCGACGCGATCGTCGCGTTCGACACCGCGACCGGCGCCGAGACCGCCCGCTACACGGTGGGCGACAGCCCGGTGAGCGTCGCCCTGGCGGGCGGCAAGCTGTGGTTCAGCTATGGCGGGGCCCCTGACGGCAACATCGGCTCGGTCGACTTCTCCGGCGAGCAGCCCGTGGTCACCCTCGAGCAGGAGGGCCCCGTCTGGTACAACGCCCCGATGCTGGACGCCGCTCCCGGCTCCAGCACCCTGATCGCGGCCGCGACCGGTGGGAGCCCGGTGTCCATGGCCTCCTACGACGTCTCCTCGGGCACCCTCACCCGCACCACGTACACCAACGGCACCGGTGGAAACCTCGGGGACATCCAGGTCACCCCGGACGGCCAGCACGTCATCGTGGCCAGCGGCGCGCCCTACTACCACCAGGTGATCAGGACGTCCGACCTCACCGAGGACGGCTCCTACGCCAGCGGCGACGCCGGCCCGAACTCGGTCGCCATCACCCCGAACGGCACGGTCGCGGCAGGCGTCCACAGCTCGTACCGGCCCGACATCTATATCTACAAGCCGGGCGGCAGCAAATCCGTCCGGGAGTACGACTTCCCGGACACCGACTCCAGCTCCAGGGGCGGAGACGAACTCGCCGCCGCGGGCCTGGCCTGGGCTCCGGACGGCTCGCGGTTGTTCGCGGTGACGTACAACTCCTTGGGCGTGTACTCCCTACGGGTCCTGGAGGCGCCCACCAAGTCGGCCACCTCGATCACCGTGGACGCCCCGGCCACCGCGCCCCGCGCCAAGCAGCTCACCGTCAAGGGCAAGGTCTCCTCCAGGGTGGCGCTGCCCGCCGGCATCAAGCTGACGGCGACCCGCACCGACCTGGAGTCGCCGAGCGGCAAGGCCCTGGCCACAGTGACCGTCAAAGCGGACGGCAGCTACTCCTTCGTGGACACCCCGACTGTGGGCGGCAAGGTCAAGTACACGCTGAAGTACGCCGGCGACGCGGGCCACGCTTCCGGCACCGGCTCCGACACGGTCGAAGTCTCGCGCGCAACGACGTCCCTGACACTGAACAACAACGGGAAGGTCTACGCGTACGGCGCCGACGTGACGTTCACCGCGCACCTGGGCACGACGTACAAGAACCGCAAGGTGGAGATCTGGGCCGACCCGTTCGGCTCGGACAAGCCGAACACACTGGTGAAGTCCGGCACGGTCAACTCCAGCGGGAACCTGTCCGTCGTCCTGGACCTGAAGCGGGACGCCAAGGTCACGGCGAAGTTCCTGGGCGACGCCCGCTCCACGCCGAAGACGGTAACCAGCACGGTCGGCGCCCAGGTCAAGGTGTCGACGTCGGTGAGCGGGCACTACAAGACGTCATACGTGTGGGGCCACACCTACTACTACGTCAAGAAGACCAAGAACCCGCTGTTCACCAACACGATGACGGCCTACCCGGGCCGCAAGCAGCGCCTTCAGTTCGAGATCTACTACAACGGCACCTGGTACGGCAACGGTTCGAAGTACTTCACGCTGAGCTCGGCGGGCGTGTCCAAGGTGGAGCTGACCGGCGAGCACGACACGGGCTGGCGGATGCGCGTCCGCTCCTCGTACATCAACTCCTCGTCGGGCGACACGGTGAACTCGACGACGTACGGCGCGTGGAAGTACTTCACCTTCACGAGCTGAGACGCACGGGGCGCAAGCTGCAGCGGCTGCCCTGGGCCGGTTTCCGGCGCACACGGTCCTGGGCGCCCTATGCCGCGCCCAGGTACCTCCGTCTACGGCTCGAAGTCGGCAACGGAAGCCGGTGGCTGCCCCACTGAAAAGCATGACGACCTCCACTCCACCGCTGAGGGAAGCCGCCCGCGCCATCGTCCTCGACGCGGAGGATCGCATCCTGCTGCTGCGCTACGACGAGAACGGCGGCTTCTGGGCGACGCCCGGCGGCTCACTGGAGGACGGAGAGGACCACGGCGACGCTCCGCGAGCTGCGTGAAGAACTCGGTATCGACGCGAAGGCCGTCGAACTAGGGGCGCAGCTCGCCGAGCGCAGCCAGGATCACCTGGTCGGCGGGCGCGAAGTCCGGCAGGTGGAGAAGTACTTCCTTGCGCGCGTCTGCGCAGCCGACGTCAACCCGGCCCACGCCACGCAACCCGACAACATCCGCGAGCACCGCTGGTGGACCATCGCCGACCTGCGCGCCGCCCAGGAGACGGTCTACCCCGTGGGCCTCGCCGACCTGGTCACCACCACACTCGAGCACGGTGCACCCCTGCGCCCCGTCGTCCTGACCGGATGAACCGTCCCGAGACGATGCGGGAGCGCAGACTGCGGGCGTGACTGAGAACTGCCCAGCGAGATCCTGCCTGCCCTATGCCGCCGTACTCTGCGACGTCGACGGCGTGCTGCGGCACTGGCCCGCCGACATCGAGGTCGGGTAACGCCATAGGGGCCCGCACGTCGCCGTACGGTCCCCCGCGAGACGGTTGAGCTGGGCGCTACTTGATGGGGTGCTCGTCGAGCCAATCGGCGAGATCGTGAGCGCCGCCAAACACCTCGTCACGGTTCGAGCGAATCGCAGCGTGATCCACGCCCTCGCCCTCTTGCGCGCCCCCGAGATCCGAGCCCTCCGTCATGGCTTCTTCCATGGTGTCGATCATCGAGTACGCCTCGGTCCAGAAGTCCGCACTCACGGACTTCTCGCTGTTCATCGAGTGCCGCAGTGTCCGCGCCGACTTGATGAGCGCCGTCATCTCGCCCCAGCACGAGTCAGGCTCCATCGACTGGCAACTGTCGGAGTCGACCTTGTCCTGGAACACCTTGGACGCCTTGGCGAAGCTGGGCGCCGCCGCGGCGGGCTTCTTCGCTTGGCCCTTGTCGACGTCGGCGTCGCCGCCGCAGCCGCTCGCCGTGCTGATGACCGCGGCTGCCAGGGCGATGCCCGCGGCCGCTCTCCCCCATGTGTGTCTCCCCATGACGCGGGATCATCGCACGCACCCGCCCGGTTCCAAGATCTCGGAGAGTGGGTTAAGCCCCGTTCCTGCTGTTCAGGGACACGAGAAGGGGCCCCGGACGGTCGGCTGGGGCCCCTCTGTGCGGTGCGGGTCAGAGCTTGGTCGTCGATCGGCCGCCCCATGAGTTCTTGTTGGTGATGTTCACGACGTCCTTCCCGCGCGGGACGGGCGCGAGCTTCCACACCGCGAGCAGCAGCGCCACGGAGCCGATCGCGCTGCCCACACCGGACAGGGCCGCCGCGACCTGCGCCGCGCCCATGAGGAGATGCCGCCGCCGTAGGCTGCCGCCCCGACCCTCACGCCCGCGATCCGCTGCGCCACCGGGTCGACCGCCAGCCCCCGGGTGAGATCCCGCGGGGCGTCGCCTGGGGCGGCACCAACTGCGAGCGGAGCACCCAAATGGACCGGTTGGGGTTGTACAGGTCCTGGATAAGAACCATCGGGTTGGCCGGGTCGTGCACAACGACCTCGGCCGTGGCCTGGACGAACGGCACGGGCTGATAGACGTGCTGGGGGATCACAGACTCACCGGGCATGCGGCGCTCTCCTTTGCGACATCCCGTGGGTTCCCGTAGTTCTTGCCGGAACCTTGAGCCCCTGACCTGGGGCTTCTCTCTCGTTCGCGTGATCGCCCGGTCAGTGACGTGACTTCGGGATTCCTGAAGCTTTCTCGTCCGATCTGATCAGTCTGCAGTCTGGCCGAAGGCGAGAAGGCGCATGCTGTCGACGCTGGAGGTGGTGAGAAAACTCGGCAGAGTTCTGGAGAACTCACGGGATGCCGCACTGAGGCGCTTGAGTCTCCAGCCGCCGGAGGGTTCAGGATCTTACTCATGGACGACGAACGCCCCGACGTGCTCACCATTGGCCGGCTCGCGCACCGCACCGGACTTCCGGTACGTACCCTGCGCTTCTGGTCGGACGAGGGGGCGGTGCCGCCTGTGGGCCGTTCTGCGGGCGGCTACCGGTTGTACGACGCCGAGTCCGTGGCCCGCGTCGAGCTGGTCCGCACCCTGCGGGAGCTGGGCCTGGGGCTCGACGACGTGTGCCGTGTCCTGAGCGGCCGCACCACGGTCGCCGGGGTCGCCAGCGCGCATGTGGCCGCGCTCGACGCGCAGATCCGCTCCCTCAAGGTAAGCCGGGCCGTCCTGTCCACCGTGGCGAAACGGGGTTCGACCGTTGAGGAGACAGCACTGATGAACCGGTTGGCGCGGCTTTCCGCCGCCGAGCGCAAGCAGATCATCGACGAGTTCAAGGAGGAGGTGTTCGCCGGCCTCGACGACCCGCGCCTGCGCGACCGCATGCGCGCTTTCAGCATCGAATTGCCCGACGATCCCACACCTGAGCAGGTCGACGCCTGGATCGAACTGGCCGAATTGGTTCGGGACCCTGGGTTCCGCGCCCGGTTGCGCACATGGATGGAGCTCAACACGCCCATACCGGGGCAGGGCCGTCCCCCCGGGGCGTCCATCTGGTGGGCCAGGCAAATCGTGCAGACCGTCGCGGAGGTCCGAAAAGGCGGGGTCGCTCCCGAGGGGCCGGCAGCGGCCGAGGTGCTGTCCGAGCTGTTCGGTGACGCCGATCGGGCCGCCGTGCTGCGCAGCCTGGAAGCCGGGATCGAGGCAGGAGCGGAGCACTACCGCAGGCTCGTCGCCCGTGTGCGCGGGCAGAATTCGTCGCCCGACGCGACCGAGGAGCTGGAATGGCTGGCGCGGGCCCTGCGCGCCGCGGATCAGACCTGACCTGGTGCTCGACCTCGAGATCGCTCCACACTCCCCACCTGGATCGACGCAGTCGATGACAGCCAGCTCTACGGCCGAGCCGGATTTGAACTCCTCCGCAAGATGATCCTGCTCCAGTAACACTGCGCGAACAGCCGCCCACCCGTGGCAGGATGGCCTCATGTTGATCCGAAAGGGCGATGCCGCGTAGGCGTCCCAAGGCCGTCCGCGCAGAGCGGTGGCGGCCACGATGGCAGTGTTCGGTCCTGAGAGTCCGCGGTGTCTCCACGCAGACTCGTGCAGCGATCCGCCGGGTCGAAGACCAGGAGATGTGGCCCAACGCGGTCGCCAATGCGCTCTCGTGTTTCGAGCGAGCTTTTAACCAGCCGGGACGCTACCTGGACGTCTCCGAGTTCGAATCGCCCGGGGTGGGAGATGCCCGTGATGACCTCGAGTGGGCGATGCGGCACCTTCCTCCCGGAGCGCAACGGGACTTGGGCCGACTGATCACACGCATCGACGAGGAATTCGAGCGCCGCACCCTGCCCGACCCCAACAATATTGAGTTGGCGGTGTTCGGCTGGTGGTGGACCAGAATGCGAGAACGCTGACGGGCCCCCGGACCCGCGCCTTCAATCAAACGCCACCGTCACCCTCCGCGACCACTCCCCAAGATCTGTGCCAGACCCCGCTACTGCTCGATAAAGCCAGCCAGGTCGGGGCCGAGGGCGTAAAGGAGCGTGCCGTCGCTGGCGGTCGCCGCGTTGCCGGCCTTGCCGTAGGAGAAGCTCCACGGCGCCTCGGCGGTAAGGACAGCTCAGGCAGCACTCCACTGGTGCGCGCGGCCGCCGCGCCACTCGATCCACCGGGCGTCGTCCAGGATGCTGTCGGAATCCTGGATGCCCGCGCCCTCGAGGAACACCACCAGATCGTGATCACTGTAGGCAGTACCGAGGATCCCATCCCGGCCCGAGGAGTGCATGGTCACTCTCCGCCCGCCCGTGCGGGAGGGCGGGTGTACGACGATCGGTGCGCGGCTCACGCTTCCCAGCGTGCCCCTGACCGGCCCGCCCGGCGAGCCCGCCGCGGCAGTCAGGGGCTGTCACCGCAGCAATGGAAGCGGCACATCACGCCGGGACCGGACGTACGCGGGTCGTACAGCGCCCGGCCGCCTGCCCACCACGACAGCTCAGTGGACAGGGCGGCGCCGTCGTCGACCTCCTCCGGCCGCCAGTCGAGCAGTGGTCCGTCCAGCGGCCCACCTATAAGCGCGGCGTAGCTCTGCCACGGGGGCGGGCCGGGGTGAGGTCGTCGTGATCGCGGGCCTGGCCACGCAGCCATTCATGCCGACCAGCCTTGCAGCTACCGCCGAGACCACGGGGGCGCAGAAGGCGGCGGGCCCGGCCTGGGTGGGGCAGGGCCCTTGCAGGGCAGTGCGGATCGTGCGGGTCTACTGGGTCTGGATCGCGCAGCGGTCGATGAGGCCCTGGAGGTAAGCGGGCCAGTCCCGCTCCAGGCTCGCGGTGATGGCGGCGTGGACGTCGGCGCGAACCTGTGGGGTGAGGCCCTGCGCTCGCATCTCGCCGATAGCGGTAATCATGGCGCCCTTCACACGCACGACGCTGGAGCCTCCCCCCTTTGGGCCCGGTTCGGTTCGGCTCTGACAGCATCGAGAAGATCGATGGCGTGATGGTCCTCGACATTTGGGACGCTGTCCGCAGCTTGGGCGAGGCCGGCTCCTGAACCGGGCTCGCGCCGTGTTTGTACCGTCTCGCGGGGCTTGAGCGCGTCTCACCGGTGCTTGACCGGCCGGGCTTACCTGCCTTCTTACTGAGGAGAGCGAGCACAGTGTTATCCACACATGGTCAGCCGAGGTCTGAACGCCTGCGATCCTGACGTCATGACCTACCGCCGACCCCAGCGAGAACGTGCATTCAGGCAAGCCCAACGGACTCTCGCCTCGCGCCGCCGACCGACCCCGCCATACTTGATCGAGAACGTTGCAGCGCAGGTCGGCATGTCCCGTCTCACCGCAGAGCATCTCGTCCAGGGCTGGGGCATCGGGGTAGTACCACCCGCACCCGTCGACGACCACCAAATCTCGACCCGCTGACCACCTCGCGCGCCCCAGACCGCCCGCGCAGCAGTCGGTGTGCATCTGGCCAGGCCGCGATGGCAGTTCGGCAAGCTGGTGCTCCCCAGGTGGCGATCTTCGACCGTGCATCCGACCCCCCTCGAAATCGGATACCTGCCTCGTGGGCAACGGAGGCGATGGTGCTGGCCGCCGACCGCCACTTGGCGGCCACCATCAGGCGGAAATGCCCTCTCCTCCAGGCTGCCACCCCATGCCCTTCGCGGGGCTGATCCGGCCGCGACTGCCCTCTGGCCAGCGAGGGCCAGCCGGTCAAGAGCGCGAGGCAGGCCGAGCGCCGAAGTGACGGCGCCGACGAGCTCACCGCCAGGGTAGGCACCGGGACGGTCGGCGTGGACAGCGGCCGCGACGGGGCAGAGCGCGCCGAGCTCCGGCAGCTCGAGGGCAGCCAGAACAGCGGGCACCTCGACGGTCCAGACGGCCGGATCGGCGACGACGAGGCGGTGCAGAGCCATCACGTCGCCGACATCCCCGGCCCCGGCCAGCACCGAGGCCTCTGCTCCAGGCCCTCGGCAGCAAAGGCGGCACTCACCATGACCGACCCCAGAACGGGGATGGCGCGCGGATCGGCCAGACAGGCCAGCTTCGGGCGGCCCACCGCGTCCAGCACCGGCTCCCAGCCGACCAGCACACCCGCAGCCACCAAGGCGAGCAGCCCGCCAAGGCCGTCCACCCGGCCGTCGCGTCAGGCATCAACGGGCGTGGCGCATGCTCCTAACTGATGGTTTCAGAATGAAGTTCGTTGTGAGACTTGGCAGTTGAGTGTTGGGTCGGCAGGATCTGTTGGGTGCCTGCTGACCTTGTGCCTGATGATCTGTGGGAACGGGTGGCGCCGCTGTTGCCGGCTCGTCCGGCCAGGCGGCATCGGTATCCCGGGCGGTTGCCTGTGGATGACCGGGCTGCGCTGCGTGGCATCGTCTATGTGCTGTGCAAGAGCGTGAGCTGGCGGGACGTTCCCGCGGAGCAGGTGGGCTGCAGCGGGGTGACGGCCTGGCGGCGTCTGCGGGACTGGACCGAGGCCGGCGTCTGGCCGCAGTTGCACGAGGTGCTGCTGGCCGAGTTGCGGGCCGCGGGCCTGCTGGACATGGACGACGCCGCGATCGACGGCTCGCACGTCCGGGCGCTCAAAGGGGGGCTCACACCGGACCTTCGCCGGTCGACCGGGCCCGGCCCGGCAGCAAACACCATGTGATCGTCGACCGGCACGGCACTCCGTTGGCCATCTCGCTGACCAGTGGAAATCGTCACGATGTCACTCAGCTCATACCCCTGCTGGACGCGATCCCCCGCATCCGCGGGGTCCGTGGACGGCCACGTCACCGGCCCGGCCGCTTGTTCGCCGACCGCGGCTACGACTACGACAAGTACCGTCGGCTGCTCCGGGCCCGCGGCATCACACCGAAGATCGCCCGCCGCGGCACCCCGCACGGATCCGGACTGGGCAAGACACGTTGGGTCGTCGAGCGGACCTTCGCCTGGCTCCACCAGTTCAAACGACTCCGCATCCGCTACGAGATACGCGCCGACCTCCACCTCGCACTACTCCAACTCGCCTGCAGCATCATCTGCTTGAGACGACTACGAACCTCATTCTGAAACCATCAGTAAGAGGTCATCTCATTTGGAGTGTTCGGTAGGCTTCCGGTGTGGGGATCGTTGAGCGGCTGGTGCCGGATGAGTTGTGGGAGTTGTTCCAGCGGGTGGTGCCGGAGGCGCCGAGTCGGCCTCAGGGTGGTGGTCGGCGTCGGCACGGGGATCGGGAGGTGCTGGCCGCGATCGTGTTCGTGGCCACGTCGGGCTGCACGTGGCAGCAGTTGCCGTCCGCTTCGTTCGGGCCTTCGGGAGCCACGGCTCATCGGCGTTTCGCCGAGTGGTCCAAGGCCCGGGTGTGGGCGAAGCTCCATCGCCTGGTCCTGGACGAACTCGGCTCCCGCGGGGAGCTGGACTGGTCCCGCTGTGTGATCGACTCGGTGAACATGCGGGCCCTGAAAAAGGGGATCTGACAGGTCTGAATCCTGTGGATCGCGGCAAGTACGGGTCGAAGATCCACTTGATCGCCGAACGGACCGGGCTGCCCCTGTCGGTGGGTATCTCGGGTGCGAACATGCACGACAGTCAGGGCCTGGAGCCGCTCGTGCGGGGTATCCCGCCGATTCGCTCACGACGCGGTCCGCGCCGCCGCAGGCCCGGCAAGCTGCACGGTGACAAGGGCTACGACTACCGCCACCTGCGGCAATGGCTCCGCAGCCGGGGCATCACCCATCGCCTGGCCCGGCGCGGCATCGAGTCCTCCACCCACCTGGGCCGCCACCGCTGGGTCGTGGAGCGGTCCGTCGCCTGGCTCTCCGGCTGCCGCAGACTCCACCGCCGCTACGAGCGCAAAGCCGAACACTTCCTCGCCTTCGCCGCCATAGCCTGCACCCTCATCTGCTACCGCCGACTCACCAAATGAGATGACTTCTAAAGGGCCCTCGGCCACATCGGCTGGCCTCGGTCGAGGTAGGACCCGGGGAGTGCAGAGGTCTGCACTTTCTCATCGATCCAGGCGCGGTCAACGGTGAAGTACCTCCGAAGAACGCACCTGGCATGCCCGAGCCTGCTACATGTGGATGGCGGTCGGACCGCTGGGGACCGGGCACCGCTACCGAATGGGGCCTTGGTTGAGCATCGCGTCTGACAGCAGCCCGTCCGCCGGTGACCAGCTCTGCGATCACCTGCGTGCGCTCGGGTCCCAGGAGCTCGCGCAACTCCTGGCCGAGCGCCGGGATGCGCTCACCGAGCCGCGTCCGCGGACGCTGAATGAGATCGCCGAGCGGTTGCTGCGTCCCGGCAGCGTCCAACGGGCTGCCACGCAGCTGCTCTCTTTGCCGTGCGTGGAGGTTGCCGAGGCGCTCGCCGCACTTCCCACGCCTTGCCCCCGGCCCTTGCTCGCGTCCATGCTCGGGGTGTCCCTGAAGTCCGGAAAGCTGGCCGGCGACGGTGGGGCCGCCCTTGAGCAGGCCCTCGGCCGGTTGTCCGCCCTGGGCCTCGTGTGGGCTCGTGATGCGGCTCCCGGTGAGCCGGGCAGTCTGGTCATGGCGGAAGCACTTCGCGAGCTGTGGACGGATCCTTTGGGTCTGCGCAACCGGCTTGTCGGCTTCGAGACCGTCGTGGAGAACCTGCACGGCGAAGGCCTGGCCGCGGCCCTCAGCACCCTGGGCCTGACGTCCGAGGGCAATGAGAGTGAGCAGCGTGCCGTGCTCCTCGCCCACCACCGTGACGGTCAACGGGTGCGTGACCTCGTCGCCCAGGCTCCCGCCCCCGCCCAAAAACTGCTGAAGCATCTGGAGCAATACAACTCCACGACATACAGTTCGATCTCCCTGTCCTCCGACGGCCGGGAAGGCCAGGACTGGGCGGCCGCGCGAGCCCTGCTCTCGTTGAAGGAGCGGCCCGTTTCACCAGGTTCCTTCGGCTTCTTCGGGGAGCGGCGGCCGCAGTTGCCGGCCGAGGTGCTGATCGCACTGCGTGGACCGGAGCCGACCGCGCCCTTCCATCCCCGGCCGCCGCAGATCCCGCTCACGGCCGTCACCGGCAAGCAGATCACCGAGGGCGCCTCGGCCGCCGCTGTCACTTTCCTTGCCCAGGCCACAACAGTCCTGCTCGCGTACGTCCGGCAGCCGCCGACCTTGCTGCAGGACGGTGGCCTCGGCACCCGCGAACTGACCCGGATCACCAAGGCCTGCGGCTGTACGCCGGCTGCGGTCCGTCTCATCCTCGAATGCGCCCACGCGGCCGGTCTCCTCGCGCACGACAGTCAGCAGCGGATCCTGGCGACGACGGCGTACGACGCCTGGATGGCGCGCGAGCCAGCCGGGCAGTACGCGCAACTCGCCCTGGCCTGGCGCACGATGCGCTTCACCCCCACCCGGACCGCATCGATCGCGACCCGCTATGGCGGAGACCGTGACGCGCCGGACGGTCCGACCCCCGCTCTCGCCTCCCAGGTCGAGTGCGATGGATGCCTGGCGACACGTACCGCCCTCCTGGACAGCGCGGCCGCGCTCGGACCGCAGCAGGCCCTTGACACCACGGGCGATCTCCTCGGCGCCTTCGCCGACCTGCTCGCCTGGCACCGGCCCCGCGCCCGGTTCTGCGCCTGCACGGAGAAGTACTCGTACTCGGGAGAACGCGATCGCGACCACGAGAAGGCAGCCCTCGCGCCGCTGGTGCGCGAAGCCGAACTCCTCGGCGTGCTGGCACGGGGCGCGCTCAGCCCGCTGGCCCCGGCACTACGCCACCCCGATGCGGACCCGGCCCTCCAGGAGGCCGAACTCGCCGCATGCGCCCAGCAGGTGCTGCCGCCGCCGGCCGAGACAGCGCGTTTGCACACCGATCCGGACGTGACCGCGGTCGTCGACGGCGTGTGCTCGCCCCGGCTGGCCGCCCTCCTGGACCAGCTGGCCGACCGCGCCGTACGGCACCCCGCATCCCTCTGGCACATCACTCCGGCCTCGCTGCGCCGCGCCCTCGACACCGGGCACACCGCCGACGAACTCCTCCACGCGCTGCGCAGCATCACCGACACCACGGTCCTTCCCAAGCAGCTGACGGACCTCATCCGGGACACCACCGACGCGCACGGCCGAGTCCGCCTCACCACCCCAGCCAGCCTCCTGCACAGCACGGACACCGCCCTGATCGCCGAAATCGCCGCCAGCGGCCGGCTGGCCCCGCTGAGCCTGCGGGTGCTCGCCCCGACCGTGCTGACGAGCCCGCTCGCCGGTGACACGGTACTTAGACCGTGTCCTACGTGGTGAGGCGGACGAGTCGTTTGTAGCAGCACAGGGCGGCTGCGAGTCCGAGAAAGGCCAGGTAGTTGCGGGGAT
>NZ_JBIAQZ010000026.1:0-34477 GCF_042889485.1 Streptomyces sp. NPDC002580 | reverse complement strand
GGCGGCTGCGCTGCTACGGGCGGAGTTTGCCTGAGCCTCATGACCCCACGGAGCAGAACTTGCGGACCGCGGTGGAGTCGCTGAAGCCCCTGCTGGTCGAGGTGCGGCCAGGGTGGTTCAGCGTGACCGAGGCCAGGGCTTCAGCATGAGATCGGCGTGTCGGCTGGCGGTCGGTGATCCTCGTCGGCAGGGTCTGCGGGGTGTCCGATGATCTTGCCCCTGATGACCTGTGGAAGCGCATAGCCCCACTGGTGCCGAAGCAGCCCGAGCGAAGGCACCGGCACCCGGGCCGGCTTCGGGTGCCGGACCGTGTTGCGCTGGCGGGCATCATCTACGTGCTGCGCAAGGGCGTGGCCTGGCGGGATGTTCCCGCTCCGGTGGTGGGCTGCTCCGGAGTTACGGCCTGGCGCCGCCTGCGGGACTGGACCGAAGCCGGTGTCTGGCCCCGGCTGCACGCGGAACTTCTTGCCGAACTGCGCAAGGCGGGCCTGCTGGAGATGGGCGACTGCGCGATCGACGGCTCCCACGTCAGGGCCCTCAAAGGCGGGATCACGTCGGGCCGTCGCCGGTCGACCGCGGCCGCCCAGGCTCCAAACACCATCTGATCGCCGACCGGCACGGAACCCCGCTGGCAGTGTCCGTGACTGGTGGGAACCGGCATGACGTGACGCAGTTGATCCCGTTGCTGGACGCGATCCCCCGCATACGGGGACTTCGGGAGCGTCCGCGCAGCAAGCCCAGGCGCCTGTTTGCCGACCGCGGCTACGACTACGACAAGTACCGCCGACTGCTGTGGAAGCGCGGCATCAAGCCCCTCATCGCCCGCCGCGGCGTCGCCCACGGCTCCGGCCTGGGCAAAACCCGCTGGGTCGTCGAGCGCACCTTTGCCTGGCTCCACCAGTTCAAGCGACCCCGGACCCGCTACGAACGCCGTGCCGACCTCCATCAAGGTCTCCTGGAACTGGCCTGCAGCATCATCTGCCTGCGACGACTCCGCACATCATTCTGAAACGATCAGTAAGCGCCCACCCGGTCCCGGCAGATGATCTCCACGCCTGGGTGGCGGATCAGCCAGGCGGCCAAAGGCCCGGCTTCACGGGTCAGGAGCACGTCGACCACGCGATGGTCTTCGACGCTGGTCAAGACGGTGGAGTAGGTCTGGCCGCGGCGGATCGCGAAGTCGTCCACGCCCAGCACGCGCGGAGTACTGAACTGCGGATCGGGCAATGCCATGACCCTGCGCAACAGGGTCATCCGGCTGGCTCCGAAGCCCAGCCGGGCCGCCAGCCGGGCGCCGGCCCGCCCGGCCAGCGCGAGCCCCACCCGCTCCAGGGCACGGTTGAGCCGCGTGGTGAACCGTGCGTGCGGGGAAGCCAGCTGGGAGAACGGCTCGGCGAACGTCCGGCGCTGGCAGTCCGCCCCTCCGCAAATGAAGCGCCGGACCGTCAGCCGGATCACGAAGCCCTGCTCAGCGAGCGGAAGATCCTTCAGCCTGCGCTGGTATCGGTCGTGGACTCGGTCCGAGAAGCGGCCGCGGTCCGGACATGCAGCCCCGGCGGCGCGGCCTCTCGCCACCACCTCGACCGTGCCGAACGCGGCCGTAACCGCCTCGACATCCACATCGTCGATCCCCTCGAAGACCAGTGAGTCCCAGAACGGCGCATCGGTCTGCATGACCAGCACCATCACCGCCCACAACCGACCGCGGCAGCGGCAGCGGCAGGCAGAAACCTGAGGGAGCGTCATCTCTGATCGTCGGACGACAAGGCGTACGCCGTCTCACGCGAACCCGTCTCCTCGCAATCGAACAACGGGGTAACGCTCCGCGACGACTCCCCAAGATCTGTGCCAGAACCGAGTTTCGACAGCAGATGTTCATCAGCTCGGGCAGCACTCGTGCGCCGCGCTGTTCGATTTCAGGCGGGCTGACTTGCGGCTGTGTCGTTTCGGTGGGATCAGCGGCTGCGTGTCGGCCGGTGGGAGTTGCTCGTTACGAGCATGGCCCTCAATGCGCTGACCTGGGGGCCTTGTGATGACGAAAGGCCCGACACGCCGCCATGACCCACCGTTTGTCCGACCCCGCGCCGGCCGAGTGCAGCGAATATCTCCCGCCCCTGGATCCGGTGCCGCCCGGGGCCGGCCCGAAGGTGCTGCGGGACGAACTCGTCGCCGCGGCGGAGTGGGTGTCCCAGCACCTGAGCGAGCTGCCCGGGGGACCCGTGAGCCGTACGATGCCTGCGCGGCAGCGAGCCCGGCTGCGCGAGGCACCGCTCGGCCGCAAGGGGGAAGATCTGGGCCGGGTACTGGACTTCGTGCGGGACGAGATCGCGCCCTTCCCGACCGGGAACGGCCACCCCGCGTTCTTCGCCTGGGTCAACTCGCCGCCCGCACCCGCCGGGGTCATCGCCGAACTCCTGGCCTGCGCCATCAACGCGACCTGCGGCATGGGCGAGAACGCCCTGATGGACCTGGAACGCGGAACCGTACGCATGCTCGCCGCCCTGGCCGCTCTGCCCGAGACCACCGGCGGGGTGCTGACCAGCGGCGGTTCCATGGCCAACCTGCTCGCCCTGGCCACTGCCCGCACCTGGTTCCTCACCCGCCGCGGCAGCGGCGACGGGCCCGCCTACGACCGCGACCACGCCCGCCTCACCCTCTACTGCAGCGCCCAGGCGCACATGTCCGTCGCCAAGGCAGCCGCCTGCATCGGCCTGCCCGCTCACCGGCTGCGCCCCGTCGCAGTCGACGCGCACAACCGCCTGGACCCTGCCGCGCTGCGCGCCGCGGTCACCGACGACCTGGACGCGGGCCTGCTGCCCTTCTGTACCGTCACCACGCTGGGCACCACCGCCACCGGCGCCGTCGACCCGCTCGAACCGGTCACGGACCTGTGTCGCAGCACCGGGATGTGGCACCACGCCGACGGCGCCTGGGGCGGGCTCGGCGCCGCCGTCCCTGCACTGGCATCCCTGTACCGGGGCGTCGGGACCGTCGACTCGCTGACCGTGGACCCCCACAAGACCCTCAGCGTGCCCGTCGGATGCGGCGCCCTGCTCGTCCCCGATCCCGAGCACCTGCACACGGCCTTCGCCCACCGCGCCTCCTACCTCACCGCCGGAGAGCCGGACGCACTGCCCTGGCTCTCCCACGCCACGATCGAGCTCACCCGCCCCGGCACCCGGGCCCTGTCCCTGTGGGCCACCCTCAACCACCTCGGCCACGACGGCGTCACCGCCCTGATCGAGCACTACCTGACCCTCGCCGACCAACTGCGTCACAGGATCACCGCACAACCCCGGCTGGAACTGCTGCCCAGCGGCCCGTGGCCGGTCGTCTGCTTCCGCATCACCGCCCCGAACATCGGGGACCAGGACGAACTCCACGCCCGGGTCGCCCACCGCGTCCAGGCCCGTGGACGGGCGTACCTCGCCACCGTCGCCGTGCACGACCGCACCGTTCTGCGCGCCTGCCTGTGCAACTACCGCACCACCACGGACGACCTCGACCTGCTGATCCGCGAAGTCCTCCACGCAGCCGCCGCCGACCACAGCCCGCCCGCCGCCGCTGGCGCCCCGCCACCACACCATCGGTGACCACCCACCGCACCGCCGCCGACGGGGATCCATCACGATCACTACCTCCACGTCTGCCTTGACTGCCCCCTGCCGACGATTGGCGTCGACAGGCGGGACAGTCCGGGCGGGGCGGAGGATCCGACGCCTTGTGGGGGACTGCGCTGTCGGTGGGTACTGCCAGGATGGCCGGCATGGCGATCAAAGAAGTAGCGCGTCACACCGTCGCAGAAGAACGAATCGGGCAAGCCCTTGAGGACATGTGGAGGCGGGCTTTCGGCCGGTGGCACCAGATGCGCTACGGCGACATGCCGCTGCGGCAAGGGCTCAGTGAACTCGGCGAGGAGCTGGCCGACCACATCGGCGCGTGCACCGTGCCCGACCCGGCCCTGCGTACGCCCGACTCGCGCACCGCGCTGATCACAGCTGCGGAGTGCGCCCTGGGCGTGCTGAGCCTCGCTTGCTTCCCCGACGGCGACTTCTCGATCCCGCTCCCGCTCGTGGAGAAGACCCTCAGCAGCGAGGAGCTTCACTACGAGGAGGAGTGGGAGCCGACCCACCTGGCGACCACGGCACGGACGTGGACCGATGCGTTCACGTGGGCTGTGATCAGCGGCCTGATATGGGACCGGGGCCGGGTGATCGGCCCCCTGCTGCGCGAGGACTATGCGCCCGCCATCCGTGACGGCGTTCCCTACTCGAAGCGGGAGTCGGTGTCGGACCCGGCCGATCTCGCCGAGATGGACGCCTTGTGCGGCTACCTGAATGTCGTCCAGGGGCGCTATCCCGGCGCGCTTCCGGGGCCGGTGCCGCTGGGCAAGCCGGATGCTGCCGAGCTGGCGCGTGCGGCCGAGCAGCTCGATGCGGCCGGGACACTGACAGGGGACCAGCGGCTGTTGCGCGTTCTCCTTGATGATGATCAGGCCGCGTTCGAGCGGGCTCTTGAGGAACGATTCGTGGCGCACCGCGAGAGCATCGGCGCCGACCCGGCTGCCCGGAGCCTGCTTCCGGCGGGGGCCGCCACGCTGGCCGCCCTCGCCTGTCTTGCGCACGACTGGCAGTTGGGTATCCGGTCCGCCTATCTGCCCGAAGCGCTGCTGACTGCCCCGCAGCAGTAGGCGGCCGGCGCTGACCTTCTGGCCCTACCTGAGCTCGACGGAGTACGAGCTTCCGCTGAATTCCCAGCCGTCGGTGCCTTCGCCGATGTCGGCGACGATGACGTCGTCGATGAAGCGGTCCTCGAAGTCGTCGTCGCGAAGGTCGCCGGCCAGCCACAGCGTCTCGATCTCGCTCCAGTCCCCGCGGCGGCCGTCGATGCGCAGCGGGGCGGCGCGGCGGGTGCCGCGTTCGCGTTCGTCGTTGCCGGTCTTCACCAGGCCGCTGATCTCGAACTGGCCGTTCTTGGCGAGGTCGGGGAGGGGTTCGGCGGGGATGATGGCGACGTTTTCGTAGGCGGTGTGGATGAGGTCGCGGTAGCTGCGGCGGACGTTGTACTCGGGGTCCGACAGCCACTTGATCAGGGTGTCGGGTCGGACGTCGAGGCCGGCGCTCTCGAGGGCTTCGTAGCCGCGGTGGGTTCCGGTGAGCTGGCTGAGCTGGGCGTGCCAGTGTTTGGCGTTGTAGGTGGACAGCCGGTGGCGTGGGGTGACCTGGGCGCGCAGGAGGTCGTTGAGGGCGGCGCCGAGGGAGTTGCCGCGCCCGGTGGGTCCGGCCATCAGTCGTCACCTTCGGGGATGAACTCGCCGGGCTGGAGGAACTTGGCCTTGACTTCGCCAAATCCGGTCCCGATCCGGTAGGTGTCGGGTGGCGTCTGGCCGGGGGTCCAGAAGATCGCGGCGTCGACCTTGCGCAGGGCGATGAGGGTGTGGCCCTCCTGGACGGCTTTGAAGGCGACGGTCCAGTGGCGGACGGAGGCTTCGGCAACCATGCTCATGCGCCAGTCCGGCCGCCAGAATGGCGACCGCTGCTCCTGCCGCTTGGGCCACAGCAGACGCAAGGCGATGGACACGCGCGTCTTATAAGCCGCGTACGCGTCGCTGCCGACCTGGACGAGGTCCGCGCGGGCCTCGCGCGCCGCAGTGTAGAAGGGCTTGAACAGGCTCTCGTTGGCCCGGCCGGTCCAGGAGTCGTGGATCGTCACCCGCTGGGTGAGGTGGCCGTCGCGGTACAGGCGTTCCAACTGCTTGATGTGCGGGGTGGTCACCCACACCCGGCCCTGCTCGTCGGTCCGCTCGATGAGCTGTCCGAGCGGGTGCGGCATGCCCGGGTAGTTCCACTCCGGGATGTCGATGAGGTAGATGCCGGCCTGGCCCTTGTCGAAGGCGTTCAGGGGGCCGGTGTGCAGGAGCTTGTTCGGGGCGAGCGGAACGGCTGAACAGGCGGAGGGGTAGGAGCCGTTGCGGTCGATCAGGCACATCAGCCCGTCTCCGAAGGAGGCGGGGACATCGAGCTTGTCGCGGCGTACCCGCTTGCCGTTGTCCCGGATGTGGGCGACGCGGGTGCTGGTGACGTCCGGGTGGACCCACTTCGGTTCGCCGGACATGTCCTCACTGATCAGCGGCCACGGCCCGCTCTCCCGGTCCTCGGTACGGATGACCGGGATCGGGTGCATCTTCGAACGGTCCACCGCGTCCTTGAGGATCTTCAGACCGGGGAAGACGGCGCCCTCCGGCTCCTCTTCCTCATCTCCTGGTACCAGGCCGTCATCGTCGTCCCGCGCCGCATCCTCGTCGTCTTCGGCGTCGGCCGACGGGGTGCCACTGACAGCGGCGTCGGCCGGCGGCTCCGTGGTTGCAGCGGCCGGGGCGGCGGCGTTGTAGGCGTGCAGTGCTGCGGTGAGGCGGCGGCCCTCGGCATTGTCGGGTGTCCGCACTCCGGCGGTGGCCATCGCCTGGAGCTGGGTGTGGAGTTCGTCCAGGTCCTTCACGTGGCCGCCTGCGAGCGCCGTGCGCAGGGCTGCGAGCAGGCGGACGGCCTCTGCGGCCAGTCCCTTGACGGCTCCGGAGGTGAAGGGCAGAGCGGCGTCGGCCAGTTCACGGTCGGCCGCAGTGCCCACGCTGTCCGGCAGACCACTGCCGGCCTCGGCAGTGGTGGTTTCCGGGGGCGCGGTCGTGATGTCGAGGAAGCGGGCGTGAGCGAGGTCGGGGCGCAGGCTGGTGCTGGCGATGATGCCCAGGTCGCGTTCGGCGACGGTCACGGTCGTCACCTGCTGGCCGGGCGCGGTGGTGAGGGTGAGGATGACGTCGGCGTCCAGGAGGTTGACGATGGCGGGGTCGTCGGTGTCCAGGACCGCGATGACCGGTACCTGCTGGGTGCGGGCCAGTTCGCGCAGGATCTGGCTGGCTTCGGGAAGGTGTTCGCCGGACAGGGGCAGGCGCGGGTTGCGGGCCCGCTGCAGCCGGTCCACGACCACGAGCGCCAGATTGTCGGCGAGGGGCGCGGTGTCGGCGATGGCCTCGGCGGTCAGGTCGCTGCCGTCGTCGATGAGCAGCGGCGCGTGGCGCAGCCGCTCGACGACCTCCTGCTCGTGCTCGGTCAGGACGCCGGTCTTGAGGCGGGCGTAGTCGCCGCCTGCCTCCGCGGCAATGATGCGGCGGGTGATGTCCGCGCTGCTGGGCCCGGATGCGGCGTACAGGACGCGGGCGCCTCGGGCGAGTGCGGTGCGGGCGGCGGCGAGGCCGATCAGGCTGCCGCCCACCTGGGGTTCGGCCGCGACCAGGACCAGGCGGCCCGGGTGCAGGCCGCCGGTCGCCTCGTCCAGGCTGGCGAGGCCGTAGGAGAGGCCGGGGGCGGAGCCGGAGGAGAGGACGTCGCCGATGGCGTCTCCGAGAGTGGCGAGGCGGCGGCCGCGCTCACGGGTGGGAGTGGACTGGCTGGTCACCGCACCTCCTGCGGGCGCCGCGCCAGGGTGCACGGCCGTGTCGGATGGGCGGCTGCTGATCGGCCCGTCGACGGGCAGCAGGACCGCGACCGGGGTCGTGTAGCGCTTCAGGACCTGGGGCTGGCCCTTCGCGGCCAGCGCTACGAGGTCACCGAGCTCCTTCTGCGCCGATCCGAGAGGATGCCCCGAAAGCCCGTTGCGGTCTGGGTGCCGAGCAGCAGGAAACCGGTCCAACGGAGCGAGCAGGGCGCGCACGCCGCGGTTGTCGATGACCGTCGATCCGGCGTCGGGGCCCTCGGCGAGCTTCACCAGAGCATGCAACTCTTCGCGGGCCTCGGTTACGGTCCTGGCAGTCCGAGCGTGATCACTCTCGGGTCTCCGCGCCATCTCAGCAACCTCCCTAACTCACCACTAGAGTATCAGTAAGTCGGCATCTTTAGCAGCAAGTTAATAACTTGGTGATACTGAAGTGCCCATTCCCTTCATTTGGTCCTGTTCCTAACCGGCTCTGTTGCGCAGTAGGCAAACCTCTGCGCGGGAAAGTCGGCAACGTGGAGCATCCGATGCGCCGGTGGAGCGCGTTGCTGGTGGGCTAGGGCGTGTCTTAAGGATCTTGCCCTCAGCATGTCAGGGTGGTGGTCCCGACTTCCCGTGCTGCAAAGCCCCGCGCGCTGCCCGCGGTCTTTAGCCTCAGCTCGCCGGCCCGAGCTCCTCCGGGAGGGCGGCCACCACGAGGGCGACGGCTTCCTCCGGCGTCTCGGTGCGCGCAACCAGCCTGCCTTTGTTCCGCACTCCGTACAGCCCCTCGTCGTACGGGCAGATGAGGTACCCGACCCGCGCCTTCCAGAACTCCTCGACACTGGTGGAGAACCAGAGGTTGAAGTGACTGTTGACCGGCATCAGCTGGCGGAGCACCGGCTGGGCGTACGCCGCCGCCAGCGCCGCGTGGGGGCGCGGGTGCCGGTCGTACGGCGGCATGTGGATGCGGTCGAGCTTGGCGCACCACGTCAACTCGACCGCACCGAACGGCTCCCGCTCGTGGTCGAGGGCCCAGGGTCTGAAACGGATGAACTGGGCGCGCGCTCTGGTCTCCTCGAGGCCCGCGCCGCCCGTCCACGCCGCTGTCGCTCTGACCGCTTCGGCCAGGTCTGCGGTCCACCCACAGGCCAGACGGGTGCCGTTGTCCTGGAGGTTCACCTGGAAAGTCCGACGCCCTTCTCCGGGCGGATACAGCATCACGCGCCGACCGCTCCTCGCGTTGACGTACTCTGCGAGGCGATCCCATTTCCCGTCCGACTCGGGCAGGTCAAGCCCGAGTCCCTCGGCCGTACGCCCTAGCGCAGCCCGGAGGGCTCCGTCATCGTCCCAGCCACCCTCGCCAAGCCCCGCCCCGAAGTTCATCGCACCAGTGTGGCCGAATCACCCCGGCCTGACGACCGCCACTTTCCGATCATCGGATCGTTGGCCCGGTCGTGCCGTTGACTGACGCGCAGTGGGCGCGCATAGAGCCGTTGTTGCCGGATCGGACGCCGAAGAGGGGCGGACGGTGGCGTGATCACCGCCAGGTGATCGACGCGATCGCTTGGAAGTTCCAGACCGGTTCGCAGTGGATACACCTGCCCCGCGAGTACGGATCGTGGAAGGGCGTCTACACCCGGCTGCGGAACTGGGCGATCGACGGCACCTGGGAGCGCGTCTTCACTGCCCTGCTCGCCCAGGCCGACGCCGAAGGCGACCTGGAATGGGTCGTCTCGGTCGACTCCACTATCGTGCGCGCCCATCAGAACGCAGCCGGGGCCCGAAAAAGGGGGCCCCGGCCGACGAACCAGACCACCACGCCATCGGACGCTCCCGCGGCGGGCTGACCACCAAGATCCACCTCGCGGCGGACAGCCGCTGCCGCCCGCTGTGCTTTGTCCTCACCCCGGGTCAGGCCAACGACGCACCCGCTTTCCAGCAGGTCATGTCCGCCCTGCGCGTGCCCAGGACGATCGGCAGGCCTCGGACCCGACCCCTGGTAGTCCTGGCGGACCGGGCCTACTCGTCGAGAGCTATCCGCGAGCACCTGCGCAGGCGCAGTATCCGTGCGGTGATCCCGCAGCCCGCTGACCAGATCGCCAACCGCAAGCGCAAGGGCCGGCGGGGCGGCCGCCCGCCCGCCTTCGACCGCACGGCCTACAAGCAGCGCAACACCGTTGAGCGCTGCATTAACCGCCTAAAGAACTGGCGCGGCCTGGCGACCCGCTACGAGAAGACCGCCACCGTGTTCCGCGCCGGACTCCACATCGCCAGCATCTTCATCTGGTCCGCCCGCTGATCGGAAAGAAACGCCCTAGTCGGCTCCGGGACCAGGACAGCTTCCGTCGCGCCCGTGGTCGGCGCGGCCCGCTCACCTCGACGGTCATGGCGCCCGCCTACCCGCACCCCTGGTGAGGACAACACCATGAACGTCGAGGTCGACACGGTACCTACCCAGCTCGACCCGGCCGGGCACGGCCATTGCGCTTTCGCCAAGAGCGGCCTTAGCGCTACCGGCTCTCCTTTGTCAAAAGCCGTTCAGGGCCGAGGGGTTGCTGCCACCGTGGTGGTGGACACGGACTTTCGGCGCGGTTGGGGTCACATGGGACGGAACGTCAGGTGGGCGGTGGCGGGGCTGGCGACGGCCGCGGCCTTCGCGGTACCGGCATGGCTGTGCGGGGCGATCGTACTGGCGCCGTTGCTGAAGGATCCCGCGATCCGCTGGTCGCTGGCTTCCGCGCTCGGTGCAGTGCTGGGCTCGCTGACCGTTCTGTGGGGTCACGGCTTCGCCACCCGGGCCCCGGTGACCGGGACTTCCGGCCGCTCGGTCCAGGCCACGGCCGAGCGCGGCGTTGCCATCGGCGGGGACAACCAGGCACCCGTCTCCACCGGCGACACTCCGGTATCCGCCCCGCCCGTACCTGCTCAGCGCGCTGTTGGACCACACCCCACCCCGCCACCACCGGCCCCGGGCACGGTGTCCGCATCCGGGAACCGTGCGATCGCCATCGGCGGAACCAACTCCGGTCCGCTGTCCACCGGTGACCAGCCTGGCCGGGAACACCCGTGAAGTGGCCGTTCCAACGGGCAGGGAGGCGACAGAAGCCACCCGCTGCCGGACCCGAGAAGCGGGTGGAGGCCCATGCCGAGCGGGCTGTAGCCATCGGAGGCAACAGCTACGCTCCTGTGCTGACCGGGGACCACTGTCGGGTGGTGTCCCTGCCGTCCGAGGCGCTGCGGCCGCCTGCCCAGGTCGCGGCTCCGGCAGGGCTGGACAACCTGGCGGTGCGTCCGGGCCTGTTCGTCGGCCGCACGGGTGAACTGGACCGCCTCGACGCCGCGCTCGCCACTCCCGGCGGGGCTGTCGTGCAGGCAGTGCACGGGCTGGGCGGCATCGGCAAGAGCACCCTGGCCGCGCACTGGGCCGCCACCCGCCCCCATGGCTGCGCCCCCATCCGATGGATCACCGCCGACAAACCCGCCAGCGTGCAGCGGGGTCTGGCGGACCTGACCGGCGCCCTGCAACCGGCCCTGACCGGCACCCTGCCCGTCGAGGCTTTGGCGGAGTGGTCCCTGCAGTGGCTGGCCACCCACACCGGCTGGCTACTGATCCTGGACAACGTCAACGACCCAGCCGACATCGCCCCGCTCCTGGCACGCGCCCACGCGCAGGGACGCTTCCTGATCACCAGCCGCCTCGCCACCGCCTGGCACCACATCCCCACCGTGTGCCTGGACGTCCTGGACGAGGCGGACGCACTCCACCTGCTCACCCGCATCACCACCGCCACCGCTCCCGGACGGGATCTGGAAGGCGCCACCGACCTGTGTGCGGAACTGGGCCGTCTGCCCCTGGCCGTCGAACAGGCAGCCGCCTACCTCGCGCAGAATCCGCTCACCACTCCCCGCGCCTACCTCGCCCTGCTCAACGAGCACCCAGCGGCGATGTACCGCACCGGCGCCGTCGGCATCACCCCGCCCGAACGCACCATCGCCCGGATCTGGAACATCACCCTCGACCGCATCACCCTCCTCCGGCCCGAAACCGCCAATCTGCTGCGCGCCCTGGCCTGGTACGCACCCGACAACATCCCCACCACCCTGGCGGGCGGCCCCGACGACCCACCCGCCCTCAACACGGCGCTCGGGCTGCTGACCGCCTACAGCATGATCACCCCCGACCCCTCCACCGGCACCCTGGCTGTTCACCGGCTCGTCCAGGCCCTTGCCCGCACCCCCGACCCCGACGACCCCCACCGCGCCCCCCACCACATCCAGCAGGCCCGCGAACAGGCCACCGCCAACCTGCACTCCGCCCTGCCCGCCGGCCCGGGCATCCCCGCCAGCTGGCCCACCTGGCGCACCCTGCTCCCCCACATCGACGCCCTCACCGAACACGCTGGCCCCGACACCGACACCGCCACCACCGCGGACATCCTCAACCGCACCGGGCTCTTCGTCGACAACCAGGGCATGCCCACCCGTGCCAGCTGGCACTACCAACGGGCCCTCGCCGCCTACCAACGCTTGCTGGGCGAAGACCACCCCAAAACCCTGGCCTCCCGCAACAACCTCGCCAGCGCCTACCGGGAGGCGGGGGACCTGGACCGGGCCATCCCCCTGTCACAGCAGACTCTCGCCGACGCCGAACGGGTCCTGGGCGAAGACCACTTGTTCACCCTGCTCTGCCGCCACAACCTTGCCAGCACCTACCAGGAAGCGGGGGACCTGGGCCGGGCCATCCCCGTGTACGAGCAAGCGATGGAGGGCCGGGTGCGGGTGCTGGGCGAAGACGACCACAACACCCTGACCGTCCGCCACAACCTCGCCCACGCTTACGGGGCGGCGCTGGATCCGGGTCGGGCCATCCCCTTGTACGAGCAGGCCGTGAAGGGCCGGGTGCGGGAGCTGGGCGAAGACCACCCCGACACACTGAACTCCTGCCGCCTCCTCGCCGAGGCCTACCAGGCGGTGGAGGATGCCGATCGGGCCGTCTCCCCGTACGAGCAGACCGTGAAAGACCGGGTGCGGGAGCTGGGGGAAGACCACCCCGACACCCTGGCTTCCCGCCATTTCCTCGCTCGCGCCTATGGCGCGGCGCGGGATATGGGTCGGGCCATCCCCCTGTTGCAGCAGCTCCAAAAAGACCAGGCCCGGGTGCTGGGCGAGGACCACCCCGACACACTGAAATCCCGCAACCTCCTCGCCTGTTGCTACGGGGCGGCGGGGAATCCGGGTCGGGCCATCCCCCTGTACGAGCAGACCGTTCAGGGCCGTGGGCGGGTGCTGGGTGAGGACCACCCCGACACCCTGAGATCCCGCATCCAACTGGCCTACACCTGCCGAGTGGAGGGGGACCTCCACCGGGCCATCCTCCTGTACAAGCAGATCCTCACCGACTGCGAACGAGCAGGGGGCGAAGAGGACGCGCTCACGGTCGCGGTCCGCGACACTCTCACCGCAGCTATCGCCCAACGCGACGACCGCATCAGACCGTCGTGTCCCAAGCATGGAGAGGCCGGGGGGTCGACCGCCAAGGCGTGATCACGTTCCCGACGATCACACCTCGTCCAGCAGAACGACTCAGCTGCGCGCTGCCGACTTCTGCTCGCCGGGGGCGGCGTTGTACGCAAGGTGCCCGACAGCGGAGTAGGCCTTGCCCAGCACTCCCGCGAGCTGCACGGCCGTCAAGGACGACTCGGTATACCGCTGGACTTCGTCGTCGTTGTGAAGCACCTCTCCGGAGACCTTGAGCAGGGCCAGGGCTGTCCGCATCTCCCCCGCGCAGCGGGTGAGGAAGCTGTAGATCCGATAGGCCTCCAGCGGATACTCGATCCCCCGGTGCTGGAGGTCGCAGACGAGCTCGGCGAGGGAGCGGGCCGCGTTCTCCGCGTTCTGGGCGATGTCCTCGGTGTTCTCGCTCATGTGGATCCGGATCTCCTTGCTGGGGTGGCGGGCCACGGACGGCCGGTGAACGGGCAGCCGGGTGGGACTGACAGGCGAAGTGGTGCCAGGGCCGGTGCTGTCCCGCTCGCGCTGAACGGCGGCCTGATCAGCAGGACCGGTCTCCGTCTGCGGGTGGTCTCCGCCCGCGCGGTGGACACCAGCTTCAGCGCCGGGTCGCGCCGTGGCCAGATCGCTGATGGCGGTGAGGTCCGACAAGCCCCCCGGCCCGCGCATGAGGCCGAGGCCCTCGGACCCGTAGGAGGTCCACAGCTCCATCGCGGCTTCCAGAAGTGCCGCGGTCTGGGCGGGGCATCCTCTCGACCGTCTCCGTCAACAGCCGGGCGTCGCCCACGTGCAGGCGAGCGTGTTTGACGAGGAGGTAGAAGATCCTGAGGGGCCTGGCGGCAGGACCCTCCGCGTCCGGCTCGTGGAACGCGCGCAGGTTGTAGACGGCCCCCGCTGCCATCGCGAGCACGACCGGGTCCTCGTCAGCAAGGAGCTTCGCCGTGAGGGACTCCCGGCACGGTGCGCACCGCTCGATGCACGCGCCGATCAGCGCGGCCGCGGTCCACATGTCCGGCGCACTCGCCACTCCCAACCGGGTGGGGTCGGCCGGCTGGAGGTCATTGCCGGACGGGCCGCTGTCGTGCCGGTGGAGGGTGCCGGCGTTGGCAGCGGCGTACGCGGCGCCCAGGCTCCGGCTCTTGTTTCGTGCCCGGCTCTTGCGGCCGTGGCTGCTGGTCATACGGCTCTCGCATTTCCCGCGCCCGGCCCCATGACCCGATGCGCGCGATGAAGAGCAGCATGCGGAAGCCTTCAACAGCTCTACGGCTGTCCGGAGTTGATGTACGTCCCGCACTGATGCTCACAGTCCGAACCCCGTTATTGGGGGCCCGCGGGCACCTCCGCCGTGATGCGCCTTGGTCATGGGCCGAGGCACCGGCTTGGGCCGATGCGTCGGCCACTGCGCCGCAGCCTACCGGTCCGCCCCCGGAGCCGAGGGCCGAAATTGCCCGGCCCGTGCGAAATTGAGCACGAACGGAAAACTCGTGCGCCTGCCTCCGTTGCACGGCGGCCTCCGGCTCGGAGTGTTCGACACCTCCATGCGCACCTCGGACATCACCGCCGCGCTGAAGCGGGCAAACCGTCCTCGAGCCTGGCCGACCGCGAGAACGAGGGCGGCGACTTCGACCTCGTGAAGGCGGAGCGGCGGGCTACCGACAGGATTCGCTGAACCGCGAAAACGTAGCCCGAGCCGCGGGAATCTCCCGTGTTGTGGTGTGAGGTTCCCCCAGGGGCATTGCCGTACCAGAGCGATAACTTGCCGCTGTGGCAGACATCTATGAACTCTCGATCGTTCTGAACCTACGCGAGAGGCTCTCTGACGAAGAGGCTTCAGAGCTTCGGTGGCATCTTGGGCTGGGCCCCAAGCCGGAGAGCCTCCGCATCGTGCCCGAGTTCCCGACAGTCGTTGAAGATGAGCACGGCAGCCTCGTCATGATGGACGACCCGGTGCCTTTGCTCGGCCAGCCCGGCGAGGCATGGAAGGTGGGCGGAGCCCTCGTCTCGGTGCTGCTACGCCCGGAAGACACACGGTACGGGACATGGGCTCTGACTGTTCGGCAAGAGATTCATCCGGACGATTTCGAGCGCATCGGTGAACTGCTCAGCTGGCTGGCCACGAAAGCGGATGACCGGCACAGTGCTCCCACCGGTACGGTCCGTCTGGGCTGGACCAGGTTCTGCGAGTCAGACCAGTTCGAGCCTTTGGTGGTTCGAGACGGCGAGGTCGTGTGGCCCTAGTAGCGCCGCTTCTCCGCTGGGGCGCTTCAGGCGGGTGTACGGGGCGCCCCCGGCCGAAGGCTGGGGGAGACCGACCGCGCTCGGCCTTCCTCGTTCCATCGGCATCACGCTGCTATTCCTTGCTGGCTCGTGGGGCTGCCTCAGGCGCGTCGCCGTCCTGCGGGAGGCTCCTGAGCAGCCGCCTCAGAGCTGAGCCGAGACAACGCGCAGCCTCCTGAGGAGGGCCGGCTGACCATTTCGATGTGGGCCGCTCCCTGCGGTGCGCTCCTTGCAGCACCCGCCTCCGACTGGGTGACAGGTCCGGACGAAGCCGTACCGCCCCGATCGACCGGGCGTTGGCACAGCATGGAGCCCGGAGACGAGGAACTGTCGAACCTGCTGTCGACGGTCATGCAATTCGGCTCTGTCGAAGATCTTGTGATGTCAGGTCTGATAGGGGTAGAGGGCGACGCTGCCTGCTTCGACGCTGATCTCCACCCAGGCGCCATCGGCGCTGTCGGGGATCGGTGACGCGAGATCGAACAGGACCGGCCAGTAGCCCATCTGTAGATAGGCCGCGCCATCTTCCGTGAGTTGAAGACGACCGCGCAGGACCAGCCGGCCCCCGTCCTGCCGGATGCCTGGCTCGGCACAAGGGGCTGGGTGCGTGTTCTGCCCCCAGTAAATGTCGTCGTCGATGGTCCATTCGACGAGGTGGTGGCCGTCTGCTTCCTGCGCATCACCACGCCAGAGGACCGCGGCGGATCCAATGGGTGTGCGAACCCGAACTGCCATGGGCCGCTGCGGGATCTGCGGCATCTTCTCCGTGCGGACCAACATTGCTCCATCATCCATGGTTCCTCCACGCAGCTGAGAGTGGCCTCGGAAAGATCACGGACTGTGGAGTACCCGCTGGCGGAGGAGGCCGAGGTTGGCTCGGCCGAAGCCCATGCGTTTGAGGAGCTTGACACGTGTGACGTGACCTTCGATCTGGCCCGAGCTCCATGAGGTGGTCAGTGCGGCGGTGACGGCGTCGTGGTCGCGGCGCAGGCCGTTGACCAGGCTATGGAGGGCGGGCAGGTCCTCCGCGAGGACACGTTCCATCCAGGAGGGCAGTAGCTCGCCGCGAAGGTCACGCATCATGTCGGCGAAGTCGCGGACGTGTCGTGCGGCGGCGTCGAGTTCGGGGCAGGCGGCCCGGATCTCCTTGAGTTCGGTCGCATCGGTCTCGGTGAGATGCGCGGGGTTCGTCATGATCCAGCGGACGACACGGCGGGGCTTCGGTGCCGGCCGGGGCTCGGGAGCGGGCACGGGCGGCTGCTTGGGCAGGGGGCTGTGGGGCTTCTTGAACGGGCGGAAGTAGCGGCGGACGCACTGGATGTCTCCGGTGAATCCTTGTTCGCGCAGTTCACGGTGGAGCTGGGGAATGTTGTGGCATCCGTCGGTCCACCGCTGGTGTAGGTAGGCCTTGTACTCGTCCAGGATGGTTGCCCGGTTAGTGGCCTTGACCAGTAGCTCGTCGAGGCTGCGGGCGCGGGCGAAGCGGCGCACGGTGGAGTGGTCGAGCCGCAGTTCACGGCGGATCGCGGCCAGCGTCTTCCCCTCGGCCAGCCGATGCTGGACTATCTCGTAGCGCTCGATGGTGCGAGTCACCAGGCGCCAAGGGCGCCCCAAGGAGTCGAGTGTTCCGTCCAAAGGAACGAACGGGGCGGTCTCGACGGTGGGCGGTTCCTTCGTGACCAGGTCCCCCGCGACGGGCTCCTTCGCGACCGGGGGTATCGCGAACGCGGCCCGGATGCAGCCGTGATGGGCGCCGACCGTCTTCTCCACGGCCTCGGCGAGGTTCCGCCACAGGTGCCACCCGTCCGCAACCTGCATGGCCTGCGGAGCTCCGGCCCGGACGCCCTCAGCGTAGGCGCCGCCCCGGTCCCTGCACACGATCTCGACGCCCGGATGCGCGGCCAGCCAATCGGCCAGCGTCTGGGCTTCGCGGTCCGGCAGCACGTCGATTGGCCGGTGCGTTTCCATGTCGATCAGGATGGTGTTGTAGGAGTGACGGCGCCAGATCGCGAAGTCGTCGACGCCGAGCACGGTCACCTTCGGGACCTCGGGCGCGGGCTGCGCGCGGATCAGTTTGATGAGCAGGTCACGGCCGCACGGCATACCCAACCGGGTGGCGAGCCGGGATCCGGCCCGGCCGGCCAGCGCCAGCGCGATCGACACCAGCGCCTTCGTCAGCGTCGGCGCCCGCCTGGCGAACGGCGAGGTGAGGCCCGGGACCTGTTCGCTGAACGTCGTCTGGCAGCACGCGTCGTTGACGCATTTGAAACGGCGCACCGTCACCACGACCTTCACCCCGCGCCCGGCGACCGGCAAGTCCGCCAACGAACGGCGGTAGCGGCCGTGAACCCGCGCGGACCGGGCGCCGCAGCCGGAACACGCTGCGGCTGGCGCGGAAGACCGTACGGACAACGTCGCGGACACACCATCGGACTCCACCCGATCGACGGAGACTGCGCTCAGGTGCGGAAACAGGTCCTCAACACTCTGCGATAAGCACGTCGATCATGCTCCCCGATCACACATAGTCCTGTGGCTCGCGACGCGTGCAAGGGCAGGAAACGTTACGTGACCCGCCAGAACCGAGGGAACTTGATCGCTTGTGGCCAACTCGGGTGTTCAGCTTTGAGAGATCGTGACCCGCCACAGGGAAAGGGGTTCGCCGCGAAAGCCTGGTGCAGGCATGATTCCCTCCGTGCAGGAGGACGAGAACCATCGCGGGCCCATGCGGTACACGCTGACGGAGACCGAGCATGGCCATGCCTGGGGAGTCTGCGTCGAGGCGGAGGGGCTGTTCGGGGAACCCCGGCGTGGGACGTACGAACTGCTCGACTGGGTCCCGGTCGGCGAGGTGCGGGACTGGGTAGGCAGCCGGGTGTGGCTGGTGCCGGACGACAAGGGACTTGAACCTTGGCTGCTGGAGGACGCGGAGAGCTCAGGGCAGTTCCCCGGAACAGACAGTCTGCTGCTCACCGGTTTGGACGACTACGAAGGCCCGCCCGAGGGCCACAGGGGCTCCGTCCGAGTGCACGACGGCCATCGGTGGCTGGGCTCGTGCCGGGAATTTGCGCGCGTCCTGCCACCCGAGCAGATGTCACCCCCGCTCGTCCTGAGGGGACTCGCCCCGAGTGATCAGCTCAGGGCGGCACTGCTGAAGGGCACCCGGCGGGCGCTGGATCTGGAGGAGGCCGCCCTCGAGATACGGGACGACCAGTGCGAAACCATCACAGAACGACTGCTGTGGACCAGAGTCACCGCCTGGCAACCGTCCTCCAACGGGACGGACCTGATCGACCTGGAGCTCGAAGGAAAGCTCTTCACGCCCGTCCCCGAATACGCCCGGCCTATCTGGGAACGGTGGCTCGCCGGGCCACCGAACACCCTGGGCGCCTGGGCCTGCCTGGACACCCGGCGCCGCGGGGCCTGGCTCGATCTCGTCCGGGAGCGGGCCTGCCGGCGCGCCCACCGTGACCGGCCGGATCGTCACGCCTACGAACTCGACGGTCGGTACATCACCGACGAACCGGGCCTCTACCTGGCGCTCGGCGAGGCGGTGAACGGACCGGGCGGCTACTTCGGTGGCTGCCTGGACGCCCTCGACGACTGCCTGGGCGGCACCTTCGGCTACACCGCCCCCGCGACCCTGCTCTGGCGAGACGCCGTCACCGCACGCGAGCACCTGTCCAAGACCTTGACACCGGACGGCCAGCCCTACGACCTGTTTGCCGAGGTCCTCAACGTCCTGGCCGAGGGCGACATGCACGTCACCCTGGCGTGAGTTGTACTCCGCCACAAGTGCGCCGCGACGCGGCGGCAGAGAACATCACGTGATCGTCGCCAGAGCCGAATTACGCGATCGTCCACAATGCTTGGCGGTTCGGCGTCAGGTGAGACTTGATGCTTGTCCTGGACATCGTGCGTTACGGTCCTGCCATGCCGGACCGCTTTCCCGAGATCACCTCCGTCGAGGAGTTCATCCGCTTGCGTCTGAGCGAGGATCCTGCGGACAGGGACCGCTCGGCTTGGGCGGCTATGCCGCGGCTGGTCTGGGATGAGTTGGTGCGTGAGCACCCGGACATGCGGTTCTGGGCTGCCCACAACCGCAGCTGCCCGCCAGAGGTTCTTGCCGAGCTGCTCAAGGACGACGACTGGCGTGTTCGAAGCCGAGTGGCGAGTCGCCGCAACTGCCCAGCCGAACTGCTGGAAGCACTGGCTGATGATCCCCACGACGCTGTCCGCAACACCGTCGCCACCCATCAGTACTCTCCGCGTAGTGCGGTGCTTCGCCTGACGGGCGACCCCTGGACCGTGATCGCCGAAGTGGCCCGGACCCGTATCGCCAACTGGCCCCAACCCTCCCCGGACGCGCCGAATCAAACGGGCACAGACAAGCCGAGGTAATTGGTGCCAAGCGTCAGATGAAGCCACAGCGTGAAGCATCGACCGAGACAGGACACCGGCTCATAATCGCGGTGCGGTAGAACTTTCCCTACTCCATCAAGCCCCGGCTGCGCTCCGCTCCGCTGGGCGGGCTCCCGGCTCCGCTCGGGGCGCCGCTCCTGTCTTCGGCCCGCTCCGCCCCGGCTGCGCCGACGCCCGCCCACAGGTGGATAGGCCTGGCGCCAAGCGTCGAGCACCCGACATATGCGGCCACCGGTCAAGGACCATGCCTCCGGCGGGGGATCGGCCGGCACCGGGATGGAGGGGGCGCCGTTCCCGGCCGCAGGCACATCGTGGTGAGCGTGGTGGGCTCCCATCCCGTCCGCCATCGCCCCAGGCAGAGCCGAGCAGACGCGGCCCATGGCGTCCAGGTCGTTCGTACAGTGGCGCGCTCCACCTGGACGCCATGAACCACGCCCGCTCCACGGTGCGTGGGTCGACGGCGGACGGGATGGGAGCTGGGGTAGATGGTGGGTTGAGGTAGGACGAGGGGCGCCTGCGAGCCCCCACACAACTGTCGCTAGGGTGCCGCTTGAGGGGGGCGAGATGGCAGACAAGAACAGTCGGTGGAATCACCCGTACTGGCATCTGGTGTTCTTCGTGATTCCGCTTTTGATCTTCCTGATCGCCGAAGACGACAGGATCACGCGGTGTCTCCTGGCTTCAGGGCTCACGCTGGCGGCTATCCGGTACGGACGCGAGTCGGCAAGGTGGGCGCGCGTCAAGGCGGCCTCCGCCCGTGACATCAGCAGCTGACACCAACAGCCGCGAACGACAGCGGTCGAGGCCGAACCTGAGAGACCGGCCAGCCCGGGTACAGCACACGTTGACCAACGTCGACAGTTCCGCGTGATCGACCTGATAAGGATGAGGCCAGAGGTTCAAGTTCACGATCGTTGGGGGGATGCGGCGCATGACGGAGTACCCGCAGGCGACGGGTGTTGGTGATCCAACACCAGAGGGCACAAAGCGAGCGTGGCTTGCGACTGTAGCCGCGCTGCCAGTTGGTACCGCCGTGACTGGCAAGGTCATCCGCCGCCGGCCCTTCGGCGTGTTCGTGCAGATCGACGGCGTACCGGACGCTGTGGGACTGGCAGAGATCTTTGCCACACCGCATGGAACCGTCCCGCCCCCCGTGGGGTTCGCAATCAGCGGAAACGTGATCTCGCATGCTGATCACAACCACCAAGTCAGACTCAGCCTCAAAGACTGGGGGACGAGCACGTGCCAGTACCGCTGTGGCCCAACGAACGCGTTGCCGACCGCGAGGCACTGAGGGGCTTTCTAACACCGTGTCCTACATGGTCAGCTTGAGGAAGCGCTTGTAGCAGCAGAGGGCGGCGGCGAGACCGAGGAAGGCCAGGTAGTTGCGGGGATGGCGCTCGTAACGAGGGGACAGGCGGCGGTATCCGGTGAGCCAGGAGATCGTGCGCTCGATGACCCACCGCCGGCGGCCCAGGCGTTCGCTTGAGTCGATTCCCTTGCGCGCGATGCGGACGCCGATGTGCTGGCTGTGCAGCCATTTCCTCAGGTCAGGGAGATCGTAGGCCTTATCGGCGTGGAGTCGCTCGGGCTTGGAATGCGCGCTGTGGGATTCGTGTCCTACGTGGAAATGGGCGACCATCGGCTTCAGCCCGAGGCTGTCGTGAGTGTTCCCTGCGGAGAGGCCGACGCGTAGAGGCAGTCCGTTCGCGTCGGACAGGACGTGCATCTTGGAACCTGGCTTGCCTCGGTCCACGGGAGACGGACCTGCAAGTTCACCCCCTTTTTAGCGCGGACATGAGCGGAGTCCAGTACAGCCCGTGACAGGTCGACCAGCCCCTGGCCGACGAGTATCTCGAGCACCTTCTGGTGCAGCCGTCCCCAGACGCCGGCTCGCGACCAGATCAGGAACCTGCGGTGCACTGTCGACTTCGACGCCCCGAAACACGGAGGCAAGGCCCGCCAGGCACAGCCGCTGACCAGGACGTAGATGATCGCCGCGAACACCGCCTCATCATCGATGTTGGCCACCCCGCCGCCCTGAGGACGCACGCGTGCCGACGGCAGCAACGGCTTCGCGATCTCCCACAATCCGTCCGGCACGACCCATCCCCACCGTCCACTCCCCATGCCCCCGCCAACGACCAACTGGCCATGTAGGACACGGTGTAAGACGTCTTCGGCAGGACTTCGAGGCGGGCCGGCCAGTGGGAGAACCGGACGCTAGACAACTTCCTGGAGGCTCTGGAAGCGTGGGTGGGCGACGCCCCAGGGTGGTACGCGAACCATGGCCAAGAGCTACCGGCCGACGGTGACTGGACGTTCATGGCTCGGGCCCTGAGTGCAGCGCGGTCCTACGAGTGACGACGTGCCCCCTGCGTGCCCGATGAGACAGCGGCCGACGGGGAACAGCGGGGAGTCCGGGCGAACAGTCCGAGAACCCACCGGTCAGCGTCTCGCCAGGTCAGGCCGGGTGCATGTACTCGATTTTCCAAACTAGCGCCGGGATGCTCGCCCTGAAGTATCCGAGAGCGCCCGATCATGCTGCGGCTCGGCGCCCGATACGCGAGTTGGAGATGCGGCGGGGCAACCCGGCTACAGATGTCGCTTTCGGTTCGGACTCCACTCGTAGACACCGAACGAGGGTTCCACCACCTCGCGGGGCCAGCGTCGGCGAACCTCGCCCAAACGGCGACGCTGATCATCTATCCAGCCCTCTTCGAGGGCCACGGGCACTGTCACTGTCGCCATGGAACCCGGTATGTCGTCAACGATGACGTCGGGGCAGCCACGCTCTCCTTCGAGTCGGATTCTGATCTCGGGCGCGCGACCTCCCATCCAACTGATGTTCTGCCCCGCCGCCAGCGAGTCGAGAGCTGTTTCCCAATCGGCCAGGTCCCTGGGCGAGAGCCAAACTTCCAGTTGGCCCCTGACGAACCAGGTCGTTACCAGGACGTTCGCAATCAGGGTGTCGTGGCGTGTCAGCACCCCCGGCATGTCCCGTCCTGTCACCTGTACGGCGACGCTGTTCCCCTCGTCGTCGGCGAGGCGAATCAGATCTACGGCTCCTTGCCCGGTCATCGTTCCCCACTCTTGGCGCCCGTCCATCTCCGCGGCTTCGGAGCGGCCCAACGCACGACAGGCTAGCTCCAGCCACAGACACCGGCAGAACACGCCCCAGGGATGCCACCAGCCTTGGAAAGCGCGTGGGGATACTGACGGAGAGCGCCTGTACGCCTCGCGCGTGGCCGGAGGGACTAGGGCCCGTCTTCAAAAGGATCTTGCCCAGAGTAGGAATGACGCGAGATTGACCGCTGCCTCGTAGGAGGTGGCGGTCTTGTCGTATCTGGTGGCGATGCCGCGGAAGCCCTTGAGTCGGTTGAAGCAGCGCTCGACGACGTTGCGCCGACGGTAGATCTGGCGGTCGAAAGCGGGTGGCCGGCCTCCTCGGTGGCCGCGGTTGTGGCGGTGACGCTTCTGGTCGGTCTTTTCCGGGACGGTGCAGGCAATTCCGCGTTTGCGCAGGTAGGCGCGGAAACCGCGGGAGCTGTAGGCCTTGTCGGCGACGACGTGGTCGGGTCTGCAACGGGGTCGGCCACGTCCGATGCGCGGGACGCGAATGCGTTCCAGGAGGGGACGCGCGCAGATGCTGTCGTGGCGTTGGCCGGGTGTCAGCAGGACGGCCAGGGGTCTGCCGCGGCCGTCGCGGGCGAGGTGGATTTTGGTGGTCGGTCCGCCTCGGGATCGGCCGAGGGCGTGATCGTCCGGTTCGTCCGGCCGGTGGATCCCCCTTTTCGGCCGGTGGCGGCCGAGTGCTGGTGGGCGCGGACGATGGTGGAGTCGATCTGGACGAGCCAGTCGATGTCGCCGACAGCGTCCGCGCAGGCCTGGATCTGCTGGAGTGCCCGGGTGAACACGCCGTCCAACGCGTAGCGGCGAAAGCGGGTGTAGACCGTCTGCCACGGCCCGTAACGTTCCGGCAGGTCACGCCAGGAGACCCCGGTCCGGATCTTGTAGACCATCCCGTTGATGACCTGCCGGTCCGGCACTCGCGGTCGTCCCGTCGCGGCACGCGGTATGAGCGGAGCGAGCAACTCCCACTCCAGGTCGGTGAGTTCATGGCGGCGTATCACCCGACCATGATCCACCACTTGATGATCTTTGAAGACGGACCCTAGTGTGATGCGTCTGAAATCCTGATGCTTAGTTACTACCCTGTTGGCATGTCGCATCCCGGGCCTTCTGCTGTGGAGATGACACTGTCCGAGGCCGAGCGTGCCGAGTTGGTGCGCTGGACGGAATTGCCGCACCGGCGCTCGGTCGAGAAGGCCCGCATCGTCCTGGCGTGCGCGGACGGCATGTCGAACGCTGGTGTGGCACGGCTTGTCGGTGTCCAGGCCAAGACGGTCGGCAAGTGGCGTCGGGCCTTCGCCGCGGAGCGGATGGCTGGGCTTGAGGACGCAGGCCGGATCGGCCGGCCGAAGGCCGACCTGGTCCTCGATGACGCCGAGCGCAGGCAGTTGCAGCAGTGGGCGCGGCAGGCAAAGACCGCTCAGTTCCTCGCGTTACGGGCCAAGATCGTGCTGCGTTGCGCGGAGGGTGGGACGAACCGGCAGACCGCGGCCGACCTCGGCATCGACAGGTCGACCGTGGACCGCTGGCGGGCCCGGTTCATCGCGAAACGCCTTGACGGTCTGTATGACGAGCCGCGCTCGGGCCGGCCGCCCTCGGTCCTCCTCGATCAGGTCGAGGAGGTCGTCGTGGCCACCCTGGAGTCGCTCCCGGGCCAGGACACGCACTGGTCACGGGCCTCGATGGCCCAGCGCACGGGCCTGTCGAAGTCGACGATCGGGCGGATCTGGAAGCGATTCGACCTCAAGCCCCACCTGCAGGACTCCTTCAAGTTGTCCACCGATCCGCAGTTCGTCGCGAAGGTCGTCGACGTTGTCGGCCTGTACCACCACCCGCCCGAGAAGGCGGTCGTGCTCTGCGTGGACGAGAAGTCCCAGATCCAGGCACTGGACCGGTCCCAGCCGGTGCTGCCGATGATGCCGGGCATGCCCGAACGCCGCACCCACGACTATCTGAGGCACGGCATCACCAGCCTGTTCGCCGCCTTCAACGTCGCCGACGGCACCGTCATATCGGCACTTCACCGATGCCACCGCGCGATCGAGTTCAAGAAGTTCCTGACCCGGATCGACAAGGCCGTGCCCACCGGCCTCGACGTACATCTCGTCTGTGACAATTACGCCACCCACAACACCGCCGACATCAGGGCATGGCTCGCCGAACACCCCCGATTCCACGTCCGTTTCACTCCCACCGGCTCCTCCTGGATGAACCAGGTCGAGCGGTGGTTCGGCCTACTCACCGACAAGCTCATCCGCCGCGGCGTCCACACCTCCGTGAAGGCTCTGGAGGACGACATCACCGCGTGGATCGACACCTGGAACGAGAACCCACGGCCCTTCACCTGGACCAAGACCGCCGACGAGATCCTCAACTCCCTCGCCGACTACCTCACCAAGGTCGGAACCACCGGCCAGAAAACCGAGCAGGACTAAAGCATCAGGATTTCAGACGCATCACACTAGGATCCGAGCCGGGCGAAGTCGTAGCGCAGAGGTAGTCGCGCGCGGTCTCCAAAACCGCGAGGACGCCGGTTCGAATCCGGCCGGCTTCGTCCGCCCCAGCTGCGGCGTCCAAGCGTTAGGGGTCGTTTTCTCCCGTTGTTTCATCCCTGAATCTGCCGTTTGGTGTGCGGTGTCGGGTCGCGCCAGGAGATGGTGTTCTCGCTGGTGAGGCGGCGGGCCATGAGGTCGGTCATGGCGATGTGGATCATGGCTTCGGAGCGGGTGGGCAGGGTTTCGTAGTCGCGGGCCAGGCGGCGGTGGAGCATGAGCCAGCCGTAGGTCCGCTCGACTGCCCAGCGTTTCGGGATCGGGGTGAATCCCCTGGTCCCGGGCTTGCGTTGAGTGATTTCCATGTCGATGCCGAGGGTGGCTGCATGCTCGACGAGGTGCTGGCGGTAGCCGCCGTCGACCCACGCTTTGCGGACGCGGGGATGTTCGGCGGCGACCTGGTCCAGGAGTCGGGTGCCGGCGACGGAGTCCTGCACGCTTGCCGCGGTGACCAGCACGGCGAGAAGGAGGCCGATGGTGTCGGTGACGACGCTCCGTTTCCACCCGACGATCTTCTTCCCGGCATCGATGCCCTGGCTGGAGGCGAGCACGCTGGTGGAGGTTTTCACGCTCTGCGCGTCGATCACGCAGGCCGATGGTTCGGCCTCCCGTCCTTCCTTCTGTCGTAAGAGTTGCCTGAGCAGGCCGTTGAGCTGGGTGAACACGCCTTCCTGCTGCCACCTGGCGAAGTAGCCGTAGACCGTGTTCCAGTGCGGGAAGTCATGCGGAAGGCAGCGCCACTGGACGCCGGTGCGGTCCACATACAAGATCGCGTCCATGATGTCGCGCAGGTCGTGCTCGGGCGGCCGGCCGAAGTCCAGAGCTCTGCCGCGGCGCTCGAAGCGCCAAGCTGAGAGCACCGGCTCGACCAACTCCCAGCGGGCATCGGACAGATCACTCGGGTAAGGGTGCCGCTTGGCCATGCTTCCGGCGTACCGCCCCGAAGTGAATGCGCCCAGTCGCACCGAATCGGCGCTCGAAGCACACAGCCTCGAGGACCGGGCACCCTGGGAGGAAACAGGATTACGACCGTTTCTGCCCCATCCGCAACCTCCCACAACCCGGAGGCATCGGCAGCCTCCAAGAGCTCGCCTGCACCACCATCCATCACCCAGAGAATCGCCTAATAACCAGGCGAGACAGATGAAAACGACCTCTGAGAGGTCGTTTTCATATTGAGTGCGGTTCTCTGGGGTGTTTTGTTCCGCCTATCGATGTGCTGCTACTGAGGCTGTGGTGGCGACTCTTCCTGGTGAGGCTGACGGTGTGACGGATGAGGCGGAGGCCTTCTTGCGCCTGTCTCATTCCAGGACGCCCGAGTTCGTTCCGCGCTTCGATGCGGCAGGTCGCACGCCTGGGCGCACGCCCCCGGGCAGCGGTACGCCCAAGTCATGACGGAACGTCGTGCATATCCGAGTGACCTGTCCGATGCCCGCTGGGAGTTGATCGAGCCGGTGCTGTCAGCCTGGCGCTTCGAGCGTCGCGGCCGGGCTCTGGACTTCGGCCGGCCCCCGAGGCATGACCTGCGCGAGATCATGAACGCGATCCTCTACGTGGATCGCACCGGCTGCCAGTGGGGCTACCTCCCGCACGACTTCCCACCGCATCAGAGCGTCTACGGCTACTTCGCCAGGTGGCAAAAGGACGGTGTCTTCGCCCAGCTCAACGGCCTGCTGCGGGAGTTGGTGCGCCAGCAGGAAGGGAAGAGTCCCGAGCCCTCAGCCTGCGTGATCGACGCGCAGAGCGTCAAGACTTCCACCAGTGTCCCTGCCAGGAGCCAGGGCATCGACGCGGGCAAGAAGATCGTGGGCCGCAAACGCAGCATCATCACCGACACCCTCGGCCTTCTGCTGGCGGTCCTGGTCACCGCGGCCGGCGTACAGGACTCCACAGCCGGGAAAACCCTCCTGGACCAGGCCGCCGCCAGCCATCCCGGCCTACGCAAGATCTGGGTCGACGGCGGCTACCGCCAGCACCTCGTCGAGCATGCAGCCACCCTCGGCATCGACATGGAAATCACTCAACGCAAGCCCGGGACCAGGGGATTCACCCCGATCCCGAAACGCTGGGCAGTCGAGCGGACCTACGGCTGGCTCATGCTCCACCGCCGCCTGGCCCGCGACTACGAAACCCTGCCCACCCGCTCCGAAGCCGTGATCCACATCGCCATGACCGACCTCATGGCCCGCCGCCTCACCAGCGAGAACACCATCTCCTGGCGCGACCCGACACCGCACACCAAACGGCAGATTCAGGGATGAAACAAAAGGACGAAACGACCTCTTACCGAAACCGACCCACTTGCCCGTCATACGACGGCCCGTCGGCTCAACAAGCAGCTGGATCGCCCCGTGGTACCGGGCGCCCCGGTGATGCCCCTCGGTCGCCGTCTGCTCGGTCCACGTCCCGGTGGCGACGTGACCGTCCAGCTCCAGGTCCCACGCGCCGAGGATGAGGACCCGCTGTCGTAAAGCGCTGGGACTACGAGCCCAAGGGCTGGGAGCGCCTGCTGAAGGAGCACGGCTCCACGGACGTGCGGGCCGCGGTGCTCGATACGCCGCCCGGCAAGCGCGAGGTCGGCACGCTCATCGTCCAGGCCCGCGCGTAACCCTTTGAGCGGGGACCAGGCTCCGGCTGAAGCTTCGTCCCCGTCATCCGTCAGGCTGATCAGGGCGAGTTCGGATGTGCGGCCTTCGCGCTTGGGCCGCCTTCGCGCCGTCGCGGTCCCGACGAAGCAGGGCTGCGCCGAGCGGAGTGACGGTATGGAGGACCGCCGGGCCGATCTGTCGACTGGTTGTCAGTCCAGCCTCCTGGAGTACGGAGGCGTGCCGGCTCGCGGTGGAAGGCGAAACCCCCAGGGCGTGGGCGAGCTCTCCTGTGGTCAGACCGTCCGCGGCACACCTGAGGACACGTGCTCGTGTGACTCCAAGAAGTGCCCCGAGGGGCGCTCCCTCATCGAGGCGGGGGTCCTGCGGCACGGGCGCATGGTTCAACGGATACGAGAGAACGGGCGGCAGCTCGGCGTTCGCCAGTGCGACCGGGGTGCCCCACAGGAAGTACGTCGGAACGATCCGGAGCCCCCGTCCCCGTAGGTGAAGGTCGCGTTCCGTTATGTAGTCCACTTCGAGTATCGGTTCGCGCCACCGAATGCGCGGCCCCAGGCTCGACAGCACCCCCTCGATCCCGCTGGTCAGCAGAGTACGTGCGAGAAGGCTCCGGTGCGCGATGAGGCCACTGTCCATGTGTTCCGTGAAGGGCGCGACCGCGACCGTGTGGTAGCGACGGATCAGGTCGGTTAGCCCCCGCCGCTCGACCGGCCGGCCCAGCCGCAGAGCCCAGGACGGCACGCCGCGCACACGGTCGAGGAGAGCTATCTCATGGAGCACGTCCTGCCGGGGCGGACGAAGGATGCCGTCAATTCCCGACTCAAGACCACCCTCCGACTCCGGGGGCGTCAGGAAGTCGGGCAGGTACGGCCCGAGCGGATACAGGGAGAGCAGCACCTCCCGTACGGGACGGGCGAGTCCGGCAGTACCCAGGTCGACACGGACCGTCCGGTGCCAAGCGGCGAACTGACTGCGGCCCGTGCGGGACTGAAGACGGTGAAGTGTTGCGAGCACCTCCCACATCGGGTCAGGCTGCGCGGCAACACGGATGCGAGCGAGATCGACCTCGGTGAAGTGAATACGGAGCACGCGACTCCCCTCGAAAGCCTCCTTGTTTGCACTCAGCCGCAAGAGTGTGTCCCCGCCGACGCGTGCGTGCCAAGGTTCCGCAAGGCCAACTGGCCCCAGTGACCCGAATCCGACGGTCCACCGTCACCTGAACCAGGAGGAACTCCCGTGAACTCGAAGTCATCCAGGCTTGCTGCCTGCACAATCGGTGCCCTGACCGCCACCGTCCTCGCGGTGAGTGCCACCCCGGCGTCCGCGAGCGGTAGCTACAGCGGCCTGGCCTATGTCTACGGCGGCGGAGTCTTCGCCGACGACTGGGACAACGAAGGCATTGTGGACACCACTCACAACAAGCAGTCCAACGCCACCTGCCTGTGGCAGAAGATCCTCTGGGCCGACGGCGAACTCGCCGCTTCCGGTATCGACGGCGACTTCGGGAGCAACACAGCCGCCGCGACAGCGCGGTGGCAGACCAAGTTCCAAGTACCCAGCGACGGCTCCGCCGGCGAGAAGACGTGGACCGCGGCGGGCAATTGGCTGCGCAACTCCGACTACCTGCCGAGCGGCAACACCGTGGCCTACTACATCGGCACCAGCTACACCATCAGTCTCTCGCGCGACAGCGACGGCTACTACCACTTCACCGACGGAGACGGCAGCGGGCGCATCGCAGGCTACAACTACCGCACCTGCAGCTAAGGGCCGCACGATCGCTGCGAGGCCCGGGCCTGCAGCACGTACCCACGTCACGTTGCCACTCGTGACGTCTAGGCGGTTTCGTTTGGATCAGCGGGCGGACCAGAGGAAGATGCCTGCCACGTGGAGCCCGGCCAGGTAGACGGTTGCGGTCTTCTCGTAGCGGGTGGCGATCCCGCGTCACTGTTTCAGGCGATTGATGCATCGCTCGACGGTGTTGCGCTGTTTGTAGATCTCTCGATCGAATGCCGCCGGCCTGCCTCGTCGTAGCCGGTGGCCACGCTGGTCCGCCGGGACCGGGATCACCGCTCGGATGCCGCGCTTGCGCAGGTGGTCGCGGATTGCGCGGGACGAATAGGCCTTGTCTGCCAAGACCACGTCGGGCCTGGTGCGGGGTCGTCCTCGGGGTCGTGGAATGCGCAAGCGGGCCATGACTTCGGTGAAGGCGGTGCATCCCCGGCCTGCCCGGCGGTGAGATGGAAGGCCAGCGGCCAGCATCGGTCGTCGGTGGCAAGGTGGATCTTCGTGGTCAGTCCGCCGCAGGATCGCCCGACGGCGTGGTCGCCGGGTTCGCGGGCCCAGAGCAGGCGACGGTGCTTGTCGTGGTCGTAGCCGCGGTCCGCGAGAAGCGCGTCGGGCCGGCGTCGAAGCCGGCCGACGACGCCGGTAACCGCCGGGATCTTGTCGGGCACGCCGCCACACTCGGTATCGACATGGAAATCGTCGAACGCACGCCCGGGCTCCGTCCCTGCGCCTGCTGGCCAACTGAGGCATGGACACGACGCGGGCGGTGCCCGCGATCTGAGACGGTGCCCGCTGCCGTCCGGGATGGCGCACGAGAACGGCCCGCGGGAAGTGGTTCCCGCGGGCCGTCCGTCATCGGCCTACCGGCGTGTCACTTGCCGAGGTAGGCGTTGTAGATGGTGATCGCCGACGTGTTGCCCTTCTTGTCGGTGATCTTGGCGCGGAACGAGATGCCCTTGCTCTTCGCCGGGTTCTTCACGGTGATCTTGCCGCCGTGGACGGTGACCTTCTTGAAGGTCTGGCCGTCGTAGGAGACGTACACCGAGAGGGATTTCAGGTTGCCGCCCGTGGCCGCGCCCTCGACGGTCACCGGGAAGGTGACGTTCTTGCCGGCGTCGACCCGGCTGTCCAGGCCGGTCGTGGCGCCGAAGTGCAAGGCGGAAACCGGGAGCTTGGCGGAGCCGCCCGACGGCTTCTTGGAGCGGAACGTGAAGGCGGCGTCGATCTGCGAGGAGACCGCGGCGACGTTCGACGCGCGCTTGACCGAGGTGGTCAGCTTGTACGCGGCGTCGGCCGACGGGACCTTGAAGGGCTCGTCGCCGGACAGCGGGTCGTGGTTGGAGCCGACCTTGCTGCCGTTGCGGTACAGGGTGGTGTTCACCGAGGTGAAGAGCGAGGAGCCGGCGTGCTTGGCCCCGTCGGCGAACAGCGGCAGCATGCCGTAGATCTGGTTGCCGTCGCGGTAGACACCGAAGTCGGCGTTCAGGTGCGGGCCGAAGACCGCGGTGTTGAAGGTCTTCGTGTACGACTTGCCGGCCGTGTAGGACTGGGCGCCCAGGCTGTAGCCGGCCTCGCCGATCGGGAAGCCGTCCTGGTCGAGGCCGCCGTCCTGTTCGAACTCCAGCTGCCACTTCACGCCGCCCTTGGCGGCCAGGTGCAGGGTTCGGGTGCCGGGCAGCTTCTGCGGGACGGACACCGTGGAGGCGCTGAAGCTGCCGGGCAGCCAGCCGAGGGCTGCGACGGAGCCCTTCTTGCCGCTCGCGGAGGCGCCGAGTCGGGCCTTCACGGTGGCCAGTTCACTCGCCTTGTAGTGCTTGGTGTAGCCGGTGGCGAGCTGCCTGACCGGGCCGCCGGAGGTGACGTCGTACTGCTCGGTGGCGCCCTCGGTCCAGTGGCCGTCCCACTGCTGGGTCAGCGTGCCGGCCGGCAGCTGCGGGCCCAGGTGGGCGGTGCGGAAGTTCTTGTACGTGTCGAGGAACCAGCCGAAGCCGTACTGGCCGTCGCCGATCGTCACGTCCCACTCGGGCGAGGCGAACACCGACTTGGCACCTGAGGCCGGGACGGTGATGTCCACCGGCTTGGCCTTGCGCGCGTCGATCGTGATCGTCTGCTTCTTGGCGACCGTCAGTTTCGGCTGGGCGATCGAGTCGATGCCCTTGCTCGCGTCCTGCGGGTCCCTGAAGACGGCGGTGTTGAGGATGTATGTGCCCTTAGGCGCGCGTGCCTTCACTGTGCCCGAGTTGTCGTACGGGTCCAGCTGCTGGCCGTTGGCCAGACCGGCCACACCGGTCAGGTCGGCGCTGTAGTCCGGGGCCGGCTTGCCGTCACGGCCGATGAACTTCAGGGCGACGTCGTAGGACTCCACCTCGCGCTGCACCGCGGCGGCCGTGCGGACGGTCTGCCCGTCGCCGGTCGCGGTCACATACGACGAGTAGGCGCCGTCGACCGTGCCGCCCAGCTTGGTGTCGACCGTGAAGCCGACCGCGGCCTTGCCGTGCGCCGGGACGGTCACCGAGGTCGCGGCCAGCTTGAAGAAGCCGGCCGGGGACGCGTGGCCCCTGGGGTCGGTGGCGGTGCTGGTCAGCTTGAGCGTGACGTCCTTGTCGCCGAGGTTGCGGTACGTCAGCTGCTTGGTGACCGGCTTGTCGTCGGTGTGCGGCCACTGCTGCACACCGAAGCTGACCGAGACCGGGTCGGCGATCACGGACTGCTTGATGGCCTTGTCGACCGCGATACGGCCCGAGCCCTGCTGGGCCGGCGTGTAGTTGCCGCCCTTGGCGGAGCCGGTGAGCGCGCCCTTCAGCTCGGCGTAGCCCCAGTCGGGGTGCTCCTGCTTGAGGATGGCGGCGGCGCCCGCAACGTGCGGGGTGGCCATCGACGTGCCGGAGATGGTCAGATAGCCCTCGGGCTTCTCGCCGACCTCCTGGTCGATGACGCTGCCCTTGGCGGCTGCGGCGGTGATGTCCACGCCGGGCGCGGTGACGTCCGGCTTGATGGCGCCGTCGCCGACCCTCGGGCCGGTGGAGGAGAACTCCGCCAGCTTGTCTTTCTTGTCGACGGCGCCGACGGTGAGCGCGGCGTCCGCGCTGCCCGGCGAACCGATCGACTGGGGGCCCGCGTTGCCCGCGGCGATCGCGAACAGAACGCCCTTCTCGGCGGAGAGTTTGTTGACCTCGGCCTCGAGCGGGTCGATCTCGGGCGTGTCGTAGCCGCCCAGGCTGAGGTTGATGACGGATGCGCCCTGCGCGGCCGCCCACTCCATGCCGGCGAGGATCCCGGAGTCGTCACCGGAGCCGGAGTCGTCCAGGACCTTGCCGTTGAGGATATGGGCGTCGGGGGCGACACCCTTGTACTTGCCGCCCGACTTGACGCCGGTACCCGCCACGATGGAGGCCACGTGCGTGCCGTGCCCGAAGTGGTCGGTGACGTCGGCGGCGGTCGTGAAGTTCTTGGACTCCAGCACCTGGTCCTTGAGGTCCGGGTGGGTGGTGTCCACGCCGGTGTCCAGGACCGCGACCTTCACCCCCTTGCCGGTGTAGCCGGCGGCCCACGCAACGGGGGCGCCGATCTGCGGCACGGACGTGTCCAGGGCGGCCTTGCGGACGCCGTCGAGCCAGACGTGGGCGATGCCGGAGGCGGCCCTGTCCCCGTTGGTGACGGCGTTCCACAGCTCGGTGGTGCCCTTGACCGGAGTCTGCACGGCGTCCGCGTTCAGCGCCTTCAGGCTGCGGCGCAGGGTGCCGGCGTCCCGGACGTCGGTCCTGGCGGCAGCGGCCGCACCGCTGTAGCCGACGATGACCTTCAGGCCGTTCTTCTGGGCCTTGCGGATGGCGGCCTTGTTCAGCTCGGTGATGTCGAACAGGCGCTGGTCCAGCTTGCCGGAGGCGACCAGGCGGGCCGCGTCGGCCGGGACGACCAGCGTGTGGCCGTGGGCCTTGCGGACCTGCACGGGTATGTTCTCCCGGCCCTTGGCCCGCCGCAGACCGACGACGCGGCCCTTGGCGTCGAGGTCGACCCGGTCCCCGGTGATCAGGGTGACGTGGTGCTCTGCGGTGAGCGAGGAGCCGGCGACTTGGACTCGCTGCGCGGGCTTCGCCGACGCCGGGCTGGTCATACCCGCTGCGAGGGCGACGGCTGCAGCGGTGGCCACTGTGGCCGCAGCTGCTCTTTTTAATTGTCTGCGCAAGATCTCCCCCTGGAGATGAGGTATCGGGCGAATTCCCCGTTCACCCGACCGAGGGAAATCTCGTACACCTGTACGCAGGCCCCCCGGACGGCGAAGTATGCCGGGGGATGATCAGACAGCTCAAGAGTTGAGAGGACGGCGTGAAAGCGCTGCCCGCAACTGTTACGGGCCCAGGCGGAGACTGTTACCGAATCAAGAAGTCCCGCCCGTTTCAACGGCGTTACGCGTCGTCAGGCACTCGCGTGCGCGCACGGTGATTTTCCCTGAGAACGGGTTCTGGCTCGCTTTGGACAAACCCGGGAGGTAGAGCACGTGACTCCTCCACCCCGTAAACGGGGTGGCTTCTCGTTACGCCGGGTTGGCGTCGCGACGGGCCAGCCCGGCCCGTAGAACGTTGAGTGCTCCCACTGTGTCGGCGTGCGCCGTGTGGCCGCAGCCGACGCAGTGGAACTTCTCCTGTGTGGGCCGGTTCTCCTTGGCGGTGTGCCCGCATTCGGGGCACTCACGGGAGGTGTTGCGGGGGTCCACGGCGA
>NZ_JBIAQZ010000025.1:0-34973 GCF_042889485.1 Streptomyces sp. NPDC002580 | reverse complement strand
CAATCACCACTTGCCCCTGCACACAGCGCACCATCCCGGACCTCCCCCAGACGTGGACCAGCACACGAACAACAAGACGACAAGACGGAAAGACGGCAAGACGGAAAACACGACAGCACACCGGACCCCCACAGACCAGCCCCGCAGACCAGCCCCCCACCCCCAGAAGCCACCCCACCCGCCCGCACAAGCAAAGAAAATATACCGGATGAGCGGTTTCTTTGCAAGAGCGGCGCGGACGTCCAGGACAGCTCCGGGCAAGACGGGCGAGGCCCATGGAAGACGTCCGGCCCCATCGGTGCATGCCTGGACGTTCATGCCGTGATTCCTCGCGCCTGCCCGAGTCGACGGCCGGTCGGCGGTGATCCGGCCTACGGGCAAAAGAGCGCCCTTGAGCCGGACGAACGCTTTCCCCGTCGCTTCGCGGACGGCTTGCTCGAGCGTGGATGCCAAGGCGGCCAGCAGGTCGACGGCTTCGGCGACGCACCGGCAGGCCGCGGCCGCGCCCACGCCGGACCCGGCCGCGAGCCGGGCGCAGGACCGCCCATTGCCCAGGTGAGCGAGAACGAGCGGCGCTTGCCGGCCGACGCTCGACCGGCACCGCCGGCCGCCTTCCGCAGTCTTCACATCAGAGTCGCCTGGCAGGTCTGCCCTCGAAACGACCGTCGATCCAGAAAAGGCCGACCTACGGAAACAGGGCGCTGTCCAGGACGGCTCGGACACCGCGACCACTCGAGCCGCCCGGACATGATCCGCTCGAAGGTTCGCGCTCCGTCGACCACGATTGCTTCCTGCACAATCCTGGGGTGGCTGGTCTGGTCGCCATGGCCACCTGCAGTCCCATGTATAGCGGCGCTCAACGCGAGGTCAAGGAAAAGCCAATTCGGAGTGCACGGCAGCGGCGAACGGGGGTATCCGCTCGCCCATACGGACGAGCACACCGGGAGGGGCCGTGGTGGACAGCGGGGTCGCGGAAGCGAGACTGGCGGCGAGGCAGGCGGAGGGCGCCGAACAGGCGCAGCGGGAGGAGTCCGAGGCCGAGCGGGCCGACCGGCAGTGGAACGAACTGATGCAGGAGATCCGGGTCGCGCAGACCGGCGTCCAGATCCTCTTCGGCTTTCTGCTGAGCGTGGCGTTCACCCCGGCCTTCGGGCACCTGTCGCACGCGGACCGGTTCATCTACATCGCGACGGTCGTCCTCGGTGCGACAGCGACCGGCGCCCTCATCGCGCCGGTCCCCTTCCACCGGCTCATCTCCGGCCGCAGCATCAAGGCGCAGGCGGTGCGCTGGGCGGCACGGCTCATCTTCCTCGGCCTGGCGCTGCTGGTCGCCACGCTCACCTCTGCCCTGTTCCTGATCCTGCGGGTGGCTACGCACGACGGCTTCGTACCCTGGCTGGTGGGCACGGTGGTGGCCTGGTATCTCGCGTGCTGGGTCGCGCTGCCGCTGTGGGCACGGCACCGGTACACCACGGTGGCAGAGGAGCCCGCCGGCTGACGGGACCGCCGACGGCCCGCAGTGTCAGTCCCATCCTGGAGTCGTCGTGCACCACCCCGCCCAGGAGCAGCTCAGCCTGTTCGTGCGGGCTGCGGGAACAGACGGAGCGCAAGACCCGCTGCCGCTCGGCCCGCGGTCAAAAGCCGGTGACACCCCCATGCCTCGAGCACTACTGGTGACAAAAGCGCGCCGACCTGGTGACAGCCAACTTGCTTTGCCCAGCCGAAAGTCGCAGGCCGGCAGACACCGATGGTGACAGCCAATGCGCCTTGGCCCATGAGCGCCTTCTCCGTCACCACCGAACACTGGGCCATCCGCCCCGCGCGGCATCATGGGGGCAGGTAGGGCGTGCATGGGCCTCGTCGTCATAGGACGACGAGATCAGGTACGCGGTGAACGGAACCGTGAGAGAGAAGTGCAAAGGTGACGTCAACAGCCACTGACATCGACAGGGCAGCGGGTGCGCTGCGCGCGGGGGGCCTGGTGGCCTTGCCGACCGAGACCGTCTACGGTCTGGGCGCGAACGCCGAGGACCCTGTCGCCGTTTCGCGGATCTTCCAGGTCAAGGGTCGGCCGCCCACTCACCCGCTGATCGTCCACATCGCCGCCGCTGACCAACTGGACGACTGGGTCCAGGAGGTGCCCGCGACCGCGCGCCTGCTGGCCGAACACTTCTGGCCCGGGCCGCTGACCCTGGTCCTGCGACGCGGCCATCGCGTGCCGCTCGAAGCCACTGGCGGTCTGGAGACGGTGGCGGTGCGCGTGCCCGACCACCCCGTGGCTCTCGCACTGCTGTCGGCCTTCGGCGGCGGGATCACGGCCCCTTCCGCCAACCGCTTCGGCTCGCTTAGCCCCACGACCGCGGACCACGTCCGGGCGGAGTTCGGTGACGCTGTCGATGTCGTCCTGGACGGCGGCTCCTGCCAGGTCGGCGTCGAGTCGACCATCGTCGACGTCACGGGCGAGACCCCGAGCATCCTGCGGCCAGGCGGGGTGACGCGTGAGGACCTCGAAGCGGTGCTGGGGCACCCGGTCACGGTCCCGGCCACGAGCGGTGTCCGGGTGCCGGGCCAGCACCCGTCGCACTACGCGCCGCGCGCGCGGGTCGTCCTCGTCGAGCCGGAGCAGGTCGTCGCCGAAGCCGAGCTCGCCCAGGAGGCGGGACACCAGGTGGGCGCCTTGCTTCCCCCGTGCCTCGCCAACCCTGTGGTGAAGGCGCACGCCGTGGTGGCCTTGCCCGGTTCGCTGGACGCCTACGCGCACGGTCTGTACGGGTTCCTGCGTGAACTCGACCAGCAGGGGTGCGACCTCATCATCGCGTCCCTGCCGGTGGAGGAGGGGCTGGGACTGGCGGTTGCCAACCGGCTTCGCCGGGCTGCGGGGCCCCGGCTCTCCGAGTGAGGGGCACGGCCGGGGCGGTCAGGATGCGGTGGGGACCTCCGCGTCGAGGCCGTGGGTGGCAACCAGCTGGGCACTGCCGTCCGACAGGCGGTAGGACAGCCCCACCACGGCGAGACGGCCGGCAGCCACCGCATCGGCCAGGACACGGGAGCGTTCCAGCAGCAGGTCCACTGTGTGCTCAATGTGCTCGGCCAGGATCTCTTCGGCCGTGTCACGTCCGGCGGCACGGGCTGCCAGCACGCTCGGGGTCACCCGTTCGACAACGTCCCGGACGAAGCCGCCCGGCGTCTGCCCGTTCTCCAGAGCGGAGCAGGCCGCAGCGACCGCGCCACACGAGTCGTGGCCCAGGACAACGACCAGCGGCGCGTTGAGAACGCTCACGCCGAACTCTATGGACCCGAGGACTTCAGTACCGGCGACGTGCCCGGCGGTACGGACCACGAACAGGTCACCCAGGCCACGGTCAAAGATGATCTCGGCAGCCAGTCGAGAGTCGGAGCACCCGAACACCACGGCGAAGGGCTGTTGGGACGGTGCGATCTCGGTACGGCGGGTGGCGTCCTGGTTCGGATGCTCGGGAGCGCCCGAGACGAAGCGCTGGTTACCGGCCATGAGCAGATCGAAGGCGTCGCCGGGCGTCGGGATCTGGATCTCAGTCATGGCCGCAGCCTACGAGGCGACACCCGCCGTCGCAGCCACTGACCCCGCCGGACGGCACCGGGTCAAACAACGGACACGACCCACCCAGGCATCACCCCCAAGCGCCGAGCGAAGACGGCCTCGATACGAAACCTCAGCACACAGCACAGATACCCGGCCCCGTAAGAGTCTCCAGCTGTCCGTTCGCCTTGCAAACCCGCACAACGAGCGAGACATTGCTGGTTGCGTCCAGGGAAGTGGTGTACGGGTTCGACCTGATCCGGGGATTTGCTCCGGCGTTGGGCCGGTGCCACTCTCCGAACCCGGCAGCGACTACTTCCAGGAGGCCGGCAACGACGCCCTCTTCAGCTACGTGGCCGTCTTCCGGGCGACCATCACCTCGCCCGACCAACTGCCGCAGATGTTGGAGACGGCGGTGCGCCACGCACTGGGCCGCAAGGGTGTCGCCGTCCTCACCGTGCCCGGCGACCTGGGCGAGCGTGAACTGACCGCCGACCGGCCGGCCCGGTTCTCCCTGAACGCCCCGGTGAGCCAGCCGGAGGAGTCCACCGCGCGGCGGACATCCTCGACCGGTCCGAGCGCGTCACCCTGCTCGTCGGCCAGGGAGCCCGGGCTGCGCGGGCGGACGTTCTCACCCTTGCCGACCGGCCGGCCGCGCCCATGGTGCTCACCCTGAGGGCCAAGGCCGGTTTCGAGGGCGACACCAATCCCTTCCAGATGGGGTGCCGCTAACGAACGTGTCACCAGCCCCAAGCGCCAAGGTTCCCGCTGGTGAGGGCGGTCTGCTGCGAGTCTCAGGGGCTGATGCGGGCGCGTTCGAGCACTCGATACACCGTCGCCCGACTGACGGAGAACAGCTCAGCGAGGTCGGCGATGGAGTGCTCGCCGGTGGCGTGCTGCTCGACCAGGTGAGCCTGCTGCCGGGCCGTCAGCTTGGGCTTCTTGCCCTTGAGCTTGCCCTTTGCCCTGGCGACGGCCATGCCCTCCCGGGTGCGCAGGCGTAGGAGGTCCACCTCGAACTCGGCGAAGGTGGCCAGGATGTTGAAGAACATCTTGCCCATGGGGTCGACAGGGTCGTAGATCGTGCCGCCGAGGGAGAGGCGGACGCCTCGGGCAACCAGGGAGTCGCCGATGTCGCGGGCGTCGGGCACCGAGCGGGCGAGCCGGTCGAGCTTGGGGACCACGAGGGTGTCGCCGGCGCGTACGGAGGCCAGGGCCTGGTCGAGGCCGGGGCGGTTGCGGTTGGTGCCGGTCAGTCCGCGGTCGAGGTAGATCCGGTCATCGGGGACGCCGAGGCCGATCAGAATCTCCCGCTGGGCGGTGAGGTCTTGGGCGTCGGTGGAGCAGCGGGCGTAGCCCGTGAGGAGTCCCGTCACGGTTCAGGAGTGTACGGATAGCCCCCCGCTGACCGGACAGATCACCGGACACCCTAAATGAGACGGCATCTGTCCAGGTCACCGTCTCCAGTTGTTCAAGATCGCGGCTGTTCGTTGGGGGATCCCCTAACGAACACTTTCATCACCCACCTCACCGCCCTGCCTCCCAGTCAATCTCGGCCAGCATCTCGGCCGCCCGCACACGGTCGTCGGCGTCGAGGGTGGGGTCGGTGGCGAGGGTCTCCAGCAGCCTTACGGCCTGTCCCCGGTAGCCGTCCAGCCAGGTCAGCGCCCAGGCCGCCCACACACGGTAGAAGGCGTCGAGGGTGGGGTCGGTGGCGAGGGTCTCCAGGAGTCTTGCGGCCGGTTCCCGGTATCCGTCCAGCCGGCCCAGCGCCTGGGCCGCCTGCACGCGGGCCCGGGCGTGGAGGGTGGGGTCGGTGGCGAAGGTCTCCAGCAGCCTCACGGCCTGTCCCCGGTAGCCGTCCAGCCCGGCCAGTGCCTTGGCCGCACACACGCGGTAGAAGGCGTCGAAGGTGGGGTCGGTGGCGAGGGTCTCCAGGAGCCTTGCGGCCGGTTCCTGGTAGCCGTCCAGCCCGGCCAGCACCTCGGCCGCCTCTAGGCGGCGGTAGGCGTGGAGGGTGGGGTCGGTGGCGAGGGTCTCCAGGAGCCTCGCGGCCGGTTCCCGGTATCCGTCCAGCCCGGCCAGTGCCTTGGCCGCCCACACCCAGTAGTGAAGGTCAAGGGTGGTGAGGGTGGGGTCGGTGGCGAGGGTGGGGTCGGTGGCGAGGGTCTCCAGGACCCTCGCGGCCGGTTCCCGGTATCCGTCCAGCCCGGCCAGCACCTCGGCCGCCCACACGCGGGCCCGGGCGTCGAGGGTGGGGTCGGTGGCGAGGGTCTTCAGGAGTCTTGCGGCCGGTTTCCGGTAGCCGTCCAGCCCGGCCAGCACCTCGGCCGCCCGCACACAGTCGTCGGGGTGGAGGGTAAGGGCGGTGATGTAGCGGGTGAGTTGGTGGGCGGTTGATTCAATGGGGAGGTTGGTCCTGAGCTGCACCTGCCGCAACAGGAAGGGGCACGCGTCCTCTTCCTCTTCCGGTGATGCGGTGAGGTTTTCCAGACAGGTGTCGGTTTCCTGGCTGATCTCGTCGTCGGGGGTGAGGAGGCCGTCGAGAAGGAAACCGAGGTAGGACGGCTCCAGATCACGCCAGCGGAGCGAGGGGCCCGCAGCGTGGAAGAGCGCGTGGAGTGTTTGGCGGCGGGCCTGCTTGTCGCGGGTTCGGTGGCGGGCGGCGTGGTATTCGAGGAAGGTCTGGTGGGGGAAGCCGAGGCCGTCCGCGTGGTGGACCAGCAGGCCGGTGTGCCGCAGCAGGTCTTCCAGGAACGCCTCCCAGCGCTCCGGGCGGACGTTGCCGGGGCGGTGGACTGCCTCATGGGATGCCAGTGCCGTGGCGACCGGGATGTGGTGGCCGGTGAGCAATTGGTGAGCCAGGTGGTCGATCAGCTCCGGGAGCTGTTCGTGGACGCGCCGTGCGGCCGCTTCGGTATCTTTACGCGCCCGCGGGTTTTGGAGGCCTTCCACGAGGTGTCTGATCGCCTCGTTGTGGCTGTCTGCGACGCGTTTGCTCTGGTTGTTCTCGTAGACCAGGCCGGTGAATTCCGCGTACACCGCGCTGCGGCCGTCGGGCAGTGGGCGTCCGGGCCGGGCGAGATGGAGCTGGCACAGCATGAACGCCATCAGCGGGGTACGGGCCAGCTCGTCCAGCCGGGCGTTGCGCAGCGCGTCGGTGAACTGCCGGGCGCGTCGGGCCGCCTCCTCCTGCGGCCAGCGGGTGCCGAAATATTGTTCGGTGTAGGTGTGCAGATCGTCGGCGGTGAAGGGCTGCAGGTCGTAGCGCGGCGCGGGGCGGCCGAGGGCGCGGTCGAGGATGTCGAGTTCGTTGTCGGTCAGGGGGCGGGTGGCCACCACGCATCGGTACAGTGGCGGGTCGCCCGCGACGGCGTTGGCCAGCTTCTCCAGCACTGCGCGGCGCTCGTCGGCGTTGGGGAGTTCGTCGAGGTCGTCGACGAGCAGGTGCCAGTGCGCCCCGGGGCACGGAGCCTGAAGGAAGCGGGTTTTGTCCAGTTCCGGGTGCCGTCCGTAGCGGCTGAGCCTTCGGGTGGCATCGGCGAGCGCATCGGGGACCTGCGTCTCCTCTCCGGCGAGGGTGCGTGCGCTCACCCAGACCGGGACGGCCGGGCCCGTTCTCCCTAACTTCTGCAACTTCTGCGTGGTGGCGAGCCATGCGTCGGCCGCATCGTGCAGCCGGGTGCGCAGCAGCGTGGATTTGCCGCCTCCCGGGCCTGCGATGAGCACGCAGACGCGGTCAGGCTTCTGGAAGATGGCCTCGGCAAGCTCGGCGGCGGCAGGGCCGCTTCCGCCTCCTTCACCGACGCCGTCGTCGGCGTGTCCGGCCCGGTCCGCGGGGCTGCTGTGCTGGCGCACGTAGACGTCGGCCAGGGAAGGCACGTAGGCGGTCCGGTCGAAGATCCCTGGGTACGGGTGCTTTTCGGCGGCCTTGCGGACGGCGTCGAGGTAGGCGCTCACCGCCCCGTCCAGGCCGCTCCCGCGCCGGGCGTCCTCGTGAAGCGTGTGCCACTCGCGGCGGAGTCTTCCTGCAGACCGCTGGTTGCCGGCCTGCCCGGTCCATTCCAGCATCACGGCGACCACGGACCACAGATCCTTGAAGTCCGGTGAGACGCTGGGTTCCTTCGGACCCTTCTGCTTGGGGAACCAGTCGTTGACCGTCTGGACCGACAGGTCCACCCCGCCGTTCGTGCGCGGCCAGGGCACGTCCTGCGGACGGCCTGCTGCACTGCGCTGGCGCCGGTTGGCCTCTTCCACCGCGGCCTTCTGCGTCCTGTCCCGCCGGCGCAGCTCTGCCTGGAGCAGCCCGAGTCGTCTGGCCAGCGCCTGCCGTCCCGAGCCAGGCTCTTCCACCGCGCTCACTGTCCTGCCTTCCCCTCGGGTGACGGATCCGATCCGGTGCGATCCGGCGGCCGAGGGCTGGCCAGCCATGTGACCTGGACGGATTGCTGCGGAAATCCGGCTGATCCGGCATCCATGGCTGGCGCCCATGGGTCCTGGCGAAGGTCCTCATGGCTGCCTCGTCCGGGGGCGGTCGAGGCTTCCTGCGGAAGGACTGACACATGGACATCTGGTGGGCAGCGGTGCTCGTGGCCGGGTTCGCGATCCTCGCGACCGCTGTGGTGATCATCACCGGCATGGCGCTGAAGGACACCGCTTCGCAGGACCGCGCCGACATCCTGCGCGCCGTCGCGGCATTCGTGCGGGAACTTCGCCGGCGTCGATGACGACCCAGGCCCGGCGGCCCACCGCCTCACAGTCATCGGCCCGCCACCGCTGGGCCGATGGCGAGGCGGGAACCGAGGTCGAGGCGGACCTCACCGTAGGGCCGCACGTGGGACCAGAACAGCGGGGTGAGGCCGCGGCGATCGGCAGGGCCGAGCAGACCGGCCCAGGAGGGCTCGGCGAGGACGTCCTGGAGCATCAGGGTGTTGACGTACACCAGCGACGCCTGCAGGATCCGCAGGCACAGCGCGGCCATCTCCACCTCCTCGCGCCGGTTGGTGGAGATCTCCCCGCCCTTGCCGTAGTAGATGACCGCGTTCGCCGCGTTCCAGGACTCCACCACGTTCAGGCCCTCCTCGATCTCCCGCTGGAGGCTGCGGTCACGTAAGTAGCGGGCGACAAAGCAGGTCCGCTGGGCGCGGCCGATCTCCAGCATCGCCTGGTAGGCGGGGTGGGAGGCGGCCCGCGTGAAGCGGGACAGGATCGCTTCGGTGGAGGCGGTGCCGGTGCGGATCGCGGTGGCGTACTTGATGACCTGGTCGTAGCTGGCGTCGATGACGTCCCAGCGGATCGGCCGGGTCAGCGCAGGCGTCAGGTTGGGGTAGGCGCCAGGCTCGCCGGCGTTCGGCCGGTACAGCCGCACCCGGTTGATCTGCTTGATCCGCGGCAGCAGGTCCACGTTCAAGAGCCGCGTGACCGCGAAGCCGATTTCGGACTGGCCATGGGAGTCCACATAGTTGCCCTCGACGCTCATCGTGGTGCCGTGCCGGATGGCGCCCTCGACCATCGCCGCTACCTCAGAAGCCGAGGCCCGCAGGGTCTGGGAGTGCACCACCACCGAGCCGCGCTCGACGTGCCAGTACACCAGGATGCCTCGGCCGCCGTATCGGGAGTGCCATTCGGTGAACAGGTTCTGGTCCCAGGAGCGGAAGTGGGTGGAGTCCGAGGCGACCGCCGTCGACCCGGTGCCCCACAGCCCGGCGTCGCGGGCGGCGAAGGTGGCGTTGGCGATCTCGACGGCGATCTGCCGGGCCGCCTCCGGGGTCAGGTAGCGGCGGCGGACATAGCGGATCTCCTCCTCGGTGTGGCCGTGCGCGCCGCCGGCCACCGACCGGATCCCCGCGTTCGTCCCGTAGGCGTAGATCGCGAGCATCAGGCGCTCGGCCAGCACCTCGGCAGGCAGGTGCCCGCTGCCCGCGACGGAAGCGACCGCTCTCAGGCAGCCGGTGCGCAGCACGGCCTCCTTGAGCATGTCGATCAGCGGCACCGTCTTCCACCGGCGGCCCACCTCGTTCTTGACTCGCCGCAGGCTGCGCGGCTCCTCGGACGCCTCCGGCGCGGTGAACTTGATCGCCCCGGCCTTGCGCTCGGTGATCTCTACCCAGTCCAGCTCCGGCAGGGCCTCATCGAGATCGGCCAGGGCCGCCTCCATCTCCTGGCGCAGCGATGTGGTGAAGGCTGCCGGGTCCAGCGGCTTGCGCAGCTCGCCGTAGTGCTCGGTACGGCGGGCCTCGAAATCCCTGGGCAGGTCCTCGTCCGGGTTGCGCCACCGTCCTGCGCCGACCACCCACACCTCCTTGCAGCGCAGCTGCTCGCGCAGTGCCTGGAAGGTGGCCACCTCGTACACCATGCGCACCACCCGGCGCCGCCCGCGCCTGTCGGCCCGGCAGACCACCTCCGCCCACTGACCGGTGGTGCCGCGGTGCTCAGGCGCGCTCTCCCCCAGCGGGTAGTAGGTGGTGTTCCCGGCCTTCGCGTACCGCTGCACCAGACCGAGCGCGTCAATCACCGGGCGATGGGCAACGTTGTTGGAGCAAAACTCCAGCACGCCCAGCAGCTCGACCAGGCCCTTGCGGTAGTGATTGGTGTACGACGCCTTCAGCGTCGTCTGCACCGTCCGCCGGTACACCGGCCCCTTCGTCTTGTACTCGTGCACCAGCTCCTTCAGCGTCTGCTCACCGCCCCGCACCGACGGGAAGACCACCTCGCGCACCTCGCCGTCCGGCTCGGCCAGCGAAGCCTCGGCGATAGCGAACAGGATGTTCTCCTTGCCCGACACCCGCTTGAAGGCGTTGACCAGCTCGTTCGTCACCTTCCGCTCGGCGCGGGCGCCGATCCGGTGCACCGTGGCGATCAACAGGTCCACCAGAGAGTCGGTGACCTCCCGCTCCCGCTCCACCAGCAGCGCGGCAAGCAGCGTCACCGCCGCTTCATCCGACCGCCGGCGCAGGTGGGACGGCGACTCGACGGCCGCCCGCTGCCGCCAGGACGCCAGCACCTTCGGCGCCACGTCCGAGAACAGCACCCCAGGCAGACCGATCGCCCGGATCGCCGTCAGCTTGCGGATTTCCCGCAGCATCGACTCCAGGCTGACATTGCCCGGCACCGCCTTGACCAAGGCCAGCACCGACTCCCCAGCAGCGTCGTCCCGGTCCTCGTCCTGCCCGGCCTCCGCCACCAGAGCAAGCACTCGGGCCCGCACGTCCACCGACAGCCGGGCCGCGATACGAGCGAACCACGTCTCCTCCGCCGTGTGCAGAGCCGAGCGGACCATTCGTGTGATCCGGTCCGGCGCCGACGGCTCGATGAACTCCTCACGGCAGTGCCTCAGCAGCTCCTCGCGCACCCGGTCCGCGTTCCGCTCGGCGTGCGCGACGTTGCCAGCCAGCCAGGCCGTCAGCTTCTCCGCATCCTGTACCGAGCACACCCGGAACCCCAGATGCTCGCGTATCTGGGCACGGTGGTACTCGATCGTGCTGCCAGTCCACTGGTACGAGCCGAACTCCGCAGCCGACACCTTCATCTGCCGGGCGACGAACTCCACCACCTCGTCCGGGAACTCCGCCCGGCCTCGGGGGAACCGGCCATGCCGGGTGTAGTACTTCAGCAGCAACGCGAACCCCAGCCGCGTCCCACCCCGCTTGCCCGCCACGAGCCCCAGTTCGCCCTCAAGCACCGTCCAGTGCTCGACCAACTCGTCCATCCCCACCAACTGCCGCCCCACAGCCACCGATCGTCCTCGCCAAGCCCTGCCCAGCACGGCCGTTCGCCCCTGCCGTCACCCATACGGGTGACGTACCGCAAGGCGGAGCCTGTTTGGGGCTCGTGACACGTTCGTTAGCGGCACCCCTAGAGCGCTGTCTCAATCAAGGTGCCCTCTACAGACGGTACTTAGCGGTTCCGAGGGAAGTCCGAGGAACGTCCGAGGAGATGCGTCAACCTCTCTCCCCAAAGCCGAGGTCGGTATGGGGGTGGATCCGTCTGCGCACGATTGCAACGCTCGTCCCAGTCCTCGCAGAGAGTGTCTGACCGAGCACAATCGCGAACCTGGGAGTCCCCCGTGAACCCGCCGAAGCAGCGCCCAGCCACCCCCGCAGAAAGAGCGGCCGTGCCACCACGCGCGAGCGCGGCCACGCTGCTGCCGTTTACGGAGGACAACCCCCGCTTCCCGCAGTTCTGGCCGCTCACCGCCAACGAGGGCGCGGGCCCGAATGCCCGGCTGCGCATGCGGCCCTGGCTCACGTACGCGCGCTGGAGCGGCAACATCGACCAGGCCGCGCGCGTCGCCGACAAGCTCGTCGACAACGCCGTCAAGCACGGCAAGCCGCTTCCCGGCGACATCGTGACCCTGCGGGTGTTCGGCCTCCCCGAAACCAACGAGCTGGCCATCGAGGCAGAGGACGCACTCCCCGAGTTCCCCGAGTTCGAGAAGGTCGCCAACCAGAGCGGTGAGCCTCAAGGCGTCCCCAAGGGACTGTGGTGGGTGGCCCACTACCACGGCCGCCTGACCTGGGACGTGACCAAAGACGACGGCGGCTTGATCATCGGCAAGAGAGTGCAGGCTGTCCTCCCCGCGACCTGGGACGGTGACGTGTGACGCGCACGCCTCTCCCCCAGCGCGCACAGCGCTGGCACGGCAGCACGCCGGCTGACCGCGTCGAGTTCACGGCGCGCACCGAGACCATCGCGGCCGGGGACGTCGCGCCGGACATGCACGGCCTGGCCTCGCGCGTGCGGAACCTGATGGACCTCCAGCGCGGAGCACCGCTGACACTGCCGTTAGGCGGCCGGTTCTTCGACATCGTCGTCACCGCCGCCGGCCCCGAGGCCTACGCCGCCGTACGGCTCATGGACGATGTCCAGCGCGTGCGCGGTGCGCGCCCCGGCATTGCGGCCTGCGGGCCGGTGATCGAGGACCCCGAACGCGACTGGCTCATCTGGCTCGTCCCCCCGGGCACCCACGAGACCTGGGAGCCCCACGGCTCCGCCACGTGCCTGGGAGCCCCGTACGAACTCGCCCTGCCTCCCCTGCGGCAGACGAAGCCGCCGGGCCCGTACTGGCTGCGCCCGTGCCGTGGTGACCGCCTTGTGCCGCCCCTGCCTCTGGCGGACTTCCTCGACCGGTTCCAGCCCGGCCCGATCCCGTATGAGGAACTCCGCGGGATGTTCCTGAGCGCCGTCTCCTGATCTCCGCGTGCGGCGGCGGAGTACACCCCCGAACCCACCGCCGCACGCGGTTCCACTCCCTGCCGCTGGCCCCTGACCTGGCAACCGGCGGCAGGGGCACAACCGCGCTGCCCATCACCCACCAGCTGCATGAACCCACCGGCCTGCCCAAAGGAGGAAGGACGACGTGCCCGAACAGTGCGTGCTGAGATTTCGGAAGGTCCACGGAGCCGGGAACGACTTCGTTCTCGTCACCGGTACCGCCGAAGACCTGGACAAGGACTGGGCCGACACGGCCAGACGTCTGTGCGCCCGGCGTACCGGCATCGGCGCCGACGGTCTGGTCATCAGTGCCCCGCTCACCACGGGCCCTGATCTGCGGGGGGGGGGGGTTGCCTGCTTCAACGCCGACGGTTCCGTCGCCACCATGTGCGGCAACGCCCTCAGATGCGCCGCCTGGTGCACGGCCAACGACTCCGGCGCCGCAGTGAAGGACATGCGCCTGGTCATGGCCGGCGTAGAACACCAAGCGCAGGTGCGGGATGACGGGGTGTGGGTGACAGCCGAAGTCGGCCCCGTCGAACCCCGCCGCGTCCAGGTCGTACTGGGCGGACGCCCCATCTGGTTCGACTCCGTACACACCGGCACCGAGCACGTGGTCGCGGTCGTACCCGACGTGGATGACATCGACGCCGTGGTCTACGGCCGACTGGTCCGCAACCATCATGACCTCGCGCCGCTGGGAACGAACGTCAACTTCATCCAGACTGCGGGCTCCCAGGAGCTGAAGATCCGCACCTACGAACGGGGCGTGGAGGCGGAGACGCTGTCGTGCGGCAGCGGAGCCGTCGCCGCCGTTGTGATCGCCGCGATGCGCGGGCTCGTCGCGGACAAGCAGGTCACCGTCCACAACCGTTCCGGGACGCCCCTGATGGTGCGCCCGCACGCCCAGCGCCGCGGCAAAGCCTTCTGGATCGGCGGCCCGGTGACCCAGACCTATGAAGGAGAACTCGGATGACCACGCTCATCGACCCCCTCGACGCCGCGGCGATCCACCGCGAGGCCCAGATGCTGCGTACCTGGCAGCACGGCCGTCCGGAACCACTGGACGTGGCGTTGATCTACGGCGGGTTATCCGCCGAGGACCGGCTCTACATCTCCGACAGCCCCACCAAGCAGATGTCGGTCACCGCCCTGTCGGAGGCCCTCATCGAAATCGGCGCCACCTTCAAGATCCTCGACCCGTGCGATCCCGGATTCATCCGCGACCTCCTCACCTTCGACGTGGCCCTGTCGAACCTGCACGGCCCCTACGGAGAAGACGGCCGTCTCCAGGGGCTGCTGGACTATCTGCGCATGCCGTACTGCGGCAGCGGGGTCGCCGCCTCGGCCGTCGCCGCCGACAAGATCCTGTGCAAGCGGGCCATGGAGAGCCTGGGCGTTCCCACTCCTGTCTCGCAGGTATGGAAGCCGGGTGTACCGGTCCGTTGGGAGGGCCGACCGGTGATGGTCAAACCGGCGCTCGGCGGCTCCAGCGTCGGCATGAGCCTGGTCCGCGACGAAACCGAGCTCGTCCCCGCTCTCGAACGCGCCTGGGAAACGGATCCCTCCCCGGTCCTGGTCGAGGAATACGTCACCGGCGTGCCCGTCACGGTCGGTCTGCTCCAGCTGCCCGGCGGGGTACTGGTGTTCCCGCCGCTGGCCACCCGGGTCCACGACGGCGAGTTCTACGACGCCGCGTCCAAGCTCGACGCCGGCGGCCAGGGAACCGTGTCCGTGGCCCTGGCCGACTTCCCCGCGCAGGTGCTGGACGCGCTGACCGGCCACGCACGCACCCTGTGGGAGGGGCTGGGCTGCCGCGGCGCGGCCCGCGTCGACTTCATGGTCACCGGCGACAGGACGGTGACCGCGCTGGAGGTGAACACGACTCCGGGCATGTCGCGGGAGTCGAACTTCGCCACCGGGGCCGCCCTGTGCGGCCTGAGCCACACCGATGTCGTACACGCCTTTCTCCACGAAGCGCTGACCCGACCCCCATACGATGGCCCCCTGCCCGTTCCCGTGCTGACCGCGTCAACGACCGTGCGGGAGAACGCTGCCTGACGCGACTTCAGGAGTCTGCTGCTGTGCCCCACGCCCACGATGTGCCCATGGTCCGCCAGCTCGTCGATCCCACCGAATGGGACCTCCACGGAGGATGGGCACTCGGAGACCGGACGGAGTGGTCCAACCGGGCGTGCGGCATGGCAGATCTGCGGATGATCCTGCTCGCCTACGGGCGCCAGGCCCCCTCGGTGACCGAGCTGCTGAAGCTCGGTGTCAAGCACGAGATCCTGACCGAGAGGGGCTGGCTCCACGCCGGTATCGCCGACCTGGCCACCGGCTTCGAGGTCCCCGGCCGCGCGGAGCCTCTCGCGGCCGGGGACCTCATCGGCGCTCTCGCCGACGCACCCGTGATCGTCTCGGTCACCGAACAGTTCCCCGACGACGGCCGCAAGGGCGGTCACCTGGTCATCGCCCGCGGCTACGCGGACGGCGAAGACCCGGACATCCTCATCCGCGATCCCTCCGCCTGGGGGCAGACCCACGACCGGGTGCCCCTCAGCCGTCTGGCCGCCTCCTACACCGGCCGCGCCGTCACCTTCGCTCCCCTCACTGCCGGAAGGACCGCCCAGTGATCACGCTGACGCTCACCGAGATCGCCGACGCCACCGGCGGCGTCCTGCACGATGCCCCGGACCCGCAGATGCGCATCACCGGCCGCAGCGCCAGCGACTCCCGCGAGGTCGGCCACGGCGGCATGTTCGTCGCCGTGGCCGGCGCCCGCGTGGACGGCCACGACTTCGTCGACCAGGCGGTGGCCACCGGCGCTTCCTGCGTGCTGGCCACCCGCCCGGTCGGTGTCCCCGCCGTCGTCGTCCCCGACGTCACCGCGGCCCTCGGCCGCCTCGCGCAGCACGTCCTGACCCGCACCGGCACGCAGATCATCGCGCTGACCGGCTCGGCCGGGAAGACGAGCACCAAGGACCTCCTGGCCCAGGTCCTCAGCCGTCACGGGGAAACCGTCGCCACACCCGGCTCCTTCAACACCGAGATCGGCCTGCCGCTGACCGTGATGCGCGCCGACGAATCCACCCGCTACCTGGTCCTGGAGATGGGCGCCCGCCACCGGGGCGACATCGCATATCTGGCCTCGCTGACCCCGCCGCAGATCGGCGTCGTCCTCAACGTCGGCTCCGCCCACGTCGGAGAGTTCGGCAGCCGGGAAGCCATCGCGACAGCCAAGGCGGAGCTGGTCGAGGCGCTGCCTGCAGCCGACCAGGACGGTGTCGCGGTCCTCAACGCCGACGACGAGCTCGTAGCCGCCATGGCCACCCGGACGACAGCCACCACCCTGATGTACGGAACCGCAGAGGGCGCCGCCATCCGCGCCACCGACATCGAGGTGACCGCGGGCCGCGCGTCGTTCGTCCTGCACACCCCGGACGGGCAGGCTCCCGTCACGTTGCGGCTGCTGGGCACCCACCAGGTCCACAACGGGCTCGCGGTCGCCGCGGTCGTCCACGCCCTCGGCATGGACACCGACCACATTGCCGCAGCCCTGTCCTCCGCCGAACCGGTATCGGCAGGCCGCCTCCAGGTCCTCGACCGCGCCGACGGCGTCACCATCATCAACGACGCCTTCAACGCCAACCCTGAGTCCATGCGCGCCGGGCTCGAAGCCCTCACCTCCCTCGCTCAAGGCCGCCGGACAGTGGCCGTACTGGGTGAGATGAAAGAACTCGGCGACACCGCCAAGGCAGCCCACGCCGACGTCGGCCAGCTAGTCGGGAACCTGGGGATCGACGTCCTGGTCACCGTCGGCACCACCGACGAAATGACCGCACTCGCCGACGCCGCCCGCCCGGCCTCGCCCCTGCGCGTCGAATCGGCCGACGACCCGGACGTACTGCTGCCCCTCCTGAACCGCCTGCTCACCGAAGGGGACATCGTCCTGGTGAAGGCCTCCAAGTCCGTCGGCCTGGAGAAGTTCGCGAACATCCTGCACGCCGAAGTACCGGCGTAGAGCGCCAGGTAAACATCCTTCACGACCAGCCCGCGCCCTGCCCTCGGGGCCTCGTCGACGCCCGGGCTGGCTCTCTGAAGAAGAGCTGCGCACCGAACTATGCCGTCGCTACCAGCGCACCCCTAGCGCATCGAGAGCCTGGATCCGATCCGCGGCAAGACTGTCGTTACGGCGGGCAGCGCGCTGCGGGTTTGGCCGGAGCGGCATATGGACCGGCACTCTTCACTCGTTTGGACTAACGCCGTCACTCTCGCGAGTGACCTCTGAAAAATCCACGGGACGTTTCGGGCAAAAGCCGAATCCTGATCATTTGCCGAGGTCAGCGGCTTTTCGCACGTGCGAGGTCAGAGAAAACCGCGAGCTCGCCAGACACGAGCGTTGGAATCGGCATTCTTGCAGATCAGCACCCGCGCGGGACGCCGACCAGAAGCTCCAACAGAACACACTTGCCAGTACCCCAGGTCGGGGGTGACCTGTGCTTTTGCAGACACGGCGAGCCTCTGAGTGCCTCGATGAGCCTGATTTCATAGGCGTCGACGACCACGGACGTCAGCACGAAAAAGGGGCCGCCCCATGCCGGGAGCGACCCCAATGACCCCGTGAATCGCAGCTTCCAGGCAACGAGACTGACGGAGGTACCCCCAATGCATACCCCACAGCGCAATGATCGCGCCCCCCAGCAGCATTCCCCTCAGCAGGATTCCGGGCAGCACTGCCAGCAGCATTCCCGGCGTCCGCTCTTCACGATCGATGCGGCGTCGCGGACCGTCGCGGTCTATGCGGCGTCGCGGACCGTCGCGGCGACCGCTTCCAGCCTGGCAGTCCTGGCGGCGGCCGCAGCGGACTGGATCCCCGTCGAACCGGCGGCCGTATACGTGTTCTTCGCCGCGGCCACGGTGTTCCTCGCGGACTGCATTCAGTCCCGCCGCCGGTAAGGCCTGCCGGAGGAGGGGAGCACCGGGTTCGGGGCGCTTCCCCTCCGCCGGGGATGTTCAGGCGGCCTCGGCGCGCGGCACGCATTCGAGCGCGAGTTCGGCGAGGCTGGTCCGCCTGCCCTCCATCAGGTCGCTGGTGTCGGTCTCGGCGGCGCTCTCGTACGCGTCCGTGGTCATGATCGGGTCCCTTCGTCGTGGGTACGGGTCTCGTGCTGTTCGGCGGTCCGACGCTCGCATTCGGCGATCTGCTCGGCGCAGTGGCGCAGCAACAGGCGGTCGGTGGCCTCGCGGCTGTCGGTCAGACCGAGGCGGTGCAGCAGGTAGGCGCGCATCTCCCAGTCGACGGGCAGGTCCCAGCGCTCCTTGTCGACCGCGTCGTCGCCGGGCCAGTCCATGTGGACGACGACGTTCTCCCAGTCGGTCAGGTCCTCGGCGGCCCAGGTGCGGCGCTCGAAGTCGGTGGGGTAGGGCACGCCCGAGTGCTCCACGTAGGAGGGGTGGTCGGCGAGGACGGCGGCGGCGTAGTCGAGAGGGATGCCGCCGTGCTGGACGGCCCGCCCCCAGACGGCCAGTGCCTCGATCAGTGGGGGCGGATCGGATGGCTTCGGGTGGTGCATGGTCTGCGGGTCTCCTTCGGTGCCGCCCTGGGCTGGGGCCGGTGGCTACCGGGGGCCTTCGCCGGCCCCCGGGCCCCCGCTGCCCCGGCACCGCCCGGCGCGGACAGCGCTCCCGTGGTGCGGGTGCGTGCGCGCCGGACGGCACCGGGGACGTGGTCCCTGGCCTGGGCGGGTTCTAAATTTCCGACCGGAAATGAGGCGGGTTCAGTCGCTGTCTGGGTCGGTGCAGCCGGTGTCGAGCTGGAGGTAGGCGCGCTGGCCGTCGTCGTAGTCCCGGGCGGTGGTGGTGCGGAACGCGTGCTCCAGGGCATCGAGGACGGCCTTGACGCTCGCCTCGTCGCCGCAGATCCGGACGTCCGCGATGCCCGGCAGGTACGTGCGCTCGGTCCGCTCTCGGCGGGGACGGGCCGCCATCAGTGGAAACTCACACGCGCGACGACCGCCAGGAGCTCGCCCGCGTCGCCTGCGGCCTGGAGGGCTCCGGGGGCGTCGGCGTTCTTGACCGGTCCGGCGACCAGCATGTGCTGAGCGGTGTCGAGCAGGTCCCACGCTGCTGTCGGCAGGCTGACGGACTCGGCGGCCCGCCACAGTTCATGGTCGTCCTCGCCGTCCGGCCCGACGTGCACCAGACCTTGCAGGGACCGGTCGGAGATCCGGGCGCGCACGCGCCAACGCGGGTCCACCTCCGGCATCCCGTGCAGGCCCCAGTGCTCCCAGTCGGTGCGCCGTTCCAGGTCCTCGATCCCGGCGTCCTCGGTCTCCGGGTAGAGCACGAGCATCGGCAGGGGCCGCCCGTCGGGCGTGGCCGTCCGCATGAGGACCACGCCGTAGTTCGGGGCCAGGTAGTAGGGGTCGACGTCCTCGGGCAGGTCCAGGTCGTCCAGGGTGACGACCTGGACCCCGGCCTCCCGGAAGGCGTCCATCGGGTCGTCCGGCCGCTGCCGCGGGGGTGCTTCCATGAGGTCGCCGAGTCCGATGGCGGCATCCCGGGCTCCTTCCGAGGCGGCCCAGGCATCGAGCGCCTCGCGCAACAGGTCTGCGGCGTCGTCCTCGCTCAGCTCGTCGACGGCCTGGAGGAGGGCCTGGGCGCCGTCGGCGAGGAACTTGCCGTGCGCCTGCTCGATCCATGCCCGGACGGCCGGCCCGGCCGCGGGCCTCTCCCGGACGGGTTCACCCCTCGGCGTCAGGAAGACCGCGCCGGCCAGTCCGGCGAGGGTGGCCCGGCTGGCAACGACCTGGGGAGTGAGCTTCCTGCGGCAGGAGCCGCATCCGGCCCAGACCGCGCTGACCACTGTGGTCGCCAGTTCGTGGTCGATCTCCCAGCCCGGCACGTAGGGCAGCGTCCCCTCCATGAACCCGGTGTCGGGTCGGGTGTGGAAGTGCGCGGGTCCGTCCGGCGCGACGGCCGTGACGATGTCGGCGATCTGCTCCGGTGTGGCCCCGCCCACGGCCCAGTGGTCGAGCGCGTCATCCAGGAGCTCGGCGGCGGCCTCGTCATCCATCCTCATGACCGCAGCGAGCGCCTCGACCCCGGCGTCCCGGTCGGTCTTGGCCGCCTTCGCGAGTGGTTCCCATGACCTGGTGGTGGGCGAGGCGGCGGGGCCGGGCGGCAGGGGCAGCACGCCGTAGACGGCGGCGGCCAGGGCGGCGAGGGTCGGCCGGTGGCCCTTGACGACCTTGGCCGTCATGGTCTTCTGGCACGGCTGGCAGCCAATGCGGCAGGCGGCCACGAGCCGGGCCGCGAGGTCGGTGTCGACGTCCTCCCCGGCCAGGAACGGGAATCCGTTGAGGATCGCCATGTCCGGCAGCGGGGTGTGCGTGTGCGTGGCGTTCGCGGCCGCCGACGCGTGCGCGGCCCCAGTACGGCGCGACCTGTTCTGCGCGCGCTGCTTCTTCCCATGTCCCTTGACCACGGCAGTTCTCTCCTCGGAGCGGCGTGCAGCGGTTACCCATGACCCGATACACGCGCGGAGAAGGTGGTGGACTGCGCGGGCATACGGAAGCGTGTTGGTGAAGACCAACTCGGTGGTGCTCTCGCACTGATGCGCTGGGACGTCGTCCGTGAAGACGGTCCTGGCACCTTCGCCTCAGATCGCTCCCAGTCATGGGCTGAGGCTCGGCTTGGGCCTGTGCGTGGCCGTGCACCACACACGGTAGCGGCTGCCACCGACAGCGGGATGAAAACGCGGCCACACCGTTCAAAGGGCCCAGCAGATCGCGTGGAACGGGCGACCGATGGCCGTTGCGCTCACCTACGGGTAGCGGTTGCGCTTCGCAATGGCGTGGCCAGAGGTCTGCGTGGAATCAAGGAAACGCGCGGAGACCGCGACCACGGCGGACACCCCAGTAATTCCGAAATGCGCAAGCCCAGAAACGACGCGATGTGGTGCCCTTCACCCCGATGTGGCAGAAAGTGCTGAATTCCTTACGGCCGCGTCATGTACGGGGGATTAGAAGCGCTTCGTACCCGGCTCCTCGGGGACTTGCGCCGCTTGCCCCTCTCATCGGCACTGTCAGATCCCCCGCTCGCGGCGTAAGGGCTGGAGCTGCTGCTCGCTCCGTCCCGAACACGCGCCCGGCGCGTCTGCCCTCCAGCCTGAAGGACACCGTCATGACCACCCGCTCGTCCGTACGTCGACTCCTCACCCGGACCGTCCCGCCCGTCGGCGCCGGCGGCCTGGCCCTCGGCACCGCGGTCTACGCTGGCGCCTCCGCGTGGGTCGTCGCGGTCTGCGCCGTTGTCGCCGCTGGCATCCCGGTCCTGCCGCAGTTGCTGCCGCAGGAGTCCGAGCACCGACGTGACGTGTGGCGCGACTGGCTCCACCATCGAGAGCGCATGGCGCGTCTGCGTCTCGCTAGTGCACAAGCCAGACCACACGCTGCGGCAACGTCAAACGAGCAGCACGAACAGCACGAACAGCTGAGATGACCGGCCCGGAGCCCTGACGTTTACCCGCGGCTACGTGGCGCTGGGCTCGCCGCTGATGCGTGCGATGGTCTCGGCAAAGGCACGGCGGTCGGCGACGGCATGCCGGGCGCGCGACCAGGACCACCCGAAGAACTGCCGCTGTACCGGCATGGTCAGTTCGAGCAGCAGTTCCACCTTCGTGGCCTCCTCGCGTTCGGACAGCACCACCGCGCGTGCGTGACCGGCGTAGTCGACAGCGAACCGAATGATCTGGGCAGACGGCCAACTGCCGGCGTACGTCATGGCGTTGTCGAGCAGCCACACGGTGGCGTCGTCGAGTTGCTGCATCCACCGGTCCCGCTCGCCCGTCAGTCGCTCGCGCATGACGGGCGTCCAGCCGGGATCGTCGGCTGGCGGAAGCTCGAACCGTTGGAGCAGGGAGCAGGCGGAGACGATCCGCAGCATGCTGGCGCCGAAGGTGGGGTGCCGGTAAGAGCTCTGTCACCAGCCGCAAACGGCGGTGATGGGGTGGCGCCGAGGTAAGCCCAGAAGGCGCCAGAACTTGATCCTGGTCCCGGTCTGATAGGGGTCGCCACCCATTCGGCTGAAGGTCGTTGGTGGTGGTACTGGCTGATTTCTGGGCCTGGGGCGGGACTTTGACCTCGATCGAGGTGACGGTGTTCTCGGGTTGCGCGAGCAGGTCGCGGGCGTGGCGTACCTGTTCCTCGGTCATGACTGGCAGGCGGCTGAGTCGGGCGCCACAGGCGGCGTCCAGGCCCTGGAGAAGACGGACGACTCCCACTGGGACGGCGGGGAGGAGTACGTGGACGCATTCGCCGGCCGGTGATCGGCCTCCTTGATAGTCGCCGGATCGGTCTGCTCAGGGCAGGGCGGTTGTCCCCATCTGGGCTATTACAGAATGGCGTTCCCCAGATTGAACACATAGCGTAATCGATTGATGACGTCACGTAACTGACCAGGAGGTTGGCGATGGCACGGGAGCCGAGACAGGCACTCCGAATACGCGCGGTCCACCGAATAGCCCTGGCAACCGCCAGCGCCTTGGCCGCAGGGTCGATGGTTCTCGCGTCAGGCATTCCCGCTGGCGCCCAACCGACCTCCGCGCCTGCCACACAGTCCACAGCGCGGAACGCGCTTTCGACCTTCGCGTCACCGAATCCAACGCACATCACAGCGATGCTCCAGCCGACGGTTTCCCTGCGACAACTGACGCTGTCGCCGCCCTATGCATCGCCGCCGTACGTGCCGTACGTGTCACAGGCATCCGCACTGGTTGAGCCGCCGCCGTACGTGCCGTACGTGTCACAGGCATCCGCACTGGTTGAGCCGCCGCCGTACATGCCGTACGTGTCACAGGCATCCGCACTGGTTGAGCCGCCGCCGTACATGCCGTATCCGTCGGCCAGGAAGCCGTCCGGGTCAGATAGATCCGACACCCACAGGGTGAGCCTCGCCCGAATAACGCCTACGCCGTCCGACACTCACACCACCGAGCCACCGAGCCCTTCGCCGTCCGACACTCACACCACCGAGTCGCCCACGCCGTCACCGTCCGACACCCACACCACCGAGCCTCCGGCTCCGGTTCCGCCTCCGGCTCCGGTTCCGCCCCCAGCTCCGGTTCCGCCCCCGGCTCCCGAGGACACCCACACCACCGAGCCAGTCGAGCCGGTCGAGCCGGTCACGCCAGTCGAGCCGGTCGAGCCGGTCGAGCCGGTCGAGCCGGTCGAGGGAGCCTGCACCCACACGATCGCCAGCGGTGACACGCTCTGGGCCATCGCCGGCAGGTACTTGGGCGACCCCACCAAATGGACCGAGATTTACGACGCTAACCAGGCGGCCATTGAAGAGGCCGCGCGATCTCACGGGCATGCGTCGAGTGACCACGGACGCCTCGTGTACCCAGGCACCAAGCTCTCCATCACCGGACATGAATGTCCGGCCCCAGCGGCCGGAACGAAACTCAGCGTCACAAAACGCGTGCTCACTCAAGAGGTCACATCCGGTGTAACGGAGGTTTCTGTCATCGAGGTCCGGAACATCGGATCCGAGACAGCGACCAACGTCACCGTGTCCGACGTGACATCAGAAGGTGTCATCCCGTTGGGCGGCCCGACAGGCATGACGTCATCAAAGGGAACATGCGACCCCCGCATCGAGACCGATCCGACCGTTAGCCCCTTCGAGCCCAGGCGACCGCTGACGCCAAACTGCACGATCGACTCGCTGGCGCCCGGAGAGAGCGTGGTCATAAAACACGAGGCGCAAGCTGGTCAACTTCCACAAGAACTGCTCCACTCCGGGGAGCTGGCCGGTAACACGGCGACGGCCGAGGCATCCAACGCAAGCGCGGTTCAAGCGAAGGCATCGTTCCGCATCGTGCAGCCGAAGAACTCGCTATCGGCCGAGGAACTCAAAATGTTCCAGCAGGAAGCCGCCGACTGCGCCGAAAACTTCGTCGATCCCCTGTTGGCGCTGGTGAAGAATGCGCTCCTTGACATAGCCCAGGCGGAGGTAACTCCGGCAGAGGCTCCAGAGCGCCTGCGGCACTTGCGCGACAAACTAATCGAAACTGTCGGCAAGTCTGCCATCGAGAAGACCGGCAAGACTGGTAAGGCGCTGGTCAAGTCCATCGATGTGGCACAGACCGTGGGTGACTGCCCGGCGTTCTTCAATATGACCTTCTCGATTCCTGAGAGGTAGTCTGCCGCGTTCCGCACGACCGGGGAGCCTCGTGCGTTCAGGGGCCCGGCGCCGCCGAAACGGCACCGGGCCCCACTGCACTGGTTAGCTTCGAGCGGTCCAGCCCTTGATTTGGCGAACAGCCACCCACCGATAGCACGCGGCGCGGAGTGCTGGCGCGGGGCGGCCGGTGAGCGGGCCGCGTTGGTCCCGCAAGCGCGGACGGTAGCGCAGCCCCGGCCACGGATGTCACTTTCGGTAATTCTCATAAATGACCAGTTGCGAGAGGTCTGAGAGCGGCCCGGAGTCGATCACGTTTCCGCAGGTCGCAATTCGCAGAAGTCCTCTCAAAACCGCGACGTTGTGCGAGACAGTTCTGACAGACTGCCGGGGTGGATCTGACGCCCGATCAAGCCGCAGATGCGGTAGAACGAAACGACTGTCCGAAGTGTGAAGCCCCGGCCGGGAGTCCGTGCCGCACCCGAGCCGGGAAGACCGCAGCGAAGTACCACACCGCCCGCTTCATCCTTGTGCCCCCGCTGCGGGAGGAGCTGGAGGTGCCGGTACCCGAGAACTGCGGCCCTAGCCGACCGTGGAAGCCGGGCCAGCCCGTCGAGGCCGCGCCGGCCGCCTCCACCTCGCAGCCGATCCGCATCGGGTACGCGCGTTGCTCGACCGCGCGTCAGGAACTCCAGAGCCAGCTCGACGCGCTCGCCCCTGTCTGCAAGCTGATCTTCTCCGAGAAGATCAGCACGCGCGTGAAGACCCGGCCGGAGCTGGAGAAGGCGCTGAAGCTGGCGTACGACATCAAGGAGGCCGCCCCCGAACAGGAGGTCATCCTCACCGTCCACGAGCTAAAACGCCTCGCCCGCAACGCAGCCGAGCTGATGACGCTGTCCGGCCAGCTCCAGGCCGCTGGCGTCCAGCTCGAACTCCTCACCGGCCCGCTCAGCGGTATCTACGACCCCAACGGCATGGGCGCGATGTTCTTCGCCGTCCTGGCCGCCGCCGCCCAGATCGAGCGCAACTACATCCGGGAGAAGACCCTGGAAGGCCAGCACGCCGCTGCCGCGAAGGGCAACCACGGTGGGCGGCCGAAGGTCATCGACGACGACTCACTGCTGCTGGCCCTCGCGCTGAAGCACCGCGGCGTTCCCGTCCCCGAGATCGCCAAGAAGCTGACGATCAAGAGCGGGAAGAACGCCGGACAGCACCCCTCAGTTGCCTCGGTGTACCGCGCGCTCGCCGAGGCCGAGGAAGACGGCGAACAGGCCGGACCCGATATTGTCGCCCCGCGCCGGCCGACGCGGGTGGATCTCATCGGCCCCGGCAGCGGCACCGCCCCGGAACTGATGGAACGGCTCACCCGCCAAGCCCTCACGGGGGACAACGACCGGGTCCTGGCCGACCTCGTCCGGCAGACACAGGACGGCACGAACGACGCCGTACTGGCCGACCTGGCACGCCAAGGTGAAGACGGCGGGAACGACGCCGTTGCGGAGCTGCTGGCGCAGGCCCGCAACGGGAGCGCCGAGTGATCCCCGTGCCGACGCACCGCGCGAACCGGACCGTGCTGCCGCTCTACCTTGTCCCTACGGACAGGACTCCTCGAACTTCACGGCCTTCAAAGACACTGGCTGCCCCGTCAGCTCGGCGCCAGCCGAGGGCTCTTGGCTGCACACCTTCCAGTTCGACTCCACCAAGACGTTCCGGTCCTGACCGGAAGCATCTGTCACTGTGATGCTGGTGGAAGGATCGAGGGCCTCCCGCGCAACCTTGACAGACTTGCCCTTGAAGTCAGGCATCTTCCCGGCTGCCTTCGGCGGCTCCGTTTGGTCTTTGTCCGGGCATGTCTCCTCAAGCTTGACAACCCCGAGATCAACTTCAGTGTCTGTCGTCCGCCTGCCCGGCCCTGGCGTCTGGAAGCAGACCTTCCAATCCCGGTCGAGTACTTGCTTCCGTCCGCGGCCGAGTGAGTCATGCGACGCAAGCGCGTAGAAGCCGGCGGCCTGAGCGGCGTCCTGGGCGCTCTGCAGCCCTTTGCCAACAAGGTTGGGTAGGTCTGCCGTCTTCGCCCCTTCGGTGGTAGCCGACGTCGTTGGCGCCGAGGATTCAGTTTTCGGTGGGGCTTCCTTGGAGCCGTCGTCCCCGCACGCGGTGAGCGACAGCAGGGTGAGGGAGCTGAACAGTGCGGTGATGACATGGCGGCGCATGTTGGTGATGGTGCCGATAGACCGAACTTCCGCCTTCAGGAAAGGCCGCATATGTCGCGATTGTTACAGAAGGTCGAACCGGGTCCACCAACGCGAAGCTCCGAAGAAAAGATCAGCGCTTAGCGCTAACCGCTGTTCCGCTGTTCCCCGAGGCCCTTCTCGTAGGAGCCTGGCGCAGGAACTAAGCCTCGGACGCACACGAAGGGGCCCGGCACCGTCGAAACGGCGCCGGGCCCCCACTGCACTGCTACACCAGAACTGCCCCGACCTGCCGAGTTCAAGGACTGATCACGGCCGTTTGCGGCTGATGACACGGTTCTTACCGGCACCCCCAGATGGGTCAGACGGGCCTCATCGGCAATCCGGCCGCGGCCGAGGCACTCCAGGACGCGGACACCCTGCTGCCGCTCGGCACGGACTCGACGTCCTCACCAACCCCGACGAGATCGCCGTACCGGCCAAACCAACCGTCGAACAGGGCTGGGGATTCGCCCTGGCCAAGGTGAAAGAAGTCGTGCGCAGCCATGGAGAGCCGGGCGGAAAGTGATGGCGCCGGAGCCGGCCTTCAGTGCCTGCCGAAGAACAACATGCAGGCGGACAGCTCGCTGACCTTCAGGTTCAGGTCGCAAAACCAACAGGTTAATTTCCGGCAGACCCTCACGAGCTGGTGCGTGACAGCGGGTGAGGCGGTCGTTGGCCTGCTGCCGGCACCACTCGATCCGCTCGACAGGAGGAAGAGATCGCCCAGGCAATGGATCACCTCGTCCCACTCTCCGGGTAACGTCCAGGCATGAGCCATCCGCACCCCGAACTGAAAGCCGCTCCGCCCCTTCCTGAAGGAGGGCTGCGGGTCATCGCCCTGGGCGGCCTGGGCGAGATCGGCCGCAACATGACCGTCTTCGAGCACGCCGGCAAGCTGCTCATCGTCGACTGCGGCGTACTGTTCCCCGAAGAGACCCAGCCCGGCGTAGACGTAATCCTTCCGGACTTCACCTCCATCCGGGACCGGCTGGACGACATCGTGGCCATGGTCCTCACCCACGGCCACGAGGACCACATCGGCGGCGTGCCCTACCTGCTGCGCGAGCGATCCGACATTCCCATCGTCGCCTCCAAGCTGACGCTGGCGTTCCTGGAGGCCAAGCTCAAGGAACACGGCATCCGGCCGCGCACGGTGCGCGTGCGGGAGGGCGACCGGCGCAGATTCGGGCCCTTCGACTGCGAGTTCGTGGCGGTCAACCACTCCATCCCCGACAGCCTCGCAGTCGCGATCCGCACCGGTGCCGGAATGGTGCTGCACACCGGCGACTTCAAGATGGACCAATTCCCTCTCGACGACCGCATCACCGATCTGCGTGCCTTCGCCCGCCTCGGCGAGGAGGGCGTGGACCTGTTCCTCACCGACTCCACCAACGCCGAAGTACCCGGCTTCACCACCTCCGAGCGTGAGCTGAACCCGGCGATCGAGCAGGTGCTGCGCACCGCACCGCGCCGGGTCATCGTCTCCAGCTTCGCCAGCCATGTGCACCGCATCCAACAGGTACTGGACGCCGCCCACCAGCACGGCCGCAAGGTCGCCTTCGTCGGCCGGTCGATGGTCCGCAACATGGGAATCGCCCGTGACCTGGGCTATCTCAAGATCCCCTCCGGGCTGGTCGTGAGCACGAAGGAGCTGGAGAAGCTCCCGGACCACAAGATCACTCTGGTGTGCACCGGCTCCCAGGGCGAACCGATGGCCGCGCTGTCACGGATGGCCAACCGCGACCACCAGATCCGTATCGGCAAGGGCGACACCGTCCTGCTCGCCAGCTCCCTCATCCCCGGCAATGAGAGCGCCATCTACCGCGTCATCAACGGGCTCACCCGGTGGGGCGCCCACGTGGTCCACAAGGGCAACGCCAAGGTCCACGTCTCCGGGCACGCCAGCGCCGGCGAACTCGTCTACTGCTACAACATCGTCAAACCCCGCAATGTCATGCCTGTACACGGCGAATGGCGCCACCTGCAGGCCAACGGCGACCTCGCCATCCGTACCGGTGTCGACCCGGACCGAGTCGTCATCGCCGAGGACGGCGTCGTCGTCGACCTCGTCAACGGCCGCGTGTCCATCACCGGGAAGGTCCCCGCAGGCTACGTCTACGTGGACGGGATGGAGGTCGGCGGCGTCACCGAAGCCTCCCTCAAGGACCGCCGCACGCTCGGGGAAGAGGGTGTGGTCACGGTGGTGGCGATCGTCGACTCCGACACCGGCGCCCTCGCCGAAACCCCCGACTTCCTGGCCCGCGGCTTCGCCCATGACGACACCACCTTCGAGCCGGTCATCCCCGTCATCGAGAAGACCCTGGCCACCGCCGCCGACGAAGGCATCGGGGACGCGATCCAACTCGAACAGCTCATCGCCCGCGCCGTGGCGAACTGGGCGTTCCGCACCTACCGCCGCAGACCCCTCATCATCCCCGTCATCATCGATGCCTGAGCCCCAGCTCCTGCCGATGCAGCCTTCGCGGGCTCGACGGCCTCGGGTTCGGACACGTTCCCACTGGTCATCGACGCATCTTCCATGATCGGGAGTTACACCGAACGATTTACAGTCCCGTGCCGCAGGCACGGGGCCGACCCGAACGGCCGCCGATGTCGGTCCGGTCAGGGTTTCCAGGTGCGCAGGAAGGAGGCGATCCGGTCCGCGTTGCAGCGGGGATTGTTCAGTTCGTGGGCGAATGCGGTGAGCTGCTCACGGGTGGGGCTGACCGGTATGTTGCTGGCCTCGAGGTACATGACGGCCACCGCGCAGGCGACAGTGAGGTTCGAGCGCTCCAGCCAGCGGCAGCGACCCAGAGTGTGCACCAGGGCGGCGGCGCGGGCGTAGGGACCGTCGTAGACGGCGGTGTCCAGGAGTTCCCCGCGGTGCCGGCCGACGGCGGCGATGGGCACGCCGTAGTCGTCGGGGGCCGGGTCCCGATGTCCGGCCCGTTCTGCCACTTCGAGGATCCAGGATTCGTCGACGTGCAGGATCACGCGGCGGCGCCAGGCTGCGGGTCGGCATACGGGGCGTCGAGCTGCCGCTCCAGGTCATCGAGGAAGGAGCCGTGCGTATCGATGAGCCGCTGGGCGGCCGCCATGCCGGCGGCGCGTGCGCCGGTGGTGTCCTCGATGATGAGCCGCTCCACGTACTTGTTGAAGTCCAGCCGGCGGGCGCGCGCCGCGGCCTGCCCGGCCTCCAGTACGTCTGGTTCCAGCCTGACCTGCGTCTGCTTCTTCGTAGAAGTCACACCCGGATGGTAGCAGGGTGGTACCACCGTGTCCTGGTGCGCCGCCGCACGCTTCTGGGAACCGATAGCGTTGCGGAGCTGCCGCCCGGGCCGCGGCGGTCAGGCGGTGGGGGCACGGACGATCGTCGTCACCGACACGGGAGGGAGGAGGGCATGACCGGTGTGCCCGCGCCGGCCGCCTGGTCCTCGGACTTTTCCGATGGATGGCTGTTCCACTCTCATTGCTCATGAAACGGGGCGAGGGCGGTGCGGTCGGGGTCAGCCCGGCGCGAACCGATCCGATCCGTGGCCTACGCCGTGGCGCTTGCGGCGGAGGGCGAGCTTCACATCCTCCGGCTTCAGTTCGGACGGGTCGCGGATCTCGTCCGGCCACGCATCCTTCCGCCACAGGCAGTTCACGGTGCTCCCGCTTCGCCTCGATGAGCGCATCCACTACGACGCGACCTTGCAGTCGGGGCTTGCTGGGCGTGCCGGCAGAGTGTGTCGACCGAGCGTGCCACCAGGTCGCGGTGGCAGTAGCGGTGGTCGAGGAGCCGGCTCACGGTCTCCTCGGGTGGCGAGGACCTGAAGTTCGGCGCGCGTGAGCCCGAGGTCCTGCCGGCAGCAGGAGGCGCCGTCCTTGGGGCAGCCCTGGACGGGGTTGATGGCCGGCCAGGTGTCGTGCTGGTCCGATGACGGATTCGAAGGCTCGAAGAGCCCGGACAACTGGCCGACTTGCTCGACGCGCACCCGCAGGTCGCCGCCGTCCTCACGGGCCACGCCCACCCCGCGGCCGCCCCGGCCTTCGCCGCGGGTCCGCTGATCGTCGGACCGGCCATCACCTGGACCCTGTGCATGCCTCGGGAGGACGATCACGCCGCAGACCGCGACCAGCCACCCTGCCTCGCGTTCCACATCCTGTCCGACGACCGGCGCCTGACCACCCCCTACCGCGTCTTGCTCTGATCCCCCTCGCACGATCCGAGGCACCGTGGTCCGTCCCTGCGCCGTCACCGGGTTCCTGACGGCGGTCCTTGCCCTGATCGCCACCCGCGGAGCCAGCCTGGCCCTGCTGATCCAACACGTCACCGACAGCGGCCGCCGTCAGGCCCTTCCCGTCATCCTCGGCACACCCACCGGCCTGTACCTCCACGCCACTCTCGCCATGGCCGACCTGTCAGGCCTGGTCATGCACTCCAGCCAGGCCTTCACCGCCATCAAGCTCATCGGTGCCGGCTACCTCATGGGCCTGGGCATATTGACATGGCGTTCCGCCGCACCGACCAGGGCTCATCACTCTCGGCATTCGGAGCGCGGTGACGTAGGGCGAGAGCCGCCGGGCCAAACTGGCCGCCGACAGGCTCACCGCGCTGGCAAACCCCGAACTGGAAGCCTCAGAGTGAGGAGATCCAGGCACAGGAGGGGCGAAAGCTCTGGGGTACCTGGAGTGTCGTGAATTTCATGGTCTCAGGCGGGGCAGCCCGGCAGCACAATCGGCGTGTACGCAGCGAGCACACTTCCCAGCGCTCCGCTTACGACAGGTGAGTTGCCGATGTCTTGCCGTCCGCGTCCTTGTCACGCATCAGCATGAGGTTGGACGACGCTCGGTGCGCAGGCGCCCGTACCCGCACTTCGCAGATTCCTCCGGCAGCACGTGCGCGGGCTCCCGCTTGGACTACCGGGTGTCGCGCCGCCGACGCGCGCGCTCGAACTCGGCGACATCCGACATCCAGGGACCGTGCTGTTCGAGTGCGGCGCAGCCGCCGCGGACAAAGGCGCTCACCAGGTTCCGGTACCCGCCGATCCCGTCGACCAGGCTGTACTCGACGCGGTACTCCGGATCCGACCGGCCGACGCCCGCGCGCAGCGTCGTGATCCGGGCGATGGAGTCCGCATAGAAGTGGAGCTGGATCCCTTCGCCCATCTCCTCGTCCTCGATGGTGAACACTTCGTTGTCTGCGGCAGAGCGATCGCCGACGAACTCCCAGAACTCCGCGGCGGCACCGCGGGGACCGTCCCGTAGCCACTTCTTCTCGACGCCCTTGTCGTCGGTGAACGACAGAACCGTCTTCCTCGCACTCCCGCCGGAGTCCGGGCGATGGCCAGCAGCCTCCTCGTCGTCCTCCATGGGTGTGCTCCTGGAGTGGTCGGCGGCCTCCGAGCACATCAGGAAGATCACGGTACGCACCGCGTCATCGGCGAGCTCAGGGTGGGCGCGGCGCACCGCCGCTTCGACCGTCGTCTCCATCCGATCCCAGTCGCGCCTGTCCGTGGCGCGTTTCCCCCGTCGCGGATCGCGGCCGATCCGCATCCCGGCGCACGCCCGCTCCGCAGTAGTGATCACCCGCATGACCTCGGGCAGCAGCGCGGGGTCGACGGCCCCGGATATCCGCCTGGGAACCGTCGCACCGTGCAGATACTGGCCCGTGTACCTCAGAATCGCGGCGTCGAGCGGACCGAGTACGGCTCCGCGCTCGGCGCGCCGGCGGTCCGCCTGGTACTCCTGAGCTCGTTTCCCGTTCGAGGTCTCCGTCGCCGCGCGCATCGCCGCGCATACCTGACCGCGCTCGAGCAGAGCGGTGTCGGCCCCGTGGGCGATGAGCCGGCTCCTGTCCCAGGGGATGCGCCGGAAGAGCGCGTCGACGTCCGCGGGCGCGGCAAGGAGGATCGGGTCGCAGAGCGCGATGGCAGCGTTCTCGTCGAGCCGGGCGCGGGTTCCGGCGGCGTCGCACAGCGGAAGGACAGCACTCCACAGCAGCAGGTGTCTGGCCAGGTCTTCCCGGATCACCGCAAGATGGGCTTCGCTGATCGGGAACGTGAACGTGCGGGGTTCGTGGTTGGCGTCGGCCCCGGCACCGAGCATCAGCTTCAGCTCGCCGTCCTCGCGGACCACGCTCGGGATCCAGCCGCTGTGCCGCGTGAAAACGATATCTCTCATGGACTCACGACCACCGTGCACATTCGGCGTCGAGGCGTGGGTCGGTGCGCACCCAGACTTCGCCCTCGGCGGCCTCGGCCGGGGCGTCGACTCGTTCCATACCGAGGGACTCGATCAGCTTGAGCAGTACGGCTCGTTCGGCTCGGTCATCGTCGATGCCATGCGAGTCGAAGAAGACGTAGTACTGGTCGCTCGGATCCACGCTGCCCGAATCCACCCAGATCCGCGCGACTTCTTCGATTGCCGCTGCTTCCGTCGTGATCGTGGCGGCGCGGGCGGCACCGCGAGTCTCCGGTGACGCGTCGAGGTCGGAAAGGTCGGAGAACCACTGTCCGAAGCGGTCGAGGCCGGCGTATCCGTTCTCGAAGAACAGCATCGCGCTCGGAAGGTAGCGGTTGGCCCTGTCGACCTGGAGGTATTCCGACCGGGGTTGGTCCGTGTCTTTGATCCGTGAGATCAGACCTTGCCCGGGCATGAGTACCAGACTCTGCCCCGCCGGTTCATCATTGATGGTGTAGATGTCGGCATCTCGGCCGCGGAAGAATGCAGAGAACGCCACATAGGCTTCTTGAGGGTCGCCCACGGAGACCTGTTGGTCGTTGCCATCACCGACGGCGAAGACGAACTGTTTCGGTCCGGGGTCATAGGGGCGAGCCATGTGCGTCCTTCGTTCATATCCGAGAGCTTCACCAGCCTAATACTGGATTCCTCTTTGGCTGGGTATATGTCCTGGTGGCGGGGTGGTTGCGGGTGCTCGGGGGCGGGTGCTGGGCGATGGTTTTATGGGCACGACCGGAGCGTGACGAGGACGAGCGGGCCGTCGTGCGCCGCCTGTCGCGGGCACGGAAGGCTCCGCGGGATGTGGTGATGCGGGCCCGGATGATCGAGCTGAGCTGGTCGGGGCTGCGGGTCCCTGCGATCGCGGTGGAGCTGGGCTGCAGCCAGAAAACGGTCCGCTGCCGGCTGCACCGCTTCAACCGTCTGGGCCTGGACGGGCTGGATGATCTGGGCGGGCAGGGCCGCAAGCGACGCATCACCGAGGAGGAACGATCCCGGATCATTGCCCTGGTCAAGACCGTGCCGCCGGGACGACCGCGGTGGGAGCCCATCGGGGAACTGTGGGCCTTCGACGAGTCCGGACCGCCCGAGTGGACGCTGGATTCCCTGGCCGTAGCAGCGCGGGCCGGGGGGATCGAGGTGGGCCGCTCGCAGGTGCGCCGCATCCTGCTCGCCGAGGGCGTGCGCTGGCGCCGTACCCGGTCCTGGATGCGATCGAAAGACCCGGACTTCGTCCCAAAAGGACACGGATCATCGGCCTCTACACCCACCCGCCCGACGGTGCGACGGTGATCTGCGCCGACGAGCTGGGACCGGTGATCCCCCGAACCTTTCCGCCCGCACCCGCCTAGTCACCGGACGGGCACCGGGTCAAAGCGGAGCTCGACTCCAGCCGCGGACCGGAGAAAACCTGGGTCTACGGCGGCCTGCGACCCGCCGACGGCCAGGCCCTGACCATGACCGCGTCCTCCCGCAACAGCGTCTTCTACCAGCAGTTCCTGCAACAGGTCGAGGACGCCAACCCGGACGGGGAGATCTGGATCGTCACCGACAACCTGTCCAGCCACAACAGCCTGTCCACCCGGACCTGGCTCGAGGACCATCCCCGCATCCACCACGCCTTCATCCCCGTCGGCGCCTGCTGGCTCAACCTCCAGGAAGGCTGGTGGCGCATCTTCCGCAAGGCAGCCCTCGCCGGCCGGTCATTCGCCAACCCCGACGACATCGCCCAGGCCACAACCCTCGCAACCGACCAGCTCAACTCCCATGCCGGCCCATGGATCTGGGGCCGAACCGCACCGCCAACCCGCTCCCTACGACGCCGATACGTGTACCTCGTTTGAGGAATCCAGCACTAACGAGCTGGTGCGTGGTAGCGGGCGAGGTGTCGTGCCAGGCAGGTGGCATGATCCCGCTGTGGCGATCACGGTCAATCGGTCGGTGTTGGCGCATCGGCTGTTCACGGGGCTCTCTCGGCGTCATCTTGCTTGCCTGGTCGAGGAGTTGGCCGTGCCGTGGCAGGCCGGGGTCGAGGGTCGTCGCCATGCCGCGCGAGGTGGGGTCCGGAAGCGGGCTGAAGGGGCCGGCGCCCGCCACCAACTGGTGTTCGTCGACCGGCTGGTGGCCACGCTGATCCATTTGCGGCACGACCTGCCGCACTCAGTGCTGGGACTGCTGTTCGGCGTCGACCGTTCCACCGTCACCCGCGCGATCGGAGAGGTGCGCACGCTCCTGGCCGAACGGGGGTGCGCGGTCCCGGACAGCCCCGGCCTGCGTCTTCGGACACTGCCTGATGTCTTCGCTTATGCCCAGGCCGAGGGCATCGAGCTGCGGCTGGATGCCACCGAGATCCAGGTCCCTCGGCCGCCTGCCGGCCGCGGCGGGCGGCGAGCGTTCGTCTCCGGCAAGAAGAAGCAGAACACGATGAAGGCCACCGTCATCGCCGACCACCTGGGCCGCACTTTAGACCGTGTCCTACGTGGTGAGGCGGACGAGTCGTTTGTAGCAGCACAGGGCGGCTGCGAGTCCGAGAAAGGCCAGGTAGTTGCGGGGATCGC
>NZ_JBIAQZ010000024.1:0-38992 GCF_042889485.1 Streptomyces sp. NPDC002580 | reverse complement strand
GGGGACCCTGTGGGAGAGTAGGACGCCGCCGAACAAATTTTGAAGAAAACCCCCGTACCGGGAATCCGGTACGGGGGTTTTCTGCGTTTAGGGTCCATTTTTTTACGCCCCGTTCCCTCTTCTAATGCCAGAAGGGGACTGCGACGCGGGCCCGGTCGCAGATCCGTCGGCCATGAGCTCCCTTAGGGCTGTCCCGTAATCGATCTTCGATTCGATGCAGACGTGGGTCGGTCGCGAGAATGATTGCTCGCCTACCCGGCGAGAGTGAGGTTGTAGAGACGGGCGATGCCGAGCATGGCGTGGTGGACACCGTCGCCTTTGAGGCGACAGTCACGGAGGATCTTCCAGGTCTTCATGCGGGCAAAGACGTGCTCCACGCGGGCGCAGACCTGTTTGTGAGACTTGTTGTGTGCTTCTCTCCAGCCGGGCAGTTCCTCGCCTGCGCGGCGGCGGTGGGGCATGACGAGCCCGGTGCCTGGATATCCGCCGTCAGCGATCGTCATAGTGGCGCCGACGGCGCTTTTGGCTCCGGACTCTTCCCATGCCTTGCAGTCGTTGCGGTTGCCGGGAAGCGGCCGACCGACCACGATGACCAGGCGGCTGTCGGCGTCGATGACAACTTGGTGGTTGGTGGAGTATCGGTAGTTCTTCGACTGCTCGGCAATCTCATGGTCACGGGTCGGGACAAGGGTGCCGTCGACGATGAGCACGGTGTCTTTCGCGAAGCGTCGCCTGGGTTTCAGCGCGAGAAGCGGACCGATCTGACCGATGATGCGGTCGGCTGCCGGCTTCGAGGTTCCGAACAGCGGGGCGAGTTGGCGCAGTGTCAAGTTCGTGCGCCAGTAGGCCGCAACGAGCAGGAGACGGTCCTCCAAGGGGAGTCCCCACGGTCGGCCCCGTCGCACCACTGCAGCGTCCTGGCATCGGAGCACGGTCGGCAGCTTCCCAAACTGGCGATGGCTCAACCCGGTGAATGGGTATATCCAGGATGGTTCGGACGCCGTGATCACACCAGTCATAGCCAGACCTTCCCACCCACGATCAGCAGTCACAGGGCAGCCCTTAGGGTGAGCGGATGGTCGGACGAGATGTGGGGAAGATTCGGGCGGCGCTGCCTGCTCACGCGGTCGAGGTCGGGTCCGATCCGCTGGACCGACCGACGCGGAACTCTGTTGGCGGCTGGCCCTTCCTCGACGACACGCAGCAGTGGCCCTCGTGTTTCTGCGGGGAGCAGATGGCCCTGTTCTTCCAGCTCGACGTGCCCCTGGACCTGGGGCCTTTTGGCGGAGACCATCTACTGGTCTTCCACTGCCATGCGCACAATGACGCGTCCGAACCCGAGATTGCTGATGGCCGGCTCGTGCCCGAGTATTGGGACGCTCCGCAACTGCCCTACCCGCGTCCGTTCTGGCGTGTCCTGCTCCAGCAGCACGCGGTGCTTCCAACTGTGGAGCCCGAACCGTCCGTATGCGCACTGCCGCTGACGCTTCAGCCCTTCGTGGACATCCCCAACCCACGCGGGCGCGGAGCCCAGACGTTCAAGGTGGGCGGCACGCCCTCCTGGGCGCAGGATCCCGAGTACTACAAGTGCGTGTGCGGCGCCGATCTGGAATACCTCTGCCAGGTTCCGGAAGGCATGGAATTTGCGGTCCATCCTGGCCAACCAGAGCAGTCCTACAGCGTTGGGGCCGACACCTACGGGCTGTTTCTTGGCAACGAGGTCTACCTGCTGGCGTGCCCGGCCCACTGCGATCCGGCGGCGGTCTGGCCAGTGAACCAGAACTGAGTCCTCGGCATCACCGGCCTGCACAATCCCGTCCGCGCCCCCATGACGAACACGTCAGCGCACGTTCCGTAGATCGATTACGGGACAGCCCTTTGCCGCAGGAGGCAAGATCCCCCCACAAGCGCACCAACGACCGACCTGGCCAGCAGTTCATGGCAGTACTAGCCCGTGGAGGCGGCGGTGTCGGCGTGCCGGGCCTCCATCGAGGCGATCACCCGCTGTCGGGCCAGTTTCCGGGCCGTCTTGAGCTTTCCGTCGACCAGCAGGAGGGGTACGTACCAGAGCCAGCCCCACACGCTGTAGGAAACCGTGCCGCTCAGCACCAGCGCCTTGTTGGTGACGAGGGCCAGCGTGAACGTGGCGACGTAGGCGGCTACCCGATGACGGACCAGGAGTCGCATCGGGGCTCGCCAAGGACCGGCCAGCAACTCCAGTGCGGCTGCCACCTCGGCGGCCCGCAGGTCCTCAGGATGGGCGGGCGACTGGCTGCCTCGCTCCAGTGCTTCCGCGACGTCGGCGCTGTGGGACGCGAGGGCCGCTCGATCGGCGCGAACGGTGGCCGTCCGCTCCCGCATGTCCTGCCAGTAGCCTCGCCCGGCCCAGCCGAGCGCGTCCTCCACCCGTGCCGCCTCAGGCGACCCCGCCGGAGCCAGGACGGCGATCCGCTCCTTGAGCATGACCGCCCGGCCGCTGCGTCCGGGGTAGGTCCACGCGTCGGCCCGAAGGCACAACTCCAGGTAGGAGACGAGCAGTCCGAGGTCCTCGGGACTCTCTGCGAGCCCGGCCTCGTAGGCCTTCTCCGCCTCGGTGTCGTGGTCGTCCTCGTCCTCCGCCGCGTGTGCCAAACCGAGCCATCGGTAGAGCACGGGGTCGTGCCCGAGTTCCTCCAGACCGGCCTCGGCCAGCTTCCGAACCTGCGTGAACCCGCCCACCGCGAAGAGCTCCTCGCAGCGGTCGGCGTACTCGTCGCGCGTCATACTTCCCACCCCAGTCGATCAATAGGGCCACTCTCAGCCAAACGAACTCGCTGGTCAAGGCACATCAGGGGCTGTCCCGTCACTGCTCCCGGACCAACTCCGTTGTCGCAGCTGGTCTTTGTCCGAGGCGCAGCCATTCATAGGGTCTGCCTCGATGGCACAGAGGACGTCCCTGGCCTCCTCCGGTGTGCGTGGCCGGCGGTAGACGTACTCGGTGAAGTACAGGCCGCCGTAGTGGATATGACGCGGGCTTCGAGACACAGGTGATGATCCGGGACTCCCACCGCACTCCCGGCACGATCCTCACCTTCCCGCCGACGTCCTGGCAGCACTTCGTCGAGCAACTCATCGGCTCGCTCCCCACCGCCCCTTTCGTCCGCGGCTCCTGAGCATCCGGGGCCGCGACCGCCTGCCCGGTACGTCCCCGCAGGCGGTGATGTCCGTGACGGCTGGCAGCATGTCCGTATGACTCGCGACGATCTTGAGACGCTGTTCGCCTCCCCCGCGGCCCTGCTCGCCGCGGATCCTGCGGTTCTCACGGACCTGCCCGCCGCGGGCGGTGGAGCGGGCCGCGAAGCCTACGCCCAGGCACTCACGATCCTCGACGGAGTCGCGGTACCGCGGGCGGAGTTCGCCTCGTGGCTGCACTTCGGAGCGAAGGTCCTGGGCCACGACGCCTACGCGGCCCTGGTCGCCGAAGCCGAGCCGGGCATGCCCTGGCGAACCGTCTGGGCCTGGTGGCGGCCGGTCGGCGCCTACCGGGCCGAGCCGAACCTGAGCGGCGACTCCGACGTGGAGGTCCAGGAAGCGCCGGACGGCCGGCTCCTGCTGAAGCTGTGGTCGCAGTTGACCCCGGAGCGCTGGCTCGATCCGGCCACCGGCGAACGGGTCCCCGCCCCGGCCGACGGCGAGTTCGCCGAGCGGCCCTACGACGCGCCCGTCGTGGGCCCCGTCCTGTTCGACCCGGACGACGACCACGGCCTCCACCAGCCCGAGACCTGGGAGGAGCCGGCACCGCTCGGAGAAGACCGCGTCATGTTCTTCGAGTCGCGCGGTGTCGTGGTCCTGGAGCGCAACAGCACCTCTGCCGACGGGGCGGCGGGATCCGAAGCCGTCTCCTGGGGCGAGGGCGGGCCGTGGTTCAGCGGGCCGACGGCAGCCGAAACCCCTCTGAGCGCCGCCCGGTTGGAGGAGGCCTTCGGCAGGGACGGGATGGTGTCGCTGACACAGGAGCAGCTGCCCGTGGCGCTGACGCACGGACCCACGCGGGAGTTGGCCGTCACCGCGGGACTGCCGACGTGGTTCGCCGCGGGAGTCGCCACGTTCACCTTGGCCTGGAACGACGGGAAGGCGCACGGGCTGGAGACCGACGAGAACGGTCTGTTGCACCTGGGCACGTTCCAGCTGGCGTACGCCGACACCGGTCGGGTACTCGTCCACCCCACGACCGGTGCGGTGTCGATGGTCCGCAACGGCCGGGACCCGTTCCCCTTCGCCCGGGACACCGAGACTCTCGTGCGACTGATGGAGGCCGTGTACCGGTTCATGGGAGCCTGCTGGAATCCGTACGCGGGCGAGCTCGGCGAGCGGGACTTCCTGGCCGAAGTCGCCGCACTCGAACCGCTCTCGGTCGACGGGGAGACGCCCGCGGGGGAAGTCTGGGGGCACCTGTTCGCGGCGATCGTCGAACTCAGCCCATGGGGCTTCTGACCAGTGACAGCCCCGAGCGGAACGGCCGTGGTCGCTCCGCTGGAGGCATTTCGGTACGTCGGCAGGCGGGCGTCAAGGAGTCACGGGGCCGCTGGTCACGGCGGTCCAGCGGCCGGCGGCCACCGAGTACACCGTCAGGCGTCGATTTCGGGTGTCGCCGTACTCGTCGAACGTGACGCGTCCGGTGACACCGTCGAAGGCGAGCCGCGCCACGGCTCGTGACATCTTCGCGCGGGCGTCCCCGGGGAGGGTGCCCCCGTTGGCCGTCACCAGGGACTTCACGGCTTCGATGAGACTCCAGGTCGCGTCATAGGCGTACGGCCCGTACCAGCCGGACCCCTCCGTGTACCCGGCCTTGCGGTAACGGGCGAGGAAGTTCGCCCCGCCCACGTGCTCCTCGGCGGGTACGCCGATGTTGACGGCGAGGTCGCCGTCGGCCTTCGGGCCGGACGTGAGGAACGCGTCGGTGAAGATGCCGTCGCCGCCCATCAGGGGGATACCGTCCGCGGTCCGCTTGAGCTGAGCCGAGAGCGGCCCGGCGGTGTCGTAGTAGCCGCCGAAGTACACGGCGTCGGCGCCCGAAGCCCGGATCCTCGCGGCGAGGCCGGAGAACTCGGCCTGCTCGGGATCGACCTGCGCCGTGCCGACCACGGTCCCGCCGAGCTTCTCGTACGCGGCCGTGAACGTGGCGGTGAGACCGGTGCCGTAGACGCTCTTGTCGTCGACGACGTACAGCTTGCTCTTCCCGGCTTCGCTGTGGAGGTATCGGGCGGCGAACGGCCCCTGGTCCACGTCCGTGGTGATGGTGCGGAAGTACGTGCCGTGCGGACGGGACTTGGTGCCCGCGGCCCAGTCGGGGCCGAGCGTCAGCGCGGGGTCGGTGTTGCCCGGTGAGATGTTGACCAGGTCCGCCTGGGCCAGGGGTTCCGCCATGGTCCGCGCCACGCTGGAGTTCAACGGTCCGACGACGCCCAGCATCTGAGAGTCGGACACGAAGCGGGTCGCGTTGGGCGCGCCCTTGGTGGGGTCGGAGGCGTCGTCCAGGGTCTTGAGCGCGAACTTCACGCCGGGCACGTACCCCTTCTCGTTCGCGGTTCTGACCGCCAGGTCGGCGGAGTTGCGGATGCCGAGACCCATCGAGGACAGTCCACCGCTGAGCGGTGCGTCCACCCCGAGCGTCACCGTCACGGCGGACGCCGCGCCGCCGTTGCCGGAGGCTCCGCCGCCACCTGTCCTGTCCTTGCCCGACAAGGTCCAGGTGAGGACGGAACCGGCCGCGAGCGTGGCCAGTGTCGTGGCCAGGACCACGGAGCGCCGGGTGAGGGCGCGGGCCCGGACCGACCTCTGCCCGTCGGCCTCCACCGCGGCCGTCGTCCCCAGCGAGATCAGGTCCTCGGTCGGGGGGACGGGCGGGGGTACCCGCGGCGGGTCGGTCGGCTGCTTCGGGAGGGGGCGCCGGGCATCGGCCGGGGAGGCCTCGGAGTCCAGGACCGTGGGCTCATGGGGTTCCTGCGGCGCCGGGGGAGTGGCGGGCACCGGGGGCTGGGCCGGCTCCGTCGAGGCGTCCGGGGCGGGATCGCGTGAGGGCTCCGCCCCCGAATCCTGTTCGGCGGGCGCGTCGTCCGGGGCCGGGAGGGAGCGCAGTACCGAAGCCAGCAGCCCGGCCGCCTCGGCGGCGCCCACCCGCTGCTCCGGATCCTTGGTGAGCAGCGCATCGAGTACGGGCGCGAGCGGTCCGGCGTGGACCGGCGGCCGGTACGGGCGGGTGAAGACGGCCACGGCCAGGGCATGGAGCCCGTCCGCCTCGAACGGCGGCTGTCCCTCGACGGCGTGGTACAGGGTCGCGCCGAGCGACCACAGGTCGTTGGCGGGCGTGGGGCGCTTGCCGTCCAGCTGCTCCGGGGGCATGTACTGCGGCGTGCCGATGACGATCCCGCTGTGGCTCAGCTTGGTCGTGGCGTCGGCGAGGTGCGCGATGCCGAAGTCGGTGAGGACGACCCTGTCCTTGGTCAGGAGCACGTTGTCCGGCTTGATGTCGCGGTGGACGATCCGCGCCTCGTGCGCCTCGGCGAGCGCGTCGAGCACGGCGGCACCGATCTCCGCCACCCGCCGCACGGGCAGACGGCCCTGCCCGTGGATGGCGGACGCCAGGGACTGCCCTCGGACGAACTCCATGACGATCACGGGAGCCCCGTCGTGCTCCACGACGTCATGGATCGTGATGATCCCGGGGTGGCTGAGAATGACCGCAGCGCGGGCCTCGGCATGGAAGCGCTTGAGCAGCGTGGCGCGGTCGCTCTCCTCCATCCCCGGCGGGAAGAGGATCTCCTTGACGGCCACCTCGCGTCCGAAGAGTTGCTGGTCCAGGCCACGCCAGACCCGGCCCATACCGCCTTGGCCGATGCGTTCGACCAGCTGGTAGCGGCCGGCGATGAGTTCGGAGTTGTGCTCGGTCACGCGCACACTCTAGGTCCTGTTGAGCTGTTCAGGTGGGGGGAAGCGTGGCTTGATCGTGTACTCGAGGATGAGGGTGGGGCAAGTGAGTCATAGGGGGCGAAGCCGGCCTGCGACGTGGCCGCCCGCGGCGCCGAACGTCGCGTCGTGGGCCGGTGGGTCCGCTGCCCGTTCCCCGTGTCGCCCGTACGTGAAGTCGGCGGTCGTGGGTGCGGGCAGCGGCGCTCGCCGTGTCCTGTCTTCGGAACGTGGCAGTGCGCCGAGCTGCCGACACGACAGCTCACGGCCCGGGGACCGCCGGTGAGCTGCTCGGTGAGGGGTGAGGTTGGTGCTCGGCTCGGCCGCTCCTTCCCGCGCTTCCTTCCCACAGCCTCGGCGCGGATCGCCGGGCCGTGCGCTTCAGCGGGCGAGCTTGGAGCCGAAGTGGGCTTCGTCCCCGGGCAGCTTGAGGGTGGAAGGGGTGAACGTCGCGATGTTCTTCGTGACCGGGCCGTTCTTCGAACCGCGCAGGACCCAGGCGGCGCCCGAGTCGGTCTGCGGGGCGTCCTCCCAGGGGGCGGTGACGATCAGGTCCGCGCGGTTGTTGGCATTGACGTCGGCGAGCAGGACCTCGTCACCGAAGTAGTCGTCCCGCTCCGAGGCGCCGGGGACACCGGAGGTGGACTGCGAGAACGCGAGTGCTCCGTTGCCTGTCGGGCCCTTCGGTCCGCCCTTCAGCAGGACGACGCTGCCCGCGGCCCGGGTGCTGCCGATGGCCTCTCCCGGCACACCGACCGCGAGATCCGGGTAGCCGTCCCCGGTGACGTCGCCCGCGGCCAGCGCGCGGCCGAACTGGTCCCCGGCCTCGTTGACGCCGGGAACCCCGGCCGTGTTCTGCGTGATCGTCGTCGTCCGGGCGGAGAGTCCGGACCGCGAGCCGTAGCGGATCTCGACGGTACCGGGGCGGGTGCCGATCTCCTCGTGGCTCGTACCGAACTTGAAGGTGGCGAAGTCACCGTAGCCGTCGCGGTCGAAGTCGGCGATCACTCCCTCCGAGGACGGGGTGAACGATCCGGGAACGCGCGTCACGGAGTTGTCGCGGCCGCCTTTCCAGAGTCGGGTGGGGTGCCCCGCGTCCTCGAAGCCGTGAGTGGTGACGATGTCGTCGGCTCCGTCTCCGGTCACATCGCCCACGATGAAGTCGTAGCGGCTGTCCTCCTCCTCGTCGAAGGGGACGACCGTGCTGGCCGCGGCCTCGCCGGTGCGGCTGATGGGGCCGAACTCCACGCCCACCAGACCGGTGCCGACGACCAGGTCGGCGTGTCCGTCACCGTTGATGTCCCCGGCGGCCAGAGGACCGCTGCGCGGGTCCAGCGAGAGGGCGACGCCGTCCTTGAGACCGGCCTTGGATCCCCACAGGACGGTCGTCGGCCCGTTGTCGGACCCGAGGGCGAGATCGGTGTAGCCGTCGCCGTCGAAGTCGCGGGCGGCGCTCGTGCGGCCGAAGGCGTCGTAGTCCACCACGTCACCGGGGACGCCGGCGGACGCCCTGCTGATGATGCGGGCGTGCGCGGTGTCGACCCCGGCGGATGACCCGTACAGGACGGTGACGTACCCCGCGTCGTCCCGGCCGTCCACGGTCGCGGCGGGCGCCGCGACCGCGAGGTCGGCGTAGCCGTCGGCGTTGAAGTCCGTGACGGGTCCGGATACGGCGGGAGCGGCTCCGGCCGGGCCGGCCGCGGACACCGGCCCGATCGCGAGGGCGGCCACGGCGACAGCGATAGACAGGGAACGGCGCACGGACGAGCCTCCGGAAACAACGGGCAAACGGGGGAGCAACTGATGACTACAAGACACGCCAGCATGCCTCGGGGTTGTACGCGCCGTCCGCCGAATCGTGTGAGGCCTGACACGGTCGTCACACTTCGGCGATCACTCCCGTGAGCCTTCTGTCCGCGTCCGGTGTCGTGCCGGGCGCACCTGTCGGCAAGCCCGGCCACTCCCGCTCCGCACCGCGGTGCCGACCGGGCACTGCTTCGACGGCCCACGTGCCGGTCGTGACCTCGCTTCCGCTGGGTGCACGCCGGGCTGCTCCGGCCTTCCGCCGGCCGAGGGTCAGGCGGGCCGATCCGGGGGGCGACTGTGGTGCCGACGACGGAACGCGAGGGCGCCCAAATGCTTGGGGAGGGCGCGGGAGCATACCCGATCCGGCCACCGGCGCAGAAATCGTCACCGGCGGAGTGGAATCGTCTTGGCAGCGCGGTGAATTGAACCGCGAGGTGCCGCACTCGATGCCAGAACAGTGAATGAGAGCCGAATGTGCCAGTTCTCGGAAATTTTGTGATCGGTATCGATCGTTTACTTAGGGTTGTGGAGTGAATCCCCTTGCAATGGAAACGTGCCGTGCGGGGCGGTCGATATCTCCGTTCTCCTGGAGGCGCGGGATTCATGGCCGCTTGGACCGTATTCGTGTCCGCGGCCGACGCGGACCGTATCTTGGTGCGACGTCAACTGTCCTGGGGGGATATCTTGTTGGTCCGGCTCGAAGTGTCGTCAGAAGACCCTGTGCCGATCTTGGAGTTTCATCATTGGCTGCGTCTGGATCCGGATGCGCGACGCTTCGCCGATCCGAAATTGGTGGCTCCGGACGCGCCCGAGGGCGCCATGGGTACGGTCGATGTCATCGATCTTGTCCTGAGCCAGGGCTTTTCCGCGGCCAGTCTCGCGCTGGCTTATGCGTCCTGGCGCAACGTGCGGCCCGCGGCGCCGTCCATCACGATCAGCCGTGACGGCGGATCCATCGTCGTGACGGACGCGTCCGAGGAAACCGTGCGGCGCATCGTCGAACACCTCAGTGCCGGCGACGGCACGAGGGAGGGCGCTCGGAGCGGGGACAGCGGCCGGTCGGGAGAGGGGGATCGATGAGGCAGCCCGACCCGGCGAAGTCGCGTGTCGTCATCGTCGGCGTGTCCGCGTACACGCAGCTGAAGCCGTTGCCCGCGGTGGCGAACAGTACGTACGACCTCGCCGCTCTGCTGAGCGACAAGGATCTGTGGGGGGTGCGCCAACCGGATCACTGCCGTGTCCTGCTCAACCCGGCCACCCCCGCGACGGTCCTGGACGCTGTCCGCGAAGCGGCCGCCGAAGCGGAAGAGGCCCTCGTGGTCTGTTTCGCGGGCCATGGACTGGTCTCCCGGCACGGGAAACTCGTTCTCGCCCTCCCCACCGCGAGTCCCGGCAAGTTGGAACTGTCCCTGGACTACGACGACGTACGCAACGTGGTGGAGACGGAGTCCACGGCCGATCACAAGGTCGTGATCCTGGACTGCTGCTACAGCGGGCTGGCCATGGGACCGACCCACCTGGGCGATGGCCACGCCGAGGCTAATCGGGCGGCGATCCCCGGGGCCTATCTCCTGACGTCGTCCCGTCCGACCCAGCAGTCGTGGGCTCCCGACGGGGAGAGGTACCCGGCGTTCAGCGGCGCGCTCATCGGTGCCATCACGGAGGGCGTCTCGTACGGCGGGGCCCTGCTCGAGATGGACACGCTGTTCCTGAACCTCGTCGAGAGGCTCCGCGAGAAGGAGTGCCCCCTTCCGCAGGCCATGGCCCTCCACGGCGGCCAGCGCATCGCCTTGGTCCGCAACCGCAATCCCGCGCCCCCGCCCCCGTCTCGACGCGTTGTGACAACGACCCCGCCACCTCGCGGACGGAGGGTGCCTCTTGCCGTCACGGCCACCGTGGTGGTCGCTTCGGCCGTCACCGCGATGCTCTGGCCGAAGCAGGAGCCGGTGACCGTGGACACCCTGCCGACGTGCACACAACCGCACCCCGTAGAGATCCACCTCGCGGCCTCGGCCGACCTCTACGGGCAACTCGACCAGGCCGCGAAGGAGTTCAAGGCCCGCCAGAGCGGGAGTCACTGCTTCCGCATCGCCGTGGACAACCAGAACTCCGGCACCACCATGCGGGCCCTGGCCGACGGCTGGCCCGCGGGCGGTGGGCCGCGGCCCGACATCTGGTCTCCGGCGGGCAGGATCTGGCTGCTCCTCGCCAAGCAGAAGGCGAACGCCACGACCAGGAAGCTCTTCCCCGACAAGGATCCGAAGCCGATCGTCACCAGCCCTCTCGTGATCGCTATGCCGGAACCGATGGCCAAATCCCTTGGATGGCCCGAACGGAAAATCGGTTGGCGCACCCTAGCCGATGCCGCGAAGAACTCCAAGACGTTCTGGGCCTCCCACAAAAGACCCGAGTGGGGGGAATTCAAACTCGGCAAGACCCACCCCGGCTACTCCACGTCGGGCCTCAACGCGACCCTGGCCACAGCCGTCGTCGCGAACGGCATGAGTGCCAAACTCACCGCCTCGGACGTCACTTCGCACGCCGTCGAATCCCTCGTGAGCGACACGGAGAGCGCGGTTGTCCACTACGGGGACACCACACTGACGTTCATGCAGAACCTGCGTCGTGCGGACGACGCCACCACCTCGGCCAACCCGGACGCGGCCCTGCACTACATCTCCGCCGTCACCGTCGAGGAACAAGCCGTTGTCGCCTACAACATGGGCTATCCCTGCGGCACGTTCAGCACCGAAGCAGGCTGTGAGAAGCGCCCCACGCTCCCGCACACACGCCTGGTCGCCCTCTATCCCAGCGACGGAATTCTGTACTCCGATCACCCCTTCATCGAACTGAACGGAATGTCCCAGGAGAAGAAGGCCGTCGCCGACGCCTTTGCCGCCCACCTGCGAACCGCCGAGGCGCAGAAGGAATTCAATCCGCTCGGCTTCCGAACCTGGGAGGAGCAGCCCACCCCTCTGCTCACGCCGGCTCACGGCGCGCTGCAGAACCCACCCATCAAGCGACTGCCGCTGCCGGAACCCGCAGCGCTCGGCACCCTTCTGGACGTCTGGCCGAAGCTTCGCAGGCGGGCGCACGTCTCCCTCCTCATCGACACATCCGGCTCGATGGGCCAACACGTCACGGGTGCGGACAGTCCCAGCAAGATGAACCTGCTGAAGCAGTCCGCGCCCCAGCTCTTCGGTCCGGGCGGTTTCGCCGACAGGGACCAGGTCGGCCTCTGGGAGTTCTCCGACACCGTCAAGAACAAGGTTCCGATGGGGCCGATGAGCGGCAACTGGGAGGGGACCGCACGCCGTAAGGCCCTCGCGGTGGCCTTCGCCGGACTCAGGCCGGACGGGGCGACCGCCCTGTACAAGTGCATCGGCGACGCGGTCGGCCGGCTGAGGGCCGACTACGACCCTTCGGCCATCAACGCGGTCGTCGTCCTCACCGACGGCCGCAACGAACCCAAGGACGTCAAGGGCCTGGACACCCTGCTGAGCAGCCTCAAAGACCACCGGAAACCCGTCCGGGTGTTCACCATCGCCTACGGCGACGGTGCCGACGAGCAAGTGACCGCGGACAAGACCGTTCTCGAGGACATCGCGGAAGCGAGCGACGCACACGCCTACGACGCCAAGGACCGCCCAGCCGACATCGCCGAGATCCTCGCCAACGTCATCTCCAATTTCTAGCGTCCTGCGCGGGAAGGCCGCCCTGCCCAGGCTCGTCAACAGTCTCAAGGGCGTCAGCTCCCGCATACCGCGCCAGGAGTTCCCCGACCCCGTCCGCCGCCACCACCGGGCCAACAGGCTGTGGTCCGGCTCCTGCTCCGCCAGCTTCGCCGGCGGAGCACCGCTGCCGATCGTCCGCACGGCGCCTGCCCTGGCACGGTGCAGCCCTGCGGATGCCTGCGCTCGAGGGGGCGGCCGTCCGGCCAGGGCGGAGTGATCAGTAGGTGAGCGCGTCCTCGGCCGTGCCGAAGAAACTGGTGACCTGGCCGTCGTTGACCGTGACGGGGCCGTCGTTGATCGGCACGGTCGTCGGGCTCTCGGAGGGGGTGAGCGCGACCTCCACCTTGTCGGCGCTCTTGCCGCCCGCGGTGTCGGCGCGGGAGAACAGGATCCCGGCGTAGGCGCTCTCGCCGACTTCCAGAATCCAGTCCTTGCCGGAGGGGCCCATGTGCTCGGCGGCGCCGTCGAGCCCCGGAATCGTGATCACCAGCTCGTTGGCCGACAGCAGACAGGGGTCGCTGCCCTTGTTGGACGCGGCCAGCAAAGCGTGGTTGACGGGCCTGGAGGCGACAGTGACCTTGTAGCTCAGGTCGGTCGTCTCGCACATGCCCACACCACCGTCCTGACCGTCCTCGGATCCGGACCCGGACCCGGACTTCGACGGCGCCGGGGCGCTGGGGCTGTCGGAGGGGCTCCCGCTGTCGCCGCTCCCGTCACTGGATCTGGTCGGCGAGGGCGTGGCGGTGCCCTTGCCCGGCGCCTTGACGGACGGACTCGCCGACGAGCCCGGGGCGGACGTGTCGTTGTCGGCGTCGCCGTTGCACGCGGTCAGCGCCAGGACGCCGAGCGAGAGAGCGGCGAGTGCGGCGGTGGTACGGCGCGAACGAGCTGCGTAAGCCATTGGAAACCCCCGTGAGTTGGAACGTTCCGGTGATCCTGCCTCATGAGAGACGTGCTTCCGCCTGCTCATACGGAGAAGGAGCCGTCTTCGGACAGCGTTGTGACACTGTCACAGACAACGGCGCTGGTGCCTTGGTGCCGGACAAGGCCCTGTTCGGCGCGGCCGGCGGGTCACGGCGTGGCCGGGAGGGCGCGCACCGACGCACTCCCGCACCGCCTGGAACCGGCCGCCCACTGTGGTCGTCTTGTGCGCTGACTCCGTAGGAAGCACGAACGTGGGGGACGCCGTGACGCGGTACGTGACGAAGGCCGGTCTTCTGGTGGTGGCCGTGGTGACGGTTCTCGGGGCCACGGCCTGCGGCGGGGAGAGTGGCACGGCGGCCGCGGGGACCGGCGGAACGCTCCCTGTGCACGGGAAGGGTGACTCCCCGGCGCCCGTCGGGGACGGGGCGTCGACCGGCTCGGCGCCGACAGCTGTCGGCGCTACGGGGAAGTCGTCAGGGAGCACGCAGACCATGGCATCACCCACTACCCGGCACGTGCCGTGGAACCTGGACATCCTGGACCAGCGGTCGCGGCCGCTGAATGGGACGTTCACCGCCACCGCCAAGGGCAAGGGTGTTCACGTCTATGTGATCGACACCGGGATGGACATCGCCCACAAGGAGTTCGGTGGACGCGCCCGCCTCGGCGCCGACTTCGTGGGCCCGAAGGACTCCGGTGACTGCTTCAGCGAGGGAGGGAGCGGGCACGGCACGTTTGTCGCGGGCATCATCGGCGGGTCCAGATACGGGGTGGCACCCAAGGCTGAGCTCGTACGGGTCCAGGGCGTCCTGTGCGAGAGCGAGGGCGGCGGTTCCTCGGCGGCGGCCGAGGCGGCTGTGGTGAAGTCGGTCAAGTGGGTCACCCGGCACGCGCGGAAACCTGCGGTGGTGAACATGTCGCTCAACCTCGCCCACCGGTCGCCGGCGGTGGAATCGGCCGTGAAGACGATGGTCGACGCGGGGATCCCGACGGTGGTGTCGGCCGGCAACTTCCATGACGACGCCTGCAAGCACTCCCCGGCCGGGGTCGCCGGCACGATCGTCGTGGCGGCTTCCACCTCGAACGACCGCGTGTGGAGCGACGGCGGCTCCTACGGATCGGGCTACGGACGGTGCGTGGACCTGTACGCCCCCGGCCAGAAGGTGACCGCGGCCCTCGCCGGCGGCGGTACGACCACGGAGAACGACGGCGCGACGTCCTGGGCCGCGCCACATGCGACCGGCGTGATCGCGCTGTACCTGTCGGCACATCCACATGCCACGGCTCACGAGGTCCACGTCTGGCTCGACCGCACGGCCACCCGCGGTGTCGTGCGCGGCGTTCGCTCCGACACCCCCAACAGGCTGCTCAACACAGGCGGCCTCTGAGCAGAACCGGTCGGCTCCAGCCGCGCTGCCTCCGTGGAGCCGTCCGGGAGCCGACGTCGTGTGTCCACGACCTGGTCGACCAGGTGCGACCTGCTCCGGTGTGCCCGCCGTCTCACACCGGCGCTGAACACCGCCGGGCGGCATGCCCGAGCCGATCCGGGGCCAGGACATGGTCGTGGGGGCAGGGCCTGCTGGTGTGCGAGCGGCGGGCGCAGTTCGGGAGGGTCGTCGGCGAGCCGACGGCAGGAGCGGCTCGCGAGTGAGTCGTCGGCCTGACTCGGGGGTGCGGGGCCCGCGCCCCGCAGGCGCCTGCTCTCAGCTGACGGCGGCGGACTTCGTCGACCCCCCTACTGTTGCGCAACAAAAGGTTGCGCGATGGCGGTGTGAATACTAGAGTTAAGAGCAACCGATGGTTGCATATTGGGGGTCCGCGATGGAGCTCGGAGAACCGCGGAGCGAGAGATCCGCGTCGCCGCAGCACCGACGCTCGTGGCCGACGTGCTGAATCGCCGTCTGCGAGACCTCCGGTGACCGACCGGCAGACGGCCGGACGAGATCTCCGGCGACCTCCGCGACCAGCGTCGGTGCGCCGCCGACGTCGTGTCGTGAACCGATCACCTTGGAGGACACCATGAGCGGAATGCTGCTCGGCGACAAGAACGCCGTGATCTACGGAGGCGGGGGCGCCATCGGCGGCGCGATCGCGCGGGTCTTCGCCCGGGAGGGCGCGAAGGTCTTCATCGCAGGGCGGACGCAGGCGAGGCTCGACGCCGTGGCGCGGGACATCGCCGCCGAGGGTGGGAAGGTCGAGACGGCACAAGTCGACGTTTTCGACCAAGAGGCGGTCGACAAGCACGCCGCCGCGGTCGCGGCGACGGCCGGTGGCATCGACATCGCTCTCAACGCCGTGAGTGTCATGCACGACCAGGGGACGGTGCTGGCGGACCTTTCGCTGGAGGAGTTCATGCGGCCGGTCGACGGTTTTCTGCGGACGCTGTTCATCACGAGCAAGGCCGTGGCACAGCACATGGGTCACCGGCGTCCTGGCGTCATCCTGACGTTGTCCGAACCGGGTTCCAAGCTGGCCGTCGGCGGCATCTTGGGGCACAGCGTGAGCGCGGCCGGCAAGGAGGCCTTCTCACGGGTTCTGGCCGCGGAGCTCGCACCCGGCAACATCCGGGTGATCTGCATCCGCCCACACGCTGTGGTCGACGCGCCCGCGGCGGGTTCCTACACCAAGGATCTGTTCGAACCGATCGCGGCAGCGGCCGGGCAGTCGGTCCAGGAAATGCTCGAAGGTGGAGGCATGGTGCAGGGGACGCTTCTGAAGAGGCTGCCTACGCTCTCCGAAATCGCGGAGACGGCCGCGTTCCTGGCTTCGGACCGGGCCGGCGCCATGACCGGCACCGTCGCCAACCTGTCCGGTGGCGCACTGATCGACTGAACCTGCCGCGCCGGAGCGGCCGGTAGGGGTGATCTGCCTCGTTCGTACGTCCCGGGTGTTCGACGGGTGCAGCCGAACGCCCGGGACGTGGGCGGCGCCCGCGGCGTCGTCGACGCGGGCTTCCCGCCGGTCTCGACCGCGAGCAACGCGATCGCCGCGCTCGGGGCTACGACGGTGAGCGTGCCCCGAGCGACGAGACGATGTTCGCCGCCCGGCGCATCGCGGCTTCCGTCGACGTGACCGTCGCCGTTGAGATGGCGGTCCCCGTCGACGCCGAAGCCGGCGATGGGCGACGCTGGAGGAAGCGGTCGAACTACCGCCGACCTCGAATCGCCCCGGCGGCCGAACACGGTCGCCGGGGCGAGGAGCTTCAGAACGCGGAGTTGGCGAACCAGTGGCCCAGGAGCTGCTCGTCGCCTTCCTGCACGAAGGCCCCTGTGGTGTGGGGGAGGCGGCCGTAGAGGAGCAGGAGCAGATCGGCCGCGGTTCCCCGGACGGTCGCGTCCGCGATGTGGGCGGTGTCCGCACCGGGGCGGGTCGGATCGAGCCCGAAGCCGTCCGGCCGCAAGCGGACGAGCCAGGCATCGTCGCCGTCGGTCGTGCGGAAGCCGATGGTCCGGTCGGGGCCGCGCAGGTCGGCCACGTCGGGGGCGAAGAAGGTGGCGAACGGCAGATTGACGAGGAACTCGTCGATCCCGTCGACCGCGACCGCCCGGTCGATGGCGGGTTCGAGGCCGAGTGCGATTTCGGCGTCGGTCCGGTGCAGCAGTGTCTCGAAGAGCATCCGGCGTGCCCAGAAACGCGCGTGCCGGTCGGCACCCCACGCCCACATCGGCAGGTCGGGGTCGGTGGTGGCGAAGGCGTCCGCAGCCACGGTCGCACTCTCGTGCAGCCACTGGACGTATCCGTCTTCCTGGTCCGGGAGCCGCAGATCCACGTCACGCGTGCGCGGGCGCTCCTGGACGCGGGCCCGCAGGAGTGACGAGAACCAGCGCTGGGCGCCGCCCGTGTGCTTGACCAGGTCGGCCAGTGTCCAGCCGGGGCAGCCGGGCACCGGTGTGGTCAGGTCGGCGTTCCTGACCGCGGCGACGAACCGGGCGGTCTCCACCCCGACCGCCGTGGGGTGGTCGACCGGGGCGGGGGAGCGGCCGTGGTCGGGGTGCTCCGAGATCGTCATGGATGAGCTGCCTTTCGGAGTGGGTACGAGGAAACGCGTCGGCGATCAGACGAGCTCGGCGTCGGCTTCCGCTTGGGCCGGCGGGCTCGTCCCGGAATCTGTGGCCTTGCTCGGAGCTGTCGTGCGAGGCGCGTGGACCGCCTTGATTCCGAACAGGGCGACGGCCACGACCAGGAGGAACGCCACTCCCGCGATCACGAAGCTCACCGTGAACTGGCTCTCCTGCGGCAGTGCGGGCATCCCCTTCGGCGGCGGAATGGTCTTGGACGCCAGCAGCGAGGTGATCACCGCGCTCGCGACCGCGCTGCCGACCGAGCGGGAGATGGAGTTGATGCCGTTGGCGACGCCGGTCTGGTGGGGCGGAACGCTGGCGACGATGAGCGCGGGCATGGAGGCGTAACCGAAGCTGATCGCCAGACCGATGACCATGCCCGCGCCGATCACCGAGGCGGGGGTGTCGTGCGCGGCGCTCAGCCAGGTGAAGCCGAGCACTCCGAAGCAGGCGCCGGCGGCCAGCGTGCCGCGCGCGCCGAGCCGGCGCACCAGAACGCCGCCGAGCTGGGCGCCCACGAGCGAGACGAGGGTGGTCGGCAGCAGGTACACGACGGAGGCTCGCAGCACGGAGGCGCCGAAGCCGTAGCCGACGACGTCCTCGGGCATCTGCACGAGGTAGGAGACGCCGATGAACTGGGCGAACATCGCGAAGCCCAGCAGCAGCCCGGCCAGGTTGGTGAAGAGGACGGGACGATGGGCGAACATCTTCATGTCCACCATCGGTTCCTTGACCCGTCGCTCGATGACGACCCACCCGAGGGCCGCCACGACCGCGCCGGCGAAGGCGCCGAGCGTGCGGGCGGAGGTCCATCCCCATGCGTGGCCCTGCGAGATGGGCACCAGGAGCAGGACCAGCAGCACCGCCAGGACGACCGCGCCGAGCCAGTCCGTCCGCCCTCCGGTCTTGGAGCGGGAGGCGGGCACCGCGAACAGCACGCCGGCCAACGCCAGCACCGCGAGGACCACGGCGAGCCAGAAGACCCGGTGGTAGTCGGGAGAGGAGCCGCGGGTCAGCAGCCCCGCGCCGACGAGCGCGAGCCCGCTGCCGAACGCGAGGGTGCCACTGACCAGGGCCATGGCGCCGTGCAGCTTCTCCGGCCGAATCTCCTCGCGCAGGATGGAGAGGGCGAGCGGGAAGATCGCGGTCGCCGCTCCCTGCATCACCCTGCCGATGATCAGCCAGGTCAGCGAGGTCGTGGTGGCGGCGAGCACCGAGCCCGCGATCATCACGATCAGTACGCCCACGAGGGTCGGCTTCTTGCCGTGCTGGTCGCCGAACCGTCCGAGCAGCGGGGTGAAGACGGCGGCCGACAGGAGCGTGGCCGTGGTCACCCAGCTCACGTTCGCCGTCGTGGTGTCGAGGTCGTTCTGGATGATCCCCAGGATCGGTACGACCAGGGTCTGCATCATCGAGACGACCATGGCGGCGAGCCCGAGCACCAGGACGACCGCGGTGTCGCCTGCGGGCTGTCGGGTGACCGTGTGCTGTTGGTGGGACACGGAGTGTCTTTCCTGTCTTGAGAGCCGGTGGAGCCGAAGGAAGTACTTGAGGACATCGATGCTTGATGACTTCAAGCAATGGCGTGACCGTAGCCATCAATATTTGAGATCGTCAAGTTTCCTGGCGTAGAGTGAAGAACGTGACCGGAACTCCCCGCAGTGACACGGCCCAGCTCATGGAGCTGCTTTCGGTATCCCTGGCTGCCTACTACGGCGACTTCACGGTCGCCGCTGCGAGCGAGAACCTCACCGCCAGCCAGGGCAAGACGCTCAACGTGCTGCGCCGGGGACCCGCCTCCATGAGCGCGCTGGCCACCACGCTGACCTGTGACGCCTCGAACATGACCGGGATCATCGACCGGCTGGAGAAGCGTGCCTTGGTACGCCGTGAACCCAGGCCCTCCGATCGCAGAGTCAAGGACGTCGTCCTGACCGAGGAGGGCGAGCGGGTCATCGACGTCATCCGCGGCAAGATGCACACCACCCAAGCCGGGCTGGACAGACTCGACGAGCGGGAGCGGGACACCTTGTACGCCCTGCTGGAGCGCGCCTTCACCTCGCCCCAGGACACTGCCGTCCGATCCTGAGGGGTCGTCGTCGGCTGTTGCCTCGCGGCGATTGCCGGACTGCCGGTGGTGCGGGGTTTCCTTCCCCCGCGCTCCGGGAGTCAGCTCGCTCGTCGCGGTCCCGGAGTCCGGGCCCCCGCCTCTTGAGCCGCGGTGCGCATGGCCTCGCTGAGGGCGCGTAGGTACGGCGGCGATGCTGGAGTCCCTCTGCATGCGAGCCAGGTGTTCCATCTCTGGAGGTGTGCCCGGCGATCTCCGTTCGGCACGCGAGCGCTACGGCCTTGGCGGGCGGCAGGTCAGTACCGAGCTCGGCCGGCGGTACCCACAGGAGGGCGACGCCCTCGGCCGCTGCCGCCGTTCTCGTGTTCGGCGATCAGGACGGCTGGACCTGGTCGAACAGGGCGACAGCTTGTGCGGGGTCCGGGCTGACGAGGCGTTCCAGGCCGGTCGTCGTGATCTTCGCCCACCTGTTGGCCCGTGCCCACATCACTTCCTCGAAGGCGCGGACGGCCGTGTCCGGATCTCCGGGCCCGGTGGCGACGGCCTCGGCGAGTTCGGCGCCCTCCAGCATGGCGAGGTTCGCGCCCGCCCCCAAGGGGGGCATCAGATGGGCGGCGTCGCCCAGCAGCGTCACGCCGGGTACGTGGGTCCAGGTGTGGGACACGGGCAGGACGTAGAGAGGGCGGTGGACGAAGGCGGTGACGCGGCGGAGGGGTTCGAGGACGGGAGCGGCCCAGCCGTCGAAGAGGGCCAGCAGACTCGATCGCACGGCCTCGACATCTGACAGGTCCAGGTTCGAGTGCCAGTCCAGCGGCGCGCGGAACTGGGCGTACACCCTGACGTGGCCGCCGCTGTTGCGCTGTGCGACGAGCGCTCGGTTCACGCCGTACACGGCCATGGAACCGTCGCCGATCAGCCGGGCGAGGTCGGGGTGGCGGGTGTCGATGTCGTCCAGGGAGGCCTCGACCGAGGTGACGCCGGTGTAGTGCGGTGTCACCGACGAGAGCGCGGGGCGAGTCCGGGACCAGGCGCCGTCCGCGCCGACAACGAGGTCGAACGACTCCTGTCGCCCGTCCGTGAAATGGACCAGTACGCCGTCCTGTGTCCCCGGCGTCACCTGCGTGACGCCTCGACCCCACTGGACGTCGACAGGGCCGAGCAGCAGGTCACGGAGTTGCCCGCGGTCGATCTCGGGATTGGCCCGGTCGTCAGCACGGGGTCGCCAGTCGCGCAGGACGGTCCCGTCCGTATCCAGGATGCGCATGGCTTGTCCCTCGGGGCGGGACAGTGCCTGGAACTCCGCCAGCAGCCCGGCCTTGTCCAGCGCGAGCTGACCCAGTCCCGCGTGAAGGTCCAGCGTGCCGCCCGGGGGGCGGGCATCGGGGGCGGGATCGCGTTCGAGGACGGTGACGGGGTGATCGTGGCGGTGCAGGACGCGGGCGAAGGTAAGGCCGGCGGGGCCGGCGCCGACCACGGCGATACGATGTCTCATGTCGATACACTGTATTGCCGCGCTGCGATGGATCGCAACGGTACGGTGTTCCCTTGGCTGCTCCCCCTCCTGAACGAGGGGGACGCGAACACTCGCCGGTCCGCCCAGTCGTCGAATCGGCAGGCCGGCCCTGCTCCGCAGGGGTCCGATTCCTTCCCCGCCCGACAGCTGGGGTATCCACGGAGGCATCCCGATGACCGTATGGGACCGGCCGGAGCCGCCGGCTCGCCCCGTGCCGCTCGACCGGGAGCGGATCGTCGCCGCCGCCGTCGCGCTGGCCGACGAGGGCGGGCTGGAGGCGGTGTCCGTGCGCAAGGTCGCCGCACGGTTGAACGCCGGCCCGATGCGGCTCTACGGATACATCTCCACCAAGGAGGAGCTGTTTGACCTCATGGTGGACGAGGTCCAGGCCGAGATCGTCCCCGAAGAACGACCCGGTGACTGGCGGGAAGCGCTGTACGTCCTCGCCCACCGGACGAGGCAGGCAGCCCTCCGTCACGAATGGCTGGCCGACCTGCTCGGCGGCCGCCCGACCCTGGGCCCCAACGGTCTCGCCGTGGCCGAAGCGACGCTCGCCGCCCTCGACGGCCTCGCCGACGTCGACACCGTCATGCGTGTTGTGGAGACGGTCAGCGCCTACTTCACCGGCGCGATCAGGCGTGAAATCGCGAACCTGCGGGCCGAACGCGCCACAGGCCTGTCCAAGCGCGACTGGCAGCGCGCCTCCGGGCCGTACGTCACGAGAGTGCTGGCCACGGGCCGCTTCCCGGCGCTGGCCAAGGCCGTGCACGACGGCACGGACGTGGACGCCGAGACGTCCTTCGCGACCGGCTTGGACTGGGTCCTCGACGCCGTGGCCCTCAAACTCGCCCGGCCGTCGACGTGACGCTCGGCTCTTGCCGAACGTGAGCGAGGGCGGCACCGGTGTCCACGGGCCGTGCAGGCGGCCCGATCGTCCTGACCTGCCTGACCTGCTGGGCATCGGCGCACTGGCTGCGGTGGGCGTGACACCGCGCGGATGCCCGGTCTTCGGATCACGCCGGTACGCTTCCTCGTCATGTTCACCACAGTGCGTAGATCCCTTCTCGGCGGCGTCGCGCTCGCCGTCCTCCTGGCTGTTGGTACGGGCTGTTCGTCCGACTCCGGCCAGGCCGACGCCAGTTCGAGGGTGCTGGAGGGGCTGGAGACCCTGTCCGACGGCAACGGCGGAAGCCCGGTGACCTATCTCGACGCCGCCAAGGTGCGTGAGCTGAGCGAGCGCGACAAGAGCCGGTTCGGCATCGTCGGCCAGCCGGGAGGAAGCCTGCTGAACGCGTACGAGCCCGGACCGTGGGGGCAGCACCTGAAGGCGACCCAGATCGACACGTCCGTGGACACCAGGAACACGGGCCACTGGGAGGGCTCGTTCGACGTGGCCGCCATCACCACGTCAATGAAGTCCAACGGCTACAAGCGGAGCAAGGGCGATGGTGGAGGGACCTGGGCGCATCCCGGTAGTACGGGGCCGTCGTTCCAGATCTCGAAGAACGAGATCTTCTACTCCGCCCAGGGCGGCGCCACCCCCATGGCGGCCGTCGATCCGAAGGAGGGCGCCTCGCTGGCCGACCGGAAGGACTACCAGCGTGTAGTCGAGTGCTTGGGCGACGTCTACCGTGTCGACTTCAATCCTCCCGCTCCCCAAAAGGCGGTGAGGCTGTCCGCCCTGGGCCAGCAGGCTGACTCCGCGGCCGAGAACATCGAGACGCTCTGCCTCGTGGTCAAGGACGAGGCGACCGCCGGCCGTGTCGCGGCCAAGCTGCGTTCCGTCGTCCGCGCCAAGCCATCGAAGTTCGACGGTGCGAAGGTGACCATCGAGAAGGGCGACCAGCCCTTCGTGCGGGCGGTCGTTCCGGACACCGCCAAACAGCGGCCGGGCCGACTGATGATCTCCGATGTGGATCTGTGGATGGCCGCCGCAGAGCTCTGAACCGCAGACGATGGACACCGGGCAGCAGACCGTCGGGCGGTACACCGGAGCGCGCACCGGTGTACCGCCCGAGCCCACGCAGGTGACTGCGCGCACGGCGTGGCGGTGACCGTCTGCGGCCGAACGGGACGAATCCGCGGCTGTGGAGCCCGGAGCAGGCACTCGGCCCCGGCACTGCTTCGGTGTCGCTCCGCTGGTGCGCAGCCTGCCGGTGTCGTGGAACGACGATGCCTCGGCGGCCCATCGTGAGTTGGCCGCTCGTACGGGGGTGAGTCCCCGCCGTCGATTCCGATGCCGCACGGGCGATGCGGCGGGATCTGACGCCGGGGGAGTGGGCCGGTCCCGTGAGTGGTGAGCGGCTGCGCGCGGTGGTGCCCTCGGTGTCTGCGGTAGTTGTGGCAGGGCGGCCCGGAGGAGACGTTCCCCGTCGTTCACCGCTCGAGGCCTGTCGGCGATTCCGCGCTCGTGGCCGGGATCCCCGCCGGGTCCGCCACCGCCGCCACCGCTACGCCCCGGAACCCCGGCCCCGCGTTCGTCCGGTGCGATGGTCGAGAATCGAGGCGTGTCAGGAGACGAGAGCGAGATCGCTCTGAGCAGGCAGGACCTTCGTGAGGTCACCGCGTTCGCTGCGGCGTGCGCGGAAGGGGTGCTCGACGTGTTCGAGACCGATCAGCCGGACGATCCGCGGCCTCGAGACGCCATCGGCGCCGCGTGGGAGTTCGCTCGGGGCGGGGAGCGGGGGAAGCGGCTGCGCGACACGGCGTGGGCGGCCCTCAAGGCGGCCGGGAGTGCGGACACCGCGGCCGCCCGCGAGGCCGCTCGGGCCGCGATGTCCGCGGCGAGCGCCGCCTACTTGCATCCGCTGGCCAAGGCGACCCAGGTCAAGCACATTCTCGGAGCTGGTGCTCACGCGGCCAGGGCGGCCGAACTCGTCGCGGGCGACGATCCGAGCACGGGTGCCGAACACGTCGAGCGGGTGGTGCGTCGAGCGACACCGGTGGTCGTGGAGGTACTCGGACGCTTCCCGGCGGCACCGGACGGCGGTGGACGGGTGGGTGAATTGACGCGCGTGCTGGACCGTGGCCTTCGTTCACTCACCTTCGCTGAACAACCTTCAGCGTCCGGTGGATGTCGCAGCCACCCTGCGGACCGAGATCCGTCACGCTGAGCGCTCGCCCTCGGACACCCCTGCGAGGTCACGGTAGGCAGTCCCCGCGGCGCGACGACCGAGGACGGCGGCCTCAGCCTCGTCACGACCGACGACGGCGCCGACCCGTGACGGCGTTCAGGGCCGGAACCCCTGCCGCTGGGGGGGGCGGGCGGCACAGGATCCGGTCCCGGTCGCGTGGCGTCGGCTCGACTCGGCAACGGGTCCGTGGGGCTTCGTCGTTGTCAGGCGGAGGGGCCGTCCGACGTTCCGGCGCGGGGGCGCCTAGGATCGCGGGCATGGCTCTGAGCATGAGTGACGTGGACCGGTTCGAGGCTGCCAGGCCCCGGCTGGAGGCCATCGCCTACCGGCTGCTCGGCTCGGCGGGCGATGCGGAGGACGCCGTGCAGGAGACGTTCCTGCGCTGGCAGGCGGCCGACATCGGCCGGATCGAGGTGCCCGAGGCCTGGCTGACCAAGGTCCTCACCAACTTCTGCCTCAATCAACTGACTTCGGCCCGTGCGCGGCGCGAGACGTACGTGGGCCAGTGGCTCCCCGAGCCCCTGCTCGACGGGGACGCGATGCTCGGTCCCGCCGACACCGCCGAGCAGCGCGAGTCCGTGTCGTACGCCGTCCTGGTCCTGCTGGAGCGACTGTCGCCCAAGGAACGGGCGGTGTACGTCCTGCGGGAAGCCTTCGGCTACCCCCACCGGGAGATCGCCGAGATCCTGGACATCACCGAGGCGGCCGGCCAGCAGATCCACCACCGGGCGAAGAAGCACGTCGCCGAGGGCAAGGCGCGCACCGAGGTCGACGGGGCCGCCGCCCGGCGGATCGTCGAGGAGTTCCTGGAGGCGGCGACCAGCGGCCGTACCGAACCCCTCGTCCGGCTGCTCACCCAGGACGCCGTCGCGGTCGGCGACGGAGGCGGAAAGATCCCTGCCCGCGCGAAGGCGTTCGAGGGCGCGATCGCGGTCGCCACCTTCCTGCGCGGCCTGTTCAAGCCCAGCAAGGCCAAGCGGGCGTATGTCGGCGGTGTCCCCGAGGTGTACGCCACGACCGCCAACGGCGGGCCCGCGATCGTCGCGGTCGTGGACGGCAGGGTCGTCGGGATCACCTGCCTGGAGGTCACCGCGGAGGGCATCCTGGCGGTCCGCAGCCAGGTCAACCCCGACAAACTCGTCCGCGCGACCCGGCGGTGGGCCGCCACGGACCACGCGGAGGGCCCGCTCTGCACCCTCTGAGATGTTGTGGCGCAGGTCACATTCGAATCCTGTCAGGAAACGTCGGCCCACCCGGTTCAAGGGACGACACCACGCCGGACAGCGGCGGACCGCCCAGACAGGAGCACGGACATGCAGCACCGCGTCATCGTCCTCGGAGCCGGCTACACCGGAGCCGTCACCGCAGGCCGCCTCGCCAAGAGGCTGCGTCGCGAGGACGTCACCATCACCCTCGTCAACCCCGAGCCCGACTTCGTCGAGCGCGTCCGGATGCACCAGCTCGCCACGGGCCAGGACCTCAAGCCCCGACCGTTCGGCGAGATGTTCGCCGGTACGGGCGTGGAACTGGTGCTCGCGAAGGTCACCGCCGTGGACGTGGACCGCAGGACGGTTTCCGTCACCGGCGCCGACGGCCCGGCCGAGCTCGCGTACGACACCCTGGTCTACGCCCTCGGCAGCGGCTGGAACGACGGAGACGTCCCCGGTGCCGCCGTACACGCCGACGAACTGGCCAGCCGCTCGGGCGCCCACCGTCTCCGTGAGCGCCTCGCGGCCCTGGAAGCCGGCGAGTCCGTCGCCGTCGTGGGCGGTGGCCTGACCGGCGTGGAGGCCGCGACCGAGATCGCCGAGGCCCGCCCGGACCTCACCGTCTCCCTGACCGCCCGCGGCGCGCTGGGCGACTGGCTCTCGGAGAAGGGCCGTGCTCACCTGCGGAAGGTGACCGACCGGCTCGGGATCGAGGTTCACGAGCATGCGGCGGTCACCACCGTGACGGCGGACGCCGTGACGACCGCCGACGGCCGGACCGTCCCCGCCGCCGTCACGGTCTGGACCACCGGCTTCGCCGTCCACCCGATCGCCCGGGCCACCGCTTTGGAGGTCACCGAGCGCGGCCAGATCGTGGTCGACACCACGATGCGCTCGGTCTCCCACCCGGATGTGTACGCCGTCGGTGACGCGGCCATGGCCATCGGTCCCCAGGACAAGCCCCTCCGGATGTCCTGCGCCTCGGGCATGCCCATGGCCTGGCAGGCCGCCGACGCCATCGCTGCCCGGCTCGCCGGCACCAAGGTCCCCCACATCTCCATCCGCTACTACCAGCAGTGCGTCTCCCTCGGCCGCAGGGAGGGCCTGATCCAGTTCGTGACCGCCGACGACCGAGCCGTCGACCGCGCCATGACGGGCCGCGTGGCCGCCCTCTACAAGGAGCTGATCTGCAAGGGCGCGGCCTGGGCGGTCGCCAACCCGACGGTGGGCCTGCCGTCCCGGCGCCGTCCCGTCGTACGGCAGGAGGCCCAGGACCGTCCGCGGGCGGACGCGACCACCTGACCTCGCCCCGGCGTCGAACCGACCGGAACCCCAGGCAGGGCACCTGGGGTTCGGACGGCTTCCACCGGCCGTCCGTCGCAACACCTCAACTCGTGCGGATCCTTGGTCCACGTGGATGGAACGGACAACCCCCTTCCGATCGCCTCGTGTTCGTCCGTGACCGCACCTGACTCCCCGTACACCATCGGGTCCGGCAGCACCGCAGTGTCACCAACTGCGGGTCTGTTCCGGCCTTTTGGGATTCAGGAGCATGTGCCGTCACACTTCCGAGGAACAGAACCCGATGCGCAGGGCGGCTCGTCCTGGAAGGCAAGGGCAAGGATGTCGTGCGGGGACGGGTGGCCATGGGTGAGCAGGGCGGCGGCGCTACGGGCGCCGCGACGACGGCAACGCCCCGCAGGACAAGGCGGCGGGGCGTGGGTGGGAACGCGGAGGGCCGGTCGACCTGGACGCGGGGGCGGGTGCTCGCGGTGTCGGCGGTGCTGACAGCGGTGGTCTTGGCCTTCCACCGCCTGGTCCCCAACTCCCCGGGACACCTGGGCAGTCTGCTGGAATCGTTCCTGCCCTGGACCGGCCTGGTGCTCGTGGTGCTGCTCGGTCTCGGGCTGCTGCGCCGCTCGGCCCTGGCGCTGATCGCCCTGCTCCTGCCGGTGGCGGCCTGGACGTACGCCTTCGGCGCGCTGTCGCTGCCCGGGGCGAAACCCGGCGCGCACGACCTCGTCGTCGTGCAGCACAACGTCAGCGACGAGAACACCGACCCCGCCGGCACGGCCCGCGCCCTGGCCGAAGCCGAGCCCGACCTCATCGGCCTGGAGGAACTGGTGCCCGCGGCGTTGCCGGTCTACGAGAGAACACTCGCCCCGCGCTACCCGTACCACGCGGTGGTGGGCACCGTCGGACTCTGGTCGAGACACCCGCTCACGGACATCCAGAAGGTGGACATCAAACCGGCCGGGATCACAGAGCCCTGGAGCCGCGGGCTACGGGCCGTGGCGCACGCGCGGCACCGTGAGATCACGGTGTACGTCGCGCACCTGCCCTCTGTCCGCGTCCGCGCGTCCGGCCTCGCCTCGTCCCGGCGCGACGAGAGCGCCGCACTGCTGGGCAGGGCCGTCGCCGCCGACACCTCGCACACGCTGATACTCCTCGGCGACTTCAACAGCACCGTCGACGACCGTGGACTGACCCCGCTGACCTCGCATCTGACCGTGCCGGCGCGGGGCTTCGCGTTCAGCTTCCCGGCCGCCTTCCCACTGGCCCGGATCGATCAGATCATGGCTCGCTCGGCGGCCGTCGGGCACATGCGCACCCTGCCCGCCACCGCCAGTGACCATCTTCCGGTCAGCGCCCGGATCACCCTGCGCTGAGGCAGCCCCCTCCTGGGCGCCATCGTCCGCTCCTTCCCGCTCCGCATCCGAGAGGGCCCCTCTGGAATCCGTGTTCACCGCCCCTGGCCCGGGGGCGAAGAGGAGCCGATTCCACCCTGTCGGTGAACCGGCCACCGCCCTGACCGGCCGGCCGATGGACGCGCGCGGCCTGGGCACCGTCCCGGTCCCGGAGCTGGCCCCTGAACGCGTTCCCGGTCCCGGAGAGGTGGAGGCCGGGCAGTCGACCGGGCCGTGTCCGCGGGTGATCGCCTCCGCGCCGCCGCACAGCGTTGATCCGCCCGCCTGGGCGACCGAGCGGGCAGCGTCAGGTCGCCGTGTGGTCCCGGTGCCCGCCGGTGCGGCGCTCCACCTTCAGTTCGGCCTCGAACAGATGGTCGACGCCGTCGGCCAGCTCTGCACGGATCTCGCTCTCGACGCCCTTGAACGGCTCGTAGTAGGTCGCGTTGTACGCCTCGACGACCTGGAAGGTCCAGTGACCGGGAATGACATCGCGCCCCAGGATCTCCGACTCGACGCGGTCGGCGTGTGCGGTGTGGCCGGCATCGCGAAGCAGTCTCACCGCTCGGTCCAATTCGAAGTCGGCGCTCCCCGTCAACTGGTGGAAGTCGTACAGGTGACCGCGAGCCCGTTCGGTCGTCTCCAACGCCTTCGACAATGCGCCCAGTGCTTCCACGGTGGCGTCAGAGACGCCGCGGGGGCGCCGGTGTGCCGCATCGGGACGTTCGTCGTGATCGCTCATGGACATATGAGTGTCCCGAACGGCCGGATGCGCACCAGGCTGCGTCTGATCGGCCGAAAGCCGTTCCGGTGGCACGCCCTGACCGCCGGAGAGCCACGCCCTGGGGCGGGCCGAGCGAGACTCGCTGATCGCGAGGTGCGCGAGGAGGTCACGCGCCGCGCTTCAGGCGGACGACCACGGGCGCGCTGAAGGGAGCGCCGCTCTGACTGACGTCGACTTGCCCGACACCCAGCCACTGGTCGGTACCCGGCACCCGGTGGATCTCCTTCAGCCGCAGCGACTGGTTCGACCTCTTACGGGCCCCCGTGGACAAGGGCAGCCAGTGACGCTCGATCTTGACGCGGCGGCCGTCGTCGGTCAGATACCAGTTCCCTTGGAGGAACAGCCCGTTCTCGTCGTGGTTCACCGGGATCCGCCGAGCGCACCCACCGGGCGCGTTCTCCTCCTTGACCCGCTTCGAGCCGTCCCAGCGCAACTGGACGAACTCTTCATCGGGTTCGTTGTCGCCCTCGCCGTGGTCGAAGGTGTTGATGCCGTACGCGCGCACCTCGCCGCCGTCGAGTGCGAGAACCCGCTCGAGGCGGGCACCGGGTTCTGCCGGGATCGGCTCCTCGAAGCGGGCCTGCGGTGTCTCCACCGGCTTCCAGGACCCGCCGTCCCAACGCACCGAGGCGGGCCGGCTGTAGCTCCCACCGCCAGGCAGTTCGGTGCCGGGACCCGTGGAGCGGCTGCCGACGGCCCAGGCGTCGCCCGGGCCCACCACGGCGAGATCTGAGGCGGCGTACGGCAGTTGAGTCGTGGCCCAACGAGTGCCGTCCCAATGCAGAACGGACTTCTCGCTCCCGAGGGCCCAGATGTCGTTCGCGGCCAGGACAGCGATGTCGGAGTAATGTCCCGCGAAGTCGGCGATGCGCTCGAACTCCCAGGTGAGGGTGCCTACACGAACTTTCGATGAGTCGCTGCCACCGCTGGAGCCGGTGGTGGGGGACGTACTCGGCCCGGAGCCCGCACCGCACCCCGCCGCGAGCGCCGCGACAGCCGCCACGACACGCCGGTGCCTGACTCCCGTAGATCTGCCCATGTCCCGTCCCGACGGGGCGATCACCGCCACCCCCGCTCCCGACCGATGGGCCGGGAAGCCCGTCCGGGTGCTGGACCTCAACCCCTGACCGCGCAGCGAGCGTGCGCAGGAGGGAGCAGGCCCCGGTCGCGAGGACAGGGCGCCCTCCCCATCGGATGCCGTTCTCACTGCGGATGTGGGCGCGATCTCGGCGTTGTGCGGCGAATCCGACCGCCACGACCGTCACCCCGGCCAACCCATGTGGTCGCAGCACGACATCGTCCTGCTGCCAGCCGTCTGGTGGAGGCCGCTGCCCGCTCCGAGCCGGCCATGGGGAGCGGGTTCGTCGTCCAGACCGGAGTCGGAGTCCGACAACGCCGACCGGGAACCGGTCCTCGAGAACCTCATCCGCGAGCAAGTCCTCGACTGACCAGGTTGTAGTCGGCGAACGGCTTCAGCGTGAGCGCGAGACAGAGGAACGTGGCCGCTCGTACCTCCGGCTCCTCGTAGTACGGAGAGCCCGCGATCTGTTCGTAGCGGTGGGCCGTGCCGGTCCGGTGCAGGGCTCCCCAGGCGTTGATGTCCACGTTGGGGGTGCGGCCTCGGACTGGATCGGGAGCAGCCATTCGGGATCGACGTAGACGACAGGGCTCACCGAAGGCCTTCCGGAGCGTCCTCTACGGCGGCGTGGGCCACGGAGTGGGCAACACGGGCCGCCTTCAGGAACGCGGCCCGGTCCACCTCGGACACAAGAAGCCGGTGCGCGAGGGAGCGGGTGGAGACGCCCTTGGAGCTGCTGCTCATTTGCCCTGGAGGGGCGCCGGCTGTGGCTCGGGTATCCCCGGTGCACGGCCGACCACCGGCCGCTCCCGCCAGAGCGTGAGCCCGACGTCGACAAGCAGCACCCGGGCCAGCGCGGGTACGTCTTCCAAGGGATGCCAGGCCGCCATATCGGTGGAGCCATCCGTTTCGTGGCGCAGTTCGCCGCCGGTGACCTGGGCTTCGTAGACGATCCGCAGGCTCTGGAAGTCGGCAGTGGCGCCGGGACGGCGAGGATAGGCGTGCCGTTGGGAGTCGACACCGAGAAGCGCCGTCGGTTCGATCGCGTACCCGGTCTCCTCCTCGACCTCTCTGATCACGGTGTCGTACGGGTCCTCGCCGTGGTCCATTCCTCCGCCGGGGAGCGTCCAGCGCCTGCTGCCGTCCCTCAATGTCAGGCGCGCGAGGAGCAGCGCCCCGTTCCGCACACACACAGCGTAGGCCGCCACCCTCAACTCCTTCTGCATGCACCGACGTTAGGTCAGCAACACCAGCGCGTCCCGGTTCGGGCGGAGATTCGTCGCAAGAGACATGGAGCAATTGCGGGCGGACAGCCCAGACTTCAGCCGACCCTTTGACGCCCAGATGCCGCCGGGCCACGCTTGACACGGCGGTCGCGGTGGGGGTCGTCTCCCGTTCGATGACCCGTGATCATGCACTCCAGAGCAAGGCTGTCGGCCGCGGTGACGCCGATGAGGAGGGCAGCCCGTTCACGTCCGACAGACCGTGCATTTTCGAACCGGGTTTGCCCCGGCTCACGGGGCTCGGGCCTGGGAGGCCCCCTCTTTTCGCGCGGACGTGGGCGGAATCGAGTGCGGCGTCTGAGAGATCGATGAGGCCGGCATCGTCGAGCCGGTGCAGGATCTCCTCGTGGAGTCGGCCCCGGACTCCGGCCCTCGATCGGATCAGGAGGCGCCGATGGGCCGTCGGCGCCACGGGCCCCACCCCGTATTGGGGCCGGCGACGCCTCACCACAGAGGACACGGTCTTAAGGTGTCGGTCTACTTGTTCTTCGACGGAGGCACCGTGCGAACAGTTGCAGGGGCGGGAACGGCAGGCTGTGCCGTCGCAGTCGCGGTGCTCCTCGCCGGGTGCGCCGACTCGGCTACGCATCCTGATCCGCAGCGCACCGCCGCGGCGGTACACCCGGATCAGCGGCGCACCGCCGCCTCGGACAGTCCGCCGGCCGCGCCTTCCACGGTGCCCGGTGTCGACGGAGAGGCCGCCCCGGACCGGGTCTTCACCGAGGCCGACCTGAAGGCCGCGCTCCTGCCCGCCAGGGCGTTCGGCGAGCGGGCGCGGGTGACCGGGACGTCCCTGGGAGGGTTCGGCCAAGGGCACGGGCGCGGCGACTGGAGCGGGTGCGCTGCCGCGAGGGATCTACGCGAGGAACAGTTCGCCTTCCGGGGGACCAGCGCCGCGCGGTCCGTGAGCCTCGACCCCGGTTCGGAGGACGGCGAACACGTCACCGTCACGCTCGTGTCGGTACCGACCGGGCGCGCCGAGCGCTACCTGGAGATCCGGCGTCAGCTCAACAAGACCTGCCCGGACGTCACCGTCGACACCGACGCCGCCCCCGTCCAGGAGATTCACAAGGCCAGAGACCTTTCCGCCCTCGGCGACGAGGCGCTGCTGGAGACCTCGCGGCGGACAGGCAGCGATGTCGAGTACGACGACGCGGCCCCGTCCTGCATCGTCGACGTCAGGGTCGGCGGTGTACTCGTCATGGTGGACACCAGTGCCGGGAGCGACCCCGACCACAGTGTCTCCTTCGCCGCGAACATGGCCCGGCGAGTCCGCTCCGCGCTGTACCGGACGGACGGCTGACGGGCCGAGGCGGAGTCCAGTACCTGACTTGCCACTCAACTGCTTTTTTCCCCAGACGGCATTCACCGAGCCGGACATCACCGAGGACTTGGTCCGGGGCCTGCTGCGCGAACCGTACCCCGCTCTGGCGGATCTCCCCCCTGAAAATCGGAGCGCTCGGCTGGGACAACCAGGTGTGGCGGCCCGGCGACGACCTCGCCGGCCGGTTCGCCCTGGGCGACACGGTCCACGGACGCGCTGCTGCGCAAAGAGTTGTGGTCCCCGCCCCCGCTCCGAGCCTCCCTCTGCGGATTCCCGTCCCGCAGCACCTGGACGATCCCTGCGAGCGGTTTCCGCGCCCCTGGCTCGTCCACCACCTGGGTGCCGGGCGAGCCCGCCGACCGTGCCCCCGCCACACGCCCAGCCGAGGCCGCCGACGCCCCGGCCGCCTTCCTGACCGCCCTTCACCGGCCCGCTCCCGACGCGGCGCCGACGACCGCTTCTTCCACGAGACCTCCCGTCCGAGCCCGGACCCCGCGCCCCCTCGTCGCGCCCGCGGCCGGGCGGCGCCGCGGGCACTCAGCTGTCGCCACATCGCCGACGCCGGCGCCCACGGCCGCCCCGGAGGCAAGCCCAGCTGGGGCCCACCGCCCAGGCCTCCCCGCGACGCCTGCGGTGACACGGGCGGGCCCCTGCCGGACGAACCGAGTACGGCCACCGACGGCTCCGGCGACGGGGTCCTCGCGTCCGACGTGCGAGCAGGCGTCCACCGGGCCATCGTGATCGTGAGGACGAAGCAGCCCTCGCCGTCATCTCCCCCTCCGGAGGCACCATGAAGAAGGACGACCTGACAGACGCCCAGAAGAAGGCCTTCGAGGAGAACAAGGCCGCTTTCCGCGAACTCGACGAGCACAGACGCGGCATTCAGGAAGCCGCCCGAGCGCGATTGACGGCTCATGGGTGGGAATCGGGCCTCGAAGAGCACATCCCCTGCCTGTCCTGCCCGTGTCCCGACTTCCAGCACGGCGGCCCGCTCGGCACATGCAAGCGGAGCACCTGCAGGCATCCCCTCCTCGACCACGACCTTCCCCTCTGACCCGGCCACCCGCTCACACACGCCGCCGACAGCCCCGTCGGACGGATCTGCGCCCAGCCCGTGCCCGCCCCCTCCGGCAGCGGAAACCCGGATGCGGACACCGCACGACCGCCCCTGATGTCCTGCGCCGGAAATCCGTCGTTAGTTTGTGTATGCCCGCTTCTGCGGATGTACCGGTGCCTCGGCGGAGCTCGAAGCCGGAACCGTTGCCGCTGTCCGCTGACGAGGGTGCCGTGTCGGAGCATTGGGTCCGGCGGACGTCGTCTGCGCAGGCAGCGGCTTTACGGGCTCGTACCGTGCTGGCTTGTGCGGGCACTCATGTGGTCGAGTCGGACGATGCGGCGCGGCGACGGGTCGAGCAGCGACTGCTCGATCGCTTCCGGCTCGGCGCTCTCGTCGGCGCTGACAGCGAACGGGTTCGTCGAGGCGCTGTCGTCGTCAGCGGGCACGGCTTGGCCGCCTGCCATGGCAGGGGTATGGCGTCGAAGTGATAGCGCCATGATCTCCGTGCGGTGATCACAGCAGAGAAGGTACCGACTTCGCCCCCTCGTTCGAGTGAACGGGATGATCCAAACGCCCCGGCGACCAGCCGTGGGCCGCACCAGCACCCCAGAGGCCACCGGTCCGGAACGTCCGCCCCACGGACATGCCGAGCCGGCAGGCCGCAGACATGGTCTCTCAGAACAGATCCTCGACTCGGCGCCGGCCGCGTCGCGCGGGGCACGGGCCGAGCACCGTTGTCGGCCGGACGGGCCGAGTAGGCCGTTCACTCAGCTCGGCGCCGAGCCGGCTCCTGATTCCGGATACGCTCTCCTTACGGAGAGTTCATCGCTCGGAATCCTGCGTTCTTCGCCCACGCGGAGCGACTTTTGGTGAACTACCGGGCCTGCCAATACCGTTGGAAGCAGCCGGAGTCCGACACGTATCCGGGAAGCTCGCCGGCGGAGGCGTTTCGGGCCGCCGCCTTGGAACGGGCGGGCACACCATGGCCTCGCCACGCACCGGTCCCCCTGATGAACACAGGCGGACAGACGACCTGAGGCCTCCACCGTCATTTCGCCCGAGATGGGTGACAGTACGATCGACGCGATGAGCGGCTCACCCCTGGGCCCGACACATATCCGGCCATCGGATGGAAGGTGACGGGTCTTTGAAGACCTTGCGGCTGCTGACGTTCAATACCCTCTTCACCGGTGATGTCCCGGCTCGGCTGCGCGCACTCGGCGCGGCTCTGGACAGCAGCGACTACGACGTCGTCTGCCTGCAGGAGGTCATGTTCCGTCGCAACGTCCGGCTGATCCGTCGTGCCGCTCCCTCGTACCGGCACTTCGCCTGCTCGGGCACGGTCCTGCTCAAGGGCGGGCTGGTGCTGCTGTCCCGGTGGCCGATCAGCCGGTCCCGGTTCGTGCGGTTCCCGGTGACGGGTCCGGTACGGGGTGAGCTCGTCATGCGCAAGGGCGCCCAACTGGCCTCCGTCGCCACCCCGGACGGTCAGCTGGTGGTCGTGAACACCCACCTGTCGGCCAACCGCGACGACGACTGGTCGCCCATGAACCGGTACATGCGGATCACGGATGCCGAACTGACCCGGCTCGCCGGGCTGATCGCGGCCATCGATCCGTCCCTGCCCGTCGCCGTGGCCGGTGACCTGAACCTCCCGCGCGACGCGGCGGCACTCACCGCCTTCGTCGCCGACACGGGGCTGCGCGACGTTCTCGCCGGCGATACGCGTCCGACCTACCGGCCGACACCTCGATGGCCGTCGCCGCCCGCCTTGGACCACATATTGGTGCGCGCCGCAGCCGGGGAGACACTGACCGGCGGCGCGGACCTCGTGTTCCAGGACGAGGTGACGCTGGACGACGGCCGCCAGGCCTACCTGTCCGACCACTTCGGCGTGCAGGCGCGGCTGATCCGGTCGAGGTGAAGGGGAGATCGGTCCGACTGGGCTTGAAGGGGTACGAGGCGGCAGGCGCGGAGCCTTCCAGCCGCCCGGCGGTGGTGTCGCCCCGGGGCCGGTCCCTCGTCGGCGCGACCGTTTCGACGAGGGTGTCCCGAACCTGACCTCGTACGCTGGGACGCGGCCGGTGCTGGGGCCGCGCCGCCCTACTTGCTGTGCAGGATCTGGATCAGGTTGCCGCAGGTGTCGTCCAGGACGGCGGTGGTGACCGGGCCCATCTCCAGCGGCTCCTGGGTGAAGTACACCCCGAGCCCGCGCAGCCGGGTGAATTCCGCTTGCACGTCGTCCACGGCGAAGGCGGCGAGCGGGATGCCGTCCTTGGCCAGCCCGTCCTTGTACGCCTGTACCACGGGATGACCGGAGGGCTCCAGCAGCAGTTCGGTCCCCTCGGGGGCCTCCGGCGAGACCACGGTCAGCCATCGGTCCTTGCCCAGCGGAATGTCGTGCTTCTTCACGAAGCCGAGGATCTCGGTGTAGAAGCGCAGGGCCTTTTCCTGGTCGTCGACGAAGACACTGGTGCGGCTGATCTTCATGAGGCGCTCTCCGGGGTGTCGGGTCTGAGCCACCGGGTCGCGATGCGCTCAAGGGGTTCGGTGTTGAGATCGTGGAACTTGTACCGGCCCTGGCGCCGCGAAACGACCAGCCCCGCGGATTCCAGTACGGCCAGATGCTGGCTGATCGCCTGGCGTGACAACCCCAGGCCGTGCTTGGTCACCAGCCGAGCGCATATTTCGAACAGCGTCTGGCCGTCCCGTTCCACCAGCTCATCGAGGATGCGCCTACGGGTGGGGTCGGCGAGTGCCTTGAACACATCCTCCGCCATGACCCCCACCATAGGCAAGTGGCGACTTGCCTATCAAGCCGGGCGCTCTGACGTCGCCGGAGCGAAGAGGGGGGGGGCGGCCCTCGCCACCGCTGGATCTCGTTGATGGCACGCTCCACGGGTGCCGTGATCACGGTGGAGCCCGGTGCCGTGGCCGACCGGGCGGTCGCACTGGCGGTGCGACCCGGCCCAGGACGGATGTGGCGGCGCAGTGAGCCCGAAGGGCACCCGGCCCCGGGCGCTCCGCCGCCGAGAAGCCGGTCGGGCTCGGCGGGACTTCAGCGCGGATTCCGGCCTCCCCGGTCGGACGCTCCCGGCTCCGAAGTGTGCGGCCAGGGGCGGGAGCCGGCCTGTGGGTGGTGACTCAGGGCCCGGCCGGCTGATCGTCCAGGTCGAGAGTCCAGGTCTGGCCCACCAGGTCGTGACCGAAGCTGTGGTGGGGTTCCTGGCCGGTCAGGGTGAAGTCGAAACTCTCGTAGATCCTGCGCGCCGACACCAGGACGTCGTTGGTCCACAACGTCACTTGCCGGTAGCCGGCCCCGCGGGCGAAGTCCAGGCACTGCCCGACGAGACGGGTACCTAGGCCGAGTCCGCGGGCCTCTGGCGTGACGAGCAGGATGCGCAGCTTGGCCACGTCCGGCCGGTCACCACCGACGAGGAAGACGCAGCCCGCGCGACGGCCGTCGACTTCGGCGATCCAGGCCCCTTCCCGGTCCGGGTCGTGCTTGGTGGCGTACTCGGTGACGATCGTGGCCACGAGGGCCTCGAAGTCGGTGTTCCAGCCGAACTGTCGGCCGTAGATCTCCCCGTGAGCCATCACCACCCAGCCCAGGTCGCCGGGCTGGGCGGCGCGGCGGACCACGACGTGCCGGTCGGGGCGCTTCCCCGCCATCTCTCACTCTCCGTCAAAGGCTCATCACATAGGGATACTGACACGATCGTGTCAGTTATTTTAGGCTAGATCCATGACCACCAGAACGGCAACCCCGTCCGCGCGCCAGGTCGAACTGCTGGAAGCCGCCTACGCGTACGCGCTCACCCACGGCTTCGCCGATCTGTCCCTGCGCCCGCTCGCCGAGGCCATCGGCTCCAGCACCCGGGTGCTGATGTTCCTGTTCGGCAACAAGGACGGACTCGTCCGGGCTCTCCTCGAGCGGGCACGTGCCGACGAGTTGGCGCTCCTGAACCGCCTCAGGCAGGCCGACCAGCCCATCGGACTGGTATCGGCGACCGAACAGGTATGGAGGTGGCTCGCGGCCGACGAACACCGCGCGCTGCTGCGTCTCTGGGCGGAGGCGTACGCCCGCTCCCTCGTCGAACCCGGCGGAGCATGGGCCGGCTTCGCCCGCACCACCGTGACCGACTGGCTCGACGTACTCGCCGGCTGCCAGCCGCCACAGGAACGCGAGAGCGCCGACGGCGCCACCCGCCGCACCCTCGCCCTCGCCACACTCCGAGGCGCGCTGCTCGACCTCCTCGCCACCGACGACGAGCCCCGCGTCACCGCTGCGGTCCAGCGGCAGCTGGTCCTGCTGCGCCCCGTACCGCTGGGGGACGGGGGAGAGCCTGAAGCGGGCGGGTCCGGCGCCGGGAGCGGGAGGCGAACCTCCTGCACCGCGTGAGGACGACGGCGCCCGTCCGGCGGGTACTTTGAGGCACTCCCATACCCGGACAGCTGGCTGGTGGGTCGAGAGCCCACTTGCAACCGTTCTCACGGCCATCGGCGGGAACACCGAACGCCTCAACAGCCGGTCGACGACCGAGGAACCCTCATCGCCGGGACCCGGCAACCGCCTTCCAGCCCTTCCTGGACCGGCGCGATTCCTGGTCGACGTCCTGGCGGACGCCCGGCAGTTGAAACCGACTGTCCAAGATCCCCGACAGAGCCGCGTCACGACTTGGCCGGTCGTGGTGTGCGGGCTCAGGACGTGGCGGAGCCATCCCGACCGAGGCCCATCTTGTGGGGGCGTCCCTCCGACAAGAGCAGGGCGAGCGCGACGACCGGGTCGAGTGCCGCGTCGCTGTGCGTGTCGAAGACGCGGGCACTGCCGTTGCGTCCGAACCGCTCGCGGACACGCAGGACGGTGCGCTCGCCGGCGGTCACCGTGAAGAGCAGCTTCGGCCAGAACCATTGGCGGCGGATGCGATATTCCTGGGACCACACCCGCATGGTGTCTCCCAGACGCTCGCCCACCTGTTGTCTCTGCGGCCCGTCGGGGTAGGGCAGGGTCGAACCGCTGCTGAAGTCGACCTGCAGCCGGGGGTCTCCGTCCAGCGACGGATCCGAGCCGCGCCAGATGGCCTGCCGCTGGTAGCCGGCTTGCATCGAGACCACCGACGCCGATTCGCCGACTGTGCGCAGTGTCGTGGTCAGCCTGCTCATTTCGGCCCGTCCGGGCCGCAGTTCATCAGGTTTCCTTCGTGGATACCTCGGCCTTCAGACCGGGGTAGGGGGTACCTCCCTCTTGTGGGGGAGAAACGAAGTTCCTGCGGGGCAGGGCGGGGAAAGCTGGTTCGCCCCTGGGCGGACCGGCGTTGTCAGTGGCGGCCGTTAGGTTGGTTTCGTGCATCTGCGGTATTCCTTCCGGCTCGAGCCGACGCCGGGT
>NZ_JBIAQZ010000023.1:0-46152 GCF_042889485.1 Streptomyces sp. NPDC002580 | reverse complement strand
TTCAACGGCGAAGAGGACCACGTGCACCTGCTGGTGCACTACCCGCCGAAGGTTGCCCTGTCGAACCTCGTCAACAGCCTCAAGGGCGTGTCATCACGCCGGTTGCGGCAGGAGTTCACCGGCCGGGTGAACCAGGCGATCATGCACGGCCGGTTCTGGTCCGGCTCCTACTTCGCCGGCTCATGCGGTGGAGCGCCGCTCCAGGTGGTCAAGGACTACATCGAGAACCAGAAGCGGCCGGACTGAGCGCGGGCCGCCGGCGAAGCATTCCGAAGCGATGCTTTGGCGCTTCGCGCCGCAGAGCTCAGGATCGGATTCCCTCCCCGCCTGAAGGCGGGGATCCCCTCCGAAGAAGAGGGATGGAAATCTTCATCGTCGGTATCGCGGTCGGAGTACTTGCCCTCATGACCGCGCAGAAGACGAAGGCGAAGATCAAGAGCCGCTTCAGCGAAGAGGTCGAGTCGATCCTGAGGGAAAAGCAGAAGCAGCACTTCATGTGAGGCTCGGCCCCATCGCGGGGCCGAGCGCCATGCTTACGATGCCTGCCGAGTCCTGGTCGGTCTTCGAATGGTTCGAAGCGCTCAGGTTCGCTTCCCTGGCCCAGTCAAGGTCGTTGGGTGGAGTGAGGTATTGGGTGCTCGAAAGTCTCGACCGGGCAGACCAAGGAAAGGGTGAGCATGGCGCGTTCGGCGGGGGTATCGCTGGCTGAGGCGTTTCCGCAGGTCGCGGCGACGTGGCTCCAAGAGCGCAACGGTGGGCTGACACCGCAGAAGGCGACGCCGAAGATGCGGGTCACGGTGTGGTGGCGTGTCCGGCCGGGCACCAGTGAGATTCTTCGATGTGGCCATCGATCGGGTGACGGTCCGTGAAGCGCAAAGAGCGAGGCTCCCGGGCTGTTGATCGAGATGTCTGACGTCTCAATCACTTTGCTCGGGGGCCTCGTTGGTCGTCCATCCTGCCGCAATCGACCTGCCGCACGCACTCGTGGAGTGGGTCACCATGCTGATCGTCACCCGTGAGGGCGACCGGCGCCGCAAGCTCCGTCCGTCCCAGCGCGCGATGGTGGCACTGGTGTACCTGCGCGAGCACACCACCCTGGCGAAGATCGCCGCCGGGTTCGGGATCAGCGAGTCCACCGCCCATGCCTACACCAGCGCGGCGTCGACCTGCTTGCCGCGCGTGCGCCGGGCCTGCTGAGGACGCTGCGCGAGCATGATCCCGACTTCGTCCTGCTCGACGGAACCCTCGCCGAGTGCGACCGGGTCGGCGACGGCCGGGCCGACTACTCCCACAAGCACCGGCGCCACGGAGTGAACGTGCAGGTCGTCACCGATCCCGGCGGCCGGCTGCTGTGGCTCTCGCCCGCCCTGCCGGGCCGCACCCACGACCTGACCGCCGCCCGCACCCACCGGATCATCCGAATCTGCGCGCGCCAGGGCGTTCCCATCGTGGCCGATCTCGCCTACCAGGGCGCCGGTCCGTGGCTGACCACGGGCGTCAGACGCAGGCTCCTGCAGGAACTGACCCCCACCGAGAAGACCCGCAACCGTGCCCTGGCCGCCACACGTGCACCCGTCGAACGCGGCGTCGCCCGCCTGAAGTCCTGGCGGATCTTCCGCAGGTCCCGATGCAGTCCCAACCGCATGACGTCAATCGCCAAGGCCGTCCTCACACTGGAGTTGCAACGCTGAAGAAGCTCAGTGGACGGGACAACGAGCGCGCGCCATAGCCGCCCCCGGACCCATGTCACGCTGATCAGCCCGAGTCCCGAAATCGGCCCTTGAGCCCGTGTTTTCGGGCCGTATGTCCCGTCTCACCGAAGGTTGGTCAGTCTCACCGATTCCTAATGCCGTTTGTCAAGCCGCGGCGCATGCTTGAGGCAGCGGGCAGGAGGTGTCGGAGGAGCGCAGTACAGTCCGTTCATCCGACTGGGGAGGGCTCATGGGGACCAAGTGGAGCTTGACGATCGACTGCGCGTACCCGGGGAAGCTGGCCGCGTTCTGGGCGCTGGCGTTGGGCTACGAGGAGAAGCCCGCGCCCGCAGGGTTCGGGAGCTGGGAGGAGTGGTTCTCGCATCATGAGGTTCCGGAGGACGAGTGGGATGACGGGGCGTACCTCTCAGATCCGGACGGCGTGGGCCCTACCTTGTCCTTCCTGAAGGTGCCGGAGCCGAAGGTGGCGAAGAACCGGCTGCATATCGACGTGCAAGTTGGTGGCGGCCGTGAAACCCCGTGGGAGGTGCGCTGGCCGCGCGTGGTCGAGGCGGTGGAGCGGTTGACCGCTGCGGGCGCGACCGTGGTCCGCGAGGACGAGTTGCAGGGCAGGCCGGATCACGTGGTGATGGCAGACCCGGAAGGTAACGAGTTTTGTCTGGTCTGACGGAGTCGGTCAGACCACCTGGCCGCGCGCAGCGTGTCGCGTCCCTTCCTATGCGGCAGCCCTTGCCGGCGGAGCCGGCTCGTAGCACCGTCCGTCTCGCAGGAGGGCTCAGAGGACGTTGACGCGGCGGCGGGCGAGGGCGAGGACGGCCTGGGTATGGCGCTTGCCTTCGGCACGTTTGCGATCGTAGAACCGGCGCGACTCGTCGCAGTGCCGAATGCTGAACAACGCCGAGGTGTAGAAGACGCGTTGGAGGCGGCGGTTGTATCGCTGCGGACGGCGCAGGTTCCCGCTCAGCTTCCCGGAATCGCGGGGCACCGGGGCGACACCGCCGAAGCCGGCGAGGCGGTCGGCGGTGCCGAATGCCGCCATGTCCCCACCGGTGGCAGCCAGGAACTCGGCGCCGAGGATGACGCCCAGGCCGGGCATGCTGGTGATCACCTCGAAGGTGCGGTGGTCACGAAACCGGGCCTCGATGGCCTTGTCGAGCTCGGCGACCTGCTGGTTGAGGCTCATCACCTCCTTCGCCAGGGTGTGCACCAACGTGGCGGCCAGCTTCTCGCCGGGCAGGCTCGTGTGTTGCCGTTCGGCGGCCTGGACAGCGGTTTCGGCGAGCCGGTCGGGGCGGACGACGTGGCGGTTGCGCAGCCAGGTCTCCAGCCGCTTGACGCCGATCCGGCGGACGGCCGCAGGGGTCTGATAGCCGGTGATCAAGGTGAGAGGGCCGGTGTTGGTGAGGTCCAAGGCCTGCTCCAGCCTGGGGAAGATGCCGGTGAGTTGGGCACGGAGACGGTTGACGGTGCGGGTGCGGTCGGCGACCAGGTCCATGCGACGGCCGGTGAGGATTTTGAGATCGATGACGGTGTCGTCGCCGGTGCGTAAGGGGTACAGGTCCCGGCGGACGCGGACCTGGTCTGCGATGACGGCGGCGTCCTTGGCGTCGGTCTTGCCCTCGCCGCGGTAGCTCTCGGAGGCGCGGTGAATGGCCCGGCCGGAGATGTAGTGGAGCGGCTGGTCGTGGTTGACCAGGAGCGCGATGGCCAGGGAGGCCCCGCCGTCGGCCAGGTCGATACCCCAGGTCACTTTGTCCCCCAGGGTCTGGACATCGGCGAGGAGTTCGAGCAGTTCGGGTTCGTCGTTGGCGACGCGTCGCGACAGCAGCCGGCGGCCGCTCTCGTCGATCGCGACGCAGTGATGGTGGGCTTTGCCTGCGTCGATGCCGGCCCAGATCGCGGCCATGTGGTGCCTCCGTGCGGTGTGGTGCTGATGCCTCCCGACGGACGACCTCGCTGTCGATTCCCTACGGAGCGATCATTCGCAATTCCTAATTGGCAGCCGAGTCGTCGTGGGGCATCGGGCGGCCAATCGATGGAAGCCACACCCGGCGCCCCTGGATGGGTGAACCATACGAAGAACTCACCACGTCCCGCAGGACAACGTAGGGAACCTTGACCACTCGGCTGTTTGTCTCATCGAACTTTGATCGCCGCAGGTCAAATGCAGGTGGACCCCAGGGACAGGCCGGCGCCACCTGGTCGGCTGACGCGCTGTCGCCTGCGATTCCTGTCCTCGAGGAGTTGCGGCTCGCTGTGACCTTACGAACTCCTTTGCAGGGCCGTACCTTTGAGTCATGGAAACTCGGCGTCCCGGCTCGCTTGCGGAAGTTGTGTTACCCGTGACAGCCGGATGGCGGCTGCTGTTCGTGCCCAGCAGGGCCCGCGAGCTGGCTACCACGCTCGGCGGGAGCATCATGGTCCCGCCGGTGGTCGCAGCCCCACTTCTACTGGCCGCGCTGGTGCCCGCCGTGCTCTCGGGAAACTCATTCTTCTGGGGCTGTTTTTGGGTCCTACTGGCGCTCACGGTGGTCGCAGTGATCGTGCTCACCGTGGCCATGATGTACGTCACGGTCTCCCTGAAGGTGCGGTGGGTCGAGCTCCGCACCCTGGGAACTCCGGCCCAGGTCGTGATCGCCCGCTTTCTGCGTTCGTCGACCATGGCGATGGCTGATCTGCACCGAGTGGTCGTCATCGAGCGACTCAGTCTGGGGCAGCGACAGTCGATCAAAGTGGTGTTGCATACCGGCAGCGAGACGGTGGAGTGCGAACCGGCGACGTTCGCACCGTTCTCTCGGGTCGACGCACAGGCGCTGACCGGCTGGTTGACCGAGCAACTCGGCCAGCTCCAGGTGGCGGTGGAGCGTCAGACGGAGGTCAAGCGAGACTTCCTGCGTCCGGACGAGTGGTGGACCCGGTCCTACACCGCCGAGCTGTGGCGGGTACCCGTCGGCGAGGTCGACGACATGGCCGCCCAACGCGGCGTCGAAATCTACCAGTACACGCCCCGGGCAGCCGCGATGTCGAACCCTGGCACTTCGGTCACCGTCTACGACCCGGGCCGGGCCTACGACGTCGCCGAAGAACTCCGCGCGGAACGAGCCGCCGACAGCACGGCAGGCCCCGGCCCGGCCGAGGACGACGCAACGGATTCCCGCTGACTCGATCGGGCCGGTCCTGACCTAGTTCGGAGACTGCACTCCATGAGCGGGCGGATGGCATCGCCTGCGTGGTGACGAAACCCGTCGAAGTTAGCCCGAAATCCCCTCCGTGAGGCCGCAGGGGCCCGGCGACGAGGTCCGTGCCGCCGTCGACGCGGCGACCACGTCGGCCGCACGACTCGCCCTGGCCCTGGCCCTGGCCGCCGTCCATGCCAGCCCGACCGAAGGCAGTGCGTGAATTCCAGCTCGATGACGTGGACCGGGGCAATCCCCGCCTGGTCCTGGCCGACCGCGCCCGCCCGCTGGACGACCTCACCCGCCAGGCGACCCTTGGCCAGCCCCGTCGCTGTCAGCGCCAGCCTGGCTCGGGGCCGTCTGCCTTGACCTGCGGCGATCAAAGTTCGATGAGACAAACAGCCGAGTGGTCAAGGTTCGGTGAGACTGACCAACCTTCGGTGAGACGGGACACCGTACAGACAGCGTGACAGCGCGGCGTGACACTCGATCGAGTGAACGTGACACCCGGAGCGTGACAGTCACTTTCGGTGATCATGCGAGGGTCCGGCTCCCCTCTATGTCGCGGGTGCCCTTTGATGGACGATCTCGACCGATTGACAGGTGAGTTTGACCGCTGGACTCAAGGAGACAGCTCGCCTACGGGATCGGTGTCAGCGGTCCCCGCGAGCATACGGATCATGAAACGATCCGACGATCTCCTGGCGGATCGCTCGGGCCGCTGCGAGGTTGCTGCCGACGTGGGAAACGGCGACTCGAGCGGCAGAAGTCGACGGAGTGCTGAAGCTGGTCGGCCAGGCGCATTGGGCTGAGGGCTGGATCCAGCAGCTCACCGGCCGCGGTCCTCAGCCGGCGGCCGCCGAAGACCGGGAGAGCATCGCCTTCGTGTTGGATGCGGTGCTGGCCGACTGGTCGCAGAGTGCCGCCCGGGCCGTGGCCGAGGACCGGGCTCATGGTGTCCTTGCCCCCACGACTGCGGAGATCACTCGCAGTCTGACCCGGGCCGTACTGTCCCTGACCGGCCACGAGGTGTTCGCGCCGATCGCCCCCTACGTACGTACCTACCGTGAGCTGCGCCTGCCGGTCGTCCCCGACGGCAAGGGCCGCTACGGCCGGGTCGACGTGGTCATCTGGCTTCCCGGCGGTCCGGACATCGTCGTGGAGATCGACTCCGCACCAAATGCCGCTTCCGCGCAAAAGCTCGCCTTCGCGCGCGACGTCGGGGCCTGGCCGCTGTGGGTCCGTTTCGGCTCTGGCGGTATTGAGGAGATCGACGGGGTGACGGTCCTCGACATCCGTGGAGCCGTCCGCGGCGTGCGTGAGGCCGGCTCCCGAACCGGGCTCGCACCGCGTTTGTCCCATCTCGCTGGGCTTCATCGCCTTTCGCCGGAGCTTGACCGGCCAGGCTTGCCTGCCTTCTTGCCGAGGAGGGCGGGCCCAGGGTTATCCACAGGTGGTCAGGCGAGATCTGAACGCCTGCGATCCTGGCGTCATGACCTACCGCCGTCCCAATCGAGAACGTGCATTCAGGCAGGCCCGACGGGCTCTCGCCTCGCGCCGCCGACCGACCCCGCCGTACTTGGTCGAGAACGTTGCAGCGCCGGTGGGTATGTCCGGTTTCACCGCTGAGCATTTCGTTCAGGGCTGGGGCATCGGTGCAGCACCACCCGCCAACGACTAACGAATCTCGACCCGCTGACCACCTCGCGCGCATCAGACCGCCCGCGCAGCAGCCGGTGCGCATCCGGCCAGGCCGCGATGTCAGTTCGGCAAGCCGGTGAGCTCCCCCAGGTGGCGATCTTCGACCGTGCATCCGGCCTCCTGGAAAACGGATACCTGCCTGGTGGGCAACGGAGGCGACGGTGCTGGCCGCCGACCGTCACTTGCGCTCACCATCAGGTCAGAACGAACCGGACTCGATGATCTCTTCGCCCTCGCCGTGAGGGGGTTCGAAGCGTGCGCAGAAGTCCCTGAGTGCAGACTCGGTGACCATCAACGCGTCGCCGTCCTCACGCTGATTGCGCTCCTGCAGGCGACGCAGCAGTTCGTCGTGAGGGGCAGGGAAGTACAACAGTCGGCACTGCCCGCCCGCCTCCTCGACGAGATTCCTCCACTCGTCCCGGGAGGAGCTCAGCCACAGGTCGTGGTCCAGGACCACGTCACGGCCAGCGGCGACCAGGTTGACCAGTCGCTCGCGGACTTCGGCGGCTACGGGGGCCTCCAGGGCGAAATACTCTCGCTCCGGATAGTCCACGCCGTACCGGCCGTGCCGGGCGTGCACGATCTCGTCCACCGACAGCCGCACCGCCCCGGCCCGCTCCAGCCGCCGCTTCGCGAACGTGGTCTTGCCCGAGCCGGTCAGTCCAGCCAGCAGCCATACCACCGATACGGTCTCGCGGCCGTCCTGGGCCCCTCCGGATTCCGCCACCCGCACGCGTTCTTCCTCGGTCAACGGAAATGCCCTCTCCTCCAGGCTGCCACCCCATGCCCTTCGCGGGGCTGATCCGGCCGCGACTGCCCTCTGGCTGACGAGGGCCCACCGGTCAAAAGCGCGGCGCAGGCCGAGCGCTGCGGTGACGGTGCCGCCGAGCTCACCGCCAGGGAAGGCACCGGGACGGTCGGCGTTATCCCGGGTGGGAAATGGCTGTCAGGTATGTGAGTCGAGTGCCCTGTTCAGGGCTCCGTCCCCGCTGCCCGCACCCGTCGCCGATCTCGTGCGCGCCTACCTGGCGGAACAGCCCCGCCTCGCCCGGTCCAGCAGCCGGAGCATGGCCTGGCTGTTCCCCGGCCGGCAGCCCAGGCATCCGATGGACCCGACCAGCCTGCTCGACCAGCTCCGAGCCGCCGGGGTTCCCACCCAGCGCGGCCGGGCCTCAGCGATCCGCCAGCTGGTACTCCAAGCCCCCGCTCCCGTCGTCGCCCGGGCCCTCGGCTACCACGACAAGACCACCACCCGTCTGATCGTCGAAGCCGGTGGAACCTGGAGCCGATACGCCCCCGGCGACCACAGCCAGTGATCGCTACAGGTCGCCGGTTGCGCCCGTCTCCGTGGAGCGGCCAACGCAGCGACGGATGTGATCAAGGGCCTCGCCCTCCTCCACCCCACGTCATGAGTCACACCACGTCAGGCCGTGCACTGGCCGTTGACGCGGTACTCCTCGGAGGGCATTGAGTCCCACTCAGTGTTCGCGCCGTCGCGCGTCACCATGAACAACGGACGCGATCGGAGGACCTGCCCAACCAGTTGCCCGCGCATCACGACCCCGGAGTCATCCGGTCCTGCGTAGCCCTCGGGCCTGTAGCGAAAGCGCACGTCCATTGCCTCGGCATAAGCGATTGCGTCGCTCTCCAGCTCCGACAGGTCTCTCCCGACCAGCGGGATTCCGTCGTACGCGACCTGGGGACCGTGCACGGCGTCGACAGCGATGCAGAACAGCCCCACGGCTTGGCTCACATAGGCCGTGACGGCAGGCGGTGAAGGAGCCGCTCCGCGACGGTGGACTTCGACCTTCCAAGTCGGCGAGAAGATCGCGTAGCGCCACGCACACTCGCTGACCTTCGTCTGGCCAAGCACCTCAGCCGCTTCGACCACTCCCTCGACGGTCATACCGAACCGGAGCGGTCCGACGCCGACAGCCGGCGAATAGGACCACTCATCCCGTTCGGCGACGCCGAAATCGGCCTCCGACTTGAACGTCATAGTCACCCCCCGGAGACACCTGAGAACTTGCCGCCGCCCATCATGTCAATCGCCGATCAGCAGACTGCCGCCGAGCTCGCGCGGATCACTCAGCGCAAGCCCCATCTGGGCTCGGCCGCGAATACGCGACACCTGAACATGCAAGCTCACCAGTCCCGAGGGCCTTGGAGGTCCTACTGACCTTTCCGTTGGGTTGTCGGGGTGGGCTTTCCTTGGTCCCAGCGGTAGTTCGGGGTCAGGAGGCATGCCCAGGGCGGTGGGCTCACTCCGCAGGGACAGGCCGCGCGTGAGCGGGTGCGTACGCACGCCGCCGACGGCTTTGCGCGGGGCAAGAAGAACGTGGTGACAGCCGAACGGCTTCGGGTCAGTGCGCGGTCGGTGGAACACCGGCGCCGGTCCCGGCGTGAGCGAGGCCGGCAGGCACTGTGCGTTTCGGGTCCCGCCAAGCGGCCGGAGGTCGACGACAGCGACTTCGCCGAGCTCGAGCCGCTCCTGCTGAACGGTGCGATGGCCCAGGGCGGACGGACGAGCGGTGGACGCTCTCAAGGGCGCGCGTGCTGATCGTGGATCACCTCGGCGTGTCCTTGTCCATCCGGGGAGTGGGGGAACTGCTGCGACGGCACGGCTGGTCGTGTCGGCAGCCCGCGCGGCGGGCGGTCGAACGGACGAAGCGGCGGTGGCCGAATCTCAGTGGAACGGATGATCTGGTGGAGTAACGGCTCACGACTCTCAGTGGACACATATGACCGTACGCGTAGCGATCGACGTCGGCTCCGAACGGCTGGGCGTGAACTCCGGCTGCGGTTCACCGGCATCCGGAAGGCGGTCACAGGCTCCTCATGGGCCCTGCAGGCAGGATCGTCTTCGGCCCGCGCGCAGGAGAGCACGGTCGAGCCTCCGACCCTTTACCACTGCGGGATCACCGCGGCAATGCGACAGTGAAACCATGAGCCGTCACCGACGCCCCTCGCGGCGGGCCTCGTGGATAGCGGGCGGCGCCGCCGTTCTCGTTCTCGGCGGCGCCGGAACGTGGCTGTTGCTGGAGTCGGAGGGGAACACACCCGACTCAGCGGCGACGGCTCCGAGCACACTCCCGTCGAGAGCGGAACCGTCGGAAACACCCGAGCCGCACACCTCCACCTCAGCGCTTTCGACACCCGAACCCACCGCGACCACAATGTCCCACTCCCCCAGGCCGGTGCCCTCCACTAACCGCCCGACAGCTCACCCGTCGGCGGTCGGCCCGCATACCACCCAGCCATCGCAGCCGATACATACGTCTCCTCCACCCACACGTCCTCAGTCGGTGCTGCGGCCCTCCGAGACCATGACGCAACCGACGTTGACTGCCTCGGCTCCACTCTCCAGCCCGTCGACATCAACGCCTCGCCCTGGAAGCAGCGGTCCGGTCACCACCATCTGGTACACGTCCCCTACCGCTGTCGCCGCCGCACAGCGCATGGCCCTGGCCGAAACCGTCGGCGACCCCGCATGTTCCCTGGCCTCGGCAGGCCCGCCGGACCCCGGCCTCGTCCCCCACGTGGACCGGATCGGTATCGGTAACGAGGGGAACTACTGGTGCCTGATCTGGTGAAGGGGGCAAGTTCAGGAAGGGGGACCGTAAGACATTCGGCTCTTCCAAAAATTTCGTAGGCGTTGCCGATGCGGGCGGTCCGAGTCTCGCCTCCGGCCTGGTCGCGGCCGGGCAGCTCGACATCGTCCAGGGAACCGTCTTCCGATACTGGCGCGAGAATCTGGCAGTCGGAAAACGTCTGGCTCCCTGGGTGACACCTCCGGCTTGATCGGTCTCGTCCTATGCGGCCGCCGTACCAAGGGCTTCACCCGAAGGCGGGAAAGCGGCGAATTCCTCGAACAGCCGACGGTTCTTGAGGCAGTGAGGCTGATCCTTTGGAGTGGGCACCCTGGCAATGGATCCTGATGGTCCAGGGAGGGATGTCCAGGTGGGACGCAGGTCTTCATATTCGGAGGAGTTCCGGAAGGACGCTGTCGCGCTCTACCGCGCCGCTACCGGGAAGCGGACGTACGCGGCGGTGGCCGCGGATCTCGGCATCACCGCGGAGTCGCTGCGGACGTGGGTCCGCAAGGACGAGGCCCAGGCCGCGCCCGGACACCGTGACGCGGGCGGAAGCGAGGCGGAGGAGCTGGCCCGGCTGCGGGCGGAGAGCACTCGGCTGCTCAAGGCCGAGAAGGAGTGGCACCTGGAGCGCGAGATCCTGCGCCGGGCAGCCGCCTATTTCGCTCGGGAGGTGAAGTGAGACCCCACCGCTGGGACTTCATCTCCGACAACCGCGCCGACTTCGGCGTCAAGCGGATCTGCCGGGTGCTCGGAACATCTCGCGCTGGCTACTACCGGCACTTGGCCACCGAGCAGGCCCGCGCCGGACCTGGTGATGCGCGACTTCACCGCGGACACGCTGAACACCAGGTGGTGCGGCGACATCACGTACATAGTCGTCGGCACGACGTGGCTCTACCTCGCCACGGTGATCGATATCTGCTCGAGAAAAGTGGTGGGCTGGTCGATCGCCGACCACATGCGGGCTTCCCTGGTCACCGACGCGATCGAGATGGCTGTGGCCACCCGCGGCGGCCGGGTCCATGGCGTCGTTTTTCACACAGACAGGGGCGCCCAGTACGGCGCGGCCGCCTTCGCCGAGGTCTGCCACCGGCACGGCATCCGCCGCAGCATGGACCGGGTCGGCTCGAGCTATGACAATGCCCTCGCCGAGTCGTTCTTCCAGGGCCTCAAGCGCGAATTGCTCCATGGCCGCCGCTGGACCTCGAAGGCACAGACCCGGCTCGAGCTGTTCCGCTGGCCTTCGTACTGCAACCGGCGCCGTCGGCACTCCGCGCTCGGCTACCTCACACCAGCCGAGTTCGAACAACGATTGATCACGCCACGTACGCTGTCACTCGTCGCACGAAACCCGGTGTCCACTCCCGGGGATCAACCTCACTGACGGCGTCAGGTCGGGTGGGGATCATCCGTCCAACCGCAGCACCAGCTCGTCGATCTCCTCTCCCCGCGCGTTCGCGAAGCCCCGGTCCTCGCCGACGACCTTGAAACCACACTTCTCCAGGACCCGCACCGATCCGGTGTTGTCCGCCGCCGCCCGGGCGCGCAGCGGGCGTTCGGGGAGTTCGGCGAGCAGCGCCCGCAGCGCCGCGGTCGCAATGCCCCGCCCCCAGTAGTAGCGATCGATGAAGTACGTGACCTCCCGCTCGCCCGGCTCGCCGTACACGGCCGCGTGCCCGACCACATCGCCGTCCGCGAGCACGGTGCGGGTGACGACGTCGGGCGAGGCGAGGATGCGATTCCAATGTGCGTCGAAGTAGACCCGGTCCGTCGGGTCCTCGGCAGTGAAGGCGGCCATCCGGTTGGACTCGGGGTCGCTCATGAGCCGGAAGTACACGGGCAGATCGCTGGGGTGCACGGGACGCAGGGTGACATCTGGGGAAGCCATGGGCCCGACCCTAACGACCTTGGGGGAAGGACGGAGGTAAGTCGGCCGTGACATGGGAAGGCCGTTACGGGTTGGGCGAGTTGTGAAGCCGACCTGGGCCCGTGCGGCCCGTACGCATGCCGCCCTGTCCCGAGTCTCCCGCGCATATTTCGGGGAGTTGCCCGAAGGGCTCGCCCCGCCGCCCTGGGCGGCGGCCCGGCGTCGGCCCCACAGGTGGTGAGGGGCGGGTCCCACAAGCGGGCCGAGGGGGCCGGACGCAAGCCGCGCCTGGTGTTCGCCGACCGGCTCGCGGCCACCGTGGTCCACCTGCGGCTCGGGCTGCCACATGAGCCCCGTCACGATCTTCTGTGTCTGATCAGACGCAGCCTCGAGACCACGCGTCCGGCAGCCCTCCCTCCAGACCGGCGCCCCGGGCACGGACATCCCATCGGGTGGGCAACTCGCCCGCGGCGGCAGGCCCACCGTCGGCGCGGTGATCCGGCGTACCGCCGTACGGCACCTTCGGAAGATCCAGGCCGCGCCCTGGCGGTCACCCGACCACGATCCGCCCGGAAGGGTCTGGCCGGTCGGCTGAGAGGCGTCCCGGGCAGTGCCTCTGGGCCGGATGCGATCATGGCCGTGTGCCATCACATGTCTCGGACACCGGTCTGTTGGTCCTGCACGCCGTCCGCCTGGGCGGCATGATCGAGGCGCGCGCGGCGGCTGCGCGCTTCGGCCTGGAGCCCGCACCTGTCACCGAACTGCTGCTCGACTACGAGTCGTGCGGGTGGGTCCGCCGCGCGGACTTCGCCGGTATCGGCGGCTGGAGTCTCACCGAGCTGGGGCGGGCGGAGAACGAGCGGCAGCTCGCCGCCGAGCTCAGCTCGTTCGGTACCCGGCCGATCGTCGCGGATGCCCACACCGCGTTCCTTCCGCTCAACGCCCGTTTCCAGACGGCGGTCACCCGCTGGCAGGTGCGTCCGGCTCCAGGAGACCCCCTGGCGGTCAACGACCACACCGACTTCCGCTGGGACGACCGGGTGATCGACAGCCTCGGCTCCCTCGGCAGGCGTCTGGCGGCCCTGTGCACCGGACCCGCCGAAGCGATGGCGCGCTTCGACGGCTACGGCGGCCGCTACGCCGCCGCGCTCGCCCGGGTGGAACGTGGAGAACGGCGCTGGGTCGACGCGGTCGGCCAGGACTCCTGCCACACCGTGTGGTTCCAGTTCCACGAGGACCTGCTGGCGACCCTCGGCATCGCGCGCGGCTCCGAGTCGTAACCCGCTCGACCCGGGCGGGTCGGGGCGACGTTGCCAGACCGACGATGAGCGCATGCTTCTCCATGTTCGCTCCTTGCCGCGAACGCTGCCTGTCGCCTCCGCTGGGCGGCAGGCAGCTTCAGGCTCGACGATGAGCAGGGCGACAGGTGCTGCCACCCGACCCCGGGTGGGGACCGGGTGGCCGGGCAGCGGGTTACGGGACGAAGACGAGGCGCTCACTGGCCGGCTCGTTCCACGCCTGGCCTATCCGGGCGAGAGGGACGGCGCGGGCCTGGACGTCGAGGGCGTTGTCGGTCACCGCGGCGACCAGTTCGGGTAGTTCGGCGATGAAGTCGCGGGGGGAGACGGAGCCGATGCCGCTGCCCACGATCTGCAGCCGGGCCGCGCGCAGCGCCGCCGACGGGATCGGCGCGGGGTCGCCTGCGATGGAGCCGATCTGGACCCAGGTGAGCGGTGCGGAGCGGTCGGCGCGGGCGGTGAGGATCGGCAGCATGGCGCCTGCGGCGGGGGCGCCCCACACGAAGTCGAGGACCACGTCGACGTCGGCCGCGGCGGCGATCTCGTCGAAGGTGAGGGCCTGGTGGGCGCCGAGCTCGGTAAGGGTCTTCAGACGCTCGGCGTCGCGGCCGACAGCGAAGACCTCGGCGGCTCCGAACCTCTTGGCGATCTGGACGGCCATGCGTCCGGCGCTGCCGGTGGCCCCGAGGATGAGAACACGCTGGCCCTCGCGGAAGGTGATGCGGCGGCGCAGCGCCACCCAGGAGGACATGCCCGGGTTCATGGCGGCGGCGATCCGGACGGGGTCCGCGTCGTCGGGCAGGACGATGCTGCGCCGGGCGTCGATGACGGTGCGCTCGGCGAAGGTGCCCAGGTTCGTGTCGTCCAGGACGGCGTAGCGCAGGCGGCCCTGGGGGTCTCGGACGACGCCGTCGACGCCGGGCACGAGGGGGAAGACGCCGGTGGCGGAGTAGTGGCTGCCGTCCGCCTTGGCGCGGGTCAGGTGGTGCAGGCCCGCGGCGAGGACGTCGACGACCATGTCGTGCTCGCTCCGGGCGACGGGGTCGGGGTGCTCGCTGTAGGCGGGCGGGGTGCCGTAGGACGTGAGGACTGCTGCGCGCATGACGAACTCCCGATCGGTTGGTTTGTATTCCCAATCAATCTCAGAGTTATTGGTAATGCAAACAAAGTCAAGTAGGGTGGCAGCCATGGCTCCCGACGACTCCACAGACACCCTGGTCGACGGCCTGGTCCGCAGCGCCTTCCAGGTCATGGGAGTGCTCACCCGCATCGGCGCGGAGCACGACCTCTCCCTCACCCAGCTGCGCGTGCTCGGTATCCTGCGAGACCGGCAACCGCGCATGAGCGAACTGGCAGCCGTCCTCGGCCTCGACAAGTCGTCTCTCTCGGGCCTCATCGACCGTGCCGATCGACGCGGCCTGCTCACGCGCGGCACCCACCAGGACGACAAACGCGCCGTCGTCGTCCTCATCACCGACGCCGGACGCGACCTCACCCAGCGCCTGTACGAAGAAGTCCTGGACGCCCTCGCGCCGGCCACCGGTCGGCTCGACCCGGAGCAGCGGCAGACGCTGGCTCAGCTGCTCGAGCCCATCCTCACCCCGCCGCTCCACCTCACACCCCGCTCCGCCGGCCGGCGCTGAAAACGCCTGGGCATGCGGACCGGCCGCCGAAGACGCACTGGACCAGCCGAACGCCGTTCATGCCGCCGCACGAACAGTTGCGCGCGTGGCGAGCACACCCCGGACCTCCGGCCTGCGCCACACGTCCCGGTCTCCGCGTGAAAGGGCGGAGCGGGTGAGGCTCAGACGGCTGGGCGGTTTCATTCGGCCCAGCCGTCTCGTTGGTCCGGGTGCGCCGTCGACTGATGCGCAGTGGGCTCGGACCGAGCGGTCACTCCCGGACGGCACGCCGATTCGAGGTGGCCGGTGGCGGGATCACCGAGAGGTGACCGGCGCGATCGCCTTCACGTTCCAGTGCGGAACGCGGCGGGTCCGTCGGCCGGAGAGACACGGGACCGGAAAGGCGTCCGCAGCCGGTTGCGGACGCGGGTCCTCGACGGCACCTGGGGAGCCGTCTTCATCGCGCCGATGGCACGGGCCGACGCGGAAGAAGACCTGAACCGAACGACCGCTCACCGCTCCGTACGCAGCCCACCCAGCTCGGACGCCCTCTGCAAGGCCGGCACGAACTCCGGTTTCGCCTGCAGAACGAGGATCGCCAAGGTCCTGGCATCGCGGCGCTCCAGCTCGAACCGGTGGAAGGTGAGCAGGGGCGACAGGTTGGATATGTGCCTCAACTCGGTGATCCGATCCCACGGAACGACGTGCTTCACCTGGCCGAACAGCCCGGTGACGGCGAGGCCGCCGGTGTGGATGTGGCACAGGCGCACCCCGATCCGCACGGACACCCAGCCCCACGCGGCCCGCAGCCCGACCAGACCGACGATCACGGCTATCGAGATCAGCCCCTTGGAAAGCCCACCATGCGGCCTCTTGTAGATCAGGAATCCCAGAAAGATGAGACAGAAAAGCACGATGAAGCGCCGGAACATCTGCAGAACGCCACCCATCGCACCGGCTATCGGGTAACTTCCGCGTCTCTCACCGAGCTCCGCCGCACTCCTGGCACCCCGCACCATACTGTCCCCCTCGCCACCGGCCCTGCGCCCACAGAACGGATCACCATGGAACGGGTCAACTATCAAGGGGCGCAACGGCGTTGACAAGACCATGTTCGGGCACCCGTCCTGGAGGATGCCGAGCACCTCGTGGGGGCGGGTCTACCCGCCGAGCATGAAGACGTCTTCTGCCTCACGTTCCAGGAGTTCCACGACGTGGTACGCACGAACCGAAGGCGGGGCTGCCGCACTACGAGCGGTGCGAGAAGGACGAGCCGATCCGGCTACTGCGGTCATGACCACAGTGGTCGTTGCGGGACTCCAGCCGGCTTAGTACTCCAGCCGTAGATCGTGATCTCGATGGTGAGTGGCGCCTCTCCGCCTACCCGAGTTCACCGAGACGGAGGGCGTCCTCAATCTCGCTGAGCTTCGCGGAGGACAGGACGCCCGCCTGCTCGATCAGGTCGTCCTGGGACACGGTGGTCAGCCACGTGCAGGGGGTAAAGCCCGGGCGCGGGAACGCGAACCGCAGCACGCCTTCAAAGGGCAGTCCTTCCATGGCACCTACTTGCACTTCGACGCCCAGACCGCTGATGTCGACGCCCGCAGGAGTGACGACCTGCATCGCCCGGATCCTGGACGCGTCGTCTGCCGCCAGCAGTACGACCAGCCGCCGCTCGTCGAACTCCACCCACCAGACTTCGCCACGTTGCACATGTCCTCCTGACTCAGGACGGCAGGCGGAACTGCGCGACCCTGACGCGTTGTGGAGACGGGTGCGGCCACCTTTGATCATCGTGAGTTGTGTGGACTGACGAAGAGACGGTGGCCGCAGGTCACAGCATAGAACCCACCCGTTGGCAGGACGCGTTCGAGGGCCTGATGGGCCGGATCGCGGGGCGCTTCGCCCGGGTCGAACCCCGGCGCAGGGCGGCGCGGTTGGTACTCGGTCTATTGGCCGATCTGCCGCGCAAGAACTGCTGGACCATCGCCGAGTGGGCTGGCGAGACCACTCCGGACGGCATGCAGCACTTGTTGGGCAGGGCCAAGTGGGATGCCGATCAGGTCCGCGACGACGTGTGCGGCTACGTGGTGGAGCACCTGCACGACGACCGGGCAGTGCTGGTCGTCGACGAGACCGGCGATGTGAAGAAGGGCACTGGCACGGTCGGCGTCCAGCGCCAATACACCGGTACCGCCGGCGGATCGAGAACTCCCAAGTCGCCGTCTACCTGGTTTACGCAGGTCAGCGCGGCCACACCGCAGTTGACCGGGAACTCTACGTTCCGCGCTCCTGGACCTCCGACCCCGACCCCGACCGCTGCCGCGCCGTGGGCCTTGCCGAGGAAACCACCTTCGCCACCAAGCCGGAGCCGGCCACTCGTATGGTCGCCCGGTTCCTGGACGCCGGTCACCAGGCCGCATGGGTTGCTGGCGCCGAGGTCTACGGCGGCGACCCGAAGCTGCGAACCGCACTGGAGGAACGCGGCACCGGCTACGTCCTCGTGGTGGCCTGCTCGCACGAAGTCACGACCGGTGCGGGGAAGTTCTGTGCGGACATCTTGGTCAAGAAGGTGCCCAAGCGGGCCTGGCAGAAGCTCTCCGCAGGGGCCGGGGCCAAGGGTCACCGCGTCTACAACTGGGCAGTCATCGACCTCCCCGACCCCCGCTCCGGGAGTCGTCAGCTACTGATCCGCCGTAACCGCAGCACTGGCGAACTCGCCTACTACCGCTGCTACTCGCCCGCGTCCGTGCCGCTGACCGTGCTGGTCAGAGTCGCCGGATCAAGATGGCGGGTGGAGGAGTTCTTCCAGTCGGGCAAGAGTCTGGCCGCACTCGACGAGCACCAGGTCCGCCGCTATACCTCCTGGTCCCGCTTGCTCGCGCACGCTTTCCTCGCCGTCGTACGCGCAGACGAGCACACCCGCCCCGCACCCGATGCCCTCATTCCGCTCACCTGCAACGAGATCCAGCGCCTGTTCATCACCCTCGTCGTCCGACCCGTCCACGACACAGCCCGCCGGCTCGGTTGGTCGAACTGGCGACGCCGCCACCAGGCCCGATCCCAAGCCAGCCACTACCGACGACAAGCCACTCAGGCATGAAGATCACGAACTACGGCTGGAGTATTAGGGGCTCGCGTTTCCCGGACAGGTTTCTGACCGCTTATTTCACGCGACAATTCGCAACTTCTCGTACTCGGCGTGGGCTTCGCGCGGAGGGCGGTGACCCACCGCCGAGTGGAGGCGTTTGCGATTGAGCCCTTTCCCACCTCAGGTTGAGGTGTGGTGAAGGACGATGGCCTTCACGATGTCGGTGATCCGGTTGGTGCCGCAGCGGAGCTTGCGTAGCAGGTGCCAGCCCCTCAGGACGGCCATGGCCTGCTCGCCGAGGCACCGGATTTTGGCGTGGGTGCTGTTGTATCGGTCGCTTCCAGCGCTTGAGTCGGCAGCCCCGGAAAGGTAGGCGGACATGGCGGCCGGCCCCTTGGTACGCCTTGTCCGCCCAGCACTTCAGCCCTGCCGTTGCGAGCATGTCGATGATGCCGTGTTCGCGCGCGGCGGTCAGGTCGTGGGTGGGGCCGGGGTCTGCGCCTGGGTGGCGGGCACTTCGACGGCCTCGCGTATGCAGCGGCAGACCGTCGCGGTGCCGATCTCGAACCCTGCGGCGAGCTGGGCGTACGTGTCGCCGCATCGCGGGTGGGCCGGGGCGAGCAAGGCCTGACGGCCGACGGGCGGACGCCGCCGTCGCGTACCTGATCTCCCGCCGGTGAGCGGCCAGTTGCCTCGTCAGGTGCCGCAGCGTACGGCTGAACAGATCGATCGACGACGGGCGGACAAGCACGCGAAGCCCCTGACGGACACGCGTGATCTTGGCCGAGGACCCGTCTACCAGGAGCTTCGTCGTTCCGTACACCCCATGCCACCAACACCCCCACGCCACAGTCAGGTTGGAAAGGGCTCACTGGTAGAAATGATCTTCAGGCCTGAACACCACGGTCATGACGGCGCGTTGAACGCACTGGAGGCTCGCTCTCATGACGGGTGGACAACACCTGTCAGCTGAAAACTCGTTCACGAGCTCAGCCTGCCGGCCTGATATGGCAACCGACCTTCAGATCGACCACGATGCACCGGGCCGCCGGGAGCGCCACGCTGTCCATTGTCGTAGGCATCAGGGTGCCGTCGACGCCGGGCACGAAGGACCCGCCTTGGACGTGGCAATGCCGGGGGTACGGGGGATGTCATCCGGGTTGGTGCTCTGGACCGCCGAAGTCGGGGTTGGTAAACCAGGGATGGTCTCCGCCCAGCAGGGAGAGGGCGTGCGGATCGGATCGTGTCGTGGCGGCCTCGATGACAGGTTCTGCGAGCGCTTCGCGCAGGAACGGCAGAAGTCCGCGTTCCAGTAAAGCCTGTTGCCAGCCCTCCTTGGCCTGGGCAACTTCTTCCGACGGGCTGGGCGATGCCGTTTGATCGAGGCCCTGGTTACGCAGAGCCGTCAGAAACAGACCGATGGCCGCAGCCAGGACCGACGCTGCTGTGACGGCGCCCAGCACCCACCCCGTTCCCAGTGCGTCCTGAGCGTAGGCCGGTTCGGGGTCGAGGAAACTGAGAAGGTAACCGATCAGCAGGAAGATCAGCGCAGCTGTCCCCGCGAGGACGGGTGTCAGGACTGCAACGACGGCGAGGGGACTCGCGCCGGTACTCTGGGCGACCTCGCCCAGCGTCGCGGCGAGTCGGGCCGTACTTTTGTCCGCGGTGGGAGCGGGCGTCTGCGCCGGGCTAGCTGAGTGAGCGGCGTTTGAGGATCCTCGGAGTGGCGGGGAAAGGGGCGGCCGCACACGCAGGCCGAGAACGGATGCCAGCACCCGCCGCCCGAAAGACATCCCGGCCCAACGCTGCCGGGTGACTGTGCCCGCCTTATGGCTGTGGCCAGTGCCGCTGCCGAGTACGGCCGCACGGATCCTGCGGCCCAGGCTTGTGGTGGGGAGCCTGCCGCGGTCTGCCGCGGGGCTTTCGAGCGGTGGAGCCGGCAGTGGCGGGTCTGCAGGCTGGCGCCATTCGGAACGGACCTTCACATAGTGCTGGTATTCGGGAGCCGCAGCCGCCGTGATGAGGCCGCTCGCGTTGAGTGCCATGGTGCGCAGTTGTTCGGAGTTCAGCCGCTGTCCCATCGCAGCCAGTTCCGGACGGGTGGGTGCGGAACGCAGCACCTCATCGAGGATCCGCTCGTACTCCGGACGGTCCTCGCTCAGCAGGTGCTGCGGAACGGTATTCACGACAACCCCTCCCCTCCCGTTACCGGCCGGTGCTGCAAGCGTGGCACGCCTGGGCCGTCGGGGCCCGCTCCCACGTCTCCAAGTCGGGGGTTCGAATTGCTGTGGGTGACGTGCGGCAGGCCTTCGTCGTCGGTTTCCTGCCGTCGGTCAGCGCGCTGTTCACTGCGAGCGGGAGGCTGGGTGTCCGCGTCCTCCGCGAGATGTGCGGATTCCTGACTCCTTCGGCCTCCCTGCGGCTGCACCGCGGATGCCGTCACAGGGGCCGCAACTGCAGGTTGGGCGGCGTGATGGTCCGCCGCCCTTTGGGCGGTCTCCGTTTGAGGGGACGGGGCACGGACTGGCTGAGCGGCAGTTGGTGCTGTTGAAGCCGGCGGCCCGAGCGCCGGTGAGCTTGCCGCCCCCACCGCGGGCTGCACACCATCACCAACTGTCCCTATATTGGCCGCTTCTGAAGCACCCGTTCCAGGCGCCACGACTGGGTGTTCGCTGTTCCCGGTGACGATGTCGCTCACTGCCTGGACGTGGCTGAGCTGTGTGAGGAGCATGGGGGCGGACAGTCCCACGACGAGGGCAGCGTAGTGACCGCTGATCTGCCCTGTGGTACCGAAGAGGACAGCGGCTGCAGCCCCCAGCAGGCTATGTACGGCGGCCGCCGCAGAATCGGCAGCCGAATCCACGTACGCGCCGAACCTCGGCGCCTGGCCATCAGCCGCTCCAGTGGACACACGCTGCTGATGGACGTGGCGGTCAGTCAGCCATTCCCGGAACCGGGCGTATAGGTCCACGGCACCGCGTAAGAGTCCCCCCGCAGCCCCCAGAACGATCAACGTCGGGACGTCCATAGTCTCCCCCACGTGCCGCCCGGACCGAGCTGGAAAGCTCACCACCGTGTACGAGCGTAAAACGAGCAGCATGGCCGGGGAAGAGGACCTCGAACCACCGGCTGGCAGAAGCGTCCTACCGCGAGTGCTGCGCTGCTTCGGCGTAGATAGAGAGCGCAGCTTCACGGCCGGAGTCTTGCGGGTGTGACTCGTCGTGTTCGGGCGTACGAGAGCTACCACGTCTCGATCAGCCACTGCCTGTAGGTGAATTCGTCAACCGGGAGGGCCGCGGCACTCGGATCGAGATCCACCCGCTCAACCAGTCCCAGGTCGACCGCCCCCCAGCGGGTGGTCGAGTACCGCACCCTCAACGCCCGGGGGAGCCGCAGTGACCTGGCAGGCCACAATGAGCGGTGGCTCGCTGTCCGGTCTGGTCTGGGATACCGGTCGGCTCACCGAATCTGTAGCTAGAGCTCATCGGCGACCTGAACGACTGACCCGGCCGCGCTGCGACGTGCACTGCTCGTGTGCGTGCTCCCGGCGAAGGAGCTCGTCGACCAGGACACCGCGCCCGGTCAATCCATCATCTCTGCCGCAGGCATCCCCACCCTGCACGGACTCACCGCCGCCCAGCGGCAACTCGTCCTGCAGGCACCCCATCCCCGGTCGCCGGATGCTGGGCTACCACACCGTCCACATTGAGGCCCCTCGCCGCCAGAGGCCACGGTCGGTGATCCACTAGCCGTCAAATCCAGTAATCAGATCACCTGGTCACAGACTCGTACCAGTACCGGACCCTGGCGATACAGCGTGGGCGCGGCGGCTGGAGGTTCGGGATCCAGGGCATTCCCCGCGCTCGCAGCGGGTTCAGGACGCGGTGTTGCACTCAAGATGACACTTAGAGGGCATCTGATCTAGGTAGTTGGTAGTTCGGGATGTTTTTGTGACTGCTGGCGTCGGTGGTCGTTGGGCGAGGCGTGAGTGTTCGTCGCCCGTATCGCAGTGATGTCTCCGACGCCCGCTGGGTCTTGATCGAACCGGTCTTCACCGCCTGGCGGACGAGACGGACCGGTCCCGGCACGGCTGCCCGCGTGCACGACCTGCGCGAGATCGTCAACGCGATCCTCTACGTCAACCGCACCGGCATCCCATGGGAGTACCTGCCGCACGACTTCCCGCCCTACAAGACTGTCTACGACTACTACGCGAAGTGGGAGGCCGACGGCACCACCCAGCAAGTCCACGACCTGTTACGGGACAAGACCCGTCGAGCTCACGGCCGCAGCGCGGACCCAACCGCGGCCGTGGTGGACGCGCAGAGCGTGAAGACCTCGGCGAACGTCGCCGAGACGAGCCAGGGCATCGACGCCGGCAAGAAGATCAAAGGACGCAAGCGGCACCTGATCACGGACACGCTCGGTCTGGTGCTGGCCGTCCTCGTCACCGCCGCGAACGTGCACGACACGACCGGCGGCAAGCTCCTGCTCGACGACCTCGCCGTGGCGCATCCCAGCGTGACCAAGGTCTGGGCCGACGGCGGTTACCAGAACAGCATCTTCAACCACGGCGCCCAACTGGGCATTGATGTCGAGGTGGTGCAGCGACCGCGGGAGAGGGGGTTCGAGCCACTGCCGAAGCGGTGGGTGATCGAGCGGACCTTCGGCTGGCTGATGCAGCACCGCCGCCTGGCGCGGGACTACGAAGCCTTGCCGCAGAGGTCCCGGACGATGATCCACTGGGCGATGGCTAACAAAATGTCCCGCGAGCTGACCGGAGAATCCACACCAACCTGGCGAATTGAAAAGGACATTCATCCCACAACAGCGTGAAAGCTGATCAGATGCCCTCTTAGAGGTCCTAACAGAAGCTGTTGATCATGTGACCTTCGGCTTGGATGGTCGTTGGTCCGAGTGTGGGAACACGTCAGTCGCGGCCGTGGATCGTGTCGGATGAACTGTGGTCGCTCATCGAGCCGTTGCTGCCCGAGCCGACACCGAAGCTGGTCGAGGGCAGACCTCGGGTCCCGGACCGGCAGGCCTTGTGCGGGATCCTGTTCGTGCTGCACACCGGCATCCAGTGGGAGTACCTGCCCCAGGAGCTGGGCTTCGGCTCGGGCATGACCTGCCGGCGGCGCCTGGCCGCCTGGAACGAAGCCGGTGTGTGGGATCGACTGCATCTGGTGCTGCTGAAACAGCTGCGGGCCGCGAAGCAGCTGGACTGGTCCCGGGCGGTGATCGACTCCTCCCATGTCCGGGCGGCACGAAGGGGCCCAAAAGCGGACCCAGCCCGGTCGACCGCGCACGGCCGGGCAGCAAGCACCACGTCGTCACCGACGCCCAGGGCATCCCGCTCGCGGCGTCGCTGACCGGCGGAAACCGCAACGACGTCACACAGTTGCTACCCCTGATCGACAAGATTCCGGCCGTCGCGGGAGTCGTCGGCCGGCCCAGGCGCAGACCCGATGCCCTCCTCGCCGACCGCGCCTACGACCACGACAAGTACCGTCGCCTGCTCTGGGACCGCGGCATCCGCCCGGTCATCGCCGAACGCGGCGTGGAACACGGCTCCGGCCTGGGCGTTTTCCGCTGGGTGGTAGAGCGCACGATCGCCTGGCTGCACGGTTTTCGCCGCCTGCGGATCCGTTGGGAGCGACGCGACGACATCCACGAGGCCTTCCTCGGCCTCGCCACCTGCCTGATCACTCACCGGCACGTCCAACGCCTTTGTTAGAAGTCATCTCATTTGGTGAGTCGGCGGTAGCAGATGAGGGTGCAGGCTATGGCGGCGAAGGCGAGGAAGTGTTCGGCTTTGCGCTCGTAGCGGCGGTGGAGTCTGCGGCAGCCGGCGAGCCAGGCGACGGACCGCTCCACGACCCAGCGGTGGCGGCCCAGGTGGGTGGAGGACTCGATGCCGCGCCGGGCCAGGCGATGGGTGATGCCCCGGCTGCGGAGCCATTGCCGCAGGTGGCGGTAGTCGTAGCCCTTGTCACCGTGCAGCTTGCCGGGCCTGCGGCGGCGCGGACCGCGTCGTGAGCGAATCGGCGGGATACCCCGCACGAGCGGCTCCAGGCCCTGACTGTCGTGCATGTTCGCACCCGAGATACCCACCGACAGGGGCAGCCCGGTCCGTTCGGTGATCAAGTGGATCTTCGACCCGTACTTGCCGCGATCCACAGGATTCGGACCTGTCAGATCCCCTTTTTCAGGGCCCGCATGTTCACCGAGTCGATCACACAGCGGGACCAGTCCAGCTCCCCGCGGGAGCCGAGTTCGTCCAGGACCAGGCGATGGAGCTTCGCCCACACCCGGGCCTTGGACCACTCGGCGAAACGTCGGTGGGCTGTCGCTCCCGAAGGTCCGAACGAGGCGGAGGGCAGCTGCTGCCACGTGCAGCCCGACGTGGCCACGAACACGATCGCGGCCAGCACCTCCCGATCCCCGTGCCGACGCCGACCGCCTCCCTGAGGCCGGCTCGGTGCTTCCGGCACCAGCCGCTCAACGATCCCCACACCGGAAGCCTACCGAATACTCCAAATGAGATGACTTCTCAATGACGTCCGCAACGGTCCCGCCCGCAGTGTCACCCTGAGCTTGTCCTTTATGGTGTGGGGTGATCACGTGCGGTGATACTGCCGGGACGTTTGACGGTTTTTCCCACGTCGTAGCGGGGTGCTTGTCGCCAGTTCTTGGTACCGGGGCCTGGCCGGTTGGGTTTGGGTGCACGGGTCGGGCAGGGCAGGTCCGGGCGGATTTCCCTGAACCCGCGGCGGACACGGGCGGGGGTGAGCCTGCCCGGCTCGGCGGGCTTCTCCCAGGGGTGGCGGAGGTCGGCGACGACCTTACGGACGAGCCGGAGCTGGGTGTGAGCGGAGATGAAACCAGGCCCGCCGGTCCGCCGCCTCGGGGGTGCGGAGTTTCGGACGGGTCCAGCCCATCGTCTGTTCGATCCTTCTTAAGGTGTGCTCGAGATCGAATCTGCGCAGGAACGCCTGCCAGCGCAGGTCGACGTCCTCGCCCGGCAGGCCGGTGGCCGAGGACCACAGCCAGATGGGAAGCGGGTCGTGACCGCCGGGCAGGTGGTCCACCTCCAGACGGATCAACGTGCGCTCGATCACGGGAAGTTCACCGCTGTGGTCGATCCAGGCCGAGGGGGTGGTCAGCCTGGGATGGATGCGGTCCCAGGCTCTGGCACGGGCGGTGCCGCAGCGGTCGGTGACCTGCACTGTCGCGGTATCCGGGTCGTCCCAGGTGTCGGGCTTGGCAAAGCGGAACTCCTTGCCGTGCTTCGGGGGCCGGCCGCCTTGTGGCGGTGAGATCCACGGAACGGGGACCGGCTTGCGCATCACGCGGTCCGTTCGCATCCGGCCGAGGACTTCCACCGGTAGTTCGGCCAGGGGATGGCCATGCGCGGAGCGTCGTAGCCGGCGTCGAAGACGACCAGGATGTCGCGGTCTCCTGTTCTCCAGCGGCCCATGTCGATGAGGTCGGCGATCACACGGCTGACCTGGCCGGCGGTGGTTTCGGCGACATCGTCGGCGGACCCGAGCCGGACTGCGTCCAGCAGCTGCCACCACGAGGTGCGGCCCGACTCCAGTACGGCGACGAACGAGCAGGACCAGCGGGCACGAACTGGTCCGCGGAGCGTCCGCTGCGGCCGTAGACATGACAGAACAGCCGGTCCGGGCAAGTCGGGGCGTCAGGCCGGAGCCAGTGGGTGACGTCGACGGCCAGGACCGGACGCCCGTCGGCGGCCTCGGGCTGCGGCAGCCCGGCCAGCACCTGCCGCAGCCTGGACACATCCACTTTCCCGGAGTTCAGGGCCTCGTACATCGCGCCGTACCCGCGACGGCGCTCGGCCGTCAGCGTCAGATCCACCGGCGCCCGCACCGGGCCGTCCGCACACAGCAGCGCGTCGGTCAGCTCGAACAGCGTGTCCCCGCGCGTGCTCAGGCAGTCGAAGAAGTCGTCCCGAAAGCGTGACGCCACCGCCAACGCTTCCTGCCGGACGTCGTGACGCGGCAAACTCATACCCCCACGGCCTTCGTGCTGATCAAGTGCCTCTGCGACGGAGCACAGGATCAGACGGAGGCCGTGTCACCGTCTGCGAAATCCTCGTACGAGGAAGCACGTCCGGGTGTCATTCGAGGTCACACCATAAAGGACAAGTTGAGCTTGCGTTTTAACCTCTGTCTCGATCAGTTTTTTTGACTGGTCGAGGCAGACAAGAGAGCTCGCACGGAGCTGAGTGCCAGCTCTCAATCTCCATGCGACACACCGAGGTCGTGGCGCATAGCGGTTCTCATAGTGCGGAGCATCTCCCAGACCTCGTACTGGGCCTGGGCCGCGGTCTCCATCGTTTCGCCTGGTTCGGGGGCACCGCGTTCGAGGCGCTTGACCTGACCGTAGACCTTGTTCAGGGCTTGGTTGACGACACTCGCTCGCCTGAGTACTACTTCGGGGGCGATCATCTGTGCTTCGGAGTATCGATCGCGGTGCGCGTTCTTCGCTTCCTCAAGTGCGTCACTGTCGGCCTCCTCCACGCCGCGTTCCCTCATGACGTGCAGGTGGCGGTTGAGTGCGGTGGTGAACTGCCGAGCATCCCGGTTGAGTTCCACATAGCAGGTGCGTCGCAGCGAACGGGCCTCGCGAACATCCTCATGGTCTCGAACGAGTTCTATCTCCAGGCGCTTCGCTCGTTCGGAGCCGCGCTGGGTGAGTAGCGCCCCTCCCAGGGTTCCTGCGACGCCTGCGACAGCGATGATCACTGAGCTGAGATCCACCGGCGTACCCCGTGAAATTCTTCGGCCTCGTGCCCGCTGCACATGGCCCAGGCCGTCAAGTTTGCCGCTCCTCGGTGCGCCGGGGTTCGGTGCCCTTCTTGTGGTGGGCGGGGCGGCTGTATGCCTCGCCGGTGGCCAGGACTCTGCCCACGTCATGACGGGTGGCTGGGCGGCGGTTCTTCGAACCCGGCGGCCGGCCAGGCCCCGGACGAGACGGTTTCGGTGCACTGGCCGGGGAGCCGGTCTTCGTGCACAGGTTCCTGAACCCCCTGCGGACCCGGGCGGGCGTGAGCCTGTTCGGCGGAGCCGGTTCTCCCACGGCCGCCGGAGATCGGTGGCCAGCGGCCGCGCGAGCCGGAGCTGGGCATAGGCAGCGATCACCAGCCACGTCCACTGGTCGGCAGCCTCCGAGCTGCGGAGACGGGGCTTGGTCCACCCAAGTGTCTGCTTGAACAGGCGGAAAGTGTGCTCCAGGTCGAAGCGGCGGAGGAAGAACTGCCAGCAACGGTCGACATCGGCCTTGGTGGCGGCGGTGCCCGACCACCACAGCCAGAGCGGCTTGTTCACCCCGCCGCTGGGCAGCTTCTGCACGGTCAGGCGGATGACGGTGCCTTCGATGATGGGTAGCGGTCCGTCATAGTCGATCCATGCCTCCCGGCGGGTGAGCCGCGGGTGCAGGCGGTCCCATGCCTGCGCGGTCGCCTTGCCGTAAAGGCGGGTGTCGGTGGTCGTCACGGCCTGCTCAATACCCCACGTGGAGGGATCACCGAAGACGAACTCGCTTCCGTGCTTGGGTGGTCGGCCGCCCTTGGGGTCGTAGGCCCGCGGCGGTGTCGGCCGGCGCATGACTCGGTCGGAGCGGAGTCTGCCGAGGATCTCGACGGGCAGATCGGTCAGCAGGTGGGCGATGCGGGGTGCGTCGTATCCGGCGTCCAGCACGACCAGGACGTCCGGATCGCCCGGCTTCCACTGGCCGGCGGTGACGAGCCGGTCGACCAGCTCGCGGATCTGGACCGTGGTCACCGCGGCAACGTCAGCGCCGGGCTTCAGACGAACCGCGTCCAGCACCACCGTCCACGACGTCCGGCCGGTCTCCAGCGCAGCCACAATCGAGTACGGCCAGCCCGGGACCATCTGATGCTTGCCCTCACCGCGACCGAAGGTGTGGCAGAAGGACCGGTCAGCACAGGTGTTGGCGTCCGGCCGCAGCCACGGCGAGACATCCGCGGCCAGGACGATCCGACCATCCGCCGCCCTCGGCAACGGCATCCCGGCCAGGGCCCGGCGCAGCCGGACGATATCGATCCGCCCCTGCTTGAGGCCGTCGTAAAGAGCCCCGTGCCCGCGGTGGTGCTCAGGCGCGAGTGCCAGGTCGACGAGCGTCCGCACCGGTCCGTCCGTGCACACCAGCGCGTCGCATAACTCGAACAGCGCGTCGCCCCGTGCGGTCAGACACGCGTACAACTCCGTCCGGAAGCATGACACTTCCGCGAACGCATCCCGCAGGACGTCCTGATACCCCAAACTCACGACCACGGCCTTCGCGCTGGTTCCTCTGCCTCTGTGACGGAGCACAGGATCAGACGAAGGCCGCCTTCACGTCCGCTGAACTGCGGAAAAGCTGGTCAAGTTCGAGTCCCGTTCGACGCCAGACCTTAAATGACAAGGTGAGTGCTTGTTTCTCATCTGTGGTCTCATCAGCGGGTGATCGTTAAGGTTAGGGTTGCGTCTTGTGACGAGAGCCTGGGGACGGATGGGTCTGGAACGTTCGTTGCGCATGCCAGCATGTGCGGTACTGGCCGGAGTGGTCGTCGCAGCGACGGGATGCACAAGCGGTGCACAGGATTCGGCTGGTGACGACATGGCCCCCGCGGCGCGGACGTACTTGTCGAAGGCGCTGAGCCTCATGGAAGAGCACTCTTTGCTCCGTCACCAGATCGACTGGGACAACCTTCGAAGCAAGGCGTTCTCGCAGGCCCGCGGGGCCCAGAAGCCCGCGGACACCCACGGGGCGATCGAGTCGGCGTCGGGAGCTCTGGGCGACCGGCACAGCACCTTCTGGAGCCCGGAGCAGAGCAAGGAAACCCTGGACTCCTCGGCGCCTTCCTCCGACCCGCCGCAGGCCCGTTCCCTGAAGAACGGCATCGGGTACGTCACGCTGCCCGGCGTGGACGGTTCCCAGAAGACGTACGACCTGTACGTACGGCAGGGCCGGGCCGCCGTGGCGAAGGCGGACGGCCCAGGAGCCTGCGGCTGGGTGGTGGACCTGAGGCCGGAGACGGGCGGCGGCATGTGGCCCGTGCTCGCCGTGGCGGGGTCGATCCTGGGCGACGGCACGGCGGGTATGTTCGTCGATGCAGACGGCAAGAAGTCAGTGTGGTCGATCAAGAACGGTGCCCCGTACCTGGACGGCAGGTCGCAGGGCTGGAGCACCGGCGGACGGCCCCTCGCCACCAGCAGGCTACCGGTCGCCGTCCTGACCGGCCGGCGGACGTCCAGCGCGGGCGAGGCGGTCGCGGTGGCCTTCCGCGGACGCACAGATACCCGCTTCTTCGGCGAGCCCACCCTCGGCGTCCCGACGGGAAATGCCTCCTACCGCCTGTCCGACGGAGCCACGCTCTTCATCACAGGCGTCAAGGACGCGGACCGCACGGGCCGCACCTACGACGAGGCGATCCCGCCGGACGAGGAAGTCATCAAGGACCCCCGCCCAGTGGCCCGCCACCAGGACGCCGTCCTGGACGCAGCCCAGAACTGGCTGAACAAGCAGGCCGCCTGCCGACAACGGTGAACCACTGTGCGGTCACTTCGAAGGTTCGTGGCTGAGAGTCAGGCCCTCCGGGGCGGTCAGTCGCCGGCAGCGGCCGGTTTCCTCGGCCAGCTGGGGATGGCGCCCTTCCGTGCGAGACGCCTGGTCATGAGGGTGATGGCGGCCCACGTGATCAGCGTTTCCGATTCTCTGAACTAGCGACGCTGGGGGAACCTGGCTGGCCGCTGCTGCGCCAGCCGAGGAAAAACCGATGGCGCCGTGGTGGATACCTGCGGTACGAGTGGGGACATGGCCAGAAGCGCCCACCATATTCGCCGAAACGTTGCCAGCTCTGGGCAGGCACCTTCGCGTCCCTGGAGCCCGTGGAGGGCCGTCCTGGTGCGCGAGCTCCGCTACAGCTCCCAGCGCTTGCGCTCAGCCGCGCTGGAGGGGCGGCGCCCGTTGCCACAAGAGGTACGGCGGTCTGTTGCCGTGTACTCCTTCGCCCGCAGTGATACGCGAGGAGGGGCGGTGGCCGCTCTCGCGTACTTTGAGGAGCGGCGCGCTCGTCAAATGACACGACGTCAGCTGGATCTGGTTCGAACGGGAATGGCGCCGGACATCGAGATCGAGCCTGGACGCCACCGGCACAGCGCCCGCTGGCTTGCCTAACTGCGGTTGATCGGCACGGCTGCCGTCGTCGGGTTGTGGCTAGAGTTGCGCCGGTGACAGCGAGACGGGGCCGATGGCCGAAGATCGACCAAGACAGTGGCATCGAGGACGCGGTACTCCTCATCCTGGAATGGTTGGGCGAGCAGGGTGTGGGCGCCGCGATCAGGGTGGACGCTGAGAGGCTGCGGGACCAGAAGCCCGCATGGACGTTCACTGCTGGTGGGATCACGCGATGGCCGGCGACGAGCTGCGCGATGTGCGGCGGCATTCCGTTCATGACTGCTTCCGTGATGAAGATTCTTCGGAAGTCGTGCGGCTGCATAGTCAGCGGCTCGCCGCTCGCGTCGGTCGGGACTGTCAAACGAGTGGCTCTGTCACGTAATCGGCGGTGACGAAGCGTGATCAGCATCGTTGACATCGCATGCGAGACGTCAACTCCCTTGTGGGGACTGTGTTTTCAGGGTTGTCGGCGCTGGTTGTCGAGGACGTGGTGGACGAGGGCGAGGTGATCCACGTGTCGGCGCGGACCCGCCAGGAGTCAGTACCGTGCCCGATGTGCGGGACGCCGACTGTGAGAGTGCATGGCTTTCATGGACGTACGGTGGCCGACGTACCGATGGACGGCCGTCGGGTGGTGTCGGTGCAGGTGCGGCGCCTGGTCTGTACTGTGCTGGGCTGCCCTCGGCAGACCTTCCGCGAGCAGGTCCCCGGACTGTTGGAGCGGTACCAGCGCCGCACGACCCGCCTGGCTGGCCAACTCGGCTTCATAGTCAAGGAGTTAGCGGGCCGGGCGGGCGCCCGCCTGTCGCGATGCCTTGCTGTCGCGATCTCCCGCTCGTCCGCACTGCGGATGCTGACGCGGCTGCCCCTGCCGCCGCTGCGCGTGCCAAGAGTACTCGGCGTCGACGACTTCGCTCTGAAGCGGCGCCATCGCTATGCCACCATCCTCATCGACGTCGAGACCGGCGAACGGATCGACGTACTGCCCGACCGCAGCGCTGACACACTCGAGCGATGGCTGCGCGAGCATTCCGGCGTCGAGATCATCTGCCGCGACGGCTCGGGGGCCTACGGCGAGGCGATCCGCCGGGCTCTGCCCGGCGCGGTGCAGGTCAGCGACCGCTGGCACATCTGGAAGAACCTCTGTGACAAGGCTCTGGCCACCGTCCGCTCCCACAGCTCGTGCTGGGCCACCGCCAACACGCCGCGTCCCGCAGGCGTGCACGAGCAGACCACCCGCGAGGGCTGGCACCAGGTCCATGACCTGCTCCGCAGGGGTGTCGGCCTGCTCGAATGCGCCCGCCGCCTCAACCTGGCTCTCAACACGGTCAAGCGCTACGCGCGGACCCGGGAACCCGAAAACTTGCGCCGAGCCCCTCGCTATCGGCCCACCCTGGTCGACCCCTACCGGGAACATCTTCGCCGACGCCGTTCGGAAGACCCGGCCGTCCCCGTCAAGCAGTTGTTCCGCGAAATCAAGGAACTGGGTTACACCGGCAGCCTCAATCTCCTCTACCGATACATCATCCAGGGCCGGGCCGAGGGCGACCGGCCCGTCACCACCCCACAGCGCCTGACCCGCCTTCTACTCACCCGCCCCGGCAACCTGCGGGACAATGACGTCGCACTCCTTGGTGAACTCACTGCCGCCTGCCCCGAGATGACCGCCCTCGCCAAGCTGGTCCGCGAGTTCGCCGCACTCCTGTCCCCGGCCTCAGGCAACGAGACGGCGCTCACGAAGTGGATCACCGACGTGCGTGCCACCGACCTGCCCTACCTGCACGCCTTCACCAACGGCCTCGAACTCGACCGGATGCAGTTCTTCTGGAGTGAAGGGTTGATCTGGGAGAACGCTGCTCGGTGCTGTGCCGGGGCCTGCTCGTCTCTACCGTGGTGGTGGAGGAGGGCTGCTGATGGGTTCGCTGTTCGAGGAGTTGGAGGCTCGCGAGGCGGCTGCCCGGGTGCGGGTGGAGGAGTTGGAGGCCGAACTCGCTTCGGTGTCTGCCCGGTTGGAGAGGTCCCGGAAGGATCTGGAACGGTTGCGGATCACGCGCGAGACGGTCATCGAGGTGCTCGCCGAGATGACGTCCGAAGCCCCTGCTGCCCCGTCGGCTGCGGGTGAGTCGTCTGCCGGTGACGCGGTGGGCTCTGCCTATGCCGGTCTCACGGCAGGTGATCGGGGTGCTGACGGTGCCGAAGTGGCAGCCCGGGATGAAATCGGACGTGCTGCCGTCGGTGTACCGGGACATTCTGGAGGTGGTGGCGGATGCGCCGGGGCCGGTCCGCGCCAAGCAGATCGTGCCGAGGATCGGGCTTCCGGCCGAGACGGGGAAGATCAAGGGCACGCGGTCGAAGCTGAAGCGGCTGGTCGAGCGGGGCTGGCTGGACGAGGACACTCCCGGCTTGTTCACGGTGGCCCGCCGCCGGGCCGGCGTTTCGCCCGACTCCCGCTGAAAACAGGGCTCTTCCGCCTACATTCGAAGGTGCGACCTATATCGGATGCAGGACGAGAAGAGCCCTGGAGATGAAACCGTACGACACTCATGCCGCCGCTGACCTCTTTGCCCGCTCGATCAGCGCCTTCGAGACGCTGACAGGCACCCTGTCAGGCGGCGATGCGAGCCGGTGGACCCACGCTGAACTGGAAGAACACCTGGAAGCTGCCGGGCGGGAACTGCTGCGCCTGCTGCTGCAGGACCACCTGGACCTGCGCGCCCGGCGTGAGGAGGAACAGGTCCGTTCCGGTGCCGGGCCGGTCGTGGTCGGGCCGGAGGGGCGGGTGCGGCCCTGGCGGGAGACCGGGCACGCCCGCTGGCTGGCCGGTGTCTTCGGGCTGGTCCGGGTCACCCGGGTCGCCCACCGGGGTCCCGGCATCGGCAATGTCCATCCCGCCGATGCCGCGCTGTCGCTGCCGGCGGGGCGGCACTCGATGGGCTTACGGCGGCTCGCGGTCACCGAAGCCGTCCGCGGCTCGTTCGACCAGGCCCACCATGCGGTGACCGGCCGTTGCGGGAACGTGCTGGGCAAACGCCGACTCGAAGAACTCGTGGTCGCAGCCGCGGCCGACGTTCACGCCTTCTACCAGGCCAGGATCCCGGTCCCGTGCAGCCCCGAGATGCCACTGGTGGTCCAGGTGGACGGCAAGGGCGTGGTCATGCGCCCGGAGGCTCTGCGGGAGGCCACCCGCCGGGCCGCGGCGAAAGCAGCCAGCGGGCATCGCGGCCGGCTCGCGCCCGGCGAGAAACCGAACCGCAAGCGGATGGCGACCGTGGCCTGCGTCTTCGACACCCGACCGGCGCCCAGGCGCCCGCACGACGTGATTCACCCGCCCGGCGGCCGCAGCGACGACCGCCCTGCCCGCAGAGGGCCGAAAGCGGAGAACAAGTGGTGCACCGCCTCCCTGGTCCGCCCGCCCGAGCAGGTCATCGCCGACGCCTTCGACCAAGCTCAGGCCCGCGACCCCAAGCACCTGCGGCCCTGGATTGTCCTGGTCGACGGAGCCCGCCACCAGCTCGACCTGATCGCCGCCGAGACCGACCGGCGCGGGATCACGGTCCACGTCCTGCTGGACTTCGTCCACGTCGCCGAATATGTCTGGGCTGCCGCGCATGCCTTCCACAAGCCCGGCACCCCCGAGGCCGAAGCCTGGGCCGCCACCCACCTGACCACGATTCTCGCAGGTCAGGCCGCTCGCTCCGCCGACGAGATGGCCGCCCAGGCCGGCCGGGAACGGCTACCTGCCGTCCGGCGCGAGGCGGTAGCCGCCTGTCATCGCTATCTGACCGGCCACCTCGACCAACTCCACTACGACACGGCGCTGGTCAACGGCTGGCCCATCGCCACCGGCGCGGTCGAAGGAGCCTGCCGCCATCTGATCGCCGACCGGCTCGACATCACTGGCGCCCGCTGGGGACTCGCCGGAGCCGAAGCTGTCCTACGACTCCGCACCCTGGTCGCCAACGGCGACCTCGAGGACTACTGGCACTACCACGGGCACCGCGAACACCAGCGGCTCTATCCCATACCCCACCAGCAGGAATACGGACTCACAGTCTGATCAGGAGCCACACAACCGTCCCCCGTCTCGACCTCCCCCTGGCCCTGGCAGGGCAAGGGTTGCAGGCTTCCGTCAGACACAGATCCAGCAGTAGAGGCGATGCCCTCGCTCGACCGCCCGGCTCGCCAGGTCGGCGGCCTGCTCGAGGAACTCCGCAAGACCGTCCGGATCCGGCGGCGTGGGAAACACTTCCGATGCGGCCCATGCCCGGGCCACGTCGTGCAGTGAACCTTGATCAACGTCGGCAAGTGCGTCACGCAGGGCATCTGTTAGCGACAAACACACCAATTGCCCCTCTTCGGCCGTCGCCAGCAGCTGGCCATGCCGCGGGTCCGCCTGGATGGTCTCAGCCGACCGACCCGAAAGGATCACCTCCGCTGGCAGCAGGTCGAGGGTCGGATCCATACCGTTGACGTCAAACCCGTCATAGCCCGTCGCGGTCGGTTCGTCGCCTTCGCGTATCACGGCCCGGACCGCGTCGTCATCGTCAGCAGCAGCGAAGTAGCCATAGATAACTCCCATGCGGCGATCTTGGCACCCGCCCCTGACACCCGCTCTCGATCAGCCCTTCACTCCAGAGGAACCGCACCCCCAGGACATTGTGGCCTTGCACCGCGACCTGCTGGGCTCCTGGGTCAAGGGCGCTCACCTAGTGTGATGCGCCTGAAATCCTGATGCTTAGTCCTGTTCGGTTTTCTGGCCGGTGGTTCCGACCTTGGTGAGGTAGTCGGCGAGGGAGTTGAGGATCTCGTCGGCGGTCTTGGTCCAGGTGAAGGGCCGTGGGTTCTCGTTCCAGGTGTCGATCCACGCGGTGATGTCGTCCTCCAGAGCCTTCACGGAGGTGTGGATGCCGCGGCGGATGAGCTTGTCGGTGAGTAGGCCGAACCACCGCTCGACCTGGTTCATCCAGGAGGAGCGGTGGGAGTGAAATGGATGTGGAATCGGGGGTGTTCGGCGAGCCATGCCCTGATGTCGGCGGTGTTGTGGGTGGCGTAGTTGTCACAGACGAGATGCACGTCGAGGCCGGTGGGCACGGCCTTGTCGATCCGGGTCAGGAACTTCTTGAACTCGATCGCCCGGTGGCGTCGGTGCAGTGCCGATATGACGGTGCCGTCGGCGATGTTGAAGGCGGCGAACAGGCTGGTGATGCCGTGCCTCAGATAGTCGTGGGTGCGGCGTTCGGGCATGCCCGGCATCATCGGCAGCACCGGCTGGAACCGGTCCAGCGCCTGGATCTGGGACTTCTCGTCCACGCAGAGCACGACCGCCTTCTCGGGCGGGTGGTGGTACAGGCTGGCTTTATCGAGCAGTAGCAACGTCACTTGTCGACGGGTTTGGGAGGCGCCCAGAACCACGGTCGGGTGATGTTGATGAGTTCGGGAGGCACTGAGGTTCTTGCCAGGGCAGCATCGGGATGCTCCTGGTGAAAGGTCCTGGTCATGCCGCAAATGTCGAAGGTCGAGCTGTACGCGGCGATCCGGCGTGACCATCGCGGCGGCATGTCGATGCGGGAGCTTGAGCGCAAGCACGGCGTGACGTGGCGGACGGTACGGAAGGCGTTGGACTCGTCCTGGCCGGAGCCTCGTAAGAAGCTGCCTCCCCGGGCCACCATGCTGGACCCGTACAAGCCGGTGATCGACGAGATCCTGCGGGCGGATCTGGACGCGCCGCGCAAGCAGCGGCACACGGTCACCCGGATCTTTCACCGGCTGGTCGAGGAGCACGGGGCGGACGTCTCCTACGGGGTGGTGCGCTACTACGTCGCGGGCCGGAAGCCCGAGATCCTGGTCGAGTCCGGCAAGGCGCCGTTGGAAGCATTCGTCCCGCAGACACACCTGCCCGGTAATGAAGCGGAGGTCGACTTCGGTGACGTGACGGTGCGCCTGGGCGGCGAGCTGGTGACCTGCTACCTCTTCTCCTTCCGGCTGTCGTACTCGGGCAAGGCCGTCCACCGCGTGTTCGCCTCCTGTGGCCAGGAAGCCTTCTGCGAAGGCCACGTCCACGCACTGCGGACCCTGGGCGGGGTCCCGCGCACCAAGGTCCGCTACGACAACCTGAAGGCCGCCGTCGCCAGGGTGCTGGGGCAGAGCCGCGGAAGAGTCGAGGCCGACCGGTGGATCGCCTTCCGCTCGCACTTCGGCATCGAAAGCTTCTACTGCCGGCCCGGCATCGAAGGCGCCCACGAGAAGGGCGGAGTCGAGGGGATGATCGGCTACTTCCGCCGCAACCACTTCGTCCCCGTCCCCGAGGTCTCCTCGCTCGCCGAGCTGAACGAGATGGTCGAGCAGTGGGACCGGCAGGACGACGCCCGCCGCATCGGCTCCAGGCCCAAGACGGTCGCGGAGTACTTCGCACTCGAACAACCGCTGCTGATGCCGCTGCCCGAGGAACCGTTCGAGACGGGCCGACTGTTCACCCCGCGAGTCGACCGCTACGGCCAGATCCCGGTCCGCACCAACCGCTACTCAGTCCCGATCCGGCTGATCGGCAAACGCGTGCGCGTCGTGTTGCACGCCTCTCACCTGGTGGTTTACGACCAGGACGTGGAAATCGCCCGGCATGAACGGTTGATCGCGAAAGGTGCCGTCCGTCTGGACCTGGACCACTACCTGGAAGTCCTGGTCCGCAAGCCCGGCGCCTTCCCTGGCTCCACAGCCCTCGAACAGGCCCGCTCGGCAGGCAGGTTCACCCCGGTCCACGACGCCTGGTGGGATCAGGCCCGCAAGATGCATGGTGAGCGGGACGGCACTCGGGCTCTGATCGAGGTACTCCTGCTGGGGCGTCATCTGCCCCATGAGCATGTCGTCGCCGGCCTGGCTGCGGCCCTGCGGGCCGGGGCGATGACCGCGGACGCGGTCGCTCTGGAAGCCCGCAAGGCCGCCCAGGCGGAGACCGAGCCCGCCCCCGCAGCGGACCGGCTGGCTCCTGGCGAACCGTCGGCGACGGTGACGTCCCTGCACGAGTGGCGGCTCGCGCACCTTCCTGCGGACACCAGACCGCTGCCCTCGGTGGCCCCCTATGACCAATTGCTCCGACGCCGTCGCACCAGCGGCGGCGACCACCGTGAGGGAGAAGCACAGTGACCCTGCCCCGCCAGCGAGGCTTGACCGAGCAGGCCGCCGACGCCGCGATCGACAGCGCCTGTCGTCTTCTGCGGCTGCCGTCGATCCGCAACGAGTTCTCCGACATCGCCGACCGGGCGATGAAGGACCAGATGACCTACCGGGGCTTCCTGGCTGAGCTGCTGATGACCGAGTGCGACGACCGGTCCCGCCGCCGTTCGGAGAGGCGGATCAAGGCAGCCGGATTCCCGCGGGAGAAGTCGCTGCGGGCGTTTGACTTCGACGCGAACCCCAACATCGACGCGGCTACCATCCACACGCTGGCCAGCTGTGAATGGATCAAGAAGAGCCAGCCGCTCTGCCTGATCGGAGACTCGGGCACGGGCAAGTCCCACATGCTCATCGCCTTGGGCACCGAGGCCGCAATGAAGGGCTACCGCGTCCGCTACACGCTGGCCACGAAGCTCGTGAACGAGCTGGTCGAAGCGGCCGACGAGAAGCAGCTGAACAAGACCATCGCCCGCTACGGCCGCGTCGACCTGCTCTGCATCGACGAGCTCGGCTACATGGAACTGGACCGCCGCGGCGCCGAACTTCTCTTCCAGGTACTGACGGAACGCGAGGAGAAGAACAGCGTCGCCATCGCCTCGAACGAGTCCTTCGGGGGCTGGACCAAGACCTTCACCGATCCCCGGCTCTGCGCGGCCATCGTCGACCGCCTCACCTTCAACGGCACCATCATCGAGACCGGCACCGACTCCTACCGCCTCGCCAGCACCCGAGCCCGGGCCGAGGAACCCGCCAAAGCCGGCTGACTGCCCCGAGAATCGGCCAGAATTGCCGGACTACCGGCCCGGCTCAGTCCAGAACTGACGCGGCGCGAAACCCTCGCGCCGCAACCAGTGCTCGGTATAGACGATCCGCTCGGCCTCGATCACGACGAGAGGGCCCGACTGGGGTTCGTCGAGAGAACGCGACCGCTCGACATGGTCGGACTGCCATCGGAATGCCGGCCAGTAGTGCTCGAAATCGGGGTCATCCTCAGACAACACGCGAGCTCGCCCGAAGAGTTGAGCCCCTCGGCTGCTGGCCTGCCCGACCAGCGGAGCGAAGATCCCCACCGACACCCGGGGGTCGGCGGCGAGGTTCCTCATCTTCGGAGAACCGGGAGCCGTGCTGAACATCACCGCGAAGTCGAGATGGAAATACCGCACCGGCGTCGCGAGCGGCCCTTCCGGCCCTGCCGTCGCGAGCACACACATGTTCTGCGACGACAGCAGGTTGAGTATTCGTTCTTCCAGACGCTCTCGATCGAGCCGCTTCTTCGGTGACGGGCCAGCCAGCCACGGGTTGGTCACAGGCATGATCGAGTATCCCATGCCCCAACCCTTGGCTCTCCAAAGCCAAGGCAGACACGGCCGTCAGCCGTGCCGTCATAACTCGTCGACAGCTCCTCAGCCATTGATCACCAACTGCCGCCGCAAGTCATCGACAAACGCTGTCGCTTGAAGTGAACGAAGCCATACAGGCCGACCACGTCGACGACCTTCGCGACGAACTGCGGATCGGTGGACAACTTGAAGGAGTCCTGCAGGTGGGGCTTGAGGCCGAATCGCTTCCAGATCCGCCCGATCGTCGACTTCGACAGGCCCGTGCGCTGGGCCATCGAGGCCCGTGACCAGTGCGTGTCCTGGCCCGGGAGCGACTCCAGGGTGGCCACGACGACCTCCTCGACCTGATCGAGGAGGACCGAGGGCGGCCGGCCCGAGCGCGGCTCGTCATGCAGACCGTCAAGGCGTTTCGCGATGAACCGGGCCCGCCAGCGGTCCACGGTCGACCTGTCGATGCCGAGGTCGGCCGCGGTCTGCCGGTTCGTCCCACCCTCCGCGCAACGCAGCACGATCTTGGCCCGTAACGCGAGGAACTGAGCGGTCTTTGCCTGCCGCGCCCACTGCTGCAACTGCCTGCGCTCGGCGTCATCGAGGACCAGGTCGGCCTTCGGCCGGCCGATCCGGCCTGCGTCCTCAAGCCCAGCCATCCGCTCCGCGGCGAAGGCCCGACGCCACTTGCCGACCGTCTTGGCCTGGACACCGACAAGCCGTGCCACACCAGCGTTCGACATGCCGTCCGCGCACGCCAGGACGATGCGGGCCTTCTCGGCCGAGCGCCGGTGCGGCAATTCCGTCCAGCGCACCAACTCGGCACGCTCGGCCTCGGACAGTGTGATCTCCACAGCAGAAGGCCCGGTATGCGACATTCCAACAGGGTAGTAACTAAGCATCAGGATTTCAGACGCATCACACTAGAGAGGTGGCGAATCCGAATCCGGGCGGCGCAGCTCCCGTACGGGCAGCACGGTAGGCGTCCACTCTTGGCGCTCGGCGTTCCAAATCAGATCCTCAAGCTGCTGTGAGCGAGAGACGGTTGCCAGCCAGCCGGCCTGCGTCCACCGAACGAGGGCTTGAGTGTTCGAACCTGCCTCCAACTGATCGAGGGTCATCGTGAGCAGCAGTGGAAGGGCCCCCTCGGGCATGGCGACATCGACCTGAATCCGCGTCTTTCCCGAAATCGATGTCAGGAGCATCGAGGCGCGATTATCTGGGCGCGGCGGAATCCGGCGGCGCAGCAACCTTCTGAGTCGAGTTCGTGTCGCGTCATCCAGTCGTTCCCCGGCCCGCGTGCCCACCACAGTCGCCACAGCTTGCAGGAATGGGGCGAGCGCAACGGTGGCGACAGCCCACACCGCCAAGTCGCCGACCTGTTGACCCTCTTCCAAGGTCCTGAAGCCGTCGCTGGTGATCAGCCTGTAGGTCGCCGCGAAATCTGTCTGTTCCGAATCGTCTTGGATCAGGAAACGGTTGAAGCCCTTCGGCAACCGCTGACGCTCTTCGGGCACGGAACGCTACCTTTCGACCACCTTGCGTGTGCTGGCGAGCCTAGCGAGGTGGCGGACCGGCATGGTCCCGATTGCCCGAACTCAGGTAGCGCCGTGCTGGGCGGGGCAACAGGCCCCCGACCGCCATCGCGGTCCGGGGCTCGCGCTGCGCCCCGCTCCTCCAATGGTGATGGTCGTTTGCCCAAGGCCCAGTCGACGCCCACGCCGGACCGCTAGCGTGTCGGACCATGACCCGCAGGACCAGCAGGGAACTCATGGCGTGGCAGCCTCCAGTCGGCTGGCGCGAGCTGAGCGGCGACCAGCGACGGGCGCACATGGAAGACCACGGCATGGCCACACCGCACCGGCCCTCCGACTGGGACACTCTTGGACGAGACCAACGCGCGGCCTTCCGGGCATGGCACGACAAGATCTTCGACGACACCCCCGAGAAGCGAGCCGCCACCGAACGGGAACACAGGGCAGAAATGACCGGCTGGTGGCTGCTGATGGCCTGGTGGTCCCTCTGTCTGCTCGTCGCACTCGGCATCCTCTGGGGAAGGGGCGACCTCATCGAGGGGGTAGGGATGCGCATCGGACTGTCGGTCTTCGTGACCGCCGGGTACGCCTTCGCAATCTTCGTTCCGATGTTCATCGCTAAACCCACTCGGTCTCGCGACTGAGTGCTCAACGGTGGTGCACGAATTGGACCTGGAAGCACGGCTCGGCGAACGCTGGTGCCCGTCTTTCCTTGCGCATGCCCAAGCGAAGTGACAGTTCTTCACTAGAACCTGACACCACGCGAAACGGCGACGAACGAGCGGTGACCTCAGCCCGGGTACCGTCAGGCACCGCTCAGGGGTTCGCACCGGGACGATGCCTGGCGGCCGAGTGGTATCGGACGCCTGACGGTGTGGCTGGCGGCTGTCAGACAACCGCGCCTCGTACCGTCGCCTGTGTCCGGCCGCGACAGGACGGCGGGGCCAGGTGGTCCCGCGCTGTTCGCACGCCGCGCGGGACCACCGACACCAACCGAGCACCTCAGAGCCGGGATTCCGGAATGAGGGGCAGATTCCGCCCCGCTGTCAGAGACTGCGGTCCTCATCCAAGATGGCGGCCGCCTGCGTAAGGAACCGTTGACGCAGGCCAGGGTGAACTCCTTCCCCTGCACTGACGAGAGTGCCCAGGCTGGTACCCGGGCCCAGCCCTTCGAGGGTGAGCCGCAGGTTGCTGTTTGTAAGCACTTCTTTGGGGGTCTGGCACAGGTTCCGTGACGCAGACACGCTGAGTAATCGGTTGGGGATGACAATCCCGGCTGGCTAGGCTCCCGGCTATGAGCGGACCGGTGCTGGTCATCGAGTTGGCGGAGGCCGTCCCCCTTGAGGCGATCCAGCGGCTCCGCGGGTTTCTTGTGCGTTCCTCAGCACGTTTCGAGGAGAAGCGGGTCGGCGAGTATGACGTGAACATTCACGCGGATAGCCTCGGCATTGCGGACACTGGGGGCGTCGATGGACGTCGACCCGTCATGGTCTCGCTCCTGGGGCCCGGCATCGGTGACGAGGCCATTTTCGAAGCCGAGCACGCCGACGAAGTCGACCAAGAGCCTCTTATCGGCTTCACCCCGACCCACGCCGTCGATGTCATCGCGTTCTGCAACAGACCAGTTGATCACGTGGTCACGGCCCTCCTGACAGCCGAGGTCATAGACGTGATCGGTGGCATCGCCAACGTCGAACTGCGCGAGGACCAGGTGCCCATCGTGGCTGGTCTTCCGGGCATCGTCGCAACGATGACCGACCCATGGCCCGCCGTGTACGGCTCGGCGGAGTTCCTCAGAGCATGGGCTCAACAGCCCGGCTTCCGGCTCTTGAAGTAACCGGAACCCATCCAGCCGACTCACGCGAGTAGTACCCGCTTGCGCAGCAGGTCGAAGCCAGCGCGGCCGAACATTTGCCGCTTCAGCATCTTGATCCTGTTGACTGCACCTTCCACCGGTCCGGAGTTCCAGTGGGTGGTCAGTCCGGCGGTCACGGCGTCGAAGTCGCTCTGCAGGCCGACGGCGAAGGTGCTGATACCCGGCAGGCCGGCTCGCATGGCGTCGGTGATCCACTCTGGTAGGCGGGCTCCGTCGAGCGTGGTGAGCATCTCCGCAAACGAGCTGATCAGGGCTGCCGCCTTCTCCAGTTCCGGGCACCGTGCGAGGACGGTCTTCCGGGCCTGCTGCTCCTCCTGGTCGAGGGTGGCTGGGTGCCTGGTGAGCCAGCCGGTGACCTTCCGGATGGACGGAGGTGCGGGCGCCGGCGACACGCTGCCGACGGCGGGCAAAGCCCGCGGACCCACTCACACACAGTGGAGTAGCTGCCGCGGAAGCCGCGTTCGGCGAGCTCGCGGTGCAGCGTGAGGACCGTGACGCGTCCGTTGGTCTCGGCCCACCTCAGCTCCAAGTGGCCCTTGAACGGGTCGAGTTTGCTGACCCGTGGACGTTTCTCGCCCTTGACCATGTCCTGCCAGAGGGTGGCGCGGGCGTATCGCTGGACGGTGTGCCGGCCCCAGCCGAGATGTCGTGCGATTTCCCGCAGTCCCATGCCCTGGCCGAGCAGGTCGTGGACGAGAGCGTGGTGGGCGCGAGCCCGCTCGGCGAACTTTCCGGACGGTTCGTCGTCCTCCTGGTCCTGCTCGATTGGCGTCTCCCACTCGGCTCCGAGACGGGTATGGCGGGCGGGAGGTCCCGCAGGCACGGCCGGTGGGCGGCCACCGTCTTCTCGACCGCCTTGGCGAGGTTCTGCCACAGGTGGAACCGGTCGGCAACCTGTTTGGCCTGCGGCGCCGCGGTGGTGGAGGCGTCGGCATAGGCTCCGGACCGGTCCCGGCAGATCACCTCGATCTGCGGGTGCCGGGCCAGCCACGGCACCAGGGTTTCGGTGTCCCGCTCGGGCAGCAGGTCGAGAACCCGGTGGGTCTCGGCGTCTATCACCACGGTCCCGTAGATATGGCCGCGGCGCAGGGCGAAGTCGTCGACGCCGACCGCTCGCGGCGTGGCGGCAGGTGGGTCCGGCCGTTCCATGACCCGACGCAGCAGCGTGGTGCGGCTGGTGGTGATCCCCATATGCCCAGCCAGCCGGGCTCCGGCCCGGCCTGCCAGGGCCAGGCCGATCGTGCCCAATGCCGACCGGAGCCGCTCGGTGGTCTGACCATGACGGCGGGTCAGCCCAGGCACCTGCTCAGCGAACGTCCGCCTCGGGCACGACGCGGGCTCTGGCGGAGAAGCACGGAGTCCATCGGCGCACGGTGCGCCAGGCGTTGACCTCGGCGGTTCCGCCGCCGAGGAAGAAACCGGTGCCGCGGACGTCGGTTCTGGACCCGGCTAAGGGCTGGATCGACGCGATGCTGCGGGAGGACCGCACCGCACCGCGCAAGCAGAAGCACACCGCCCGGCGGATCTGGCAGCGCCGAGCCTTCCACCATGCCCTGTGGCGGGCGGGCCTGCTCCCGTCGCCCAAGCCTCGCGGATGAAGGGCGGCGGCTGCGGGTGTCAGGTGGTGGTGGGCCAGGTGCGCAGCAGGGCGGCGATCTTCCCGGCGGTGCAGGCGGGGTCCAGGAGCAGGTCTTTGAGGGCGATGGCGTCCTGGCGGGCGGGTTTGACGGAGATGCCGGCGGCTTCGAGGTACATGACGCCGGAGGCGGCGGCGACGGCCATGTTGGAGCGTTCCAGCCAGCGGCAGCGGCCCAGGGTGTGGACCAGGGCGGCGGCTTTGGCGTAGGGGCCGTCGTAGACGGGTTGTTCGAAGAGGTCGGCGCGGTGGCGGGCGACCGCCGAGACGGGAACGCCGTAGTCGTCGGGAGCCGGGTCATCCGCTCCGGCGGCTTCGGCGACCTGCAGGATCCAGGGAACGTCGATGTGCAGGTTCATCAGGCCGCGCGTGCTCCCCGGGGTGTCTGCTGGGTGTTCTCTGCTTCGTCGAAGACGCTCTGGTGTTCGGCCAGGAAGCGGGCGGCCGCGTCCACCGCGCGGGCGCGCAGGCCGCTGGTGTCGTCCTGGACCAGGCGGGCGAGGTAGTCGCCGATGCTCAGGCCCAGGTCGGCGGCTCGTTTCTTCGCGAGTTCCGCCACGTCCTCATCCACGCGCGCGCCCAGCTGTGTCTTCGCCATACCCGCATGGTAACAGTTGTTACCATGCGATGGGAGCCGCAGCGACGGGAGCGCCGCTCTCCTGCGTCCAGTCCCCGTCGAAGAGCATGGCGACCAGCTGCGCGTGACCGGCCCCGAGCTGTCCGGCGCGATGCTTGGTGCGGGCCTTGGCCAGCCAGACAAGGGGACGAGGCGTGCCCGGGACCATCCGGCGGGCCGCCCTCGCTCACACCAGGGCCCAAGCCGAACGAGCCCAGGTCAGCTGACCGCGCGCCACACTAGAGAGTGCGCCGGACAACCAGCCCAGCCAGAGCCGGAGCGGCCGATGCTACGGCTGCTCGGTCGCCGCCGGCAGGTTGTGCCATGCATGTCCGCAGTCGCCTTTGCAGTACATCGTGCGGCGGCGAGTGTCAGCAACGGCGAACACGGAAACAAGGACGCGAAACGCCTTGACGTGCTCGGTGGAAGGGAGGCTCGCGAACCCGTAGCGGGGCGGATCCATACAGATCATCACCGAGGGGTTGGCCGTGGGCTTCACACCGGACCGCGCCACCCCCGCACGGCCGTCCGCAGCTGTGATGTGCGCCTGCATCGCATAGCTGGCGACTTCCTGCAGAACCTCCTGCCGACGCGCCGGGGCGAGGCCGGAGAACCAGCCCGTGCCATCGTCCAACGTGCGGAGCCCTTGGGCGATTTCGTTGACGACCCCCTCAGTTTCGCGCCGGAGGGTGCGGCCATCGTCGCTGCTCGGTCCGGTCATCGCTGAATGATTTCACGGCTCCGGTTCCGGGCGAAGGCTGGTATCCGCACCCGAGACAGTGGGCTGCGCAGCGCTGTGCTGCCTCGGCAAGTGACCCACGGGGACAAGTCGAGTGTCGGGCTGCTGTCCATGTCGGTGGGCGCCTACGCCAGGGCGGTCGAGACGGCGCCCTCGGTCGTCCAGTCGCCGTCGAAGAGCGTGGCGACCAGAAGGGTGTGAGCTTCGGAAAATTGGCCGTCACGGTGTTTGGTGCGGGCTTTGGCGAGCCAGGCGCCGATCCTGACGGTGTCGCCGTCGACGCGGATCTCCTCCCGGGAGGCGGGGCGCGGCCTTCGCGGTGAAGGAAGAGTTCCAGGAGCTGGACGGTCCCCTCGAAGCTGCGGCAAACCCGGCGGGCGAGGGTGAGCGGGTTGGTGTCGGGGTGAGGCGGAGCGCGGTCATCATCTGCTGCTGGCCGGGGGTGAAGGTGGGCCAGGTGGTGAGCTGGCGGTGCAGCCATGAGCCGATCTTCACCCCGGGCAGGATGCGCAGGAGCTGTCGGACACCCCACAGACCCTGCCGACGAGGATCACCGACCGCCAGCCGACACGCCGATCTCATGCTGAAGCCTCGGCCACGCTGAACCACCCTGGCCGCACCTCGATCAGCAGGGGCTTCAGCGACTCCACCGCGGTCCGCAAGTTCTGCTCCGTGGGGTCATGAGGCTCAGGCAAACTCCGCCCGTAGCAGCGCAGCCGCCAGAAATCGAAGGTCTCCCTGCCGTCGGCCGCGAAGTCCACGTCGATCTCGGTGCCGTTGTCGCTGATGAAGAGGCAGCCTGCTCCGTGGACCTGGTAGGAGTAGGTACCGATTTCGCCGCGCCGACTGATGATCCGGTGCGAGCGAACCAGGCTGAGCACATCCCTTAAGACCGTGTCCTACGTGGTGAGGCGTCGTTGACCTCGGTATGGGGCGGGGTGCGTGGAGTTGGATTGTTCCGGACGGGCTGTGGGAGATCGCG
>NZ_JBIAQZ010000022.1:0-46169 GCF_042889485.1 Streptomyces sp. NPDC002580 | reverse complement strand
GCCTGGCGGTGCAGCGGCTGCGGTACCGAGCATGATCGTGACCTCAATGCATCGCGTGTGATCCTCGCCGCCGGGCAGGCGGAGAGGCTAAACGCTCCTGGAGGGCCGGTCAGCCCTGGCGCGGAAAACCCGTGTCAGGCACAGCCCGTTGAACGGGGAACCCACCCGAAGGCCCAGCCGGTGACCACCGGCAGGCAGGCGGGAATCCCCGTCCTTTAGGGCGGGGAGGATGTCAAAGCCGGATGGTGCCATCCGGCACCGACAGCGGGGTCGGCCCCGCTCTCGCGTCGGCACCGGCGCCGACGTCCGGCGCCGCGCACGTGGTGAGCGGCGTCGTGACCGGAGCGGACCGCGGTGTCGGCGCGTGGCGTTCGGGCTGCTCGAAGAATCCGAGACCGTCATCGTCCAGCACCTGCTGCTCGGGGTGAACGCGCACATCGACCCCGACCTGGCCATAGCCGCCGCGCGGACCACGCCGGGCAAGGCCATCAACCCGTTGCGACGCGACTTCCTGCTGATCAACGACATCCTCGCGCGGGTGGTCCTGGGGGTGGAGGACTCGGTCGGCGCCCTGTCGCCGCTCATGTCGTTGCTGGGTCAGGTCGGAGGCCGCGCCGACGAGCGGATCCTCGACTTCAGTGTCCGCTCAGTCCCGGGAAGAGGCCTGGTACGACGCCGTCCTGCTCGCCGGCCAGCACGAGGCGGAGCGCGAGGCCGGCATCGAGCGGCTCGACGTCCGGGCCGCCGTACCGGCGCGCCTGACAGCGCGGCCCGGCGGACTCGTCCGGCCCGCTCTCCATCTGATCCGGAGCACCGGGAGTGACGACGTGCCGGCCGTCATCACTCATCTCGACAACGCGATGGCGTAAACCCGCGACCCGGCAGGGCGGGTGAGGCTCGAGCGGTGCGCCCGTGCTTGCGCCTGTCACAGGGCGTGCCTCTCACGCCGCCGGGGTCGACCCAGCTGGGCGCCGACGCCGCGGCCACAGCGCCGCGGCCGCCGTTCAGAGGTGGCCCTCCAGGAGATTCCGTACCTCGGCGTCGGTCATGAGCCCCGTGCCGTGCGCCACCGCCTCCCCCTCCTTCAGCAGGACGCAGGACGGGGCTCCGGTGATCCCGTACCGCTCCGTGGCGGCGGGACAGCGCGTGATGTCGGTACGGACGACCGTGAGGCGAGCCTTGTACTCGTCGGCGATGCCGCCTACGACGAGGTCCATGGCCCGGCAGGGTTCGATCGCCTTGGGCCATGTCCCGGTGAAGTAGGCGAGGACCGGGACTCCGCTCATCTTGAGGATGAAATCGAACTCCGCGTCCTCACGGGGTTGGTGAACCGGCTTCGCCATGGAAGCTCCTGACCTCGCGTTCCGTCATTCCATCCCCATCATCCCCCGCGCGGTACGGCAGGCCGACCTCGTCGGTCGCCCGGCCGACCTGCCGGGACGGAGGGAAGGGACCGGCTGCGACCGGTCATGGTCGCGTGCTCTCGTGGTCGCCCGACAGCCCACCGGCGGAGCCGTCGGCAGGGTGACGGCTTTCGCCCGCTTCAAGTGGTGGGCGGCGGCGCAGCCCAAAGGCATCGCCTCTCGGACCGCAGCCGTTCTCGCCGATGGGGCGATCTGGGACCTCCCCGCCGCGATCACTTTCCAGGTCGACCAGCGAGCTGCTGGAAACGGCTCCTTGCCTGGGGCGTCGACGTCCGCGGTCCGCACCGGCGGCATCCGGGTGTGGCGCGCTTGGATTTCCGGGGGCGTTCAGGCACGGTGCCGGGAGGCGGGCGTGGCGGAGTCGGCCAGGGTCCGGAGGCTGACCGACCAGGAGGACCGGCGGGTGCAGACGATCGTGCGCCGGGGCAGCACCGGTTCGGTGCGATGCCGACGGGCGGTGATGCGGGGTCTCGCCTCCGACGCGCTCGGACCCCTGGGCGTGCGGCCAAGCGGCGGATCCTGCCAGCCGAACAACGTCGCCCCACCCGCGTCCCGGCGGCCTTCCGCGGCGTCCACCACGTGCCCCGCGTGCATAGCTGCCTCCTGGTCGGCGACGCCATCCTGTCGAGCGTCGAACAGTCCAGCCGCTGACCGGTCACGGACACAGCGATGAGTTCTCCCCGCCCGGAGAGTCTCACCACCGCCATCGACAACACAGGAGGAACACGTGGCTCAGCTACTGCGAGTCCAGAACTTCAGCATCTCGCGTGACGGGTTCGGCGCCGGTGAGCACCAGAGCCTCGAGCGACCGTTCGGTCACGCCGAGCCCGGTGACTTGCTCGCCTGGGCCTTCCCCACGGCGAGCTGGAACCTTCGCACGGACCCTGACGGAAGCCGCGGCCTCGACGACTACTTCACCCGCGACTACGACCGCAACATCGGAGCCGAGATCATGGGCCGCAACAAGTTCGGCCCCCAACGCGGTCCCTGGCAGGACTACGAGTGGCGCGGCTGGTGGGGTGACGAGCCCCCGTTCCACACCCCCGTGTTCGTCATGACCCACCACGAGCGTCCCTCGTTCACCCTCTCCGACACTACGTTCCACTTCGTCGACGCGGACCCGGCCACGGCCCTCGAACAAGCGCGGGACGCGGCGCGGGGCAAGGACGTCCGACTCGGCGGCGGGGCCACCACCATCCGGCAGTTCCTCGACGCCGACCTCGTCGACACCCTGCACATCGTGGTCTCACCGGTGGAGCTCGGATCGGGAACACGACTCTGGCATTCCCCCGATGAACTGCTCGACCGGTTCCACCTCGAGATCGTGCCCAGCCCGAGCGGCGTGATCCACCACCTGTTCTGGCGGAAGTGACCCGGGGACACACCAGGCTGACCGTCTCCGACATGATCCGCCCTTCAAGCGCTAGAGTGTTCGACCGGCCATCTGGGGGGATGGACATGTGGAAAACGCGGACCTGTCTGGTCGTAGGAGCCCTGCTCGTTTCCGTGACCTCGTGCTCCGGCTCGACCGAACCGGGCGGACCGGCTCCAGCCTCGCCCTCTGCGCGGACCGCTTCACCTGAGAGGGCGACGGTCAACGAGAAGGGCGTCGACGCGGCGCGAAAGGCGCTGTTCTCCGAACCGAGCACGATGGGCAGGAACGCGCCCGACGCGCAAGGGCCGCTGCTGGCCGCCAGCAACCGCCGTGCGGCCCTGTTCGTCTGGGAGACGCGGGACGGACGGTTCTGTCACGGCTTCTCGAACGGTGGCGGCGCCTCCGTCGTCGGCTGCGACACGAATCCCCGGAAGGTCGGCGAAAACCCTCGACTCGTGTCTCTGCTGACCACGGCGACCATCGGCTGGAACGTCGTGTTCGGCGCCGAACACGAGCTGGCGGATTCCGTCACCTGCAACGGCGTAGCGGTGGACGTGCGCAGGGTCGGCGTCATGGCCGACGGGCAACGCACCATCTACGCGGTCGAGTTCCCCGACCTGACGAGCGGCACGGTCGACGTGAGGGTGATACGTGGGAAGGCGACGGCTGAGGAGCAGGTCAAACTGCTGCCCGGCACCGACACGGACACGGACGCAGACGTGCTGCGGTGCGGCTCGTGACCTGAGTCGACGTCGTGATGGCAGTGGGCGGACCCGCGGCCGTCGGCCGCGCCCGGAACTCGGCACATCGAGTGACCTGAAGTCGACAGCCCTGCGTCACGGCACCCGTCCCGAAAGGCGTAAAGACACCCCCTGAGCCGGCCGAACCGTCGTGACACACGGCTCGGCGGTCCCTGTCGACGTGTTGTCGGCGACAGTCCTCGCGTGAAACAAGTCACGGTCGTGCGCTGTGCCGAACAGCCTGCTCGACCATGTAAGTTCCTGCGTCCAAGGGGTGCGGACTCCCCCTGATCACCCATTCGTGCCAGCACAACTGCGCCCCCTCAGGGAGACATCGCCATGCCCGCACAAGAATCGGCCCACCACCCGCCCCAGCACATCGGAGTGGTGGCCGAGTCCACTCCCGGGGAGACACGTGTCGCGGCGACGCCCGCCACAGTGCGCCAGTTGGTGGGGCTGGGCTACGAGGTCGTCGTCGAGTCGGACGCCGGCACGGCGTCGGGCTTCACGGACGACGCCTACGGCGAGGCGGGGGCGCGGATAGGCGACGCCTGGCAGGCGGACGTCGTACTGAAGGTCAACTCCCCCTCGCCCGGCGAGATCGCGCGCGTGCCCGACGGTGCGACGCTGATCGGGCTGATCAGCCCGGCCCAGCGGCCGGACCTCCTCACGGAGCTCGCGAGCCGGCCCATCACCGTACTGGCCCTGGACGCGGTACCGCGGATCTCGCGAGCGCAGTCGATGGACGTGCTCAGCTCCATGGCCAACATCGCCGGCTACCGCGCCGTGATCGAGGCGGCGCACGTGTTCGGGCGCTTCTTCACCGGCCAGGTGACGGCGGCGGGCAAGGTCCCGCCCGCGAAGGTGCTGGTGGCGGGCGCCGGTGTGGCCGGGCTGGCCGCGATCGGCGCCGCCTCCAGTCTCGGCGCGATCGTCCGGGCGACCGATCCGCGTCCGGAAGTGGCGGACCAGGTGCGGTCGTTGGGCGGCGAGTACCTCGCGGTGAACGTCGCGCAGGAGGAGAGCACCGACGGCTACGCCAAGGCGACGTCCGACGACTACGACCGCGCCGCCGCCGAGATGTACCACGGGCAGGCGAAGGACGTGGACATCGTCATCACCACCGCGCTGATCCCGGGCCGCCCCGCCCCGCGCCTGCTCACGGCCGAGGACGTGGCGGCGATGAAGCCCGGCAGCGTCATCGTCGACATGGCCGCCGCCCAGGGTGGCAACGTCGCGGGAACCGTCGCGGGCCGCACCGTGGTCACGGACAACGACGTCACCATCATCGGTTACACCGACCTCACGTCCCGGCTGCCGACGCAGGCCTCACAGCTGTTCGGCACCAACCTGGTGAACCTGCTCAAGCTGCTGACGCCCGGCAAGGACGGTCGCCTCGTCCTCGACTTCGACGACGTCGTCCAGCGGGCGGTAACCGTGGTGCGCGAGGGTGAGATCACCTGGCCCCCGCCACCCGTCTCCGTCTCGGCCCCGGCCGCGGCGCAGCCCGCCCCCGTGGCAGCGGCCCCGCAGCCGAAGGAGTCACGGCTCACCCCGGCGGCCCGGTTCGGTCTGATCGGCGCCGGCATGCTGGCGATGTTCGCCCTGGTCGCCTTCGCGCCGGCGCAACTCGCGGCGAACTTCACGGTGTTCACGCTGGCGGTGGTGATCGGCTACTACGTCATCGGCAAGGTGCACCACGCGTTGCACACGCCGCTGATGTCGGTCACCAACGCGATCTCCGGGATCGTGGTGATCGGAGCGCTGCTGCAGATCGGGCACGAGAGCGCGGTCGTCACCACGCTCTCGTTCGTGGCGATCCTGCTGACGAGCGTGAACATCTTCGGCGGCTTCGCCGTCACCCGCCGCATGCTGTCCATGTTCTCGAAGGGCTGAGCCGCAATGACTTCCACCACAGCCTCCCACGCCGCGGACCTGGTCGCCGCCCTGCTGTTCATCCTCAGCCTGGCGGGGCTGTCCCAGCACCGCACCTCTCGTGCCGGTGTCGTGTACGGCATCGCCGGCATGGCCCTCGCGCTGGTCGCCACCGTCGTGCTCGCCGCACAGAGCATCACCGCGGGCGCGGTCACGCTGATCGTCGTCGCGATGGTGCTCGGCGCGGCGATCGGCGTCTGGCGGGCCCGGCAGGTCGAGATGACCCAGATGCCCGAGCTGATCGCCGTGCTGCACAGCTTCGTCGGTCTCGCCGCGGTGCTGGTGGGCTGGAACAGCTATCTGGAGGTCGAGGCGCACGGGGCCGCGCAGACGCATGTCACGGCCGATCTGCTGGAGATCCACCACGCGGAGGTGTTCATCGGGATCTTCATCGGTGCGGTCACCTTCACCGGCTCGATCGTCGCGTTCCTCAAGCTGTCGGCGCGCATCAAGTCCCGTCCGCTGGTTCTGCCGGGCAAGAACGCGCTCAACGTCGCGGCGCTGGTGGCGTTCGTGGCGCTGACGGTCTGGTTCACGATCAGTCCGAGTCTCGGTCTGACGATCGCCGTCACCGTGCTCGCGCTCGTCCTGGGCTGGCACCTCGTCGCCTCGATCGGCGGCGGCGACATGCCCGTCGTGGTCTCCATGCTCAACAGCTACTCCGGCTGGGCGGCGGCGGCAGCGGGATTCCTGCTCGACAACAACCTGCTGATCGTCACGGGCGCGCTGGTCGGATCCTCGGGTGCCTACCTGTCCTTCATCATGTGCAAGGCGATGAACCGGTCCTTCTTCTCGGTCATCGCGGGCGGATTCGGCATCGAGGCACCCGCCGCCGGGGACGAGGAGCAGGGTGAGCACCGCGAGATCCACGCCCAGGAGGTGGCCGAACTCCTGACGCAGGCCCGGTCCGTCGTCATCACCCCCGGCTACGGCATGGCCGTGGCACAGGCGCAGCACCCGGTCGCCGAGCTGACGCGTCAGCTGCGGGAGCGCGGTGTGGAGGTCCGCTTCGGCGTCCACCCCGTGGCGGGCCGTCTGCCCGGGCACATGAACGTGCTGCTGGCCGAGGCCAAGGTGCCGTACGACATCGTGCTGGAGATGGACGAGATCAACGACGACCTCGCCGACACCTCGGTCGTCCTGGTCATCGGCGCCAACGACACCGTGAACCCGGCCGCGATGGAGGACCCCGGCAGTCCGATCGCGGGCATGCCGGTGCTGCGGGTGTGGGAGGCGGAGCAGGTCGTCGTCTTCAAGCGCTCCATGGCCTCCGGCTACGCGGGCGTGCAGAACCCGCTGTTCTTCCGCGAGAACAGCGGCATGCTCTTCGGCGATGCCAAGCAGAGTGTCGAGGAGATCCTTCGCGCGCTCGCCTCCGACCCGCGCAGTCAGGCGTCGAGCGAGGCCGCCCTCGCCCGCTGAGACCCGTACTCGGGCGGCCCGTTCCCGCTTCACGCGCGACCGCGCTGCCCTCTGTGTGCCGGTTTTCCGGCACGGCCCACCGGCTGCCACGCACGCACTTCGCGTACGGGGCCGCCGGTGGGCCGTGTCGTTTCCCGCCCCGTCCCGGAGACCGCGTTCCCCGGAGTGATTGCCCGGCACACCGAATACAACCCTGGGCGAACTTCGGATGTCTTCTTGGTGAGTGCCAGGGGGTTCGCCTTCACCGCGCTGTCCGACGAGGGGACCTCACATGGATCCGTGCCGCTGCGTCGGGCGCGACCGCGTCACGGCCCTCCCCCGAACTCCGTGGCACCCGCGGCCTCCCGTAGGCCGGCGTCGGTCGGTGGACCGACCGGTCGCGCACCCGCTCCACCCCCACGCACCCCACGCCCCGGCCCGACGGGACGCCGCGGGCGATCCAGGAAACCCAGGAGGTTCTGTCCTGTGCGTCATGTCAACAGCGCGGCCGTGACGGCCGCGACGCTCGTCGCCCTCGGTGGCAGCACGATGATCGCCGCCCCCGCGGCACAGGCCTCGGTGCCCTTTCCGTCCATCGGCTGGCAGCAGCACAACTGCGACTACAACGGCGACGGGTTCGACGACGTGCTGACCGGCGCCCCTGGTGCCACGGTCGACGGCGCCGAGGCCGCCGGCTACGTCACCGTGCAGTACAGCTCGTCGAGCGGTCTCAGCACCACCCGGAAGAGCGTCCTCCACCAGAACACCTCGGGCGTCCCGGGCGCCGCCGAGACCGGTGACGGCTTCGGGAGTGCCGTCGCCTCCGGCGACCTGGACAACGACGGCTACGACGACGCGATCGTCGGCATCCCCGGTGAGGACGTGGACGGGCGCTCCGAAGCGGGAGGTGCCGTCGTCCTCTGGGGCTCGCCGAGCGGACTGCACGGGAGCGACAGCACCTGGCTGGAGAACCCCGACGGACCGCGGGCCGGGGCGAACTTCGGTCTGGCCATCGAAGCGGCCCGCTATTTCGCCCCCGACCCGGCGGACCCGGACGCCCATCTGCGCGACAGCGTCGCCGTCCTGGAGAACGACACGCTGCTGTTCTTCACGGCCGCGCCGGAGGTGAGAGCCCGGCAGCTGAAGGCCTCGGACACACGAGTTCGGGCTCGGGACGTGAGCCCCCTGGAGACCGGCTTCGCCTTCCGGAGCCTCAGCCACGGCAACTACAACGAGGACTCCTGGGCCGACCTGGCGGTCTCCGGTGTGACCACGGGCGACCAGCCTGGCATCGGCGGCACCCGGGTGCTGCACGGCGCACCCGATGTGGAGGAGTTGGGCGACGGCGGCACGTTCGAGGGCGGTCCCTCGGTGGTCTCCAGCGACTTCGATCACGACGGGCAGGACGACCTGGCCATCGGCGACACGGGCGTCGGTTCGCCCCTCGGCGGATCCGTCTCCGTCTACCTGGGCCAGGGCGACCTCTCCGGCCTCGGGTCGACCCCCGCGCAGACCTGGACACAGGACTCCCCCGGTGTGCCGGGCACGGCCGAGGCGGGCGACCGGTGGGGCTCCGAACTGTCCTCCGGCGACACCGACGGCGACGGCCGCCCGGACCTCGCCATCGGGGCGCCCGGGGAGGACGTGGGATCGGTGTCCGACGCGGGCGCGGTCTGGACACTGCGCGGTGCGCCGGGCGGGCTGACGGCGACCGGGGCACGCAGCTTCGACCAGAACTCCTCCGGCGTTCCCGGCGCCGCCGAGGCGTCCGACCACTGGGGCGGCCAGGTACGGCTGATCGACGCCGACAAGGACGGCCGCTTCGGCCTGCTGGCATCGGCACCCGGTGAGAACACCGACGACGGCTTCGTATGGGTCCTTCCGGCCTCGGCGTCGGGACTCGTCGCCAAGGGTTCGTGGACCTACGACGCGGTACGCCTCGGGGCGTCGGCGGACGACGCGCGGTTCGGGGCAGCGATCGACGAGTGACGTTAGGCCTTCCGAACACCCCCCGTCGCCGTGCACCGGTCCACCGTTCCCGCGGGTCCGGTGCGCCCGCAGGAACGGTGAGGGTTCTCGCCGCCCCGCCGACGAGCGCGACCGTGCCGCGGTTTCCGTCGGGGTCGGAGCGGGCGGGCTGTCACAGCGGGTCGAGCGTGTCCGCTGTGACGGTCCGCCGTCCGTTGGAGGACGGCGCGGACACCACACCGAGGTGTTCGAGCGCTTCAAGTGCCTTGCGGGCCTGAGGACGCGGGAGGGAGAAGCGCTCCTGCAGCATCACCATGGTGGCGCGTCGTTCGGAGACGACAGCGTCCGCGATGTCGCGGAGGATCTCGACGCGCAGCCCGGCCCGCTCGGCCTGCCGGATGTAGTCCTCCTCCCGCCGCGCGCCGGCCGCCGGGGAGGACGGAGCCGGGCGAGCGGCAGCCGGGCGACGGGAGCCCGCGGTACGCGGCCCGCTCGGCGGGGCGGTGCGGGACTCAGCCGTCTGCACCAGTTGCTGGGCAGGCGGGTTGACCGGGGTGGGCACTCCTTGCAGGTCGTACTGGAACAACGCGATGCCGTGCCGCGACGCCCAGTCGACGGCCGGTGGGGTGTAGCCGGCGAGGGCGAAGAACAGGGCCGTCCTGCTCTTGGCGACGGCCACGCCGTGCAGTTGCTGCACGGTGGGACGGCTGGTGGGGCTGCCCTCCATCTTCACCTGGGCCACGGCATGTTCGGCCAGCACGTCGATCCCCTCGTCCGCGCCGACGGGTGTGGCCGCGGCGTCGGCGAAGCCCAGGTGGCGCATCCAGTCGACCGCGACGAGTTCCGCGTCCCGGGCGGTACGGATCAGCCGGTCCTCGGGACGGTCGGCCCGAGGAGCGGGCGCCGGACCCGCGGCGGCCTCGGCCCGGGCCGCGAGGGCGATCCGCAGCTCGGGGTTGCTCACGAAGGAGAACACCAGGTCGCCGATCATCAGCATGCCCCAGTCGTGATGCGTCGACTCGACGAGGTCCCGGGGCTCGGGCACCCATCGGTAGGACAGGCCCTTGTCGGCCACGGCGGCCCCGCGGTCGGTGAAGATGAGCAGAGCGGGTCGCTGACGGTCGCTCTCGGGCTCGGACCAGGCCACGCACAGGATGCGTTCGTCGACCGCGATGTGCCGTCGCGCCAGCCGTCCGGCCTCGGCCTGAAGACGGGGCTGCCGCGCCCGGCCCGCCCTGGCCAGACAGTGGGCGAGTGCCTCGTCCTGCGGTGTGCCCCGCTCCGGGAGTTCCTCGATCAGTGCGCGGACGGCCTCCCGCAGCGCGCGGGCCGCTTCGGCCGTACGGCGTTCCTGCTCCGCCGCGGCCGCTTCCCGCTGCTTCTGCCCGGCCCGCGCCGCGGCGTCGGCCTTCTCCTGCGCCTGGCGCTCCCGCGACAGCTGGGCGCGGGCGTCGCTGCGCCGGCCGGCCGGGGTCCTGTCGCGCACCCACTGCACGACCAGGCCGAGCGCGAGCACGCCTGCCCCGACCCCCCACACAGCGGGGGAGATGAAGAACCCGACGAGCATGACGCCCATCCCGATGAAGGCCACGCAGCCGATCACGCCGGTGACCGACTCGAAACGGGCGTCGCCCGGCGACGGAGGGCCGTACTCGTCCAGCGGGTCCTCGCCGCCCTTCCGCGAACCGTCCGACTCCAGCGTCCGCGGGCCCACCGAGGTCCGCCCCGCCGAGGTCCGGTCCACAGCGGTCCAGCCCACAGCGGTCCGGCCCACACCTTGACAGGCCGACGCGCCCCGCAGATGGGAGCTGACGATGCCCTCCTCGTCGACCGGAACCCAGCGCTCACACACCGGGCACGCGCCACGCTTCACCGAACCATCCCCCATCCCGGACGTACTTGAGGTTGCAACAATAATGGCCCTGGCCTCGCGGTATGCCGGTCCGGCCCGCATATCGCCGCCACCCACCCACGCGAGACCCGAGCGCGAACCGACCCCGACCACGACACCGACGCCGAGGACCACGGCGTCCGCCCCGGCATCGACGGCAGGACGAGGCGCCGCAGTCCGCGAACAGGGTGTCCGAGCCCAGGCCCGAGAGGTCCGAGCCGCCTGCGACAGAACACGAGGGAGCGGCGTGGGCCCACGCCACCGATGCGCACCGGCCGCACCGCTCAGTCCCGACCCGCGCGGCGGCCGTGCCACCAGGGACGGCCCGGCGCACAACCGAGTCGCCCACTCGGGTGAACCGCCGGATACTGGACTCATGGCCCATAAGACCGCGAAGGCACATGGGCCGTCCACCGTGACGGTCAAGGGGCGGGACTACCGGCTGCGTTCCATCGGATTCTTCGTGCTCGCAGCTCTGACGATCTGGTTCATCGCCGCGAACACCAATTCCGTGACCATCCGGCTCTGGATCCCCGAGGTCACCCTCCCCCTGTGGATCGTTCTGTCCGTGACCCTCCTCGTCGGCATCCTTCTGGGACTGCTGATCGCCTACCGCCGGGCCCGCCGATAGCCCGTCGCGCATCCGGGCGGCCCTCGTACGGGCAACTACCGTGACTGGCGAAGGCATTGGGCGCCGGCTCGGTGAACGGCAACATGTGTCGGGGACCCCGCACTCGTCGCCGCGGACCACCGCACGACCCCGCCCCCCACCGACCGGCCGTCACCGGCCCCGAGCCCGCGCCGTGCGGGTAGCCTGCGTGGATGAAGCGGATTCAGCGAGCCGCCGGGGCGGTCGTCGGCTCAGCTGTGGGGGACGCGCTGGGCGCGCCCTTCGAGTTCGGCCTCCCGGGAACGTTCACCGCACGGTTTCCCGTGCCGGGTGCCGGTGACGAGATGAGCGGCGGCGGTGGCTGGGACCCGGGGGAGGCCACCGACGACACGCAGATGGCCGTCCTGGTCGCGGAGTCCCTGTTGGAGCGGGGCGGGCTGGATCTGCCGGACATCTTCGCCCGCTTCCAGCGGTGGGCCGCGTCGGAACCCAAGGACATCGGCTTGCAGACCGAAGACGTCCTCACCAACGGCATGACCTGGGACCTCGCCGCCGCCGTCCATTTCCAGGTCAACCTGCGAGCCGCCGGCAACGGTTCCTTGATGCGGGCATCGACGTCCGCGGTCCACTTCGCCTCCGCGGGCCGGGCGGCCACGACGGACGCGGCCCGCCGCATCGCCGCCCTCACGCACGGCGACCGCGCGGCCTGGGAAGGCACCGCGATCTTCCACGAACTCATCCGCGTCACACTCGAGGACACCGACCCCCTCGCGGCGCTCCCGGACATCCTCGACCTCGTCCATCCCGACCACCGGGAACGCTACGCCACGGTCCTCGCACCCGACTGGCACCCCGATCGGGCGACCGAGTTCAACGGTGCCGTCTGGCCCTGTCTGGGCTCCGCCGTATGGGCCCTGCGCACCACCACCACCTTCGAGGACGCCGTACGCGCCGCGGTCGACCTCGGTGGTGACACGGACACCGTCGCCGCGGTGACCGGAGGTCTCGCGGGAGCCTCCTACGGGCTGGACGCGATCCCCGCCCGCTGGACCCAGCCCCTCCAGGTCCCCCTCCCCGGATTCGACGGACGAGTACTCCACCTGGCGGATCTGCTCTCCCTCGCGTACCGCCTCGCGGACTGACACGGTTCCTACCGGCTCCGGGCACCTCGTCGCACCAGGGCCGGTGGGACCAGAGGCCGGGCCGCTTCTCGCCGAGGTCGTGCGGGGGAGCCGTGGTGTTGAATATCGCTGCATGAGCGAGAGTGGGCGTTCCGCGAGCCGCACGGCGGTGCTGGTCTGCCAGGGGCGGGCGGCCGCGGACGGCATCGCCGCCGCTGGCCGGTTCACGGACGCGATCGCGGTCCGGCTGCTGCGCGCCGCGGAACGTACACCCGTCGACCAAGTACGCGCGAACACGCCGCCCCGGGGCTGGCGGGAGCGCACCGTGTACGAGAGCGTGCGGGCGTGCGCCGAAGTGGTCGTGCCCCGGACGGTCGCGATCGACGACGCGCTGCGCGTCCGCGTGACCGGCCAGCTCGTGATCCTCGGCGCCGGGCTGGACACACGCGCGTGGCGTCTGCCCCACCTCACGCGGACCGATGTGTGGGAGGTCGATCATCCGGCCTCCCAGCAGGACAAGCGGGCCCGCCTCGCCGAGGCCGCGCAACCGCTCCGAGGACCGGACGAGAGCGATGACATCGCCGCCGAACTGCCCACCACCGCCCGTCTCGTGCGGTTCACTCCGGTCGATCTCGCCGTCGACGACCTCGGCACGGCGCTGGACGCCGCCGGGCACGACCCGTCCGCGCCGACGACCTGGCTGTGGGAAGGCGTCGTCCCCTATCTCACGCACGACGAGGTGCGGGCCGCGGTGGCCGCGCTCGCCGCACGCACGGCTCCGGGCAGCGCCCTCGTCGTCAACTACCAGGTGCCATCGGCCAAGGCGTCCGTAGGTCGGTTGCTGGCACGCGTGCTCGGCGGTTCCATCACCTCGGGCGAGCCGTGGCGCTCACTGTGGACGCCGGAGCAGATGGCCGCGCTGCTCGCGGAGTTCGGCCTGCCGGTGGTGTCGGACGACAACCTCCTCGCCCTCGCGCACACCCTCGGCGGTCCCACACGCGGGCGGACATCCTTGCGGTCAGGCCGGGTGGCCGTCGCGGAGCGCCACTGACACGCGGTGGTGACGCGGCGACCCGCGGCCGAATCTGCGGGTCGCCGGTCTTCGTGCGAAAGGCCGTCAGGCCACCGCCCTGATGCCGCCCCTTCCGGAGGTTCGACACCTCCGGAAGGGGCGGACTTCCGCTCGCTCACCGTCCGTTCGTGCCAGGTGGAGGTGATCGCGCGGGTGTGGCGGCGAATCATGACCCGGGGCACCGGCTCCGGTCAGGCGTACGTCTCGAACTCGGTCACCTTCGGGGTGGCGCCCGAGCCCGTGATCTCGAAGGTGACCTTCTTCAGCGACGTGGAGGCGAAGGAGATGGTCCCCGCTCCGCTGCCCGAGGTCAGCACCGCTCCGGTGTCGGCGTTGAGCACCCGCCAGGAGCCGATGTTGCCCGTGGCGCCTGCGGCCTCCCGGATGACGACCTTGGAGACGGTGGTCGCCGAGCCCCACTTGATCGAGATGGAGCCGGTCGAGCCGGTCGGCGACCAGTAGGTGCTCGTGTCTCCGTCGCGGACGTTGCCATAGCTGGTGCCGGCGGCCTTGCTGGAGCCATCGGAGTCGGCACCGATGCTCAGGTTGGTCCCGGTCGGTGTCGTCGGGGTGGGAGTGGGCGTCGGGGTGGGAGTGGGGGTCGGTGTGGGAGTGGTCGCCGCGCAGTTGCCGTCCGACACCTTCAGGCCGTTGTTGGCGCCCGCCGTCGCGGCCACGATCGACGGCACGCAGGACGCGGCGTCGAGACTGTAGGAGTACGGGATGCTGACGGTCGTGTTCGACGTCGGATTCGGCCCGGCGGGGTTGTTGTCCTCACCCGCCGCCGACCAGGTCACGTTGTCGAAGATGTTCCCGCTGACCTGCCAGTATCCGGGAAGGTCGGTGTAGAAGGTGCCCAGGACGTCCTTGGAGTCCTTGAAGTAGTTGTTGTCGACCTTGGCCTTGCCGCCGGCCCGGGGGTTGATGCCCGACTCGTTCAGGCTGACGTAGTAGTTGTCGTAGATGTGGGCGGTGGCGCCGCGCAGCAGGGGTGTACGGGAGTCGATGTTCTCGTACCGGTTGTGGTGGAAGGTGACCGGTCCGTTGGCGAGGTCGCTGTCGCTGGAGCCGACGAGTCCGCCGCGTCCGGAGTTGCGCAGGACGCTGTAGGACAGCGTGACGTAACGGGTGTTGGCCTTCATGTCGAACAGTCCGTCGAAGCCCTCCGACTCGCCGCCCGAGGCGACCAGCGTGGCGTGGTCGACCCACACGTTGTGCACGTCGGTCTCCATGCCGATGGCGTCACCGCCGTTCGAGGTGGGCGAGCCCGACTTCTTCACGTTCTGGACGGTCACGTTCTGGACGATGATGTTGCTGGACTCGCGGATGTGGATGCCGATCTGGTCGAACACGGCACCGCTGCCGACACCGATCAGCGTGACGTTGCTGATCTGCTTGAGCTCGATCACACCGGCCGCGGTGTTGCAGCTGTCGCCCGACACCTTGGCGGTGTTGCCGACGGTGATGGTCCCCTCGACCTGAATGGTGATCGGGGTGCTGCTGTCGGCCCGGCCGCAGAGCGCCTGGTGGATCTGGGTGCCTGTCGTGGCCTTGATCGTCGTCCCGCCGGCACCGCCGGTGGTGCCACCGTTCTGGGTGGCGAACCCGGTCGCGCCGGCGGTCGCCGCCGACGCGGTGGGCATCGACAGGACCACGCCTGTCGCCGCCGCCAGGGCCAGCGTGCCGAGTGCCGCGGAAAGTCGCAGAGCGACTGGCTTTCTCATCCTCGCCTCGTCTTTCGTCTTCGCGCGCCGGGGGTGCCGGCACGTCCGTACCGGGTCCAGGGGTCGTCGGGACCCCACTCCCATGCCATGTGTGTGCCGAAGCGGGCCACCTACGGCCCTGTGCGGATGTCGCGCCCGCCGAGCGGCGGGAGGGGGACTGCGGTGCTGGTGCAGTGCGGGCTTTTCTGCTTGGTGGCGCTGGTTCAGCCGTACTCGCGGGTGGCACGGCGGCGTGCCGGGCCGGAGCGCGAACTGCCGGTGCGGCCCGGACGCGGATGCCGCGGACACGCGACGATCGGGGCACGAAGGCCCAGGACACCGTCGTACGGACCCTGTTGACTCCCCCGCACCGCGAACTGGCCGGCACCACCGAGGTGTTCCTCGACCGTGCGGACCGGGCCGGGCGTACGGCAGCCGAATGACGGTGGACGCTCCGGGCGTCCCCTGTGTGGGTGCTCGGCACCGTGGCCACGGCGACGGGCGCTGGGGTGCGTCCGCGCCCCGGAGCTCATCCCGGAGGCATGGCACGTCGGCACCTCGGTGCGGCCAGCCCCCGGGGCAGCCCCGCGCCGGATCGGTTGCGGCTCATGGGCTGCTCCACGGCTGATACCGCGGGTCCGCCCTCCGCTGCGTGGTGCACACTCAGCTGGAAAGCGCTTTCTAGACGCGAGAATAGGGCGCCCGTCGCCGGCTTGACAAGCATGTGAACACGGATCGACCGGCCGGGTTTTGCCGCAGCACGGTCACTCTCGGGCGAACATGCAGTTCACGCGCAAGAAGGGCCGGGCTCCATGTCGCCTGGAGTCGCGAGGCCCGGAGCCGAGTTCATATACATGGACACCAAAGATGGCTCCGGCGGCCTGCCCGCGCCTTGACGAGCAGGCCGCCGGCCGGGAGGACCGAGGGAATCTCCCGGCTGCCCCGCCGCGGCCGATGACCACCTTGATCTGCCGGCACGCGGATTGCCGCACGGATGCCGCGCTTGCCCAGGTGGGCCCCGACCCGCACGGGGACGTACGCGTTCCTCGTGGCGCGCATGCCGACCCAGCCGTCCGGATGCCGATGGCACAAGATTTTCGCAAGGTCTGCGCAAGGTCCCTGGAAGAACCTGTGAATGCCTCCCGACCACGGAGGTTTGCCGATCTCAGGGGGAAATCCATGCGATTCATCCAGAAGAAGCGACTGCTGGCCGCCACCGGCCTCGCCGGAGCGCTCGCCCTCGGCGTGGCGTCCTCCGCCTACGCCCTGGGCAGCGGGTCGCTCAACCTCGACAACGGAACGGGCAAGTTCACCGGCAGCTGGTCGTTCTACCCGCAGGGAACGGGCCACGGCGGTATGCACGTGACGGGCAGCGTGTGCGACACCAGCGGGGACGGCGACGGCGTCTACAGCGAGGGCCGCGTCCACGGTTACAGCTGGTCCGGCAAGGTCGGCGACTCCAACGGCTCCGCGGCCGGCTGCGGCTCGGTGAACAAGGAGTGGTACGACCCGGCCACGACGTACACCTCCTACGGCTACTACCAGGTCTGCACCGACGACCTGGGTTCGGACACCTGCAAGGGTTCCGGCCGGCTCAACCGGTAGTGGGGGATCTGCCTGTGCTTGCCGCGGACAACCTCGCGTTGAGCTACGGCAGCACGGTGGCGCTCGCCTCGGCGAGCGCCACCGTGCGCCGCGGCGAGGTGGTGGCCGTCCGGGGACCCAGCGGCTCGGGGAAGTCGACCATGCTCCAGTGCTTGGCCGGACTGGTCCGCCCCGACAGTGGTGTGGTCACCTTCGACGGCACGGAACTCACGTCCCTGAGCGGACGGACGCGTTCGCGGTTGCGGCTGCGGGAGTTCGGCTTCGTCTTCCAGAACAGCGAACTGGTCCCGGAGCTCACCCTGCGCGAGAACGTGACACTGCCGCTGGAACTCACCGGCTTCCCCAGGGCGCAGCGCGCGGGACGGGTCGCCGAACTGCTCGACCGCCTGGGCATCGCTCGGGAGGGCGACCGCAGGCCCGCGCAGGTCTCCGGCGGACAGGCGCAACGCGCCGCGGTCGCACGGGCGGTCGCGCACCGGCCCCGCATCGTCTTCGCCGACGAACCCACGGGCGCCCTCGACCGTGAGAACGGCACCGCGGTTCTCGACCTGCTGATGGAGCTGGCCCGCGCGGACGACACGGCGGTCGTGCTGGTCACGCATGACGCGACCGTGGCGGAGCGGGCGGACCGCACCGTGGAGATGTGCGACGGGAAGACAGCACCGGCGGGAGTGCCGCGCGGTATGACCGGGGTGGCCACATGAGGACGACTCTGACACTGGCCCTGCGGCTCGTACGCGGCGGAGGCCGGGCGGGTGCCCTCCGGCTGGCGCTGATGGCCGCCGGTACCGCAGCCGGTGTGGCGGTGGTCGTGCTCGCGGCCGTCCTGCCGGGCGTACTGAACGCACGGGCGGAGTCCTCGGCGGCCCGGCTGCCGGACGTGGCCCCGCCCGGCCGGCCGGCGGCGTTCCACTTCGTCTCCGTGGAGGACGACTGGAACGGCCGGCAGTTCACGAGGATCTTCCTCTCCCCCGCTGCGCCCGGCACCGCTCCGCCACCCGGCACCGACCGTTTCCCCGGTCCTGGCGAGGTCATCGCCTCCGACGCCGCGGCCGAGCTGCTCCGCCGGGCCGGGCCCACCGCGGCGAAGGCACCCGGCCGGCTGACCGGCCGCATCGCCCCGGACGGGCTGCTCGGTCCCGGCGAACTGTACGCATACGTCGGGCTGCCCGCCCGCCGTCTGGCGGCGGGCACTCCTGCCGTGGGGTTCGGAACGGCCGAGACCGACAACCTGGTCGTCTCCGTCTACGAGGGGGTCGCACGGCAGCTCGCCGCCATCCTTCTCCTGCCGACCCTGTGCTACCTCGCCGTGTGCGGGCGGCTCGGCGCGGCGATACGCGCCCGGCGCAACGCCGCGCTCCGACTGCTGGGAGCCGGCCGGGCCACGGTGACGGGCGCCGCGGCCGTCGAGTCCGCCGTGGCCGGTACGGCGGGCGCGGTCGCAGGACTCTTCGGGTACGCGTTCGTGGAGCCCTGGCTGTCCGGGAGCGGACTGCTCGGGTTCACCTGGTATCCGGCCCGGTCACTGCCCGCCCTGAGCCTGTGCGCGGTGGTGGTCGTGGGAACCGCCCTGTTGTCGGCGCTGGTCGGCGCAGCAGGGGTGTGGCGGGGGACGGCGCGCCGGCCGGTCGCCGAAATGCTTTCTTCTTTCCGTTGGTGGATGCTGGTCCCGCTGCTGGCCGGTCTGGGACTGATGCTCCCGCCGCTGACACGGTCCGCGCGGATCCCATCGGGAGAGCGTGCCGACGTACCCGGCCTGCTCATCGTCCTCGTACTGACGGGCATGGCGCTCGCGGCACTCGGCACTCTGTGCCTGTCGCGGCCCCTTGCCCGCCTCTCGGGCCGGGCCCTGGCGCACCCCCGGCTGCCACTGACCGTGCGTATCGCCGGGCGGCGACTCCAGTACGGTGCGTCCCCGGTCATGAGCCCGCACTCTTTGCTCGTGGGGTTCGTCCTGATGGCGGGGGTGGGCGCGGGCGTACTGCACGACCAGGAACTCGGCGCCGCTCCGGACCCGCGCGACTTCCACATCAGCGTCGACGCGCGCCGTGTGCCCGAGGCCCGGGGGCGGGCCGAGGTGACCGCCGTCGCCCGGGAGGCGGCCGACCGGGTGTGGCTGCTCCAGTACTCGGCGCTCCCGTCGGCGCCCTCCGGGACCGGTGCTTCAGGGTCCACCGCCTCCCCCAACGGGAGCGCGGATTCAGGGAACACCGATTCGGGGAGCGCTGCTCCCGCAGAGACGGCCGAGACCTCGGCCGCGGGGGTGACTCCCATGGTGACCGCTTCCTGTGAGGTCGTGCGCAAGCTCACCGGGGCGCCGCTTCCCGACTGCCGCGACGGCGCCGAGTACCGCTTCGGGAGCCCCGTCCGGTTCTCCGCGGCACCCCCGGCCGGACTGGACCTCGTCTTCGACAACGCGTCGGGCGGCCGGTCGCGGTACCGCACCCCGGAGGCGTTCCTCCCGATCCCGCAGGCCGAACGCACCCCGCTGGGGCCGGGCGGCATCCTGGTCACCGGCGAACAGCCCCGGTTCGGCTGGGCGAAACAGACACTCACCTACGTGAGCGTCGACGGCCCCGAATCCCGGGCGTCCCGTTTCGCCGCTGCCGTGTCAGCCGTGGAGCCCTTGGCCGTCATCGATGTGAAGGATCGCAATCCGGTGGCGCTGGAGACGTACCGGGCCCACCGGGGAGTGACGACGTTCGCCGTCGCGGTCGGGTTCCTGCTGGCCGCTCTGGCTCTTCTCATCGCGGCGGCCGATCACATCGCGCAACGGCGCGGGGAGGTGGCGCACCTGTTCGTGCTGGGCGTGCCGAACCGGTGGGTCCGGGCTGCCCAGCTCGTCGAGATCATCACGCCGCTCGGCTGTTCCTTCGGTCTCGCCCTGGTGACCGGTCATGTCTCGGGCAGTGCCTGGCTCCAGCTCAACGGCCGGTACGCGGGCTGGTACTCGGGAACGTGGCCCCCCATGCTGGCGCTCACCGGCACGGGCCTCGCCATCGCCGCGATGGCCGCACTGCCGACCCTGACGGCATCTCGTACCGCTGCCGAATTCTGAGGGCTGCCGGTCTCCTCCGGCGGGGACGTGCCCCTCGCCATGGCATCCGTGCCGTCCCCGCCGTCCGTCGTCCCGTTCATCCGCTCCTCACGCCCCGTCCGCGCGGCGGACCATGCTCCGCCGCGCGGGCGGGGACCGTGGTCCGCACCGGGAGTCGCCGCGTCTCCCCCCCCCTACCGACGCTCCGTGCGGGGATGCGAGGGTGTGCGGATGAAGTCCCGAGTCCCGTCGCCGGTTTTCGCGGTCGGCGTCACCTGCGCCGTGCTCGCCTGCCTCGCCCTCGCCGGGTGCGGCGGCGCGACGAGCGACCGCCCGTCCTCCGGTACGGCCCAGGCGACGTCCGGCGCGATACCCGCCACGCTCCCCGCCCGCCGTGCCCCACAGCCCGGAAAGGGCTCCAAGGACCCCGACGACGTCAACGGTGACGGCTACCGGGACCTGCTGCTCCCCGCCGGTGTCGTCTTCGGTTCCGCCCACGGCCTCGACCCCGCCGTTCGCAGCGTCTGGTCGCGCGCCGAAACCGGCGACCCGGACCTGGCCAACGGCGTCACGGAACCCCTCCCCGTCGCCGCCGACCTCGACGGCGACGGCTTCCCGGACTTCGTGTCGGTCCGTAGGGGGCCCACCGTCCAGGAGAAGGGCTCATTCCCCGTGGCGCGCGCCGTCCCGAACGTCTCCTGGGGTGGCCCGACCGGACCGACGCCCGGCGCCGAGCCGACCGCGCTGCGGATGCCGGACCGGGTGACGAAACTGGGGATGTCGCAGTTGGTCCGCGGCGACTTCGACGGCGACGGGCACCACGACCTCGCCGGATCCGCCGCGAACAAGTCGTCCCTGGTCGTGCTCTACGGCCCGTTCAGCCGCTCCGGCGCCCCGGCCCGTACCGAGACCCGGCTGCCTTGGTCGGGCGGCTCCCTCTTCGCCGACGCGATCGATCCGTCCGGGAAGCCTCGCGCTACCTCCCTGCTCGTGCACGGCACCAACGACAACGAGCAGTCCGGCAACACGCTCGTCGTCGCCCACCGCGGCACCGGGCTCGCGGCCCGGGGCACCGCGCTCCGCCGCGGCAACGCCCACGCCTTCGGCGACTTCGACGGCGACGGCGTGCGCGACGTCGCCGTCGGGGACGACCGCAGCCGCAACGACGAAGACGCACCCGGTACCGAACCCCCGGACGTGGACGGCTCGTTGACGGTCCACCCCGGCTCCGGCGCGCCGCCCGTCGTGCACCGACTGCCGGACGTCCCCAAGGGTTTGGGCACCGACTACGGCCCCGGCGGCTTCACCGCCGCCGACCCCGACGGCGACGGCCGCGACGGCATCCTGGTCGCCACCTACCAGGGCGCCACCCTGATCGACGGCGACCGCCGCACCACCGTGCTGCGACGCGGCCCCGCGACCGTCGGCGGCAAGCGCACGCCGGCCAAGTGGCTGCACGCCCGCCCCGTCGGCGCCGGGGACTTCGACGGCGACGGGCGCGACGAACTCGTCCTGGCCTGGGCGCCGGGCCTGCAGTTCGGCTTGTACGGTGAGCACCCCTCGTACTGGTGGATCACCGACGGCACCGGCTCCCGCGACCGGGCCTCCTTCGTCACGGACGCCTTCGCCTCCGGGTGAAAGGGCACGGCCGGCGCGCCGCCGGGTCAGCCGACCCGGTGGTGCCGACCGGACGTTCCCGGCACGGCGGGCAGCCGTTCCGGCAGCGACCCTCGCGTGTCGACCACGGGCAGACCTCCGGTCCGGCCACCCTGGACGACTCCGTCAGCACCTCCGCGACCAGCGCACCGGGCCGGTCGCTGCCCGGCCCGGTGCGCGGATGAACGGCAGCTCCGGACCTCGCTTCCTGGAACCGCGAAGCCGATTCGTCCACCGCCGCGCGCACCTGAGTCACCCACGACAACGCCGTCCCGCACGACGACCGGGTTCAGCTCCCCCATGGGACGGAAGTCGTCCGTGGTACGGCGGTTGCCGTGAGCGCGATGGAGGTGGGTGGTGGCCGAGAACCTTGCGTGAAGCTTGCTTCGCGGGTGGCCCGATGGTTGTGTGACGCGTGGGGAAGGATCACCAAGCGCAGGGTGGGCAGGGGGAGCACGTGGGGGGATTTCGGCTGCTGGGGCCCGTGGAGTTATGGGTGTCGGGCCACCCGGTGGATCTGGGACCTGCCAAACGACGCACGGTCCTGGCAGCGCTGCTGGTGGACACGGGTCGCTGGGTGTCGGCCGAGACCTTGATCGACCGGGTCTGGGGGGAGGACCCGCCCGGACAGGTGCGCGCCACCCTCTACGCCCACATCGCCCGCATCCGCCGTGTCCTCGCGGAGGCGGGCCCACACCTTTCGGACGCCGCCGACGGCCCGCCCTCGTTGGTGCGCGGCCAGGGAGGCTACCGCCTCGGCATCTGCCCGGACCGGGTCGACGCGCACCGCGTCCGGAACCTCGTCGCCCGTGCCCGTCAGGACAGCGGTTCCGATGCGGTACGGGTGGCTATGCTGCGGGAAGCCATGAGCCTGTGGCAGGGACAGCCGCTGGCCGGACTGAGCGGAGACTGGGCGGCGCGTACGCGCGAGAACTGGCTCAACCAGCGGATCGACGCCGTCCTCGCCTGGGCGGACGCCGAACTCCGCGTCGGTGGCCACGTCGTGGTGATCGACACCCTGTCCGTCCTGGTCGCCGAGAACCCGCTGGTCGAGCCGCTCGCCGTGGCGCTGATGCGGGCGCTGCACAGCGCCGGGCGCACCCCGGAGGCACTCGCCGGATACGCCGCCCTGCGAAAGCGGCTGGCCGACGAACTCGGCGCCACCCCGGGAGCCGAAGCCCGCCGGGAACACCAGGCGATCCTGTGCGGCACGGCCACCGCACCGGCGACCCGACGCACAACGCCCGGCGCCGACGCCACCAGCACCAGCACCAGCACCGAGCGAGCCGTGGTCCGTCCCGCTCAACTGCCTCTGGAAGCTGCGGGGTTCATCGGCCGTGAGGAGGAACTGGCCCGGCTGGACAAGTTCCTGGCCGCGGCGGGGGAACGGTCGACCGCGGTGGTGGTCTCAGCGGTGTCCGGCACCGCGGGCGTGGGCAAGACCGCCCTGGCGGTGCGCTGGGCGCACCGGGCCCGACACCGTTTCCCGGACGGCCAGTTGTACGTGAACCTGCGCGGCTACGACCCAGAACGGCCCATGACCGCCTCCGACGCGTTGGTCCGGTTCCTGACCGCGCTCGGGGTGTGCGGGCAGGACATCCCGCTGGAGCCGGACGACCGGGCGGCACGCTACCGCACGGAGGTCGCGGGACGGCGCATCCTGATCGTGCTCGACAACGCCTCCACCGTCGAACAGGTCCGTCCGCTGCTGCCCGGCACCGGCTCCTGCGCGGTACTGGTGACCAGCCGGGACAGCATGGCCGGGCTGGTCGCGCGGGACGGCGCGCACCGCCTCGACCTCGATCTGCTGCCCCCCGACACCGCCCGCACCCTGCTGCGCCGGCTCGTCGGCCCCCGCGCCGAAACCGACCCCACCGCCGTCGACGCCCTCGCCACGCAATGCGCCCGGTTACCCCTGGCGTTGCGGATCGCCGCGGAACTCGCCGCCTCCCGTCCTTCGACGCCGCTGACGGACCTCGTCGCCGAACTCGTCGACCATCAGCGGCGATTGGACCTGCTCGACGCGGATGGTGACCCCCGGACGGCGGTCGCCGCCGTGTTCTCCTGGTCACTGCGCAACCTGCCGGCGGACGCGGTGCGGACCTTCCGACTGCTCGGCCTGCACCCCGGCCCCGATTTCGACGCCCACGCGACCGCCTCGCTGACCGACCGGGGCCTCACGGACACCCGCCGCACCCTCGACGTCCTCGCCCGAGCCCATCTGGTCCAGCGCATCGACGCCGCCCGCTACGGCATGCACGACCTGCTGCGGGCCTATGCCACCCGCCTCACCACGGCCGACGACGCGCCGCAGGTCCGCGAGCAGGCGCTCGACCGGCTCTTCGACCACTACCTCGCCACCGCGGCCGCCGCCATGAACCGCCTCCATCCGGCCGAGGCCCACCTGAGACCCGCCGTTCCCGAGCCCACCGCCCCCGTTCCCGAGCTGTCCGATCCCGACGACGCGCGCGCCTGGCTGAACACCGAGCGAGCGTGCCTGACGGCGGTGTCCGCCCATGCCGCCATCCACGGCCGGCCCACCCACGCCATCCGGCTCTCCCTCACGCTGTACCGCTACCTCATCAGCGGCCACCACAACGACGGCCTCATGATCCACGGCCACGCCCGCGACGCGGCTCGGCTGCTCGGCGACCCGGCGAGCGAGGCCCGGGCTCTGCTCGGCATCGGCACCGCCTACTGGCAGTTGGCCCGGCACGAACCGGCACGCCGGCATATCCAGGCAGCGCTGGCGTTGTTCCGGCGGGCCGACGATCTGACCGGCCAGGCCCGCGCCCTGGTCAACCTCGGCCTCGTCGAGGAACGGCTGGGGCGCTTCCGCCAGGCCGTCGAATTCCTCGAAGAGGCTCTGGCGCTGTACCGGCGCGTCGACGACCGGTCGGGCGAGGCGATCGCCCTCAAGGACCTCGCCTCCGTCGAGGTGCAACTGGGCCGCTACGGAGAGGCCGCCGACCATCTCCGGCAGGCGTTGGCCCTGCTCCGCCGGACCGGCAACCGATACCTGGAGGCCCACGCGCTCAACGACCTCGGCACCATCGAGGTGGAACTCGGCCGCCTCGGGTCCGCGGCCCGTCATCAGGAGCAAGCCCTTGTCCTGTTCCTGGAAGTCGGCGACCGGTACGGCGAAGCCGGGGCCCTGCACGGCCTCGGGGTCATCCACACACGGCTCGACCGGTACGCGCGGGCCGCCGAGTACCACCGACAGGCGCTCACCATCTACCGCCAGAACGGAGACCGCGACGGTGAGGCCCGAGCCCTCAACGGGCTCGGTGAGGCCGCCCACGCCGCCGGCCGGCCCACCGATGCCCTCGCCCACCACACCGACGCCCTCTCCATCGCCGAGGACATCGGCAATCCGGGCCTGCAGGCCCGCGCCCATGGCGGACTCGGCGACGCACACCGCGCTTCCGGCGACACCACCCCCGCCGTTCACCGCTACGAGCGCGCTCTCTCCCTCTACACCGACCTCGGCATGCCCGAGGCCGAAGCCATCAGGACGAGGCTGGCGACGGTCACCGGCGCCAGGCCGTAGCACCGGCTCCTGCCGCGGTCCTGGCCCGCACCGCTCGGCCTATGGACAGGACACCGATGAGCAGGAGACCGATGGCAAGGTCAACAGTCCCGCCCGAAACGGGTTCCTGATCCCTCGCAAGGGCTGGCCCCATCAGGTACCTGATCGGTACCATCCCTGTATGCCATCACTCAATGTGACCTTCACCGAAGAAGAGATGGAAGGCGTGCGTACGGCTGCCGCGGCCGAGGGCAAGAGCCTGAAGCAGTACATGCACGACCTGGGCGTGCGTGAGATGCACCGCAAACAGTTCGTCGCCGGAGCCGCGTCATGGGCCGACAGGCTCCGCGCCGAGTTCGACGAGGCGTTCCCCGACGAGGTCCCCCCGTCGCAGCGCGACCAGGGAGCCACTGCCGCCTGATGAGCGACATCCTCTACATCGACGTCCCCTGGCTCCTGGACGTCCAGGAAGCCGCCCTGGGGAGCGACGACGTGTCGGTCACCGACTACTCGGCGTTGGTGGCGGCGGTCGCCCGGCACAAGACGCGCATGCCGACGCTGGAGGCGTCCAACCCCGATGCCGCGTGGCGCGCGGCCGCACTCCTGCACACGATCGTGCGCCTCGAACCCCTGCCGCACCGGAACAGCCTCTTCGCCGCATTCGTCGCGGGCCAGTACATGGATCAGTCGAGGGAAGGGATCGATCCCCCTTACGGAGGCTTCTCCGACCTGGTCAGAAAGATCGGCGAGACCCGCCTGACGATCTACGCGGTCGCGGACGTCCTGCGCGCCTGGCGGATCTGATACCTCCGGCCGCCCGCCCCGGATCATGTAGGGTGGCTACACCGACGCGGGGTGGAGCAGCTCGGTAGCTCGCTGGGCTCATAACCCAGAGGTCGCAGGTTCAAATCCTGTCCCCGCTACGCATACTCGGCCCCCTCCGACCCTCTAGGTCGGAGGGGGCCGAGGTCTTTTTGCGGACCCACGCGAATCTGCGGCGGTCCGGTGGACCCGCCGCTGCGGATTCCCTCCAGTCGGCTCCCCATGGGCCCCGGTCCCACCGCACTCCGGCGTCCGGGGAGTGCCCGGGTCGTCGCCGGGGCGCAGCCCCGGCCGCAGCCGTCGGACTCTCCCGACCTCTGCCGGCGTACCCGGGCCCCGCGATCACCCCGGTCAGGCATCCCCGCCGAGAAGGCGCACCCCGTGGGGGGCCGTCGCCCGCAGTTCCCTCACCAAGGCGCGTACGACAGCGGATCCGGCCAGTTCCGAGGTGGTGACGTAGCCGATCCGGCGGGTCGGGCGTCCCGGACCGAGATCAGTGATCTCGACCGAGTGCGGTGCTCCGGTCAAGGACAGCGCCGGCATGATCGCCATCCCGTGACCGCCGCTCACCAAGGAGAGCACCGCTCCGTCGTCCTCGGCCTCGACGGTCGCCCGCGGGATCCAGTCCTGTGCTGCCCACCAGTCGCGCGTGCAAGAGCCGCAGTTCTCGGTCCAGTCGATCAGCGGCAGGGAGCGCGGAGCCGCATGGCCCGTCGCGTGCACCAGCGCGTACGGCTCCTCGAGGAGCCCGCTCGCGACCAGACCCGGCGGAAGCGACGCGGAGCCGCCCAGGGTGGCGATGGCGAGGTCGGCCTTCCCGTCGGCCACTTCGCCCGCGGTGCCGCGCCCGACCTCCCGTACGATCCGCACCCGCGGCTCGATCCCGGGGTGCCGGGCACGAAGCCGCCGCAGGACGGGCGGCAGCAGATGCAGGGCCGCGCTGCGGAAAGCCGCGATCCGCAGGGGCCCCTCGGGGGCGTCGGACCGGGCCGCGCCACGCGCCTCCGCGGTCAGGACGTCCAGCAGGCGCAGAACGCGGCGGGCGTGTGCGACGGCCTTCTCCCCGGCGGGCGTGGGGCGGGCGCCGGTGCGGCCGCGTTCGAAGAGGACGGCACCGATCTTGCGCTCGCTGCCACGGACCGAGCGCGAGACCCCGGACTGGGTCAGACCGAGGGTGTCGGCCGCGGCCGAGAAGCCACCGGCGTCCGCGACCGCCACGAGGACGCGCAGTTCCTGAGGAACGAGGTCGGCGTCGGACGTTCGGGCCACGGGGCGCTCACCTCGTCGTATGAGAACTGCTCATGGATGGGCGGGTCTTATGAGCCGAACCGGCTGCCCGGGCGGCGCATTCCCGTCCTACGGTCCGGACATGAACGAGACCGCGCTCACCGTGCGACAGACCGCCCGCCCCCACGGCCTTGCCATCGCCGAGCACTTCGCCTTCGTCGAATCCCCGCTTCCCGCCCCCGCGGCCGGCAGCGCGCTCGTGGAGAACCTCTACTGGTCCGTCGACCCCTACCACCGCGAGATGATGGACGACGTGCCCGGGGGCTTCGCGCTCGACGCACCGTTGGAGGGCCGCACCCTCGGGCGGGTGACCGCCTCGCGCACACCCGATCTCACCGAGGGTGACATCGTGTTCCACCGGCAGGGCTGGCGCACCCACGCGGTGGTCGCGCCCGAGGTGGTCCGGAAGCTGCCCCTCTTCGAAAAGGTGCCCCTGACCGCGTACTTGAGCGTCCTCGGCGGCACCGGCCTGACCGCCTACGTGGGCCTGACCCGGATCGCCCGGCTCCAGGAAGGGGAGGACCTGTTCGTGTCGGCCGCCGCGGGCGGGGTCGGCACGGCCACCGGACGGTTCGCCAGACTGCTCGGCGCCGGACGGCTCGTGGGCAGCACCGGCTCGGCGGCGAAGTCCGCCCACCTCACCGGGGTCGTGGGCTACGACGCCGCCTTCGACTACCACGACGGTCCCGCCGCCGAACTGCTCGGCAAGGCCGCGCCGGACGGCGTGGACGTGTTCGTCGACAACGTCGGCGGCGAACAACTGGCGGCGGCCGTGGGAGCGTTGCGCGAGTTCGGACGCATCGTCCGGGTCGGCACGATAGGCCAGTACAACACCCCCCACGCCCCGGCTCCGCGCTTCGACTACGCGGACATCGTGGAGAAGAGCCTCCGCATGGAGGGCTTCCTGGTCAGCAACTACCGCGATCTCCAGGAGGAGTTGTACGCGTTCGCCGTGCCGCATCTGCAGAGCGGCCGGCTCGTTCCGGACGAGACGGTGGTCGACGGTTTCGAGCACATCGTCGACGCGTTCCTGGGAATGCTGCGCGGCGAGAACACCGGCAAGATCATCGTGCGCGACCGCACCCAGATCGCCGCGTGAACCGACCCCGACTTACGGTGTCGCCCTCCCCGGGTCCACCCTGGCGGCCGGGCAGGCGACCGGACGCTTTCGATACCCGGCGGATTCCGCCGAAGAGCGAGCCCTCCGAGCGGGCGCGGCGACGGCAGCCGGTCGTCCCCAGGTCCACGGCATCCCCCTTGAAAGGCCGCCGGAGGGTTCTGGCCTGGAGAATTCAGGTGACCGACGGGGAGGGCACTGCTTAGCATCGGGCGCTGCACTCCCTGTTTCCTGTCCCTGATCGGTCGCCTCGTGAAGTCGTTGATCCCCGGTGTCCTGCGTGCTGAGCCGCAGTTCGCCCGCCTGTTCATCGGGCAGTCCCTGTCCGTGCTGGGCGACCGCATGTCGTTCGTGGCCGTGCCGTTCGCCGTGCTCTCGGTGGGCGGTTCAGCGGCCGACGTCGGCCTGCTGGCCGCAGCGGGGCTCCTGCCCACGCTGCTGTTCACCCTGGTGGGCGGGGTGTGGGCGGACCGTTTCCCGCGGCACCGCATCATGCTGGTCTCGGACCTGGTCCGGTTCGCGGTGCAGGGACTCGCGGCGGTACTGCTGCTGACCGGGGTCGCCGAGGTTTCGCACCTGGTCCTGCTCATGATCGTGTTCGGCACGGCCGACGCGTTCTTCATGCCCGCGGCCACCGGACTGATACCGCTGCTCGTCGGGACCGACCGGCTACGAGAGGCGAACGCGCTGCGCGGATTCGTCCAGTCGTCCGCCCTGGTGGTCGGCCCGGCCCTGGCCGGGGGGCTGGTCGCGCTGGTCGGCCCCGGCGGCGCCCTGGGCGCGGACGCGCTGACCTTCGCGGCCAGCGCCGCGTTCCTCGCCCGGCTGAAGCCCCGCGGCAGAACGTCCCTACCGGCGCGACCCACCCGAGGGGCGTTCCTCGGGGAACTGCGCGCCGGCTGGGCGCAGGTACGCGGCCGGACGTGGGTGTGGTCCGGCATGGGGGCCATAGCGGTCTACCACGTCGTCGTGCTGCCGTCGATCTTCGTGCTGGGGCCCGTCCTGGCCCAGGACGAATGGGGCGGCGCGGCGGGCTGGTCGATCGTGACCGCGGGCTTCGGCGTCGGCTCGATCGTCGGAGACGTCTGCGCCTACCGCCTCAGGACCAGGCATCCCATGGCGCTCGCCGCCGCCGCACTCGCCGTGGGCTCCTGCCAGGCGCTCATCATCGGCTCCGGCGCGCCAGTCGTGGTGATCGCCGCCCTCGAGGCGGTCACCGGCGTCGCCGTCTCCCTGTTCTTCGTCACCTGGGAAACCGCGCTGCAGACACACATCCCCGAGGCGGCCCTGTCCCGCGTCAGCTCCTACGACTACCTGCTGTCCGCCGGGCTCATGCCCCTGGGCCTGGTACTCGCCGGGCCGGTGTCCGAGTCCCTCGGCCTACGACCCACGCTCTACGGGATGACGCTCATCGGGGTCCCGGCCTCCCTCGCCCTCCTCTGCGTCCCAGCCGTACGACACCTCACGGCACACGCACCGGACGCGAACGACGACCACGACCAGGACCGTCACGACCTCCCCGCCGACCCCCCGGCCACCTCGCCGTCGACCGCCTGAACGACGAACGTCCCCTCTCCCCCGGCCGGCACGGCATCAGTTGACGAAGATCCGGTCCTCCGCCTCCACGACGATCCGTTCCGGATCGGGGGCGTTCGTCAGGGTGTCCGCGTACCGCTCCGCGTCCGGGTCGGCGACGCGGCGGGCTCGCGCTACGGCGTCCCCGACGTCGTAGCGGGTGGTCCTGAGCCAGACGTCGGGGCCGAGCAGCGCCCAGTACGCGGTACCCGGTTCACCCGTGTGGTAGGGCAGTCCGACACTGCCCGGGTTCACACTGCGCAGGCCCGCCACGACGCGGTCGAACTGCAGATGCGCGTGTCCGGTGACCAGGACCCGCGCGTCGATGGCCGCGGACAGTTCGGCGAACCGCCCGGGTGGTGTCCCCGGCGTGACCAACTCATGGTCGCTGCGCGGCGATCCGTGGCAGAAGTGCACCGGTCCGAGCCCGTCGATCTCGACGACGACGCCGAAGGGGAGACGGTCCAGGAAGGCGATGGCCGCCCGCGAATGCCGTGCCACGATCCACGACTGGCGCGGGGTGTCGGCGGCGCGGGCGGCCGTGCCGATCTGGGCGGCGTAGCGGTCGGCGTTGCCGCGTACGCACAGGGCGCGCCCGCCCAGCGCGACGATCCGCTCGTACGTCTCCTGCGGCTGCGGCCCCCAGGTCAGGTCGCCGCAGAGGACGACCAGGTCGGCCGCGGCGACGTCCGGTTCGGCGAGCACCGCGTCGAGGGCGGGGATGTTGGCGTGCACATCGGAGAGTACGGCGACCCGCGCGACCGGCCCGTACGCGCGGGGCGGTCCCTCCCAGCTCGCCGGACCGTGCAGGTCGACGTCGTCGGCCATCGGTGTCCTCCTCCTGTCGGCCGGGCTTCTCTCACCGGGCAGGTCCAGGTTCGTTCACCGTGGGCGTCGGACACCACCCCCGCGCGGGCCGTACGGTTCGACGTCCACGGCCGGACCGGCGCCGCCCGGTGGCTCGGTGGACCCGGGCGGGTCAGGCCCGCAGGTAGGTGAGGACGGCGAGGACCCTGCGGTGGGTCCGGTCCGTCGGGGGCAGGTCCAGTTTGCTGAGGATGTTGCCGACGTGCTTGCCGATCGCGGCTTCGGAGACCACCAGCGCCTGGGCGATCGCGCCGTTGGACCTGCCCTCGGCGATCAGCGCCAGGACCTCCCGTTCGCGCGGGGTGAGGCGCTCCAGCGGATCCCGGCGGCGGCGCAGCAGCTGACGTACCACCTCGGGGTCCACCACCGTCCCCCCGTCCGCCACCTCGCGCAGCGCTTCCACGAACTCCTCGACCTGGCCGACCCGGTCCTTGAGCAGATAGCCGACGCCGGTTCCGTCGCCGGAGTCCAACAGTTCGGCGGCGTACGTGCGTTGCACGTACTGGCTGAGGACCAGGACCGGGAGTGCCGGGCTCCTCTCGCGCAGCCGCACGGCCGCGTGCAGGCCCTCGTCCTGGAAACCGGGCGGCATGCGTACGTCCGTCACCACGATGTCGGGGGCATGCTCCTCGACGGCGGCGATCAGCGCCCGCGCGTCCCCGACGGCGGCCACCACCTCGTGACCGCAGCGGCCGAGCAGGCCGACCAGCCCTTCGCGCAGCAGCACGCTGTCTTCGGCCAGCACTACGCGGAGCGTTCGACCGGCTTGGTCAGCTCGCAAGGAAACTCCACACGCAACAGGGTCGGCCCGCCGGGCGGACTGGTCAGCGCAAGTCTGCCATCCAAGACCGAGACCCGGTCCGCGAGGCCGATGAGGCCGCTGCCCGTCGCGGGGTCCGCACCGCCGCGGCCGTCGTCGCGCACCTCGACGACCAGGCGTCCGTCGCGATGACCGCCGCTCACCCGCGCGCGGTCGGCCCCGCTGTGCCGGGCGACGTTGGCCAGTGCCTCGCAGACCACGAAGTACGCCGCGGACTCGACCGCCCGGGGCGGCCGGCCCGGCAGGTCGAGGTCGACGTCGACGGGGACCGCGCTGCGGTCGGCGGCGTCGGCGACCGCGGCGTGCAGCCCGTAGTCCGTGAGGACCTTGGGATGGATGCCCTGAATGAGTTCGCGCAGCTCCGCGAGCGCCTTGCCCGCCTCCTCGTGGGCCTTGGCGAGTTGGTCGGCGAGCGGGCCGGGCGGGGCGTCGAGGCGCGCCAGCCCGAGGGTCATCGTCATGGCCACCAGGCGTTGTTGGGCTCCGTCGTGCAGATCGCGCTCGATGCGGCGCCGCTCGGCCTCGAAGGCGTCCACCAACCGGGCGCGGGAGCGGGCCAGTTCGACCACCTCGGCCCCTAGCTCGCCCTCCCGGGAGGCGATCAGCAGTCGGGTCAGCTCGGCGCGGGCGCCCGCCGTGACGCCGAGCACGTAGGCGCCGAGGCCCATCAGGAGCAGGCCCAGTACGGCGACGCCCCAGGCGGTCGGCCAGGTGGTGACCGTCCACTGCTTGAGCACCTTCGCCTCGAGGCCGTGGCCGACCGTGCCCATCAGCAGCGGGGTGGCGACCATGGACAGCGGGACGATCAGGGCGACGACGAGCGCCAGGGCCTCGACCGGCCACAGCAGCCCGGCGAACAGCAACGCGTACCCGAACTCCCGCCAGGTCGCCTGTTCGCGCAGCCTGGTGGTCAGCCAGGCCCGCAGACCCGGCGCGGCCGGCACCCGGTGCCGGCCGGACACCGGCTCGTCGTCGATCAGGAGCAGCCTGCGCCGCTCCACCCAGGCCACCGGGATCCCGCTCAGGGCGACCATGACGAGCAGGGGCAGTCCCACCAGGACGACGGCGAGCGCGCCGCCCACCGCCGCCAGCGTCACGATCGCCACCAGGGTGACCACGCCGGTCACCGCGCCGGTGAACAGGTACGCGGCGGAGCGCCAGGTCCAGGCCGACAGCGGGAAGCCCCGCCGGGACATCGCCTGCCACACGTTTCGAGGGTGCATGGGCACGACCGTATGCGGCCGCTTCGGGCCGATGCCATCGCTCCAGGGCCCGTACCGAGGGTAGGCCTGGCCCTACCCCAGGTCTCGTTCCGGCCCTACTGCGTCGTGGGGGTCGTCCGCGGTTTCGTGGAGGCACCGACGAACCAGGGAGCAAGCGCTGATGGGGAACCCCACGACCGACGACGCGATCCGATTGGACTCCGTGACCCGGCGCTACGGCGCGGGCGGCACGTCCGTCACCGCCCTCGACGGGGTGAGTCTCGCCTTCGGGCGGGGGACGTTCACCGCGGTGATGGGTCCGTCCGGGTCCGGCAAGTCGACCCTGCTGCAGTGTGCCGCGGGTCTGGACCGGCCGACTTCGGGCTCGGTCACCCTCGGCGACACGGAACTCACCGGGCTGAGCGAGACCAGGCTGACCCTGCTGCGCCGCGAGCGGGTCGGCTTCGTGTTCCAGGCGTTCAACCTGCTGCCCTCGCTGACCGCCGAGCAGAACGTGGCCCTGCCGCTGCGTCTCGCCAGCCGCCGCCCGAAGAAGGCCCAGGTGCGCGAGGTGCTCCAGCAGGTCGGGCTCGGCGACCGGGCAGGACACCGGCCGTCGGAGATGTCCGGCGGCCAGCAGCAGCGCGTCGCCCTGGCCCGCGCCCTGATCACCCGCCCCGAAGTGCTGTTCGGCGACGAGCCGACGGGCGCGCTCGACTCACGGACCGGCCGCGAGGTGCTGACCCTGCTGCGCGGCATGGCCGACCGGGACGGCCGGACGATCGTCGTCGTCACCCATGATCCCGTCGCCGCCTCCTACGCCGACCGCGTCGTCTTCCTCGTCGACGGCCGTGTCGACGGCGAACTGGTCGGCGCCCCGGCCGAGGACATCGCGGCGCGGATCATCGAGCTCGAGGCGGCGCCGTGCTGAGCACCACCCTGCGCACCCTGCGCACGCGCTGGATCACCTTCGTCGGCAGCTTCGTCGCCCTCTCCCTGGGTGTCGCGCTGATCGCCGTCATGGGGCTGGCCCTGGCGTCCTCGGCGGACGCGCCCGACCGCGGACCGGAGCGGTTCGCCGCCGCGCCGGTGGTCGTCAAGGGCCGGGACACCCTCGAAGTGCCCACCTCGACCGGTGCCCGTACCGCCGCGTTGGCGCAGCCGCGCGCCGTGCCCGCCGACGCGATCGCGAGGCTGCGGGACCTCGGGACCGTCGTCGAGGACCGGTCGTTCGCCGTGCGGGCCGACGGCGGGCCCGCCCATCTGGTGGGCCACCCCTGGTCCACCGCGGCCTTCGCGCCGTACGACCTCGACGCGGGACGCGCGCCCCGGACCGCCGGCGAGGTCGTCGTCAGCGGTGACTGGGCACGGCCCGGTACCGAGGTACGGACCGACGGCGGCCCTGTGCGTGTCGTCGGTACCGTGGCCGGACTCGGTTTCGAGGATGCGGTGTTCTACACCGACACCCGCGCCGCCGAACTGTCCCCGCGCAGTCTCCAGCTCGTGGTCGACGCCGACGCGGCGGCCGTCCGCGAGGCCGTGCGCGACAGCGCGGGCGTCCAGGTCCTCACCGGGAACGCGCGCCGGTACGCCGACGCCGATCCGGACCGGGACGCGGAAGCCCTCACCGCGATGAACGCCATGTTCGGCACCGCGGGCGGGGTCACCGGGTTCGTGTCGGTGTTCGTGGTGGCCTCGACCTTCGCGTTCGCGGTGGCCCAGCGGAGCCGTGAGTTCGGGCTGCTGCGCACCGCCGGTGCCACCCCTGGGCAGATCCGGCGCATGGTCGTCCTGGAGGCGCTCGTGATCGGCGTGCTCGCCTCGGCCACCGGCTGTGTGCTCGGCTTCCACGGGGCTCCGGAACTCGCCGCGTGGGCGGTCGACGAGCACCTCGCGCCCGGCTGGTTCAGCATCGGCGACCACACCTGGCCGTACCACTCGGCGTTCTGGACGGGCCTGCTCGTGGCCCTCTGCGGAGTGACGGCCGCGTCCTGGCGGGCGGGGCGCACCGGTCCCGCCGAGGCGCTGCGCGAGGCGTCCGTGGACACCCGGGCGCTGACACGCGGACGCGGAGTGGTGGGCGTGATCCTGCTGATCACCGCCGCGGGGACGCTGGCCCTGGCCCTCGTCACCGACCCGAGCGACCTGCTGCACCGCAAGACCTACGTCAGCCGCCCGATGCTGCTGATCACCGCGATCGCGCTGCTCGCGCCGGCGCTGGTGCGGCCGCTGACCCGGGTGATCGCCTGGCCGTCGGCCCGACTGCCGGGCGCCGGTGGGATGTTGGTGCGGGAGAACGCCTCCGGCGCGGTGCGCCGCACCGCCGCGGTCGCGGCACCCGTGCTCGTCACGGTCGCGCTGGCCGGTTCCCTCCTGGGAGCCACCGCCACCCTGGACGCGGCGAAGGCCACCGAGGTGCGCGCGCGGACGTCCGCCGACTTCGTCCTCACCCCGGCGGGCGGCGGCTTCGACGGCGACACGCTGAAGCGGCTCCGCGCGGTGCCCGGCGCCGAGGTCTCCCCCAGCGCGTCGAGCGCCGTGTACGTCCTGGAGGAAGGCGTGGCGCTCGTCAGGTCCGACGCCAGGGCCGTCGAGCCGGCTCCGTTCGCTGCGACGGCCCGTCTTCCGCTCGCCGAGGGGAAGGCGAGCGACCTGGACGACGACTCGATCGTCGTCAACGAGGAGTGGGAGCGCCGGACCGTGGGTGAGCGGGTGGACGTGTGGCTCGGCGACGGCACGAGGAGGTCGTTGAGGATCGCCGCGGTGATGACGGTCGGCACCGGCGGCAACGGCGTCTACGTCACCCCGCGCAACGCCCCCTCGGCGCCCGTCGACCGGATCGACGTACGCCTCGAGGACGGTGCCGACACGGCCGCAGTGGCCGCCGGTCTGCGTCAGGCCCTGCGGACGACGGGCGGGCGGCTCCTCACCGGGGAGGCCTGGGTGCGTGCGACGTATCCGCAGACCAACCGGACGACCCTGATGGGCTTCTTCCTGGTCCTCGGCATCGCCCTGCTCTACACCGGTATCTCGCTGGCCAACACGATGGTCATGGCCACCGCCGACCGGGTCCGTGAACTGGCCGCGCTGCGGCTGGCCGGTGCCACCAGCCGGCAGGTGCTGCGGTTGGTGGGCGCCGAGGCACTGATGGTGGTCGTGGTCGGCGCACTGCTGGGAGCCGTCGTCGCCTGGCTCAACCTGGCGGGCATGTGGAGCGCGCTGGGACTGCTCTCGGTGCGGACGTCCATCGCGATGCCGTGGGCGACGCTCGCGGCGGTCGTGGGAGTCTGCGCGGTGCTCGCCGTGATCTCGGCAGTCGTCCCGGCCGGCCTCGCCCTGCGCCGCGGGGCGGTGGCGTCGGCGGGCGTACGCGAGTGACCGGTTCCTGCGGCGCGGCCTGTCCTGTGCCCGCCCCGGGGGTCCGCCGGCCGTCGCGCTCGGCGGCGGTTCCGGCGGGCGGGTCCCGACGGCGCCGACCGGTCCGACGACCGTCACGGCGCGCGGGGGCGACGGCGGACCGGTGACGGCCCGTTCCGGGGGATTACCCCCTTACGCCCCTGGGGCGCACCGGATCGCGCTCCGTCGGGGGCGAATCTAGCGTTCGGTCATGCCTTCGACCCTGCGCAAGCGTCTCGCCCTGGCACTCGGTGTCGCCACGCTGCTCACCGCCGGGGTGACCACAGCCGTCGCCCAACCTGTCGGCTCCTCCACCGAGGAGCGATTACGCCAGGACACCGAGGCGATCCACGCCCTCGGCGTCAGCGGTGTCCAGGCCCGCGTGATCGCGCCTGACGGTCGGCAGTCGGTCGCCACCAGCGGCACAGCGGATCTCAACACCGGCCGCCCGGTCCCGTCCGACGGCTACTTCCGGATGGCCAGCACGTCCAAGACCCTGGTCGCCACCGTGATCCTCCGGCTCGAGGCCGAGGGCGCGCTGTCCCTCGACGACACGGTCGACCACTGGCTGCCAGGGGTGGTGCGGGGCAACGGCAACGACGGCAGCCGGATCAGCATCCGCCAGCTCCTCCAGCACACCGGTGGCATCCACGACGACCTGCCCGGATACACGACGCCGGAGGAGTACTACGAGCAACGCCACATCGTCTACGGCCCCGAGGAGCTGATCGCCCGCGCCATGGCCCACGCGCCGGACTTCCCGCCCGGCGAGGGCTGGGGGTACTCCAACACCGGGTACGTCCTGCTCGGCGCGGTGATCGAGAAGGCCACCGGCCGGCCCGCCCACGAGGAGATCGAGGACCGCGTCCTGCGCCCGCTGGGCCTGCACCGGACCCGGTGGCTCGGCACCTCGGCCGCCCTGCCCCGGCCGCACGCCCAGGCCTACCAGTACTTCGGCCCCGGCTCCCGGGTGGACGTCACCGACCAGATACCGGTGGACCACGACATCCTCTCGTTCGTCACGACCACGCGGGACGAGAACATCCTCTTCCGCGGGCTGCTCTCGGGCCGCCTGCTGCCGAAGCGGCAGCTGGCCGAGATGAAGCGGACCGTCCCCGTGAGCGCGGAGGTCCAACAGTTGTGGCCCGGCGGCCGGTACGGGCTCGGCCTGGTGGAGCGCCCCCTGAGCTGCGGAGGAACCTACTGGAGCCACGACGGCGGGGACGGCGGTTACATCACCGTCAACGGCGTCACCCGCGACGGCAGGCGAAGCGCCGTGGTCTCCATGTCCGAGGCACGCGGCGACACCCAGGAACACGTCCTGGAACAGGAGAACGCGGCCGGTGTCCTGATCGACCACGCGCTGTGTCGGCTCGGGTCATGACCGAGCGGGCCGCTCAGGCCGACTTCCGTACGACCAGACGCGTCGCGGTGACCACGGACGACGGCGGACGACCGCCGTCTCCGGACGCGGGCGCCGTGCGTCGGAAGAGGAGTCGGGCCATGAGCCGCCCCATCCCCTCGATGTCCTGGTGCACCGTCGTGAGCGGCGGATCGGTCGCCTCGGCGATGGACTCCAGGTCGTCGAACCCGACCACGGCCACATCCTCCGGAACCCTGCGCCCCCGGTCCCGCAACGTCTTCAGGGCCCCGGACGCCATCAGGTCCGAGGCGACGAACACCGCGTCCAGGTCAGGGCACCGGTCGAGGAGGATCCTCATGGCGTCGGCGCCGCCCGGCAGCGTGAAGTCGCCCTCGGCGATGAGCGGCGGGGCGTCCGGAAGGATGTCTCGGTAGCCATCGAGGCGATCGATCGCGGCAGCCTGTTTCAGCGGTCCGGTGATCGTCGCGATGCGCCGACGCCCGAGCGACACGAGATGTCGGACCGCTTCCCTGGCTCCACCGCGGTTGTCCGCGTCGACATAGGTGTAGGCATCACTGCGGTGTCCGGGACCGACGACCTGGCGGCCGCCGAACACCGCCGGCAGACCCATCTGCTCGACCATGCCCGGCAACGGGTCGTCGGTGCGCAACGAGAACAGCAGGGCACCGTCGACGTGCCCCCCGCCCAGGAACTCGCCGACCCGTGGATAGTCGTCCGGCTCCTCGATGAACAACAGGACCGGCTGAGCCCCGTGGCGCACGAGCTCTTGCCGAATGCCGCGGAGGTGACCGTCGAAGTAGGGGTCCACGAAGAGCCGGTTCTGTGGTTCGGTGACCACGACGGCGACGGCGTTCGTCCGGTGCGTGACCAGACTTCGGCCCGCCTGGTTGGGAACGTAGCCGAGCTCGGACACCGCTGCTCGAACACGCTCCGCGACCGACGGCCGCACCCGCGGCTCGTCGTTGATCACGCGCGACACAGTGGACTTTGACACCCCGGACTTGCGCGCCACGTCATCGAGCGTGGGCCGTCGCCCCGACACACGTTCAGTCAACTCCGGCTCCGATCAACGAAGTTCAGCAACGTCGCCGGACACGTTACTGATCTCTGCGACACCTCGTCGGGCAGGGGCGACTTTCCGTCCCGCCCCTGCGCCCGGCCCGTGCCCGCGCCGCACCCGGGAGCCGGCCACCGACATGGCCGGCTCGATGCCGAACAGTGCGCCCGCCGCGGGGGCGGCTTCAGTCCCGACGCGGGACACCACGATCGGGCGCGCTCATGTCCCCCGCCCCGGGCGTGCCGTCGGCGAGCCCGTAGCGCAGGTGCACGGAGCCGTTCGGACCGGCCGTCGGCGGTTCGAGGAGGGTGACGTTGGTGGGCACCACACCACCGTCGAACACCTTCTTCCCGACGCCGAGCATGATCGGGTGCACCCAGAGGTCGAGACGGTCGAAGAGCTTCTCGCGCAGGAGGCTCTGCACCAGGTTCAGGCTCCCGACGACCTTCACGTGCTCGTGCCGGTCACGGATCTCGCGCACCGCGGTGGCCAGGTCCGGCCCCAGCTGCGTGGACCCGGCCCACGAGAGGTCGGGCCTGCCGCGGGAGGCCACGTACTTCGGAACGCTGTTGAACAGTGCCGCGATCTTGTTGTCCTCGCCGCCCTCCTGGTGCGGCCAGTAGGCGGCGAAGATCTCGTACGTCCGTCGCCCGAGCAGGAGGGCGTCCGTGTCCTCGTAAGCGGCCAGTACCTGCGCCCCGGTGACCTCGTCCAGCAGGGGCGCCTGCCAGCCGCCGAACGGGAACCCCACCGGGTCCTCCTCGGGACCGCCGGGCGCCTGCCCGACGAGGTCGAGGGTCGCGAACAGCTCGATATCGATGAGGCCCATGCCTTGCTCCCGAAGAGTCGGTTCGTCTCGGTCGACAGGTAGACCCGTGGGCGCGGTCAGACTCATCGGTGCGACGCACCCGGCTTCGGGGCGGCCGACCGCAGCCGCCCCGAAGCACCGCTCACCGCCCGTCCCACTGAAACCGTCCTCGCGCCGCCCGGCGGGGGCTCGGCAGCTACGCGGCGCATGCACCCCAGGCCGAGACATCCGATTAACCCGGATCACCCGATTCGCCCACCAGGATATGCCGACCGATCTTGAAGCGCGCAGCACAGCGCTTGCACAAGGCACCGGTCACGGACGAACACGATCAGATACGGCACCACCAGCCACCCCGGCGAGCTCACTCGGTCCCAGCATGCACCCCGCCCGCCCCGGCGAAATCGCGCGGTGAAAGGGCGTGACCTCGACCCTGGCCGGTCGTTGTGCCTGTAGGTCAAGTGAAGTGCGGCACGAAGCCCCGGGAGTCACGTTCCGGGGCTTCGCGTCGTCACTCCTCCAGCGGCGGCAGACCGGCCAGCCCGGTCTCGCGCATGATGCGGTCGACGGTCGCCGTGAGACCTGTACCGGCGTCGATGACGGTCTCCCCGCCACCGGGCAGAAGATCGAGCGGCCGGTACCAGGAGCGCAGCGCGTCGGGTGACACCTCATCGGCGATGGGCTTGGTGGCATGGCGGGCGAGGGTCTCCTCCAACGGAACGTCGAGGTAGTACCCGTGCGTCCGGCCGCGGTGCTCCGCGCGCAGCCGGGTGAGCATCGCCCCGTAGTGATCGGCGTGGAGAATCCCTTCGAGGACCACGTGATAGCCGGCGTCCAGCGCGTAGCGGGCCGTCAGGTCGATCAGCCCGATGTTCACCGCGCCAGGACGGTCCCGTTCACGCAGGACGATCCGACGGAGATTGTCCTGACCGACCAGCGCCAGGCCACGGCCGAACCTCTCCCGGACACCGGTCGCGACGGACGACTTCCCCGAGGCACTGTTGCCACGCAGGATCACGAGCCTGGTCTCTTCGGCACCCACCATCACCCCCCTCACGCTACCGGCGCCGCCTCCGCACATCACCGACACCTTCCATCGGGGCGGACCGGGGTTTCCTACGACGCCCGGCTGATCCGGCGCCCGTGTTGTCCGTCGCGAACCGACGAAATCGGCGAACCGCAGAGCAAGCGAAGCACGTGATCGTTCCCAACAGCGGAGAACCACCGCACACCGGACGCGTTCCGGTGCGTACGGCCCTTTACCAGGGGCGTCAAGTGAGTGATGCTGTCCCGGCGTTGGCGGAATGATCGACACGGCAGGGGCCGGTCGGTCCGAAGGGGGCCGTGGTGCGCGTAGAGCTGCTGGGACCGATTCAGGTGTACGCCGATGACGGGGCGCCGATCGAGGTGGGTGGCGTCCGGCTGCGGACGCTCCTTGCCAGGCTCACCCTCGGAGAGGGCCGGACGGTGTCCGTCGACTCGCTCGTCGACGGCCTCTGGGGAGAGCAGCCGCCCGCCGACGCGGCCAACGCGCTGCAGGCTCTGGTGTCCCGGCTGCGCAGAGCGCTGCGCGGATCCGCCGCGGTGGAGTCCTCGTCCGGCGGCTATCGGCTCTCGGTGCGGCCCGAGGACGTGGATGTCCACCGTTTCGAGGATCTGACCGCTCGGGGCAGGCGGGAGCTCGCGGCCGGTCGGTACGGTGAAGCGGCCTCGTTGCTCGGAACGGCGCTCGGCCTGTGGCGGGGCGAGGCACTCGCCGATGTGCTCGACGCCCCGTTCGCGGGGCCCGTCGCGAAACGACTCGACGATCTGCGCACCGCGGCGGTCGAGGACCACTGCGATGCCGAGCTTCGGCTCGGACGGTACGCGGAGGTGCTGTCCGACCTCGAAGCGTCCGGAACCGAGCGGCCGTTGAGCGAGCGGGTCGCGGGGCTGCGGATGCGCGCGCTGTCCGCGGCCGGACGTCAGTCCGACGCCCTCGCGGTGTACGAGGCGATACGGAAGCGGCTCGGTGACGAACTCGGTGTCGATCCGTCGGCCGAGTTACGAGAGGTCCATCTGGCGCTGCTGCGCGGCAAGTTGGAAACGCCGTCCGAGCGGACGCGGGCCGTCTCCAGTCGTCTTCCGGCCCGCCTCACCAGCTTTGTCGGCCGCGACGGTGAACTGACCCGACTTGAGAAGCAGTTGGCCCACAGCCGGCTCGTCACGATCGTCGGCCCCGGCGGCGCGGGCAAGACCCGGCTCTCCTTCGAAGCAGCCACCCGCGACCGAGCCCACGCCCGAGGACGGGTCTGGTTCGTGCCGCTCGCCGGCGTCGGCGCACCGGACCAGCTCGTCGACGCGGTCCTCGGCGCCCTCAGTTCCACGGACGGCCGGCTCTACGACGCCGGCCAGGGCCGGCGGGCCACCCCGGTCGCGCGCGTGGCCGGGCTCTTCGGCAGCGGCGACGCCCTGCTCCTGCTCGACAACTGCGAGCACCTCGTCGAGACGGCAGCCGAACTGGCCACCGAACTCCTGCACCAGCTTCCGGAATTGCGCATCCTCGCCACCAGCCGGGAAGCCCTCGCGATCACCGGCGAGTCCCTGTGCCACCTCGGCCCCCTCGACGTACCGACGGGATCACCGGAGCCCGCCGAGGCGGCTCAGTCACCTGCCGTCCGTCTCTTCGTGGACCGGGCCACCGATGTCCGGCCGGACTTCACGCTCGACGACCTGTCCCTCGACGCCGTGATCGAGGTGTGCCGGAGGCTCGACGGGATGCCGCTCGCCCTCGAACTGGCGGCGGCGAAGCTCCGTTCGATGAGCGTCGAGCAGATCGCGCGGCGCCTCGACGACCGCTTCCGGCTCCTCGCTTCGGGCAGCCGCACCGCCCTGCCCCGTCAGCGAACCCTGCTCGCGCTCGTCGAGTGGAGCTGGGACCTGCTCGACGAACCCGAGCGGATCCTCGCCCGCCGACTGTCGGTGTTCCCGGGCGGCGCGACCGTCTCCGCGCTCGAAGTCGTCTGCGCGGACGTCTCACTCCCGGCCGCCGACATCCCGTACGTCCTGGATGCCCTGGTCGAGAAGTCGCTGGTCGCCATGGTCGACGAGGGAGCGGACGAACCGCGCTACCGGATGCTGGAGACGGTACGCGCGTACGCCGCGAGGCAACTGGCCGCCGCCGAGCCCGGGAGCGCCGTCGCCGAGCGCTTCGCCGCGTACTTCCTGGCCCTCGCGGAAGCGTGCGAACCCCGGCTCCGCACCCGCGAACAACTGCGCGCGATCGGGGTCTTCGACGCCGAACACGACAACCTCGTCCTCGCGCTGCGCTCGGTCGTCGACGCCGGGGACGGGGACCGGGCCGCACGCTTCGCCGGGGCGATGTTCTGGTACTGGGGGATCAGGGGGATGAACACCCAACTCGACGCCCATCTGGCAGTGGTCACCGGGCCGGGTTCCCCTCGGACAGGTAAATCCGCGGACGCACACGATGCCGCGCGGGCACAGGACTTCGTACCCACACGGGAATCCGTATCGGCAAGGGTTTCCGCACGGGCAGGGAGCGGCGAACGTCCGGCCGCCGAGGGCGAGTCGGCGACGGCACGGGAGTTCCACCCGGCCGCCCTGCTCCTGCGGATGTCCCAGGTCTCCTCACCCACGAGCGCTTCGGCGCCGGGCGGGACCGTGGCACCGGACCCCCTCGACTCGCCCGATCCCTGGGTGCGGGCCAGCGCTCACCTGGCACGGGACTTCGCCCTCACCGAACAAGGCGATCTGCTCACCGGCGCCGAGTCCCGGATCGAGGCCCTGCGTGGTTTCGAGGAGGTGGGCGACCGCTGGGGGCTCGTGATGAGCCTCCTGCCCATCGGCCGCGACCACTCCCTGCGCGGGGAGTATCCCGAGGCCATCGCCACCTTCGAACGGACCGTGGCACTCAGCTCCGAGCTCGGGACCGAGGACTACCTCTACCTCAGCAAGGCCAGACTCGCCCGCGAACGCCGACGCAGCGGCGATCTGGAGGGCGCCTTCCGCGATCTGTACGCCGCGCATCGGCAGGCCCGGGAGCGCGGACAGCTGCGCTTGGAGGCCAACATCCTCGTGGGCCTGGCCAATGTGCACCGCAGGGCCGGTGACCTGGCACGGTCCGACGCGACGCTCGACGGTCTCGAGGCGCTGAGCGTCCGGCGCCCGTCCCTGAGGGAACTGGCACGTGACCTGATCGTCAGCACCCGGATCGAGAACCGCCTCGCCGAGGGGGACGCCGTGCGGGCCAGGGCCCTGCTGCCCGAGGCGGCCGGCGCTCTGCTCGGCCAGGGGGCGAGCGCCGCGCTGGCCTGGGTGGCCGAACTGCTCGGCGGAATACGCACGTTGGAGGGCGCTCCCGAGGACGGCGCGAGGTCGCTCGGCATGAGCCAGGTGATGCGCGGAGCCTTCGACTGGGGTGAGCCGGAGTGGTGCGAGCTCGTCGATCGCATCGTGGCGACGCTGGGCAAGGAGGGCTTCGAGAAGGCGTACGAGGAGGGGGCCGCGTACTCCCGTGACGACGCGCTGAGATGGCTGGAGGCGGAGACCCTGCGCGCGGCGCGACGGACCTGACGCACCCCTGGCCGAACCTCCTCGGTCGAGCGGAAGGCCGGACGGGTTCCGCACGATGAGTGCGGAACCCGTCCGGACGGCCTGGTCATCGGACGCTCATGCCGCGTTCTTGCGGTAGGCGTGCATGGCCAGCGGGAAGAAGACCACGATCACGCCGACCATCCAGGCGAAGGTGCCGAACAGGGAATCGGCTACCGGGCCCCCGTTGAGCAGGCCGCGGACCGTCTCGGCCACCAGGGAGACGGGGTTGACGTCGGACCAGGCCCGGAGCCAGTCGGCCATGCCGTCCCTGGGGATGAAGACGTTGCTGGCGAAGGTGAGCGGCAGGATGAGGATGGTCATCAGACCTTGCACGGAAGTGGGGTTCTTGATCAGCATCCCGAGGTAGACCGAGATCCAGGAGAAGCTGAGGGCGAACCCGACGAGCAGGGTGAGCGCGGCGAGCGAGGCGACGGGGCCGGTCTCGACGCGGTAGCCCATGATCAGGGCGAGGACGACCAGGGTGGCCAGGCAGACGACGTAGCGGACGATGTCGGCGAGGACGGCACCGATCAGGGGGCTGGAGCGGGCGATCGGCATGCTGCGGAACCGGTCGAAGATCCCGGTGCTGGCGTCCGCGCAGAGCGAGGCACCGATACCGACGCTGGCCTGGAAGACGGCCATGACCATGACCCCGGGAACGACGAGCCGCAGGTAGCCGTCGGTGTCGCCGCCGGACATGGCGTCCCCGAAGAGGTAGATGAACATCAGCAGGCTGATGATCGGGGTGAGGATCACATCGACCAGCTGGATCGGCGACTTCATGAACTTGGTGACGCCGCGGCCGGCGAGGGCGAAGCTGTGCCGGGCGGTCTGCGCGAGGCCGATGCGGCTGGAGAGTTCGGCGTGGCCGCCGAGGGGCTGGGTGCTCATGACGGGGTCCTCCCGGGAAAGTCTGTGCGAAACGGTGGAGCCGACGGGCTCAGACGGTGACGGGCTGGTCGTCCTTGACGGCGGGTGCGTGTCCGGTCAGGGCGAGGAAGACCTCGTCCAGGCTGGGCAGCCGCAGGCCGAGTTCGTCGGCGGTGATGCCGGCGCCGTCCAAGCGGCGGGCGACCGCGGCGACGATCAGCGGGTCGTCGGCCGGCACGGTGAGTACGCCGGAGTCCTGGGCGGGCGTGTGTCCGGTCAGTTCGGCGAGCATCCCGGCGACCTGCGGCACATCGGCGGCAACGGTGGGCCGGACCTGGAGGATCTGCCCGCCGACGCGGCGCTTCAGCTCACCCGGCCGGCCTTCGGCGACCTTTCGGCCCTTGTCGAAGACGGTGATGGAGTCGGCGAGTTGGTCGGCCTCCTCCAGGTACTGGGTGGTGAGCAGCACCGTGGAGCCGTCGGCGACCAACCGCCGCACGACATCCCAGACTTCCTGCCGGGCGTGCGGGTCCAGGCCGGTGGTGGGCTCGTCCAGGTAGAGCACCTGGGGCCGGCCGACCAGGGACGCCGCGAGGTCGAGACGCCGTCGCATACCGCCGGAGAAGGTGGCGATCGGCTTCCGGGCGGCCTCGGCCAGGGAGAACTGCTCCAGGAGCTGGGCCGCCCGAGCCTTCGCGTCGCGCCGGGACAGCCCGAGCAGCCTCGCGATGAGCACCAGGTTCTCGGTGCCGGACAGGGTTTCGTCCACGGAGGCGAACTGTCCGGTCAGCCCGATCAACTGCCGTACCTTCACAGGGGCCTTGACGATGTCGTGGCCACCGACGGTGGCGTGGCCTCCGTCGGGGCGCATCAACGTGGCCAGGATGCGCACGGTGGTGGTCTTGCCTGCGCCGTTGGGGCCGAGGACTCCCACGACCTGTCCGGCCGGGACCTCCAGATCGACGCCGTCCAGAGCGGTGAAGTCCCCGAATTTCTTGACCAGGCCCTCGGCCCGGATCGCGTACTCCATGTTCGACAACTCCTCGTCAGGTCCTCGTTCTCGATGACCACGAGGTTGCCGGTCGCCCCTGACAGCCCGCGGACAGCACGCTGACAACGGTCGTCGGCAGCTGTCAGCCTGTATCAGCGAAGCCTTCGACTGGTCTTCGAAACGACGCGATCAGGCAGAAGACGACACATGACAAAGACCCTGGAACGCAGAAAACCCCCGTACCGGATTCCCGGTACGGGGGTTTTCTTCAAAATTTGTTCGGCGGCGTCCTACTCTCCCACAGGGTCCC
>NZ_JBIAQZ010000021.1:15742-58326 GCF_042889485.1 Streptomyces sp. NPDC002580 | reverse complement strand
CGCTACGAGAAGACAGCGACCATCTACCTGGCCGGACTCCACATCGCCGGCATCTTCCTCTGGTCCGCACGATGATCCAAACGAAACGGCCTAGGTCGCGGCGCGTTCGGGGCCTGTTCTCGGGCATGGAGTACCTCCGTGAGATCCGCTCTTTATGATACGACCGTATCATGTTGGTGATACGGCGGTACCATGAAAAGGTGCCTCAAGTCGCACCGGACGGCGGACAGGCGACCCACCAACCCCCACCACGGCCGGAGACACTACGGATGCCCAAGCGCGTGGACCACGATGAACGCCGCACCCAGATCGCTGAAGCACTCATCCAGGTCGCAGGGCGACAGGGCCTGCACGCGGTCGGCATGCGCGACGTCGCCGCCGAGGCGGGTGTCTCACTGCGCCTGGTGCAGTACTACTTCCAGACCAAGGAGAAGCTGCTTTTCCACGGCCTCCAACACCTGACCGACCGCTTCACCGCGCGCGTCGGCGCCCGCCTAGCCGCTGCCGGCCAGAACCCGGGCCCTCGCGCGACCATCGAGGCACTGCTGCTGGCCTCGCTGCCAACCGACGAGGAGAGCCGGACCTTCCACCTTCTCTACAGCTCCTACTCGATCCTGTCCGTGACCGACGAGGCCCTCGCCGCCCAGCCGTTCATCGACAACCCTGACGCCGCCGAGAACGTTGTTGCTCAGCTGATCCAACAGGCGCAGGACACGGGCCAAGCCGATGCCGGAGTCGACGCTCGCACGGAGGCGATCAGCCTGCTCGCCATGACAGCAACCCTGGGTACCAGCATCCTCGTCGGACAGCGCACGCCGGAGTCTGCCACCGCGGCACTCCACTACCACCTCGACAGGATCTTCGACAGCAGCCAGACCGCGCCCACGACTCGGTGACTTCCCCTCTCGGCCTCACCGGCACCGGCTGAGGTGCTGTTGAGCCGAGACATCAGCTCACGGTCAGCGCCCGAGTGCTGCCAGATCCTTGTCGCGTCCGCCAAGCCGCGAGTTGAGCTCCGCAACCTGCTGCTCGAGGAGAATCATCTCCTCCTCGAGGGCGTCCGCGTCGGGAAGGCTCCGAGCCCAGCAATCTGCCAGGCCTCCTGACCGAGGACATGGGACGGCCGTTGTTCGAGTTCGAGGATCCGCTGGACCTGGCGCGTGCGTCGGCGAGGTCGGCCAGGAGGAAGCGGCGACTGGCCTCGGGACCCGTGGGGCCTGCCGACGGTTGCACAGCGCGGGCCAGTACGGCGGCGTGGAGATCGCCGTGCCGGCGGATTAGCTACGGTGCACGTGCACCGGGCGCGCAACGTCCGGAACGGCGAGCTTCAGCCTGTCGCGAGTCAGTGGTCGAAAGCGGCCAGGACGCGACGGCGCCCACGGACCGAATCGTCGGCGCAGGCCTTCGTGAGCCGGTCGGCAGGCAGCGGCCGGCTAACGCTTCCCGTCCCAGCCGGGCACCGCTCGTGGTGAATCGGATGACGGCCTACCTCGCGGCTCAGCTCGGAACGTTGAAACGGCCGTCGACGAGGGACCACACTCTCCGCGTGCGCTCAACCAGGCAGTTTCACTGCATAGATCCAGTCGAAGCCGTCGTATCCGGGCCGTCGAGATGTTCTGCCCGCATCAGGCCGGCACGTACCACCACGCGCTGCGAGGCAGCGCTGACCGGCCGGACCCGGGCGATCAGCGGGAGATCGGCAACGTGGCGCGATACCCGGTCGGTGACTACGATCGCCGCCTCGCCGGAGAAGCCCTGACCCCACGCCGAGGTGGCGAAACGGTAGAAGAGGGTTCCCGGTGAGGCTGACGATTTCGGACAGGTGAGGGGCGACCGGGGTGGTTGCCGTGGGCGCGCTCGGGAACGCCGTAGCGGTCAGGGCAGCCGCCCACTACGGCAACTCCCGGCCCAGGCCGCCTGAGAATCGGCCACTCGACCGCCTGGCAACAAACGCGTGCGGATCGGCCCTGAGCCAGCCCGGCGGAGGTTGCCGGGTCGGCCCGGACGGGGCACCCGCAGAGACCTGGCAAGGCACAGAAGGGAAGGTATGCCCGTGCTCCCTGATCGACGGGATCGTCCGCGAGGGTGCTCGCCGCCGCCCTGGAGGCGGAAGTCAACCAGTACACAGCCACCGGCAACGCGTCTGAGCAACGCCGTCGTGGGCGAGGAGCGGGAGCGCATCGGGTTGCCCGGCACCGTCTATGAGCAGGTACTACGCGATCCAGGTACTACGCGATCAGAGAATGTCCGTACACGAAGTGCACTCCGGCGGGCAGGTCCAGATCGTGGCTCCGGTGACCAACTGGGGAGATGCCATCGGGCTTCTCCTCGGTGGTGACTCGGACAGGGCAGGCTCGGCGGAGCCGCTGGAGCGCGGCCGTACAGGGCGGGGCAGCATCTCCGCCCTGTCAGAAGTGGCCGCCACCTGCGTCTCTTGGCACGGCGGCCGCACAACACCTGCAGGAACGACGGGGCCCGGCATGCCGCCGGGCCCCGTCGTTTGCTTGAGCTGCTTCGGTCAGTGGCGGACGATGTTCTCCGCCTGGGGGCCCTTCTGGCCCTGGCCGACGTCGAAGGTGACCTTCTCGCCCTCGGCCAGTTCCCGGAAGCCGTTGCCGGCGATGTTCGAGTAGTGGGCGAAGACGTCCGGTCCGCCACCGTCCTGCTCGATGAAACCGAAGCCCTTTTCGGCGTTGAACCACTTCACGGTGCCGCTGGCCATGCTGCTGTCCTTCGATATCGCCGAGGAGACCCCGGCTGGTACATGAGAAGGGGTCGCCCGTCACCGGCCAACCCACAGAGTCTTTTCTACCCCACCTGCCGCACAGTTCACCCGACCCGGGCCCTATCGGGAGCAGCGACTGCCGGGACGTCGAGCCCGATCGGGTGACGGCCGCTCGTGGGTGGGGTGCCGTTGACGAGCGGTGGATCAAGTGTCAGGCAGCCCGGACGGTCCGGTTACCGGGGCGCCCAGGAGCCGGCCGGCCCAGATCGGGAGTCACACCGAACGTCTTACGGTCCCGCCTCCGGCCCCGAACACGCCAGCACGATCCGGGCCCGCAGGGCCAGAGCCTGGGCCGATGCCGCCCGACGTGTCCACCGCTCCAACACCGCCCGCTCGTCATCGGACAGCAGCCACGGCTCCGACTTGGGCCCCCGACGGGGAACTGACGCACCAGCAGCAGAAGTCACACCACTACTGACGAGCAACTACTGGCGCAGGACACTAGAGACCCTCACGCGGAACGCCAATACGGCGCAACAGCCCCAGCAGAGTGGCCCGTTCGCTTTCGTCCAGCGGGTCGAAGGATGCGGCGAGGACATCGCGTGTGACGGTGCGCCCCGCCCTCAAGACGTGCTCGCCGGTCTCCGTCAGGTGGTGCTCGATGCGCCGGCCGCGACCGGGACGGCGCTCGATGAGGTGCTGGGCCGCGAGCCGGGAGGCCAGTGTGCCGAAGGACTGGTCGCCCTGGAAGGTGGCGACCGCCAGTTCGTGTGCGGACGCTCCGGGCGTACGGGCGATGGCCCGCAGCGCGTCCCACTGCGCCAGCGTCGTGCCGACCGCCGAGAGGTGGGCGTCGAGCGCGCGATGGTGCCGGTACTGCGCTTCCTTAACGGCACGCCCCAGTTCTTCGAGATCGACAGGAACGGCGGACGGGCCCGGTTCCACGGTGGGCGGCGCGGCGAGGTCGGACGCGGCGCCGGTGTCGGCAGACGTCCTGCTCCCGGCCTTGTCGCCCGCGTCTCGGACCCTGGGTTCCTCGTGGTTCGCGGTCATAGTCGCATCCTAGTCCAGAATGTAAGGTTGCGTATATATGCATGCGTAGATACCGTGAGGTACATGACCGACACCGAGACGCGAACCCGTACCGTCCACCCACGCCCCGACCTTCCCCTCACCCTCACCGAGACCGGCTCCGCCGACGGCCGCCTCGCACTCGTCCTGCACGGCGGTGGCGGGCCCGCCACCGTCCAGGGCGTCGCCGCGCATCTGGCCGGCCGGCACGGCATGCGATGCGTCGTTCCCACCCACCCGGGCTGGAACGGGACCGAGCGCCCCGACTGGTTCACCGGCGTCGACGACCTGGCGATCGCCTATTTGCACTGGCTCAGGGACGAGGGCCACCGCGACGTCCTCGTCGTCGGCTCGTCGCTCGGCGGCTGGACCGCGGCCGAGATGGCCTTCCGCGACGACGGCGCCGTGATCAGCTCCCTGGTCCTGCTCAACGCCGCGGGCGTTTCCGTCCCGGGAGAGCCGGTCCGCGAGATCTTCGGGCTTCGGCCGGACGAGATCGCCGCGCACTCGTTCCATGATCCGGCCCGTTTCGCGGTGGACCCTGCCACCCTCACCGAGGAGCGGATCGCGGTCCAGCAGGCCAACATGGCCACTCTCCGTCTCCTGGCCGGCGACCCGTACATGCACGACCCGAAGCTCCTGAACCGGCTCGCACGGGTGCGGATCCCGGCCCTCGTGGTGTGGGGTGAGAGTGACCGCATCGTCACGCCCGCGTACGGGCGGGCCTACGCGGGGGCGTTCGCCCGAGGGCACTACGAGCCGATCGCCGAGGCCGGCCATCTGCCGCACATCGAGCGCCCCGAAGCGACATTCGCCGCGCTGGACGCGCACATCGACGCACACGCCGGTGCCGTGAGCACTCCCGCCCGGCCGAGGTAGGGCCGTCCTACGAAGCCACGGACGGTGATGCGTTCTCGCATATCACGGTGTGTCCTGGTCGGTCGGCGTGAAGGCGTGCTTTCCGACCAGTGCGCCGACGGTGGACCCGGCGGAGAGCAGTGCGCCATTGAGGCCCGAGCATCGCGGGCTGACCTCGCCGGACCGCGTCCGCTCCGTCGCAACGAAGTGCAGTCACCAGCTTGCGAAAACACCACGGGCTGCCTGGTGAACGGTGCTGTTCAAGGCGACTCGGACGTCGTGATCACTCCGGCACACGAAGATCATCACATCCTGCGAGCCCTACGAAGAAGCTGAGATAGCCGCCCGGACACGATCCAACCGCAGCTGGTTTTCCCTCCGACCACCCCGAGGCAACGTCGATCGGTACACGCACCGCAATCTGCGTCGACGGCGAGTCGTGCACAGTCACCTCCACCGGGTCCTCGGGAACCACGTCCACCCAGGCACTCCGGCCACCTGCCGGCCGGTCGGCCCCCTCCTCGGCCTGAAGGGCATCGAGGCGACACTCCCCCTTCGTCCGGATCCTCATGCGATACCTGCAGACCGGCCCGCCCGTCGGCGAAGCCGCTCTTCAGAACGATCCTTGACAGTCGGGGACTTGGCGGCGCGATCTCGGCCCATCGGCGTATGAGCTTCAAGACGGGCAGACGGCTCCCCGAAGGTCGGCGAAGCATCGAAAGCCGTATCGGACGCCGGTCTGGCTGACCGTTCCAGCTTGAGACGGACCGCCGCTGCTTCATCGTGCTGGAGCTCGGTCAGCAGATCCCAGGCGCGCTGCCACGCGTCCCGGGCGGTTCGCATGTGCCCGGCTGCCAGCTCGACGTCGCCGAGGCGGTCGAGCGAGTCAGCCTCGTGGTACCGGGAACCGACCTCTCGGCAGCCCTCCGCCGCTCGGCGGAAACATCGAGCCGCGCGTGTGAGGTCACCCGTCTGCTGGTGCACCACGCCCAGGCTGTCCCAGGTGAGGGCGAGACTGTGTCGGTCGCCCAGTTCCTCGAAGACCTGGCGTGCGGCATCGCACAGGGCGAGCGCCTCCTCGTACTCGCCGAACAGGGCCTTGAAGTAGCCCATGTTGTTGAGGGCCTTGGCTTCGCCGCCCCGGTCGCCCACGCATCGGTAGAGAGCACGAGCTCGCTCATTGTGGTGCAGCGCGTCCTGAGGGCGCTCCTGGCGTTCGTAGCGGCCGGCAAGGTCGAGGTGGACGTCGGCCTGGCCCAGCACGTCCTTCTCGGCGGTGAACAGGTGGAGTGCCTGCCGAAGATGGGTCTGCGCGTCGGTGCCCGGGACGTTCCAGTCCAGAGCGGCCGCCAGACTGCGGTGGGCCTGGGCCTGGGCGGTCGTATCGCCCGTTCGCTCCGCCGCCTCCAGCGCGACGGTCTGCGCCGCCACCCAGTCCTCCCAGTGCCCGCCCCAGCAGAGGAACGTCTTGAGCGCGTAGGCCAGCTGCCAGCACGTCTTGTCGAGACCAGCCGCACGGGCTCGGCGGACGGTCGCCAGGAGGGCCGTGTGTTCACTGGTGAACCAAGCCCGAGCTTCTTTGATGTCCGAGAGGTGCTCGGGGTGCACGCCCCTTCCGGGCAGGGGCAGATCGAGGGGCCGGAGCTGGGGATCCATCAGGAGCGCGGCCCGCTGTGCGGTGTGCAGGTAGTGCTCCGTGACCCGTCTGAGAGCGAATCGTCTGGTCGTGGTGGAGTCGACCTGTCTGCCCAGTTCCTCAGCGTAGACGCGCAGGAGGTCGTGGAACGCGTAGCGGCCGTCAGCGCTCTCCGTGACCAGGTTGGCTCGGGCGAGCTCGGCCAGCATCGCTTCAGCCCGGGAAAGGGCGACACCGCAGAGGCTGCTGGCCGCGAGAGCGGTGATACCGGGCCCGGGGTGGACCGCGAGCAGCCGGAAGAGGCGGGCCACGTCCGTGTCCAGCGTCTCGTACGACCACGAGAGCACCGCGCGTACGTCGCTGCGGGCGTCACTGCCGGTGAAGGCGTCCAGACCGTGGGCGCGGCGCAGGCGCGCGACGAGTTGGTCCAGGGGCGAGGCGGGTGTGACCGCCGCCTGGGCGCCGATGACGGCCAGGGCGAGTGGAAGTCGGGCCGCCAGTTCGACCGCTTCGTCCACCGCCTGGGGGTCGGTTGCAGCGCGGGCGTGACCGATGCGGGCTATGAGAAGTTCTCGCGCCTCGTCGGGCGGCAGCACGTCGAGCGGTACCGGTTGAGCGCCTTCCACGGCGACGAGGCCAAGGAGCTGGTCCCTGCTGGTCACGACGGTCAGGCTGGTCGCCGACCCGGCAATCAGCGGCCTCACGTGCTCGGCGTCCCGGGCGTTGTCGAGGAGGACCAGCAGGCGGCGTCCGTCTGTCAGTGTGCGGAACAGGGCGGTTCGGGCATCCTGCGACGCGGGAACGCGAGCGCGCTGCACGCCGAGCCCTTCCAGGAGACCGCGCAGTGACTCGTGCGGCGTCACTGCGGATCCGTCAGGCGCGAAACCACGTAGGTCCAGATGGAGCTGGCCGTCCGGGAAGTCCGCGCGAACGCGGTGCGCCCAGTGCACGGCAAGCGCAGTCTTTCCCACGCCTCCAGGGCCGGAAAGAACGATCGGCCCTGTGCCGGCGTGCCGACGAGCATCGTCCAACAGAGCGTCCAGCCGAGCCAGTTCCGTTCGCCTGCCCGAGAAGTACCGGGGGGCGGGAGGAAGCTGGGCCGGGACGTCTGCCGCAGGTGTCCCTCCGACCGTGATGGCGGACCGGGGTTCTGGTGCGGGCTCCGGTCGGTAGAGCGCCGCTGTTGTCTTCGGCGGCTCCCCCGGGCTCTGCAGGATTTCTGCCAGCGCATCCTGGACGGCGCGGCCCGGCTCGACGCCGAGTTCGTCAGCCAGGGTGCTTCGGAGCCGGTGAAAGACTGCCAGGGCTTCCGCCTGGCGATCCGCGCGGTGCAGGGCCACCATCAAGTGACGATGGAAACCCTCGCGCAGGGGATGCTGCTCGGTGAGCGCGTACAGCTCGGCCGCCAGGCCGTGGTGCCTCCCCAGGTGCAGTTCTGCCTCGCAACGCCATTCCAGCGCTACGAGCCTGGCCTCGTCGAACACTTTCAGGCGGGGGCCGTAGCACAGACTGTCCGCGAGTCCTGGAAGGTCCGCCACCGGACTCCCTCGCCAGAGCTCCAGCGCCGTCGCACACGCCCGGCGTATCGTCTCCCAGTCCTCGCTGATACGGGCGGCACGGGCCGTGCTCAGCAGTTCCTCATGCCGATCGCTGTCGAGCTCGCCCTGATGGACGTCAAGGACGTACCCGGTCGGCACAGAGCGGAGCCGCCCACCGCCTTCTGGCCCGAGCGCTCTGCGCAGACGCGTGATGTGATTGTGCAGGGAGCTCGCGGCCGTCGCGGGCTGGGCGGTCCCCCACAGGACGGCCTTGAGTTCGTTCAGCGTCACCACCTGACCGCGCCGCAGGAGAAGGACGGCGAGCAGGGTCCTGACATTGGTACTGCCGATAAAGGGAGAGTCGGCGGTGTCATGTGCCATAAGAGGGCCGAGCAGGCCAAATCGCATGTGTGTGTAACCCCCGGACTCGAGTGGATCATGGTTTACGCGAACCTCGATCAGTGGCCGATCCCATAAGTGGTACGTCATGCAGGGCAGTTCGGACGAAGAGGCCACGCCCATTTCCATGGAACATCCGTCCGAACCTTCCGTGTCGACTGCCGATCGGCACGCTCCCTCGGAGCAGCCCGGGGACTCCACACAGACGCTCAAAGCAGTCTGTTCAGCGCTGATCGCTCGTGGGCGCCCCGCCGGACCGCGGCATCGACGTGAGCGAGCGGTCCGCTCAGGCCCGGCCCGCGTCGCCCGTCCGCCATTTCCGGCCGTCTCGGCTGTCAGCCGGTCCGACTGCCTCACTCTGCACGCGCTTTCGCCGCCCCCCGGCCCTGGCCCGGCCGACTACGCCGTCGGCGGCCGCCTGCCCAGGAACTTGGCCCGGTTCCTCTCCCCTCTCAGCCTGTAGATCATGACTGCGACGAACGTTGGGGGCTGATCAATATCTTTGCGAAAAGGGGCAGTCAGCGCTCTGGATCTGATGGAAGAGCGGTGATTGGTGCTCCGTTGGCCGCCTGTTGCCGCTGTCCCGGACGATCCCTCGTGTGCGGCGAACGCCGCACACGAGGGAGGGAACAGATCATGAACGCACGCACCATCGCGCGCCGGGCCGTTGTCGGAGCCGGCACTCTGGCCGGAGTCGCCACCCTGGTGCTGGGCAGCAGCGGGGTCGCCTCCGCCGAGACCGCGCGGTCCACGGTCTGGAGCAAGAACTGTTCGGGGACCTTGATGACGGAGTACGTTTCGGGCGGCGGGGGCTGGCAGGTCCGGAACTACGTGAACAACAGCAATGGCAGCACCACTTGTTCAGGCTGGATCGACTGGGCGCCGGAGGGCAACACCAACCACTACTACGGTCTGCAGAACCGGATCTGGGTCGACTCGTGGAACAGCCTGGAGTCCACCTATATCCCGGACAACGCCCCCGCGCTGGCACGGGTCTGCGTGCAGGCGAACGGCGACAACACCGCGCGCTGCACCGCGTGGTGGTAGGCCGTTGACGATCACGACGTGATCGTCACGAGCGGTGGACCACTGGCCACTACGGGTGCCGGACGGGCCGGCCGAGCGCGCTGGGGCCGACGGTCACACGGTCGTCGGCCCCCAGGCCGTCCATGTCAGTCAGAGTCTCCGGATGCCGGACCAGACGGTTCGGCATGAAGGCCGAACCCCAGAGTGGCCCAAGGATTCATCATAGGAATGGACCACGCTCCTGGGCTGCTCCGCTCGTAAGGTCGGACACATGGCGGCGGGCGCACAGCAGTCCGGCCAGCGCTGTCCAGATCGGCCGGCCGCGCTCTATCGGCCCGCCGAGGGGACGCTGAATGGGCTTTCCGTCCCCGCAGCATTTCCGCCAAAGAGACAAGTGGCGAGGAGATAATCCCCATGAAAGCGATCGTGGTAAACGACCAGGCCGCGGGAACGGCCGGGATGGCGCTGACGGAACGGCCTGAGCCGTCCGCATCGATCAACGACGTCATCGTTCAGATTCACGCATCGGGCTTCGTCCCGACCGAGCTGGAGTGGCCATCGACCTGGACCGATCGCGCCGGTCGCGACAAGACACCGTCGATCCCCGGCCACGAGCTGGCCGGAGTGGTCACCGCCCTCGGTTACGGCACGACGGGGCTGTCGGTCGGGCAGCGAGTGTTCGGCCTCGCCGACTGGCACCGGGACGGCACTCTGGCGGAGTACGTGGCGATCGAAGCGCGCAATCTCGCACCGCTGCCCGGCGACGTCGACTTCACGGTAGGCGCGTCCCTGCCCATCTCAGGTCTGACCGCGTGGCAGGGGCTGTTCCAGCACGGCCGCCTTCAGTCCGGCCAGAGTGTCCTCGCCCATGGTGCGGCCGGGGCAGTCGGGACGATGGTGACCCAGCTCGCACGTGAGGCCGGCGCTTACGTCATCGGCACCGGGCGCGCCGCCGACCGTGAGAAGGCACTCGGCTTCGGTGCGCATGAGTTCGTCGACCTCGAGAATGACGCGCTGGAAGACATCGGTGACGTCGATCTGGTCTTCGATGTCCTTGGTGGCGACGTTCAGAAGCGATCCGCTTCCCTGGTCAAGTCTGGAGGAACGCTGGTGTCCATCGTCGGCCCGGTCGAGGCGCGACCCGCCGAGGGCCTGGCGGTGGACTTCGTTGTCGAGGCCGATCGTGCCGAGCTGGGTGAGATCGTGCAGCGGGTGCGGGACGGACGGCTGCGGACGAACATCGGTGACATCTCGACCCTCGACGATGCCGTCGCCGCCCTCAACCCCACCGAGCGGCGCAAGGGAAAGACCATCATCCGCGTTCGTCCCTGAGTGCCCTTCCAGGGCGTCCAGGGCCGCCTGCGGGCGCAAGCTCTCCTGTCCATCAGCGGCGCGGCGTGCCCGGTTCAGGATTCGGACGAGGCAGGCCTGCCCTACGGCCAGGACGCCGCGGTTGGCGGTCCGGAGACGGTCTGCGGTCCGGGCTTCCCTGCTGCGCTCGGCGAGCAATCGGGCGGGTCTCTTTCGGTAGGCGGAGGGTGTCGAGGCATCCGGCGTCTTCGGTGTAGGGCACATCGGGGTGGTGATCAGTCAGACGGCGTTCTTCTGACGTTGGCGCTCAGAGATGCCGTTGGGACAGAATCGACCGTGATCGTCCCCAGACAGCGAACGGATCGCGGCGGATACGGCAAGGCGCGGTTGGGCCGCCGAGTTCCCCGACATCCCCACCTCGTCATGCCACTGTCCGCGGTAGTCGGCCCGTGCGCGTGGTTCGCATTTTTCAGAGCAACGCGGTGATGCCGACCCGGTCCTCGGGCAGGCCTGCCGCGCGGAACCACAACCAGTTTCCGGCGATGCCGGACGTCGACTCGTCGGTGTCCACGAAGGCCTGGAGCAGGTCGCGCTGCGCGAAGGTGAGGGGGCGGGTCGGGTCGTAGCCAGGGAAGAAGGCTCTGTACAGGATCGGTCCGCATTCGTGGTCGACCATGGACGTGCCACCGGTGGTCACGACGGCGATGGCCACCGGTGCCACTTCTTCGAACGATTCGGCCAGGGCGAGCGCGGAACGCAGCACGGTGAACCGGAACCACCCGTCCAACCCGGGCAACGGCTCGGGAAACCAGCCGTCCGTCGTTCGCGGGTCCCGCAACGCTTCGAGGAGGACGGCGAGGGCGCGCGGTCGATCAACATGGGCGGGCCCGAGCGCGGCGCAGACCCGCACGGCCGGCTCGGGGTCGACGAGCAGGTCGGAGGTGTCCATGCCCCACAGGGTGAGTGCCCGCGCCACGCTCGCTCGTTCACGTAGGGTTCCGACGGCTCCCAGCCGGTCCCGCAGCACTGCGGCGGCCCGCGGCACCCGGACGGAGAGCCCTGGGGCGGAGAGCAGCGGTACCGCGGCGCCGAGCGCCGCCTCGCGGACGCGGGGGTCAGGAGAGGCGAGGAACGGCTCGACCGCGTCGGCAATGGCGGGCCGTACGTCCCGGCAGGCCTGGAGTGCGGCGAGCTCGTCCGGGTCATGCTCGAGTGACGTCTCCTCGTGCCAGGGTTCCCACTGCCAGTGCGTCCGGTCCCGCACCGGGTTCTCCCCGTAGGCGGCTGACTCGGCCATCTGCCCCAGCCAGGCGAGCAGGTCGATCCGCAGGCTGCGTGCCGGCCCGTCGTCCCACGGCAGGTACCCCTCGTGCTCGGCGAGGCCCATGGGGTGGTCGAGGATGGCGGCGACGAACAACGCTGCGGGCGCTGTGACGGTGTACAGCGAGCCCTGGTGCAGCACAGCCATGTCCAGCGCGCCCACCGCCGCGGCCCGTACTTCGGGATCCTCGTCCAGGAGGGAGCACAGAGAAGCGGGTATGTCCTCGGCGGGCCCATAAGCATGTCCGAGGGAACCCCAGTCCGTCTTCAACAGCAGGTCTCGGGCCGCCCTTGGCAACCCGCTCAGGATCCGCATCGTGCGAACGCTCTGTCCATCCGTCATGTCTGCACCTTGCCGGCACCCACTGACAACCCCGCTCTCGGGGACGAGGGCGAGTCACCACCTCTCATTCGTGAAGGTATTCGAACCTGGACATCGAAACAGACCGGACGGCGACGCAGCGAATCAGGAATTCTTCCGAGCCGCCGTCATCTTGGCGAGCAGAGTGTCCATTGGCTCCTTCGGTGAATCGGCAGCAAGCGCACGGCCGGTGAAGGCCGCTGCCAGCCGCCCGCCGGGGAATCAGCCGCGTCCCGCGACAATTCCTTTCAGACGGCGACGGGCACAGCTGATGACGGACATCCATCGGGTTGACCGCGGCACAATTGAGGATGCTTCAGGGTGAAAGTTGACGAGCTTTCACCTGCCTTCTTGAGTAATGGAGTTGATGCCGCCTCTGTGATCGGGATGGGAGTCCTCGTGCGGGCGGGCGGCGTCATGGGCGCGGTGTGGCGTTCAGATCGGCGGCGACCCGGAGGGCTGTTTCGCGGAGCCAGATGTGTGTCGAGTCGTGTGTGTGGACGGGGTGCCACCACAGGGCCTCTTGAAGCTTGAAGGGGGACGGTTTCGTAGGGCGCCTGCACGACGCGGACGGGCGTCATGTCGCATGTGAGGTCGGCGAAGCGCTTCTGGACGAGGGCGATACGGTTCGTTCCGGCGACCATGAAGGGCAGCGCGGAGAAGCTGTCGACCGACACCTCGCCGGGCAACTCCTGCGGCAAGGCGTTCAGTTGCTGTCCCAGCCGGGAGCGGTCACCACGCCCGGCGGCGGCTACGGCTTCCGGTTCTTCGACGTGGACGGCCGCACCATCGAGGTCACCGCAGACGTCGAGGCCCGCCGGCACCGCAAGATCGAGGAGAAGGAGTCCGTCCCGGTCAAGCTGTCGCACGTGGTGCTGAACTCGCCCGACCAGGACCGGACCCGCGAGTGGTACGAGCGCCACCTCGGCTTCCGGCCGTCGGACACGCTGCCCTCGCCGCACATGGGCGAGGTCATGCACTTCATGCGCATCAGCAGCCAGCACCACTCCATGGCGATCGCCCGGGGCGCGCACACCGCCCTGCATCACATCTCCTTCGAGATGCGCGGCATCGACGCCGCCGAAGGGGCCCTCGTCGTCGCTGACGCCGACGAGACCCAGGCGTCGCTCCTACCCCTCCGCCGCACTGGCAGCCTGGCACGCCGTTGGGCCGGTCCTGGGCGTTGCACGCCGTCGTGCACCAGGCCGGCCTCTTCCGGCGCCTCCCGGAGCGGCCCCGGCTGCGCCTGGTACGACGGGTGCCGGGCCCTTTCGGCTCGTGGTGGCTCAACCGCGCCTCGACGGCGTGCCCTTGCTGCCGGGGCAGCGCATCACCGCTGCCACGGACGAGGGGGACGGCGTCTTGCTCACCACGTGTGACCGGCAGGGTCGCACCAGCACCCAACGGACCGGACACGTACTGGCCGCCACCGGCTATCGCGTGCGCATCGACGCTCCTGACTTCCTGCACCCAGAGCTGCGGGCCCGCCCCGCCCGCGCCGGGAGCCCGTCAGCACCTCCGTGACGAGCGGGACCGCCACGCCGAGGGCTGCTTCGGCTGCCACGGTCCCGCCCGGTGTGCGCTGTCGGCGTTCCCGCTCCTCCCCCGGGACCTGCCGTTGAGTCCAAGCCGTCATTCGGGCCCGGACTGTCCTGTCCAGCCGGCTGCCGGGCATCGCCGACCGTTGGCTTCGGCCAGGTGAGTACGGGCGGCGTGCAGTTCGGTGTACTCCGGCTCGGTGGACGCAAGGGACGGCCACAGGTGCACCGCCAGCATTCCGGACGCCAGGGTGATCAGGCCCAGCACGATCACGGCCGACTGCAGGCCTGCCGCCGCGCCGAGCCATCCGGCCAGCGGGTAGGTCAGCATCCAGCAACTGTGCGACAGGGAGAACTGTGCGGCGAATGCCGAGGCCCGCTGCTCAGGTGGGGCGGAGCGGCGGATCAGCCGGCCGGTCGGCGTCAGCACCATGGAGCAGGCGGCACCGAAAGCGGCCCAGACGGCCAGCAGCGTCGGCCAGCGCCAGCCGCCACCGCCGGCTCCGGTGACAGCGCCCAGTGCGGCGAAGACGGCTGCCAGGAGCAGGGCGCCGCGCAGCATCACCGTCCGGTCGGAGACGCGCTCCAGCACGCGCGGCAGCAGCAGAGCCACCAGCATCGAGCCACCGCCGTACGCCCCGAGAGCCAACGACACGTCGGCCACCCCGAGCCCCAGATGGTCACGGACGTACACCACGCTGTTGACGGTGACCGTCGCGCTCGCCGCCGCCACCGCGAGATTCAGCGCCAGCAGGGAACGCAGCGGTGGCGTGGTGAAGAAGAGCCGGGTGCCCGCGGTGGCCTTTGCGTGCCTGGTCCCCGTGCGAGATTCCCGGGCGGCGCTCGGCTTGGGCAGAACGCCGGCGACCACCAGGACGGCCGAGGCCAGAAAACCGGCCACGGTGCCCAGGAACAGCCAGTTGTAGCTGATCAAAGAGAGCAGCGCGGCGGCGAGGGCCGGGCTGAACAGGCTCTCCAGGTCGTAGGCGAGGCGGGAGAGCGAGAGCGCCTGGGTGTAGTCGCGCTCGGCGGGCAGGACGTCGGGGATGACGGCCTGGAAGGTGGGGGTGAACGCGGCCGAAGCGGACTGGAGCAGGAAGATCAGGACGTAGACCTGCCAGACCTGGTCCACGAACGGCAGTATGAGGGCCACCGCGGCTCTGGTCAGGTCCGCTCCGGCCAACAGCGTGCGGCGCGGCAGCCGGTCGGCCATCGCGCCGATCATCGGGGCGATCGCCACGTACGCCCCCATCTTGATCGCCAGCGCGGTGCCCAGAACCGAACCGGCGTCGGCACCCGCGATGTCGTACGCGAGCAGACCGAGCGCGACCGTGGCCAATCCGGTGCCGACCAGGGCGACGACCTGAGCGGTGAACAGCTGACGGTAGGTGCGGTTGCGCAGGACGGACAGCATGCGTGGATCCCTCGTCCGGAGACGGTGAGCACGGCCGATTCCACTCTAATCATGAGTGCGCATGTGCGCACATGGCTTATCCAGATTGGGCTGTCGGCCGTGACTCCGGATCGCCGCGGCCTCTACGCTGTCCGCATGCCTGCTCGCGACTCCTTGCCAACTGCGCCGGATGTGCATCTGCGTCCCCCGGACAGCGCGCGCCTCGCGGAAGCGACCGAGGTGTTCGCGATGCTCTCCGACATCACCCGGCTGCACCTGCTGTGGCTGATCGCGCAGGGCGAATCGGACGTCGGCTCTCTGACGGATCGGTGCAAGGCCTCACGGACGGCGGTCAGCCAGCACTTGGCGAAGCTGCGGCTCGCCGGCCTGGTCGACACGCGGCGTGAGGGCCGGCATGTCTACTACAGCCTTCGCGACGGGCATCTGCGTCGGCTGGTCGTCGAAGCGCTCAGCCATGCCGACCACCGGATCAGCGGCGAGGCTCCGCACGACTGACCAAGGACGGGACCTGAGATCACGGGACCTTCTGCGCCGTCCTGAAAGCTCCGGCCCGGTGTCACCGTCGAACAGGCCTCCAGGGCGCGCAACGCGATGGTCCGGCCGACCCGACGAGTGCTGTCGGATCGGCCGGACCGTCGGTTCCGGACCGTGGAGCTATGCGGAAGCCCCGCCCCGACGGCGTACGAGCATCACTACGCCGCCTGCCACCACGGCCACCGCGAGAGCGATGCCGGCCCAGGCACCCGTCGACAGGCCTCCGTCGTCGCTCTTCTTCTCGGCCTGGACCGCCGGCGAGGCCGTCGGCTCCGTCTCCTCCGCAGTGGGCGACGGCGAGGCCGTGGTCTCGCTCGGGGACGGGCTGACCGGCTTCGCACCGGCAGCGGCAGCCTTCAGCTTCAGGACCGGCGCCGGGGCATCAGCGTCCTCCCCCAGATCGATCCAACGGTCGATGCGCCCGTCGCTGTAGGTCTGCAGCGTCTTGAAGGCCAGCTCCTTCGCATCGGGGAGCTGCTTGACCACGATCGAGTACTCGGCGTTGACGCCGGCCTTCACCGCGGGGCCCTCGACGGTGTAGCCGTCGTCGGCGACGGTGAACTTCCAGCCCTTGGGACCTTCGCCGTAGGTGACGTCGGCCGAGGCGATGCCCTCGGGCAGGACCACGCGGATCTTGGTGATGCCGGCCGTGCCGGACTCCGACTCGGCGTCGAAGCTGACCTCGACGTTCTCGGCGAGGGCCTGGGCCTTGTCGGACTCGACCTCCACGTGGGCGAAGGCCGAGCCTGCGGCGAAGAGGACCGCGGTGGCGGTCACAGCGGTCGTCAGGGCCAGGCGGCGTGCAGTGTGGTGCGTGCTCAGGGCACGGAACATGGGTGTCTCCAGACAGGGGGCGGCACGGGGCGGCCCAACGGCCTTCTTGGCGGAATCAGTTGGCGTGAGCGAGTCCCGCCCCTGGAGGACCCCTCCGTACCACCACGTCCGCGAGCGACGCGCCCCTGAGAGGCTGCCTATCCAGCCAGGCCCGGACCACTTTCGGAAGCCTGTTCCGCGGCTCTTCGTGGCGTCCGGTGAGCAGGACGCACGCTGTGGCGATGCGGGCCCGTGCCGCGTCGACGGCGGTCGTCAGACCGCGCGCCAGGGACCAGCAGACAGTGTCCGCACGGTGCAGGAGTACGGCGACGAGCACGGTGGCCACCGCGTGCACAGCCGTCATCGCCGGCGAGTCGTGCGCCTGGCCGTGCCCGGCGGAGTGAGCGTCCATGGCGTGACGCATGTGCGGGGCCATGGCCCTGTGCGCCAGACCCTCCGAATGCTCCGCCATGAGCAACTGGTGCAGCCCGGCCTGAGCGGCACCGCACACCGCCACCACCGCGGCGAGTGAGCGGGGGCGCCGCGTGACGACCAGACCGACCCCGAAGAACGCCACCGCCGCCGACGCGGTCTGCCACCACGGCATCGCCCCACCAGCGATCAGATGGTGCGCGCTCGCCCCGAGCACCGTACCGACGAGAGCGAACACCACCGCCCTCAGAACGGGCAGCGGCGCGTGGTGCGTCGTCGTACGGAGCTTCGTCATGGACTGCCCATCATCGGGCATCGACCGCGAAATCCGGAGCCCCGATCTCCAAAGAGCCGGAGGCCGGATCCCCAAAGAGGCGGCTCGTCCGGAAACCTCCCGCCTGACGCCGGCACGCATGACGTTCCTGACCGTTCTCCGCCTCGGCCGCCCATGGAGACGGGCCAGTCGCTTCGTGGCTGGAGCGCCGCGTACACATAGTTCGCTCGCGATGCGTCATCGTGGTCCGGACATGTCGGCTCATCACCCACTCACCCGCGCCGCGGGAAGCACCACCGCACGTGCGGTGGGTCCGGCGGCCGTCGGCGGCCCTCTGGCCGCTGGCCCGCACCACACGACGACGGACTCGACCCCGCCCTGGACCGCTCCGGGACGGGCCGTGGCAGCACTCTCCGGATCCGCCTAGCCTGCCCATGCCCCTCCCCTGGAGCTGCGTGCGCACCGCCTGTCCGCGCACACGACTCAGCACGCGACGGCTACAAGATCGCTTTCACGGTGACCGAGGAGATCCGCGGCTCCCTCGCCCGCTTCTGCCGACAGGCCCCCGGCACAGGACGTCAGCGCGGTGTGGAGTCGTCGGCCTTGAACGGGCCGCCGTGGCCGGGCACGATCAGGTCCGCGGCGGTCAGCACGCGGAGCCGGGAGGCGCGCAACACCTCACGGTCGGGGGCTACGGGGTCGTCCGCCGGACCGTTCGCGTCCCACCACAGGTCACCGGCGAAGGCGACCACACCGGAATCCGTGCCGGCCAGCAGCGTGATGTCCTCGAGGCTGTGGCCCGGAGTACGGATCAGGCGTAGCGACGGGGTGAGTTCGTAGCCCTCCGCATCCCGGTTGCTCCACTGATCGCCCCGGTACTCCACCTTGTGGTCGTGCACCCGGGCCCGTCCGAACAGGCCCACGTTCATGGTGTTGTCGGGGTGGTGGTGGCTGAGCACGACGTCGGTGATGTCGTCGGGGCCGAGTCCCGCTTCCGCGAGCGGGGCCAGGATGCGGTCTCGGCTCGCCACCATGCCCGGGTCGAAGATCACATGCCTGCCCGCGTCGGCTATGTAGGAGACGGTGGCGGCGACCCCGGGACCGGTGGAGCCCGTGTAGCCGGTGGTCAGGATCGTGTACACGGCGCTGCGGCCGAGCGGTGCGTCTGTCATGCCCTCAATTCTGCGCAGAGGACGATCAGTTCACGAGTGGCACAGCTGCCACTGATCGCAGGATTCGTGCCACACTGCGGATGTGGATCCCTTCGTGACCGTGGCCGCGTACGCCCCGCCGGGAGTCGGCCTGCTCGCCGCCGGCATCGTCGCCGAGGTCTTCGGTCCGCACGGCGAGGCGCTGCCCGGATTCGACCTCGCCCTGTGCACCGACCAGCCGGGGTCGGTCCTCACCGACGTGGGGGTGCCGCTCACCGTCACTCACGGTCTGGACCGGCTCGCCTCCGCCGATCTCGTGATCGCCCTTCCCTGGGCGGAATTCCGCACACCACCCGCGCGAGCCGTGCTCACCGCACTGACCGACGCACACGAGCGGGGCGCCCTGGTGTCCGCCCACTGTGTCGGCACCTTCGCGCTCGCCGCTGCCGGACTGCTCAACGGCCGACGGGCCACCACCCACTGGCGGTTCGCCGAACTGCTCGCCCGCCGCCACCCGGACGTCACCGTCGAACCCGACGCCCTCTACATCGACGAAGGACACGTCATCACGGGCGCGGGAGCCGCCGCGGGCTTCGACTTGTGCCTGCACCTGCTGCGACGGGAGCACGGGGCCGCGATGGCCAACGCGGTCGCCCGGGACGTGGTACTGCCCTCACACCGCGACGGAGGGCAGGCACAATATCTGAAAGCCCCCGCCCCCGAGGACTGTCGTGACGAGCGTCTGACCGAGGCACTCGCGTGGGCCCGTGAGAACCTCCACAGACCGCTTCCCGTAGAAGAGTTGGCCCGGCGCGCCGTGATGAGCAAACGCTCCTTCGCCCGCCGGTTCACCGCCGCGACCGGCACCACCCCCCATGCCTGGCTGCGCAGCCTGCGGCTGAGCAGCGCCGAGGAACTCCTGGAGACGACCGACCTGCCGGTCGAGGAGATCGCCCACCGTGTCGGATACGGCAGCGCGGCTGTCCTGCGCGAACAGTTCGTGCGCCGCCGGGGAGTACCGCCCCACTCCTACCGCCGCTCCTTCACGAACAAGCCGTAGTGAGCGGCGGCCGACGGGCGGGGAAGCAGCCGCTGGGTCGCTCATCCACTCCCCGCGCGACCAAGGAGGTCGCGAAGGCCGATGCCCCCTCAGACCCGGTTCGTGCAGACTGTCTTTGCCAGGAAGCCGACGGCCGGTACGCCCGGGTGACCTGGACCCACGTTCCACGAACGGGCGACACCACATCGACCAAGTCGGTTGCGTACGGCACCGGGTCGGCGGATACGTCCCAACAGGGCTTCTCCGGAGTCGAGTGCACAGGATCCACAGGCGTCGGAAGCCGTAGAACCAGCCAGGACTTCGCTCCACGACCCATCGGTAGGTGCCCAACTCGGCGCCATGCCGGGTTCATCGCGATTCGTGAGAACGGCCGGGGTCGCCCCTCGCTTCACTTGGTTGGTTCTTGATGTATGCGGGGAGGCCGGGGAGCGAGGAGCGGGCCTTGATCACCGGTGGCTAGGTTGGGTCCATGACTGGTGACTGGCGGACGGATCGGATCGGGGCTGCCCTGCGAGGCGAGAACCCGACCGTGTTACGGCGGCTTACGTCGGGGTTCGCGGTGATCGGCGACGTTCAGTTCTTGCCGGGTTACTCGGTTCTCCTCACGGACGAGCCAGGCGTTCAGCGGCTGTCTGATCTGCCGAAGGCGAGGCGGCTGTCGTTTCTGGCCGACATGGACCAGCTCGGAGAAGCCGTTGAGCGCGTATGCCGACGCCTGGACCCCGGCTTCCGCCGGGTGAACCTGGAGATTCTGGGAAACACCGACCCCTTCCTGCATGCTCACGTCTGGCCGCGTTTCGATTGGGAGCCGGCCGAGTTGGCGGGCAGGCCCGTGTGGCTGTATCCGGTTGACCGGTGGAGCGATGAGAGGTTCAGGCTGGGTCCGCAGCATGACGTGTTGCGGGACGGGATCGGGAGCGAGCTGGATCGGTTGCGTTCGACGGGCTGACGGCGTGAGCCCGCCGACCGTCAGATCGGCGGGCTCGGTGATCAGTGACAGTCAGCGGATGACGGTGCGGTGAGAACCGACGAACAGAACACCGCTGTCGCCCCTCTCGCTGACGTCAACGGACACCCCAGCCCCGACACAATCAAGGCCCGGCATCATCAGCGACCATGACCAGTCGCAGTCGCCCTGCCCATGCCGTCACCCATGGGCAAGGCCGGATGCGTGCCCAACCGTTGCTCCCCGAAGGTCAGCAGTACGGTGGCTGATTGGTCAGGGAATCTGCCACCCACGGGGCGATGGGACCCTCGCAGGAGCACTCTTCACTGACAAGAAGGGGCGCCGTACCAACATTATGACGGCGTGTCAGATTTCCTGTCGACGAGCACCCTCGGCCGCCACCCACTTCCCCGCACCGGCGCGGGGTGCCGTCCCCGAGCAGCGACCCGATTCCCGGGGAACGCGCGGGCGCCGTCACGGAGTCGATCCGCGCACGACGGGTCCTCTACGCACGCCGGGCGAGCCTGGCCGGCTCCCCCTGGGGCGGGGCGAGGAGGACCGGCGGTCGGAGAATCAGGAAAGTCGTCCAGGACCGCAGCGACGTGATCACGTTCGGGCGCCCGGACGGCATGATCGGCACGACGGGACGAGCAGGAGCGCTTCGCCGGGACGGCGGGATCGCCCCGCCGAAGGGGGTCGCGACCGAACGCCCGGCGGACGGTGACGGAGAAGCGTGCGCGCGTATCGAGGCGTGCGGCCCCGGAGGGGTTTGCGGCCACCCTGCCGCGGCCCTCCCGGCGGAGTGCTGGACCTGGGTTCACCCATGCCCACCGTCCACTGCATCCGATCGCCCGCTTCGAGAAGAAAGGACGGTTATGATTTATTGTGACCGCCCTGGAGTGCGCGGGGGTGGCGACCGGACGTGGACCGTCCAATGCCAGGAGTCGGCATGATCGTGACGAAGCTGCATGACGCGGGCGCCACCAAGGCATGCGCGTACCTGTCGGCAAGCACCTCCACAGGTTTGCCGCTCGTCTCATGGCTCGCCTCCAGCAGAACCGAGAACCTGGAGTGCGCGGACCGCCGGGGCACCTTCATCGGCGCGTGGGCTCCGGGCTCCCACCTCCCTCGCCCCGGCCCTCGCCCTGGCGAACCACACGGAGCGGGAGTGATGACCCAGCGTCACCCCCGAGAAAACCTGAGGGGTCACCATGCCTGATTCACTCCAGCCTCCCGGCGAGACACCTCCGGTGGAGGGATCGATCGCGGAGGCCCACCCGGAGCGTCCGGACGGCGGAATCTGGGAGCATCCGTTCTTCTGGTTGACGCTGATCGTCATCGGATCCGTCTGCATCGCCGGGTACTTCATGTTCCGGATCTTCGCCCTGTGAACAACGCCGAGCCGATCGCTCCGCAGAGGATTCCGCGACGAACCGGAATCCGCACGGCGCAAGGACGGACCGCGCCCTCCTACAGTCGCCGAAGTCCGCTGAGCACCCTTTCGAGGATGGTCACGTGAGGCATGGACCCACCTGAGCCCTCATCCCCTTGTGGCTGCTGCACGCGGACGAGACCTGCCTCGGCGAGGTCCGCCACGAGGATTCGGGCGACTCCGAGAGGGAGGGAGAGAAGTGCCGAGATCTCGGCGACCGACTTGACCTCTCGACAGAGCACACAGATGCGGTATGCCTCCGGCGGCTGACCTCGCGCCGTTCGCGACATGTCGGCCGCGGTGACGACCAGCGCCTCGATGGCGAGCTGATGAGTCGGGCGGGTCCGACCACCGGTCATGGCATACGGCCGCACCAACGCGGACGGTGTCGCGCGGCGGCCGGACGTGGCGGACGCGGCGCGGGGGTCAGAATTCTGCGGCACAGCCTGCGGATGTCTGCCGCCGAACTGGCCTCCACCGGGCGACGTCACGACTCCTGCTCCCTTCGAGGGGCGCGCCGCACGGCCAGGGATCGTGCTCGTCGGTGCGGCGCATGTGTGCGTCCAGGTCCGAACGGCGCTCCGTGCGCCACGGCCACGTCCGGAGCGGCGCCTACGGGTCCGCAGTGCCGAGACGCCCGGTGCGCGCGGGTCGACGACCGGTTCCAAGCCCCCGGGAGGGGAGCCCGGAAGGCAAGCACGTCAGCACACCCCCTCGACCCCGCCCGTCCGCCGTGTGCTGTGACGGTGGGCCGAGGGCCACGTTCTCGCCCATCCGGACCACCGCCCTCCACCGCGAGAGGACGGGACGGCGCGGCCGACGCCAACCCGGCAGCGAAGTCGGCAACCTGTCCGGATCTCGCGTAATCGATTACGTACTCCATCACAGGAACGGACCTTAAACGGTGTGGCGCACGAATGACGGCCCTTCCGTCCAGTTCGCACGTTGCCGCGGAAATCGGCATATGCCGGAGTGACGATGGACTCTTCCGTACAGGATCCTTCCCGGCTCACATCGGCACCTGCTGACGACCCGTGAAACGCCCACTCGGCGGAGGCCGACGCAGCGGGGCGTCACCAGGAATCCAGGAGCACCGCGGACGTCCGCGCACGAGCAGGCGTCGATTCGACCGGCGCAGGACCTGCCGCGCCCCCTGTCCACCAGCGGCCAGCCTCGTCGCACGACGGACCGCGGGCGGCACTGCTGTCCGGTGCGCGGTCGCCGACCCGGCGTCCCGCGCGACCGCCCGGGCGAAGCCCTCGATGTGGTGCCGAAGCCGGACCAGTCCCGTCAGACCATCGGGCCCAGGCTCTCAAGCCCAGGTGCTCTCCAAGAACAAGAGGTGTGCGATGGCCGGGGTGGACGCGGGACCCATCAGGTCCCGGGACTTGGGTTCTCAAAGTTGGTGGACAGAATTCCGCCGGCAGCGGCTCACGGGAAACGGCCCTACCGACCGCACGTTCCTGCCGACCTCCCCGCCGCGCCATAGCCGACCGATCCGTCCGTCCAGATCTGCCGTGCACCGATCTGGGCGGATCGCCAGCCGGTCGGGGACCGTACCCAGAGGGCGGGGCGGTCGGTGCCGGGCCATGTCTCCACCCGCGGGCGGCCTCCGTCCTGCTCCCTCCGTGCCGGCGAGGGCCCGACCGTCTTCGACTGTCTGGTCAAGGTCCTCGACCGGCAGGTCCCCGGCGCTCTGGTGCTGCGCTGAACCCTCCACGCCTGGGGACCCTCGGCGGTCGAGGCGCGGGGTGCGCTGCTCGGCACGAGCGGGCGGTGCAGCTTGCACGTGGGGCCGCCATCGGACCGATTCCGAGCATCGGAGTTGTCCATCCAGGCCAGGTACCGTGCTCAGTCACGCCGGGGAGCCCCAGCCGTGTGGAACCGAGCGCTCGGGGCCGCACGTCTCCCATGCATGCCGGTGGACGGGGCGACGTCACGCGGGGACGCCGAGCGGCGGGTGCTCGAGCACGCGGGGCTTGTACTCGACCAGCTGGATGCGGCCGTCGAAGGTGCGGTGCCCGATCATCTCGAGGGCAACGTCCGGATAGCCGTCGTAGATGCGTTCTTCGCCCGTGGCCCCGGTGATCACCGGGAACATCACGACCCGGAAGCGGTCGACGAGTCCGGCACGCAGCAGGGACCGGCACAGGCTGAGGCTGCCGATCGTGCTGAGGAGCCCCGAGCCACTCGACTTCATGGCGCGGACCGCCTGGACGGCGTCGTCGCGGACGAGCGTGGAGTTGGCCCACGTCAGTGGCTCCTCGAGTGAGGAGGAGAACACCACCTTGGACGCTCGCGTGAGCTCGTCGACGGACGCCTCTTCCTCGGGCCTGAACTCGTCTTGGCCAGGCGGGACCTCGCCTTCGGCGAAGCCCGACATCAGGCGGTAGGTGTTCGCGCCCATCAGGTAGGTGGCCTCGGGCTGCTCGCCGAGCCATGCGAGGTACTCCGCGCCCTCGAGGCCCCAGAACCCGGGCCATCCCTCTCCTGATGCGTAGCCGTCGAGAGAGGTGATGAAGTCGACGAGAAGCTCCGACACGGCGGTGTCCTTTCCTAGGGTGTCACGTGCTTGGACCGGCCGGGAGCCACAAACTCATCGGCCGCGCCGTGGAGCAACGAGAAGACCCATGACGCTGCAGCCGATCGACCAGGCCCTGTGGCCCCTGCTGCGACACCCGAACTGCTCCTTCATCCTGTGCCGGCCGCCCGGCGACGGCCATGCCTGGTCATCCTCAAAGACCCCTCACCGGCCGGTGCGCACCACCAGCGGGGTTAATCGTCACCTGCGGTAAGGGCGTCGCGGCCGACACGGCTACGGAGCGTGCTCACCTTGGCACGCGTTGCGTTACGTAGGGCTGACACAGGTGCCTGACCTGCGATCCATCGATGCGAAAGCAGCAACGTGTGAATGCTCGTCTTGACGTGAAGCGAAAGTGGCGCTCGGGGTCGCAGTGCTGGCCGCGATCGCTGGCTCGACCGTCTCAGCATCGGCAACCGCCGGTACCAACGGCAGTGCGGCAGGAGCGGACCACTGGGGGGTGATCACCCGCAACACGATCGGTTCTCCCGTCGCCGCCCTGAGGAACGGCCCGTTCGGCTCCTTCGGTGTGACCGGCTCCGCCGCGAAGCCGCCCTGCGGAACGGGCAGCCTCGGCATCGAGGTCTCGGACAGTTCCACCTCCCTCACCCCGTCCAGTGAGAAGGTCGACTTCGGCAACGAGGTCGACTTCTACGGCAACCTGGTACTGGGACTGAACCAGGTCGGGTTTCATGTCTTCCAGACCGGCGAGAACACCTCCCACGGCTTCTCCCACCACCTCCTGGAACGGGGACGCCACCGCGCGGCACAACTCGCCTCCAGAGCGCCCTCCCGGTTCACGTCTGCAGTATGCGTCCGGGCCGGCCCAGCAAAGTCGGGCGGACCGAACCACTGCATGCTGTTCATCGTGGTCGTACGGGACGCCGCGGGCCGCCTCGCGTTCGAGCGGCTACAGAACCGGCTTACCCGGCGTGGTGCCGGGGCGGCGGAGGTTGTCCCGGCCGACCAGGGCCGGGCCGCGGCCGAACCGCTCACGCAGGCCGGCCGCGACGGACGGCTTCCTTGAGGCGCTGTTGCCGCGTACCACGACCAGCCGGGTCTTCTCGGTGCCCACCATCAGGACCCTCACGTTGAATTCTTCTTCGGCGACCTGGACTCGCGCAGTACCTGCGCCCTGGACGGAACGGCACCTACGTCGGCCGCGGCCTGTGTGATGGCCGGCGGGCCGTGACGGGCGTGGGCCCTGTGAGCGTCAGCGGGCCGTGCCGAAGTCCTGCGTCCAGTAGTTGCCGGGCTGTGCCACCCCCACACCGATCTCCTTGAAGCCGCAGTCCAGGATGTTGCGCTTGTGGCCGGCGCTGGCCATCCAGCCCGCCATGACCTGCTCGGGGGTGGAGTACCCGTACGCGACGTTCTCGCCGTAGGTGCTCCAGAGGTAGCCCGCGCGTGTGATCCGCTGTCCCGGGTCGGACCCGTCGGAACCGGTGTGCGACATGGTGTTGTGGCTCGCCATGTCCGCGCTGTGGGCCTGGGCGGCCTGCGAGAGCTTCGCGTTCAGGGCGAGCGGGGAGCAGCCGGCCTTGGCGCGCTCGCTGTTGACCAGGGCGACCACGCGGGCGACGGCGGGGGTCGCCGTGCCTGCGGCGGGGGCGGTGGTGGTGGGCGGTTTCGGTGCGGCGGTCGTCGAGGGGGGCACGGCGGTCGGCTTCGGCGCGGCGGCGGTCCTCGTCGGGGCGGGCGGGGTGGTCGCCTTCGAGAGGGGCGCCTTGGACTTCTTTGGGGCGGGCGCCACTGTCCTGGGAGAGGTCGTCGGCGCGGCCGAGGGCGAAGCCGTCGTCGTGGGCTTAGCGGTCCGGACGTCCCGCCCCCGGTGCCCGTCCCAGGAGGCCTTCCTCCCGTCCGTCCGGTGTCCGTCCCAGGGCGCCTTCCTTCCATCCGTCCAGGGACTGCTGGACGTGGCGGTGGTGGCCTCGGCTCCTTCGTCGCCCATGCACGCCATGGCGGCCGACGGCACCGCCACCGCGCCCATCGCCAGGACGGCGACGGCTATGGGTCGGCGGCGCGTCTTCCTGCCGTGCTTCCGGTGGTTCCTCATGCGGACCTCGTTCGGTCGACTCTCCTTGCGCCTCCGGCAGGCTCGGTTTCGCACAGACACTGCGCTTGACCTGCGGGGGCGCCTTGCGGAGCCGTCATTGTTAAAAGCCGCGGGAGGCCACGACAACGGGGGCTTCCACTACCGCACCTAGTAGGCGAGGGCGCCCTTGAATCCGGCCCGGGATTGTGCCGGTCCGCCGCGCCGGACGCCGACGGTACCTAACACTCCGTCAGAAGGGTGGCAGGGGCGGTCCGGCGGCTCGAGGCCGGCGACCCGGGCCGGCGGCCCCGGCCGAGATGCCGCGTATGCCTGCTTCCACATGCCAGATCCGCCTATGTCGCCCACCCGTCACGTACTATCGCGGCACGTTGACGGGGACCGGGCACGTGAGGGATGTCACTGACCTTCCCCACAACCCTTTCGATGCCCGCCGTGCGGGGGCGGTCGGACGGCGGTGACCGTGAGCAGGAGCGCGTCGAGGCCGCCAGGCCGCCGCCGCCGAAAGCCACCTCGCGGCGTTGGACGACGGACACTCCCTCGCCTCGGTTCCCGCGTAAAGGCAGGAGGACCGCCCCGGAACATCTGGTGGAAGGCATCCACTGCGACGTGAATGCTGCCGGAACCGATACTGAGCGCGACCGTGCCCGAGCCCGGTCCACGGCCGGGCTGGGCTGGGCTGCGGAGCCCAAGCGGGACGGGTTCCGGACGCTGGTCTCCGTCGCACAGGCCGGACGCCGTCCGCCCGGCGAGGGTGTGCCGGCGGCTGGGCAGCAGCACGGCCTGCCGGCGGCTGGCTCGTCACCGAACTGCTGGCGCACCTCGGTCAGCCACCACGCCGGCAGCCGGTCCACCCCGTCCACGGCCGGCACCAGGCCGGCGGCGTACGCCAGGGCGCGGCCGACGTCGCCGAGCTCCCGGTGGATCCGCCCCCGGTGCCCGGAGTACGTCTTTTTTCAGCCATTCCCCTATAACTCCCCTGGACGGAAAGGTACTTCCGTACGGGAGCACGCGCCTGACATCTTGCATCCACCACTCGTTTCGTACGGCCCGCCGATGCCTCAGCACGGCCGGGCCGTCTCCGGAGGACGCATTGATACCCCCCATATCCAACCGGACCAGACGCACGCTGGTCCTGGCGGCCACGCTCGGCATCACCCTCGCGTTCGGCGCCCCGGGCGCCCTCGCGGGCACGCTCCCCATCGGCCCCTCCCCCGCGCCGGCCGCCAAGGCCCACGCTCCGGCCGCCGTGCCGGCTTCCCGCAGTGCGGCCTGGGTGGCCGGCACGCGCGCCTACCTCGTGATCACCGCCCCCGGTGACAGTTCGGCGGTCCGCTCCGCGATCGCGGCCAACGGCGGCACCGTCTTCTCGAACTTCGACGCCATCGGTGTGATCGTCGCCCACTCGGCGTCCAGCGGATTCGCCGCCACCATGCGCGGCGTCGCCGGCGTGCAGCAGGTCGGTGCCACGCGCACCTCGGACGTCCCGGCCGACGCCTACAATCCGGCGCTCCCGGCCAATCCGGCCCAGGCCTCGACCCCGGCCGGAGAACCGGTCCGGGCCGACATGAGCCAGATCAAGGCCGACCAGGCCTGGACCGTGAACCCGGGCTCCGCCTCCGTCACCGTCGGCATCCTGGACACCGGTGTGGACGACCAGCACCAGGACCTGGCGCCCAACTTCAACGCGGCCGACTCTGTCTCCTGCGCCTACGGCAAGCCCGACACCCGTGCCGGCGCCTGGCGGGACGTCGACACGCACGGCACCCACGTAGCGGGCACCATCGCCGCGGCCAAGAACGGCAAGGGCGTCGTCGGCGTGGCCCCCGGGGTGAAGATCTCCGCGGTCCGGGTCGCCGAGCCGGGCAACTCCTTCTTCTTCGCCGAGAACACCATCTGCGGCTTCGTCTGGGCCGGTGACCACGGCTTCAAGGTCACCAATAACAGCTATTACACGGACCCGTGGCAGTTCAACTGCCCGGACAACATCGACCAGGCCGCCATCATCGAGGGCGTCAAGCGCGCCCAGGAGTACGCCGAGGGCAAGGGCTCCCTCCAGGTCGCCGCCGCGGGCAACGAGAACTACGACCTCGCCCACAAGACGACCGACTCCGCGAGCCCGAACGACTCGACGCCCGTCACCCGCACGATCACCAACGCCTGCCTCGACATCCCGACCGAGCTGCCGGGCGTGGTCACGGTCGCGGCCAACGGCACGGGTGTCACCAAGGCCTCGTTCTCCAACTACGGGCAGGGCGTCATCGACGTCGCGGCGCCGGGCAGCAATGTGTACTCAACCGTCCCCGGCGGCGGCTACGGCAGCAAGAGCGGCACCTCGATGGCCACCCCGCACGTGGTCGGCGTGGCGGCACTCATCGCCAGCGCCGACCCGGGCATCACCCCGGCACAGATCCGCGCCAAGCTGGCCGCCCAGGCCAACGACATCGCCTGCCCCTCGGACAGCCGCTGCACGGGCACGACGGCCAACAATTCGTTCTTCGGCGAAGGACAGGTCGACGCCCTCAAGGCCGTCGGGACCACCCTGCCGCCCGGTAAGTACTTCGAGAACCTCGCGGACTTCGCCATCAACGACAACGCGACCGTGGAGAGCCCCATCGCCATAACCGGCGTGACCGGCAACGCCCCGGCCACCCTCAAGGTGGGTGTAGACATCAAGCACACCTACATCGGTGACCTGAAGGTCGACCTGGTGGCGCCGGACGGCACCGTCTACACGCTGCACAACCACTCCGGCAGCAGCGCCGACAACATCGCCCAGACCTACACCGTCAACGCCTCCTCGGAGGTCGCGAACGGCACCTGGAAGCTGCGCGTCAACGACAATGCCGCCTCCGACACAGGCAAGATCGACGCCTGGAACCTGACCTTCTAGCGCAGGGCCCGGCGACGCCCGCGTACAACACGCACCGCGCCGGCGACAGCTCCTTGCCCGGGGCCACGGACATGGCGGGCTGCGGTCTGTCGGCCATGGCTGCGAACTGCTGGGCGGCAGAGGGCATATGGGCTTCGGCAGCGGTGAACGCCGCGGCCGGGGCCCATATGGCGGTCTGTCGGCCATGGCTGCGAACTGCTGGGCGGCAGAGGGCATATGGGCTTCGGCAGCGGTGAACGCCGCGGCCGGGGCCCATATGCCGGAGTCCGGCCCCTCCGCGCCGGAAGCGTCGCGTACTCCCTCCCCAGCCCGCGCCCGGCACCGGTCACCACCGCCACCCGGCCGTCGAACACAAGCGGTTCCACCGTGTCCATGGACCCTCCCCCGTGAGCTGCCAGGCCCTCATCGTCATGTCGCCCGCCGCCGCGCCACCAGGTCACGGCCGGGGGCGCGATGGTCGGAACGACGCACGGGAACGCATCCCGGCCCACTCCGAACGCTCCAGCGCACATGAGGGGCGCGTGCGTCGCAGCGACGAACGCAACAAGCCGGCGCCCCGCGACACCGACGCTCTTCAGACGGCACCGACGGGGAGCGGCGAGCGGGAGCCTCGACTCGTTCCCGTCGCCGTCTCCGCTCGGTGTGTCTGGAGTGGCTGGTGGCTGGTGGCTGGTGGCTGGTGGTGCACCGGTATCGGGTGTGTGACGTGTGCCGGCCTTGGACGAGGAAAGTATCCCGAGGGCGGGGTGTGCCCGCGGTGTCGGCACGTGCAGAGCCAGATCCCGCTCTTCACCGTGCGCCGGGTGCTGGGCGACGCCACGGACGGCTCTCGTCGGCCGGCCGGTTGCCGGGTGGGAACAGGCTCGGCAGGCGCTCGAGACGATGGAGGCTGACCGCGGGTTGACCGCGGGTTGGCGCCGCAAGGTCGCCGAGAAAACCGACCCCTTTGACCGGCCTGGCCTGCGGCCGCTCAGCAAGCGCCGTTGCTGTCCGTCGCTCCCGGGGGCGGACCGAAGGCCGGCATGCCGAGGTCGGCCCAGGCCGGGGCCGTGTGGCAGGACACCCTGCGGCGCCGGCGCCGCACAACGAAGACGCCGAGTCCGGCGGCAACGGTCAGCACCGCCAGGGCGGGCATCCACAATGCGCCGATCGCGGAGGTGACGCCGATGGAGCCGAGGACGGCCAGGATCGGTCCCGCGCAGCACACCGCGCAGGCGGCGACCGCGGCCGCGCCGGCGCCGAGCGTGCCCCAGGCCCGCGAGGGGCGGGAAGCAGGAGTGGTCACGCGGGCACTCCGAAGAGGCCGGCCAGCATCCCGGCGGCGGACTCGGGAGCCCGTACCTCCAGCTGGAGCGCGGTCGGGGTCAGGTGCAAAGTGAAATCGAAGAACGCGCAGCAGCCCTGCTCGGCCGCGGCGAGCGCCGCGACCTCGCCGGCCAGCCCGGCGTCGGCAGGGAAGGACAGGCGTACACCGTCGGGGATCTCCTCCCGGCTCTCGGCCTTGCCGACCAGCTGCTGCCACTGCTCGGTGCGCTCGCCCAGCTCGGCGCCCTCCAGCGTGCAGGCCACGGGAGTGTCCCGCCATGCCTCGGTGGCCGGGCCCGGCCGGGTGGGCGCCAGGAAGATCGGCACGGGCCCGGCCGGCGCCGGGTCGGTCATGGTGCATCCGCAGTCCGGCCCACAGGCTCCTGCCGGCGCCGGCCCCGACAGGTCGGCGTGGACGCCGGCGAGGTGGGCGACGAAGGCGCGCAGCTCGGCGATCCGGCTGTCGGTCTCGGTGATCCGGTCCGCGACCAGCGGCAGCATCCGAGCCCGCACCGACGCGCACACCCCCTCCTCGCGGACGGCAAGGAGGTCACGGATCTCCTCCAAGGCCAAGCCCAGCAGCTTGGCCGAGGAGATGAAGGCCAAGCGCTCCACCGCGTCCTCGCCGTACATCCGGTACCCGGACGGGGTCCGGTCGGCAGGTAGCAGCCCGGCGTCCTCGTAGAAGCGCAGCGTCGTGGCCGGAACGCCGGAGCGCTCGGCGAGCTGCGAGATGCGGTAGGTCGTCACGCCACCGACGGTAAACCTTCAACCCGACTCGAAGGTCAAGTCGGAACCCGCTCCTCATCGGCGGCAGATCGCTCACCAGCGTGCGCGTTCGCCCGCGGTCCCATCCAGGATTCGGCGAACCTGCGCGCTTCCGACCGGACGGTGCAGAAGATCCGTCGCAGTGAGCAGGGCCGGCCCAGACTTGCCGGACTCGCGCAACGTCCGCTCCACCGACTCCACCGCGCCCACCCCGGCGCCTGCCCCGAAAGTCACCCTTCCCGTCCCTGCGAGCGGCCGCTGCCCGCTGGGACAGATCTATGACTTCGGGGCACTTGCCCGCGTTGCGGCAAGGGCTGTAACCAACCCTGGAAGAACTCATCCGCGTCTTCTGCGGCGACGAAGCAGGCGTCGGGCAGGTGCATCGACTGCTCGTTCCCGCGTGTTGACGTCACGCCCGTCCCCAGGGGCCACTACGCCACCCTGAAGGTCCACGGCATCGCCGAGACCGGTGCGAGGGTCGACCGAAGATCGCGGACCCGGCGTCCGCTGAACCGGGCCGCGCTTCCCTGCTTGCCATGGGCGATCACGCCGCCGTACAGTCCCTGCACCCGGCTTGTCCGGCCGCTTCGTCTATCCCCTTTGAGCACATGAGGAGCGCCCGTATGACGGGTGTATTGGCGGTCGCAGGCGGCACCGCATCCGGCAAGTCCACCCTTGCCGAAGCGCTGTCGCTGCAGTGTCCCGAGAGCGTTGCACTGGTCCATCTGGACGACTATTACGTGCCCGCGCACGATCCCCTGAGGGGTGTGTGGACGGTCAGTGCCGACGGGCACGCCGTCCTCGACTGGAACCATCCGGGGTCGATCGACGAGACAGCGGTGACACACGCCATCGACGCGGCATTGCTGCGCCCCGGCGTGCTGCTGGTGGTGGTCGAGGGCCTGTTCGCGCTGTCCCTGCCGTCCGTGGTCCGGCGGGCGGCGTGGCGGGTGTACGTCGACACTCCCGACGACATACGCCTGGCCCGCAAGATCCTCCGGAAGATCGAGGTGCAGCAGCAGAGCCCCCGGCTGTCCCTGCGCAACTATCTACAGACCGGCAGGGACCGCCACGCAGCCCATGTCGCGCCCTCCCGGGCAGCGGCCGATCTGGTCGTGGACGGGACCATGAGCGAGGCGGAGATGCTGACGGCCGTCATGCCGCTGATCGGGCCGGCCCTCGCGCCGCCGACCGCGGCGCCCTCGCGGGCACAGGGGATGTGGGGGGTGCCCCGTACCCCCGGCGTCCCGGTATTCGCGCTTTGACTCATCCCGCCGGTGATCCTCCCGTCGGAACCCGGCGAGATCCCCCACCAGCAGATCGCCAACGACAAGGCCCCCGGCGCCCTCGGCCAGACCCCTGTCTGAACCTTGGACGAGGGCCTCGCCGAGACCGTCGACCGGTACCGCCACCACCTCGCCGCGGCCCATCGCACTCCCCCGGCCTGACCGCTCCGGGCCGGACACCTGGCAAGATCGGCGCTACCCAGTCCGGGCAGCCCTCCGCTGCCTTGGACGCCGAACCGCCCACAAGCTGGGCATCAGCCACCCAGCGAAACCGATGCCTGAGGAACCGAACCCGATATCTGGCCTGTGGCCGCTCGTGGCGGCCGAGGCCGCCGACTGGCTGCTGGAGCTGTGCGGCGACGGCCTGACCGGGTTCATGCCTCCGGCGATGCCTGACGCCGTGTGGGTGCTCAACGCCATGTACGAGCACGAGCAGGGGCCGGCCGGTGTGTCGCACCACGAGTACCACCAGGCACGTCTGGCAGACGGAAGCGGCCCGCCTCACATCGTCGGGGACATCGATCTCGACGCCGTGAGCATCACTACGGGAGGAGGTCTGGGCCGCGCCCGGCACCCCGGCCCCGGCTGGCGCCGACTGCGCTGGACCGAGCTTGCCCGGCGAACCGGTGACCCCGTCGTGCCCGACGGGCTGATGCCCTCCTATCGCTGCTTCCCCTCAGCCAAGAAGGAAGGCAGCCAGCCGCTGGACGCGCTCCCGCCGACCGAAGGGAGCCTGGACCGTGAGACCTGGAACCGGCTGATCGCCGTCCTCACCCAGCACAGTCCCGCGGGCCCCGGCACCCGCTGCCTGGCCTACTACAACCCGCTGACGCTCGGAGCCGTCGACTTCGACAACCTCCACGTGCGCGCCGGTCGACTCGGCGACGCCGAGATCCTCTACGACCGGTCCGAAGCCGACTTCAGCCCGTCCAACCTATGGGCCGACGACCGCTCCTGGGTCCTGTGCACCGATTACGACCTGTGGGCCACCAAGGTCGCCGGATCCCCAGCTCTCATCGACGCGTTGCTGAACGACTCCGAAATCGAAGCGGTTCGTCTGCCGTGGGCACACTGAAGACGAGCTCCCGCCGGCCTCGAGGCGCCGGCCGAACTCGGCTTCCACGGCCTGGACGGAGCAGGCCAGGAGGCGGCCGGCCGGGCCCTCGCCGTCGGAGGGCACCAGTCAAGCGCTGCTTCGCCCACCCGACCCGGCATCCGGATCGCGGGCAGCCTCAGCGGCCGAAGGTGTCCGCGAACCTGCGGCCGTCGATGACGGGGTAGCCGAAGTCCTTGGCGCTGAAGGCCATCGCCGACGTGCTCGTCAGGCCGGTGGTCGCGCCGCGCAGGACCCAGGCCGCCCCGTCGTCGTATCCGCCGGGCAGGACGTCCTCGCCGTACGCCCCGATCGCGAGGTCGGCCTTGCTGTTGCCGTTGATGTCGCGCAGCCGCAGCGAGGAGCCGAAGTGGTCGCCCGCCTCGGCGGCGCCCGGCACGCCCGGGGTGGCCTGGTGGAAGGACTGGGCGCCGCTCGTGCTGAGGCCGTCCCAGGCGCCCTTCAGAGGAACGATGTTGCCGACGTCGCGGACGCCGTCCACCGTCTCGTTCGAGGCGCCGACCGCGACGTCCGCGCGTGCGTCGCCGGACGCGTCGCCCACCGCGACGGCCGCGCCGAAGTCGTCGTACGGCTCGTCGGTGCCCGGGACGCCCGCGCTGGCCTGGGTGTAGGTGGTGCCGGTGACCGGGAGCCCGGCCGCCCTGCCGTACCGCACGGTGAACGAACCGCCGTTCCCGGCCGTCGGGTTGCCGGTGACCAGGTCGTCGTAGCCGTCCCCGTTGAAGTCATAGGTGAGCGTGTCCGGGGTCGCGACGGCGGCAGGGGCTCCGAATCCAGCGACGGCGAGGACGGTGGCCATGGCGACGGCCATAGTACGTGCGCGCAAGGTGCCGCTCCCTGTCTGTGGAGCTGCAATCGCCGCTACGGTCTTCGGTGCTCTACGACTCCACGGATGGCCAAAGGATTGCGCCCGCACGGGGACGAAGTGAACGCACCACGCGGGTCACGACGCTGGGCGGGAGTCGGAGAGAGGGGCGAGAGCCAGGCCGCCGGAGGAGCGAGCGGATGAGCGGGCCGGGGCCGCTGCCGCCCGGGCGGCAGCGCCGGGCTTCGAGAAGACCGGCACTGTCATGGCACCGGCCCGGGCACTCTGGTGCAGTCCAAGCTCGACGATTTCCTGAAAGCAGGTCGCCGCTCGGTGTCCGGCAAACCGGCACAGGCCGGGACTCGCGCCGCACCCCCACCGGTCGCTCCGCTCCGGACAGCGGAAGACCCCGTCCCCGTAGGAGGCGGGACGGGGTCTTCACGGAGTATCGGGCAGGCGGGTCAGCGCAGTCCGGCGAAGAGGTCGTTCTCGGGTACGGGCGCGCCGGTGGCGTCCTGGACGCGTACGAAGGTCTCCGTGCCCATCAGCTCGCCGAACCTCTCCTTGCCCATTTTGAGGAAGAAGATGTTCTCGCCCTGACTGGCGTGTGCGGCCAGCGCGTCGAACTTCTGACCGCTGAACGCGGTGGCGTCCACCCACGTGGTGATCTCGTCGTCGGGGAGGCCGATCTTGGCAAGGGCGGCGGTCTCGGCGGGATCAGGCTCCGGCATGTCCTCGTTGAACTCGCGCATGATCTCCCCGAACCGCTGCATCATCGAGCGGGGCATCGTCGTCCAGTACACCTTGGGTGTCAGGCCGGTCATCTCCAGCGCCGCCATCGTGATGCGGTGGGCCTGGATGTGGTCGGGATGGCCGTAGAAGCCGTTCTCGTCATAGGTGACGACCACATCGGGCCGGTAGTGGCGCATGAGTTCCGCGAGCCGGGTCGCGCCCTCCTGCACAGGGGTCTGCCAGAAGGATCCCGGGGCGTCGTTGCTCGGCCAGCCCGCCATCCCGGAGTCGCCGTAGTCCAGCGTCACCAGGTCGCTGACCTTCAGGACGTCGCAGCTCGCCTCGAGTTCTTGACGGCGCATCGAGACGACGGCCGCCGGATCGTGCCCGGGGTCACCCGGCTTGGCACCCCCGGGTCCGTCGCCGCAACTGCCGTCGGTACACGTCACGAGCACCGTGCGGACGCCTTCCGCCGCGTACCGCGCGAGGACCCCTCCGGTTCCGGTGGCCTCGTCGTCGGGGTGGGCGTGCACAGCCATGAGCGTCAAAGGCCGGTCGGTCATGAAAACAGTCCTCCTGCAGAAAATGCGTTCTGGTCCACGTGCGCGGCGGGCGTACCGCGTTCCCGAGGTCCGGATCCTGGGGGGGAGCAATTGGGTCTCCGTTCTCCCCTCTCCGCTGTCCGGCGCGGCGGCGCCGACTCCCCTACCGACACCCTCTGGTCGATCGACCAGATCGTCGGTTCCTCATTGTTGTAACCGTGTCGGCCGGATCGGCTGTTCCCAGATCGACAGCATGCGTACCGCGTCGCGCCGCCGAGTGCAGGACCCTCCCACGAAGTGGACGTCAGGGCTTCAGAGCTGCGGAAGTTCCTCACGCTGGTCCATGATGCTTGGCTGCCCGTCTCGGCTATCGGATTTCCGTCGAGACCGGTTCGAGGAAGAAGAGGCACGAGGCCGCGTTGTACTCGCCCACCTCGGCGACGAAGCGGAACTTGTCGCCTTCGCCGACGGTGGCGGGGGTCTTCTCGCCGGTCAGTCGTGCCGTGAGCAACTCTTCGGTGATGCCGCCCGCGGCCGCGGTTCCCGCGATGAGGCTCAGAGTCCAGTCGTTCTTGAGGTGACAGGGGCCCACCCCGGATCCAGCCGGATGCGGGCGTAGCTCCGACGGTGCCGTAACCATGTGTCCTGCGGGGAGGCGGGTTTGGTTGTTCTACTTCTTGGCGAGGCGGAGCTGGTTGACGCATCGCAGGTCCTACCGGTATTTCACCGGACCCTGCCGGTACCAGAACCGGCATTGCGACGTGTCGTCCGTCACCGGCCCGGTCACCCTGAACCGGACCTTGTGATACCAGTGGGCCGGCTCGTGGGGTGTCACGGTGAAGGTGTCCGTCCGTTCCGGCAGGCCGGTGACGTCGTCACCGGGTGACTTCACCTCGAGCAGGCCCATCCCGTATCCCCCGGTGTCCTCGGTGCTCACCACCTTGCGGTCGATCAGCTCCAGCCCATGAGGCAGGCCCCCGACGAACCGGGCCTTGAACACCGTCACCGGTTCACCGCTGACGTTGGTCACCTGGGGCAGGCTCAGCCAGTACTCCTCGCCGATCCGCAGGCCGTCGGAGCTCAAATCGGCCTGGGAGGCCAGTCCTCCGTCGAGCGCGTCACCAGCCGGGGTCCGCGCACCGGCGGCACCCGATCCCGCCGGGATCAACCAGACGGTCAGGAACGCTGCCACGATCAGAAGCGGCCTCGTTCGCCCGGGGAGCGGCCGACCGGGTCCGCTCGAAGCGGCGGACACCGGCATGGTCGCTGCTGAACTTCCCAATTCCTGCCCCAGACCCAGTGCTTGCCGGTTCGGCTTCCCGTGGTGAGCACCTGCCTGTGGCTGGTGTCGCAGCCGGTCTTCACGCCGGGCGGGACACCGGACCGGACTCCTCAAAGTCCTGCTCTGGTGGTGCGAGTTGATGGACGTCCAGCGCTCTGACCTGCTGGAACAGCCACAGTCAATCACAGGTGAAGAAGCCGTGCCATCAGGACCCGGGGCAGTCGGAGGGTGCAGCAGAGTCGTCGGCGACAGCGTGTCCGGTCCCCCCGTCCTGGGTCGGGAGCGGACGGCCGGGGGCGAACTGAGGGGCCCTCACCAGCGCAGCATCAGTCCGGTGGCAGCCGGCCGCCCATCCGGGCGACGCGACCTGGCACAGCATCACCAAACGGTGTGCGGGAGAACTGGTCGGCCGGGCCGGTGACCCTGCTGGGCGACGCGGCGCACGCGGTGCCGCCGCGGCTGGGCATGGGGCTGTACCAGGCTCTGGAGGATGCGTGGGTGCCAAACCGGGGGCTGTCGCAGCCGGGGGCGGCTCCGCGGGAGGCGTTGCGCCGGTACGAGGCGCTGCGCTGGCCCCGGATGCGGAAGATGCACTCGATCGCGACGATGATGGGCCGCCGTAATCTGCCGCTGCTGCGGGTGGTGGGGGTCTGCTGCCGATGACCTCGTACCAGCGGTCCCAACTGCGTTCTTTGAGCAACTACTTGAACGACGACGCGCTGGCGTTGCCGGTGCGGTCGCTGCGGGTGGCGTGATCGGGTCCGGTTTTCGCCGGTGCCGGACGACGTTCGGCCCCTCTCCTAGGAGAGGGGCCGAACTCTTTTCGGGCGGGCCCGCGGGGGGGGCGGGCCCTTTTCGGGTGGTCGCTCAGGCCGGGCGGCGGAAGCCGCGGACCGCGACGGGGATGGCGATGGCGCCGATCGCCGCGGAGAGGGCGACCGCGATGAGGGCGCCCCAGCCGACGGGGTGGTCGAGGGCGAGACCGCGGGCGGCCTCGACGCCGTACGTCATCGGGTTGACCGTGGCGATCGCACCGAGCCAGCCGGGCAGGCCGTCGACGGGGACGAAGGCGTTGGAGGCGAACATCAGCGGGAGCATGGCCAGGAAGCCGACCGCCTGCATGGACTCGCCGTTGCGCAGCCAGACGGCGAGGGCCAGGAAGACCCAGCCCAGTCCCCAGCCGATGGCCAGGGCGAGTCCGAAGGCGCCGAGGACGCCCAGGACGCCGCCGGCCGGTGAGAAACCGAACAGGGTGACGGCCAGGAGCACCATGACGGCGAGCCGGATGGCGCCGCGGGCCAGGTCGAGGACGCTGCGGGCGACCAGGACGGAGCCCAGCCAGATCGGCAGGGTGCGGAAGCGGGCCACCATGCCGTTCTTGATCTCTTCGTTGAGGCCGGTGCCGGACAGCAGGGCCGACTGCATGGCCGTGTTGACCATGATCGCGGGGACGAGGAAGTCGATGTAGCTGACGCCCTCGGGGAAGTCCGGTGTCTGGGAGACGCTGTTGAAGACCTGCCCGAACAGCAGCAGGAGGATCAGCGGCTGGAGCACGCTGAACAGCAGGAGTTTGGGGTCGGTGACGAGTCGCCTGAGGGACTTCTCGCTGAGGACGAGGATCTGGGTGGCGACGCCGGTGCCGCGCCAGGTGTCGGTGCGTAACGCGGTGGCGGTCGCTTCGGGGGCGGTGCTGGTCATGGCCCGTCTCCTTCCGTGATCAGGCTGCGACCGCCGCGGGGCGGTGGGCGTAGGTGAGGTACACGTCGTCGAGGGTGGGTTCGGCCATGGACAGTCCGGTGAAGTCGATGCCGTGCTCGTCCAGGGCGCGGACGACGGTGGCGACGTCGCGGGCCGCTGTCAGCGGGGTGATGACGGCGGTGCCGCCCTCGTCGTGGGCGGGTGCGAGTCCGGCGCGCAGCAGGGCCCGGGTGGCCTGCGGGACGAGGCCCGCGTGGTCGAAGGTGACGGTGACGGAGTGCTGTCCGGCGCGTGCCTTGAGCTCGGCGGGGGTGCCGCAGGCCACAACGCGGCCGGAGGCGAGCAGGGTGATGGAGTCGGCGAGCCGGTCGGCCTCCTCCAGGTACTGGGTGGTCAGCAGGACGGTGGCGCCGGTGCGGACCTGTTGTTCGACGACGTCCCACAGGGCGAGCCGGGCGGCCGGGTCGAGGCCGGTGGTCGGCTCGTCGAGGAAGATGACCTCGGGGTTGCCGATGAGTCCGGCGGCGAGGTCGAGGCGTCTGCGCATGCCGCCCGAGTAGGTGCGGACGGGTTTGCGGGCGGCGCCCGTCAGGTCGAACAGGGCGATGAGTTCGTCCGCGCGGGCCGCAGCCGGGCGGCGGCCCGCGCCGAGCAGGCGGGCCAGGAGCACCAGGTTGTCGATGGCGGACAGTCCGTCGTCGACGGAGGCGAACTGGCCGGTGACGCCGATCCTGCGGCGTACCTCGTCGGGGCGTCGGGTCACGTCGTGTCCGGCGACCCGGGCGGTGCCCGCGGTCGGGGGCAGGGTGGTGGTCAGGATGTCGACCAGGGTGGTCTTGCCCGCGCCGTTGTGTCCGAGCAGGCCGAGGACGGTGCCGCGGGGCACCGCCAGGCTCACGTCGTCCAGGACGGTGGCGGTTCCGTAGGTCTTGGCGAGGCCCACGACCTCGATCACGGGGTGGTTCATGGTGTCTCCCTCCCTCCGGTGCGGGGTGTGTCGCACGGGGCGCGGTGCGGGGTGGTGCGGTCCCTTGTGCGGTGGGGCGAGACCGGGGCGGGCGGCTTGCTGCCGCCCGCTCCTTCTCGCCCCTCCGCGGGGGATTTTCGGGGGGTCAGATGGTGATGACGGTCCGCTTGCCGGGGACGTCCGCCTCCCAGCGGGCCTCGATCTCCGAGAGCGGGGCGGTCACCACGTCGATCTTCAGGTTGCCGGCGGCCGTCTCCGTCATGACGCGGCCCCAGATCGCCTTGACCTCGTCGAGGTCGGGCAGGGAGCCGGAGCCGATGATGGTCACGCCGCTGCGGCGCAGCGCGTTGCCGTCGACGGCGGCGAGCCGGCCGGCGCTGTTGCCGATCTGGAGGTAGCGGACGCCGGACTTGACGACGAGCTCGCGGGGCAGGGCCTCGAGGAACTGCTCTGCCGGGTGGCCCCACACGTAGTCGAGGACGACGTCGAATCCCTCGCCGATGGCGTCCGCGTACGCGGCGGCGGTCTCCTCGTCGCTGCCGCCGAGGGGGACGATCGCGTCCGCTCCCCGGTTCAGGAGCTGCTTGAGGACCTCTTCGTTGCGGCCGGCGGCGACGACGCGGCCGGCGCCCAGGATCTTGGCGATCTGGACGGCGAGCTGGCCGGCGACGCCGGTGGCGCCGAGGACGAGGACGGACTCGCCCTGCTGGAGCTGGATGTGGGAGGCCAGCGGCAGCCAGGACGACAGGGCCGGGTTGATGAGCGCGGCCGCAGTGGTGTCATCGACGGCGTCGGGGACCTCGAAGAGCAGGATGCCGGGGGAAACGCTCTTCTCGGCGAGCGAGCCGAACGGGGCACGGCGGGCGCCGAATCCGACCCGGCGGCCGTCAGGGAGCGTGCCGACGCCCTCGACGCCGGCGACGAACGGCGGGGTGCGTCCCTCGGAGTAGTCGGGGTCGCGGGTGACCAGGCGGGTCAGGTTGGTCAGGGCGGCGGCCTTGACGTCGATCAGTACCTCACCGGGTCCGGCGGTCGGCTCCTCGAACTCGGCGTAACGAGGGGCCTGGCCGACGGTGTGAACTACGGCTGCGTGCATGGGGATGCCTCCAGAATATAGCCATAAGGAATTTTTCAGTTCTTACCGGTGGATACATTGGCGTTCGGGTAGAAAACGGGTGCGCGGGTGACGTGCGAGGTGCTCATGCCGTCGAAGCGCACGCTTCGGCCATTCCGTACGGCACTCTCGCGCCGCTCGAGTGCGGCTGGAGCGGTCCCTCTCGGCCCGGCGGGCCGGACGGACCCGGCGGGGATCGGTTCCGTCAGAGGGCGAGGGTGCCCTTGATGCGGTCCATGGCGAGTTCCATGAGATCGGGCAGCGGGGGGACACAGTCCCGGTCCAGCCAGTACTGGGCAGCCTGTGCGAAGGCGGCGTTGACGGCCGCCGCGGCGAGGCGCACCTCGAAGTCGTCGGGACGACGGCCGGCCCGGTCGGCCAGGAGCCTGACCAACTGGTCGAGATTGGTGCGCTCCTCCCTCATGAGCCGGTCCCGCAGGGCGGGGACGCTGCTCATCAGGCGGTGCCGGATGAGCAGGGCCTGGTGGTCGGCCTCCAGCAGACGGGCGGCGAACTCCTGGTAGACGACGGGGACGGCCTCCGCGAGCGGTTCGCCGGCCGGCCGGGCGGCGAACGCGCGCTCCAGGAAGGGGTCGTAGCCCTCGTTGAAGAGCACGTCCTCCTTGGCGCGGAAGTGGCGGTAGAAGGTGGCCGGCGAGATGCCCGCGGCGCTCGCGATCTGTTCGACGGTGGTCGCCTCGAAGCCCTGTTCCACGAAGAGGGCCAGCGCCTCACGGCGCGCCTCACCCATCACGCGCTGCCGGTTGGCCTCACGCAGTCCCATGTCCGTCACCTCGTTCCCTCATTCAGAGAGAACCTCTCACTTCGAGAGTCACTCTCACATTGAGAGACTCTATCATTTTCGGGGGCGGCGTCAAGCGGTTTGCGGCCGACGTCCGCGGCCGAGCCGGGGTGACCCGGCCGCGGACGTCGGCCGCACCCGGTCCGAACCTCGGCCTGGGCCCCGGCCGCCCCCATGACGCACCGGGCGGGGCACCGGCCCCGCGGGCCGCTCGCCCGGTGAATTCCATGCCTGGAAAACCCTCCCGGACGGCCACCATTGCCGAACGCATATCGCCCCCGATCGGGTGTCGGCGGTGCCCGGTCCGGCAGCCAGGGGGCCGCTGCCGCCGCAGGTCCTACGGATGGCCGCGGACAGGGTGCGGGAGCGGGTGATCTCGGAGTAGACGCTCGCGACCTCAGCGGGTGTGCGCTCCCCGATGGCGCGGTCGACCCGGTAGAGGACGGAAGCCGCCCTTGCCGAAGGGATCGGTCAGCGAGCCGATCCGGGGAAGTCCGGCGCCGCGGTGGACCGTGGCGTCAGTGTCCACGGCGACCGGGGCAAGCACGCCCAGGGCCAGGCCAACGCCCGCGATCTCGAAAAGTCGCTTCACGGCACCTTCCTGGTAAAAGAAGATGGCGGAAACGCCAGTCTCCCCATACGAGACATAAGGCCCCCGCACGCGAACACTCCGGCGCATCCGCTCGAACCCGTCTCAGCCGGGCGGGGGCCGGGGGGCGGGCCCCCGGAATAGAACCGGGGGGGGGGCCCCGGGGGCCCGCCGGGGGGGGGGCCCCGGGGGCGGCCCCCGCCGGGGAGCCCGG
>NZ_JBIAQZ010000021.1:0-15732 GCF_042889485.1 Streptomyces sp. NPDC002580 | reverse complement strand
CAGACCCCCGCCCGCCGCGGCGGTCCGGCCACACCACCACTCCTGGAGCGCGGGGGGCGCCCCACCCCCCCCCCCCGCCCGGTGTGCGCTCAGCGGCGTCCGGCCAGGAAGGACTCGACGGCGTCGGCCGCGACGGCGGGGCCGTCGACGGCGCGCATGCTCGCGCCGAAGGCGCGCACGCGCTCGGTCGTCGCGGCGTCGTTCGCGATCTGGTCGACGGCCGCGCGCAGGCTCTGCGCGGTGGTGTCCTCCTTGGCGAGGTGGCGGCCGAGACCGAGTTCCTCGACCCTGAGGCCGTTGGCCCGCTGCTCGTTCATCTGCGGGATCACCACCATGGGCACGCCGTGGTAGAGGGCTTCCATGGTGCTGTTCATGCCGCCGTGGGTGACGAACAGGCCGGCGTGGCGCAGCACGTCGAGCTGGGGCACGTGCCGGCGCACCGTGAAGTGGGGCGGCAGCTCGCCGAGTTCGGCCGGGTCCAGGTGGTCGCCGACGGCGATGACGACCTCGCGGTCCGTCAGGTCGCGGAAGGCCTCGACGGCCAGGGAGAAGAACTCCGGCCAGCCGGTGGCCGCGGTGCCCAGGGAGATCAGCACGGCGGGCCGGTCAGGCGAGGCGGGCCGCCAGGTGCCCTGGAAGGAGCGGTCGCCCAGGCAGGGCCCGGCGAAGACGAAGCGCTCGTCGAAGGTGTCACCGTCGTAGTGGAACGTGCGGGGCATGAAGACGATGCCGCGCTTCTCGATGCCCTGGAAGAACGCCATCGGGTCGGCGGGCAGCCCGAACTCCGGCAGCAGCGCCGCGAGCTTGCCGATCATGTCCATGACCTGAGGGTCGGTGAATTCCGCGAGCGGGAACCTCTCCTGGATGTTGAAGTGCTCGTTCCAGGCGTAGGACGGAAACAGCCGGACCACCGGGATCTCGTTCTTCGCGGCGTAGAAGCGGGCCCCCCAGGCCATGAAATCGTGGGCGATGAGATCCGGCTTGTTCTTTTCATAGAAGAGGCCCACCTGTTCCACCAGGGAGGTCGCGTCGTTCAGACACCGCATTCCTTCTCCGGCGTTCGCCTCGGCCGTGTAGGGGCTTCGGTAGAACTCACCGAAGACCGATTCGTACACGACCGGTTCCGCGCCCGCCGCCCGTACCGCGGGTACGAAATGTTCGGTCACGGTGCAGGTGACCCTGTTTCCCCGCTTCACCAGTTCTTCGATCACGCCCAGCGTGGGGTTCACATGGCCGATCGCCGGGAAATTGAAGAAGGCGATGTGAGACGACATGAATTCTCTCCTCCGTGGCACACCGAACGCTTTGGGTGAATTTCTTCCTCACCGTAACAGCGTCCGGGACGGAGCGGTCCAGAAGGGAACGTGCTTGCCCAGGGCCATGCGCAGACAGCCGACCTGCCCGCGGTGATCGGGCGTCGCGCATATGAATGATGGCCAGCGCCTTTCCGAGGTTCTTGAGCCGGTCGTCGCCGACGGGTTCCAGCGGGGACTCGCTGTCCAGGTCGGCGGGGGTCAGCCCGGCCACGAAGGCGCGCATGCGGGCGCGCACGGCCCGGTGGAGGCCGGTCATCTCCTCAAGGGAGGGGCCGATGGACCAGTCCTGGTCCTCGTTGCCGGCGTAGCGGCGCGAGAACTCCTCCGTGACCAGCGACCGGGTTCCCTGATGGAGGGTGGAGAAGTAGTCGGTGGCACAGGTCAGGTGGCCGAGGAACCACACCAGCGGCTTGTGCGGGGCGGGCGCGAGGCGGGCGGTGGTGTCGTCGAAGTCCTCGGCGAACTCCAGACCATGCCGTGCGCGAGGTCGTAGCCGTGCAGGAAGCGGTCGGCGAGAGACCGCGGGGCGGCCTCGATGGTCGCGCTCATGCACCGAACTCCTCCGAGGTCGTTTCCAGGCTTTCTTCAGGCATCGTGACCATGAAAACTCAGACGCCCCTCAAGAGGTTCTCAAGTACTTATCGAGCGGGCCTCTTACGGATCTCGTGCGGTTTCATGATTCCGGGGAGGCGAATCCACTGGGTCCGGGACCCCGGACGGCGTCGAGCGGGGTCCGTAATTCTTCGAAGGTCGGGAGCCCCATGGCCTCCTCGCATTCCTAGCGCGTCCCCTCCCAGTCGAGCATGAGCTTTTTCCCGGCGCGCCCCGGAGAAGTGCGGTTAAGATTTCATGAATCCGCGCAGCGCGGCCTAGTCCTCCCAGATTCTCAGACTCCGTGTGCTGTTGAAATCATTCATGGATATGGCCAGGAATACGGCCAGCAGGCCCGGCCGTACATGGAGTTCCTTGAGAATCACCTCGTTCAGCTTGACGGCGACCGGTTCGTGTCCGGGTTTCGGCCAGCCGGCCAAGGCGGCCGTCACCGTGCAGGGAAGCAGTCCGGAGCAGGCGGCGGACTTCGCCGACTTCCCGGCCCGCCCACGAACGCACGAGGAGCCTGTACGTCCCGCCGGCCGCACGCTGGGGTCACCTGGCAGGCACCGACAACCGCATCGTGGAGAGCCGCCTTGCCCCGCCCTGGCCGCGATGGCCGCCGCCCACCCTCAGCTCACGGACGCGTTCGCCCACCTGGACTTCACCAAGACCGGAAGGCGCGGGGCTGCCGTCCGGGCTGTTCACGAACACGTCCGTTCCCGCGTGCGTCCTCGTCCTGCGGCCGCTGGGAGCGAAGCGTCCTGAGCTGCGCGGGCGGGTGCTGTTTATCAACGCTGACCGCGAGTACCGGGCGGAGCGCGCGCAACGTGATGCTTCCGCAGCACATCGACAAGGTGACGGCGGCCTTCCACGCCGCCGTCGACGTGAGTGGCTTCGCCCGCGTCGTCGATCGCCACGCTCCGGCCGCCAACGACGACAACCTCAACATCAGACGCTATGTCGACAACAGTCCCCCGCCGGAGCCGCAGGACGTCCGGGCGCACCTGTACGGCGGCGTGCCGCGCGCCGAGGTCGCCGCTCACCAGCCGCTGCTCGAGGCGTACGGACTGAGCCCGAAGGATCTGTCCGTCGAGCGGCCGAGCGATCCGGAGTACCTCGACTTCTTCCCGGAGGTGAGCGCCCCGGCACCGTGCCGAAACCGGGTACTGAGCATGCGGTCCACGGTCCTTCGGTCTCTGGTTCGCCTGGGGCGGGATGCCGCTGCTGATCCACACGCCGCACGCCCGGGATCCGCACATGGGCGAGACCGTCCACCAGGCCGATGAGGCGAAGATGCGCGAGGTCATCAGACGGCTCGGCCCTCCTCGCAACGGGCCTGAATCTGCGGGCCGATCGGGGCAGACACCGGTTGTTGCGTGGTGGCGCCGTCGTCCTCCGACCGCCCGGTCGGATGGAGGTGGGGCGCCATGGTGTCTTTACCGGGCAGGGCTTCGGGCGCGGGAGACCGTCCCCCGGAAGGGGGTTGAGGACCTTGAGGCCGAGGTTGTGGAGTTGCCCCTTCGGATCGAGGAGACTCCGGAAGGATCTCGGCCACCTCGCCGGCTCTGGATCTCAGCCAGATCACCCGGCCGTAGTGGCACCCGTCCCGGCTCAGTACCCCCTCGCCCTGGTCGACAACTACCTGGCCGGCACCGAACGCGTCCTCGACCACTCAATGGTGCGGTCCCGAGGATCACGCCAACAACGATCCCGCCCCTACCTCCACGAGCTGCACGACCAGCCTGCCGGGGATCCAGACGCCACGTCGCGGGTCCGTTCGCGTAGCGGTGCTCGGCAGGTCACACACCCTCGGCGCCCACCGGGCAGGGGCGGTACCTTGCCGCCATGTGCATCTCAGCAGGTGAGGCCGCGTTCTCCGGCACGATCGTGTACTGCGGCCGGCAACACCACCCCGAGCACGGCCTCATCCACGTCCTGGGCTACCAGAACACCGCCGCCAACCTGGCAGACGGCCCGAACGCCATGCTGCTGCACCTGCCCACCCGACAGCTCACCCACCGGCACTTCCTCTCCGCCGGACGCATCGGCGACGTCCTGCACCGCATGGTCGACGCCGTCGAATCCGCCTCTGTCGCAGCCGAGGGCATCGCGTGGATGAGCGCGGAACCTCAGTCCGTCCAGGTCTTCGACCACGACATCTACACGGTGCTCCTGGCCACTGATCCCACCGAGGTCCCAGCCGCACTGCGGCAGGTGCCGCAGCACCGGCGCCCCGACCTCGATCCGGACCTCCTCCGCTTCTACGCCGACCACTTCCCCGACCACACCATCGCCGTGTGCTGCTTCGACAACGCCGACGCGCAAAGGGCCAAGCCCCTGCTGCTGTGGTACACGCCCCTCGACCCCGACCGGCTGACCGTGCCGGCCCTGGACAGCCACACCGGCAGGGCGCCGGACCTCCACAGCACCGTGCCCGTGGACCACTGGGTCCTGTTCTCCACCGACCAAGCCCCCTCCGGCTGGGGCGCACCCGTCGACTACCCCCAGGGCACGCGCCACCGCCTGCGCGCCTTTCTCCCTACCGCCGTCGTGGGCCGGCACTACGACCACGGACGGAACCTGCCCAACGGAGACTTCATCATCAGCCACCGCGACCTGCTCGCCGGCGACCTCGACCGCATCGAGCGCCTCCAACCGACCCGCCGCTGAAAGCGGAAGGCAGGCAAGAGGTCGCACGTCAACCAAACCCGACATCGCCCCAATCGAGTTCAGGAGCAGGGCGCACAGAGAGATCAGCTGTACTGCTCGGCGCCGTTCAGGCGCGTCGCTGCCGGCCACTCCGCCCTGGCCCCGCGCTGACCCGCCTCCAAGGAGGCGGTGAGGTGCTTCCCGAACCCGGGTGTGCAAGGAGGCTGGCAGCTGCGGCTCGTCAGGGACATCCCCGGAAGAGAATCAGAAGGGCCGGTTCCCTCATGACATGCCGGTTCCTGGCCCAGGACGGACGTCTGCCGTCGGGCCTGCGGCATCCTCCGCGAACGACGAAACCCGGCGGTGTGCGACGTGGTTCGACCGACCGTCATCCGCATATCCGTCGAAGGAGAGATTTCCCCCTATCAAGACCATATCCAAGGATTCTTCTGTGGAGTCTGGCCGGCGGGCCAGGACCACGGTGGTGGCGGCCGCGGTGCTCCTGTCGGCGGCCTCCCTGCTCGCCGCCGCCCCGGCGATGGCGGCTCCGGCGGCGATCAAGCTGACCTCCGCCTCCTGTCCCACCGAGATCCTGCAGGGTCAGTCGAGCGGCTGCGTCACCGAGCTGAAGAACCTGCTCAACGCCACGGCGCCGGGCTGACGGTGGACGGCAGCTTCGGCGCCGCCACCTTGTACGCGGTCCGCGAGTACCAGGCCTCCGTCGCGATCGCCGTGGACGGACGGGTGGGCCCCGGCGCCAAGGTCAAGCTCTACGCCACCGGCGGCTCGGCGCCCGCGCCGATCAACCTCCTGTCCTCCTCGTGCCCGGCGAACGCTGTCCAGGACAACAAGAGCGGCCGCGTCACCGAACTGCGGTGGCTGCTCCGCCACTTCGGCCACAGCGTCGACGCGGACGGTGAGTTCGGGGCGGGCACACTGGCGGCGGTGAAGTCCTTCCAGGCCGGGCACGGCCTGACGGCCGACGGGCAGGTCGGGCCGAGCACCAAGGCCGAGCTCTACAACACCGACGAGTCCGGGTCGACGGCTCTGGACCTGCGCTCGGCGGCCTGCCCGATGCGCGGTGGCGGAGGACGCGCCGAACGTCGGCGGCAGATGCCGCCAGGCACAGCCGCCAGGCACAGCCGCTGGTCAACACGTACACCACTGCGGTGAACACGGCCCGCTCGTCACGCGGAGCGGTCGCGCCACCTTGCGGTCGAGCCGCGAACGACGGCAGCAACGGGGCGACCAGCTCCCAGAGTTCATCAGGAACCAGACGCTTCGGCAGATCGGCACTCACGGCAGGCATCATGCCGCCCGAACATCAAGTCACGTGGGACAGCCCTCTACGCCTCGGCTGATGAGGCCGATCTGGCGGCCTGCTCGATCTTCGCGCAGTAGGCGGTGCGGGCGTCCTCATCGATCTGCATCTCGTGTTCGGGGCGCATCCCGGTTCGGCCGTCGACGCCTTCGCGCAGGATGTCGGCGTGCCCCGCATGCCGGTTTGTCTCGCCGACGACGTGAACCAGGATGGCGAACAGGTTCGTGTTGGTATGAGGCTCCGGCCACCACGGCACGTGGCCGGGGGCATCGAGGGCAAGCTCGTCGATCGTCGCGTCCGAGTGTTCCCACGTGCGCCGGTAGAACTCGATGATCTGATCGCGCGCCTCGTCCTCAGCCGCCCACAGATCGCTGCCGTCGTGGTCCTGCCACCGGGGCAGCAGTTCCGGGGACGGCCGGCCGAAGACCTCGCCGAAGTACTTGGCCTCGACGCTGGCCACGTGTTTGACCAGGCCGAGGAGGTTGGTCCCGGTCACTGTCAAAGGTCGGCGGGCATCGTATTCGGACAGGCCGTCGAGTTTCCAGAGCAGCGCCTCGCGGTCCCGCCGCAGTCTCCCGTGCAGGCTGTCCTTCGCGAATTCATCGATCATGCGGCATGAGCCTGCCATGGGTTACTCGTGGCCTCAAGATCCCGTACGTGGACCGCAACGACCGGCAGAGCCGAAGCCTGGCCATGGCCACCGCACTGAGCCACTCAAGAAGCTTGCGAAACCTGCCACGTGGGACAACCTCTGAGGGACTGCCGTCATGAATTTGACGCCCGATCAGGCCGCGCTCGCGGTCGAGCGCCACGGCTGCCCGAACTGCGGAGTGCCCGCTGGCAGCGCCTGCCGGACCCGCGGCGGGAAGACCGCCGCGAAGTACCACACCCCCGCCTCGTCCTGGTCCCCGCGCTCCGCGAGGAACCGGAGATCCCGGTACTCGCCGACCGGCAGCCGGGCCGGACCTGGAAGGCAGCCCCCGTCCTTACCGTTGTGCCCGCGCCACGTGGTGAACGGCCGGTCCGGATCGGTTACGCCCGATAGCCCAGCATGAGACGAGTCCAGTCGAGGGTGTCTCGCCTTGCTCCGGCAGTTCTCCGCCCTCGGCAGTGAGACAACTGGTCAGGCCACCGGGCGGATTCGATCGCCGGTCTTCTCCCGGAGTGCTGCTTCCAGCCGGTCGCGGGCCTCAGTCTGGGCGGCAATCCGTTGGTTGAGGACCGCCAGCCGTTCCAGCGCTACCCGCAAGCCCTTGTCCGAGGGCGGTGCGGCAGCCAGATCGCCGTCCAGGCATGGCAGGAACACGTGCACGTCGTCCAGGGTGAGCCCGGCGGCCAGCAGGTAGCGGATGTTACGAACCCGCACCACGGCCCGCTCGTCGTAGATGCGGTAGCCGTTGGGGGCCCGCTGCGAGGAGATCAGTCTGGCCTGCTCGTAGTGCCGCAGCGCACGGGCGGTTGTCCCGGTCGTTTTGGCCAGTTCACCGATCCGCACCCATCCCACCTCCCGGGCCACTCCTATCACGCCACGACTGCCCCGCCGTCGACTGGGAGTACCACTCCGGTGACGAACGATGCTGCCGGCGCGGCAAGCTGGGTGACCGCCCAGGCCACCTCCTCGGGGCGGCCGATCCGGCCCAGTGGGGTGTGCGCCAGCTGCCACTCCCGCACCGCTGCCATTCGCTCCGGCGTCAGGCCCTGGTGCCCCCCGATGGGGGTGTCGATCGCGCCGGGGGCGACCGCCACCACCCGGATCCCGCGGGGTGCCAACTCGACCGCCCAACTGCGGGTCAGCAACTCCAGGGCGGTCTTGGTCGCCGCGTAGACCGAGCTGCCGGGCCAGGCCCGCTGCCCCACCGACGTACTGACATTGACGATCACCCCGCCCGACTTCTCCAGGAGTGGCAGCGCGACCTGGGCCAGCAGGACAGGGGCCACGAGATTGGTGGCAAGCTGAACCGCGATCATCTCCGGCGTCAGCGTGCCGAGGGCGCCGCTGCGCACTATGCCGGCGTTGTTGACCAGCACGTCCAGCCGGCCGTGTGTCTTGAGCACGGCCTGGATGATCCGATCGGGCTCGCCCTCGGCGGTGATGTCGGCGGCCAGCGGCGTGATCCGGTCGTGCCCGGCAGCGGTCTCCTTGAGCGGTTCGGCCCGCCGCCCGATCGCGATCACGTGGGCACCCTCGGAGGCGAAAACGCGGGCAGTGGCCCGGCCGATCCCTGTGCCTGCTCCGGTGACGGCGACGACCCTGCTGCTCTGCGATGCGGTGCTGTTCATGCCGGTCATCGTGCAACCCTGCCGCCAGCGGCAAGGTCAAGCAGCTGTGGTCAACGTTTAGCAGCTGTTGTCTTTCCGGACTTGAGGACTGCGTTTTCGCTGTTCGGGCATAGGGCGGGTGTTCCCGTGGGAGTGGTGTCGTGTCGTCGCTCCGGAGTCGGTCTTGATGGGCACGACGGTCGCCACGGATCCCCTTGCCACAGATGACAGGCCCTCGTCGCGCACGACGGCGGGGACGCTTCCGCTGCCTGCCCCGCGCCGTGCCACGCCGGCAGGCCGGCCGCACTCACCGACCTTTCCTCTCGACTTCCTCTGTCAGCGACCCCCGCAGAAGCCGGAGGTCGTCTCCGGATCTCGGGACGGCGTCCCAAGGTCTCCCTGTCGCCACAGGTCAACAGGGGTGGGATGGTCCCACCGTCCCAGGTATGACGGCAGTTGTTGTCGGGGCCCCTGACGCCCTGGAGTCTGTGGGTGTCGCACCGGACGAGGCGGCGCGACCGGCCCACCGGCAGCCGGACGACAACAACCCTGCACCTGTGCACCGGGGCACCTCTGTGCCTCGGCGGCGCCGGGTTCCGGTCTCTGCCCGTCCAGCGCAGCGCTAGCCCCCCACCCATCGGCACTGAACAAAGGAACCCTGTGAAGAAGTCCCGTATGGGCCGCGTGGTCGCGGCCTCGGCCGTTCTGATCGGCAGCGGCGCCATAGCCTTCATCCCCGCGTCGGCGGCCTCGGCCACCGAGGACGACTGCGACGGCATCGCCGTCATCGGCGTCTTCAGCGCCGTCGAGTCCGGAGCCTCGTTCACCTTCAACGGCCGCCGCGTCGAGTTGCAGAACGAGTCAGCGCTCGACCGCTACAGCCGCGCGGAGATCAAGTCCGGCCGGAAGGCCGGCGACCGGCTGTGGGTCGACCGCAGCTTCCACTCGTTCCCCAACACCAAGGGCATCGTCAGCGACCAGCAGGCGAAGAGCGAGGGCTGGAAGATGTGCGGCCCGTACACCGGCAGCCGCACGCAGTCCGTCTACAACTCCAACTTCGCCGCCCGTGCCTGTGCCGAGATCGACGGCATCACCAAGTGCGGCAAGTGGTACGTGGACTGACAGGTCCCGGCGGCGGGGCGCTGGAGCGGTGCCCCGCCGTGTGACCGCATCCTGCAAGGCTGCCGCCCGTGCATGTGGACGGGCGGCAGCCTTGCAGGCCGTGTCGCCGTAGTCCTCTGAGTGCTCCGGCAAGTACGGAGCTACGTGCACCGCTCCGTAGCCGTCCAGACTCGATGCCGGGCGAGGACAGTGCCGTGGACCCCTTTGGGGGACTGTCCTGTATTTCGTTCATGAACGAGATCACCGGGGCTCGAAGGGGGTTCGACGCGGATGAGCGGGCTTTTCGTTGCGGTATGACGCCCGCGTCCTCGACTCGTACCGAAGGGACTCACCTCCAGGCCGAGGCATCGCACCTCGCCAAAGGGTTGGTGTACAACCGGCCGTGCACGGCAGAGTGGTGGGGTGCCCGAGTCACCGGTCCGGCGGTCCGGTGGTCCCCGGACCCTGATCACCGCGGCGCGTCGCCGCCAGTTCGACGGGAGCCCACGGTGACGAGACGCGACGTCATACTCAACGAACTCGCCCAGGGACTGCGCCCGATGCAGGAGGGCGTCGAGTGGTTCGACGCCCTCCCCCAGGAGAAGCAGTACGAGGTGCTGCGTCATCTGAGCCATCACTGCCTCCAGGCTCGCGCTGTGGAAGAGGACGGACCGGAGAGCATCCGCCGTGCCGGGCTGCGTCCGACGCACACTCCCGCGGTGCTGATCACCCGCAGCCGGATCGACCAGCAGTTGAGGAAGATCGCCGGACTCACCCCGGTCGACGAACGTCGCAAGGCGTTCCGTCTGCTGGTCGCGCTGCTCGCCGTCGCGGACGCGCGACGCCGTGTGACCTTCTGCCGTGGCGACTGCGGTCACTGGTGGCACCAGCGGCCCGTCGTCGACCCCGCGGAGGGGTGAGTCCGGCACCGGAGCCGCCGACGTGGCGGAGAGAATCCGGGATGCCGTCGTGGCGCGAGTGCATAGGATCGCCGGCATGGCACTGCGACCAGTTCAGGTGAACGTGAAGGCCCAGGACGGATCGGCGGTCGGCCGGTTCTGGGCGGAGGCGCTCGGCTGGAGTGCCTTCCGCCCGGGCGTGACCACGTACGTGGGTCCCGGCAGCGATCTCGTCTGGCCGGACCCGGTCGTCCTCGGCATCGACGTCGTCCCGGTCCCGGAATCCAAGACGCGTACGAAGAACCGTGTGCACCTCGATCTCGCCAGCACGTCCGACGCGCATCAGGCGGAGTTGGTCGCGCGCGTCAAGGATCTCGGCGCGACGCCCGTCGACGTGGGGCAGGGTGATGTGCCGTGGACGGTCCTCGCCGACCCCGAGGGCAACGAGTTCTGCGTACTGGAGCCGCGGGAGGTCTACCGGGACACCGGGCCGATCGCCGCGGTGGTCGTCGACTGTGCGGACCCGCGGGCCATGGCCCGGTTCTGGGGCGAGGCGACGGACTGGACCCCGCACGAGGCGACCGACCATCAAGCGGGGCTGCGCTCCCCCAAGGGTGTCGGCCCGTACATCGAATTCCTCCGCGTCCCCGGCACGAAGACCGTGCCGGACCGTGTCCACCTCGACCTGCTGCCGTACCCGGGCGACGACAAGGCGGCGGAGGTGGCCAGGCTGCGGGCCCTCGGCGCCACCGACCTCGACCTCGGCCAGGGCGACGTCCCGTGGACGTGCCTGGAGGACCCGGAGGGCCACGAGTTCTGCGTCCTCGCCACACCCTGACGCGGGGACATGGCGATATGCCGACATGTGTACGTTGCGCGCCTACGTACCTACGTTTCCACCTGCCTGCGCGCCGGCACCTGGGACCCGGCTGAGGCGTCACGACCGGGCCGGGCGACGAACTGCTGCGCGTCCGGGGCACGGTCGGCCGGCTCGGCGGAAATGTCAGTGGTGCGGCATACGATCCGAGGATGCGAGCCACAGGAACATTCAAAGTTGCCGACTTCACCCCAACTCCGGTGCCTGCTCCCCCGATCGAGACGGCGCTGCCCGTCGGTGTCGCCACGATGGAGAAGGAGTACGAGGGCGAGATCGCCGGACGCTCGGCGACCTTGTTCACCGCCGCGTTCGACCAGGCCGGCGGGACGGGGACGTACGTCGCCATGGAATCCTTCGAGGGGACGCTCCACGGGCAGGCCGGCGCCTTCAATTTCGCGCACTCCGCGACGGCCCTGGGCGAAGGGCGGAAGAACGACTTCTTCATCATCGTGCCGACCAGCGGAACGGGTGCCCTGGCCGGGATCACCGGGGCAGGCGGCATCGCGATCGACCCGGACGGCACGCACCGGATCTGGTTCGACTACGAGCTCGGCCGGTAGGCCGGGGCAGGGCAGCGATGAGGCCTGCGCCGCACACCCGGCCGGCAGGCCTCGCGCAGAACTACGGGAACCGCCCGCGGGAGAAGGCGTCCCTCGAATGAGGACAGGATCAGTCGCTGATCCGCACGCGCGTGCGGCGGCCTCTCCGGGCGAGGAACCATCCCAGGACGGCACCCACGACGTACCAGAACAGGTCGGGCGCGTTGAAGGTCGCCCCGAGCAGTGGCTGCAGAACGACGGGGATCCCCGCGATCTGCAACAGCTCCACGGCCCAGCTGAATCCCAACGCTACGCCCGCGACAACAGCGGGGCGCAACCTCGGCGCCACCATGACCACGACGGCACACACCAACACCGTGTAGAGAGCGTCCCCCGCGTACTTCGCGAAGTCCCCGCCAGTCCACGACCGCACACCGAGACCTGCAGCGACGGTCACCCCCGCCGCGCCGAAAGCCCACCAGCGTCTGCTCATTGACCGGCACCCTACGTGCTGTGCCGGACCCTGTGCAGAATCCGGGGCGGCCCAGTCCACCACCCCTCACTCGTCGAGTGTCGCGCGCAGCCGCAAGCGGTCCGGGGCCCGAGGGACGAGGTCCAGGGTCTGAAGGGGTCGCGCTCACTGAGAGGTGCCCGGCTCACAGGGCCGTGCGCAAGCCGTGTGCGCGGAGGCCATCGGCCCATCAACGACCGTGCCACCAAAGTGAGTCGGGGTGCGTCACGGGAAGCCTGTGCGGGGTGGCCGCGAGCGGGTGGCTCCGCTCGCCGTCACTCTCTGGTGGGGCATCCGTATGAGGGCTTAGAATCTCGCGATCTTGCTCGATCTCGGAGGTACCTGATGACGTTCGGCTCCCGCGGCCGCACGACAACGCGCGCCGCGGGAGCCGTTCTGTGCCTGACGCTGCTTGCCGCCTGCGCAGGCCGGACAGGGGAAGCGAACGGCAGGACGCCATCGCCCACCGAGTCCGCACCCGCCGATTCGGAGAAGCAGAAGCGCCCTGAGTCGTCGACGACGACGTCTCCCGTGAACGAGAAGCCGGACGGCTGGAGGATCGCGTACTCCGGCACGTCGGACAACGCCATGCTGATCGGCTTGGCGGCCGCGTCGGACCGGGACGCCTGGGCGGTCGGAACAACACTCGACCGTGATCCCGAGTCCTTCTTCCTCCACTACGACGGCCGGCGGTGGCGGGACTATGACGCCGCCACCGAACTGCCGGTCCTCACACGGCTCAGCGCTCAACATCCCCGACTGCAGTCATCCGGACCGGACAACACTTGGCTCTTCGCCGGCGACCCGAGGAAGGACCTCGCCGTGGTCGTCGTCCGCTGGGACGGCCGCCGCTGGCGGGAGATACCGTCGCCGCCGGGCCGAGTCGCCGAGCGCTACCAGGACGCGGCCGTCTTCGCCCCGGACGACGTGTGGATGCTGGCAGGACCTGCCACGGCCCCGGGCCGGTGGCCCGCCGAGGCGCGGACGATCTGGCACTGGAACGGCGTGCGCTGGACGGGTGTGCGGCTGCCGGCCGTGGCGACGGCGATCGCCGGACAGGCACCCGACGACATCTGGGCGGTCGGCTCCACGCCGGGCAAGGAGGTGTTCGACGTCCGCCGACCCGAGCCTGCCGCGATGCACTACGACGGACACGCCTGGCGGCTCACTTCCTTCCCGCACTTCGATCCTCCGGCCCCGGCCGGACCCGGCGACGATCACGGCGCCGAACTGCGGGACGTGGTGACGGCCGGTCCGGACGGAGCGTGGGCGGTCGGCACGCAGTCCTACCGGGGCGACGAACCCGACGAGGGGGACGACGAGGCGCCTGTCGTCGCCCACTGGGACGGCAGCCGGTGGGAGAAGCGGCCGCGAGCACCGTACGACGTCACTCGCCCGGTCGCCTGGGACGGCGGCCGGGGGCTCCTCGGACCGTCGACGCGGCTTCGCGTCGACGGCACGGTCGACCCCGTCGCAGCCCCGCCCCTGATGCCGGGGAAGTCCGGCGAGATCACGGAATTCGACCGAGGCCAACGGCTCGAACTCTTCAGCCTCGTCCAGGTACCGGGCACGCGTCAGGTCTGGGGCGCCGGCGACATCTCCGCCCGGGGTGTCGAGGAGTTCAACTTCCAACGTCCGGTGATCGTCGCCTACATGCGCCCGCCGGATCAGACCTGAGGCGGATCCACCCGATGGCCTCGAACATCAGGCATGTGCTCGTGCTACCCGGCCGGACAGGTCAGCGGAAGCTGCAGAACGTCCCTGGCCGGCCTGAATGGTGGTGCGAGTGCGCGAAGAGCCGCGTCGACTCCTCCAGCACGGCGACCTCGTCGTCCCCCGGTTGGCCGTCCGATGTCACTGACGCCGTGGCCTGACGATGTGCACCAGCAGGCTCAGACCTCCGCCGAGGGCAAGCGTCGTCCGGAAGCCGCACCGGCGCCGGCGAAACGACCGATCGCTGGGCACCGGCCCGGCCCCTCCGACCTTCTGAGGGCTGGAACGGCTCAAGACCGACGGATCAAGACCACCATGCGCTCGCGGCCTTCAACGCGACGACAGGGCGCGGCTACGAGCCTCCCGACTTCACCGAGTACGCCCGCGACAAGAGCCTGTAAGACTTGACGAGGGGAACAGTCCGGCCGGTACGCGTCATGGTCGGTCCTGGTAGAGAACTGGGGGGAATGGGAGTGGAGCATCGCTTCGGTGTTGGCTTGCGAAGGGTGATTCCGTGAGATCGCGAATGCCCCGCCGTCGGGCACGGGGTGCGGCCGCGCCGGTCACGGGTTTCTGGCGGGCCGGGCGACGGGGAGCCCGTGAGGAGGTGTCAGCGGTGAGGGACGAGGAGTGGGCCGAGTGGCTGCGGCAGTCGCCGCCGGGAACCGAACTGCTGGCCTGCTGGCAGCAAGCACAGGACGAGATGCGCCAGGTCGACCGGGACGCCTACGGAGAGCGCCTGGCCGCCCTGCTGTCCGTCGCGTCCGCACGCGACTGCGCGGCGGCAGGCTTCGGGTGCACACGGCGCATGGACCGTGTCTGTCGCGAGCCGTCGGTCTGCTCTCAGGACCCTGTGGTGCCGTCGGCCGCCGAGGCGCTTCCGCGCGGCGAGCGTGAGGGTCCGGTCCAGGGAGCCTGCGGTGGATTCCACGGTTCCCGGGCCGACTTCGTGGTGAGAGTGCAGTTCAGCGGTGGCGCCGACCGGCATCGCGCGGTGTTCTGGCAGGGCTGGGAAGCGTCGGGCGTACGACTGTGGGTGGACGGTGTCCCGGTCGCCGCCGGGACCGGGACCCACCTGGACTCCTACGGGCACTGGCTCGACGGCAGGTTCCTCGCGGTGCAGGCGGACGGGCCGGACGACCATCCCCGGCAGTCCTACGGGCCTGGGCAGTTGGTCACCAGCATCGTCTCCGTGCTGATCCACGACGCCGCCCACGGCACGACCCGAACGCTGGTCCCGGGACCCCACGAGACATGGACCGATCCCCGGGTGGTCCTGGTCGGTGGGACGCTGCGCGTGTACGCGACTCGCGAAGCCCTCGCCGCCGACGTGCCCGACCGGATCCTGCCGGCCCGACCGGTCCGACCCGCCCCCGAGTGACGGCCGGACCCTCCCCTGTCGTCCGCACCGAAGCGAAGTTCCCGAACCACCGGCGGAAGTACGGCACTCTTGACATCCTCCCCGCCCTAAAGGACGGGGATTCCCGCCTGGCTGCCGGTGGTGACCGGCTGGGCCTTCGGGTGGGTTCCCCGTTCAACGGGCCGTGCCCGGCGTGGGATTTCCACCCCAGGACTGACCGGCCCTCCAGGGGCGTTTAGCCTCTCCGCCTGCCCGGCGGCGAGGATCACACGCGACGCGTTGAGATCACGATCATGTTCAGTACCGCAGCCCTCGCACCGCCAGATACGCACGTGCAGAGGCTTCTTCCCGTCCACGACCCAGCAGACCGAGCAGGTCCGGGAGGAGGGCAGCCAGCGGGAGACGATGCCGACGTGCCGGCCGTAGCGGGCCGCCTTCTCCTCCAGCACGCGGCGGAACATGCCCCACGCGGCGTCGTGCACAGACTTGGCGAGGCGAGTGCGAGCCAGGCCGGAGACCGCCAGGTCTTCGAGGTAGACCGCTTGGTTGTCGCGGACCAGCCTCGAAGCGTTCTGGTGGCACCAGTCCTTGCG
>NZ_JBIAQZ010000020.1:0-76201 GCF_042889485.1 Streptomyces sp. NPDC002580 | reverse complement strand
CTCTGCCTCCGGCAGCCGAATACTCGCTGCGCTCGTTTCGCGCGTCCCCGCGCGAAAAGCATTCCGCCTCCGGCGGGGGTTTATGAATTCGCCCTCCGGGCGGAATTCATAAACCTGCGTGCCTCCGGCACGAACTGACGGAGAGTGAGGAATTCTCCGAATTCTCTGAGAGGGAAAGAGAGTTGAAAGCGGATTCCGTGGAGGGGCGGGATCCCACGGAATCCGGGAGGGGTTGAGCCCTCCGGGCCCAACCCGACCGGAGCGGCACGGGAGTGAAGGACCGTCAGAGCGCGCGTGAGGAGCTGTGGGCACCCTCCGGGCACCCACACCCCCGGCGGCCCCTCACGGGCCGTCAGCACGGCGCCAGCCGCCACGCCCCCCAACTCCCCCGCACAGCCCCGAACCCCGCCGCGCCGCGCCCGACACCGACCGCCCCCACTTCCCAACACCGGACGGAGGGGCAGCGGCAGCACAGGGGATGCCAGACCCCCAACCAGACCCACCCACGCCCCACACCCAGCCACAACGCCAACCCAACAGGCACAGAGCGCGCGCCAGTTGGCGCGCCAGTTGTGCACCCTGAGTGGTGCGCACTTTTTGCTCTACAGGGGGTTGTGCCGACATCCCGAACTATCTAGTATCGAAGTGCAGTACCGATCCGGGTGACGCCGGATCGATCAACGCCGGAAAGCACACGAAGGGGAACGCAATGGAAGCCAGTTCAGCGGTCACGCTGGTCAACCAGTTGATCTACAAGCCTGGTTGGACCATCGAGGCCAAGGACCACACCAGCCGGTTCGAGGGGACCGTCGTGGTCAAGTTCGTATTTCCTGCCTACCGGTCGGAGCGGGAATTCGCGCCGGAGGGATACCCGGAGAAAATCACCACGTGGGCGGAGTTCCCCATTCTGGTGTCCGATTGCGATGACATCGAGCTCTACCGCCGAGTTCTCGCAAAGGTGATGGAAATCGAGCTGCACGAAGCCCGTGAATTCCTCCGGGTGCCGCCGACCTATTGGGCACCCTTCCACCCGCACCGTGTCGACGGGATGAAGCGCTGGGGCGATTCCGACGGAGATCTGCGTTACGGGATCTCGTAACAGACGCTCCCGGGCCGGGGCCGCAGACGTTATGCGCCCCGGCTCGGGAGGCCAGCCCCAGAACCCCACTCCCCGAGGAGACCCGTGAACGTCGTCGTCCTACTCGCCGTCATCGCGCTGATTGTGTACAGCGCCGGATACCGCAAGGGGCGCGCCAAGGGCGCGGGCGAGAACGTGGCCCGAGCCGTGGCCCGCATCATCGAGAAGCGGTGAGGCGCCGCGCCACCCGCCCGCTCCTGTGAGGAGCATTCGGGCGGCCTCCCCCGGAGGCCGCCCGAACCGGGGCCGGGGCGTGCGCGGGCCGGCCGACGGCCGGGGGCCGGCGGGTGGCGAGGGGGCGCCGCCGGCCCCCGTGCAGCCCGCGCCGCGGCTTTCTGTCGGTTCGTTCCGCGGAGTGCTCCCCCGCGGTGATCTGAGTACGTGAGGGCGGGTGTTCGGTTCGTCCGCCCACCGCCCGTCGACCGCCCACCGGCCCCGGTCGGGGCCAAAGTTCGGACTTGCATTCGCCGCCATCTCAATCTAGTATCGAACTAGTCGCCGGGTGACACCGGTTGACTCGCCGAACAACACGAAGGGAGAGCCCTAGTGGCTCACGAGATCAGCCCAATTGGCACACGCGCTGCGGTTACGGACACCCGCAACGCATCCATCGGGGACCTCAGGCGAATTCTGGAGCGGGATCAGGATTCCAAGATCGACATGGTGGCCCCTGCCTCCGCCATCTCCGCAGCCGACGGCAACATCGTTGTCACGGGACTGCCGCCCGTCATCACGGCCGACGGGGTGACCATCGCGGATGGCACGTACCGCCCCACCGTCGTTGCCGACGAGGGGATTTCCGACAAGCTCAAGATCCCTCTCACCTACGTGCGCCGGACGCGCGCCGAGGCAGTCGACCTCTACGACCGCAACATCAACGGGTGGTTGGAGCGGGACCCGTCCCGGCGCTTCCTGCTCCGCGCGTTCAAGGGTGAGCCGGGCGTGTTGAGAGCCTGGCTTTCCGACAGCTACAAGAGGCTTGATCATCTCGACATCCTCACTGCCGTACTGCTCGGCGTGCGGGAGTCCGGGCACCCCGTGAAGATCACGGGAGCAGACCTGACCGAGCGTCGGATGATCGTGCGGGTGGAGTCGGAAGACGTCGCCGCGCTCGCCCCCGAGCTTCTCAGGGGGTACCGGTCGCCGTTCACCGGGCAGTCCGGGGAAGATCTCCCCTTGGTCTCGGCGGGGTTCGTCCTGACCAACAGCGAGGTGGGTGAGGGCAAGTACAAGCTCACGCCCCGGATCGTCGCGCAGGTCTGCGGCAACGGAATGACGATCACCAAGGACGCGTTCGGCAAGGTCCACCTCGGCGCGCGGATGGATGCGGGGATCATCGAGTTCTCCGAGGACACCCAGGAGAAGAACCTCGCGCTGATCACGGCGCAGACCCGCGATGCCGTGGCGACGTTCATGAACCGCGAGTACGTCGAGCGGAAGCTGTCCGACATCCAGCGGGAGGCCGGGCGCAAGATCACCCGCCCGGTCGAGACCGTGGAGCTGGTGGCCAAGCAGCTCCGTTTCACCGACAGCGTGCGTGACTCCGTGTTCGGTCACTTCATCGAGGGTGGCCAGACAACGGCGGGCGGGATCCTCCAGGCCGTGACCGCAACGGCGCAGACGCTCAGCGACGCCGACGCGGCCCACGAGTTGGAGACACAGGCTCTTACCGCAATGGCTATCGCCGCAGCGGCCTAGCCAGCACCAGCCCCGGCGGGGGCGCGGCGGCCTCCCGCTTCCGCCGGAGCAACGCCTGTGAGCGGCATTGGGGTGCCGCTCACAGGCGGCCGGCGGGCAGGGTCAGGGGCTTGACTTTCGCCGCATTATTATCTAGTATCGAATTTAGCGGTTGAGGGGTGACGCCTTTGACCGCCGCCGAAGGAACACGAAGGGAAACACCCCATGGACACCAAGGACTTCCCACCGCCCCATGAGCACGCGGAACCGGACACGCATCACGCCATCGGAGTCGTCAGCGATCTGATGCAGAAGGCAGGACCAGGAACACACTTCGTCACCGCATTCGTTCGCGGGACCGACGCGAACGGGCTTGTTGCCAACACGTACTTCCAGGTGTTCGGCGAAGGCCCCGACGCGCTGTGGTACGGCGACGAGGAGGACACGGTCGCCGTCGCGCAAGTGGTGGCCCTGGCATTCATCCTCGGCACGGGCAGCATCGTTCTCGGCACGCTGTCGCCGACGGACGAGATGAGCGCGCGCGGCTGGGTGATCCAGGACTCGGCCCTTACTCCCCTCCCCGCCGCTGCCCTTGAACAACGGGCCCACGAAATGGGCTTGGATCCGGTCCCGGAGTTCGTCACCTACCGCGATGCGTTCCCGCTGCTCGCTGTCAGCGAAGCCAGGCAGACCACTGCCCAGGCGCCATCCGGCACGGATTCACCGGCCAGCCCTGACAGCCACGGAAGCGTGTGAGGAGCCACCTGTGAGCAGCACTCTCTTTCGCGGAGCCGACCTGATCGAGTCCGGTGACCTTGTGCTCTACCACGGTTCGAAGCCGGACTATCACGGCCTCTACATCGCGTTGCCCTGCCCTTGCAGGTACTGCTACATCGCGGACGTCCGTGGCACACCGGATGCCCGGTACGCGCTGCACGACCCGTGGGGCGAGCACCCGCGCGGCCTGGTCCACGTGCGCCGCCAGTCCATCACCCGGTCCGTCGCCAACTCCTGAGGGGTGATCACATGACCGAGAACAACGTCACCCCCGCGCGGTTGTCCGTCGAGTTCCTGCCGGAACTGCCCGGCGACGAGTGGGGCGTGCCCGACGGGTACGAGTGGATCGCTCGGCTGGCCGGGTCCGGATGGTACGCCGTCGGGTTGTGGGGCACCGAAGGGTGGAACCTCGGCCGGTGGCCGTACCAGATCGTCGCGCACATCGACCGGCCCGCCCTTGAGGTCTACGGACTGGCCACCTACACCGAAGGCGACGTGACCGTGACCGTCTTCGGCAGCCGGGAAGAGCGGGACGCGGAGACCAACGAAGTGGCCGTTGCCTGGTGGATCACCAACGAGAACGGCCCGGAGGGTCTCACCCCGGATATGTCGCCGATCCCCCGCGCATACAGCGGCCCCTACCGGGACTGACAAAGACCAGCGGTCGGTGTCCCTCCCCCCACACACCGGCCGCTTCCCGGCCGCCGCCCCGCACTCCCCGCCATGCGGGGCGGCGGCCACCCAAGGGCCCGTAGCTCAGTGGCAGAGCAGGCGCCTTAAAAGCGCCCAATGTCGCCGGTTCGAATCCGGCCGGGTCCACCACCCCCGCCCATCCCGTCCGGCGACCGCCGAGCGGAGCGGGGGCCCTAACCGGGCTCTCTACGGAGGTACCGATGCCCACCGACGCCAACCAGAACCCCGCCGCCCCGTCCGCACCCAACCCGAGGCGTGCCAGCGCACAGGAGGTGATCCAACTCGTCATCAAACAGCAGCAGCTCACGGACGACGACTTTGAGATCGACTTTGAGGCACTCGCCAGGCTCGACGACATGCCGGAGGCGGAGGCCGTGGCACTGATCGATTCGACCATGGCCCGCATCATGTTCAGCTGAACACGCACCGGGGAGCGCCTTCCCGGTCCCTCCAGGCCGCGCCCGGAAGGGTGCGGCCGCCTCCCAGCCGCGTAGCTCAGTCGGTAGAGCGCGGATCTTATAAGTCCTGGGTCACGGGTTCGAGCCCCATCGCGGCTACCCCCTTGTCACCGGCCGATCATGTTCGCGGCCTTCCCCTATGACGCCGTTCCCGCCCCGGCGAGCGGGCACTGTCACCCGGCCAGTTCGTCACTGGCCGAAGGTCTGCCGTCCCGGCGCCCGTGTTCCCCGTTTCCCTTTGACGGGCGCCGGGCGGCAGACACCACCCCTCACACATCCCCGTTCCGAGAGCCGGGAGTCTGGCCATGCCCACTGGCATCCTCACCATCAAGACGCCGTCCCGCACCGTGCGCGGCTGCCTGTACGTGACGGGCACCCATCACCCGTCCGACTGGGACCAGTTCACCGCGCTGCGCGTGAGTCTCGGTTCAGTCGACGTGATGGGGGCGATCGCGCCGGCCGATTCGCTACCGGGGCAGCCTGCTGCACAGTTGGACGGGCTGCCCCGACTCGGCGCCTCAGTCGGTGCTGTCCCCCTGGAGTCCGTTTCCGGCAGAGCCCCCTCCCCCAAGATCCGTCAGACCCTCGCCCTGGTGCTCCGCGCGTGCGCCGAGCAGGTCGCCCACCGCCCCGACCTACCCCGCCTCCTGGACGCCGCCCGCACCCGTGAGACCCCCGGTCTGCTGCGCTTCCTGACGTGGTCGGTGCGCCACAGCGAAGCCGCGGCGGAGCAATACGAGCGCGAAGCCGTTGCCTACCGCCGCGACGCCCGTGCAGCGGTCACCGCATGGTGGACGGCTGCTCGATGGCTCGCCGCCGACTGGCACCCCGTGACCGCGGTGCTGCTAATGAGCTACCGCGGATTCTCTCGCACACCGCGCCGACTTCCTGCCCGTCTGGGCGGAGCTCGCCGAATGGGCTGGGCGTGAGGAGCGCAGCCGTCTGTTCCGTATCCGCGCCGAAGTGCGTTCCCTGCGTGCCGCCCAACAGCGGAGGCGCCGCGGTACTCCAAGGGCCACGGCCGACAGGTCCACCGCCCCCGTGGGACGGTCCGGCTGCGGCCCGTTGCGAACATCGGCGGGCAGTGACCGACGAGGGCGCGAAATGGCGCTGCCAAACGGCCGCGGCTCCCCGTCATGTTTGGGTGTCGTACGGGTGCGGGCCTGTTTTGCCGGTGCGGCTGGCAGCGCGACCGTCCTCTACGCTGTCCCATAGTCGGCGCCAGGGCGCGAGGAGGGCGGGATCGCGGCGCGTGGGAGGCGCGACTTCCTGACCGTCCCGGAAGTTGGTCAGGGCTTGCACCAGCCACAGCAGGCGGTCGAGAGAGGCAGGGGCACGTTTGCCTGCCATGACGTCGCTGACGGTCGACTTGGACATTGATGAGCTGCAAGGCATTTTCTCTTTGCCCCACGCGATGATGCGGTCAAGTGAGGGTCGTCCGGCTTGGCGATGCAGCTCCTTCAGGGCCGTGCTCAGCTCTTTGCATGCTCGGGCGTAGGGCGTCACGTCCAACATGCTGGGCGCTAATCCAACCGCAGCCTCCCACCGTTGACGCCAGCTGTCGTAGAGGGCGGGTCCGAGCGGCTGGGGAGGCTCGCTTCCCTCGGCGTCGCAGAAGTTCACCAGCACGGTAACCAGCCACAGCAGATGGTCCAGGGTGATCGGGATTTCCTCGCCCTCAAGGAATTGGTTCATGACTTCTGGTGGCAGTGCGCTAGCGGTCGGCATGTTGTGTGAGCTCCACACGCTGATGCTCTGGCTCGATGGCTGTCCGGCCTGCCGATGCAACGCACGGAGCGCCTCGCCCAGGCCCGCATGCGCCGTCGCCTTCCCTATAGACCACGCCGGCCCCAGGGGGTCAGGCCGGAAGATTGGGGAGTAGATCGTCTCGCCTATGCCCGTTCCCAGATTGCCCCGGGCTAGGCGGGGCTGCGTATGTGGGGCTTCGTCCTCAGACATAACTGCCCTTCTGCGCCGTGCGGATGAGTAAACGGTAGCTCCCGAACGAGGTCGAACGAGACGGAACACCGAGGTCATGACGCTCTTATGTCCTGCCGTTCACCGATCCTGTTTCATTTGCCCGAGCCGGTGCCTTGCCTTGGCCAGCATGGTGCGTATGGCGAAGAAGAAACTGACGCCGCATCAGGCGTCCACCGCTCCGGTCCCGGAGCCGTTCCTGTCCCTGCACACCACCGTCGTGCTGCTGGCTGCCTTGGTCCTGGGTGCCATCGTGGGAGCCCTGTCCGCGATGACCGGGGCAGTCCCGGCTGCCGATACCCTCGCCGGTCTTGGCGCCGCCGGGGTGTGTGTGCCTGTGCTCAACACTCTGATCGGCAAAGGCAAGGGACATTGAGCCTCACAGGGGCCGGCGAGCACCGGCTGGCCCCACATGTGCGCCTCTCGCCTGGTGGGAGGCGGGGCCACGCGAGACCGATACAGGCTCTGTCCGATTTGGGTACGGCTCGATTGGAGGGAGCACGCTCCGTGGCCGCGGAAGGACCGCCTGACCTGTGCGAAACGAGCGCCCGAGGTCGTCGCTGACCTGTCGCTCGCCGCTCATACGGGTCGCGCTGGCGAGGAAGCCGAGGTCCTCGCGAGAGGCTCGGATCTTCGTCCCTTCAAAGGAGCCATACCCCTCTCATTTTCGTGTCCCCGGGTGATCCCGCGGTGGCCACCGTGGCGCGCATCATGGAGCCCGGCGGAGCCATGCGACCGAAATCACGCGTCGGCGAACCGTCCGTGGAGCGCGAGGAGTTCGACCAGGACTTCGACTTCGGCGACGACCACGCCCGACTGCCGGAACTGCCGCAGGGCTCCCCGCACACAGGCCATCCGGCGCCCACGCCCCGCCTTCGACGCGACACCACAATGTCAGCGGGAGACAACATCACCGTTCAGCGCCAGACGACACACCCAACCCATCCCCGCCCCACCAGCCAAAACAACCGAACACCCACAGGCGAGCTCGTGACGCCTGGCGCATGGTTTTTGATACCAGACAGGCGCGGGTGATCGGGCGGGTTCGACTGTTCGCGGCGTGGAGGAGGGGTTGGCGGGGCAGAATCCGGCCCGAGTGTGGCCGATCACCCAGGCGGATCGGCCCGACGGGGGCAGGAGCGTGCCGTGGAGATGGACATCAGCGAGGCGCTGGAGGACTTGCGGCAACAGCTTTACCGCGCCCAGGACATGGGCCGGAATCAGCAGTTCCGGTTCAAGGTCGAAAAGGCCGAACTGCATCTTGAGGTCCAGATCCGCCAGAACGGCTCGGGCAGGGCGAAAGTGTCGATCGGCCCGGCTGGCGCCGAGGCCGGTGGAGAGGTGGGGCGGGCCCGCACCCACCGGCTCGTCCTCACGCTGAACGTACTCGACCAGGCAACCGGGGACCAGGCCCAGATCAACGACGAGGAGCCTGGGACCGCAGGTGGTCAGGAGCCTGAGGGACAGCAGAACGGCTCTGGGCAGTCCCACTCGCAGGAGCACGCAGACGGGGACGAGGCCGCCTCGCTGGGACCACAGGCCGATGTCCGTCCGACGTTTCCGTGGGACGCGTGACATGCAGCCGACAAGCTTGAAGGAGATGGATCTGGTCCGGCTGGCGCTGGTGCGGGCCGGAGACCGGAAAGGCACCCGATCCCGCGGCTCGGGCTGGCTGCTCGGGCCGCGACTGGTGCTCACCGCCCGGCACGTCGTCACCACTCAGGAGCGCCGACCGCTGGAGCCGATCGAGGTGCGCCTGGGCCACCCCCGGTACGGAGCGACGGTCACCCGGGGCGCCCAAATGTGCTGGCCGAACCCCTACGATGGGATCCCGCCCGCAGACGCCCCGGACGTGGCGCTGCTGTGGCTGGACGCGCCCGTCGAGGTGGGCCCCAGCCCACCCGTGCGCTGGGGCCGCCTGGCCGGCGTACCCCCCGTGCCCTACGAAGGACTGGGCTTCCCCCGGTTTGCCCAATCCGACCCCAACGCACCCCGCTCATGGAAGGAGAGGCCGGGTGAGGCAGGAGAGGCCGTCGAATACCTCCGAGGCTTGGTGCCACCAAGCTCCACCGACGGCGACCGCTCATGGGTCCTGGACACCAGCACCTGGCCCGCCTCCCTGCAAGACCCTCTCCGCCCGTGGTCGGGAGCCTCCGGCACCGCCATCTTCTGCCACGGCCACTTGGTCGGCGTGGTCACCCGCGACAAAAAGGCCACCGAATGGCGCCGCCTGTACAGCCACCCCGCCCATCATCTCTTGGACGACCCGGCTTTCGCCAAACTCGCTACCCGCCATGGTGGCGGCCCGCCTACCGTCAGACCGGTCTACGCGTACGACAGCCGCACCTCATCCGGCCGCCAGGCACCGGACCAGGACGTGGCCTGGCCCGTGGAGATCGGCCGGGTCCCCGCCCTCGCGTCCGCTTTCCAGCCCCGCTCCGCGGCACGGGAGCAGATCGATGCAGCCCGCACGCGGGGAAAGACAGTGGTACTCACCCAGGGAGGCGGTGGGGTCGGCAAGAGCCAGCTCGCCGCTGCCTACGCCTCCGAAGCCCTCCGCCAGGGCACCGATCTGGTGATGTGGGCCCCGGCCAGTGAGGTGCAGCAGGTCATCACCCAGTACGCGCAGGCCGCCATCGACATCCACGCACCCGGCGCAGACGGCGAAGACCCCGAAACGGACGCCCGGGCCTTCCTGAAATGGCTCGCCACCACCTCGCGGCGATGGCTCGTGGTCCTGGACGACATCACCGACCCCACCGCGCTCGACGCCTGGTGGCCGACCAGCCACACCGGCACTGGCTGGGTGCTTGCCACCACCCGGCTCAACGATGCGCGGCTGACCGGCAGCGGTCGCGCTCACGTTCCTGTCGACGTTTACACCCCGGGCGAGGCTCGCGCCTACCTGCGCACCCGGCTGATCGACCACGGGGTGGGGCACCTCCTCGACGACAGCATCGACGCCTTGGCCGAGGCCCTGGGCCGGCTCCCCCTGGCTCTCGGGCACGCCGCCGCTTACATGATCACCAAGGGGCTGGCCTGCACTGCCTACCTCGAACTCTTCACCAAACGCGAAACCCTCCTTGAGCAGGCGCTACCCACATGGGCGGACAGCGAACGCTACGGACGCCCGGTCACCGTCACACTGCTCCTGTCCCTCGAAGCCGCCCACAACGACAACCCCCTGACCACCCCCGTCCTGCACCTGACCGCACTCCTCGACCCTGCCGGCCACCCTCAGGCGGTATGGACAACCCCGCCCGTCCTCGACCACCTCATCACCCTCTCCGGTGCCGAGCCGGGCGCGGAGCCCTCGGCGCTCATCGCCGGCCAGACCCACGACGCCCTACGCGTCCTGCACCGCTACGCCCTGATCACCCACGACACTGACCCCCGTGCCGAGGCCAGAGCCGTGCGCATCCACGGTCTCACCGCCCGCGCCGTCCGCGAAACCACCCCCGCCACCGATCTGCCCCAGCTGACCACCAGCGCCGCTGACGCCCTCAGTGAGATCTGGCCCGAGGTCGACACGCCCCACCCCGACCTTGCCGCCGCTCTCCGCACCAACACCGGCACCCTCGCACACCACGCCCACGACCACCTCTGGCGCCCAAAGGGACACTCCGTCCTGTTCCGCGCGGGCACCAGCCTCCTCGACGCCGGCCTCTCCGCTTCCGCCACCAGCTACTGGGAGTCCATGAGGGCCGACAGCGACCGTCTCCTTGGCCGCGACCACCCCGACACCCTCCGCGCCCGTAGCCATCTCGTCGTCGCCTACCGGCAGGCGGGCGATGCCAGAAAGTCGATCGCCGTCGGCAAGGAGGTCCTCGCCGACCTCGAGAGGATCGAGGGTCCCGAGCACCCTCACACGCTGGCCACTCTCGGCAATCTCTCACTCGCCTATGAGCAGGCCGGACGCACCGCCGACGCCATCTCTCTCGGCGAGCGAGTCCTCACGCACAACGAACGGATCAGGGGCACCCTGCACCCCGACACCCTCACAGCCCGTGCAGCCCTCTCGCTGTTCTACCAGCGGGCCGGCCGCCTCCCCGACGCCGTCCCCCTCGGAGAGCAGGCCCTCGCTGACTATGAGCGTCTTCTGGGCTCCGAACACCCCGAGACCCTCAAGGCTCGAGGCAACCTCGCACTCTGCTACCGACAAGCCGGCCGCGCCGACGACGCCGTCCTCCTGCTCGAACAGCTGGTGACCGACTGCCAACGAGTCCTGGGGGCTCATCACCCTGACGCCCTCGCTGCCCTCGGCAACCTCGCCGACGCCTACCAGGAGACCGGGCGTACCGATCAGGCCATGTCCATCAGGGAGCAAGTCCTCAGCGACCGCTTGGAGGTACTCGGCCCCGACCACCCCCACACACACATTGCCCGCTCCCACCTCGCCAACTCCTACCTTGACGCCGGACGTGCCGAGGAGGCCGTCCACCTCAAGGAGCAGGTGGTGGCCGACTCCAAGCACGTCTTGGGGCCGGACCACCCTCAGACCCTGGCGGCCTGTGGCAGCCTCGCCTCGGCCTACCACCAGGTCGGACGAATCGACGACGCGATCGACCTACAAACGCGGGTGGTTGCTGACCACGTTCGCGTTCTGGGCCCCACTCACCGCGACACCCTTACCACTCGCCACAACCTCGCCTCCTTCTACGTGCGAGCGGGGCGCACCGGCGAGGCCGTCACCCTGCTGGAACAGGCGCTCGTCGACGCTCCCGACTCGCTTGTTGCACGCAGTGGCCTCGCGTCCTGCTACCGGCGAGCCGGACGCAACGGTGAGGCTGTCGTGTTGCTCAAGCAAGTGGTCACTGACAGCGTCCAGCTTCTGGGAACCGACCATCCCGACACCTTGAGCGCCTACGGCGAGCTCGCCGTCTGCTACCTACAGGCCGGGGACACCAGCGACGCCATCGCCATACTGGAACAGGTGGTGGCTGACTCCACCCGGGTCCTAGGGCCCGACCACGTCGGCACCCTCACGACTCGCGGGAACCTCGCCACCTCCTACCAAGAAGCCGGGTACACCGGTGACGCCATCAGGATGCTGGAACAGGTGGTGGCTGACTCCACCCGGGTCCTAGGGCCCGACCACCCCGAAACCCTCACCATCCGCCAGAACCTCGCGACGTCCTATCAAGAAGCCGGGCGCACCACCGACGCCATCAGGATGCTGGAACACGTACTGATAGTCAGCACGCAGACCCTGGGCACCGGCCATCCGGAGACCCTCACCGTCCGCGGGAACCTCGCCACGTCCTACCAAAAAGCCGGGCGCACCACCGACGCCATCACCGTGTTGGAAGACGTGGCTGTCGGCAGGATGCGCATTCTCGGTGCCGATCACCCTGCCACCCTTTCCACCCGCGGCAACCTCGCCACGGCCTACCTGCAGGCCGGCCGCACCACCGACGCCATCACCCTCCTGGAACAGGTCCTCGCCAGCAAAGTACGGACCCTCGGCCCCAGACACCCGGACACCCTTTCCACCCGCCACAACCTCGCCACGGCCTACCAAGGGGCCGGCCGCACCACCGACGCCATCACCCTCCTGGAACACGTGCTGGCAGCCGACACGCAATCCCTGGGCTCCGAACATCCCGACACTTTGACCGTTCGAACCAATCTCGCCAACTCCTACTGGCACGCCGGGCGCATCGATGAAGCCATCGGGATCGAGGAGGAAGTCCTCGCCCACAAGGTGAGAATCTTGGGGCCCGACCACCCAGAGACGCTCACCACACGCAACAACCTCTCCCTCTCCTACCATCACGCCGGGCGCATCGATGAAGCCATCACCCTCGGAGAACAACTCCTAGCTGACCGGATACGGATCCAAGGGCCGGACCACCCAGACACGCTGACCGCCCACGCCAATCTCGGCCCCATGTATCGGAAGGCCGGGCACATTGACAAGGCCATCGCCGTCGGAGAGCAGGCCCTGGCCGACCGCGTGCGGGTGCTGGGTTTCAACCACCCAGCCACCCTCATGACCCGCGACAGTCTCAGTGTGTCCTACCGGCTCTCCGGACGCATTGACGAGGCCATCGCCGTCGGAGAGCAGGCCCTGGCCGACCGTGGGCGAGTGCTGGGACCCGACCACCCCGACACGCTCACCACTCGCGGGAACGTCGCAGCCTCCTACTACCAAGTCGGACGCACCCGGCAGGCTATTTCCTTGCTGGAACAGGTGACCACAGATCGTGAACGGCAACTGGGCCCCCATCACCCCGACACCATCGCTGCGAGGAAAGAGCTCGCCACATGGAAAAGGGAATCGGGGAGCACATGAACCTCGACTCACGAACGTAAGCGGCTGAGGGCGGAGGGCCGGCGCATTCGCCGGACGGCCGCTTCCTCGGCTGGTCCGCCACCTTCATGGGCGGCGAACTACCATCAGCAGAACCGCCCGCCAGACAGACACGCGGCCGACGCCAAGCAGTGAGCGGAGCTCGATGCTCCCGCGTATCTGGCGGCCGAGTCGGCGCGCCTGAGCATGCCGCGTGAACAACTGACAAGTGAAGCCGGGCAGTGGTGGCAGGCGCTGCTCGCCAACGACGAAGACACTGTTTGTGAAGCGGTGAATGCCGCGTTCTCGGACAACCCTGTGCGGCCGGTTGTGCGCTCGGAGTGGACGGTTCGGTCCTGCCCGTTCTGATGCGTCATCAGGACTTGGACTCGATGCCGACGCAGACACCCGTACTGACCTCGAGTGGTCGCCCGGCGCTGAAAAATTTGACGAAACGCGACCGGCTTTTGTGGTGGCTGACCGCAGGTGGGTGCTGGGACTGAGCAGGTCCCCCCACGAGCGGGAGGCAATCAGGCTCGGTCTGCCTGCCCGGCAGCCCTATCCCAAGTGCCCCGACCCCGAACCGGGGGTTGACGGTGCCCAGCGTGAAGGCCTTGTGCGGTGTCGAACTACCGTTGCCCGGTCGCTGTCACGTCGGCCTCGACAGAAGTCCTGCCGCCGGCAGCTTGCCAAACCAAGATCTTCTATCTAGTATCGAACTATCGCTTCCGGCGGCACCACAGCCTCCAGAAGCGACCAGTAGATCCCGCACCGAAAGGAGGCACTCATCATGCCAGCCGCCGGCCCCCTCGAGACGCACTCACCGGCAACGACGGCCGGCACCGATGAGCATGCGTCCCCCGCTTCCCGGAACCACAGCTCAGACACCCTGTCGACACGCACTACGCCTTCCAGGAGGAAGACGATGACCGGCACCGACGAGAACGAACTCCTGGATGCTCAGAAGATCCATGCCGAGTTCGCACTCAGCCCTTCGCGCCTGAGCGAGCTGTACCGGGACCGCGACACGACCGGCTTCCCCGAGCCAGACGACGTCCAGGGCCGGCGGCGGCTGTGGAAGCGGCGCACCATCGGCCCCTTCCTCGTGGACTACCGCCAGGCGAAGGCCGGCCAGTCCACCGTGCGCCACAGCCTCCTCGAGGGCCCCCGCAACGAGTTGCTGTCGACGTCCGACGTGGCCAAGGCCCTCGGTCACAAGAGGACCGTCACGGTGCTGGCCTGGCTGAGGGACAAGCCCGGATACTTCCCCGAGCCCGACGTCACGGAGACGACCGAAGGCGGCCGGCTGCGCCGTCAGTGGTACCGGGGAACGATCCTCGACTGGGTCGGTCAGCGGCCGGGGCCGGGCAACACCCAGAACAAGGGCCGCTCCCCGGCGGCCGCGCCGGTGGAGGAAGGGAATCCCGAGGAGTTGCTGGACACCAAGCAGGCTGCGCCGATGCTCGGCTACAGCAGTCACCTGGAACTCAACCGTGCGATCGTCCGCGGCATGCTGCCGGAGCTCGCCGAGCCCGACGAGGTGGTGCGCAACGAGCGGGGACTCACCAGCAACCGCTATGCCCGTCGGCGTGTGGCCGCCCTGGCGCGAGCCCGCCGTGAGGCGCCGTCCAGCCCCCAGCTGACGGAGCAGCGGCTGACCGCTGCGCGTGCGGCGTTCAGTGAGGCCAACGACCCGGACCGGGTCACCGTCGAGGCGCTGGCTCAGGCTCACCCCGGTCACGGCAGCGCCACCACGTGGCAGAAGACGATCGACGAGGTCCGCCGCGAGCTCGGCCTGGCGGACTGAGGAAGGAAGCCGCGGGAAGCCTCTCCGAGGAGGCTATTCTGGCGGTGTACGGCACCTGGCTGTGGGCTCTCTTCGTGTAGCCCCGGCGGGCCGGGTGTGTCGGCCGATGGCCGGAGGGGGCTGTCAACCTCCTACCGGGACCTCCGGGCCCCGGGCCGGCCATCGCTCCTTTTGCCCTCGGTCCGTACTCGGCCCGAGGGACCTCCCTTTTTTGCACCCCACAGCAGCGGTTGACGTCCTCGGTCGAGGCGGTCGTGGATCTGGACGCCGTCGAGCTGACACTCCGCTGGGTGCAGCAAGAATGCCGCAACAACGACGGAAGCATTGATCTCTTGGCCTGGGCCGGGCAGACAGACGTCGTTGCGGGGACGGCGCGCAGAAGACGTACGGGCCATCGGATTCAGTCCATGCCAGGGGAAATCCGTTCGGTCTGTGTCGCAGTCGCCGCCACGTAGTGCCGAGCCGGGCGAGTACGGACCCGGCTTCCGGACGCTTCCCTCTGCGCACCCACCGCTCGCCGAGGTGTCGCTGCGCAGGACCTGCCAACACGGTTGCGCACGCCTGCCCTCGGAACGCGTGCCTGGAGTGCGCGTTGGGCATCGGTCGCTGGGCCCGGACTTATCAGGTTTCGCAGGGCGGTGGGGTTGTGGTGGGGGCCACCAGAGGCCCCCACCATGGCTTGTGCCCTGTTCGTGATCGTGGTCGGGGTCGGGTGGTCGACGGACCGGTGAGGGTGCGCTGATTACCTGAGGTTAGAAGCGAGTCCGCATCTGACCTGGGAATTTGGAAATGTCCCGTACCAGCAGATCATCCGGCGCCCAGTCGCCGATCTCAGCCGGTGTGGTGGACGGCCAGCGCGTGGGACCGCTCCTCATCCACGGTCCTCACTTGAACAACGGCTTCGCCCGCTGGGCTCGTCCTCAGAGCGTGCGTGACCTCGAAGGCGTCGCAGACAGAGCAGCAGCCGTGGTGCGCTCGCCGAACTCACCCGCCGAACAAAATGGCCAGCTGGGCTGGTCGATCTCACTGTACTGAGGAGCTGCCAATGACCCAGAGTCCGCGATGCGTTGCCGGTCCCGGCCGGAGCGAAGCCTCCTTCGTGCCCAGCCCGGCTGAGCCTCTCCCTCAGCAATTGCTCGCCGCAATCACCCAGCACCGGATGGCGACCACTCAGCAGCTGCACATGCTGGTGCGGCCAGGCGTCGGACGGCGGGCGATCTCCGCCCCGCTCAACCGGCTGCGGCGCGAGGAATACGTCGATTTCACCATCCTGCCCAATTCATACCGAACCCGCGCCTGGTACCTGACGCCGTCCGGTGTCCAGATCACCCGCGACTGGCCCATGATGCGAGGGCGCCCCCGATATCCGATCACCTCCGCATCCGCCGCGTCGATGAGGACCCCGCACACACTGACTGTGCTGCGCGCACACCTCGCGTTTGTCAACGACGCCCGCCGCCGCGGTGACGATCACGGACCGCTGGACTGGACGCCCGAGGTCGCCCACTCCCTTGGCGACGGCGGACGCATCATCGCCGACGCCCTCCTGTACTACGTGCTGCACAACGAGGACGGCAGGCGCGTCAAACTCCGCGCCCTGGTAGAGGTCGACCGGGCGACGACCAGCAGTGAACGCCTGGCGACAAAGCTGATCGAATACGCGCGGTTCCACACCTACACGCCGACTCCTCCAAGCCGCCGGACGAGTCATCCTGTCGAGGCGGAACCTGCCTGGCAGCGCTGGTATCCGGTATTCCCTCGCGTCCTGTTCGTCCTCACCGGGGCAGGAGCGCTCACCCTCGCCCACCGCATCGAGGACCTGCAGGCGATGACCGCCGAACATCCCGCCGTCCACACGCTCGCGCGGACCGTGCCGATGGGCGCCGCCACGCTGGAAGACCTGGAATTGCACGGCCCGACAGGGCCCGTATGGGCTCCGCTGTCCGGCAAGGGCAAACCCCGCTCGTGGACCGAACTCTGACCCACGGCACACTTCAGCCGCATCACCGAGCTGCTTGGCTACTGAAGCCGTCCATGGAGCACCGCCATCCGCCGCTATTGCCCCTCCAGCTCCCGACGTTCGAACTCGGCAACCAGACGCTGCTGCTGCAAGGCTGATACCGGAGGCGGCCGGCCAGCCCGGTTTGTAACCAGCAGGCGGCTCTCAGCAGCTCGATAATCGGCGAGTCAGAATGCAGCAGGACCTGTTGAAGTAGCCACGCGAGGTGCCCGTCCCGCCGCTCTCCGAGCGGTAGGCGGTGCTGAGCTGCTCAGGAATGCCCCCGAGACTCACGGATCGCCGCTGCCTTCGTCGGCACCGTTGGCGTTGTAGACGTGGATGCTTACAGCGCCGTCGGGCTGCCGTACGCGCGGGTGAAGGCGGGAGGCTGCGGCCACCAGCGAGGTGTTGATCTCGTGGGCAGTGATCTTTCTTGCGCAACTATGCAAGAACGATCTTGGTGGTGGAGCCTACTTCCAGTTGTGCTCCACCAGTGGTCCCGCATCGTCGAGGTAGCCACGCAGTCCGGCTTCGGGGTACTCGATGATGTCGTCAGGCAGCTCGTGGACGGTGAACCATTCGAGGGCCATGCACTTCGCTGGCTCGCGGTTGACGGGCGTGCCGGTCCACTCGGTGGCCTCGAAGAAGAAGCCGATACGGCTGATCTCGGGGCTCTGCCGGTGGTGCACAACCTGTACGAGCCGCAGGTGTGCAGGGTCGACGTCGAGGCCGGTCTCCTCGCACAGCTCTCGCGCCGCACCGTGGCTGAGTTCCTCGCCCTCGTCGAGCTTCCCGGACGGCATGTGCCATCGCCCGTGTCCGTACGGGCCGCCGCGTTGAGAGAAAAGGATCTTGTCGCCGTCGCGAACGATCACGTGGGTGTCGATGACGGGCTGTGCCGGTGCGCTACTCATGATTCCCGGGGGGGTAGGGAGGGTTGGTGTGACCACCGACGGTAGCCGCCGGTTCGTGATCGCATCAGCGATACGGCCAGCAACCTCCGAAGGGGTGGCGGTCGTCAGTCGAATCTCCTGATGCGCCCCGCCTTCGACCGGCTGCCAGGAGTCGAGGTGCCCACCACCGACGAGACGATCGAGATGTTCGCCCAGACTTTCCTGCGAGCCGGGGGTCTGCGGGAGTCGTCCCAGACGCAGGACGAATGACAGCCGGGTCGAGGCCCCCCACCATGGCCCGGGCGGACGCTCTCGCCGCCACCAGTACCTCGCACCAGGTCACAGGTCGCCTCTGCGACGGCAGTCACGTCACCCTCGCCCGCGCGGAACCACGCAGTCTCCTTCGGGGAACAGCGCCCGGGTTCGTTCCCGTTCTGCAACCGGTGTCAGGGGCTCGCCGTAAAGCAAGTTGGCCCTATTGGCGCTTGATGTCCTGCACGAAGGCCGTCCAGGCTGTGGATGCAACCAGTAGGACCCCGCGGGCACGGCTCTTGGTGTCACGCACCCTGACGGTGTGAGGATCGTTGTCGGCGACCTCCACGCAGGAGTCCTGCGAAGTGTAGGTGCTGGTGCGCCAGTTCGGCTTTTCGGGCATGGGCAGGCGGCTTCCTAGTCGGTGGGCATCCGGTCATAGTGCTGGATCGCTGTGAGGATCAGGTCCCGGACTGCTTGGCCGTAGACCGCCGACTGCTGCAGGAGCGCGAACGCCTTGGCATACAGCTCGATCTCCCGGGGCTGGGAGACGGACAGCTCGGCGGAGTAGGTCTCCACGAGGACGAGTTTGTCGTCGAACATCGAAAACGAGTTGCCGGGCCAGATTGCGGCCGGTGCGGAGCGGGGCACGATGCCGAGACTGAGTCGGGGTAGCCGCATCACCGCCAGGAGTCGGTCGAGCTGTCCCTTCATCGTGTCGGGGCCACCGAAGTTGGTGTAGAGAGCCTGTTCTCCGAGTAGTACGTTGAAGATCCGCTCGCCCTGGTAGAGGTATTGCTGGCGTTGAAGGCGTTTGGCGACGGCGACCTCGGAGTCGTCGGGGATTTCGTAGTAGTTGACGACCTGTTCGAAGACATGGGCGGCGTAGTCGGTGGTCTGCAGGGTCCCCCAGACGACGGTGGGGTGCCAGATGCGGAACACTTTGGTCCTGGCATACACGGGGATGGCTTTGTGCTGCCGGCGTTCCGCTCCGGTCTGCAGCTGGCGGCGCCATTCGAGCCAGAGTTCATCGACGTGGCGGACGATCGCGATCAGGTCGCCCAGTTGGTCGGTTTGGCCGGTGATCTCGCACCAGGTGCGGATGTCGTCTTCGCTCGGGCGTTGTTTGCCGTGTTCGATGCGGGAGATCTTCGATTCGTGCCATGCAGTGGCATGCGCGAAGGCCCGGCCGCTGGTGAATCCGGCGTCCTTACGGAAGCCGCGCAGCCGGGCACCGAGCGCTTGCAGTGCCTCATCTACCTGTGTCGTCACGGATGGTTCAGGGTTTGTAGTTGATGTGAGGGATGGCGGCGGTCCAGAGCTGGTCCCGGAGGGCTGCGCACGCCATGGCTGTGTCCGGGTCCCCGATGAGCTGCGATCCGAGGACTCGGCCGTCCTCGTCGAAGTGGCCCACTGCGAGAAGTCGGTCGTCGAACAGCCACCAGTCCCTCCCGTCAAAAGGGAAGGCGACGGTCCGGGGCAGGAGGTGACGGGGAAGCCAGCGGATATCTTCGCCGGCCTCCTCGTTCAGCGGCGTGAGTGCATGCTCCCACTGGACATAGGAAGTCACCGGCTCGGTGACGACGCGGACCCGGCGGACCGTCATGCCCCGCCCGGTGCAGTGGCCCACGAGCTGCGTCCAGGAAGCGAGGTGGGAGTGGTCGATGTCGCGGCTGCTGAGCCAGTTGCGGAACGGCGCGTCTTCGCCGGGAACCGAATAGTCGTCCCGCAGCTCGAGGTGGAAGGCGTCGCGCTTGAAGCGCTCGAAGAGCAGATTGCGCTCAGCGCTGGAAATCAGTTGCACTCGGTTCCTCCGCCAGGGCGGCGATCTCCGCCTTTGTGACCTCGACACAGGTCTCGTAGTGCGGGATCGACATCTGCGACAGGGCTTCTGCGTCGGTCACCACTTTGCCCTGGACAACGCACGTGCCCTGCGGGGTGAGGATCATGACCGGGGCCTGGGGACACGTAATCGGGCTGGCCGGCAGTCCGTCCTCCTTCAGATGCTCGAACAGTTCGGTGGGCACCTCAACCGCGCTCTCGCCATCAAGGATGTCGAGCTGCATCAGCAGGTCGTTCGCGAACAGTTGCCAGCCCTGGACGATGTAGCTGTCCCGGTCGGTCGCATACAGCGTCGGGCAGTCTCCTCCTGTGGAGTTGCTGCCAAGGAAGCGTAGCTTCACGGTCTGTCTCCTGTCTTCATTCTTGCTCAGATTTGCTGGATACATCGATGGTCAGTGAGCCATACATACTCGTCAATCGGCATGCTGCAAACTCCTGCAAGTTCCTTGGGAGTTGAGCCACGGCAGTCCTACTGTCGTCCTCAGTCGCCATAGGCCCCCGGGCATCTGCACCGGAATCCAGGCCTGCCATCCGGCGACTTGGAGAGCCCCGGCCCTGTCTCCCCCTGGCAGGGCCGGGCGGCCCACGCCAAAGGGACGACCAACCATGACCGATCCACCCACGAACACTGCCGGCGCTGCTGCCCGTCTCCACGTCGGCGTTCCGGTCTCGCGCTACCGCTGCCGGCCCAAGCGCAGTCTCAGCCGCACCGCCTGCGTCGCGGTGCCCGCGCATCCGGGGCAAGACCGCCCTGGGCCGGCCGACACTCCGAGCGGTGCCACTCGTGTCAGTCAGCAGTCTGAAGAGTCAAGGCTGAACCCGGGGATCCATGCGAGCGCATATGCGCGCTGTCCCAGTGGAGTTGCCGATGCCCAGCTCTGACTCGCACGGACTGCGATACGCACCATGCCCGGAACCTTCTCGGGATCTCGTTTCAGGGTGCGGTTCTGCCGCAGGGTCCGTACCCAGTCGCCCGTCCCACGTCCAAGATCTAATGAGCGTGACGTTCAAGATCTCGTCCGGTGGCGCCGGCCGCGCTGTCTGCGACCGCGATGCCCAACGAGTGCAGGTGGCTCGCCGCCTGACGGCCGCCCGTCTGCAGTACTGCGCATTGGACGAACTGGTCGATGACGCAAGTCTCGTCGTCTCGGAACTGGTGACGAATGCCATCAAGCACAGCGGCGGAACCGAGATCACTTTCACGATGATCGTCGGGGACCGGCAGTTGCAACTTTTCGTCCACGACGAGATGCAGGGCTGCCCTCACCTGTGTACGAGCGGTGATGACGCCGAAAGCGGCCGTGGCCTCTTCCTGGTCGACTGCATCGCCCACGCCCGCGGCGGCCGGTGGGGGATCAGCGATGCGGGCGCAACGACATGGTGCTGGTTCTCGCTCACCAGGGCGCAGCCGTGACTGCGCTCGCCGCAGTTTCGTACAGGGTCAAACCCATCGCCGCGTGGGCTCCTTTGTTGGATCAGGCCACGTTGAAGCCGGTCCTGACCGAGGTTCGAGGGCGGGAGCCGTTCGATGGCGAGGCCCTGCTCGATGCTGTCGGCGCGGTGCTCAGCGACCGGACGGGCTGGATCGTCAATGAATTCTTCGAGCGCCCTGGGCTGTCTGAGGGAGGCTGCATGACCCGCTCATGCCTCGCCACGACCATCATCGCAAGCACGGAAGAAGGCAGCCGCGTGAGCACGCAGACCGGAGGGGACCTGATCCCCTTCATCATCCAGCGCCGCGGTGAGGAGGCCGCGCCGGCCGACTTCGTCTTCACGCGCTTCGGACCTGGTCGGTACCGGTTGCGCTACCTCGACGAGGACCCCCGCGACCGCGACCTGCACGGCGTGCTGTGGGGCCGCTGCTCCTTCAATCCTGTCGACGACGACGGCTGCCCTACGGGTAGACCCGAGTGGAAGATGATGCATCCCTTCCGCCAGCGCATCACCATGCAGTCCCTGCGCTGCCAGGTCTGCACCCGACCGGCCCGCACCCGTCTCGGCACCGTGTTCCTCGCCGGGATGCACGACCTCGACCCCGAGGCCGACACGGTGCTGACCAACCAGCCGCCCGTGTGCGCCCGCCACGTCCAAGCCTCCGCCCACCTCTGCCCTCACCTCGCAGACCAGCCACGGGTCTTCCTTGCCCGCAGTGCACCGCTGTACGGGGTCATCGGCGTCCTCTACGGCTACAGCCCCGAACACGGCGTCCACGTCGTCGCCCAGCCCGACATGCCCCTGCCCTACGGGCACCCCAACCTGACCACCTGCCTGGCCTCCCAACTCGTGCGCCGCCTGTCCTCGTTCACCGTCCTCACCGTGAACGAACTCATGGACGAACTCGACACGGCCGCCGCATAGAGACCCGCCTGGTGGCCCGGATGCTCCCCTCGGGCCCGCGGCCACCAGGCGGCACCAGCCCCCGGCGCGGGGAGACGTACCCGCCACTCCCCTGGGCGGCGTACACACCCCCGCTCCCCGCGCCGGGCTCCCGCCTACTTCTGGAGGCACCGTGCACACACTGATTGCCAGTCCGTTCCTGGGGCAGTACCTCGTCCTTCGGCCCGGTCACGCCCAAAGGGTGGGCATACCCGAGACACGGAGCCCTTTCCAACCTGATGGCGACATCGTTGAGTTGGACTGCTGTACGACGAGGTGAAGCTCCTGGTAGACGGGTTCTCGACCAAGATCACCCGTGTCTGTCAGGAGCTTCGCATGCTTGTCTATCCGTCGTCGATCGATCTGTCCAGCCACACCCTGCGGTACTTGACCGGGCAACTCCGCGCCCGGCAGCGTGAGATCGGGACGCGGTGGCGGCGGCTGCCCGTCGGCCGTCAGGCCCTACTCGCCCTGGCCCACCTGAGATGCGGCGACACCTATGCCCGGCTCGCGGCCGGGTTCCGCATCGGAGTCGCGACGGTCTACCGCTACATACGCGAGGCCATCGATGTCCTGGCTGTCCTGGCCCCGACCCTGGCCGAGGCGATGAAGACCATGCGGACGAAGGCGTACGTGGTCCTGGACGGCACCTTGCTGCCGATCGACCGGATCGCCGCCGACACTCCGTACTATTCCGGGAAGCACAAGCGCCACGGCATGAACGTCCAAGTCCTCACCGACCCGTTCGGACGTCTGCTGTGGGTCTCGCCCGCACTACCCGGCTCGACACACGACCTGACTGCCGCACGGACTCACGGCATCATCGATGCGCTCGCCGACGCGGACGTGAAGTGCTGGGCGGACAAGGCGTACCAGGGCGCCGGCCGACCGGTCCGGGTGCCCTTCCGTGGCCGTCGGCTCAAGCGATGGAAGCGACGGCACAACAGCACCCACGCCAAGATCCGCTGCCCCGGCGAGCGGGCTATGGCCACCCTGAAGGGCTGACGCCTCCTGCGGAAACTCCGCTGCAGCACCAACCGGATCACCGACATCGTGAAGGCCATCGTCGTCCTTCACCATGCCTCAACCTGAGGTTGGAAAAGGCTCAGTGGTACCGGAACTCCAACCTCAGCATTCGCTCAATTTTGCACACAGCATACTCGTTGATCCATAAGCTCATGATCGACGGTCTGACCAGCCGCTTTCATGTGTGGAAAACAAGGGGAGCAAGTGCGCCTACTCGCAGGCTCGATAATTTTCGCAAGTGCCATGGCCTTGGGGGCGTCGACCCCGGCGCTGGCTGCTGACCCAGCCGCCCCTCCCGCGACGGCCACAGCGGCACCTCAAGACGGCAATGACGACAGTGACGGCCTGCTCAACTCTGCGCCACCGGCCACTCCGACAGAGTCCCTGAGTGACGCCCCGACCGATCCCGCCCTTGATGATGATCCTGATATCCCCGGCGGCGCGTGTGAACCCGGGCACAAATGCCCCGCCGCTGGCGACTGCGACGAGAGACGGTGGTTCAAGCCCGCTTCTCTCAACGGCAAGTACCACAAAGGCGTAGGTCCAAGTCAGGCAAACTACAACGGCAGCCACGAAAAAGAAGACATGGTCTTCACCTCCGAGGTGTCTGGGACCGTCGGCGCTAGCTTCACAGGCCAGATCACGACGAAGGTCAGCAGTGTACTGGCCGAAGTCAGTACCCAATACAGCGTCACATTGCAGGCTTCGATGACCGCCAAACTCGGCAATGTTGTTCACGTCAAGGCCGTTCCTCCGCACAAGACTGTCTATGCTCAATACGGCGTGTGGCGCCGCAAGTTCACCGGAACTGCTTATTACCAGCATCACACTTGCTACCTGACGAAAACCCACGTGACGGGCTATGGACCCATGCATGTCGGGTGGTACACATGGGACGAATAGGGATAGTAATTCTGGCGGCCCTGCTCACGTTGACCGGGTGCACCAGTGCGGCGTCAACCGGGGGCCGATCCTCCGCGAGTGGGAAACCGGTTGACGCCGCGTCGTCCGAAGTCCCTTCCGTCACTCCTTCAGTCACCGCAGGCTCCCTCACTGCTCCTCGCCTTCCAGACGCACAGAAAACATTCATCGAAAGTGGTGGAAAGTCCGGGCCTCACTCGTTTCCTGAGATCCCTAAAGTTGGGCAGGGCACCCTGGAAGTCGCAGTAATCTGTTCGGGCTCCGGGGAGATCGACGTCAATGTTGGCTCTCTCGTGAGCTATACCGTCGTCTGCGCAAACGGTGACCCTGGACAATACAACGAAGTAGGCCTCAGCCGCAGCCACAAAAACATCGCCGTGTCGGTTACCAGCAGGACAAGCGGATCCTGGGGTCTATCGGTGGGATGGACCAAAACCATCGATTCTCCGAGATAGCTTCGGTCATTCGTGATGGCCCGTCGGATTTTCCGGCGGGCCGTTTCGGCTTGTTGGGCCGGTAGTGGGCAGAACGAGGGTCCACCTGGTGCGTCACGTTGATACCAGCCTTCCCGGCTCCAGTCAGAACGGGAGCTCGCCCGGCAACACCGCGTTCGATGGGCATGACCTGTTCGTGGAAGTCCCTTGTCAAGCAGGGCCTCGGCAAAGTGCGCGCCTGGGGCTGTAGGTGACGATGTGTCAGGTTGATGGATGTGGGTAGCGTACACGGAGAACGGTTCGCCCTTGAGATCAGGCTCCTGGACAACTCCAGCATCGGCACGCCCGGTAGTTGGATGTACCGAACTCACCCTGGCTACCGCGGGCCTTTCTGCCTGCCGCCGCGCCAATCTGCCCAGCAATCGCGAGAGCGGGTTGTCAGCCGTTCGAGGGGCGGTGATCTGCGAGGAGCAGTGCCAGCGGTCCGGCGGGGAGGAGGAACCGCCCGTCGTGCACGGCCTGAAGCGCATCAGCCATCGACCACCAGATCAGTTTGAAGTCCTTCCCTGTCTCGGTGAGTTCCTGGGCGCCAAGACTCAGATCGCGGGCCTCGTAGATGTGAACACACGCCGGGGAGCTCAGCGTGATGGCGTGTGAGCCCAGCTGCCGCCACCGCCCGGCGCTCACTCCGGCTTCCTCGCGCAGCTCGCGGCGGGCGCAGTCCAGCGCGGACTCCCCGTCTTCGCGGCGTCCGCCGGGCAAGAACAGGTACTCGCCTCCGTGGGCGGGAAAGTCGGCGCTCAGCAGTGCAACAAGGCCGTCTGCGTCGCGCGCCACGACCACGGAGGCGTCACGCATTGCTCCATCGCTCATACGGATCGAGCGTAGCGGTCAGTTATGCACCCATACGGCGAAAGGCACATTCCACACGGCATGGTGGGACCATCCCTACGCGTGCGGGGAGCAGGCTGGCCCGGTTGTGACGCCGGGGGCCATCCCCGCACGTGCAGGGAGCAGACGGCCAGTTCGCGGGCGTTGTGCGGGTCCTTGAGACCATCCCCGCGCGTGCGGGGAGCAGCCACCCTCGTCGTATCCGTCCACGGGAGGGTTGGGACCATCCCCGCGCGTGCGGGGAGCAGATCTTGCCCTCGCCTGCGGCCGTCTTGAGGCCGGGACCATCCCCGCGCGTGCGGGGAGCAGATCAGACCCGAACAGTCCCACGACGGGTTCCCGGGACCATCCCCGCGCGTGCGGGGAGCAGAGCGGGTTCGCCGTGGCGACGAACAGCGAGTGAGGACCATCCCACGTGCGGGGAGCAGTTGGCGTCGGTGACCGAGACGCGTTGGACCCCGGGACCATCCCCGCACATGCGGGGAGCAGAGCTGGGTGGGCCGCAGCAGGTCGAGCCGGTCGGGACCATCCCCGCACATGCGAGGTCGGCTGCATCGTGCGGGGCATCAGCATGGGACCATTCCTGCGCGTGCGGGAAGCGGTCCGCAGCCGTCGTCTCCCCCACCGACCGCGGGGACAGGGAGCCGGTACTGCGTGGCAGCCTCGAAGACGGGACCATCCCCCGCGCGGTCGGGGAGCAGAGCGTCAGCGCGTTCATCCCGATCGCCGGACTGGGGCCATCCCCTGGCATGCAGGGAGCAGACCAGGTAGCGCAACCACCAGCTGTAGCGCTCGGGACCACCCCTGCGGGTGCGGGGAGCAGCGCAGCAGGCTGGCCGGCATCGCGTTGCCCGTGGGACTGTCCCCGCGCGTGCGGGTAGCAGAGCTCGACGTCCCCGGTGACCGGGTCCTCGAAGGGACCATCCCCGAGGAGCAGAAGACCTGCGTCGTCTCGATCAATACCACGTCGGGACCATCCCCGCGCGTACGGGGAGCAGGTCGTCTCACCGTACAGCAGGATCGCGTCGTCGGGAGCATCCGCGCGTACAGGGAGCAGTTGTACGCGTTCACCGCGGCGGGCCCAGCGTGGGGGCCAACCTCGCGCCTGCGAGGAGCGGTGCGTGTGTCCTTGCCCGCCAGTCCGAACCGGTACAAGTTCCTGGGACAGCCCCCGCGAATGCAGGGAGCAGCCATCATGGCACGTGAGTGGCGGGAGTTGAACGGGACACTCCCCGCGCGCGGGGAGCAGCTTGGGCCGATGACCGGCTGGGAATTCGCCATGGGAGCATCCCCTCGTGTGCGGGGAGCAGTCCTGCGTCGCTCGGAGCGCGGTCATCATCCCCGGAGTGTGGGGAGCAGTGGAGGCTGTAGCCGTCCGGTCAGGTCGGCCCTGGACCATCCCCGTGTGCGTGGGGAGCAGCGCATCGGTCTCCTCCCCCGCGCGTGCGCGGAGCAGTCGCTGGCGTTCTACGCCCACTGGAGCTGGAAGGGATCATCCCTGCGCGTGCAGGGAGCAGGCGGAGACGTGCAGTACGCCACAGGACTGCCGGACCACGTTGCAGCGCCACGTCTCGGGACTATCCCCGCGCATGCGGGAAGCAGAACGGCCGTGACTATGGGACCTCACGTTCCCGGGACCATCCCCCGCGCGTGCGGGGAACAGAAGGTCTGCGGGTTCAAGCGGGGCTGCCCCACGGGACCATCCCCGCGTGTGCGGGGAGCGTGTCGGGAGCATCCGTGCGTACATTTTGACGATGGGACCATCCCCGTGAGTGCAGGGAGTGCGCCGGAGCGGACAGTAAGGCGCGCAAAAAGATCGCCTCCGTTGACTCGCCCTGGCACTGGACGCTCACCGGGCCAGCAGCAGTCCGCAGCCGTAAGCCCGCGCGTGCCCAATGCCCTGGGTCAACGCATCGACTAGGGCAGCGGGGTCCGTGACCGTGAGCGTGCCCCGTATTTCCGCGCGGGCGATGCGCAGGCCCTTGTGGGGGCCGGGGCTCGTGACCGTGGGAAGCATCCGGACGGACAGGGCCCCTTCTTCGGCGCTGGCACCGATGCGGTTGACGCCGTCGGGAGTCTTGCGCGGCTCGCCCGGCGGTTGGAGGCGCCGTATGAACCAGTTCCTCACGTGGTCGGGGCGGGTGTGAGCAATTCGCCGGCCGCGGGGGCGCTCCGGTGCTGGCGCCCCGGACGGGCGGCTGTGAGTGGGGTTGACGACCGTACGGAACGTGAAGGAGTCGCCGACGTGGAAAGTGCGGTCGACCGTGATCACGTGTGGTTTGTCGGTGAGCGCACCACGGGGCATGCCGGCCCAGTCCCCCGGGACTCTGGACTGCACGACCAGGACGAGTACGCCTGCCTTCAGGTCGACGGACCAGGTGGACAGCACCCCCATCTGAGCCCGGGCATCAGGGTCGCCGTCCGCGACCCAGCCGCGGAAGCCGCTCATGACGGTGCGGTGCATGTCGTGCGCGTCAACGAGGGACTTGGCGGTGTACGGATGCCGGGCGTCCATGGTCAGGACGCTGTGCGTGGCTACGAATCGGGCAGCGGTGCGGGGCTTGGTCACGGGATGACGTCCCATTCGGTGGCGTTCTCGGCGATCGTGACGCGGGTCCGTGTTTCCCATCGCATGGTGTGTGCGCGACGGTCTGGGTCGAAGGTCACGGGCTGGTCTTGCACGGGGGCAGCTGCTGCGGTGCCCGGGATCGCTTCGATCCAGGCCCACGGTCGGGGTGACGGCCGCGCCCCGATGCTCTGCGAGGGCAGCAGTGCGGTGGACCGGAAGGCCTCTTCAACTGTCCCGCTACTTAGCGGTCCGGTCAGCGTCCCGGACGGCGGGCAGGACTTGCGGCCCAACCACAGTAGTCGTTTCGGGCTTTCCAGCGCTGTGGCGATCGTTTCGAGGAAGGCATAGTCCGGGTGTTGCAGCGCTGCGACGAACGCGGCGTCGGCCAGGTACCAGCGTTCGGTGACAAGCGCGGCCCGGGAGAGCTGTTTCGATACCAGGGCACCGGAATCCGGTTCGGAGACGATGTACTTCGGTGCTCCGTACCAGTCGGCGAGCTCGTGGTGCCCGAAGGCAGTGCCTTCGGTCTTCGCCATGTCGGCGGACAGCGCTGCTGCCCTGCGGTGGTCGGTGATGACGTCTCGTGGGCGGATGGGGTACCGGCCGGCGCCGACGACGTGGTAGTCGCGCACCGGAGTGCCGGGGTGGTCGGCTCGGACGCCGAAGCGGACGGTCGTGAGTTCACCAAGTTCGTCGGCCCGGTCGTGCCCGAGGGCCGCCGCGCAGAGGCCGATGACTCCGGACTTTGTCGGGCGACTGTGGGTGTCGCGGCGGGAGAACCGGGACACCACCCCCCAGGACTGCAGGGGGGCGGCGAGTCTGATGAGCAGGACGTGTCCGCTCACGCCGTCAGCTCCTCGACGGACTCCACGTCCTTGACTCCCAGTTCCTGCAGGACGGTGTGTACGGCGGGTTCGAAGGTCAGGACGCGGCCTGCGGTGATGTCGTCGCGCCGCCGAAGGACGAAGTCGTGGTGCGCCAGGAGCCGGCGTACAGCGAGCTCGCCAGCTGGGCCTTGGTCGGCAACCTCGTCGATGGGCTTTTGGAAGGCGGCCGCGTAGTTGAACGGCCGAGCGCCGTCGAATGCGAGGACCAGGGCGGGCAGCGTCCCGGTCGAGGCCGTCGAGTTCTTCTTGGCCTGCGGGAAGGCGTTGACGAAGGCACTGACGAACTCTGCCTCAGCGCCGACGGCGGCGGATTCGGCTTCCTGTTCGGACATGCCCGCTGCGCGCAGGTTCTGCCGCAGCTTGCGACGGTCGAGCACGGCGTGCCGGTAGAACGTGCCGGAGATGAGGGACTGGTAGCCGGTCATGCCCGCACCGGAGTCGTCGGCGGCGTCGAGGAAGTCGAGGGCGTTGCTTTTGCGGGTGAGCTTGGCATCGTCTGCGGCGGCGTAGAAGTCGTCTGTGTGCTCAGCCTCGTGGACGGTGAAGGCGTGGCTGCTCTGGATCGCCCCGTCGACGTTCGGTGAGTCCGCGATTTCGGCGAGGAAGCGGCCGTAGAGTGCGATGTCGATTGCGTCGCGCGGTGCCAGCGCGGTGAGGACTGCGTCCCGGGTTGTCTTCGGTAGCGCGGGGAGCTTCGCCGCGCCGGTGTCCGCTACGTCCGTGCTCGCTTCCTCATCCTGCGGGCTGCTCTTGCGTCGCCCTTTCGGCTTCTTTCCGTCCGCTGCCGCCTCGGACATTGCAACATACTGCTCTGCCCAGGTGCCTATCGTTGCCCGTTCGATGTTGAGGTGATCGGCGATACGGTCACCTGCGTCAGCCGGTGCGAAGAGCAGTACCTTGGTCAGGTTGGCGACAGTCGGCTTCGCCGGGTCGCCGAACTTGAGGCCGATGGCCTGCAGGACGGCGCGTGCTGCTGGCAGGGATTGTTCTTTGGGCCAGCCGTGCCGGGTCTCCAGCGCGCGAGCGGTCGTCAGCGCCCATTCACGGGTGCGGACGCCCATGGTGTGTCCGGCGAGCGGACCCGCCTGTGCGTTGGCCCGGTCGCGCGAATACACGCGCTCGGCGCGGCGGCGCGCCTGGCTGGTAATCATGTGCCGTTCCACGCCGCCGTAGACGATGGACTTGGGGGCGCCGTTCTCGTCTCGGACGGGGAGGACCGCGACGAGCGTCTCCAGTAGGTGGAGGGAAAGGAACTGGTGCCCGGTCAGGGCGACTTGGGTGCTCATGTCACGTGTCCTTCGGCATGGTCGTCGCAGTAGTCCTGTTGTTCCTGGCGGTTCTCGGCGGCGGTGCGTGGAAGTCGACGGCCCAGTGGTAACTGATGCGGGCCGGACGGTCGCTCCAGCGGGCGAGGTCGTCCGCGAGCCGTGCCCAGGAGGGCGGCGGCTCGCTGCACGACCGCAGCCGGGTGATCGCGTGCTGAAGGTGTCGCAGAGGGGGCCGGCGGCTCGCGACGATGCGGTCCATCAGTCGGCTGGCGCCTGCGTCGTCGGGCCCGCGCCCGATGCTGGATCCGATCCGGCGGGCGGCATATCCGAGGCTTCCGAAGCCTTTCGACGGCTCGCCAGCTCCCCGGTGGTAGACGGCGAACAGGAACGCCACCTGCTCGAACGTCTCGCGACGTCTCTGATCGATCCAGCCCGCTTCGATATGGGCGTTCTGGCTGATACTCGGCCGCCGCAGTTCGGCGAGCCTGCCGTAGTCACGGCTGTTCACCAGGCCGACGAGCCACTGGGTGAGCTGCTGGCTGCGTGCGGCCTCGCGTGGTTCGGTGCCGTCGGCGGCTGCGTTGCGTTGCGCGGTGCCCGGCGCGTCGGCGATCACTTTCGGTCCCCTTTCAGTTCGTCCGGGGCCGTGGGCCCAGTGAGGTCGTTCTCAAGGCGGCGAGCCGCCTGTGCCTGCGCCTGGTAGCCGCGTGAATTGGCCGGCAGCGAGTCGAGCCGGTTGTGCAGGAAGCGGTGGGCGGCTTCCGAAAGCACGGCTGCGTACTCGACGAGTGCCGTCTCCACCTGATCCTCGCCCTCGGCCTTCGCCGTATCGTCCAGCAGCACGTGAAAGGGCTCCGCGGTGTGGGCCCAGTGTTCCGGCCCCGCGTCGAACCGGGCGATCTGGCTGCTCTTGTCGGCCGGTTTCGGGTTGGGGTACGTCACGGTCCACGCGACGTACGCCGCCCTGGACAGACTGGAGGCCACGTACTCGGCGATGAGGCAGCCCCGCTCGGCCGCGTACCTGAGGTCGCGCTCGCGGCCCGGCACGAAGGGGAACGTGTCCGAGACCCAGGTGACGGCCGTGGTCTGCTTGGCGATCAGCCCGACGGTCCAGAGGGTGAGCCGACGGCCGCTGAGCCGCGCGAGGCGGTCGTAGAGGTCGGGCCCGTGGTCCCGGTCGGCGACTGCCGCGTACAGGGCATGTGCCTCGCGCCAGAGGGCACGGGACGCAGAAGGGCGTATTGCCTTTGCCGGGCCGTTGGCCGTGTTCTCGTAGACGGCGTCCTGCATGTGGTGAGGAGCCAGTGGCTCGAGGAGCTCGCCGGCCGCCATCAGGATGCGGTCGACGGCCGGTTGTCCGTCCGGGGTGACGGCAGGCCGCATGAGGATCGATCGTCCGAGGACGGTGTGCAGGTCGGCGGGCCCGTCTACTCGCCGTCCCGACGGCTTGGTCTGAAATTCCCGACGGGGCTGGGGGGTTACCGTCCAGGTGCGGTTGAAGCGGCCGGGGGTTTCTTCGGTCGGCGTCAGGTTGAGCCGCAGGGTGTCGCCGAGTGTCTGCCCGAGCGCGATGACGCGGATCCGTGCGCCGAGGCGTCCGGTCGCCAGGTTGGTGAGCGTGGGGCCCAAGGTCTCCTTGCCCGAGATCCGGGCCCGGCCGCCGGGTCCGTAAGCGTGCTGGGTGAGCATCGCGCGGAAGGCCGTGGCGGCGGGCAGTGGCGCAGGGTGCTCGAGGTGGTGGTGGTCGAAGAACTGGTTGTAGTCCCCGGCGTGCTCGATCACCAGCTGGGCGGGCCCTGCTCCGTGTGTGTCGAGGTAGGGAGCCAGGAGAGCGTTTTGGCCCAGCGGCTCCAGGGGGTCGAAGAGATCCCAGTGCTCGTCGGGACGGTTCTCCAGCCAGTCGGCTGCGTCGGTCAGCGGGCTGCTGTCGTGAACTCGGTCGAGCCAATCGTCGACCGTTGCCGGGAAGGTCCCGGAGGCGTAGCAGACGGCGAGGAGGTACTCGAGCAGTGCGACGGTCTCCCCCGCGGTCGTGCCCGCAACGCCGAGCAGATCGTCCGCGTGGCGCAGGGCGTGGACCAGGGTGACTGAGGTGCTTTCCCCGGCGGATGTCAGTGCGGGGATGCATGCTTGTCGCCGCGGGTCCCAGTGGGGATGTAACTCTCCCACCGGAGACGGACCTATTTCGGTCAGGGGCACCTGATCCTTCCTCCAATCTCCACAGTTGTCTGACGAGATGCGGCAGGAACGTAGCATGCCGGATGAGGGCAATGTGAGTGAAACAGAAGAACTCAACAGCAGTGCATATAAGTGGTGTTGGGGGACGGTGAATCTCTCCAACGACTCGGAGGGCGGCCCCGTGTGGAATCCGCTCTTCGTCGAGATGGTCACCGCCGGTTCCGTCATGCTCGAACTGTGGGACCGAGTGGTGGGTCCACGGCAACGGGCCGATCTCGCTGAGGGCTTAGCGGCCGAGAGCGAGCAGAGCGCTCGCCTGGCGGCCGCGTTCCTGGCTGGAGTCGGCCGTATCGGCAGTGCCGGCCCGTCGCACATGGTCTCGTTCGGCGCGGGACAGCAGTCCTCCCCCACGCTCGAACAGGCCCGCTCCGACTGGCGAGACCGGGCATTGCGGGCGGGCCTTCCGCTGCCGCCCACTGGGGCCCGGGTCCGCACCGCGGATCCGGAGCACATCACGGCGGCGGTGCTGCCGCGGCTGACCGGCTGCGACTGCGCGGGATACGTCGACGGTGAGCGATGCCGCAACCGAGAACATCACGGCCTCTACGTGGCCGCGTACGCGCTCAACCGGCACGACGCAGACGTGCTGCACGCCGACACCGTCGCCAAGGCCTACCGGGCGACAGGTGGTCCCGCCTGGGATGCGGTCCGCGCCGCCCTGGTGAACGCCGTCGGCAACCAGGTCGGCATCGACGCAAGGAGCCTTCCCAACCTGATCCGGCCAACGGATCACACGCGCCTGACGGCCTTCAGCCGCCTGATCTCCCAGAGCAACGGCCTTTCACGTGGGAACGCCGCCCGCGGCTTCGCATCGCCTCACGAAACGTGGGAGGTGTTGTCGGACGGCGCACGACTGCACGCCCGAGAAGCGGTCTCGCGTATACGGGTGGCCGGGTAAGAGCCGCTGTCCCCGCTTTGCGGGGTCGTCTCCTCTTCAGTCGCCACAAGGGCCATCTCCGCGGGTGCGGACTGTTGGGCCGCTGCCTCGTTGCGGCAGGCCGATCGTAATGGGGTGTGCTGTTTGGTGGCTAGCGGTGCTCGGCCTGTCCTGCGGGCTGCTCGGGCTATGGAAGACGGAGCGTCACTGCGGCAAGTCCGGCGGGGCCGCTGAAAATAATCACGGGGTGCGGGGTCGCCGGGACACTGCGGGCCGGCAAGACGCCCAGGGATGTCAGGGGCGCCGCGGTGACCAGTCGCAGTACTTCTTCACCAGCACGGAAGTCCCAAACTCGCACAGTCGTGTCACTCAGGCCGGTGCTGACGATCAGAGGGCGGGATGCGGATGGCTGGACGACACCGAGGGCGGATACGGACCCGTCATGCCGGTCCGGCAGGGTGGTTGCCTCCTTCTCCGGAGCATCTGGTGCCCACAGACGTACCCTGCCGTCGGCTCCCCCGCTGACCAGGTACCACTCGTCCACCTCGTCCCCCGAGCAGACGGCAAGGGACTGCACTGCACCGATCCGGCCCGGCCATTGATCGTGCGGCTCGTGGAAGGGACGGCACAGCACTACACCCCGATCGGAGGCGACGGCAAGAACGCCGCCCGACGACAGGGGCAGGTACGCCAGCGCGTGCACGGGCCGACCGGTGTCCCCGGGACCGTGCAACCACCCCAGCACCTCGCCGGTCGAAAGATCGCAGTACGCAACCGCCCCGCGGCTCGTCCCCACGGCCAGGACGGTGCGTGCACCGTCAGCGAAAGCGGCGAGTGCGGTCGCATGGTCCCCTTCCGAGGTCCAGGCGTCCATCAGCCGCCAGTCCCCGCTCCAGCAACCGACCGTGCCGTCCGGCAGTCCGACGACGACCGTCACGGAGCCGTCCGACGCCGTGTGCGTGGCGAGGGCCCTCACCGGGCCGTCGACTCCTGTGTGGGGCAAGGCGATCGAACGCGTGACCTCGCCCGTGTCGGCCAGCCTCACGACCAAATTCCGGTCGGGGCCGACCGAAATCAGCTCGGCGGAACCGAAGCTTCCTGGCAGCACCGCAAACAGCGCTCCCTCGGACGACCGGGAGGGCCGCACCCTGCGGCGGGTCCGCTCCTGGAGGTTCCAGACACGGACGGTCCGGTCCAGTGAGCCGGAGACCAGGATGGGTACTCCGTCGAGACCGGGCACAACGGCGAGCGCGGTTAGAGCGCTCGTGTGGTCAGTGGGGAACCGGCAGATCTCCTCGCCTGTTTCGGGATCCCACAGCTGTACGGCACCGTCGTAGCCGCCGAGGGCGAGAAGGGTGCCCGAACTCGGATGGAGGTACGGCGTCAGCACAGCTGCGGATTGCCTGATCGTGTGGTGCCGCTGTTCCGTACCCGTCAGGGCGTCCCAGAATCTGATCCTTCCCGAAGCCGGCGTGGCCACGGCCAGCAGGGGACGGCCGTCCCGTCCTTCGAGCAAGGCGAGTGCGGAAACCTGCTCGCCCAGAACTGGCACAGTGCACACTGAATCGAAAGAGGTGCCCTCAAGGATCTCGACGGTGTCCGCTCGGTGAACGGCCAGAAGTGTGCGGTCACCGGGGAGGGGCAGGACGGCGAGTCTGTTCACCGGGCTCGCCGGGGCGTCTTCGTCTGCCGATCCATCGACCAGAACCGTTCCGATAAGCGGATCGCACAGGACGATACCGTCGGACGTGCCGACCGCCAGCCGTAGTGTCCCGTCCCGGTCGCTGAAGGACACCATGTCGTGCACGGACGCCGTGACCGGCAGCTGTGCGTCCTGGCCGCTCAGCGGGTCACACGTCCACGCGCCGCTGTCGCATCCGACGACCAGCAGGGGTTCTCCCCGCGGATCGGGCACAACGGCCAGCGCCCGCGCGAAGAGGCCGTGTCCCGGGATAGGTGGGCCGACCGGAGCCACGGTAGAGGGGTCCCACACCCGTACGGTGCCGTCTGCGCCGCCTACAGCAATCAGAGGCGTCCCGTCCGGCAGGATGAAGGACACGAGGGAGCAGACGCCCACGTCTTCCCGCGCCAGGACGTTACGCGGCACCGCGAGGTCCTTCCACATCGGCCTAAGGTGCCCGCCGGCCGGGCTGCCGCTACCTCGAGTGCCCGGGGAGGAGTCAACGTCCGGCTCCCAAAGGGAAAATCGCAGGCTTTCCGCACGCGCGAGGGGCGGCGCGTCGGCAAGAAAGGGCTCGATCCGCGTCCACGCGAACAGGCGCGTGGTGTCAGCGGCGTGCTCCGACAGAAGTCCGAGCGCACCCCGCACGTTCCCGCTCGTCTCGTAGGGCAGGAACTTCTCAGTGACGACCCGGTCGTTCAGCACGCCTCCGGCTGCCGCATGCTGGACCAGGTGGTGGCGCAGATACGGGTGCGGCGGCCCGTGCTTCGCCTCCTGCAGAGCGCTGAAAGCGACGGCTAGTTTTCGGTGGGCCTCCTTGATACCCGCCGTCGACGCCTCAGTTGTGCTGGGAGTCATTTCGTCGCCGAGAAGGACGTGGGGTGTCGCCCTCAGCACTTCGCTGATGCGCTCGTGAATCGGGCGATAGACGAGCCTGCCGTCCTCGACGCCCGTAGTCAGGTAGCCGGCGAGTCGGCTCTCTCGTACCCGGCGGATCACCGCCTCGGGAGCGGTGATGTCACCTTCCGCCAGCGCGTCCACCGCACACGGCCACACTTCGGCCCACGGAAGGCCGTTCCCCCGCGCAAGAGCTGTGGCCCGCAGGACCTGCACGACGTGCTCGGCTGGCAGGTCGGTGTTGGCCTGTATCCCGGCAACGTCCTGCCGCAGAAGCTCCTGTGTCCCCTGGCGCAGGGTGCGCCGCCACTCCGGGTCGTCCGGGTCGGGCAGTTGGCCCCGCGCGTGGAGCGCCTCGGCAGCCAGGCGGGCATCCAGGAACGACGGCGCCACCTCCTCGGCCACCGCGGTTGCGAGCTCGTCCAGTCTGCGGGGGTCCAGACGTGCCGGGGAGCCGGAACGGTCAAACAGGGTCCTCAGCAGCGTGCTCACGTACGCTGCGATGTCCTCCGTAGTGTCGGTGTCTGTCCGCAGAGGCTCGTCGGCGTCCGTGGAACGGACCAGGAGGTTCAGCAGATCGGACGCCCGGTCTTGCGACGGGCGAAGTCGGCCAACTGCGCCTGCATGCGCACTGCGGATGCCCAACAGCATCCGTACAGCGGGCTGTCCGTCGTCCGTCCACAGGTCGGTCAGCGGGCGGATGAGGTCAGTGACAATTCTTGCGGGGTTCCTGGCCTCGTCAATGCCGTCCACGACGATCGTCACAGGTTGGCCCTCTTGGCGAACGGTGGCCAGCACGTGGTCCAGCAGCTGATCGAGTGGGCTGATACCCAGGCTCGGGGCGGGCCGCTTGTCCACGAGCACCGTGTACAGTGCCGCGGCCAACTCGTCAGCGTCCGTGTTCCGAGCGAGCACCGCAGCATCGACGGCTCCCTCTGGCACAAGGAGATCGGGCGGTATGGCATCGACGAACGGCCGGTACGCCTCGTCTGCCCGGAACTTCGGGTCGCTGAGCGTGACGACGCGAGCGAGCAATGCGGACTTCCCCGAGCCTGCCTCCCCTGTGACTACGAGTGTGCCCCTCTCCTGTCGGAGGAACTCGACCATGTGCCGTGCATGACTAGCCCGGCCGGTGAAGTACCAGCCGGGGTCGCCAAGGGAAGGCCGGCCGGAGGCACGGGTAAGCCAATACGAGTCGAGGTCGGCGGGACTCCATGCCACGGCGCTGCGCGCCTTGTCGACGAGAACAGGCCGGGGTGTGTAGCCGGGATTGGGAAGACATGGACTGGGCTGCTGATGGTCTTGGTTCCGCAGCAGCGACTCCTGCGGCCACAAGGTCTGGACATCGGCTGTGACCGCCTCCTCGTGCAAGGCGGTCATCGACGTGAAGAACTCCTGGAAACTCAGATGAGGGCCTGCGAACCCGGACGCCTCGTCCCTGCAGCGATCGACAACTCGATCGAGGAGCCGTGAGAACTGCTCCAGGCGCGGTGATTCCTCCTCATTGGCAGACGAAATGACGACGAGGGATTTCAACTGGCGCCGGTCGTCGCTCAGCGCCTTGAGGCGTCGCAGAAGATCCTCGCGAAGGACACCGGAGAAACAGGAGTCAACCATCACCAGGACATGCTCGGCCCGGGAATCGAGCACCCGCGTGATCAGGTCGGCGGTCGGGAATGCCGTGCTCAGCACACGGTCCCTGTCAGAGTCCGGCAGGAGCAAGAAGTGGTCCCCTGAACTTCGGCTCAGTCCGTGGCCGGTGATGTAGACGACGAGCACGTCATCGTCCTCTGCATCCTCCAGTTCCTGCTCATCCAAGAAGCGGCGCAGGTCACGGTTGGTACGCAGTTCCTTCGGCGTCACAAGGCCGAAGCGGTACTCCTCATCTAGACGCTCATCGGCCCACCATCCCCTCACTACTGCGACCTGCGCATCAATGCCCCTCCTGAAAGTGGCGTCCGCTGCAGTGTCGCCGTAGTCCGAGACCGCAATCTCAACAAGCCGCCGCCTGCTCATCTCAGAAGCCGCGCCCCGGCTCACCGGCACTTGTCCGCGATGGCGTGCGCGACCGGCGTGGTCCGCAGGTAGCGCAACGCGCTGTGCGGATCAACGAAACCGTTGTCGACTTCCACGTCGGCGACCTCCGTCGAAACGACGTTCAGTCCCCCGCCTCCGGTCACGACATCCGCCGGATCGAAAACGTTGACCCAGACGATGCTCCCCGGCAGCTTCATCAATTCCCCGTCCGCCATATTCAACCCACGCCGCACGGACGGAATCCCCAACGGTGAACCACAAGTCACCAGCGTGCGCACGCCGGACAGCCGCTCCGGCGCAATCTCGCCCAGGCGCAGCAAGTCATAGACGATCACGCTCCCCAGTGAGTGCCCCACGACAACGGAGGTGCTCTCGTCAATGGCCTCACCGACCAATGATCGAACCCTCACGGCGAGGTGCGGCTCGTACAGATAGAACCGCACCTCCCGCATCGCACGTACGAACAGCTTCCCCCCGCCTCGGGGAAAACGCCGGTCGTACGCCATCACCAAGCGCGAAAGACGTGCTGGCCACAGCTGCGGCACACCAAGCGTCTGCGACTCCAGTTCCTCCGCACCGGCCAGATCCTCCTGGCCAACCACTTCCTCCAACGCCCCGGCGACGAACTCTGCCTCCTCGTCACTCAAAGGAACGTCGGTGCCGAAAGGATCCTCTTCAGGTCCGAGCCGGTCTGCCCCACGTGCCAAAAGCCCGGTCCAATGAGGCAGTTCCAAAGCATCTGCTGGTATGCCGGGCCGCTCCAACCCGCCTAGGCCACGGTTGATCGCCTTACACCACTCGACTGTCAGTCGTGACTTCGACGTCCTCGACTGTCGAATCCCATGAACCCCAACAATGCGCGCCACGCTCGTGTTTCCCCCGCCTGCATGCCGTTCTGCCAAGCAATGAGACTAGTGCGACAGCACAGGCAAGTAGGGCCATTCCCGACAACCCCGAAGCATCGATCAGCACGCGACAGAGCCATTCACGGGCTTCCCGACACAGCCGTCGGCCCTCCTCACCCCCACCGACCCACCCCTATACTGATAGGGATGGTGCCCTGCCCCACACCTGTGGAACTGCCCCTTGACCGTCGCCTGTACGGGCATGACGTCAGTCTGTTCCCCGTGCACGCAGGAATGGTCCCAAGATCTGGTACCGCACCGTGAAGCTGGACGGTCCCCGCGCACGCGGGGTGGTCCCGCGTAGTTCCTTACAGTAGCGCTGGAAGTTGTCTGCTCCCCGTGCATACGGAGATGGCCCCCAGGTGCAGCTCCAAGTCCTCGACGCGGACGGCTACTCCCCCCGCACAGGCGGGGATGTTCCCCATACCGAATGGCTGATCGACGACGACCTCGTCTGCTCCCGCACCTGCGGGGATGTCCCCTGGGACTATCCGAACGAACACGGCCAGTACGACTGCTCCCCGCGCACGCGGGGATGGTCCCCGGGCGACCGCCGGCATCACCCCGCTGACCCTCTGCTCCCCGCGCACGCGGGGATGGTCCCTGATCGAGAACCTGTACCTGGGGTGGAGCCCGCTGCTCCCCGCACACGTGGGGAGCAGTGCTTGGACGACCACGGGCGCGCCATGATTGAGGGGACCACCCCCGCGGGCGCGGGGAGCGGGGCGTGCCGAACATGGCGCTCGGGGTCCCGGTGGGACCATCCCCGCGGGCGCGGGGAGCAGATGTCCGGGATCGGGGATGCGTTCAAGCAGGCGGGACCATCCCCGCGGGCGCGGGGAGCAGCCGAGGTAGATGTTCTCCCAGAACTGGTTGACGGGACCATCCCCGCGGGCGCGGGGAGCAGTTGCCCGCGCCCTGGCCGACCAGCCGGACCTCGGGACCATCCCCGCGGGCGCGGGGAGCAGACTGCCTGACCTGCGACGCTACCGGCTCGGAGGTGCGTTTCCATCAACTTTCATTGATTCCGGCAAATAGGACACAATGCTCCGTAGGCAGAGGTGGTTGCCGTCTATGCAGCCTGCCGCCAAATCCAGGAGCCATGCCTCGGACCGGCCAGAAGCGCTGGCCAGGAGCTTCACGCTTCTACCGGATGAGATTTCGCGCCAGGCGCAGAAGCTCCAGCGACAAATGAACTGGTTGCGGATCGGTGCGCCCAACAGCCACCACAAACAGGCGAGCGAAGTCAGTAGGCTGCGCAGAGTGAACAATGCACCCCACTCTGCCAACGCCTTCCGCCTGATCGTCACGGGGGGAGGTACTGGGGGCCATACCTACCCAGCGCTCACCGCGATCCGCGCGCTCCAGGAGCGACTCGCGATCGCGGGAAGAACCCTCGATGTCCTGTGGATCGGTACGACTGACGGCCTGGAGGCGCGTATTGCCCCGGCCGAGGGGATCGCGTTCGCCGCTGTGGCCACGGGGAAGATCCGCCGGTCCAGCAACCCGCTCAAGATGATGTCCACCGCCAATATGAAGGACATGGCCAGGGTTCCGCTCGGCGTGGCACAGGCGAGGAAGCTGATCGCCGATTTCAGGCCGGATGTCGTGCTCGCCACGGGTGGGTATGTGGCCGTCCCCGCCGGTCTGGCAGCCCGTCTGTGCCGTCGTCCGTTGGTGCTGCATGAGCAGACGGTGCGTCTGGGGCTGGCGAACCGGAAGCTGGCAGGCTCGGCGACGCGCATCGCAGTGTCCTCGGAGTCGACGGTGGCGCTGCTGCCGGAGGCGGTACGCGGTCTTGCGGTGGTCACCGGGAACCCGGTGCGCCCGCAGGTGCTGACCGGGCATGCGGACAAGGCGGTCGAGGCGCTCGGGCTTCACGGTTTCGACCGGCAGCTGCCGACGGTGTATGTCACGGGCGGGGCTCAGGGTGCTCAGCAGATCAACGGGATCGTCCGGGATGCGTTGCCGTGGCTGCTGGGACGCGCGAACGTGATCCATCAGTGCGGCCCGGACAACGTCGCAGGCCTGCAGGCCCATGCGGCCACTCTCCCCGTGGAGTTGGCCGGCCGGTACTGCCTTACCGGATTCGTCGGTCCGGAGCTGCCGGATGTTCTCGCGCTCGCCGATGTCGTGGTCTCCCGTAGCGGCGCCGGCACGCTGGCGGAGCTGACTGCGCTGGGAAAGCCCGCGGTGTTCGTCCCACTCGCCACGTCCGCGGGCAACGAGCAGGCTCACAACGCCCGCCATCTGGAGGAGGCAGGGGCGGCTGTCGCTCTGCTCGGTGACGTGACCGCCGAGCGGCTCAAGGATGCTGTGGGGACACTGCTCACGGCCCCTGCGCGGCGCGCGGCGATGGCAGCGCGGTCACGGGAGCACGGGAGGCCTGATGCGGCGGACCGGCTTGTGGACGTCGTCCTGTCCGCCGCCTCCAGCTGAATCACGCCAGGGACAACTACGGGCGGTTGCCAATGTGCAGCGCTGTGCCTGCCTCGATCAGCACAGCGCACTCGTTGAAGGCCCCATCGCTGTGGCCCATCGGATCGGGGATGTCTCGGTCGCTGAGGTAGAGGCCGAGTTTGTGGGCGTTGTTCTCGCCGCAGACTGCTCGGAGCGCTGTGAGGACGGCGGTGTCCATCGCCAGGACGTCGTCCGCCCACTGCAGCAGGTCCAGGGTGATCTGCTGTCCGCGGTGGTGGGTGAGGTCGTGTCCCAGGCGGCGGGCGGCGTCGACCATGGACGGGTGGGCGGGGTGGTCCTGCCATTTGCCGATCAGGCCGGCGGAACGGACTGTCATGGCTGCGCCGCCCCTGCGGGTGAGGGCGACCTGGGCGAAGGGGCTGCGGCAGTAGTTTCCCAGGCACACGGTCAGCAGCTTGCGCATCATGAGCCTCCGGCGGACTGGATGGCGCGTCCGAGAACAGCAACCACCTGGCCGATGTCCGTCTCGGTGAGGTGCTGGTGGAAGGGCAGGCTCAGGATCTCCTCGCCTGCCTGCTCGGTCGCCGGGAGGGATCGCCGCCAGGGGGCGAAGGCGGGCTGGAGGTGGTTGGGCGGGTAGTGGACGCCCACGGCAATGTTCTGGGACTGCAGTTCGGCGAACACCTGGTCCCGGTGGGACACGCGGATCTGGCAGAGGTGAGGCACTGCGTGGCCGGCGTCGACGTCGACGAGTCTCACACCGTCCAGCGGGGCCAGGGCGTCGCGGTAGGTGTGCCACAGGGTGCGGCGGGTCTGTTCGGTGGTGGTGAAGTGATCGAGCTGGGCCAAACCGATGGCGGCGTTGATGCTCGAGAGCTGGTAGCGCAGGCCGAAGCCGTCCACTCGGTAGGTGGTGGTCGTGCGCTCGTTCTGGGACTGGGCGACGCCGAGGAGTCGTATGCGGCGGATCGTGTCGGCCTCCTGCGGCGTGCGGGGGATGACCATGCCGCCCTGGCCGCAGGTGAGGTTCTTGATGGGCCCGAAGGAGAAGCAGGTCAGGGCTCCGGTCGTCCCCACCAGGCGGGATCCGATGCGGGATCCGAAGGCGTGCGCGGCGTCCTCGACGACAGCGATTCCGCGGGCGTCCAGCTCGCCCTGGATGGTGGAGAGGTCGATGGCCCTGCCACCGAACAGGACGGGAATCACGGCGGCGGTGGCGGCGCTGAGTGCCTCCATGACGAGCTGGTCGCTCACGCACATGGTGGCGGGGTCGATGTCGGCGAACCGGGGGGTGGCACCGACGGCGAGGATCGCCTGGATCGTGGCGCAGAACGTCATGGACGGCACGACGACCTCGCTGCCGGGGCCGACTCCGGCAGCGAGCAGTGCGCTGTGGAGGGCTGCGGTGCCGGAGGCGACCGCGACGGTGTCGGGAACTCCGAGGAAGGCGGCGATCCCTCGTTCGAACTCCTCGGTTACGTCGGTGTGTCCGTACTGGCCGGACTCCAGGATCCGTGCGACCGCCACGGCCTCCTGCCCGTACAGATAGGGGCTGGCGTTGCGTGAGGCGTCCGGCCTCGGTAACAGGGTCACGACGGTCCTTCCTTGACGGCTGCGAACAGTGCGAGGTCGGCGGCGTCGCCGACAGCCAGGGTCTCGACGTAGTTGGTCAGGAACACGCCGCTGCGGTAGGCGAGGCGGCTGTGGTCGAGCGGGAGGCCGAACAGGCCGTTGACCATCTGGCCGACGAGGTCGGCTCCGGCGGCTTCTGCCAGCGGGAAGCCGCCGGCGATCCGGACGTTCAGTTCCGTGATGCTGATCGTGCCGTCGGCGCAGATGAAGCCCTGGACGCAGCAGATCCCCTGGGCGCGGACGGCGTCCAGCACTCTCTCAACCAGGTCGCGCACAGCCGGGGCGTCGAAGGTGGTGGAGACTACAGCGAGGCCTGCTTTCACCAGGTCCCGGCGGCGAAGGATCACCGAGGCACGCCCGTTGCGGTCCACCAGGCAGTCTGCGGTGAACTCGGTGCCGTGGACCCGCTCCTGCACCATGGGCTGAGGGACGAGCTCGCACAGGACGCGCGCATGCTCGCGCCTGTCGACGAAGTGGACATGCTGCGCCCCGTGGCCGCATCGGGGCTTGATGACCAGCTCTGCCCCGTCAGGGACCTGGCCGATCGCCTCGGGCAGCCAGATGCGCGGCGTTGTGATGCCGTGCTCGCTCAGCACATCGTGGAAGACCGCCTTGTCGATGCAGGCACGTACGGACCCTGTGTCCGGGAGCCACAGGCGCACACCAGCGGTGTCCAGCTGGGGTGCCATGTCCGCCAGCGGCGGGATGTCGTTCTCGATTCCGGCAACCACCGCGTCGACAGACAAGTCCCGGCACAGGGCGGCCATGACGCTGGAGTAGGCGGAATCGTTGGCGAAGGGGATGACCTGTGGCACGGTTCCGGGCAGCAGGAACCCGGGGGCGAGTGGGTTCGCGTCGGCGGCGATGACCGTGTGGCCCAGGCGGGTCAGGCTTCGGGTCAGCCCGAAGCCCGGGTTGGCTCCGACACCGGTAACCAGGATGCGGCGCGCAGCGTGGGGGTCAGTGAGCATGGGATTCCTCTCCGGCAGCTGCCGGTGCGGCAGCAGTGACACGGGCCGCGTGCGGGTTGCGCGTCAGCGGCGCCCACCGGTCCGGGCTGCGCCGGTACCAGTCGATGGTCTCGGCGAGACCGTCCTCGAAGTCGTGCTCCGGCCGGTAGCCGAGGCCGGCGAGTTTGGTCCAGGCCATGGAGTACCGCAGGTCGTTCGACCGCCGGTCGGGTACGTAGGTGACCGAGTCCCAGTCGGCGCCGCACAGGCGAAGGATGCGGTCGGTCAGCTCTTTGTTCGTGAAGTCGGTGCCGCCGCCGATGTTGTAGACGTCGCCGGGGACACCGGCGCGCAGGGCGAGTTCGATGCCGGCGCAGTTGTCCTCCACGTGCAGCCAGTTCCGCACGTGCTGGCCCTGGCCGTGGAGGGTGATCTGCTGGTTTCGAAGGAGCCGGGTGGCGAACAGCGGGATGATCTTCTCGGGGTGCTGGTGGGGCCCGTAGTTATTCGAACTGCGCGTCACGCACACCGGGACGCCGTAGGTGTGGAAGTAGCTCAGCGCGACCATGTCACTGGCGGCCTTCGACGCGGCGTACGGCACGGTCGGGCGCAGCGGGTCGGCCTCGGTCGCCGAGCCCTGTGGCAGCGGTCCGTAGACCTCGTCGGTCGAGACGTGCACGAACTTGCTGATGCCGTGTCGCATGGCCGCGTCCACAAGAGTCTGGGTGCCCAGCACGTTCGTGGACAGGAAGGTGCCCGCGGCGAAGAACGAGCGGTCCACGTGGGACTCCGCGGCGAAGTGGACGATCGCCGTGTGCTCTCGCACGAGGGCCTCGACGAGGCCGGCGTCGAGGATGTTGCCGTGGATGAACGCCAGCTTCGGGCTGAGGAACGCCTCTCCCAGGTTCTCGATGTGCCCCGCGTAGGTGAGGGCGTCGAGGACGGTCACCTGGGCGATGTCATCGGCCCGCAGGATGCGCTTGACGAAGTGCGAGCCGATGAACCCGGCTCCGCCCGTCACGAGCACTCTTTCCATGGATACCTCCGCTGAGGTGTGAGGGTTGTCGGTCACGAGGTCCTCCCCGTTGCGCTGAGTGATGTACGGGGTGGGCTGCGGTGCGAAGTCCAGGCGATCTGTCGCGTATGGCCTCATTGGGCAAAAGGCGGGACAGACGGTTCTGCCTGGCGCACCCGGGTCTGCGATGGCCTCGCGGCGGTCGGTCACCCGGCCCGGTAGCAGCGCCCGGTCACGAGGATGGGCTCAACCGTTCGACGGAGTCGACCAGTTGGAGGGGGTCCCCGAGAGGTCCCCCTCGCCGAGGAGTAACCACCCTTGTGCGCCGAGTGATTGACTGAAGGAGTGGAAGCAACGCCCCAGCACCCGCTCACAGTTGCGCGCCATGCAGCCGGCCAGACGATGGACGCGTTCGTCACCGGCATCCATGACGCCGCCGCCCGGCGCGGTCTGCGCTCAGGCACGGACGAAGCACGAGTGCGTAAATGGCAGCGTGGTGTCAGACCCAGCGAGGAATCCCAGATCTACATCGCCGAAGCGCTCGGCTGGCCCCCAGACATCGTCCGTGCCGACGACTGGCCGAACTGGCTACCGAACTGGCTGGTCCCCCTCGGACCCCACAGCTCCGTGCCCGCTCTTCGAGAGGCCTTGCGATCAGCAATGGAACGCCGAACCTTCTTAACGATCAGCGGCGCCGCCGTCTCCGCGCTGGCAGCGGACTGGGCCACCGGCTCTCCCGATGCTCTCGCCCAGGCTGCCCACGAGGGCAAACCGGTCAGCGAGGACTTCGTCGCCTACCTGGAAACCTCCGCCACACGCCTGACGGGCCTTCCAACCGAGCAACGGCAGCACACGCCCGCCCTGCTGGACGCCCATCTGGCAACCGTGACCGACCTGCTCGAACACGGACGCTACACACCCGGCATCGCACTGCGGCTGCACACCCTCGCGGCATCCCTGTCACAGACAGTCGCCTGGCACCGCTTCGACCAGGGCCGCCACACCCACGCCGGCCAGCACTGGATCGCCGGCCTCCACAACGCCCACGCCGCAGGCGACCACGACATGGGCGCAGGCCTCCTGAGCGACCTCGCCTACCAGGCCACCTGGCGCAACGACCACACCACCGCGGCCCACATCCTCGGCCACGCCCTCACCCGCGCCCAGAACCCCGCCGCCCGCTGCCTCCTCCAACTGCGGCTCGCCCGCACCCTCGCAGCACGCCACAGCCGCAGCGAACGAAACGCCGCACTCCGCGCCCTGGCCGCGGCCGAACAACACCTCAGCGACGCCGGAACCGACCGGCCCGCATGGTGCGCCTGGGTATCCGAAGCCGACCTCGCCGTCGACTCCGGCCAAACCCTCCTCGACCTCGGCGACACACGCCGCGCCCACCAGCTCATCACCGAAGGCGAGCAACTCCTGCCCGCCGCCCGAGATAAAACCCGCGGCGTCTTCCTCACCTACCGGGCTGCGAGTTACCTCGACCAGAAGGAACCCGAACCGGCCGCAGCCGCCGCCACCCAAGCCCTCCTCCTGGCCCGCCGCATCGGAGCCCCTCGCTGCATCACGCTCGTCGACAACCTCCTGCCGCGATTCCAGCCCTACTCCCACGCCCCTGGCGTTCCCGAACTCCTCCACCTCGCCGCTGCGTGACGACCTCATACACGTAACCGCACCGCCTCGAGATGCGCGGCGCCTACGGATCAGCCGCTAACACAGCCAAAAACCCCTCCCCAGCAGCCCACCGAAGACAATCCTGGAACCATCCCCGCGGGTGCGGGGAGCAGCGGGCCAGGCGCAGTGTCCCGGGCATCCCCAGGGGACCATCCCCGCGGGTGCGAGGAGGAGCCGGGGCCTGAGCCGCGCGGGTCTGCTTGGACGGGACCATCCCCGCGGGTGCGGGGAGCAGTCGAGGGGCGGGCCGTGCCCGGCCTGCTCGGTGGGACCATCCCCGCGGGTACGGGGAGCAGGTGACGGCGTCGAACGCGTTCTTCGCCATCGTGGGACCATCCCCGCGGGTGCGGGGAGCAGATGCCCGGCGACCGAGGCCCACTCCAGCGCGAGGGACCATCCCCGCGGGTGCGGGGAGCAGGCCTTACGGGTGTAGGTGTTCAGGACGTTGGCGGGACCATCCCCGCGAGTGCGGGGAGCAGTGGAGCAACAGCCGCGCGTTCGGGCCGGTGCGGGGACCATCCCCGCGGGTGCGGGGAGCAGAGGCAGCCGTAGGTGCGGAACTGCGTGACGTCGGGACCATCCCCGCGGGTGCGGGGAGCAGTCAGCCGGTGCCCGCGGCGGCCTGACCATGGAGGGACCATCCCCGCGGGTGCGGGGAGCAGTGGACCCGTGGGACGAGTGGGAGATCCCGGCCGGGACCATCCCCGCGGGTGCGGGGAGCAGACGATGGCCCGCGCGGAGCGCTGCCGTCAGCGGGGACCATCCCCGCGGGTGCGGGGAGCAGCTCAGCATGTGGGAGCGGGTCGGGACGGTCGGGGGACCATCCCCGCGGGTGCGGGGAGCAGGGCGTCGCCCAAGCACAGCCGGTAGAGGTCGAGGGACCATCCCCGCGGGTGCGGGGAGCAGAGGCCGCTGACGTTGATCAGGTTCGAGCTGCCGGGACCATCCCCGCGGGTGCGGGGAGCAGGACACAGGCTCGCCCACCTACTGGGGCGGCCCGGGACCATCCCCGCGGGTGCGGGGAGCAGCTGCACCTCGGAGACGAGCGTGCGGGGCGGCAGGGACCATCCCCGCGGGTGTGGGGAGCAGCTCGTCCACGGCGGCATGCTCGCCGTCACGCCGGGACCATCCCCGCGGGTGCGGGGAGCAGTCGACACCCCCGTCGGGGCGGATCGTCACCAGGGGACCATCCCCGCGGGTGCGGGGAGCAGACTGCGTGACCTGCGGCTCAACCGGGCTGACAGAGCTTTTTCATTGACTTTCACCGATCCCGGCAAGTAAGACGAATATCCCCATATGGGGTCTGGCTCGTCAACCTATGTCCATCACCAAGTCTACGAGGTGACGCCCCTACCGCCAGCGGCACTTCAACAGCCTGCAACAGCAACGAGCAGTCACGGGTTGCACATCAACCCAGCCTCTGGATAGTCGGCGCACATGCCGCTGCGGCCTTCCGTCGCGTTTCCAGAACAGCCCACATCGACGGCATCCGCCACCCCCACAGCAACTCAATCAGCAACAAGTCAAGGCTCCCTCGGAACTCGTGGTTCACGTTGGCTGCGGACCAATCCTTGAGGGAGAACGCATCTTGCCTCGTCTTCACCGTCGAACATCAGCGAGCGCCATCGATCGGGGGCAGCAGGTCGGCGCCCGGCCTCCGCCACGGCCAGTTGCCGGCCTACCTCGACCAGGACCTCGATCCGATCGGCGGGCCCCCACGTCCGATACCGCCCGGCCGCGGGGTCGTATGCCCGGACCCGGCTGTGGGGACCGGAGCACACCAGAGCGCGGGCGAGGTGGGACAGGCCCAGGCTGAGGGCATCGCATGCACGGTCCTGGATGAGGTGGAGCAGATCTGCGGTGACCTTCTCCCAGTCGCCGACCTCCGGCCAACGCGCGCCGCCGTCGAGTTCGTGGGTGAGGGTGGACAGCGGCACGATCTCTCCCTGCCGTCGGCCGCGGATCAGGTGGTCGTGGATGCGGGCGCCGTCGGGTTGCCGTACGCGCGGGTGGAGCAGGGATGCTGCGGCCACCAGCGAGGTGTTGAACTCGTGGGCGGTGGCCGGGTGGTAGGCCTCGTGGGCGAAGAGCAGGTACACCTGGCGGGCTGGCTCTGGGGGGCCGTCCTGGGGCATGGGCGTTTCCTCCTTCATCGGCGCGAGGGGCGTCGAGTGGCAGGTCGAGGGGTGGGGCCTGGGCGGGTAAGGGCCCAGCGGCTGCGGTACGTCGGCCCGGTCGTGCTGGACGGGCGGTGCGCCTTTTTGTGTGGGTGTGACGATGTGGCGGGTCTGGACGGCGAGTTGCAGCATCAGCTGTTCCCGGACGATGAGCTCGCCGGAGGCTGAGCGGGTGTCGTGGCGCTGGAGCAGGTCCGCTGCATCGAACAGCTGGTGGTGGCCGATCTCGACGGCGCGCCGCACCTCGGGGCAGTCGCTGCCGGCGGCGGCTCGGACGAGGCCGGCGTGCAGGGCGGCGAGGCGCTGCAGGTAGCGGCAGGCGGCTTCGGCCTTGACGATGCGGACGTTCTCACCGAGGCGGGCTTCGAGCGGATCGCTCAGGTATTCCACCAGGAGCGGGGCCAGTGCGGCTGCCGGCAGCACGATCCCGAGAGGGACGCCGTGAAGAGCCGCAAGAGCCGCCGCCAGTACAGCGAGGACCACGACAGCAGCTGTTGCCGTCCGTACGGCCGTCGGCCCGAGGCGGATCCGGTGTGCGGGACTCCTAGCCAGCAGGCGCAGGCAAAGCCGCTGGGTAGGGGTTGTGGTCGGGGTGAACACGGCGATCCGGTGCGGCTGTTCGGGCAGGCTGCCGTCAGCCGGGACGCTCCAGTCGGTCCACCCCCATCCGGTCTGTTCGCGGATCAGAACGGGCTCGCAACTGGCTGCGCAGTGGGAACCGGAGCAGGCGTGGCCGCCGCGCATCGCGCGGGACTGCTTCTTCTGCCATTGCTTGAGCTGCTGCCCGAATGGGCTCAGCCGCTGATCGGTCCCGGACTTTAGGGACTTGGGGGTGGTCATGGGGTGCTCCCTTGCAGCAAGTTGGTCGATGCGGTGGCGCAGGCGGTACAGCGGCCGTCGCCCTGGGGGTGGGCGCGTCGGGGTGTCGGCCCTGAGCAGGTTCGGCACGGCGGCCAGCCCAGGCAGGCCGGGCAGAGGTCTTCGCCGGGGACGGTTCCGGGCGCTCCGCAGCCAGCGCACTCGACGAGCGCCCGGTAGGTCAGGGCCTCGGTCACCGTGCGGGCCGCGGACGCCATCGCCCGCACAGGGGCCGGCCGTGCGGGCGGCTCGTCCTGCAGGACGTCACCGCGGTGGTGCTTGCTGTCCGGCGAAGGAGGAGGCGGGTAGGCCTGGGCGGCCCGCAGGCGGGCGGCGATGATCGCACCGACCGTGGTGTGCACCGGGTTCGGCAGGGGGCGGTCGGTGATGACGTGGCGCAGTTGCTCGCTGCTCCAGCCGGCCTCCATCATCACGGTGACCACGCGGCCTTGGTCGGTCAGCGCCTTTCCGGTCAGCAGGAGTTGCGGACGGCTGCCGGCGATCTCCAGCAGCAGCCGGATTCCGGGATGCATCTCGTGCACCGGGAGGGCTGACGGCAAAGACGTTGCAACGTCCTGCTCGCCCCTTCCTGCAGACTGCCTTCGCGTGCTGTCACTGCACTCGCGCGGACGGAGGGTTCTGGTCTTCTGCCGCTTGGTGTTCTTTCTGCTGGTGTTCTTAGCGGGGCGATTGACCGACGTCGGGTCATCCACCGGTGGAAAACCCGACATCGGTTCGGACCTGCTGTTGTGCAGCGCGGGCACGTCGGTGATGGCGTAAGCGGTCGCGCCGAGGGTGCCGTCGGGGTGGCGCTCACGCTCCCGGTGCAGGAAGCCGTACTGCTCCAGTTCCTTGAGCCCGCTCTTGATGGCCGCTTCGCCCTCGCGACCGCGGCGCGCCAGGTCGGGGATGCTCATCCGCCAGCCGTTGCGATGCGTGCTGATGAGCCCGAACAGGCCCTGGGCTTTGAACGACAGCCGTCGGTCGCGGAAGAGGCCGTTGGCGATCTGCGTGAACCGGTCCCCCGCCATCACCCCGCGGCGGATACCCGCCCCGAAGCCAGCCCCGGTCCCGCCTGCCGTGCCCGGGTCGAAGGCCGCGGCGGGCATCTGCGCAAGCGCGGCGTCGGAGTCGGCGGGGCGGTCCGTGATCGAGTAGACGATCTCGCCGAGCGTCCCGTCGTCGTGCCTGAGCTGTTCGCGGGCGAGGTAGCGGTGCCTCTGCAGTTCGCTCAGGCCGGCGCGCACGGCGTCCCGCCCGTCGGGTCCGGCGCGCACGAGGTCACAGACTGTGACGTGCCAGCCGGTGGCGTGGGTGCTGATGAAGCCGAAGATGCCCTTCGCTTTGAAGGAGAGCCTGCTGTCGCGGAAGAGGCCGTTGGCGATCTGGGTGAACTGGTCCGCCGCCATCGCTCCACGGCGGACCTGTGCCCCGGAGCGGGTCATCGTGCGCCCTCACACGCCATGGGCATGCATCGGCTGGTGCCCTTGAGCGGGGGTGCGGGCGCGAGGTGGCCGGGGCCGCTGAGCGCGAGATCCATGCCGTCAGCTCACCCGGCGCCCCCGACCATGCGGGCGGCCATCACCCCCGACCGCCAGACACGATCCGGCAACACGCGCATCAAGTTGTCGTGGTCGCGCTCGTGGTCGGGCCACCCGCATCCCCTTCCACAGCATGACCAGCACCTCGCCGAAGGCACCTTGATGCTGCCCCGGCACGAACCTGCGCACCTCCCGATCTCTTCGACACCATCCATCTGCAGGACCAGACATCTCTCCAACTCATCGGCAGGTGCCTTCACTGCCACTCGATAAAGCCAGGCGTGGTCTGCGCACCTGGCCCCGTCGTTCGCAACCGGGCTGCCCCTGGCCCCTCCCGCAGGTCGGTGCGCCCGGCCTCTCGGGGGTCTCTGCCTTGTCTGCTGGGTCCGCCGGTCAGGTTCTCCGTCCCACGGCCTTCAGCCGTGCCCGGTCCCCCGTTCGGGGCCACGGTCGGGCCTGTGGTCGGGGCGACCATGACGCCGACCACGGGCTTCGTATCCCCATCGTGACTGTGGTCGGCCTGTGGTGGTTGGTGGTCGGGTCGGGGGCGGGAGCTTTTCTCGAGGTCGGCAAGTACACGTTCTGACCTGGGAGTTCGACCATGTCTGTTGGCAAGCAAGCCTCGGGTGGCGAGGCCGCTGCTCCGATGGCGGCGGGGGCCCGGCTGGAGGCGATGCGACGCCGTGTCCGGCTTTCCCGCCTGGTTCTTTGGACCGTCATCGCGACCGGCCCCGTGGCCCTGGGTATCGCCATCGCCTCGACCCCGGCCACGGTCGAGGCGGCCACGCCCGCCAAGCCCGCCGCCGTGCGCAGCGCGGCGGCCGCGGACCCGGGCGGCTATGCGCAGTTGTTTGTCGGCGCCTGGTTGCGCAGCCGTGCGGATGACACCACGAGTGCGCAGTCCCGGTTTGCGCAGTCGATGGGGCCGGACATCGAACTGCCCGATCCGGCCCCCGGTGCGCAGGCGGAGCCGGTCTCGGTGACGGCGGTGCGCAGTGTGCGGCGGGCTGGCGATGCGTGGTCGGTGACGGTGGCTGCGCAGTACGGCGGCGGATCGGTGCGCTACTTCGCCGTCCCCGTTGCCGTGGACCGTGCGGGCACGGGGTTCACGGTGATGGCGGAGCCCGGTGTGGTGGCCGGCCCTGTCCTGATCGACGCGGCGTCGTCGCCGTACAGGGTGAGCGTGCCTGAGGGGGATCTGTCGGCTGCTGTCGGGGAGTTCCTTGCTGCGTATCTGACGGGCAGTGGTGAGGTGGGCCGCTATCTCGCGCCCGGTGTGGAGCTGCTCGCTGTCTCCCCCGCCCCGTACACGGCGGTCGTGGTCCAGGGGGTGTCGGCGGTCGAAGAGGCGGCGGGCGGGTGGGTGCCGGGCGAGGGCAGCCGGGTGCGTGTCCTTGCCCGGGTGGAGGCCCGGGATGCGGGAGGGCGGTGGCCGCTGGCCTACGAGGTCGCGTTGAGGGCCCGCTCGGGCCGGTGGGAGGTCGCCGGGCTGGAGTCCGGCGGTGTCCGGGTGGGGGGTGCCCGGTGAGTGCGGTGCACACGCTGGTGCTCGCCGGGGAGCTGAACGACCTCGGCAACAGCTGGATCAGCATGTTCAGGCAGTGGGCGACCAAGGGCCTGCAGGCCGGTCTGGTCGTGCTCGTGGTCGTGGTCATGATCCAGAAGTTCAGTCTCAAGGCGGGGATCGGCGCCCTGATGCTGATGATCGTTGCGTTGGGGTTGTACAACTCCCGCGAGGACCTTGCCGGCATGTTCGAGGACGAGGTCAAGAACCCGGTCAAGGGTGCGCCCGTGGTCCCCGGCATCGTCGCCGGCGGCGATTCCCTGATGCGGGAGCCTTCCGCGGGTGCGGGGGTCCGGCTGTGAGCGCGGCCGCCGGGCGGGTGGGGCGCTTCTACACTTCGGCCCGCCGGCATCCGTGGGTGCTGGGGAAGGTCGCGGACTGGAGTATCCCGCTCGGTCCGTACACGCCGGCGCAGATCGCGGTCGCTGTGGGCGGCTGCTTCCTGCTCGTCAAGACCATCGGCTGGTGGTCGTGGATGGGGCCCGTCCCGATCGCGGCGTGGCTGCTGGCGGTCTGGGCGGTGCGCCGTCCGAAAGTCGCGGGCCGTGCACCGGTGCAGGCGGCGCTGGGCTGGATGCTGCTGGGCCGGCAGCCTCGCGGCGGCCGGATCGGTGGCCACGCCGCCCGCGACCGTGCTCCCCGCCCGCTCCTGGGCGGCTTCACCATCGAGGACGCCTCCCCTCGCACCGGGGCGGGCACCTGCGCTGGTGGCGTTCGCCGTCTTGCCGGCCAGGCTCCGCGCCTGAGTGCTGCCTCGGTTCACCGGTCGGCAGAGCGGCGTCCGCCGTCAGCAGTTCCTGCGGCACCGGGGCGGCCGGTGTCGGGTGTGCAGCAGCTGCTCACCCTCGCCGAGCAGGCAGGAGGCGTGCGGTGAGGATCCCGATCCGGCACATCGCCGGGCACCTGGTCTGGTCGGCGCACGGCAGCGTGTGGGCTCTGTACCGGCTGCATCCCGGCCCGGACGCCCGCGGCCGGAGCGAGGAGGCCGTGCAGGGCACCTATGTGCCGGCCGCCGTGCGTGAGGAACAGCTCGCCCAGATCACCCACCTGGTGCGCTCCTTGTCCGGTGCGCCGCGCCTGTACGGGTTGTGCGCGCAGGTCGATCCGGGCGAGGTCGCCCTGCGCATGATCGAGGGCATCGAAGCGGCCGGCGCCTCGCCGGATGAGGGTCCGCATCCGTGGGTGGAGAACGTCGAAGCCGCGGTGGACCTGCTGGACGGGCAGGAGATGCATCGCCGCACCCTGTGGCTCGCCGTACCGCTGCAGACCCGGACGGCTGCCCTGCAGGTGTCGGCGTCACTGGGCGCTCTGTGGGCCGAACTCGGCCCGGTGCTGGGCATCCGGCCCGCGCCGGTGGCACGGCGTGAGGTGAGCGCCTACCGCGAGCTGGCCTCCCGCGTGGAAGCCGCCCTCGTCGGCGGCGTCGCCTTCCGTCCGGCCCGTCCGGCGGAGATCGTATGGATGGTCCAGCACGCCCTGCACCGTGGCCTGCCGGAGCCGCTGCTGGCCGAGGCCGAAGTGAGCGAGCTGTACGGCGGTCGGGTCCGCGGGGGCGTGCTGCGCTGCCCCAGCTATGCCGACCTCGGCCAGGTACGCCTGCAGGAAGGCGGCATCGACCCCTCCGTCGACGACATCGACGGCCTCAGGAGGGCGGGCCGGATCACGCGGTCGGGCCGCAGCGCCTGGTGGCGGCTGAACGCCTCCTCGCCGCTCAGGCGGCGCTGGCTGCAGGTCGAATCCGATGCCGGCGTGGGCTATCAGGCGCAGTTGGCGCTGGCCGAGTGCCCGCCCGTGGTCAGCCAGGATGCCGCCGACCTGTTCGCCCAGCTGGAGAGCCTGGACTTTCCCGTCGACTACACCGTCGATCTCACCCTGGTGCCCGCGGACAAGGCCCGCGACCAAGTGCGGCGCAAGAAGACCGAGTTGATCGACCAGGCCGACCAGTACGACGCCCGGCCCACCGGGATGCCGGCCTCTCTGACCGAGGCGGCCCGCGATCTGGGCGAGCTGGATGCCCGCCTGTCGCGCACCTCGGTCGAGGTCGAGGTGCAGTCGGTGACCGTGCTGAGCGTGTGGGGGCCCAGTGCGGCCGTCTGCGATGCGCGGGCCCGGGCTATGGCAGCGCTGCTCGGCGGCGCCGACTACCGGGCGGTGCGCCCGGCCGGCCTGCAGGAGGCCCTGTTCACCCTCGGCCTTCCCGCAACGGTGCGGCCCGCCGTCGTGCGGGAGTTCACCCAGCACCAGGTCTCCGAGGACTGGGCGCTGGGCGGTGCCTTCACGGTCGGCGAGGTCGGCGACCCGAACGGCATGTTCCTCGGCATCGACCTGGACAGCGGCACCACCCGCCCCGTGATGATCAACGTTGCCGATGCCCCCAAGCAGGATGCGTCCGCGTCCATGGGCATCGTCGGCGACCTCGGTGCGGGCAAGAGCGTCCTGGAAAAGCTGATCGCCGAGGCGGTGTGGGCCCGCGGGGGCTGCGCGATCTGTATCGACCGCACTCCCGTGCGCGAATGGGCGGCCTTCGCCCGGACGGCCGCGCAGGGCCGGGTCCAGATCATCGACGCCGCCCAGGCCGAGGTGTCCATCGATCCGCTGCGCATGTTCGAGGGACCCGAGGGCCGCCACTACGCCCTGTCCTACCTCACCCTGCAGCTCGGAATCGCCCCGATGAGCACCAGCGGCGAGGTCCTGCACCACGCCGTCGAACAGGCCGCGGCAAGCAATGCCCCCTCCATGCACCGCGTTCTGGAGGTCCTCGAGGAGATGGCCGCGCGGGAGGCGGGCAAGCGGCAGGACGCGGCCGCCACCCTCGCCGGCCTCATCCGGGTGGTAGCTACCAGCTCACTGGCCCGGATGGTGTTCGACCCGGCGCTGGCGCCGGTGCGGCTGGACGCCTCCAGCGCCTCCGACATGATCGTCATCACCACGACGGGGCTGACGCTGCCGCCGAAGGCCGCGTTCGACAAGCCCGAAGTCCTGCACCAGCAGCCGCTGGAAGCCCTGATCGGCCGCGCGGTGCTCTACCTGATCGCCGCGATCGCCCGGCAGACCGCATTCGAGGACCCCGGTCGGTTCACCGCGGTGGTCCTGGACGAGCTGTACTGGCTCACCTCGTCCGCCGAGGGCACCGCCCTGGTGCACGAGATCCTCCATGACGGCCGCAAGCACGGCGCCGGACTGCTCGCCGCGTCCCACGACGCCGCCGAGCTCGGCCCCGACCGCGGTCTGATGGCCTACCGGGCACTCGCCCGCACCGCCGACCGTGAACGGGCCCGCCGTGGCCTGGAGTTCGTCGGGCTCGACTCCGATGATCCTGACCTGCTGCGACTGGTGACCACCGGCCTGTCCCCCGTCGGCCAGCGCGGTCGCGAAGGCGAGTTCCTGCTGACCTGCCCGCGGCAGAACACCGGCCGGATCAAGGCCGTCATCCCCCGCATCAGGCGCATCACGTCGTCCATCACCACCACCCCGGGACGCAGCGGTCAGCCACCGGCCGCAGGAACCTGCGGTGCCGGGCCGAAGGAGGACGTCCGGTGACCTCTTCGTCCTGGGACCGCGCCCGGCACCTGCGTGCGACCGCCCGCATCCTCGCTGTGCCGTCTGCTGCCGCCTGCCTGGTCGTCCTGTGCGTCGGCTTAAGTCTGCAAAAGACATGGCGGCCGCCCACCGGGCAGGCCCTTGCCGCCGACGCCGGTTCGGCAACCGGTCCACCACGCGAGGACCCCTGCAGTCTCATCGTGGGGCCCGCCACGACGTACTGCGAGCGCGACGCTGGGAACTCCGCCTCCCTCGCACCCCATGACGCCGCCGCAGCAGCCTGGCGGCTGGTGCCGGCCGGGGCGGGCCTGACCGTGCTGGTGATGTGGCGGCGCCGCAGCGCTGCCGGGCGGGGGCGGCGCTGAGATGGTCCGTCCAGAGCGTGGCACCTTGCGCCGTGCCGGATTCGTTCTGCTGCTCACCGGTGTGTTCGTCCTGGTGAACAGCCAGGTCGTCCACGCAGCAAGCAGCAGCGGCAGCGAAAGCGGGGATCTGCTGTCCCCGCTGAACATCACCTCCTCCGAGGGGGTGGCGATCAACGGGTACGAGCTGAACGCTTCCGGTGGCTCCATCGTCGCGTTCAAGACGCAGGCCCTGGCCTTCGCTCTGTCCGGTCTGTTCACGCTGATCCGGCTGCTGGTCGGGCTGGCAGGCTGGGCGATCGAGCTGGCGTTCCGGTTCCCGCTGCTGAAGATCCTTATCCGTCCGGCGCAGAGGGTCGCCGACACCTACAACGAGGTGGTCGTCGACACGCTCGGGCTGAAGGGGCTGCTGCTGGCCTGGGCGTTCGTGTTCGCCGGATTCATGATCGTGCGCGGCAGGGTGGGCCGCGGCCTGGGCGAGATCTTTCTGACCCTGCTGATCGGGGCGTTCGCCGCCTCCACGTTCGTGCGCCCCGACTACCTGCTCACCCAGGACGGACCGCTGGGACAGTCCCAGCAGGTGGCCGCCGAGGTCGCCGAGCAGTCCGTCAACTCCTATGACTGGGGCGGCAAGCTCGCCAGTACGGGGCCGTGCGACGGCCTGGCCGGAAGAGCCGAGTTCTCATGCCTGGAGCGGGAGGGCGAGAGCCCGGTCTCTGCCGCCGAGGTCGCCCGCCCGATCCAGGACTCGATCACGAACGCGCTGATCGTCAAGCCGTACATGCTGCTGCAGTACGGACGCGTCCTCGATCCGGCCAAGACGGCCGACCGCAAGGCCTACGCCGTCCATCTGAAGTGGGTCACCGGCGGCTACAGAGCCGACGCAGCCAAGGACGACAAGGACGATCCCTGCCGCCTGGTCAAGGGCCCGGGCAAACGGTGGTGCCAGCGCGAACACACCGACCAGCCCGCCGGCAGCCGACTGCCCGAACTGACGCCGGGCGGACAGCTGCTGGACACCGCGAGCCCGGTCGTCAGCGAGGAGGACCAGGAGTTCGCCGCCTTCCTCGCCGACATGAAGAAGGCCGGGCCCGTCGGCACGTCGTGCGCCGCCTACGCCGCAAAGCCCACCTGGTGGCGGGTCGGCGGCGCCGCACTCCTGCTGGTCGCTGCCCTGTTCATCTGCGGCATGCTGCTGTCCAGCGCGATCGTGCTGCTCGGCACCCAGGGCATCTGCGCGGCCGCCGCGGCCGCGGGCGGGGTCACGTTCATCGCGGGCATGCTGCCCGGCCCTGCCCGCCAGAGCGTGTGGAAGTGGCTGTCCCTGTGGGGCATTGCCGTGCTGACACTCGTAGGAGTCTGTGCCTTCGTCCCGTTCTTCGGTATCGCCGTGGACGCCACCATCACCGACGGGCCCGACCTGATGGTGGAGCGGATCCTGCTGATCGATGTGCTGGCCGTCGCCGGCGCGGCCGGGCACCGCAGGCTGCTGACCGGCATCACCTCCTTCGGCCGGCGCATGGCGATGCGGATGCGCTACGCCAAGGTCGGCGGCACGCACCTGCCCGGCGACACCTCCGAACTCGGCGCCGCTCTCGCATTGAACTCGCCCGCCGCGCTGGGTGGTTACGGCGGGGGCCTGCGTGCCTTCACCGGTGGCGGGGGCGGCCGTTTCGGGCTGCTGGGCACCCGGCAGCGGCTGATGGGCGCGCTGACGTCGCTGGTCGACGGCAGCGGTATGCCGGTGGACACCGGCCGCCTGTTCGCCGACGCCAGCGCCGAAGCCGGGCGTGGGCTGGCCCCGCTCACCGCGGCGGCCGCCGTGAGCACAGCGGGAGCGCGGCTCGGCATAAGGGGCGCCCACTGGCTGCTGATCGGCCGGCGGCCCGACCGGGATCAGCTGGCCACCTGGCGCAAGCCCACGGCTGACGGCGACCCGAACACCCCGGGCCCCGGCGGACCGGACGGCGGTTCAGGCGGCGGCCCGGGCGGCTCAGGCCCGCGCCGTCCCGGCGGTCCGCCCGACCGCTACCGCAACAAGGACGGCCAGATCCTCGACGCACGCTCCGGTCGTCCCATGCACGACCAGGACACCGACCGCACCCTGCTCTCCACTCGCGCCCACAACCGGCTGGTGCGCTTTCGCGGCTATCGCATCCTGCACCGGGGCGGCCGCACCGCCTACGGGGCAACGCTCGGTCTCCCCGCCAACATCCGCCGGACACGCTCAGGCGGATCGCGGTACGCCAACGACGCCCGCCAGCAGGTACGGGTGTGGGGCAACACCGTCCGCGAGGACGGCCGCGCCTGGGCGGACACCGGCCGGCACGTCTCCCGGGTCCTGCGGGAACACACCGATGACAGCGGCGGGCCCGGCCCGTTCGCCGGCCGTCGCCTGCCGGCCGCACCGTCGCCTGCCGCGGCCGCCCGCCCGCCCGCGCCGGCACGGCCTGCCAACTCCGGCGGATCCGCCGGCGCCTCCGTCCCGCCCTCCGCACCGGCCGGTCCTCCAGGCGCCGGAGCAGGCAGCACCCCGGGGGTGCCGCCTGCCCCCGCGCCGCCGCTGCGTGCAGGCGGCGCACCGCGGCCCGCCGTGGGCGGCCGGCCGCAGGGGTCGGCTCTTCCCGGCGTCAAAAACGCACGCGACAGGACGCGCGAGGAGGCGCAGGCCCGGATGCAGGAGCTGTTGCGGCGCACCGCGCCCGAGGCACACCGGCTGCGGCAGAAGCGGGAGCGGGCCCAGCGGCGCACCGAGGACGGTGAGGACACGTGAGGCTGCCCGGGCGCCGGGTGCGGCGGTGGGGCTGTGGGGTGGCTCTGCTGCTGTTCGCCGCCGTGTGCTGTGCCGCGCCGGCAGGAAATGCGATCAGTGCGTACGTCGCGCTGACGACGGGTGCACAAGGGGACGGCGCAACGGCCGGGGGCGGCAGTGCCGCCGACATTCCTGCCCGGATGCTGGCCGCCTATAAGAAGGCGGTCCAGCAGGTCGGGAAGTACGTGCCGAAGTGCCGGGGCATGCGCTGGCCGGTCCTGGCCGGGATCGCCAAGGTGGAGTCCAACCACGCCGTGGGCCGCAGCATCGCCGCAAGCGGCGACATCCGCCCGCGTATCTACGGGGTGCTCCTCAACGGCTCCGGGGCGGGCGGCAACACCACCACGTTTCCGGACACCGATGGCGGCAGGTGGGACGGCACCGCGAGCGGCGAGCGTGCCGTCGGCCCGTTCCAGTTCCTGCCCTCCACCTGGCGAAGCGTCGGCAGGGACGCGAACGGCGACAGGAGAGCCGACCCGCACAACGCCGACGACGCCGCCCTCGGCGCAGCCCTCTACCTGTGCGCAGGCGGCCGTGACCTGGCCCGGCGCACGCAGCTCAAGGCCGCGATCCTGCAGTACAACCACTCACACGCATACGTCGCCGACGTGCTGGGATGGATCGACCAGTACACGGCAGCCGCCAGGGACCCGGACCTGAAGAACCTCACGGGCAAGGTCCGCACCGCGATCGAGGCGGCGCTCTCCCAGCGGGGCGTTCCCTACGCATGGGGCGGCGGCAACAGCGCGGGCAAATCCTACGGACTGTGCTGCTCACCGAGCGGGAAGAGCGGCGCGCACATCAAAGGCTTCGACTGCTCGGGACTGACCGTGTACGCGTACGCCCAGGCCGGCATCCGCCTGCCGCGCACCGCCGCCGCCCAGGCCGGGGCAGGCCGGCGGATCCGGGCCGCTCTGGGCACCGGCGCACTCAAGCCCGGCGACCTCGTTTTCTTTGCCGACGCCCCCGGACGCGACGCGACGATCTACCACGTCGGGATCTACCTGGGCGGCGGACAGATGGTCAACGCCGCCCGCCCGGGCACCGTTGTCCGCCTGGACGCGGTCAACGCGATGCCGGGATACGCGGGAGGGGCCCGGCTACTGTGACGCCTTCCCCGGCGCGCTCGCCGCGCCTGCTGCTGATCGCCACCGCGGTCCTGGTCCTGGCCGGGGTGGTCCTGCTGACGGTGCCGCCTGCACCGAGCAGCCACGCGCCCGCGACACCGCGGGCGGCTGCCTCCGCGTCGGCTGCCCCGGCAACCACTCCCGGCCGCCGTGGTGTGCAGAGCGGGGCGCACGCGTCGGCCACAGCCTCCGCCACGCCGGCAAAAACGGCCGACGTGTTGGTGCTGCCGCCGCACGGCGAGGGCATAGCCGGCGATGCGGCCGTACAGAAGTCGCTGAAGGACGCCTGGCCCGCCGACCTTTCCGGCATCGACGAGCACACGTTGCTCGCGGCCGGCCGCGGCCTGCTGCGCGCCGACGCCACCGGTATCGGCCGCGCCCGGTGGCCGGCGCTCTTCGGCGGCCCGGATCAGGCGATCGCACCGGCGTTCGCCACCGCCGGCTTCCGCATCCAGGCCGCGATCGCCCGCAGCGACGGCAGCCCGGACAAGGCGGTGGTGCACCTGGTGTGGGCGGGCACGGACCGCGGCGGCACCTACACCGACCGGCGCATCACCGACTGGCACTTCACCCGCACCACCCTCAAGGGAGGGTCCACATGGACTCCGCAGCGCCGCCTCTGAGCAGCTCGGCACACCCAACCGCCGCTGGCGGTCACATCATCAGCCTGTTCGCCACCGCCACGGGCGCCGCTCTGTGGGCGGCGCAGCACTGGTATCTGCTCCTGCCTGCCGCCGGTGTGCTCTGGGGCGTGGGTGAAGCCGTCGTGCGGCGCCTTGCGGTGAAGGCCTCCGCAGAGCGCATGGCGCTCGAATGCGAGGCGGCCCCGCACTTCGACCCGGGCCTGGAGGAGATCTTCCGTCGCGGAGTCCAGCTCGCCCGCGCCTCCACGAGCATGCCCTGGTGGGCGCCCCGCCGCACCAAGGCCGTGCAGATCCGGCTGCGTGCCGACGGCTCCAGTCCGCTGCGCTACCGCATCGAGGGACCGGTCGGCGGCGAACGGCTGCTGTCCATCACTCCGTTCGGCCCCGACGTCACCGTCACCCGAGCCCGCCCGATCACCGACAAGCCGCGCAAGCACACCGTGCGAGCCGAGTTCATCCTGCGCGGCAAACCGGTCGCCCCGCTGCGGGAGGTTCCCCTGGAACCCGACCCGCTGCAGCCGCTCATAGACGCCGTCTGCGATCTGCGCGCCGACCTCGGCGACCTCGCCGAAATCCGCCTGGACATCCAGCGCGCACCGAAATGGGCGCTGCGGACACGACGGATGCACCTGCTGCAGGCCGCACGCCGCTCCGAGCGCCGTGAAGCACAGCGCGCCGTGCGCTGGATGCGCCGGGACACCGCAGGCATCGAAGACTCCCTCAGCAACCAGATCCGGCAGCTTCTCAGCAGCCGGCACCAGCCGGCACCACCGGGGCGCCGACTGGTGATGCCGCCGGTGCCGCGCCGCATCGACCCCGCCGAGGCACTGGGCAAACTCGCCCACGACGACCAGCTGGTCCGGGTACAGCTCCTCGTCACCTGCGCCTCCCACATCGACGGGCGGGCCGAAGCCCGGCTCGGACAACTCCAGGCCGCACTCGATGTGTTCGGCGGCCATTCCCGCTGGGCGATGCGCGGCCTGCTCATCGGCCCCTGGCGGCTGGGCGCCGACCGCTGGCCCAGCCGCCAGGCCTTCGAACGCCGCTGGAGGCACGGGCACTGCCGGCCGCCCCGCCCCAACTGGGTAAGGCTGGAGGAACTCACCGGACTCCTCAAACCCCCCACCCGGCACTGCCGACTGCCGCTGCTCGCCCCCGAGCTGCCGACCTTCGAATTCGCCAACCCCGACCTGCTGCTGCAGGGCATCCACCGTGCACCGGACGGCCGCCGCCGGCTCGTCGCCACCTACGCCGCGGAAACCCTCTTCGAATGCGCGGTCGGCAAGGCAGGCGGCGGCAAGACCGAACGCGCCCTTGCACAGGCGATCGGCTGGGCCCACGCCGGCGGCGGCCTGATGTTCCTCGACCCGCACCGCGACTCCTGGCCCCGCGCCGCCCCGTTCCTCGCCCACACCCCCCTCATGGACCGCATCGCACTGATCGACCTCAACACCGTCGGCCCCACACCCCAGATCAGTTCCTGGAACCCGCTCGCCATGCACCACAGCCCGGCCGCCCACGAAGTCGTCGAAGCGGTCACCGACGCCTTCGCCGCCGCGTTGGGCTGGGAGGACGCCAGCGCACCCCGCGCCCTGACCCTCCTGACCGCGGCACTGTCCGTCCTGACCGCCGTCAACCAGGCCGCCTGCGGAGCCGGCCGCCCCGAGGACCAGGCCACCCTCTTCCAGGTGCGGCCCCTGCTCACCGACGCCGCCTTCCGCACCGCCGCCCTGGCCGCCACCGCCGACCGGCTCGATGCGGAGACCCGCTCCTGGTGGCAGAACGTCTTCCCCGCCCTCCCCGCCGACGCTTTCGCCGTCGTCCTCAACCCGCTGACCCGCCTCGCCGCCAACCCCGTCACCCGCGCCTTCCTCGGCCAGCCCCACGGCATCTACAACATCCGCGCAGCCATGGACCACCGCATGATCGTGTGGGTGTGCCCGGCCGGCAACGGACCCACCGACCGGCTCCTGACCGCCCTGCTCGCCCGCGACCTGCTGCGCGCCGTGCGCTCGCGCCGCGACACCCCCGAAGACCAACGGGTTCCCTTCCGCCCCTACTTCGACGAGCTGATCACCCTCACCGGCGCTGCCCCCGAGACCATCGCCGCCATGTTCGAGGACTTCCGCAAATACAAAGCGCACGTCCACGGCATGACCCAGCTGCTGGCCCGGCTGCCCGGCCCCGTGCGGATGTCCCTGACACAGAACGCCTCCACCCTCGCCACCACCGCCGGCTCCCGCAGCGCCATCTCTGCGATCACCTCCGAATGGGGCGACAACCCCAGCCCTGACCAGGTCTCCGCCCTGCCCCGCTACGAGCACTACGCCACGCTGACCGTCCACGGCCGCCGCCTGGGCCCGCTGCGCCTGCAGGGCCCCCACCTCGACGACGTCTTCGCCGCCCTCGCCCGCCCCGGCCACGTCGCCGCCCTCGAGCACGCCGCCCGCACCACCGCCGGCACCCGCCCCCTGCACCAGCTCACCACCCGCGCAGCCGGCCAACTCGACCGCGTCACCGCCTTCCTCGCCCAGCACACCCCCGCACCAGCACCCTCCTCCCGCCCGAACACCACCAAGGGATACCAATGACCATCGCCCCACACCCACCCACACCCCCGGACCGGCCCGAGCCGTCCGTCTTCACTCCCAGCCCCCGCGAACCGCTGCCCCACCAGCTGCTCGCCGCACTCGCCCAGCACCGCATGGCCACCACCGGCCAACTCCGCCTCCTGCTGCGCCCCCACGCGACCCGGCAGGCCATCTCCCAACCGCTCAACAGACTGCGCACGCACGGCCTGCTCGACTACACGGTGCTGCCCGGCTCCAACCGCACCCGCGCCTGGTACCTCACCCCCGACGGCGCCCGCCTGACCCGCAACTGGCCCGCCCTGCGCGGCCGGCCGCCCTACCCCATCACCTCGGCCACCGCCGCATCGCTGAAGACCCCGCACACCCTCACCGCCGTCCGCGCCCACCTCACCTTCGTCCGCGACGCCCGCCGACGCGGCGACGAACACGGCCACCTCGACTGGACCCCCGAGGTGAGCCACCCCCTCAGCGAGCGCGAACGCGTCATCACCGACGCCGTCATGCACTACACCCTCAACGACGGCCAACAACGCCGAAAACTACGCGCGTTCATCGAAATCGACCGCACCACCATGAGCAGCGAGCGCCTCGCAGCAAAGCTGATCGACTACGCCCGGCTCTGGTCCCACCAGCCCCAGGCCGCCGGCCGCCGACGCCCCGGCCAGCCCGCCGAGAGCGGCCCCCTATGGCAGCGCTGGTATCCGGTCTACCCCCGCGTCCTGTTCATCCTCACCGGTGCCTCCCCCAACCGGCTCGCCAACCGGATCAAAGACCTGCAGGACATGACCGCCCAACACCCCCTCGTCGCCGCCCTCGCCCGCGACGTACCTCTCGGCGCGGCCGTCCTCAACGACCTCGAGACCCACAGCCCGAGCCAGGACGTGTGGGTCCCCCTCGCCGGCACCCCGGAACGCCGCCCCTGGCACAACCTCCATCCATGACTTCGCTCACGCAAAGACAATTTGCGACCAGATTCAAGCCAAGTAACGCCTGTGGCAGACCAGTCCGGCCAAAAGGAGACCGGCATATGCGTAGTCTTTCAATAACGCAAACGGATCAGCAGCGTGTGACCGGCAACGCCACACCGCCTTCCGCAGGCGGCGGCATCGACAGCGTCCCGACTCGCACCATGCCGTACGGGGGAGACACCGTGACACCAGTCCGGCATCAAATGGGGAACTGCAGCGTCCGAAAGGCGGCACTCACCTCTCTCATCGGCTGCCTCACCGTCGCTCTTGCGGCGTGTAGCGGCAACGACGCCAAGGACGGGAGCACCAAAAGGACAGCATCCTCGGCAGCTCCTTCCCCGTCGACATCAGCCGAGACCATCGCGCCACCCAACACAGATGCCGAAGGCCCCATCGAAAGGGCCTACCGGAGGTACTGGGACGAGAAGGTCGCGGCTTACGCGAAGGCCAGTGTCAAAGGAACGAGCTTGAAGACGTACGCCGTCGCCGAGGCCTACGCCGCTACTGAGACTGAGGTCAACGCTCTCAAGGCCAAGGGGCTCATTGCCATCGGCAAACCGACGCTGACCCCCAAGGTCACCTCTGTCAACACAAAGCGTCAGGTGCCTCAGGGCTTGCTCACCGATTGCACGGATGTCTCGCAGTGGAAACTCATCAGGCAGTCCAGCGGTGAAGAAGTCACCCTTCCCAAGGGCCGGTTGACCCAATATGTCACCAAGGTCGTTGCGGAGAAGTGGTACGGCCACTGGGTGATCGTCAAAGTCACCCCGGAGGAGAAGCCGTGCTGAGCCTTCGTGCCCACGCGCTAACGTTGGCTTCCGCGTTAGTCGTCGCAGGCGCCGCCCCAGCCTACGCAGGCGACGACCCGGACATCAGCAAGGGCAACTGCGATCTGATGTCGTTCTGCGTGGGCGTCGGAACCCATGGGAGCCAAGGCAGCCACGGCCGGGGATCCGGACAAGGACAGCAAGCCTCCCGTGGGGGCCAAGGGTCTAGATGCACGGTACGCAAGGCAGATCCTCAGCCGCCTCTCGGCAGCCTCTTCTATGGGGGCAAAGGAAAGATCGTCTACGAGCAGACTTGCGGCGATGGATTGACGACGTTATTCGCCGCCGCTCCTGGGGCGAACGTCCCAACGGTTGATCCAGCGGTGCTAGCTCAACAAGCCGTCGACAGCATGCAGTTACTGGGTCCCGATGTGGCCAGCCCAAGGGCTGCTGGGATGTACACGGTCGGCGTCCCAATGTGGATGTGGGTGAACCAGAGCGCCACAACCTTCGGGCCCAACACGGCCTCGGCATCGGCGGGCGGAATCACCGTCACCGCGACCGCGAAGGTATCCAAAATCGTGTGGCGGATGGGTGACGGCATCAGCGTGACGTGTAGCGGCCCTGGTACGCCCTACCTGGCCTCTGAGGGCATGGCCCAGTCACCCACCTGCGGACACGTCTACTCAAAGACCTCGACTGATGCTCAGAGCCACAAGTACCAGCTCACCGCGACCTCGACGTGGGCGATCGACTGGCAGGGCGGTGGAGCAGCCGGCCAGCTCACCGAAGTCCGGCAGACCAACGTGCAGGTAGCGATAGGCGAAGTGCAGGTAGTCAGGTGAAGCCGCCGGAAGGACAGAACGGTGCGTAGAACCCAGGAGCACGTAGACACAACCAGCCCGAAGAAAATACCCGAACAGGGACGCGTAGCAGCACCTGTTGCTCCTCCAAGAGTGTCAGCCCGCCGTCGCCGGCCGGGCGTGATCGCCTTGTCGCTGGGGCTAATCGCCTCCGGGGGCGCTGGAGTTGTCGTCCTGCTGCTCCAGGTCGGAGACCGCACCCAGGTCGTCACTGTGGTCCGCAATGTGCAGGTCGGCCAGGTCCTCACCGAGCAGGATTTAGGCAAGGCTTCTATAGCTCTGGACCCGGCGGTGAAGGCCGTACATGCCAGCGACCTCGATCAGGTGGTGGGCAAACGGGCTGCCGTGGAGCTGCGGCCCGGCTCGCTCCTTGCCCCGTCCCAGGTGACCAAGGACAGTCTCATGAAGCCCGGCGAGCAACTGGTGCCGATCGGGCTGAAGCCGGAGCAAATCCCCGCCACGGCGCTGGTGCCGGGCCAGAAGGTCGGGCTCGTCCACGTGCCCGCGCAGGGCGAGGTCGAGACGGACAAGTCGTCGGACGACCCGCCGCGGACGCTGTCCGGCCGGGTGGTGAAGGCTTCCGATGCGGCACCGGGCTCCGGAATCGTGGTCGTCGATGTGGCTACGTCGGCCGATGACGGTCCGACCGTCGCGGCGTGGGTGTCGGCAGGCAAGTTACGCCTGGTTCTCTCTGCTCCGGACGGCCGCTGATGGCGGTGATCGCGCTGGCAGGGTGTAGCGGTGCGCCCGGTGTGACGACGAGCGCGCTCGCGCTGTTGCTGGCCTGGCCGCTAGAGCCGGGGCGGCGGATGATTCTGGCCGAGTGCGACCCGGACGGCGGGGCCGTGTTGCACGGACTGCTGCAGGGCACGCTCGGTGACCGGTACGGGCTGCACAATCTGTCGGTCGCGGCCCGCAAGGGCGAGTTCGGTGAGGCGTTCTGGCGCCAGCTAATCGACCTGAGCGGCGAGGACGGCCAGCAGGACTCACGGCCCGACCGGCTGCTGCTGCCCGGCGTCACCGATTCCGCCCAGGCGGCAAGTCTGAGTCCGGTGTGGAAGTCCCTGTCGCGGATGTTCCGCGGCATCGAGACGGACCACGGCCACGACGTCCTGCTCGATCTGGGGCGGCGCGGGGCGTTCGGCCCTTCCGGTGTCCTGGCTGAGCAGGCCGACGCCGTGCTGGTAGTGGTGCGCAACACGCTTCGCTGTCTGCAGGCGGCGCAGGGCCGGGTGCGGCAGCTGGAGGAGCAGGTCGGGGACGTCGGGCTGCTGGTCATCGACGAGGGTCCCTACCCTGCGGGTGAGGTTCAGCGGGTGCTGCAGGCTCCGGTGGTCGCGACGCTGCCCTACGCCCCATCAGATGCCCAGGTGCTGTCCGACGGTGCTGAGCAGCCGCGGCACTTTCTTCAGTCGAAGCTGATGAGGGCGGCGCGTACGGTCGGTGTCCTGCTGGTGCAGCGGGCTGCTGTCCGCCGTGCCCGTCTGGATCCACGCGGTGCGTTCGCTTCGGGGGTGCCTGGTGCGCGGTAGGCCGCTGCACGCCGACCCGACCGTGGTCCCGCCGCCTCGCCCGGCCGAGGCAGCGGGGGCTGCGTCCGCTCCGCATGCGTTGGGGAGTTCGGCGCCGCAGGTAACAGTCGATTACCGGGTTGCCCGGCATATCGCCGCCCAGGTGGCCAAGCAGCGTGAGGAGCTGCTGAAGAGCACGCCGGATATGGACCGGGCGAGCGAGGAGCAGCGCTGTCTGGACTGGATCAATGAGGCGGTCGCCTTGTGGTCGGACGCCCAGGCGATGGCACCACAGCAGGACGAGGCGCTGCGCCGGGGCGTGTATGACCTGCTGTTCCGGGCGGGCCGCTTGCAGCCGTACCTGGACGATGAGCGGGTGGAGGACATCATCATCCAGGGGCCCGGGGAGGTGTGGTTGGACTACGGCGACGGTGAGCGTCGCATGGTCGGGCCGATCGCCGACTCGGAAGAGGAACTCCTGGAGCTGCTGAGGGAATTGGCCCGGGGTTCGGGGCACAACGAGCGGACCATCTCTACCGCGAGTCCCACTCTTGCTCTGTCTTTGCAGGACGGTTCGCGGCTTCAGGCGATCACGGGGCTGGGGCCGATGACGTATGCGGTCATCCGCCGGCACCGTGTCTCCCATGCCGGCCTGGACGACCTGGTGCGTCTTGGCACGATCGACCCGGTCCTGCGGGAGTTTCTCGGCGCGTGTGTACGTGCGGAGAAGAACATCATGATCGCGGGTAAGCAGAAGGCGGGGAAGACGACTCTGCTGCGGGCGATGCTCCGCGACTTCGACCCGGAGTGCCGGTTCGCCACGGTCCAGAGCGAGGACGAGTTGTTCGCTCACGCCAACGGCTACCACCGTCAGGTCGTCTCGTTGATCGGCCGCGAGTCCAACGGTGAGAAGGACGTCACCGGGCGCGGCGCCGGTGAGGTGACGCTGCTGGATTTGATGCAGCCGGCGTTGCGGATGTCGTTGGAGCGGATTGTGGTCGGCGAGGTCCGCGGACCTGAGGTCGTGGCCATGATGCAGGCGTTGACGAACGGATCGGGTGGCAACTTGTGCACGATCCATGCGCGGCGGGCGGACATTGTCTTCGACCGGATCGCGGAGCTGTACGCGCTCGCCCAGGACAACTTGTCCGAGGCGCTCGCCTACCGGCAGACCGCGAACGGTCTGGACTTCGTCGTCTACGTCGACATGACGGATGAGACGCAGATCGGGGGGCGCCGTCACCGCTACGTCTCGCACGTCCTGGAGCTGACCGGGATCGGTGAGAACGGCCGCCCCGCCACCAATGAAGTCTTCTCCCCCGGTACGGAGTTCGGTGAGTTGCGGGCGGTTCCGCGGATGGATCCGGGCTGCGTCGATGATCTGCGCCGCGTCGGCTTCGACTCTGGTCTGCTGCAGCAGCCGTACGGGGCCTGGCCGGGACCGCTGGCGCTCAAGGTGGTGGCGGGGTGATGACGCTGCTGTGGGCCTTGCTGAGCGGTATGACCCTGGTCGCCGGGCTGATCGGCGTCGTGGCCGGGTCGGTGGGCACAGCTGCTCCGCGCCGGGCTGCGTGGCGCAGGCGATGGCAGGCCCGGCGGGGTGGGGCGGCGCAGAGCGGGAACGCCCGGCTGCGCCGCAGGACCTTGGCTGCTGCGGCGGTCGTGGTGTTCGTTGCGGTGTGGCTGGTCTCGGGGAACTTCGTGGGCGGCGCGCTGCTCGGTGCGGCGGTGGCCGGCGTGCCCTGGCTGATCGCTCCAACGCAGTTGGCGCAGGAACGTATCGGTGAGCTGGAGGGCCTCTCGGAGTGGACTCAGCGGCTGGCCGGGCTGCTTCGTCTGGGCATGGGCCTGGAGCAGGCGATGATCACCAGCCGTCAGGGGGCGCCGGAGGAGCTGGCCGAGCAGATCACCGACCTGTCCGATCGGCTGCGGCTGGGCTGGCGGCCACAAGAAGCGCTCCGCGCGTTCGCCGGGGAACTCGACGACGTCACCGCCGACAAGGTGGTCGCCGCGCTCATCCTGTCCGTCAACGACCGCGGCCCGGGCCTGGCCCAGGCGTTGGAGGATCTGGCGGGCACGGTGCGTGAGGAGGTCGCCAAGAAGCGGGCCATCGAAGCCGACCGGGCGAAGCCGCGGACCACGGTGCGATGGATGACGGTCATCACCGTCGGTGTGGTGGTGGCCGGGTTCTTCGTGCCGTCCTACACCCGGCCCTACTCCACCCTGCTCGGACAGCTCGTCCTCGCCTTCCTGACAGCCGGATTCGTCGGTGTCCTCGCTCTGATGCGGCAGCTGGGCACCTTCCGCCGCATCCCCCGTTTTCTGGTCACCGACCCGGCCAGCGCCGTCCGGCTGCCCGTCCCCGTGCCGCAGCCAGCCCTGCTGCAGGAGGCCGGCCGGCTGTCCGAAGGAGCCACACCGTGAACCTGCTTCCCGTCGTGGTGTCCGGCGGCACGGTCGGTGCCGGCCTGGCCCTGCTGGTACGTGAACTGCTGCGCCCGCAGCCCGCCCTGGCGGCCGCGCTCGCCCGCAGCGCACCGGCCACGCTGGCCATGCCCGAGCCGGACCTGGACCGTAACGAGGTGTGGGGGCGGTGGCTGCTGGCCCGCATGGAGCGCCTGCCCGGCGTGCGGATCCCGACGAAGAACCTGGCGCTGCTCGGGCAGGGGCCCGGGCAGTTCCTGCTGAAGAAGACCGCACTGGCCGTGCTGGGCCTGCTCTGCCCGGTGATCGCGACGGCTCCGTGGATCATCGCGGGGATCGGTGTGCCGTTCTATGTGCCCGCCGCCGTCGGCCTGCTCGTGGCGGGTCTGTTGTTCATCACCCCCGACCTGGCGGTGCGCGACCAGGCCGGGCGAGCCCGCGAGGAATTCGCCCACGCCCTGTCCGCCTATCTGGACCTGGTCGCGCTCAAGCGCGCCGCCGACGCCGGCCCTGCCGAGGCGCTGGAGAAGGCCGCCGAGGTCGGCCGGGGCTGGCCCTTCCTGTATCTGCAGGGCGCGCTGCGCCGGGCCAGGTTGGAGAAGATCCCGCCGTACCAGGCGCTCCGGGAGCTCGCCGCCGAGTATGACCTGCCCGCTCTGGGCGACGTCGCCGACATCATGCGCGGCTCCGCCACCGACGGCGCCGCCGTCTACAAGGCACTACGCGCCCGCACCGGCGCGCTCAACGCCGAACTCCTGGCCAACCAGGCTGCGGAAGCGAACACCGCCAGCGAGAAGATGACCGCTCCCGGCGCCCTCCTGGCCGTCCTGGTCATGCTCCTGATGGCTTTCCCCGCAGTGATCCGCATGCTCACTGTCTGAGAAACCGGCTCCGCCCCACTCACGCATCCAAGAGGCAAAGGAAGAGGGACATGAAGGACACCGCAGCCCGCACCTACCGTGCCGTGTACCAGTTGACCAGCCGCCTGCAGGACGGCCTGGAGCAGGCCAGGCGCCAGCCGGATCGCGGTGACATCAGCACGACCACCGTCATCATCTGGGTCGCGGCCGTCACCGGGGCCGTGCTCATCGCGGGAAGCATCGCTGTCGTGATCTCCAAGTACAACGGCAAGCTCTCCGGCCTGTGATGTCCCGTCCCGAGCGGCTGGGCAGCTGGTGGCAGGGGCGGCGCTGGGGTGATGACCGGGGGGATGCATCCATCCAGATGGCGATCGTCTTCCCGTTCGTGCTGCTCGCCACCATCGCCGTGATCCAGGCGTCCCTGTGGTATTACGCCCGGCAGATCGCTCTGACCGCTGCCCGTGAGGGTGCCGGCGCCGCCCGCGCCTACCAGGCCGGGCCGGGTGAGGGGGCGGCCCGGGCGCGCGAAGTGCTCGACAGGACCGCTGGCGACAGCCTGCTCGGCTCCACCGTGGCGGCGAGCAGCGACGGGCAGCGGATTCGGGTGCAGGTGAGCGGAAGGGCCCAGTCCATGATTCCTGGTGTTTCCGGGCTTCACGTCACCCAGTCCGCGTCCGGAGTGATCGAAGCGTGGTCCGTTGCGGGAAGTGATTAGCGTGCACCCGAAGTGGCCGGTCCGGCCGGGTGGCGACGTCGGCAGTGTTGCGATCGAGGCTGCCGTCGTCCTCCCGGCATTGATCATGTTCCTGTGTCTGGCCCTCGCCGGCGGACGCATCGTCGTCTCCGGGGCGAAGATCGATGCGGCGGCGGAGGATGCAGCCAGGGAGGCGTCCATCCACCGCACCGCGGCGGCCGCACAACGTGCTGCCCGGACGGCGGCCGCCGAGTCGCTCAGCGATCAGGGCATCGCGTGCAGGTCGACGTCCGTCAGCGTCGACGTCGGCGGCGTGATGGTGCCGGTCGGGCAGGTCGGCACCGTCACCGTGACTGTGACGTGCACCGTGGAGCTCTCCGACCTCTTGCTCCCGGGGGCCCCTGGAGCCCGCACGCTCAGCGCCACCGCAACGTCGGTTGTGGATGCCTTCAGGCAGAGGGCGGCGTGATGACCGGGTGGCAAGTGCGGCGCTCACGGGCCGACACGGGGGGTGTGACGGTGTTCGTCGCCGTGTGCGTCCTCGTGCTGATCGGCATCATCGGCATCGCCGTCGACGGCGGCGGCACGATGGCTGCCACCGAGCGCGCCGACTATGTGGCGGGTGAGGCCGCCCGGGCCGGCGGGCAGGCCATCGACCCCGCCCAAGCAGTCACCGGCCGCGCGATTGCCGTCGACCCTCAGGATGCTCAGGCAGCCGCGCAGGCGTACCTGCGCTCGGTCGGCTCCGTCGGCGCGGTCAGCGTGTCCGGCGACGGCAAGACGCTCACCGTGACCGTCACCGGCACGTACGACACCGCGTTCCTGTCGGCCGTGGGGATCGGCTCGCTCCAGGTGAGCGGCCGCGGCACAGCAACCCTCCTGCACGGCGTTACCGCACCGGACGAAGGGCCCTGATGCGCGCCACCCGCTCCCCCACCGCGGCCCGCCGCACGGCCGGCCGTGTTCTGAGCGCGGTGCTGAGTCTGCTCACGCTGGTCGGCGCGGTCCTCGGGCTGCCCCTGCTGCTGGGCTGGGCCACCCCGGTCATCTGGGCATCCGGCCACGACGACCTGGCGCACCTGCTGGACCGTCAGGACACCGGCTCCGTGTGCCTGCTCGTGCTGGTTGCGGCCGGTTGGATCGGGTGGGCGCAGTTCACGTTCTGCACCCTGCGGGAGCTGGCCGCGCAGCTGCGCGGCCGCCGCTGGCACGCCCCGCGCGGTCTGGGCACCTCCCAGCGTGCCGCGGCTCTGCTGGTCGGCAGCATCCTGGTCCTGTTGCCCACCGGCTCAGCCCTCGCCTCGGACGCGCAGGCCGCAACGGCCATCGCAGCCGGCCGCATCCCCGGCCACGCCACCTCGATACCGAGGGCCTCGCCCGCAGGTCATCATCCGCCGCGTTTCGTCGCGAGCACCTCCGCGTCCAGTCCGTCGTACACGGTGCGCGAGGCACGTCCCGCGGAGAGCCTGTGGAGCATCGCGGAACGGGAGTTGGGCGCCGGGGAGCGGTGGCGGGAGATCGCCGACCTCAACGAGGGACACACCATGGCGGGCGGGCACGTCTTCACCTCCAGCAGCTTCCTGCAGCCGGGCTGGACGCTGGCCATGCCGGAGCAGTCGGGGCGTCAGGGGCTGCGGACGCAGACTGAGGGACGCGGGGCCGTGAGTGTCGAGAAGGGCGAGCGCCTCGTGACGGTCCGCTCCGGCGACTCCCTCTCGGCGATCGCCGAGGACCAGCTCGGCGACGCCACCGCATGGCCCCGCCTGTTCGAGGCCAGCCGCGGCACATCGCAGCCAAAAGGACTGCCGGCCATCACGGATCCCGACCTGATTCATCCAGGGCAGCAGGTCACCGTGCCCGGTACCCGCCCTCGCCCCGGCGGCCCGCCCTCGGACCGCCCGGGCAGCGATCACGACGGCAGCAAGGCGCCCGCCGGCGCAGGCCGGGACGGCGACGATGCTCCCTCCGCGACACCGGGCCACAGCGCCCCACCCACCACGGCGCCCGCACCCGACGCGTCCGCCCCGAGCACTCCGCCGACCGGCAGCGCCGTCCCTGAGCAGCCAAAACCGTCCTCCGCCTCGCCCGGCACCCTCCAACCGGCCCCGGACAGTGGTGTGTTGAGTCTGCGTACCGTTGCGGGGGCCGGTGCGCTGCTGGCGGCCGCCATCACCGCGGCCCTCGCGCTGCGCAGGACGCTGCAGCGCAGGCGCCGCACACCGGGCGAGACCATCGCCATCGCGCAGGAGACCGCTGCGGCCGAGGCGCAGCTTGCTGCGGCTGGAGAACCGTTGGGCACGGTCCGCCTGGACGTGGTGCTACGCACCATGGCCCGCCGTGCGGATCGAGATGGCCGGGAGGTGCCTGCGTTGCGGGGAGCACGGCTCGATGCCCGCACGGTGCACGTGCTGCCCGAGGGCCCCGCAGCTGTGCCACAGGCTCCGTTCGCTGCGGGAGCAGCCGGATGGTGGCAGCTCGATCCGGACGCCGCGCTCCTGGCCGAGGACCAGGCCCGTACGGTTCCCGCTCCGTGCCCGGCCCTGGTCACCGTGGGCAGCACCGATTCCGGTGACCTCGTCCTCGCCGATCTCGCCCGGCTGCCCGCCCTGCTGCTGGACGGCAACCCGGTGCACGTCACTGAGGTGTGCACGTCGCTGGCCCTCGAGCTGGGCATGAGCCCGTGGGCGCAGGATGTCGAGATCGTCGCCGTCGGATTCGGCGAGGACCTGCCGACCCTGCTGCCGAACTCCCGGATCGCGCACATGCGCCAACCCGCGCACGCCCTGCGCGATCTGACCGAGCGGCTGCTGGAGGTCCACCAGATGCCCGAAACCGCCCACCACCCGTATGTGGTGCTGTGCGCGAGCGCCCTGGACGACGACACCGCCTGGCAGTTCGCCGACGTCCTCGGCAAGAACCTGCCGATCCCGGTCTCACTGATCGCCCCGGCCGTCGGCACCACCGCAGGCCACTTTCCCGAGGCGGACATCCTCGCCGTCTCCGCGCCAACACCACAGCGCTTCGACCCGCTCGGCACCGATATCCTGGTACAGCGCCTGGAACACGCCGCCTACCAGCAGATCGTCACCGCACTCGCCGTCTCCGGTCAGCCCGCCCACCCCGCGCAGGGAGCCTGGCAGCACATTCCCGGCGAGCCCGCCCCCAAGGAGCAGGCCGTCGGTAGGCATCAAGAGCCAGCCGTCGACGCCCACACGACTCCTGCGCCCAGCCGCAGCAGCTCGGCACCGGCTGGTACGGACGCGGACAGCAACGATGCTGTGTTCCCGGCGTTGCTGCAGGCCTCCGTGGATCCCACCGCACTGCCACCGCTGTCCATGGGGGCATCCTCGTCTGCCAGCACCGGCGTCCTGCAGGCCAGTGGGCATACCGGCGGGGCAGACACCGCCGAGCCACCTGCAACACAGCCCGCCTCGGGGCCTGTCGAGGACGCCGAGAGCGAAGAAGCCGTGCAGAGTCGGCTCGGGCCGGAGATCCGGGTGCTGGGGCCGGTGGAGGTGGACGGGGTTGCCCATACCGGCCACGGGCCGCGCTCCGGCCAGCTCGCCGCCCTGCTCTACTTCCGCCCGGCCCACACAGCCGACGTGCTCTGCGCCGCCATGGACCCCATCAGCCCCTGGTCACCCGCCACCCTCAACGCCCGACTTCAAGGACTGCGCCGCGCTCTGGGCAACGACGAGGACGGCAACCCGTACGTGCCACGCCGCCACGATGGCAACACCCCCTACCGACTGGCCGACGGCGTGCGCTGCGACTGGACGCGCTTCGTCCAGCTCGCCGAAGGCGCCCTCCCCCACGGCCAGGACGGGCTGCCCGACCTGGAGCAGGCCCTGTCCCTGGTACGCGGCCGGCCCTTCGGCACACGGCCCCCCGCATGGGCGGAGCCGCACCAGCAGGAAATGATCACCCGGATCATCGATGTCGCCCACACCGTGGCGACCCTGCGCACGCCCAAGGGCCCACAGCAGAACCTCGGCGCCGCGCGAAGGGCCATCACCACGGGGCTCGACGTCGACGAGGCGGCAGAGCTGCTCTACCGGGACCTGCTCGTCCTGGAATCGACAGCCGGAAACCGAATCGGCCTACACACCGCCATCTCCCGCATCCAGCAGATCAACGCCGCTCTCGACTGCTCCCTGGAAACCGAAACGGAACAGCTCATCGACGAGCTCCTGCACAGCAGACGAAGACAGGAGCCGATCCTATGAGCACAGCCGCCCGAAAGGCCCGGCAGCACAACACCGTTGGAACGGTGCTCCCTGCCAGGCTCGGCCGCCCGCACAAGATTCTCATCGGCGTGGTCGTCGCCGGTGCGGTCGTCATCGCCGGGATCGGCTTCGCCGGTTCGTACGCGGCAGTCCGTGAGCTGGCGA
>NZ_JBIAQZ010000019.1:53422-84684 GCF_042889485.1 Streptomyces sp. NPDC002580 | reverse complement strand
GGCTTTCCCCGCCCTGCTCCGCAGGAGCTTCGTTTCTCCCCCGCAAGCGGGAGGTACCCCCACCCCGGCCTGAAGGCCGGGGTATCCACAAAGGAAACCTGATGAACATCGAACAGGCCGTCGCGGAGATCGGGAACGCCGAGAGGATGCCCGGCCTGCCCGCGGCCTGGCGATGGTCGCCCGTGGGCGCTTCATGTTCTCTCCGGCCGTGGACGTCGACGGAGGCTGGGCCTACCAGATGAACTCGCTCGACGTGCACGACGAAGGACCGACGAGGGCCGTCCTCGCGTTCGCGAGACAGCACCGCCTCGGGCGCGGGGCGGCAGCGTCGGTGCGTCCCGCGGGTTCGCCGCGTATGACGTGCTGTTGAGGGAGCTCGGGCTGCTCGAAGGTGCTCCAGGGAGTTCCGTGGAGTTCGAGAACTCGCTGGGCGAGGTGGGGAACATCGAGTGAACGGAACGGCCCAGGACGCACCGCCCTCCGAGAGCTGGGTGGCGTCGGCTCTGGGGATGCCCGAAGAGACGCGATGACCTGGGCCCCTCGCCAGGTGTAGTCGTCACGGAAGAGCGGTCGGCACCTGCGACTCGGCCAGCGGGCGCGGGCAAGGGCCGCTCGGCCGCTCCAGCGTTCTCCTGGTTGGCGCGAGGGCTGCGATACGCGCGATGACGAGTCCGAGCTCGTCCACCGTCGGCCCCGCCCGCGTTCGCGTCCTCATCGGCTGGGGAGCGGCCCCCGTTCAGGCGGAAGGATGTTGCCCCGGGCGGAATCGTGGGGCAACGGTATGCGCCCGTGGGATGGGCAGGGGACGGGTTCTCGTTCACAGTGGGCGTACTCGGTCGAAGGGGGATGCCGTGGCGGGGGAGGAACAACCGAGGACGGAACCCGGTCTGTTCGAGCTGGAAACTGTCGTGGTGGGGCAGCCGAAGCGTTCACGGTGGCGCGACTACAAGGGGCCCGACCTGGTCGCGTCCACCGTGCAGGGGGTTCCGCTCGGGCACGTCACGTTCACCGACGACACATGCTCCGTCCTCACGAGAGCGACCGGCGAGGTCATCGTCCGTATCGATCGGTTCCGTTCGGCTCGGTTCTGGTCGGCGCGGTTCAGCATCACCGCGGCCGACGGCCGGGAGGTCGGTACCGCCGGTGCCCGTGGACTCGTCAAGTCCCTTCAGTTGAGCCTGCGGTCGGAGCAGGGACGCGGGCTCCACCTCTCGCGGGCGAGTCTCATGCACACCGAATGGCATCTCACGGAGGCCGGTCCGGACGGACGCCCAGGACCGGAGGTTCTCGGCCGGGTCACGATGAGCACCATCGACTCGTGGATCGGTTTGGAGCAGTACGTGGTGGAAATGGACTCCCGCCTGGATGCCGCCGAACGGCGGACGGTCGTCGCCTCGGTGGTCTGTCTGCACAGGATCCGCCGACCTCCCGGCAACTCCACGCCGGGGTGAGACGGGCCCCGGGCCCGTGTGCTGGCTTGCTTCGGGACCAGCGCGGGGCAGAACGGACGGTGTTGCCGCGGAGTCGAGTGGCGTCTGGAGCGCCTTTGTGAGCTTGTTCCTCAGGATGCCTGGACGGCTTGGGTGATCGCCCTCCCTGTGGACGCGACGACGACGGAGCATGCGTCGAGCAGTTCCTGGGGCAGGTGCTCGCGGTCCTTCTCGCGGGTGATGATCACCGTGCTGTCAGGGAGGAGGAGAACAGCTTCGAGCCGCTTCAGCAGCTCGGCGACGAGGTCCATGACGCGCTCTCCGCCGAAGTGGTTGATCATCATGCCGTTCTCGTTGAGATAGACATCGGCCGTTCCGTGGTCCCCGGTCCGCAGCTGGAGGAAGTCATGCTCGGGCGAGCGTGCCACCGCATGGGGATCGAGGACCTCGTACGCGAGCTTCATGTCCATCGGCGCCGCTGCGCCTTGTACGAATCGGTACGGAAAGATGTCGTAGCTCATGTGTCTCTCCGGGGTGGTCGGGCGGGACGTAGTAGGAAACGGGCAGCGGCGGGCTGACGTGGACCCGCCTCGGCGGCCGACAGCGGCGCTTTCGCGGCGCCGAGCGGTCAACTGTCGAGTCTCTCTTTCCCTTGTGCCTGGTCCTTCCGGAGCGTGGCAGCATCCAGTTCTCAGAGGTTGGGGTCGAGGAACAGGGCGGCCAGACGGGGAAGCCGACGGTTCATCTCGCTGTCGTCGTCGAAGTCGAAGTCCTCACCCATGTCGACCGTGGCGTCGTTCTCGCGATCGGCCTTGTGGAAGTCACGCCAGGCTTCGTAGAAGGCATCGGCGTCGCCCGTGATCTGCTGGAACGCCCCACTGGCCGCGTAGTTCACGTCTTCATAGAACAGCGCTTCCTCCAGGCCGCCCGCTGCCTCGACCACGGCAGGGTGCGCGGCGAGACTGTCGGGGTCAGCGGCCACGCGCTCGTACCACTGGCGCCCCAGGGCGATCACGCCGGCGCGGAAGTCCATGAAGCTGTCGTCGGCGCAGCCGCCTCCGATGAGGTAGGCGGCAGCCCAGACGTCCCAGCGGTACAGGGCGTCGTGCAACTCGTCGAAGCGTTCCGCGTACTCCAGGATCTCCTGACGCGGCCTGTTCGCGAGTTGTTTGACGAGAACCTGGTCGAACAGTTCGTCCGTTGATGCCGCGTCGGCCTGCGCGATCTCGATGACGTCCCAGAAGGTGTCGATGTCCATGACCGCGCACTCTGTCACGCCCCTCCGACAATGGATCAAGAGTGCCCCAGCCGTTTCATGTAATCGCGGGCAGAGCCGGTCCAAGGACCTGGCCGCAGCTCCGTGACGTTCTTGAGCGTTGTGGCCTCGTCAGGTGAGAGGTGTAGGTGGGGATCCGGGTCGTCGAATCCGACCCGATTCTGGACATGCCCGGGGTGCACAGCCGAGGAAGCCGGTCTCCGTGCGGCGCGGCTGGCGATCTTGAATAATCCAGCCCATGCCTGTACTCGTCGTACCAACGGTTCCGGTCGGCTCCCTCGCGGCGCGGCCTCAACCCACTTTGACGGCCGGCGATGACGTGTTGCTGCGGCCATGGGATCTCGGCGACGCACGGGCCGTTATGGACGCGTACCAGGATTCAGAGATCCAGCGCTGGCATGTGCGGCGGGCGGACTCCCTTGCGGAGGCGGAGGATTGGATCGCGGGCTGGCAAGGCGGCTGGGTGACCGAGAGCGGTGCGCACTGGGCCGTGGTCGACTCCGAGAGCGACGTCCTGTTGGGTCGAGCCGCCGTGAAGGGACTGGAGTTCGCGGACGGCACCGCCGAGGTCGCCTACTGGACCGTGCCGGTGGCCCGGGGAAGGGGCGTCTGTCCGCGGGCGGTCGAGGCGATGGCGTCCTGGGCTTTCGAGGTGGCCGGCTTTCACCGACTTGACCTCGAACACGCCATGGGCAACACGGCGTCCTGCCGCGTGGCGGAGAAGACCGGATTCGGGGTGGAGGGCGTGCGCCGCAGCGCGTGGCTCCAGACGGACGGTAGGCACGACGTACACGTCCACGCGCGTCTGCGGTCCGAGGGATGAGCGGAATGATGAGGGAGCCGCTGACGGTCGCCGCCGTCCAGCCCGTGTGGGCAGGGGCGGATGTCGTGGCGAACGTCGAGCAACACGCACGGGCCGTTGAACAGGCCGGTGCGAGACTGGTGGTCTTCCCCGAGCTCTCCCTCACCGGATATGACCTTGCGGCCCCCTCGCTTGCCGCGAACGACCGTCGTCTCCGGCCGTTGGCGGACGCCTGCCGTGCTGCCGGCTCGGTGGCCCTGGCCGGTCGCGACGCGGGCGAGATGGCGACGGCTCTGCTCCGCTGCGGGACGAGTCGTGGATCGGGAGGCGCCTCCGGGGATACGTGTCCACTCCCAGGCCGCTCGGAGCACCCTGGCGATGTCCCGCGGGGCGGATGTCAGGGAGAGAGGACCAGATCCACCCCGCGACCGGCGGTGGCCTCCCGGACCGCGTCCGCGAAGGACTCGGGGACGAACAGCGCGTCGTAGCCCAGTGAGGCGGCCGGTTCCGTCTTCTCGGAGGAGCCCGTGCCGTAGACACGCGCGGCGCCGAGCGCACGCGCGATCCGGGCCGCGGCCGAGCCGACCCCGCCGGCCGCGGCATGGATCAGGACGCTCTCTCCCTCGCGCAGCCGCCCGGCGTCCGCCGGCACGCCATAGGCGGTGGGATACACGCACGGCACTTCCGCCGCATCGGCCAGGGGCAGTTCACCACCGGCCCTACGAAGTCGGTGTCGGCCACGGCGAACTCGGAGCAACCGCCGAAAGCGGCGACATGCGCGAGGCCCTTCTTGACACGTCAGGGGAGGAGTCCGTCGGAACCGGGGACGAGTTCGTCGACGAGCGCGGCGACCTGGTCCACCTCGATGAGGAAGCCGTCATGGCCGTGGGGCGACTCGATGAGCCGGAGGTCGTCGGCGGTGCTGATGCCCGCCGCCAACTCCGCCTGCTGGAAGGATGGGTAGAGACGGTCGGAGTCGACCCCGGCGACGAGGGTCCTGGCGGTCACCCGGTTGAGGGCGGCGCGCACGCCACCGCGACCACGGCCGATGTCATGGCTGTTCATGGCCTCCGACAGCACGACGTAGCTGCCCGCGTCGAAGCGGCGCACCAACTTGGCGGCGTGATGGTCGAGATAGGACCCGACCGTGTACCGTCCACCCGACCACGGGTCTTCCGTGCCCTGCGCCGAGCGGCCGAAGCGGACCTGGAGTTCCGCCTCGCTTCGGTAGGTGACGTGGGCGAGCCGCCGGGCCAGGCCGAGTCCGGCGTGCGGTGCGTCGCCGGTGCCGTGGTAGTGGCCGCTGTGCCAGTGCGGGTCGGAACGGATGGCGTGCGACTGGATGTCGGCCAAGGCGATCTGCTCGGCGCTCGCGGCGGCGGTCGTGGCGAGCAGGAGCAGCGCGTTCGTCCGTTCGGGATACGACACGGCCCATTCCAGCGCCCGCATGCCGCCCATCGAGCCGCCGACCGTCAGGGCCCAACGGTCGATGCCCAACGCGTCGGCCAAGTCGGCCTCGGCCGCGACCTGGTCACGCTGGGTCAGAAACGGAAAGCCACCGCCCCACGCTCCTCCGTCGGGGCGCGGGGAGGACGGCCCGGTGCTGCCTTGGCAGCCGCCCAGGACGTTGGGGGCGACGACGAACCAGCGGTCCGTGTCGAGCGCGCGCCCGGCCCCGACGAGCCCGTCCCACCAGCCGGGGGTGGGGTGGCCGGGCCCGGCGGTGCCGGCCACATGGCTGTCGCCGGTGAGGGCGTGCAGCACCAGCACCGCGTTGGAGCGGTCGGGCGCGAGCCGCCCCCAGGTCTCGAACGCGATCCGCAGGCCCGGCAGTTCACCGCCTGCCTCCAGGCGAAGCGGCCGTTCACGCTCGTGCCACTGGCGATGCCCGGGAGGGTCCCCCTCCCGCCAGGCCCCGGAGGCCGGCGGGAGGGAAACCTGAGAAGGCGTCAGCGCGGTGTTCAGGACGCGCCCTTCGCCGCCCGGAACCCGGCCTCCAGGTCGGCCTTGAGGTCGGCGAGGTTCTCGATGCCCACCGACAGGCGCACCAGGCCGGGGGAGGCGCCGGTCACGGCCAACTGTGCCTCGTCCAGCTGACTGTGGGTCGTGGAGGCGGGGTGGATGATGAGGCTGCGCACGTCACCGATGTTCGCGAGATGGCTGAACAGTTCGACGGCGTCCACGAAGCGCTTGCCCGCCTCGACACCGTCGCGCAGTTCGAAGGCCAGAACCGCGCCGGCGCCGCGCGGCAGATAGCGTTGCCCCGCCTCGTACCAGCGGTTGGACTCCAGCCCGGGATAGTGGACGGCGGCGACCTCGTCCCGCTGCTCCAGCCATTCGGCCAGGGCCTGGGCGTTCGCGGAGTGCCGTTCGATGCGCAGGCTGAGCGTTTCCACGCCCTGCAGGAGCAGGAAGGCGGAGTGCGGTGCGATGGCGGGTCCGAGGTCGCGCAGCAACTGGACCCGGAGTTTGACGGCGAAGGCGCCCGGGCCGAGCGCGGGCCAGTACCGCAGGCCGTGGTAGCTCGGGTCGGGCTCGGTGAAGTCGGGAAACCGCTCGGCGTGCGCGCCGAAGTCGAAGGAGCCACCGTCGACGACGACGCCCCCGATGGTGGTTCCGTGGCCGCCGAGGAACTTGGTCGCCGAGTGCACCACGACGTCCGCGCCGTGTTCGAGGGGCCGCAGCAGATACGGCGTCGGGACCGTGTTGTCCACGATCAACGGCACGCCCGCCTGGTGGGCGACATCCGCCACGGCCCGTACATCGAGCACGTTGCCGCGTGGATTGCCCAACGTCTCGGCGAACAGGGCCTTGGTTCCCGGCCGGATCGCCGCCCGCCAGGCGTCCAAGTCGTCCGGGTCGTCGACGAAGGACACCTCGATGCCGAACCGCGGCAGTGTGTGGCGGAACAGGTTGTAGGTGCCGCCGTACAGGGAGGTGCTGGAGACGACGTGGTCGCCGGCGCTCGCCAGGGTGAGGATCGCCAAGGTCTCGGCAGCCTGGCCGGAGGCGAGAGCCACGGCCGCGACGCCGCCCTCCAGCGCGGCGACGCGCTGTTCGAAGACGTCCTGGGTGGGGTTGTGGATGCGGGTGTAGATGTTGCCGGGCTCGGCGAGAGAGAACAGGTCGGCGGCGTGCTGGGTGTCCCGGAACACGAACGACGTCGTCTGGTAGATCGGCGTCGCCCGTGCGCCGGTCGCCGGATCCGGCGCCGCACCGGCGTGAATCTGCTTGGTCTCGAAGGACCAGGCCGAGGTGTCGGGGCCGACGGGTTCGGCGTCGGGGGTGTGGCCGGCGGTGACGGAGTCGATCGGCTGGCTCATGATGGTGCTCCCTTGAAAGGAGGGAAGGGCAGCGTGAAGACACCACAGCTCCGTCGACCGCGCCCGAAACGAGGGCGAGCGGCCGGTGCGATGTGGTGGGGAAAAGGGGCTCAGAAACCGAAGTGGCCGGTCAGGAGCCGGAGCGAGAGGTCAGCTCGCGGCGGGACAACTCGTGGTGGTGACACGCACGTAGTCGACGTGGCGGCGGGTCACGAGCACGGTCATGGACCCAGATAACCACATGCGGGCGGCGACGCACCAGATCAAGCCGGGACACGCCCGATGACACACCTCATCGGTTGGGGCGCGTGGTGGACCGAAGAGCCACGAGGGCCACGAGGGCCACGGACAGAGGATCAGCTCGACGCGGGCGCGTGAGGCCGAGGACCACGTGCGCGAGGGAACGCGAGTCGTGGAGGCGGAACCGCGGATCACCTGCCTGAGGAAGTCGCCCGCCGACGCGCACAGTTCGGCCTGAGGGGGCTCGGTCGCGCCCCATGGTGCCTTCGGACGACGCCGACGAGATGGTCGGGGAGGTGTCGGGGAAGGCCCTTCCGGTGAGGAACCGGCTTCAGCCGTCGAGCAGTTGTTCTGAGCTGTCCCTCTGGCTGGGGGCAACCGGGGCGCGGTGCTGCTCCACCTCGGCCAAGTACTCGGTCATCGCGTTCCGGTTGCGGGTCAGTACCTCGATCCGGTCGGTGAGCTTGTCCCGCTCCGAGGTCAGCAACGCCAGCATCTCCGGGGTCGCGTCCGGGAAGTGGATGGACCGGGGCTTGTCCAGGCACGGCAGGATCTGCTTGATGACCCGGGTCGGCAACCCCGCCGCCAGCAGACCGCGTATCTGCTTCACGCGGTCCACATACCGCTCGTCGTAGTCACGGTATCCGTTCGCCGTCCGATCCGGCACGATGAGGACCTGCTCCTCGTAGTACCGCAGCAGGCGTCGGGACACGCCCGTCAGGCGGGACAGTTCACCGATTCGCACCCGCTCGAGAATAGTCGCGCGGTCCGCGCTTGACCCTCACATGAATGTGAGCGTTTCACGATCAGTGCATGACGACCACGACCACCTCGCCGACAAGACGTGACGTTCTGCCCTGGTCCGCGCTCCTGGCCCTGGGCACCGCCGTCTTCATCACCAGCCTGACCGAGACGCTTCCGGCCGGTGTCCTTCCGCAGATGTCCTCCTCCCTCGGCGTCAGCTCCGGTGCGGCGGGTCAGACCGTCACCGTGTACGCCACCGGCACAGCCCTCACCGCCATACCTTTGGCCGCCGCCACGGCGGGAGTCCGGCGCAAACCCGTGCTGCTGGGCGCCATGGCCGTCTTCCTGGCCGCGAACACCCTCACCGCGGCCGCGCCCGGCTACGCGGTCCTGCTCGTCTCACGATTCCTCGCCGGCGTCGCCGCCGGACTCGCGTGGGCCGTACTCGCCGGATACGCGCGGCGTATCGCACCACCCGGTCAGGAAGGACGTGCCATCGCGATCGCGATGACCGGGATCCCCCTGGCGCTGTCGCTGGGTGTTCCCGCCGGGACCCTGATCGGGTGGCGAGCGTCCTTCGCCGCCGTCTCGGTGGTCACCCTCGCCGTCCTCGGGTGGATCACGTCGAGCGTTCCCGCCGTCAGTCGGCCGACGACACCAGCCGACGAGCCGAAGCCGACCACCCGGCAAGCGCTCCGGGCCCCCGGGGTAACCGCCGCCATGGCCGTCGTCGTGACCTTCGTCCTCGGCCACACCGTCATCTACGCGTACATCGCGCCGTATCTGCGGCAGGCGGGCCTCGCCACCGCGGTGGACGCGGTCCTGCTGGCCTTCGGCATCGCGTGCCTGGTCAGCATCTGGTTCACCGGCAGTCACATCGACAGGCACCTGCGCGGGCTCGCGCTGACCGCCGCGGCCCTGTTCACCGTCGCCACGGCCGCCTTCGCCGCCACCACGGCACACACCGTCGTCTGGATGGCGGCCGTCGCGTGGGGCCTGGGATGGGGCGGCACGCCCACGCTCCTTCAGACCGCCGCCGCTCAGGCCGGGACGCGACGAGGCCCAGCCGTCGCCGACACCGCGCAAGCCGTCCTCGTGACCTTGTGGAACGCGGCCATGGCGCTCGGCGGCATCATCGGCGGCCTGCTCCTGCAGCGTGTCAACATCACCGCCGTCGCCGTCACGGCGGCAGGACTCGGAGCTCTCAGCTTGGCCGTGATCACCCTCGCGGGACAGCACGCCTTCGCACCGACGGACCGGGACGCACCGTGACCCACGCGGACGCGCCACTGCCCGTCAGGGGCGTTGCGGGCCGGGCCGAGCCGGGAGTAGCCGGACGGGTCATCGGTCGTGACGGGTGAGGGACAGCAGAGAGCCGGTGTGACACCCGGACCGGACCGCGATGCCCAGCCCGGTGCGCACCTCCATGGTCGAGCCGTCCTGCCGACGTCTCATCGGGCAGGTCGTTCGGGGACCTTCGGAAGCACCTTCTCGGCGATACCGAGGAGAGCGGTGTCGCTCGGGAGTGCCCCGGACTTGCTCCACACGGTGATTTCGCAGTAGCCGCCTCGGTCACCACGGTCCAGGGCGACGGACAGGGTCCTCTCCAGGGGGCCTTGCTCGACCGGTCCGCCGGATCCGCCATCCTCCCCGAGATTGATCTCGATCTTCATGGTGTGATCCGTGGAGAAAGCCGCCGGCCGACCGTGAACCTTGAGCGTCTTGACGGCGCTCTCGTCGCCGAACTTCATCAGTTTCACGTACTGATCGATCGAGAGGTCGTTGTAGGTGGCCGAGACATTCACGGTGTACGTGTCGAAAGCGACTTGGGTTTCCGGCTGGGCGACCTTCCCATCGGTCAGAGGGGCGGTGCCGTCACTGCTGGAGATGGAGGTCGCCTTCTCACCAGGCGTTCCCAGAAGCTCGGCCAGGTCCGGCCGGTTGAGCGCCTTGCACAGCTCCTTGCCGGTCACGGGCCGGGGCTTCTGCTTGAAGGCCTTCGGCGGTTTCTCGTGGGTCTCGTCCGAACACGACGGGGGCCGCGTGGCGTTGACGTCGTCGGACGGCATGAAGCGTGGGCCCAGCCATACCGTCGCCGCGAGTGCCCCGAAGATGGCCACGGCGGCCACGGCCTGGGCCCATGGGTTGTGGTCCCTCTTCGGAGTGCCCGGACCGGGACGCGGCCCAGTTCCGGCCTGAGCCTGAGGGAGGGGCTGAGGCAGGGCCGGGGCTTGGGACGGCGCGACCTGGAGCCGAGGCTGGGCGCCGGTGTCGACGCCCGCCCCGACCGCGGCGGTCGCCGGGCTCGGATTCCGGAGTGCGCGCAGAGCCCGGACCACCGAGTGGACACGTACGGCGGTGAACACGAGGAACGCCGCGCCGATACCGGCCCCGACCCAAGTGTGTTCGGTCGCGGCGAGATACATGATGCGCACGCCGAAAACGGAGCCCACCACGATGAGGAGGGGCTCGCGGACCCAGAACGGCAGGCGACGGATGAGGAAACCGAGCATCCGGCGATCCCATCAGAACAAGATCAGATCCACCATGACGGAAGCCACAATTCCGGGCATGTACAGGACCATCGAAGCGACGCCATGTCGACGATCCCGATGGGGGTGGGTCAAATGGAGGGATCCGATCCGTGGCGGCGCCATTCGGCCGCCGTCGTCCCGCGGCCCCAGTGGATCTCGGTGACGTCTTCAGGGAGGTGCGCCGACGCCGGCACGGGGCGGCATCGGGCGCCGACCGTGAAAGGGCGAGGCACGACTCATCGGTATTCAGTGGGCCGTCGCAGAGCCGCGCGGACGCACGTGTCGGCGTGCCACGGTCGCGCCAGGTGACAAGATCCACTTCTGCCTCCACCGGCGCTTCGACGGCGCCGAGTGGCTCCCGGAGCGAAGTGGGAACGCCTGCCCGGCCACCGACCAGTGGACCAGCGGCAAGAAGGCACTCTCAAGGTGCGAAATACTCGTTCCATGAGTTCACGCACTTCCCCGACCAGCCAGCCGGTCACGATACGGAGGGCCGTTGCGCGGGATGCCAAACGGCTCACGCGGCTCGTGCGTGGCTCGAGCGCCTACGAGGGCAAGTACGCGGGCGCGGTGGCGGGCTACCGGGTCGGTCCTGACTACATCGAAGCCCACCGCGTCTTCGTGGCCGTCGGCACCGACGGGCACGGAAGCCGGGTCCTCGGGTTCTACTCGCTCGTCCTCGCTCCGCCGGAACTCGATCTGCTGTTCGTCGCCGACGAAGCGCAGGGGCGCGGGATCGGACGGCTGCTCGTCTCGCACATGCAGTCCGAGGCCCGTGCCGCCGGGCTCGACCGTGTCGAGGTCGTGTCCCATCTTCCCGCCGCGGACTTCTACCACCGCGTCGGTGCGGTGCGGACCGGGACCTCGCTCGCGAACCCGCCCGCCGTGCCGTGGGACCGTCCCACATTCGAGTTTCGCATCCCCCCGGAATGACACGGTGCGCCGGTTCGCGGGGCGCCTCCCTGGTGACCGGCGTGCAGGGCAAGGCCGCCCCGTCAGGCACAGCTGGTGGGCCGCCACCTCGGCTGCCATGCGGCAGGCGGGCACCGGATGGATCGGAGGCCGGGACGTGCCAGGTGTCGCAGAACCCCGTCGATATCGAGACCGGCGCGACCTGGACCACCTGGTTCGGCGAGGACCGACGACTCGCGGCTACTCGGCTGGGTCCTCGTCCCCGCGCCGTGCGGCGGCCTTGACCCGCTGCTCCAGCTCGTGTCGGTCCTCGCCCGCAGACGTCGCCCGCTCGGTGATCGCTGCTTGGAGGGCCTCCACTGCCGCGCGCCAGACCCGCCGCTGGGCCTCACACTCATCGTCGGTGAGGCCCGCGAGCTTCGCCCGCGCTTCCTCGGCGGATCGTTCCAGCCGGACCAGGTCGTCAAGGTCGTCTTCCACGAGCGGATCCTAGGTCGGGCAGCGGTGAGCCCCCGCGCGGCACGCAGGTGAGGGACGCAGAGTGGACGCGGCCACTCGCCGGACAGCTCAGCTCGACGGCGCAGCCTCGACGGCCCGAGCAGACGGTGCCTCGGCCGGCTCGCCGTCGTCACAGTGCTCGCGCCGCGTAGGCCCGGACGTCCGCGTCGGGGTCCGTCGTCGCCGTGGCGAGGGCTGCGCGGGCGTCTTCGTCGGTACGGTGCCGGGTCAACGCCAGGACAGCGGCCTTGCGTACGTCGGCGTTCGGGTCGGCGAGGGTCTTGGCCAGGGCGGGGACCGCCAGGCCGGGCTCCGCGGCCGAGAGGGCCGTGGCGGAGCCGGACCTGACCTGCCAGGCGTCGTCGGACAGCGCGGCCACGGCGAGGGTGGCCAGGGGCGGCGGGCAGCCGGTGGTGCCCAGTGCCTCGTAGGCGGCCGCGCGTACCAACGCGTCCGGGTCGCCGATCAGCCGGGACAGGGCGCTGTGAGCCGCACCGGGCGCCGGATCCGTCGACGCCGTGTCGCCCGGCCGCCCCGCGACGGCGGTGCCCAGTGCCTTGGCGATCGTGACGCGGACTTCGCGCGATGGGTCCGTGGCCGCGTGGGCCACCTCAGCGGTGGCGTCGACCGACACGAGCGCGCGCACGGCCGCGATCCGGACGAGGATGGTGGCGTCCGACAGGGAGGCCCGGAACAGTCCGGCGTCTCCGAGGCGCAGCGCGCGCAGGACGTCGAGCGCGGCGGCCCGCACGACGGGGTCGGCCCCGGTCAGGGCGGCGGCGAGGCCGTCACGCAGGGCCGGTTCGGGCGGCAGTGTCTCGACGAGCTCGCGCAAGGAGCCGGCCGCCGCCTCACGCACGCCGGCGTCGGCGTCGAGGAGCGCTGCGGCGAGGGCGGGTCCGGTGCCGGGCGGCACGGTCTCCGTGAGGACCGTGACGGCTGTCCGGCGGACGGTGGAATCGGTGTCGTTCAAGTAGGGGACGAGGGCGCAGAGTTCGGACTCGTCCTCCGCGAGCGCGAGCAGTTCGAGGAGGCGAGGTGTGGTCGGTGCGCCCGCGGCGGTCCCGCGGCGGGCGCTCGCGGCGCATGGCGCGGCCCCTTGCGGCACCGGGGCCGCTTCGCGGGCACCGGCTGTCGCCACCTGCTCCGGGTGGACCTCGCCCAGACGGCGGGAGGGGCCGCCGACCGGGGTGAAGCCGTCGACCGGAACCAGGTACGGAGCCACCGGACGCGTCGTGAACTCCATCGCCCCGGAAGGCGACTTGTACAGGTCGAGGTGGTGGAACCAGGAGGTGTCGTCGCGCTGAGGGTGGTCGAGCCGGTCGTGGTAGAGACCCCAGCGGGACTCGGTGCGCGCCAGGGACGCCCGTGCGGCCATTTCCGCGCAGTCGCGGATGAAGGTGACCTCGGCGCAGCGCATCAGTTCGTGCGGGGTTCGGGCGCCCATCTCCGCGATGTCTTCGCGCATCCGCTCGAACGACTCCAGGGCGAGAGAGAGTCGTGCGCCGGACTTCGGCGGGGCCACGTAGTCGTTCACGAAGCGGCGGAGTTTGTACTCGACCTGGGGTTGCGGTGGGCCCTCGGGGTTACGGAGGGGGCGGTAGATCAGTTCGTGCGCTTCGCGGAGCTGCCCGGACGGCAGTTCGCCCTCGTACGCCGTGTACCGGGCGGCGTCCGCGCCGGCCAGGTCTCCGAAGACGAACGCGCCGATCATGTAGTTGTGCGGGACGCAGGCCAGGTCCCCGGCGGCGTAGAGCCGCGGCACGGTCGTACGGGCGTGGTCGTCGACCCGTACTCCCGAAGCCGAATGGCCGCCGCACAGGCCGATTTCGGAGATGTGCATCTCGATGTCGTGCGTGCGGTAGTCGTGGCCGCGGCCGGCGTGGAAGGTGCCCCGCGTCGGGCGTTCGGTCGAGTGCAGGATCGACTCCAGCGCGGTGACCGACTCCTCCGGGAGGTGGCTCAGCTTCAGGTACACCGGGCCGCGGTCGGACGCCACCTCCGCGGCGAACTCGGCCATCATCTGCCCGGACCAGTAGTCGGAGTCGACGAAGCGGTCGCCGTGCCGGTTGACCTGGTATCCACCGAAGGGGTTCGCCACGTAGGCGCAGGCAGGACCGTTGTAGTCCTTGATCAGCGGGTTGATCTGGAAGCACTCGATGCCGGTCAGTTCGGCGCCCGCGTGATAGGCCATGGAGTAGCCGTCGCCCGCGTTGGTCGGATTCTCGTACGTGCCGTACAGGTAGCCGGAGGCGGGCAGGCCGAGGCGGCCGCAGGCGCCGGTGGCCAGGATCACGGCGCCCGCGCGGACGGTGACGAACTGCCCGGTGCGGGTGTTGAATCCGGCCGCTCCCACGGCCTGCCCCCGCGCGGTCAGCACGCGGACCGGCATCACCCGGTTCTCGATGCGGATGCGTTCCCGCATCTCGCGCCGTCGCAGCTGACGGTAGAGGACCTTCTTGACGTCCTTGCCCTCCGGCATGGGCAGCACGTAGGAGCCGGAGCGGTGCACCTGGCGGACCGCGTACTCGCCGTGCTCGTCCTTCTCGAACTTCACCCCGTACGACTCGAGGCGCCGCACCATGGCGAAGCCGCGGGTCGCCGTCTGGCGGACGGTGGACTGGTCGACGATGCCGTCGTTGGCGCGGGTGATCTCGGCGACGTAGTCGTCGGGCTCGGCGCGGCCGGGGACGACCGCGTTGTTGACGCCGTCCATGCCCATGGCGAGGGCGCCGGAGTGGCGGACGTGGGCCTTCTCCAGCAGGATCACGTCCGCGCCGTGTTCGGCGGCGGTCAGTGCCGCCATGGTGCCGGCGGTGCCGCCCCCGATGACGAGGACGTCGCAGCTCAGCTCTTCGGCGTCGCCGAGGGCGGGGATCTCCAGGGGGGTGTTCACGGGGGTGGTCACCGGAGTGCCTTTCAGGTACCGAGCGAGGAGAGGACTTCGCGCCGCAGCGCCGAGCGCGCCGGATCGTCGTGCGCCGTACGGTCGCGCGGACGGGGCACGGATCGCAGTGCGGCGAGGCGGCCGGCACGGAGCAGTGCCACCCGGTCGCCGAGGAACAGGGCCTCGTCGACGTCGTGGGTGACGAACACGACGGTCGCGCCCGTGCCCCGCAGAACTTCCACCAGCAGGTTCTGCATGCCGGCGCGGGTCTGCGCGTCCAGGGCGCCGAAGGGTTCGTCCATGAGGACGGCGCGGGGTGCCGGGGCCAGGGCGCGGGCCAGTTGTGCGCGCTGGCGCTGGCCGCCGGAGACGCGGTGCGGCAACTGCCCGGACCGCTCGGCCAGTCCGACCCGGTCCAGCCAGGATCCGGCGAGGGCACGGCGTTCGGAGCGGGGCAACCCCTTGATGGCGAGGGGCAGTTCGACATTGGACCGCAAGGTGCGCCACGGCAGGAGGGCATCCTCCTGGAAGATCAGGGCCCGGTCGGCGGAGGGACCGTCCAGCCGGTGCGCGTCCTGGCTGACCTCCCCGGCCAGCGGAGCCAGCAACCCGGCCAGTGTGCGCAGCAGGGTGGACTTGCCGCAGCCCGAGGGGCCGACGACGGTGAGGATCTCGCCGGGGGCCACGTCGAGGTCCACCTCGTCCAGCACCGGCGCGCCCGGGCGGCCGAGGGTGGCCGCGCGAAGCTCCAGCCGCGCTCCGGCGCGCGACGGTGAACGGACGTCAGACAAGCTGGTCATGGGGCGCGTCCTCCTCGGTCCTGGTCGCTGCCGGCGCGGGGGCGTCGGCGCGGTGAACGCTTCGCGGAACCCGTCCGCCGGGCACGTACGACGTGCGCGGCAGCCAGTGGGTCAGGCGGCGGCCGAGCAGTTCCACGGCCGTGGAGGTGGCCCAGCCGAGGATCCCGATCGTCACCATCCCGACGAACACGCCCGGATAGTCGACGATCGTGTAGTCCTGCCAGGTGCGGTAGCCGACGCCGTACTGCCCGGAGATCATCTCGGCGGAGATCACGCAGATCCACGAGACGCCGAGGCCGACGGAGAGGCCGCCGAAGATGCCGGGCAGTGCGCCCGGCAGGACGACCGATGCGAGGATCCGGGCGCGGCCGGCGCCCATCGTGCGCACCGCCTCTTCCCACACCGGGGTCAGCGCGCGGACCGAGTGCCGGGTGGAGACCAGGACCGGGAAGAAGGCGGCGGTGAAGGTGATGAAGACGATGCCCTGTTCGTTGGAGGGCAGGAGAAGGATCGCCACGGGGACGAGGGCGATGGCGGGGATGGGCCGGATCACTTCCAGCAGCGGGCCGAGCAGGTCCTCGGCGAGACGGGAGCGGGCCACCAGCACGCCCGTGGCGACGCCGAGGACGGCGGCGAGCAGGAAGCCGGTGAGGATGCGGGTGAGGCTGTCGGTGAGGTCCGTCCAGTAGTCGGGGCCGGTCACGCGGTCGGTGAAGGCGCGTGCAATGTCGGCGGCCGTGGGGAACTGGGAGAAGCGCAGCCACAGGTCGACGTCCAGGCCGGTCAGCAGTTGCCAGACGCCGAGGGCGGCCGTCAGCGAACCGACGCGCAGGGCGAACCGCCCGGTCCGTCCCGGATACCGGAGGGTGAACCGGCCGGCCTGTCGCGCCCGCCGGGTCATGACGCCCGCCGCAGTGCGCCGGCGTACGTGATGACGCGGGCGCCGCCGTGCCCGGCCAGGTAGGCCTTCGCGGTCGCCGGCGCGACGAAGGGCAGGAGCAGGTCGCCGTCGGTCACCCAGACCGCCTTGTCGGCGAACCACAGGGTGCCGGTGGTGGCGTCGGGTACGTAGGCGGCGCGGATCGTGTTTTCGTGCCGGGCGACGTGACGCAGAAGCTCGGCGGGGGACTTGAAGGTACGGGTCCGCGTGGCGCCCTTTGGCCACACCTCGCTCGCGGCCGGTGCGGGCGTCGTGGCGAGGCGTTCGGTGTAGGCGGTGCCGAGGGCCTTCTTGATGTACCGGTCGTCGACGAAGGCGTCCACGTCCACGTCGCCGGTGAGTTTCGCGGACTTGAGGATCGACACGTCCTGCTTCAGGGCGGAGACGAAACGCGGTTCGATCGCCGGGGCGAAGGTGGAGATGCCGTGGGCGCCGTTGTACAGGTACACGACCTCGGCGGGCAGGCCGGTGGTCTCGGCGACCTTCTCGGCGGCGGGGACGGGGTGGGCGTTGAGGTAGTCCGTGGCCTCCGCCTGGGCCTTGAGGAACGCTTCCAGGACGGCGGGACGCTGTTTCGCGAAGTCCTGGCGGACGGTGACTCCGTGGAAGGTGGGCAGGTTCAACTGGGCGCCGTCGTAAAGGGCCTTGGCCTTGCCCTGGTAGGCGAGCAGACCCGGCCAGGCGACGAACTGCGACAGCGCGTCCGCGCTGCCCGCGGCGAGGGCGGACGCGCCCACCGCAGGCTGCTGGTTGAGCTTGTCGATGTCCTTGTCGGGGTCGATGCCCGCGCGTTGCAGGGCACGTACGAGTGTGCCGTCGGCGGCGGAGCCGATACTCGTCGAGACCTTCTTGCCCTTCAGGTCCTCGAGGGAACGGAGCGGGGAGTCGGGGGCGGTGACGATGGTGTTGAGGCCGCCGCGGAGGTTGTAGCCGGTGACCGAGACGAGCCGGGTGGGTCGGTCGAGCTGCTTGCCGCGGGCCGCGTTGATGAGGAGCGGGAAGTCGCCCATCGAGCCGATGTCGATCTTCCCGGCGGTCATCTGGGCGGTGATCGGGGCACCGGTGGCGTAGTCCTGCCAGTCGACCTTGTAGGTGTGGCCGTCGTGCAGGGCGTTGAGGTCCTTCTCGAAGTAGCCGAGGGAGCGCAGGAGGGTGCCCGCAGTGACCGTGTTGATGGTCTTGGACTGGTAGCCGACGGTCACGGTGACGGTGGAGCCCTCGCCGCCCGCCGCGGCGTTGCCGCCGCAGGCGGTCAGGGGGAGGAGCAGCAGAGCGGTGGCGGCAACTGGTGCGTGTTTCATGGGGGTTCGATACCTTTCACCGGAGCAGGTAGGGCATGTTGACCGTGACGGCTCCGGTGGGACAGCGGGCCGCGCACGGGCCGCAGTACCAGCACTCGTCGACGTGCATGTACGCCTTGCCGTTGCTGTCGTCGATGGCGAGCGAGTCCAGCGGGCACATGTCCACGCAGAGCGTGCAGCCGTCGATGCACTTCGACTGGTCGATGGTCACGGGCACGTCGGCCCGCTGGGGTGCCAAGGGCATGGCTGTCTCCGGGAAGGTCGTACGGAGGAAACGGAAGGGGTCAGAGCGACCGGTGCAGAAGGCCGCTCATCGTGATGCGGTCGCCGCGGAACCGGATGAACTCCAGGTCGACCGGGCGGCCGTCGGCGAGGTGGGTGAGGCGTTCCAGCATGAGGACGGCCGCGCCGCGCGGGGCTTCGAGGACGGCGGCGGTGTGGGCGTCCGCGGTGACCGCCTCCAGGGTGATCGCGGCGTGGCCGAGCGGCCGGCCGGTGATGGCTTCCAGGAGGCGGAAGACGTCGGTGTTCTCGAGGTCGGCGCCGAGCAGGGCGGTGCCGACGTCCAGGGGGATGTAGGTGAGGTCGAGTGACAGGGGGAGGCCGCCCAGTCGGCGCAGGCGCTCGATGTAGAGGACCTCGGTGCCGGGTGGGACGTGGAGGCGTTCGGCTACCGGGGCGGGCGCGGGGACGGGGCCCATCGTGCGGACCTCGTTGGTGACCCGGCCGTGTTCGTGGAGGGTCTCGGCGAGGCCCATCAGACGGTCCAGCCCGTGCGGGTACTTGCGGCAGACGATCACCGTGCCGACGCCCGGCTGGCGTTCGACGAGGCCCTCCGAGCGCAGGAGGTCGAGAGCCTGGCGGACGGTGTTGCGGGAGGCCCCGTACTCGCTCGCGAGGGTCGACTCGTGAGGCAGCGTGCCGGTGGGGAAGCCCCCGGTGAGGAGCTGTTGGCGCAGGAGGTCGGCGAGTTGCCGGGCCTGATCGGCGCGCAGCCGGCGCCGCGCACGGTGGGCGGCGACGGTGGTCGCGCCCTGGCCGGCGTGGTCTCGGATGCGGTCGGTGGGAGGCACGGGTCGAACCCTATCGATTCCATAGGGATAGGCGTGTTGCCGGAATGTTGCGCCACCTGCGGAGTGGCCGACTACGCTGCTGACCTTGAGTTTTCGGGATTCCGGTGGGGAGTTGTGCCAGCGGCTGACGGCCCGGGGGAGGGGCCCGGGCGCTGCGGGACGCGTCCTTCGCGCACACGGTGCCGGTTGGGACATGTCGGCTCGGGGCGCCCGTCCGCGCACGGGGCACGGTCCGCGACCTCGTCCGCCAGGAGTGGGGGAGCGCTCACGTTTCCGCAATGTGAGACCTGCCGGGAACTTATTGACCGACGGCGTGGGCGTCTGCTCAACTCACGTTCCATGAACCCGCGCGTGGAATTGACTCGGAGGCGCCACATCGACCTGGCGCACGTCTCCAGCGCGTTCTGTTGTCGTTGATCCCCACGGTGTGTCACTGATCCGCGAAGTGGTCCCCGGCGACGTCCGGTGCGCGCCCAAGGCGTAGCACCGGCAGGGGTGGGAGCGAAGCTCCACCCCGGCTCGTCCTCCGAGAGACCGCGGTCTCCACCGTACGACTGCCTTCGCCCCCAGCTCCTCGCTGCGCTCCCGCTCTCCCATCACGGGAAGCGGCGGCGGCTCGACGCGAGGCCGGCGAGGGGGCTCCCGCCACAGCGGGGCGAGGACACGTCGTGCAAGTGGCGCGGAACCGGCGGGACTTCCCCCGGTCCACTCCGGACAGCGCGCGCCGACCGGCACGGTGGCCCGACCTGTGCCTCGCGGTCCGGCCTTCGTCGCGTACGCCCCGCGCGACGGTAGGGGCCTGTCGCGACGCGGCCGACCCCGGTGCCGTCGTTCGTGGTCCTCCTTGCAGCCGGCACCCGCTCAGCACCCGCGACGCACGGCACGCGACGCACAACATCCGATGCAGCACCCGACATTCAGCACGCGACACCGGCACCCGATGGTGCGCCCGATTCCTCGAGAGGGAAAACTCCTCATGCCTCCGATCATCCGCAGACTCACGAGCCGCGTCGGCGCGCTAGTCGAGGGCGTCGACCTCACCGCGCCGCCCGATCCTCCGACCGTCACCGCGCTCCGGAAGGCACTCGACGAGCACAAGGCGATCGTGTTCGACCAGGCGCGCCTCGACAACGCCGGTCAGGAGCGCGTGGCCGCCTGGTTCGGTGATCTCACCACCGCTCACCCGAACGTCCCGGCCGTCGACGGCACGACGAACGTGCTCGCCGTGGACAGTGAGACGTCCAAGGCCGACGAATGGCACACCGACGTCACCTTCGTGGTCAACCCGCCACAGCTCACCACGCTCCGGTCCGTCGTGACCACCCCCTACGGCGGCGAGACACTCGTCGCGAACGCGGCCGCGGCCTACCGGGACCTGCCCGACCCGCTCCGCACCCTCGCGGACACGCTACGGGTCGTACACACCAACCAGTACGACTACGCACGCCCCGCGGCGGCATCGGCACTGCGCGAGGAGTACGACCGGGCCTTCCGGTCCACCCCGTACGAGACGGAGCATCCGCTCGTACGGGTGCATCCGCTCACGGGTGAACGCGGGCTCTTCATCGGCGGGTTCGCCCGGCGGATCGTCGGCCTGTCGAGCGGTGAGTCGGCCGAACTGCTGCACATCCTCCAGTCGTACGTGACCCGACCGGAGAACATCCTGCGCTGGACCTGGGCCCCGGACCAACTGCTGGTCTTCGACAACAGGATCACCCAGCACTACGGGGTGGACAACTACGACGACCACCCGCGCCGCCTCAACCGGGTGACGGTCGCGGGCGACGTGCCGGTCGGTGTCGACGGCCGCCGCAGCGAGCAACTCCTCGGCGACGCCTCGCACTACAGCAAGGTGCTGGAGGTGGCCGGCCGATGACCGAGGTCAGTCTCAAGAGGCCCGTCGTCGGGCCCGCCACCGCCGGGCCGACGACCGTGCCACGGCGCGAGGTCTTCCTGCCGCGCGACGCCCGCCGCAGGACCCTGCTCCGCACACTCCGTGAGCGGCTGCGCTGGCCGCTCGGCATCTACACGACTCCTGCCGTGGTCCTCATCGCCTGGGAGATCCTGGCCAGGGCCGGAGCCGTGCAGAAGACCTACGCCCCGGCGCCGACCTCCATCGTCGCGTCCGCGGTCGACCTGTGGCAGCAGGGCGTCCTCGGACCGGACCTGGCCGTCTCGCTGCAACGGGCCGGGACAGGACTCGCGCTCGGTCTGACCGTGGGCATCGTCAGCGGAGTGCTCGGCGGACTGCTGCGCAGCGGCGAGTACCTGTTCAACGGCCTCGTGCAGATCCTGAACACGATCCCGCTGCTGGCGGTGCTGCCGCTGATGATCGTGTGGTTCGGCATCGACGAGCTCACGAAGGTGCTGCTGATCTCGTTCGGCGCGGGCGTCCCCATGTATCTCAACCTGTTCGCCGCGATCCGGGGCGTCGACCAGCGGCTGATCGAGATGACACGGACGACGGGCGCCGGAACCTGGCGCCTCGTGAGTCGGGTACTCGTACCCGGAGCCCTGCCGGGATTCCTGGTCGGCCTGCGGTTCTCTCTCGCGTACAGCCTGCTGGGCCTCGTCGCCGCCGAGACGGTCAACGCCGACAAGGGGCTCGGGTTCCTCATCACGCAAGGGCAGACGTACCTGCAGACGGACCAGGTCTTCGTGGGGCTGGTGGTCTATTCACTCCTCGGGCTGCTCGCCGACCAGCTCGTCCGGGTTCTCGAGCGGGTGCTGCTGAGGTGGCGCCCCGGTTATGAGGCGTCATGAGCACCACGGTCACCCCCCACGGCACACGGCCGCACCAGCAGGCGGGCGCCGTCGCCGAGCAGGTCGTCCGCCGGTTCGGGGACCGCGTCGTCCTCGACCGTCTGGACCTCACCATCGCCGACGAGGAACTGGTCGTCCTGCTGGGCCCGTCCGGCTGCGGGAAGAGCACCCTCCTGAGGCTGCTGGCCGGTCTCGACCGGCCGGACGGCGGGCGGGTCGAGGTCCCGGCGAAGCGGGCGATCGTGTTCCAGGGCGACCGCCTGCTGCCGTGGCAGCGGGTGCTGCGCAACGTCACCCTCGGCCTGCACGGACCGGACGCCGACCAGCGGGCCCGTCACGCGCTCACCGAGGTCGGACTCGCGGGCCGCGAGAAGGCCTGGCCCAAGGAGCTCTCCGGCGGCGAGGCCCAGCGGGTCTCGCTGGCCCGGGCACTGGTCTCGGAGCCCGAACTCGTCCTGCTCGACGAGCCGTTCGCCGCGCTCGACGCGATCACCCGGCTGCGCATGCACGACCTCGTACGGGCGCTGCGGAACAAGCACCACGCGGCCATGCTGCTGGTCACCCACGACGTCGACGAGGCGATCGCGCTGGCCGACCGTGTCGTCGTCATGAGCGACGGACGCATCGGCACCTCGCACCTCGTCGAGCTGTCGGCCGCGGACCGCGAGGCGGGAGTCGCGCGAGAGGAGCTGCGCTCCGCGCTCCTGGAGGACCTCGGTCTGGCCAACCAGCACTGACGCCGTCCACGACCGGCTCGATCCACGACCGACTTCGTCCAGCACATCCCGCGACCCCTCCCACCAGAGCACAGAAGGCACGTGAGAAGCCATGCCCAGAAGAACCTCCCGAATCGTCACCACCGTCGGCCTGCTCGCCCTGGGAAGCACCCTCGTCGGCTGCGCTTCGACGTCGGAGGCCGCCGCGCCCCTGAGCGGCCCCAGCGGATCCGCTGCCGACAACCACCCCGAGTGGAAGAAGTACACCTTCACCATCGGTGACAACGGCGGCGACGGCAGCGAGGAACTCGCCGAGATCACCGGCGTGTTCGACAACGCGCCCTACAAGGTGAAGTTCGCCCGCTTCACCTACGGTCCGCCGCTCGTCCAGGCGGCCGCGTCGGGCGACATCGACCTCGGGAGCGTCGGCGACGTGCCGCCGATCACCGGAGCCGCGAAGGAGTACGGCTTCAAAATCGTCGCTGTGAACCGGTCGCTCAGGCCCGACCAGGCGCTGGAGAACATCATCGTGCCGAAGGGCTCGAAGCTGAAGACGCTCAAGGACCTCAAGGGAAAGAAGATCGCCGTACCGCAGGGCAGTTCGGCGCACGGCCTGGCCCTGAACGCGATCAAAAGCGTGGGCCTCGGCCTCAAGGACGTGAAGGTGGTCTTCCTCGACCCGGCGGCCGGCGCCACGGCCTTCAACACCGGCAAGGTGGACGCCTGGTCGATCTGGAACCCGCAGTCGGCGATCGCGGTCAAGAACGGCGCGCGCGTCCTGGCGAAGGGCCTCCCGCCACTCGACCAGACCAGCAGCTACTACGTCGCCAGTGACACCTCGCTCAAGGACCGTACGAAGCGGGCGGCCCTGACCGATGTCCTCAAGAGGCTCTCCCGCACCTTCGCCTGGGCGGTCGAGCACCCCGACAAGCACGCACAGGCACTGTCCAAGGAGCAGGGCATCCCCCTGGCCGATGCCAAGGCGACGCTGGCCGCCTTCCGGTTCCGGGTCACTCCGGTGGAGAAGGCGGACATCGCGGCGGAGCAGGAACTCGCCGACTCCTTCCGCGAGGCGGGCCAGATCACCAAGGACGTCGACGTCCCATCGATCACCGACAACCTCCTCCCGGCCGGCTACGACAGCTCGAAGCTGTCGGTCGGCTGAGTCGGCACACCACAGAACGGACTGGAGAACAGCAGTGAGTGACCGGACAAGACGCCGACTCCACCTCAACGCCTTCCTCATGGAGGCCGGACACCACGAGGCCGCCTGGCGGCTCCCGCACAGCAACGCGCGGGCGGACTTCGACCTGCGGCACTGGATCGAGCTGGCTCGACTGGCGGAAAACGCCAAGTTCGACTCGCTGTTCCTGGCGGACGGCCCGGCCCTCTTCGGCACGGGAGAGTTCCGGCCGCCGGGCCAGCTCGAGCCGCTCACCCTGCTGACCGCGCTGTCACAGGCGACCAGCAGGATCGGCCTCATCGCGACCGTGTCGTCCACGTACAACGAGCCCTACAACCTCGCCCGTCGCCTCGCGTCGGTCGACCACGTCAGCGGTGGCCGGGCCGGATGGAACATCGTCACCTCGGCGGGCGCCGACGAGGCCGCCAACTTCGGCCTCGTCGACCGTCCCGACCACGCCGAACGGTACGCACGGGCCGACGAGTTCCTGCACATAGCCAAGGCGCTGTGGGACAGCTGGGAATCCGAGGCGATCGTCGCCGACAAGACGGCCGGGCGTTACGTGGACCCCACGAGGCTCCACCGGATCGACCACCGGGGCACGCGCTTCTCGGTGGCCGGCCCGCTCAACGTCGCCCGCCCACCGCAGGGCCACCCCCTGCTCGTGCAGGCCGGCTCCTCCGAGGACGGCAAGGACTTCGCGGCGCGGCACGCCGAGGCGATCTTCACCGCCCACCGGACGTACGAGCGCGCCGCCGGCTTCTACGCCGACATCAAGGCAAGGACCAGGGCCGCGGGGCGCGACCCGGACGGCGTGATCGTGCTGCCGGGCATCGTCCCGTACATCGGGTCGACCGAGGCGGAAGCCCAGGAACTGGCGAAGCGGTTCGACGAACTCCGCGTCCCGGAGTACGGGCTGCGTCAGCTGTCGGCCATCTTCGAGACCGAGCCGACGGCATTCGAACTCGACCGGCCACTACCGGACTTCATCCTCGCGCGACCGAAGCTGGAAGGCTCGCAGAGCCGCTCCGACCTGATCATCGAGCTCGCGGAACGCGAGAGATTGACAGTCCGTCAGATCATCTCGCGGCTCGGCGGCGGCCGTGGACACTTCGAGTTCATCGGCACCCCCGAGCAGGTGGCGGACACCATCATCACCTGGTTCGAGGGCGGCGCCGCGGACGGTTTCAACATCATGGCACCGTCCCTGCCCTCCGGCCTGGAAAGCTTCATCGAGCACGTCCTGCCGATCCTGCGCGCCAAGGGCCTGTTCCGTGCCGAGTACGAGGGCGCGACCCTTCGCGAGCACTACGGGCTGCCGGTGCCGCGCAACCAGTTCCACGGGGAAGGAGCCCCTGCGGCTTTGTGACCCGGTGACCGACGCCGGCCTCTGACCGGGCAGGCTCGCCGGGCCGGCGGAGCCACTCCTGCTCGGACGCAATGGTGAGGTGACGACGGTGTGAGCCGACGGGAGAAGCGGGCGGCCGTGAGGTGGGGCTTGTTCAGCGCATCGCTGTACAGGCACATCTCACGAGCCGCCCGGTCCAGGTACCGCCGGCAGGGGAGCGGCGACTCGAGGCCGTCGCCCAGATCGCCCCCTCCACGACCCCGTTCCAGGCGACGAACCGAACACCGACCACGGCATTGACCAAGACAGCGCCGGCGCGTGCTCCGGCGACGCGGCAGCCGTCCCGGCATCGCCGACCGAGGCGTGGAACACGGCTTCGGCCAGGGTGTTCTCCACCGGGTGGTCGAGAGAACGATCCCTTGACCCCACTCCACGGTTTTCGACCCCCTCGCATCCGACGGGAACGGTGCGAGGGCGCCACACAAGGCCCTCCTTCACCGCACCACCTGCCTCATCACCCACGGACACGTCCGACGCCCTCGTCGGACCTCCGACTCCGCTGGCCCATTTCGGGCTAAAAGAGAGGTCGGCCGAAAAATCCCTCCTGATCAAGAGTCGTGCACCACCACGTTTGAAGCTATGAAAACAACGAAGCGCATCGCGATTACGGGTGCGGCAGTCGCCTCCCTCGGCGCCGCAGCACTGGCCACGGCTCCCACCGCGTCGGCCGACTCCTACAATGGATGCACGTACCCCAGGGTCTGCTTCTACCAGACCGACGGCCAGTGGAGCAGTGGCAGCACCACTGCCGCTTACCAGGACGTCACCACCGCCTACCAGAACCTCGGTCCCAACAGTCGTGGCGCGGACTGGGTCAACAACACCCGTAACGACGACCGGGCGTACCTTCGCTACACGGTCAACAGCAGCGGCGCCACGCAGTACCTCTGCCTCCCTCCGAACCACCACGTGAACTTCAGCTCAGCTTTCACCGTGACCGGCATCAGGATCGACACGGCGTCCAGCTGCTGAGCTCTCAGCCCGGGGCTGCGCCACCGGCTGGAGGCGATTCGGGGTGCCGCCATCGATGCCGTGCTTCGGCGATGCCCGGCCATCGCGCCCGAAGGGCTTCCGGGGAAGTGGCGCCGATCGCCGCGGCGGTGTCGTGCAGGTTCGCCGTCGTGGATTCGTACCGGTTGTGCGAGTGGCGCGGCGAGTTGCGCGAGACACGGCGTGCGGCGGGCCGGTTCGATCCGGAAGGCGACGGCGGATTCGCTTCCTCCTGCCCACCCTGGCGGCCGCTCCGTGGCGTTTCGCCCGGGCGGTGAGGCGCTGCGCGGTCACAACCAGGACGCGGGCTCCAGCGAAAGGCCGATGCCCTCACGCCGTACGAGTCCGCCACCGGGGCAATCCACAAAAGCCGTCGCCGTCGATCTGGTAGTCGACCGGGCCTGCCGGTAGGGCTTCTGGGCGGATGAGGAGACGACGGCGACTCACTCGTTCCTGCAGGTCATGGTGCATCAGGCACGAGGTCGTCCAGGTCACGGTGTTCCACCGTGACCTGGACGACCTGCCTTTGAGAGCCTTAAGGAGTTGTCACCTCAGCTTCACGGCGTCTCCGGCCGACGTAACCCGCGCGGTCGTGGTGGTGCCGGGGAAGTACCGGAGCCCGCAGTGTGATTGACGTCCCCGGATTCGCTGCCCGGGAGCCACGCCGGGGTTCGCCCTAGAGGAAGCGGCGTAGTGGGGCGACGGCCAGCTCCTTGGCGTGCTGGAGCGGGGACCTGCGTCGCCAGCGGCTCGGGTCGATGTCCACGGCGTGTTTCCGGTCCTCGTCGAAGTCCCGGTCGAGAGCCGTGGTGAACGTCTCGTCGAGGACGGCGAGCATGACCTCCTCGTCGTGCTCCAGGGAACGGCGGTTGAAGTTGCTGGAGCCGATGAGCGATGCCACCCCGTCCACCGTCATGATCTTGGTGTGGAGCATGGTCGGCTGGTACTGGCGGATCTCCACGCCGGCGTCCAGGAGCACGCCGTAATGGTGCTGACCGGCGAGCTGGCAGGCTCGCTGGTCGGTGTGCGGGCCCGGCAGCAGGATCTCCACCCGGACACCACGGCGCGCCGTCGCGCACAGCAGATCCACGAAGTAGGGGTCGGGGGCGAAGTAGGCGGTGGAGAGACGGAAACGCTCCTCCGCGGAGCAGAGCATCACGCGGACGAGGGTCTGCATGTCCTGCCAGCCGAAGCTCGCCGAGCCCCGCACCACCTGGACGGTCGCCGTGCCGGGCTGCTCGTGGCCTGTGAAGCGGTCCCGGTCGTCGAAGAGTTCCTCATGGCACTCCGCCCAGTTCTGTGCGAACGCGGCGGCGATGCCGTCGACGGCGGGCCCTCGTACCTTGACGTGGGTGTCGCGCCACTCGGAGGGGCCGCGGGCGTCCCCGCACCATTCCTCGGCGATGCCCACGCCCCCGGTGAACGCGGTGTGCTCGTCGACGACCAGTGCCTTGCGGTGGCAGCGGTGGTTCTGCTTCAGGGGGGAGAGCCACAGCGGCTTACGGAACCACGCCACCTGTACGCCCGCGGAGGTCATGGTCCGCAGGAGGTCCGGCTCGATCCGCTTCGCGCCGAAGCCGTCCAGAAGCAGCCGTACGCGAAGCCCGGCCCGCGCCCGGTCGGCCAGGGCGGCCGCGAAGTCGTGGGCTATCTGCCCGCGCCAGTACACGAAGGTCATCATGTCGACGGTGTGTTCGGCGGACCGCACCGCGTCGAGCATCGCGGCGAAGATCTGGTCGCCGTTGCGCAAGGGGACGAGCTCGTTCCCCTCGGTCGCGGCGATGCCGATGAGCCGCTCCAGACGTCTGCGAAGCCGCTGCTTACGCCGACGTGCCTCTGCCGGGTCCACCGGCTCGTCCGCTTCGGCTCGTGCCGTGATGGTCTGGGACATCCACCGTCTCCTGTTGTCCGTGCCGTGCTGCGCCTCGTCACCGTGACCGTGTGAGGAACCGTGGCGGAGTGACGGTTCTGTCGGACACCGTCCCACGGGGCCACCGCCCTTCCCTCCCGACCGCGTCGGCCCGTACGGGGCCGCCCGGCCCCTTCGGACACCACGGGTCGCCATCACCGCAGCCTCTGCGGTGATGGTGACGCGTCCTCTCGTGCCCCCGATCCGCGGCGGTAGTCCTTCGCGAGGCCTGAGAATTCGGCTCGCACGGTGTCGGGTCCGGCCTCCGGCCTCAGCGACTTGGACTTCGTCCGTTCGGTCGCGCCGACAGCGGGACGGTGCGGAACGTACATGGGGGACGGCGGGTACTTCGTCGAGGGTCCGAGATCGAGCGGCCCGGAATTTCGGTGGTCGGCCCCGGCCGTCGCAGCCCGCGGGCGGGAGGGGACGGCGAGGACACGCAAACGTGCGGTGGCCGGTCCGGATGAGCGGCAGAGCGAAATCGTTATCCGCTTCGGTGGCCTGGGCGACGTGGCCTTTTGCGGGCGGCGCGGGCCACCGAAGGACGTGGGAACTGAAGGGATGACGTGTGCCTGACCGGATGATTCCCAAGCCCGGAGCGGGAGTTCGGATCTTCGTTCCTGTCCCGGCGGAGGACATCGGTCGAGCAGTCCTGGGTCACCGTGGCGTCCGGACCCGTCCGGGCTTCGCCGAGCCGTGGAAATTCCTGCTCACAGGGCTTCCGCGCGACCTTCGGACTGCCCTATGTTCTCGATCCATGCTCCTTGCCGATGATCAGCGCGGTGGCCGTCGGCTTGCCCACCTCGCGTCCCTCACCACCGCGGTCGTACTCGTGGTCCTCTCCGCCGTTCTCGGCTATGCCGACGGGACCGGACTGTTCGCCCCCGAGAACTGGCTGGACGCGGGTTTCCTGCCCGGCAACGCCACGAGTCCTGCCTGGGCCACCATGGTGTTCCTGCCCCTGCTGATCGGCGGCAGCGCGCTGGCCGTCCACCGGCTGGTGAGTGCCGCGGCTCCCCGGGCGAAGGCACGCTGGGTCTTCGGTGCCGTCTGGTCGAGTCTGATCCTGGTGGCGTTCCTGGCCAAACTGGCCTACAGCGTGCTGCTGTTGGCGGTCGCCGGGCCGACGGGCCTGCACATCTTCCCGACAGCCGGGGCGCTGTTCGCCGAGTGCGGTCTGACCGGCGCGAAGTACGCCGTGTTCGGGCCGCTGATCGCGGGGCCGGCGGCGTCGGCGTACCGGATCGGCCTGTGGCGCCTCCGCCGCAAGAGCGTCGACAATGACAAGAGCGCCGACGGTGACAAGGACGCCTTCAACGGCAAAGGCGCCGAAAGCGGCAAGGGCGCCGACGGTGACAGGGGCGTTGAGGAGAGCGAGCGTGGCGTACGGGGCTCGGGCGTCGTCGTCGACCCCGTCGCCGGATTCGCGTGGCTGCCGGCCGGTGCCGCCGTCGCACTCCAGGCGGGGACCGGAGCGTTCGCCTGGGCCGCCGGTCCGATACCCGGCGGCCTCTGGCCGACGACCCTGGTCACCGGGGTCGCGGCGGTGCTCGCCGGTGTCGGGCTCTGGCGCCGGATCGTCTCGCCCGGCCTGACCCGCGCCCGTACCGGGGTGACGCTGTGGTCGCTCGCGACCACCCTCACCGCTGCGGGCGTACTCGGTTTCGCGCCCCTGTGGATTCTCGACGGATGCCTGAACGGCTTCGGCGGGGCACTGTTCCCGGTCGCGTCCGTGCTCGTACGGGTCGCGGAGGGCGTGACCGCAGGCGTGTGCGCGGGCGTCGTGTGCGTGCCCTGGGTCGCGGAAATGGCGTGGAGACGCCGGACGGAGCCCTCGACCCAGCGCGGCCGCCTCGCCTGGGCCGTCCGGTGGGCGCCGCCCGTCGCGGTGGCCGCCGTATTCGCGCTCGCCGCCGGCACCCTGGCACCGGGACCGGCGGTGGCCCCCGTCGGCTCGCAGACGCAGACCGCGGGCCGCGACCGGAACGAACTCCTGCCGCTGACCGTGCTCCGCCCGAACGGACAGTCCCCGGTGATCGGCGACAGCGCGGGGCGGCAGGTGCTGCTCCGCGGCGTGAACGTCAACCAGCTCATCGACTACGGGCAGCCCGACCCGGCCAAGCCCACGGTATGGCCGCTGGAGGACGCCGACTACGCCCAGATGGAACGGTACGGCTTCTCCGTCCAGCGACTCGCCCTGTCCTGGTCGGCCCTGGAGCCGAAGCGGGGCGTCTTCGACAAGGAGTACCTGGCGCGGGTGCGCACCGCGGTCGACCAGGCCGCCGACCACGGCATCCACACCGTCCTCGACATCCACCAGGACACCTACTCGAAGTACGTCAGCGCGGCACCCGGAACGAAGTGCCGGGCCAACGCCTCACCGGAGTTCGGCAACGACGGCGCCCCGGAGTGGGCGACCCTCACCGACGGCGCCAAGGCCTGCGGCTTCCTCGGCCGCGACCTCGCACCCAACGTGCAGCAGGCGTTCACCAACCTCTACAACGACACCGACGGCATCGGCACCGAGTTCGCCCGCATGTGGGGCCGCCTCGCCAAGACCTTCGCGGACGACCCCGCTGTCGCCGGCTACGACCTCCTCAACGAACCGGGCCCCGGCAACGCCCCGGGCGTCACCTCCTCGATCCTGCTCGGACGCCTCTACCAGCAGGCGATCACCTCCATCCGCGCCGCGGAGTCGAAGGTGTCCGGCGGCTTCCACCACCTGGTGTTCTTCGAACCCTCGATCCTCTGGTCCGGGCTCGGCTTCGACACCACCCCGCCGGTCCGGTTCGTCGACGACCCGCAGCTTGTCTTCTCGCCTCACCTGTACAGCGAGTCGATCACCATGGACCAGGGGCTGGGCATCACCCTGACCTCGATCGAGCAGGGCTACACCGCCGCCGAGCGCACCGCCCGCGCCTACGGGGTACCGCTGTGGTCGGGCGAGTGGGGATGGTTCGGGGAACCCGACGACTTCCGCTCCCGATTCGACCGTTTCCTGGAACGGCAGAACACCGGCATCCTGGGCTCGGCGATCTGGGTGTGGAAGAAGGCCTGCGGTGACCCGCAGAACGATCCCGAGGCCACCACGTCGGGCGGCGGCGTCGTGCTGTACACCTGCCCCGACGGCAAGCCGCTGCCGAGCCCGGCCTTCGAGACCACGGCGCTGTCCCAGGCCTACCCGCGCAGCGCTCCCGGCCGCCTGAACTTCCTGCGGTCCTCCCTCACCGAGCGGGACCTGCGTCTGACCGGCTTCGGGAAGGGCACGCTGGACGTGTGGATCCCCGGCGCGGGCCGCCCCGAAGCCACAGGCGACGGTCTCACCGGCATCCGGCTGGCGAAACGGCCCGGAGGCTGGCGACTCACCGCGCACACCTCCGGTCGCTACACCCTCCGCGTGGCGTAATGAAAGCCGTCGGCCGGGGCGCCGCGGGGGGGGCCGGCCCCCGCCCCCCGGGCGGGGGGCCCGCGCCGCGGGCGCGCCCCCCCCCAGGGGTGGAATGGGGGGTGCCCCCAGCGCCCCGGGCGCCTCC
>NZ_JBIAQZ010000019.1:21858-53412 GCF_042889485.1 Streptomyces sp. NPDC002580 | reverse complement strand
GGCCCCCCCGGGCCCCCCCCCCCCCCCCCCCCTGTCGCGCGCCCCCCCGGGGGGGGGGGCCCCGCCGGGGGGCCCCCCCGGGCGCGGCCCCCGGGGGGGGCCCCCCCCCACGACACCGGAGCGGTTCGCCTGCGCCGCGAGCGCGCCGAACCACTGGTGTGACTTGGCGTGAGCCCGCTTCCAGCCGGGCGACTCCTCGCTCTGGAGACACCTGCGGGGCACCACGAGCCCGATGCCCGGACAACCGCCGTCGGCGCCCGCCATGGTCGTGCCGACGAGGGCCCTCGCGTCGGGCTCCTCCCACGCCGAGCCATCGTTGCGGTTCCTGGAGGGCGGCCGGACAGGTTCCACGGCCCGCCCTTGCGGACCGCGCCCGTACCCTCCCACCGCGGAACCGTCACCAGCTTGCCGAGCCGCAGTGGGCCCGGCCTGGTGAACGGGGCCGCCCAGGACGGCCCTGAGGCCGTGATCACACCAGCCGCATCGGGTTCATGGGACCGGGCAGGTGTATCTCGTCCGAAAGCCCTCGCCTCAGCGGAACTCGTGGACGACCTGGATCTCGCCGACAATGTGGGCGTTGAAGTCGTCGAGGTCCTCGGCCGGAACCCAGAGCTCGAGGATGGTCTGTCCGCCGGCCTGCTGGACGGGATACCGGCTCAAGAACTCCGACTCGACCTCGAAACGTGTGACGAAACCGGCGCCGTCATGTTTCACGTTCCAGTCCCGGGCGATCCTGACCGCGTAGTCCTCGTTGAGGACCGGGTAGAAGATCGGTTGCTCGGGCAGCCGGGGAGGCCAGGCAACCCAGTTCAGTTCCCGGACCAGATCCAGTTCCTTGGGACCGGTGGGGCGCCAAAGGGTCGTCGTTGCCTGCCGGCCGGTCATCCGCGTCGCTCTCTGAAAGTGGGCCGCCGATACCGCGGGTCGGGAGACCAGACGATACCGGCGCCACGAACTCGCAGCTACGCAGTTTCCGCACGCCGGCCAGTTCCGTGACCAGCAGTTACGGGACGGTCTTTCGAGATGGGAGGACGTGGCCTGCCCGGTGGCTCTGTTCACGCGTCCTGGGATCAGGCACATATGACGTGGGGACGACCGACGGACGCGGTGGCCTGGTACCGACTGGAGCGAACAGGCGTCAGGTCGAGCGCTATTGGTCCTTGGGATGCAGGACTGCCTCGGCGATCTCGCGGACACGGTCCTAGGTGACGCCGGTCCGCTGTTCGACCGCGAGGGGGTGGTCGGTGGGCTCCAGCCCGATGAACGGGCGCTGGCCGACCGGACGTGTGTGAACACGCGTCTTCAGGTTGGCGGTGCTGGGCGAGTACAACCCCAACTCGGTGCTCAGCCAGCCGAAACAGGGAGGCTCGGCCTCTCGGCCGGGCGCCTCCCACAGGTCGAGGACACGGGCGAAGCTGTCCCGGCTGAGGGAGACCCGGACACCCCGGGAAAACGCGACGTCGCTGTCGATCACGGGTATCTCGATCAGGCCTCTGATGAAGAAGTACTCGTTCTTGATGACGCACTGGTCTGGGGAGAGCATGCTGGCGGAATCGCCCGCGAAGGTCTCGGACCAGACGTCGGGCGCCATGGCGGAGAACTGCATGGGGAGTTCTGCGTGGTGTCTGCCGCAGCAGGAGCAGATGAAGCCAAGATCGTCAGCCATGGCAGGACACCAGCGATGTGCCGCACCGCCGTCCCAGACGGGGACCGGTGTTTCGGGTCGGCATGATCACGCTCGCCGAAGTCCAGCGCGACGGTCCGCAGGCCGGCTCGACGGCGTGGCACGATGGCCGCCATGTCTGGTCAGGTCTGGGTGTCACTCACATCGTTGGGCGGCGTCGCCCTTGGCGGCATGCTGTCCTACCTCGTCCAGCACAGGACTCAACTGTCGGCGGAACGCGCTGAACAGCACCGGCAGCAGAGCGCTCTGTCGGAGGCCCGGCGCGCTGAACGACTCGCGCTGCTGGAGAAGTTCGTCGAGGTGGCGGCCGAGGCCGAACGCTCCGCGTTCAGCCGGCCTTCCGAGTTCGACGACACCCACCCATGGCACCTGAAGACCCAGGACGTCATGAACAGGCTGTGGGTCACCGAGCGGCTCATCCGCATCCTGTTCCCCCTGCCCGTACACGACGCGGCACGTGCGTACTTCCTCGACCTCAATCGGACGGTGTGGGAGGGCCTGCCCGATGGCGAGAGCGTCCGGGACCACCTCGAGGACAATCGGCTGGCGTTCCTCGATGCCGCCCGAGCGGCCATGGGATAGCCCATCGCCAAGGTTCGAAGTCCTTTAGCCTGTTGTGAAGTCGTCCTGGTCGCGTCGAGTCCCGATCCGATCCGGGACACCCACCTGACCACAACCCGGACGACTTCACCCACCCAGGTTCAGTAACATCCGACGATGACGACGCCGGCAGACAAGCCCTTCCGCGACGCGGTGCGCCGAGTCGATATCGGCTGGTTGTCCGACCACCTTGACGCGCAGTCCTGTTCGCCGTCCGCCCTCGGGCGGCTCATCCGGCACGAGGATCCCCGGCTGCGGTACCTGGGGCTCGTCCTGCTGACGGAGCGCGTCACTTCGGGCCGGACGGGCTACGGGCCAGAGACGGCCGAACTCGCGGGGCTGCTGCCGGTATCGGCACAGGGTCCGCCGGAGGAGGCGCTCGTCCTGGCGCGCCTCTACGAACGACTGGGACCCCATCTCCGCGAGCGCCGCTGGCCGTCGTGGCGTACGGCCGAGCTGCCGGCTCGGGTTCGGATCGCCTGGCTGCGCGCCGAAATCCTGAACGAGCCGGCGGCGATCCGGAAGGAGCCTGTGGGCGAACTGCTGTACCAGGCCGTAAGGGAAGTGACCGTCACCGGCGCGCACCGGCCCCAGCACCTCGTGAAAGAGCTGGTGGACAGCGGTGACCCGGTGCTGCAGGCCGCGGCGCTGCGGTTGGCCCGGGAGGGGCTGCGCGCCGGTCTGCTGGCTCCCGCACTGGTTCGCCGCCACCTGATCGACTTGCTCGGTGTCGGCCGTTCGGACGTCGTGGCCGCCGTACTGGATGAACTCGCCGAGCCGTGGGCGGCGTTGGATTCCCTGCCGCCGGGACTCCTGTCTCCCCTTCTCGCCTCCGACTCGGTGAGAACACGGCCGGAGGTGGCCGATGCCGCACTCGCGGTCGCGGCTCGGCACGGGCACGGTGGCCTGTTGCGGCAGGTCATCGACGATCAGGATCTGCCGTCGCGACTTCGCCGACGCGGGATGGAACTGCTCGGTGACCTGGCGGACCGCGGTGACATCGGCGCGTTGACAGCCATCGCCGCACGGGACCCCCTGTTGTTCGGCGGGCCGGCGGTGACCTGCCTGCGCGGGCTCCACCGGCGCGGGCACTTCCCGGACGGTCCGCACGTCGCGTCCATCATCGGACTGGCACTGGCCGATCACTCGATCGCGCCCAACGAGGTCGCGACGATCCTGTTCACCTGCCGACAGGCGATGTTCCGTGCGCTGATGGACGCCGCCGTCGACGATCCGAGCTGGCCGCGGCGGCTCGCGCTGCTGGTCGCCCTGGCCGGCCAGGGAGCGGCGGAGCTTCCGATCGGTGACGCGATCACCCGGCTTCTCCCCTCAGCTCCATCGCCGGGGCCGTTTCTCGACGCGATCCGTGGCCTGCGCCATGAAGACGCCGAAGACGCCGTGATCGCCCTCCTGCCGTCGGCGCCCGCAGCGGCCCTGGACGCTCTGGAGGCGATCGGCGGGCACCGGACGACGGCAGCGCTGCGGGAAGGTCTCGCTCTCACCACGCAGGAGAGCGTGATCGCACCCCACCTCCGCGCGGTGCGCAGCCGCACCCTTGAGGTGCTGTGGCATCTGACCCTTGATCCGTCCCAGCGGCGTGCCCTCCTCGTACGCCTTGATCCCGCCGACCTGCCGGCTCGCGTCGCGGCGGATCTCGGGGGCCCCGACGAGCAGGAACTGGCACTCCTGAGTTCTCATCTGGACCCGGACGAACCGGTGGTGGCACTGTGCACCCTGGCCGTCCATGGAGGCGTCGGCACGCTGCCGGTCGTCGCGGACCTGCTCCTGCGCGTCGTGACCGAACTGGCGGTGTCCCGGGAGCAGGGCGCAGCCGCCCCGCGACGCGAAGACGGAGAGCCCGCCGGGGAGCCCGTGGTACCCCAGGAGGTCCTGGATGCCGTGCACGGCCTGGGCCGTCGTCTCCACGAGCGGGGACGGGTCAGGCCGTCCTGCCTGCTCGACGCGGCGACCGGACCCGAGGCCGGAGACGCGCTCCTCGCGACCATGGCGCTGGATCTGCTGGACCGGCCCGGACTGTCGGAAGGCGCGCGGGCGATCCTGCTCGAACTCCTGCTCCGTGCCCCCTACATGCGTACCCGTGCGCGAGTGCACCGCCTGTTGCGGCACCGCGACCGGCATGTGCGCAAGCACGTGATCGCGTTGCTCGCCCGCGACGCCACGGGGGAGGACGCGCAAGCGTTGTCGGCGACCTTGATCACGCTGACCGCCGCCCAGGACATCCAGACCGTCCGGCAGGCGCTGCTCGCCCTCGGTCACGCGCGGGCCCGCTGGGCCTCCACCACGATCGCCGCATGCCTCGGGCATCCGAACATGAACATCAAGAAGACCGCCGCCGAGGTCCTGGTCCGTGCGGGCACGCCCGTGGCGGTACCGGCACTGCTCTTCTGGCTCGGGCACCACGACAATCCGGGTCTGCGCGGCACCCTCATCGAGGCGCTGCGCGCCATCCTCGGCGACGCCTACCTGGCGACCGTCCTCGCCGCCGCCGAACACAGCGAGGACGGCCGCGCCCGTGAACTGTTGCTGGAAGGACTCGACCGCACACTGCCGGCGCGTTCGGTACGCGCTCTGGACGACCAGGCGGCCCGGGTCGCGCCGAGCCTGCTCGCCCTGGTGGCGACCGGCCGGGTGGCCCTCGCCTCCGGGACGGTCGAGGACCTCGCGGCGGTCATGGTCAAGCACCGGATCCCCATGCCTCCTGGGCCGCAGCGGGCGGTGGACATCGAGACGGACGCGGACCTCGACGTCAGGTCACTGACGGCACAGGGGTGGAATCCGTCGGTCGCGCTGCGCATCGCCGAAATGCCTGAGTTGCCGCACCCCACCCGGCTGCGGGTGCTCCGGCCCATGCTCGCGGACTGGCTCCGCCTGGCCGGATCCGAACCGGCAGCACGAAGCCGCGTACTACGGCTCACGCTGCGGCTCTGCCCCGCACCGTGGACGACCGAGGAACTGACGGCCTTCGCCCGGTCCACCGGAGTCATGATCGACGGGCTCGCCGACGCCCCGGCCGCAGACCGGCACGACCTCATCGCGGTACTCGAAGCGGTCGCGCCGACTCTGTCGGCCGTCGAGCGGCAGGCCGCCGCCGACGCGATACGCGCGCTGCCCCCGGCACCCACGGCAGGCCCGTCCACCCTCACGCTGCTCCGCGACCTCGGCGCGGTACTGGTCCGCGCCGATCTCGAGCAGGCACTCGCGTCGGCCCGGCTGGGCGCCGACCCCTGGGAGGCCGAGACCGCCGTGCTGCGGGACGCGTTCGCCGCCCCGCGGTCCGCCACAGCCACCACCGCGCAGACGCAGACGCAGACGCAGACGCAGACGCAGGCACAGGCACAGGCCAAGGCCAAGGCCGAGAGCGAGGCTGAGGCGTGGCGCACCGAGCTGGAGACCGCGGTGCGCACACCGAGCGCGCTGGAGGAATTCCGTCGATCCTGCCGACGGCACGGGCACGGGCACGGACACGCTGGCATCCCGGGCTCCCGGGACCGTCTGACCGCACTGATCGAGGTCTACGCCGTCGCCGGACCCGAGGTCCGCGCCACCCTCATCGACTGGATGACGGCCATCCAGCCCCTCGACGCACCACCCTGGACCATCGCCGAGACCACCCACGCGCCGACGCCACCGCCGAGGACCGTGCACATCGACGACCTCGACCAGCCCCGTTCGACCGCACTGCGGGAGCGCCTGCTGGCCATGCTGCGGGCCTCCGCTCCGGACCGCCGAAACACCGCCGCCCTGGCGCTCTTGAAGTGGCCCGAACCCGAGACCCGGCTCCTCGTGCTCCGAGCGTTTCTGCGAGGCCGCATCGACATACCCGTGGATGCCGACCTGGCCCGCACACTGAGCGCCATCGGCGAGACCGAACTCCGCGCGGACGGCATCCTGCACGAGAGGGTGGCTCTCGCGGCAGGCCTGCTCGGCCCGTGGGAGCTGGAACCGCTGGTCCCGCTGCTGCTGGAACGGTGGGAACACGACCCTCCGGCCGGCAGCTCCGCAGCCGCGCGAGCACTACGCCAAGTTCCCGCCGACGTACTGGCGGAGCGCCTCGCCGACCGCCTCGACGCAGGCGCCTGGGGATTCCTCGACCTGCTCCACGGGCGTCCCCTGCTGCGCACCCCCGCGCTGACGCAGACCTGCCGACGGCTGCGCGCCGAGGGGCGCGAGGACCTCGCGGACCACCTGCTCCTCGTCGACGGGCCGCTGCGCCGCCCGGACTCCGCACGGCAGGACGCCGCCGCGCTGACAGCGCTCCGTGAGCGTGCCCCGGCCACGTCGACAGGAGCGTCACAGCCCCCGTCCCGGCAGGAGCTGTTGAACCTGGCCCGTACCGGTGACCCGGCGCGGATACGCCAGGCACTCACGCGACTGGCCGAGGGAAACAGCGGACCGGGCGCAGAACAGGACCCCGACCTGCGGGACCTCGTCGGTGAGCTGCTGCTTCATCCCCGGCCCAAGGTCCGCCTGCTTGCCCATCGGACCTCGCGGGTCATGCTGGACCGGCAGACCTACCTGCACCACACGTCGATCCTGCTGGACGACTCCCAGCCGGATCTGGTGCGCACGGCGATCCGAACTCTCTGCCACGCGACCTGGGAACCCGCGATCCCCGCCGTGACGCGACTGCTGGAGCACCCTCATCCCGTCGTCCGCAAGACCGCGGCCGAGGGGCTGACAGGAATGGGTACGTCGGCGATTCCCGCGCTCAGACATGCCGCCGCCCACGCCCGTCCCGACAAGCGGCCTCTCTACACGGAGGTCCTCGAACAGATCGCGACCGCGTAAGCGAAGTGATCAACCCGGGAACGAGGACGGCCTGTTCGTCGAGCGCATCGAAGACCTGGTCGGTCAACCACCGTGCCATCCGCGGGCCTTGGGCCGGATCGTCCCGACGAGCCTGCGGCGGCCGGCTCTCCACAGCGCCGGGGGCGGGGAGCCATGGCGTTCCCGTCCCCGCCCAGGACATTTGTCAGGCTTCTCGTGTGACACCTGTACTGCCGTACGTGTGCCTCTTGGCCCTGCACCGCGCGAGCGGGCCTCCGTAGCCTTGAGGCATGTTCACATCTCACAAACCAGGACTGGACGATGCCTGGGAAGGCATCGTCGAGGACAAGTCGCGGGGCATGCTCGACGGCGCGAACATGTACCACTTCATCAAGGTGCGGTGCGCGGACGGCCGGCTCGTCAAGGTGCGCGTCGACCGGGGGCTGTGGAAGTCGATCACGGTCGGCGATCGCATCGTGAAGGAGCCCGGTAGCGGGCCGGTCAAAGCGTAGTGCCGGACGCGGCGTGCTGGACGGCGCTGCGAAACACGTGGGCCGCCTCGGCCAGAGTTGCCCGGGCGGCCGCGCAGCTCTGTGCGGTGCAGCGGGGAACAGGCCACGACCGGCACATCCTTCCCCGTCGGAGACCGGACGGCTCACCGCTACCAGAACCACCGGCCGATCCGCCGTGGCCGAGACCAGCCACCGTCGCGTACACGGAGCGTTGCACGACGCATTTCTCGGCCGACATGCCTACAACGAGCGGGACTTGCACCACCCCGGCAGGCTGAGCCAGAACTCCACCGCCTGGTACCGGTGTTCACTCTCCGGTGCTCGCGCTGCTCCTGCTGTTCCCGGTGCTTGCACTGTCCCGCTCCACCGGAATCCACAGCTGGGAGCCGGTCTCCGTGCCGACCGGCACCGGCTGCGTCCACAGGAGCTCCGGACCCGGTCGGGTCGTGTAGCGGTTCGAGGGGAACCACTGCGTGAACACGTCCCGCCACAGTTCCTGCAAGGCACTCGGATACGGCCCATGGTTGTCGAAGACCGCCCAGGGCCCGGCCGCCACGTCGAGGATGTCGAGCCCTTCGGCGACCGCCTCGGGACCGGTCACCACACCGACCCAGTAGTCCGCCTCGGCGCCCTCCTCGCGGCTGTCGGTCAGGTACACCACCGCCGACAGAACCCCCATGGGTTCCCCGTCGGCCAGTTCCTTCATCCGGCCGATCGCCTTGTCGTCCAGACTCCGTACATGTGCCGTGGCGGCCGAGTTGAGCCCCTCGTGCACGAGGGGGACCCGGGCGCTGCGGCCGACCACCCGAAAGGACTCCTTCTCCACGATCCGGTACCGCATGGTCGTACTTCCCTCGACGACGACGCGGAAGGACATGCGGGGCTGTGCCGTGAGGACCGCACCGGTGCGCCGGGCCTCGCCCGGCCCGATGCCGTGCACCGACCGGAAGGCCCGGGCGAAGGCCTCGCCCGAGCCGTAGCCGTACCGCACCGCGACGTCGAGCAGCGTCAGCTCCCCGGCGATCACTTCGGCCCCGGCGAGCGTCATGCGTCGGCGCCGTACGTAGACCGGGAGAGGCATTCCGGCGAGAGCGGAGAACAGCCGTCGGAAGTGGTACTCCGACACCGCGGCGATCCCGGCCACCTCGGCCATGTCGACCTCCCCGTCGAGCGAGGCCTCCAGATGGTCCAGTGCCTGGTTCAGCCGCTCCAGCACGCGTATCCGTCCTTCCCTCTGGTGTCCGCGTCGTCGGAACCCGTGTGGCGGCCGACCAGCCGCGGGCGCCTCAGCCGTTGGTGCCTGAACGCGAGCCGGAGCAGCGTTGGTTCCTGACCGCAGGCCGGAGCCGGAGCCGGAGCCGGAACGGCTCGCCGCCACCGCGGTCATCGGCGCATCGGTCTCGGGCCCCGGTCAAGCTGTCGTGACGCACCTGCTCCACGACTGCTCCCACGGAGGTCCTCCCTGGGGGACAGCCACCGATACGGCCTGTCTCGGGGACCACTGGTCGGGGCGCCGACCGATCCGACCCAAGGGAGCAGCGGACCGTCGACTGGCCGAGCGAGCGGCTGTCAGGCCTCCCTGTCGGAGTGGAACGCGTCCCGTCGCACCCCGCCCGATAAAACCGATGCGGGAATTGTCGGGCGGAAAGCCCCGACGCCGTCGGAGGCTTACCTCCATGAACGATGTTAGGGGATTTTGCGATCCGCGGTTTGACGCAGTCCGTGAGGCACTCGCCGCCCTGCTCGGCAAGGACGACGTGGGCGCCTCCGCGGCCGTCTACGTCGACGGTGAGCCGGTGGTCGATATCTGGGGCGGCTACGCCGACGCGGACCGCTCCGTCGGCTGGGAACGCGACACCCTCACCGCGGTGAACTCGACGACCAAGAACATGGTCGCCCTGTGCGCGCTGATCCTGGCCGACCGCGGAGACCTCGACCTGTCCGCGCCGGTCGCCGCCTACTGGCCCGAGTTCGCCGCGGCCGGCAAGGAGAACGTCCTCGTACGGCACGTGCTGTCGCACACCGCGGGACTGCCGGATCTGTCCGGCCTCACGGCGGTCGAGGAGCTCTACGCCTGGGACGGCGTGACAGCGGGGCTGGCCGCCCAGGCGCCCGAATGGGAACCAGGCACGGCCGTCGGCTATCACGCGCTCACCTTCGGCTTCCTCGTGGGCGAGCTCGTCCGCCGCATCACCGGCCGCAGTCTTGGCGCATTCTTCGCCGAGGAGGTGGCCGAACCGTTGGGCGCGGATTTCCACATCGGGCTCTCCGCGGATCACGACCACCGTCTCGCACCGCTCATCCCGCCACCGTCCCTGACCGACGAGTACGTCGCCGGAGCACCGCGGAGATCGGATGGCACACGCCGGGAGCACTCCGGTCCCGCGGTCCGGGTCGAGGACGCCAACTCCGTGGCCTGGCGCCGCGCGCAGATCCCCGCCGTGAACGGTTTCGGCAACGCCCGCTCGATCGCCCTCGTCCAGTCGGTCCTGGCGAACCGGGGCTCAGCCGGTGGCGTGCGACTGCTGTCCGCCCAGGGGTGCGAGCCCGCGTGGCAGGAGATGTTCCGCGGCGAGGACCGCGTGCTGGGGACGCCGATGTCCTGGACGGCGGGCTTCGCCCGGTTCGGCAACACCTTCGGCTGGGGAGGCTGGGGTGGTTCGCTGGTCGTGGGCGATCCCGATGCACGGATGACAGTGGCCTACGCCATGAACCAGATGATCGACCGGGACCGGCAGGCGGACGACCGCGGCATGGAGATCGTGATGGCCGCCTACAGCGGCCTGCGCTGACAGTGCGGAGAGAGGGGGCGGTCCGGGCCCACCCAGGCTGCCCCTCCCGCGCTCAGCCCCGAACGGGATCGGAACCAGCGCCGGTCGCACTCCGGGGCGGTCGGCGCCCCCGGCTCCCTCCCTTCATCGATGCCTGTACGGTCCGTGAACCGCGGCCGACGCCTTGCGGGGCCACCGTCGATGCGACCGCTCGTCCACCTCGTGCACCCGGCTGCCTCATACATCAAAGAGAAAAGATGAGTGCGGCTACCGGGATAAATCGCAGTGCTCCGGCCTTCGGGCCGGGGGTGAAGCGATTCTGGGAAGTGCTCTGTCCTGTGGGCTGAAGCGGATGGTTTTGGTGCTCGGTGTACTGGCGGACGGTCGACAGCGGTGCTCCGTCGGCGGAGCCGGCGAAGTAGGAACCGGCTCACAGTTTGTTGGCCGGGCAGTAGTGCCGGACGAGGTCGGGGAACTCCTGGCGCAGTCTGCGGGAGCTGACGCCCTTGAGGCTGTTGGCGAGCCTTGAGAGTGCGACCTTGGGCGGAGGTTCACCGGGAGTTAGACGTGGTTGTTCTCGCCGTTGAACTCGACCAGCTCGGCTGGTTCGATCTCGAAGTCCTCGCGCACGGTGCGCTTGACGTCTTCGAGGCGTGTCAGGTGTCGGTCGGTGAACGCCTTGTGCCGGTACTTCGTGGCGAGGGCCAAGTGGGCGTGGAGTGCGAAGGCGGAGTGTCTGCCTGTGTGAATGTCTTGTATGCGGCTGTCAGTGGGTATGGGTACGGTCTGGTTGTGCAGCTTCGGTACACCTTCCGCATCGAGCCGGGACCTGGCCAACGCTCAGCGTTGGCGAGGGCGTTCGGCTGCGCGCGGGTGGTCTACAACGACGCTCTGCGGGCGAGGGAGACCGCCCGGGCGCAGGGGCTGCCGTTCCCGAAGACCGGCGATCTGTCGAAGCTGCTGATCACCGATGCCAAGCAGACGTCCGAGCGGGTGTGGCTGGGCGAGGTGTCCGCCGTGGTGCTGCAGCAGGCTCTGCGGGACTTGGACTCCGCCTACCGGAACTTTTTCGACGGGTTGAAGGGCAAGCGTCCGCGTATGGGTGCGCCTCGTTTCAAGTCGAGGCGGGACAGTCGGCAGGCGGTCCGTTTCACCGCGAATGCCCGCTGGTCGCTCACGCCCGGCAGCAAGCTGCGCCTGCCGAAGATTGGCGATGTCAAGGTCCGCTGGTCCCGGCCCCTGCCCTCGGCACCGTCCTCGGTGACCGTAATCAAGGACGCGGCTGGCCGGTACTTCGCGTCGTTCGTCGTCCAGACGGATGCCTCAGAGGTGCCGCCCGAGACGACGGGCGAGGTCGGCATCGACCTGGGCCTCACCCACTTCGCCGTCCTGTCCGACGGCCGCAAGATCACCTCGCCGAAGTTCTTCCGCCGCGCGGAGAAGAAGCTCCGCAAGGCCCAGCAGAGCCTGGCCCGCAAGACGAAGGGGTCGAACAACCGCAGAAAGGCTGTCGTGAAGGTCGCGCGGGCTCATGCTCGGGTCGCCGACGCGCGCAGGGATTTCCACCACAAGCTGTCCACGACGATCATCCGTGAGAATCAAGCGGTGCATGTCGAGGACCTCGCGGTGAAGGGTCTCGCCCGCACGCGTCTGGCCAAGTCCGTGCACGACGCGGGCTGGGCGGCGTTCGTGGGCATGCTGGAGTACAAGGCCGTCCGATATGGGTGCACCTTCACCCGCGTGGACCGGTTCTTCCCGTCCTCGCAGTTGTGCTCGGCCTGCGGCGTCAAGGACGGCCCCAAACCCCTCAATGTCCGGGAGTGGATCTGCCGGGCATGCGGGGCCGTCCATGACCGGGATGTGAACGCGGCCCGCAACATCCGCACCGAAGGATCCAAGGTCGCCGCCGGACAGGCGGAGACCCAAAACGCTTGTGGAGCGCAGGTAAGACCGGTACCCGTACCGGCACAGCGCGCAACCCGCACCCCCGTGCGGAAGAAACAGGAACCCACCCGAAGCCCCAGCCAACCGGCCTGGTGCAGACGGGAAATCCCCGACCTTTAGGCCGGAGAGGATGTCAATCAGGTGCCGAGGGGTCCTTCCTTCCTCCTCCCCTCTCCACCTCCTGTTCCTGTCCTCACCTCCGACGATGAGGTGCAATAATGTCGCGATCAGGAGACCGGAGACCGAACATGCTCAGCCGCCTCGCCGACGTCCTGGTGCCCGCCGTCGGCCGCCTCACGGTCACCACCGACGCGGGTGCCGAACTCGTCCCCGGCAGCATCATCGCCGCGAACCACACCTCGCTCGCCGACCCCGCCATCGTGCTCGCAGCGCTGCACCGTCTCGGGGTTCGTCCTGTCGTCATGGCCGCCGCCGGACTCTGGCGCGTCCCGGTCCTCGGACGCGTGCTCGCGCGCGAGGGGCACATCCCCGTGTACCGAGGCGACCGACGCGCGGCGGACGCCTTGAAGGAAGCCGCCGAGGCGCTGGAGCGCGGGCGCCTGGTTCTGATCTACGCCGAAGGGGGTCTCCCGTACCGGGCGGACGCCGCGGAAGCGGCTCCTGGGGCCTTCCGCAGCGGGTTGTCCCGGCTCGTCCAGCGAACCGGGTCTCCCGTGGTGCCCGTGGGCCAGGCCGGTGCCCGTCGGGTCACCTCGGGAGGCGGGGCCAAGCAGCTCGCGGGCCTGTGCACGGCACCGCTACGCCGCCCGCGCCTGCACGTGCATGTGGGCGAGGCACTCAAGTTGACGGCAGACGGTGCCGCCCGGACGGAGCAGGCCCACACAGCGGTGACGGCAGCCTGGCGCACGGCCGCCGCCCGGCTCGGAGAGCCCGCCGCGCTCGTCGGATAGAGCGTTCCGCGCCCGTGCGCGGGCCTGCTGCACGGTCGGCGACGCGGACGGGCGCGGCGACCGGCGGAACCTGCCGGCGCTGCGTGCTCGCTGTCCGGTCAGCGATTGACGGATCGCATCCCCGCCTCGTCGTAGCGCTCGCCCGCGGCCTCGGGCAGCTCCGCATCGATGCGGGCCAGGTCGTCCTTGGCCAGGGTGATGTCGACCGCGGCGACATTCTGTTCCAGGTAGGTGCGGCGCTTGGTGCCCGGGATCGGCACGAGGTCCTCGCCCTGGGCCAGCACCCAGGCGATGGCCAGCTGGGCCGGGGAGACGTCCTTCTCGGCGGCGATCTCCTTCACCTTTGCCGCCAGCCGGAGGTTCGCCTCCAGGTTGGCGTCCTGGAACCGGGGGTTCTGGCGGCGCCAGTCGTGCGCGTCCAGTTCGTCGGGCGAGCTGAACCGGCCGGCGAGGAAACCGCGTCCGAGCGGCGAGTACGGCACGAAGCCGATGCCCAGCTCACGGCAGGCCGGCAGCACCTCGGCCTCCACGTCCCGTGACCACAGGGAGTACTCGCTCTGCACCGCGGTGACCGGGTGTACGGCGTGGGCGCGCCGGATGGTCTCCGCGCTCGCCTCGCTCAGACCGATGTACCGCACCTTGCCCTCGGCGACCAGCTCGCCCAGTGCGCCGACCGTCTCCTCGATGGGGACGTTCGGGTCGACCCGGTGCTGGTAGTACAGGTCGATGTGGTCTGTCCCCAGACGCTGCAGGGAGCCGTGGACCGAGGTGCGGACGTGCTCGGCCGAGCCGTCCTGCGGGCCGACCGTACTGATGTCGCCGGGCACGGCGTCGTCCATCCGGTAGTTGAACTTCGTCGCGATCACGTACTCCTCGCGATGTCCCGCGATCGCCTCGCCGATGAGCGACTCGTTGGTGAGCGGCCCGTACATCTGCGCGGTGTCGAGGAAGTTCACCCCCAGGTCGAGGGCGCGCCGGATGGTCGCGATCCCCTCCTCCTGATCCACGGATCCGTAGAAGGCGGACATGCCCATGCATCCCAAGCCGATGGCCGATACTTCGAGATCCCGCAGACTGCGCTGATACATGACGTCTCCCAGCTCCTCTTCGTGCCTCGTCCACCGCTCGTCGCACGGGACGAAGCCCCTCATCCACCCAGCGACGATTTCCGCGGCCAGGCATCCCCAGGGAGACCCGGACCCACGGGCTTCGTACGCCGCGGTGTCTACGACGCTATGACCTGGAGCGCACTCCAGCGCAAGTCGACGCCGAGATCGACCCGCGTCTCGAACGGGTCGCTCCGCGCGGGCGATGGGGCCTGTCGGCTCGAAACCGGACCATGACGCGGCTCGGCGAAAACGGTTCCGCTCGGAATCGTTCGAAAGCCGGGTCAGGCACGCCACGCGGCTGTAGCCGTTGTCACGCCGGGAGTGACGGGTTCGTCTCCGCTGGTCAGGTGCGGGTTCGGTGTTTCGGCGGCGGGGTGGCGCGGAGGGAATCCTTGGGGAACGGGGGCGCCGGTTCGCCCGGACGCGGCAGCCGGCGGCGAGCCAGGAGCCGATCGCTGTGTCGGGGCTGGACAGAGCGACTGGACGACGAAGCTCTGCTCTCCTGACCCGCCCCTCTGACGTCCAGCGCCCTGTGTCGCACGGCGAGGCTGACTGGGACCGTGGATTGCGCCACATGGTTTTGAACATGTTCAATTCTATGGTCTAGTCTCATCCGGGACGAAGGAGGGGGGAACCGATGAAGATCGTGATTCCTGGCGGGACCGGACAGGTCGGCGCGGTCCTGAAGCGCGCACTCGACGCCGCAGGCCACGAGGTCGTGATTCTCACCAGAAGCCCCGGCCGCGAGGGCGAAACCCAGTGGGACGGTCGGACCCTGGGGCCGTGGGCGGCGGCGGTGGACGGCAGCGATGTGGTGATCAATCTGGCCGGACGCACGGTGAGTTGCCGCTACACGGCGGCCAATCTGCAGGAAATGATGGACTCCCGGGTCGACTCCACCCGGGTCGTGGGCGCCGCGATCGCGGGCGCCGCCCGACCGCCCCGGCTCTGGCTGCAGATGAGCACCGCCACGGTGTACGCGCACCGCCTCGACGCCCCCAATGACGAGGCCACCGGTGTGATCGGCGGTACCGAACCGGGCGTGCCGGACTACTGGGCGTACAGCGTCGAGATCGCCAAGGCCTGGGAGCAGGCTCAGCAGCAGGCCGAAACGCCGGCCACGCGCAAGGTGGCTCTGCGCTCGGCGATGGTGATGAGCCCGGACCCCGGCGGGGTCTTCGCCGTCCTGCTGGGGCTGGCCCGCCTGGGTCTCGGCGGGCCGGTCGCCGGTGGAGCACAGTACGTGTCGTGGATCCACGAACACGACTTCGTGCGCGCGGTGGAGTTCTTGATCGAGCGGGAGGACATCGCGGGGCCGGTGAACCTGGCGGCTCCCCATCCCCTGCCGCAGCGCGCGTTCATGCGCACCCTGCGCTCCGCGTGGGGTGTACCGGTGGGGCTCCCCGCGACCAAGTGGATGGCCGAGGTCGGCGCGTTCGCACTGCGTTCCGACACCGAGCTGCTGCTGAAGAGCCGCCGTGTCGTCCCGGGCCGACTGGCCCAGGCAGGCTTCGGCTTTCAGTACGCACAGTGGCCGCAGGCCGCAGATGAGCTGGTGCGCCGGGTGCGCGAACGGGTCGGAGGCGGTTCCGCGGCACGCCGGTGAACGGAGCCGGTACGGTGGCCGATCCTTCCACCCCGTCGGGCCCTGGCAAGAGACGTCGCCGCCTCGCCCCTGACCTCACAAGATCGCGATACGAGCTCTCGGGCCGGGGAGAATGCCAAAAACCGGCTCCTGCGACGCTCTTCCGCTGCAACCCTCGCTTGCCTCGAAGAACAGTGATCTTGCGACTGCTTCCGAACGCCTCAGTGCGTTGCCGCGGCGGAAGACTCTTTCGGTGTCTCGGCTTCTTCTGATGCTTCTCGAATGGCGCGATTGCTCAGCGCGGGCAGGCTGACAAGGGCCACCAGGACCATCAAGAGGCCGCCCAGGACGAACGGTGTCCGCAGACTTGTCACGGACGCGAGGTAGCCTCCGAGGATGCCACCGAAGGGTGCGCCCATGAGCGAGATCAACCGACTTGCGGAAAGTACGCGTCCGCGAATTGCCGCCGGTGCGAGGCGCTGCCTCAGCGAGCTGACGATGACGATCTGGACACTCATCGAGAACCCGATGATGGCCATCATTCCACCGGCGACCCAGGGGTTTCCGGTCAGGCCGAGTCCGACGACCGCGAGCCCCTCGACGGTCATACCGATGCACCGCATGCTGCCCACCTGGATCTTCTTGGAGATCGAGGAAGACACGAAACTGCCGCTGAAGGCACCGACGGCGGTCGAGCTCAGCAGCAGACCGTAGCCGATCTCGCCGAGACCGAGCTGGTCTCTGGCCAGCAGCACCAGCAGTGACATCTTGGCGGTGAGGACGAGGTTGCCGAGGGCGGCGGTGCCTGCCAGTGCTCGTAGCACGCGGTGCTTCAGCAGCCAGCGCAGCCCTTCCGCGACCTCGGCGCGAAGGTTCCTGCGGGTCGGCTCGCTGGACGCCGCGTTTCCGAAACCGCCCTTCAGGGAACCGACGAAAATGGCGCTGATCAAGAAGGAGATCGCGTTCCCCAGAAACGGCAGAGCATGTGACAGCGAGAAGAGGACACCGCCGAGCGGGGGGCCTGCGAGCTGTTCGCCGTTGATCTGGGCCGCCGAGATCCGGCTGTTGGCCCGAATGAGCGTCTGCTCCCCGGAGGCGACCACCGGCATGACGGCCTGCGCGGATATGTCGAAGAAGATCTCTCCGCACCCCAGAGCGAATCCCGCCACTATCAGCAGGGGGATGTTTGCGTGATCGGTCAATACGGCGACCGTGAGCAGGGTGACGACGGCGAATCTGAAGATGTCCGCACGCAGCATCACCTTTCTCCGGTCCCACCGGTCCACCAGTGCTCCGGCAGGCAGACCGAGCAGGAACCACGGCAAAGTGCCGACAGCCCCGACCGCGCCGATGAGCAGCGGATCGCTGGTCAGTTGGACTGCCAGCAGAGGCAGCGCGGCCAGCTGAATGCCATCGCCCAGCGACGAGGCGATCGTGGCCACCCACACCTTGTTGAAGTTGCTGCTCAACTGCGGTTGGGCTGGCTTCTCTTTGCTGATGAATTTCAACAATTCTCCTGAGAACGGATGTATGGGCAGTTGTGGCGGGACGGTGCGAGCACCGCAGGCTGGGGGAAGGCGGTCATGCCTTGAGAGGGCTTTCACGTGATGCCGGGAGGAAGCGCGGATGCCGGGCCGGAGAGCGAGTCGGATCGACTGCCTCGGCCACGCGCTCGAACGGCACGTCCCGGTGTATGTAGGCGGTCAGGGCAGTCAGGGCGGTCTTGCGGACCTGTACCAGCAAGGGAGTGCGGGTCTTCCTCCGTGCCGAGGAACTGTCGCTGCCACAGGGTGTGGTCCGAGTCCTGCACCGGGAGCGCGGCCGACGTCGGTGCCTGGCCTTGGAGGCGGGCGTGTCCAGATGGTGTCCGGGCGGTCCTGTCGACGCACCGTCACTCGCGTTGCTCTGCATGAGCAGCAGTACCCGCTCCTTCGGGCTGGCTGCTAACAGCGTTGCTCGCAGCGGAGGTTCGGTGGTCAAGTCGACAACATACTGCCCGGCCGTGCGCAGCGCTTCACTCAATTCATTTGCTCCACAGTTGACTTGATACGACCTCAGGTCGATGGCGTCGGTCTCCAGAACAACTTGGGCTGAGGCTCCGTCGACTTCCTGGAGTCCTGGAAGTGACGACCTATAGAGGCACCCCCATGACATGAAAACGGCACCGTCTCCGGAGCGATCCGCGAGGTCCGCTCGCTGCCGGCAGTCGGCGGACCGACGCCCTTTGGAGTCAGGCCGGTCGGCCGGGATCGACTCAGCCTTGTCGCGGCGTCAGGATGCAGGGCGGACGGCCTTCGCCGGGGTCGCCGACGTAGCTCCAGGGTTTCAGCGTCCTGCCGTCGCGCAGGGACTCGTAGCCGAAGCTCACACCGTCGGCTTCGAACGGCATGTCGACGCTGGTCTGCCCCTTCCGGTCGGAATCGTGCCAGGTGCCTGAGTCCGATCTGGGTTCGTAGTCCAGTCCGTCGTCATCGAAGTCGAAGAAATCGCGGCAGAGGTCGTCGGCGACGAACGTTCCATCCGACTTCAGCCGCAGTGTGCCGCCATGCGTATCGGTCCACTTGGCCACTACCTGCGATCGGGCCGGCTTGGTCGGCTCACCGTCAGGGACTGGCGGGAAGGCCGGCCTGCCGCACGCGACCAGGGCGCACGCGACGGGAACGAGGGACAGGGCTTCCTGGTAGGAACGCATCGCACGGCACCCGATGTCCTCCGCGAGACACGCGAACGGACTGCGGTTCGATGAGCCGCCGAGCGCGTGATCGTCACCCTGTCAGCATTATTGAACATGTTCAACTCTTCCTGGTGTACTCCGGAAGCGGCTTGAGAGACGGTGAACTGGAGCAAGGCCGGGCGTGTCGACCGGCCGGGGGCGGGATGCCGCGGCGACCTGGTCGGTTCGCTCCGGGCCGACGGCTGATAGAAAGTTGTAGGTCGCACCGGAAAGCTTCGGGTCGTCCGGTCGGTCCGGTCGCGTGGCTGGGCGGGCCCGGACCGTTCATCAAAGGATCGTGCATCGTGTCTTCTCGTCGAGTTGTCATCATCGGTGGCGGGGTCATGGGCTCGTCCGCCGCCTGGCAGTTGGCTGCCCGGGGTGACCGCGTCACCCTGCTGGAGCGCTTCCCGCCCGGCCACGACCGGGGCAGCTCGCACGGCACCTCGCGGATCTTCCGGCTGGCCTATACGGACCCCTTCTATGTCGGTCTCGCCACGCGGTCGCTGCCGCTGTGGCGACGGCTGGAGGAGGAGACGGGACGGCAGGTGCTCACCCTCAACGGAGCCGTCGACCATGGCCCGGCCGCCACGACCGAGGCACTGTACGAGACGCTGACCGCCACCGGACACTCCGCCGAGCGGCTGACCCCGGAGGAGGTCGCCGAGCGTTGGCCGGGGCTGCGCGCCGACACCGGCGCGGTCTTCCATCCGGAGGCCGGACGCCTGCACGCCGACGAGGCGGTCACCGCCTTCCAACAGGCGGCGCGAGCGCGGGGCGCCGAGGTCCGGCACGGTGTCCGGGTGACCGGCCTGTCGGTGCGCGGCGACGACGAGGTCCGGGTGGTCACGGACGCCGAAGAGGAACTGCGCGCCGACGCGGTCGTGGTCGCGGTCGGCGGCTGGGCGCCCACGATGCTGGGCGGCGGTACCACCCCGCTGGTCGGTGGCGTACCGGCGCTCCGAGTCACCCAGGAGCAGCCCGCGCACTTCCCCGCGGCGGACGCGCTCACCTGGCCCAGCTACATCCACCACCCGGGTGCCGCGCTTCCCGTGGCCGGCCTCACCGTGGACGGGGTGTACGGGCTCGGCAGCACCGACGGCGTCAAGGCGGGTTTCCACGGGGTCGGTCCGGTCGTCGACCCCGACCGACGCGACCGCACCCCGGACGCCGTGATCCTGCGGGCGCTGGCGGCGTACGCCGAGCGCTGGCTCCCCGGCGTGGACCACAGCGCGCCCGAGGCCGTGACCTGCCTGTACACCACCACCCCCGACCATGACTTCGTCATCGACCGGCAGGGCCCGGTCACGGTGCTGGGCGGGTTCTCCGGGCACGGCTTCAAGTTCGCGTCGGTCATCGGCGAGCTGGCGGCGGCGCTGGTGCGAGGCGAGCCCGGGCCGGGCCGGTTCGCGCTGGGACGCCCGCGCCGCGCCGGTCACTGAGCCGTTCCCGACGGAAGGACACCACGCAGATCGTTTCGTTTGGATCTAGACTTCGCAGCCCTCCTCCGTCACCGGGGCTGACGGCGGTCGACGCCTGGATCTTGGAGGGGAGTTGGCGATGGACACCGTGCCTTGGGTGCACGTCGTCCCAGAGGGCGGCGCTGTGTCCGTCGATCTGCTGCTTCCCCTGACCGGCGGGATGTACGTAGCGCGTCTCGACGGCCGGAAGATGCACGACACGGACGCCGCCTTCCAGCAGTTCTACGACGAGCTGAGGCTGCCTGGCTACTTCGGGTGGAACTGGGATGCCCTCTCCGACTGTCTGCGCGATCTGAATTGGCTGCCCGCGGACCGCTACGTACTGATCGTCGAGGCCGCGAACGAGGCACTGGCCGGCGATGCCTCCGGACATCGGCTGCTTTTCACGACCCTCCTGCAGGCAGGCCGGCATTGGTCCTGCACGCAGCGGCCCGAGGGCATCCAACTCGGCGGACTTGTGGTCATCCTGACATGCGACGCCGCATCCGTCCCGCCCCTGCGGGAACAGCTGCGATCATGCTGGGAAGAGACGACCCCCTCATGACGGCCTTCGCATAGGGACGCCTTCATCTCGCGGACAAGTGAAGGACGCCCGTGACATGGAGGGCGCCACGCGTTGCGTGTCGACGACGATCCGGTCGCTGACGTGGCAGCCCTGTTGGACAAGGCCGACTCCGAACTCGACGAGTTCTGCCAGCCTTTCATGGACTGGGTGCGCGAGGGGCTTGCCCGGCGTGCGGCCGGAGCGTAGGAAACAGGGGAGGGGCGAGGACGTATTGGCTTCTGGGGTTCGTTCGTCGGGTGCCGGAGTGAGACTCCGCCCGACGAGTCGCCGACCGTCGACGAACACCATGGGCGCAGAGAAGTCCCCGTTGGGAAATGGCTGTTCAGGTGGGATTCTCAGCCGGCCAGATATTCGATGTCGACACGGTCGGTGTGGCCCGGCCAGGACAGGGTGAACTGCCGGCAGCCCGGGTTCGGCATGTTGATCGTAGAGGGGCCGGGCCCGTCGGCCACTGAGCGTGAGGCCACCTGGCTGGAGCCCGAGAGCTTGGCCTTGATCGTCGAATTGTCGCCCGGGGTGGAGTCCTGACCATTCGACGGCTTCTTCGCGACCCAGAGAATCTTGTTCGCGCGATCACGACCAGGGGGAGCGTGGTACGGATAAGGGCCTGGCGGTACAGGGGGAGAATCCAGGGGAGCGGACGGCTGCGCGCTGCTACGGTCGGGCGCTATGAGCTGGCTCCCCGACGACTTCGTCCATCCCGCCCTGGTACCGCTGCCGGGCGGTGGTCATCACCTGCGGCCGATCCGGGAGGCGGACACCCCGCTCGACTATCCGGCTGTGATGGGTTCGCGCGAGCGGCTGTGGACCATCTTCGGCCCTGCCTGGGGCTGGCCCGCGGCCACCATGACCTACGAGGCCGACCAGGCCGACCTGTTGCGGCACGAGAAGGAGATCGCCGCACACCAGTCCTTCAACTACGCGCTGTTCGACGCGGCGGAGACAGCTCTGCTCGGCTGCGTCTACATCGATCCACCGGAGAGGGCCGACGCGGACGGCGAGATCTCCTGGTGGGTGGTGGACGAACTGGTGGGCAGCAAGGTCGAGCAGGACCTCGACGCGCTGGTGCCGCAGTGGATCGCCGTCGACTGGCCGTTCGAGCAGCCGCGCTTCCTCGGCCGCGAGATCTCCTGGTCGGACTGGCTCGCCCTGCCGGAGCATCCCGACGCGTAAGTATCTTTTGTCCTAATGCTCTGGAGACTTGCTCCTCGAACGGCCGTCCCGATGGGGTGGTCATCGGGTCCTCGACGGCCGATACGTCACCGACGAACCGGGCCTCCACCTGGCACTCGACGAGGCGGTCAACGGGCCGGGCGGCTACTTCGGCGGCTGCCTGGCCGCTCTCGACGACTGCCTGCGCGGAAACTTCGGCTGCACCGCCCCGCGACTCTGCTCTGGGGGGACGCCGCGACCGCGCCCAAGTACCTGTCCCAGGCACTGTCACCCGATGGCCGGCCCTTCGATCTGTTCGGCGGGGTCCTCGAGATCCTGGCCCCAGGCGGCATCCGGGTCACCTTGGCGTGAGCCGCGGTCCGGCCCGCCATGGCCGGCCTTCCCGGCCGGCGTCCAGCCGCTCCGCCGCGGCGGAGCGGCTGGACCGAACTCCTACTGGCCCAGGACCTCTCCGTACTGGATGGCCCCGTAAGGCAGCGCGAAGCCGAACGGGGTCAGAGACTTGCCCAGCGGGTACGTCTCCTCGGTGCTGCTCGGTGCGAACCAGATGCCACCGGACCTGGGCTCTCCCGCGTTCTCGCCGGGCGCGCTCACCGCGGTGTCCCACAGGCCGTCGCGGTTGTAGTCGCCGACGGCCACCTGGGCGCCGAAGCGGTCGCCGGCCTCGGCCGCGCCGGGCATGTTCGGGGTGCTCTGGCTGCGGGCCAGACCGCCGTAGAGGCCGTGTTCCGTGCCGTTCACGGTGACGTATCCGCCCGCGTCCTGCACGGTGCCCACGTCCTCGCCGGGCACGCCGACCACCAGTTCCGGACGGCTGTCGCCGTTCAGGTCGCCGGCGGACAGCGCGGCGCCGAAGTCGTCGCCCTCCTCGGCGTTGCCGCCGACCTCGGGACTGGACTGGGTGATGCACTCGCTCTCGCTGCCGAAGCCCGCGGTCTTCGAACCCTTGAGCAGGAGCACCGCACCGCCGAGCCGGTCCTCGCAATGCGTGGTCTCCGACTCGGGGTTGGGCCGAACGAGGCCGACCGCGAGGTCGTCCGTTCCGTCCCGGTCGAAGTCGGCGGCAGCGAGCGAGCTGCCGTAGTCGGCGTCGGCGTACGACTGGGCGGGCTCGCCCTGGTCGTCCCAGCGTGTGATGAAGGTGCTGGCGTCCTCCACGCCCCGCCAGGTGGCGGCCAGGTCGTCCCGGCCGTCGCCGTCGAAGTCGCCGGTCGCCAGGTCCCGGGTGGCGCCGCCCATGCTGTAGCGGCGCACGGTGGTGGTGGTCACCGGGTCGGCGGTGAGCGGGCCCGGGCGGAACCGGAGCGCACCGTGCTCCTCGCCGTTCTCACCGTACGCGAGGTCGATGTCGCCGTCGCCGTCGTAGTCGCCCGCGGCGATGGTGCGGCCGATGCTGCTGTACTCGGACGAGCCCCGCGCCACGGTGGTGCCCTTGATGTTCCACTGCGAGCCGTCCAGGACGGTGATGGTGCCCTCGTCCTTGAGCTGATCGGAGGTGAGCGACTCGCCACTCGCGCCGACGACGAGTTCGGAGACGCCGTCGCCGTTCACGTCGACGGGGACCAGGGAGGAGCCGAAGCGGTCGCCCGCCTCGGGTGTGCCGGGGATGCCTGCCTCGGCCTGGCTGATCTCGCCGGTGGACTGGTACGGGCTCTCCGGGGCGCCGTAGATCACGCTGATGTAACCGGCCTTGGCCTTGCCGTCCACAGTGGCGTCGGGCATACCGACCGCGATGTCCGTGTATCCGTCGCCGTTGAAGTCGAACCGCACGGTCGTCGCGGCCGCGGCGCTCCCGGCGAGCGGCAGGGTAAGACCGGTGGCGGTGAGTGCCGCCACAGCGGCGGTGGCGGCCAGGGTACGTACTCGCACGGTGGAACTCCCGTAGTCGAAGGGCGAATTGAAGGAACAGAGCTTCTGGGGCTGTGACTTGCGAGGCGTATGAAGGGTTGTGCGAAAGTGGCCAACCGGTGAACACGGCTTGTCGCGGCGCGAGTTCGAACCCGGGGGCCGCCGGACCGAGGCCCCGGGCGCGATTCTGTCCGGGTCCCGGCCCGTGACGGAGAGACCTTGCGGGGTTACGGGCCGGCGAGCGCCGGGCAGGGCGCCTGGAGGTCGGCGACCTTGGCCACGAGGGTCGCGCTGATCTGGTGTCGCGGTTCTCGCACGGGTACGGCGCGGGGTCGGCCGAGAGATCCGGTTCTGACGGGCACCCGGGTTCCGGCAGTTCGATGTCGGGCAAAGAACATCCATGGTCGTGTTCGATGCACTCATCGTGATGCTCCTCGTGGCCGTGGGCATCGTCGTCGTCTTCGGTTGCCTCGGGGCGTTTCACGTCTTCAGGGAAAGCGGCCGGCATCGCCGTGTCGTGCGCGTCGGCAGGCACACCCAAGCCAAGTGCGTCCGCTCCTACGACAAGGTCCCTCAGCCGGCCGGTCCGCAAGCGAAGGGACACCCTCCGCCAAAGAAGCGTTTCGTCTTCGAATTTCCCGGCCCCGACGGCGACCTCGTACGCTTCGAGAGCACCTTGCCGCCTGAGGCAACCCGCGTGGGTGACAAGCTGACTGTCGCCCATCTGCCCGATCAGCCCGCGAGCGCCGTGGTGGTGGCCACAGTCGAAAAGTCGGCCGTCATCCAGTCGTTGCGGATCCTTGCCGGCTTCTGTGTCTTCCTTGTCGTGATGGCAGGCATCGCCGTCGTCGGGGTGCTGATCATTCAGGGCTATGCGTCGGGGGCCGGCGATCCGAACTCCGGGATCGAACCATGAAGCGGCACGAGAACGCCGCGCCGCGCCACCACGTGCCGGGCGCTCATCCCGGACGTACTGGATCCGGATATCTGGGCGCCGCTCCGGCCGCAGCCATTCGTGGCTGTGTCGTCGACCGGGACAACCACCACGGCGGCCTGGTTCGCGACGGAGCCGCCGTCGCAACGGGTGTTCCCAGACCGAGGCAGGCCAAGTCCACCGTCATCGTTCGGTACACGCGAAAGACGGCGGACGGGCTCTACGATGCCGGCAGGGGATGGAAGCTCGGCGTCACCGACATCTTCTGCCGCGAACCGACCGGACGACAATTGCCCGCATGGAAGCATCCGTGATCGATCCTGAGGACCGCGAGCAGCAGGCTGACGTCACCCGCCGCCTGCTGTACTTCCTGAACGCACCGGTCGCCGAGTACTGCCGCCTGCGGGGCGTCCTGCCCGCGCCCGGCGCCGTACGCGTCGCCATCCGCGCGGGGGACGACGAGAACGGCCGGAACTTCCTCTACGAGATCCCCAACGACACGGTCACCCCCTACCGGATCCCCGGCCTGCTGCGTACGGTCCTGACCGGGCCCCAGATCTACAGCAGCAGCGACGTCGGCGAGGCCATGGGGATGACGCTCGTCCGTCTGCGCCCGCAGGAGATCACCCCGGACCCGGAGCCCGAACAGGGCAGGGCGCTCACCGTCGTGCACGCCCTCTCGGGCCCGGGCGAGGACGAGAACCCGTTTTTGATCGGCTTCCTGATGCACGGCGACGGCCTACTGCGTCTGTACGTGCAACGCACCGACCGGCCCGGCATCATCGGCGCCGACATCCGCCTGACCGAGACGCCCGCCACCACGCTCATCGCCTCCCTCCCCTCCCTCGTCGGCGAGGAGCGCAAGCAGCGGCCGGCCCCGGACGACCCACACTGCGACCTCCTCGTCGACCTGACCACCTGGTAGAGCACACGGGCGGCACGTGTGGGCAGCGCGACCACCCCACCAGAAGCCGCGTCCCCGGCGCCCTCAGTCCCCGGTCCCCTGCATGCGCGGCCGGACGCTTTCCGTCACGGTGGCGGTCGGACACACACGCTGCCACAAGTCCTTGGTCCGCTCCCGCTCCTCGTCCGTCGCGCTGCTCCACCGACCGCGGTAGCCTCGGACGCCCCGACGAAGCCTCAGCTCCAGTGCCAACTTGCTGTCGTCGTCGCTCGTCCTGTCGATCCATGGGGTGATCACCAGTTCCACGCGGGCCACATCCTTTGCCGCGCGGGTCACGACGCGTCCTGTGGTGGTCGTCATCCGTAGGTGCGGGTCTCCGCCACCGACCACTCGCACGTCGACGAGCGATCGGAAGTCACGCACGACGAGAACGGCCCAGATCACGAAGGCGAGCGCGGTACCGCACAGGGAGACGCGGAACAGGACACCGTCGACGCCGCCGTTGCCCTCGGCGAACAGGAGTACCACGGCGGAGAATCCAGCCGTGGCAGCCGCCGCCGTCAGCCAGCGCGACCAGGGTCGCTCGGCGGCAGCCGTGTTGGCCTCCCACAGGATGTCGTCGACCTGCATCCGTTCCCCCTTTGTCACCTGCCAGTGATGGGGGAATTCTACGAACGGGAGCCGGACGTCCGAAAGGAGCTCCCGCCGACTTCGGATGGTTGAACTCGGCGCGCCATCGTAGTCGTGTCGTGCACCCCGCGGGCATCGCAGAGGGTGACGCCCTCGGTCACGTGGGGAAGCAGGGCCTTTGCCCCGGCGCTCAGCGACCGCACCATCCGCAGGGTCGGCAGCCCAGCCCAGCCCGGCACCCCACCGCAGCGGCGGTGCGGGTGTACGGGACGACGGAGAACGCGACGGTCCACAGCGCGCCCACGGCGGGCGCCGGGCCGTGACCGTCCCGGACGACGACCCGCCGATCCTCGGGCAGGCCCAGCTTCTCGATCCGCGTGAGCCACCGGAGTGACATCGGCGGCCCGAGCGGGTCCGGCTTTGCGCGTCGGACCGCCGTTCCCGTCGCTGATGCATTTGGCTGGCCACCGAATTCTGACGTCCTCCCCGAGGTCCTTCCCACCAGCCGGGGGGCGGGCAGGGGTGGGAAGGGAACGAGGAGGATCGTGGTGGCAGGAAGTGTCGAGGAAAGCGGTACGCCGCTGGTCGCACGGCTTCTGCGAGGGCAGAAGGCCCTGGTGACCGGTGCGAACTCGGGTATCGGCAAGGCGACCGCCATCGCACTGGGCCGGGCCGGGGCGGACGTCGTGGTCAACTACGTCGTCGGAGCCGACGAGGCCGAGAAGGTCGTGGAGCAGATCAAGGGCTTCGGGGTCAACGCCTACGCCCACGAGGCCGACGTGTCCGACGAGGACCAGGTCGTCGAGATGGTCGCCCGGATCGTGCGGGAGTTCGGGACCATCGACATCATGGTGGCCAACGCCGGCCTTCAGCGGGACTCCTCGCTCGTGGACATGACGCTGGCCCAGTGGCAGAAGGTCATCGACGTCAACCTGACGGGTCAGTTCCTGTGTGCGCGGGAGGCCGTGAAGGAGTTCATGCGGCGCGGTGTCGTCCCGGAGGTGTCCCGCTCGGCGGGCAAGATCGTCTGCATGAGTTCGGTCCATCAGATCGTCCCCTGGTCGGGCCATGTGAACTACGCCTCCTCCAAGGGCGGCGTCGGCATGATGATGCAGACCCTGGCCCAGGAGCTCGCCCCGCACCACATCCGTGTGAACGCGGTCGCGCCGGGCGCCATCCGCACCCCGATCAACACCGCTGCCTGGGACACCCCCGAGGCCGAGGCCGAGCTCCTCAAGCTCATCCCGTACCGCCGGGTCGGTGACCCCGAGGACATCGCCAACGCCGTCGTGACGATCACGTCCGACCTGCTCGACTACGTGGTCGGTACGACCCTGTACGTCGATGGCGGCATGACCCTCTTCCCCGGCTTCGCCACCGGCGGCTGAGGCCCGTGGAAGACCATGTGACGCCCCGGCGGGTGGTGATCATCGGGGGCGGGTTCGCCGGGCTGTTCGCCGCGCGGGCGTTGCGCCGGTCGCCGGTCGCGGTGACGTTGATCGACCGCCGGGCGCACCACCTCTTCCAGCCGCTGCTCTACCAGTGCGCCTCCGGGATTCTGTCGGAGGGCCAGATCGCGCAGCCTCTGCGCGCGGTCCTGCGCCGGCACACGAACGTACGCTGTCTGCTCGCCGACGCCACCGGCGTGGACGTGAAGGAGCGCGTGGTCCACACGCGGCGGCCCGAGGGCGGCAGCGTCGAAGTTCCCTACGACGACCTGATCGTCGCGGCCGGCATGCGCCAGTCCTACTTCGGGCACGACGAGTTCGCGGCTCACGCGCCGGGCATGAAGACACTGGACGACGCCCTGGAGATCCGGCGCAGGATCTACCGCGCCTTCGAGATGGCCGAGTCGGCCACGGACGCGCGGGACCGGCGGCACTGGCTCACCTTCGCCCTGGTCGGCGGCGGGCCGACCGGGGTGGAACTGGCCGGGCAGATCCGGGAGATCGCCGGCCACACCCTGGACCGGGAGTTCCGGAGCATCGATCCCCTCCAGGCCCGGGTGCTGCTCTTCGAGGGATCCGACCAGGTGCTGGCACCTTTCGGGGACCGTCTGGCAGGGCGGGCGGCCCGCGCCCTGCGCGACCTCGGTGTGGAGCTCCACCTGGGCACGCGGGTCACGGACCTCGACGAACAGGGTCTGACGGTGAGGGAGCGGGACGGCACGACCACCCGGCACCCCGCGCGTACCGTGCTGTGGACGGCCGGGGTCGAGGCCCCGGCCATCGCCGGTGCCCTGGCGCGGGCCACCGGTGCGGAGCAGGACCGGGCCGGCCGTATCGCCGTCGAGCCCGATCTGACCCTTCCCGGCCATCCGGAGATCCGTGTGGTCGGCGACGTGATGGCTCTCGACCACCTGCCCGGACTGGCCGAGGTCGCCATGCAGTCCGGTGCGTACGCGGGGCGAGCCGTGCGTCACGCGGTCGAGGGCCGGACGAAGAAGCCGAAGCCCTTCAGGTACGTGGACCTGGGCAGTGCGGCGTACATCTCGCGCGGACGGGCCGTCGTCAAGGCCGGGCCCGTGCACCTGTCGGGCGTCGCCGGCTGGCTGGCGTGGCTGTTCATCCACATCGCCTTCCTGACGGGATTCCGTAGCAGGCTGGGCGCGGTACTGAGCTGGGCCGTCGTCTTCGCCTCCGGCGCGCGGCGGGAGCGGGCCTTCACCTTGCCCGACACCGGCCACGGGCCCGCCGAGCGGCACGGAGCCACCGCGGCGCTGCGCGGGCCCTGATCCGACCGGAGGACCCCTGCGCCGCCATCGTCTTGTCCCTGCGTCCCCCACCGAGGCGGGGGAAGATCACCGAGGCACCTATGCTCAGCACCGCGGTGCAGCTGGCCGCCGACACACCGGCCCAGCTTCTGCCTGCCCGTCAGTTGATGGCCTTCACCCTGGCCTCGCACATCCTGCTCGTTCCGTTCGGGGTGGCACTGCCCTTCATCACGCTCGTCATGCACTACCGGGGCCTGCGCCGCGACGATCCGGTGGCGCTGAAGCTCGCCCGGCGTTGGTCGGCGGTGATGGCGGTGCAGTTCGCCATCGGTGTCGTCACGGGCACGGTGCTGTCCTTCGAATTCGGTCTGTTGTGGCCGGACATGATGGGACGCTGGGGTGATGTGTTCGGCCTGGGCTTCGGGGTGGAGGCGTGGGCGTTCTTCCTCGAGGCCGTCATGATCGCCATCTACCTCTACGGCTGGCGCCGCCTCAAGCCGTGGACCCACTTCTGGCTGGCCGTGCCGCTGCCGCTGGCCGCCCTGATGGGGGCGTTCGGGATCATCGCGGCCAACTCGTGGATGAACACCCCGCAAGGGTTCAGCCTCGACGCCCAGGGCAATCCGACCGAAGTCGACGTGCGCAAGGCGATCTTCACACCGATCCTCGGCACCGAGTACTGGCACTTCGTCGTGGCGATGTTCCTGACGGCCGGGTACGTGGTGGCGGGGGTCTACGCGGTCGGCTGGCTGCGGGGCCGTCGCGACCGCTATCACAAGCTGGGCTTCACGGTGCCGTTCACCGTCGCCGCGATCCTGACCCCGGTCCAGTTCTTCCTCGGGGACTCCGCCGCCCGTTCGGTGTTCCAGAAGCAGCCGGTGAAGTTCGCCGCGATGGAGATCGTCTGGAAGACCGACACCCACGTGCCCGAGTACCTCTTCGGCCGGCTGCACTCCGACGGGTCCATCTCCGGCGGCATCAAGATCCCGCAACTGGACTCGATCCTGGCCGGGTTCAGACCCGACACCAAGGTGACCGGACTGACCTCGGTGGCGGCGGCCGACCGGCCGACCGCGACCCAGGCGACGATCGTGCATTTCGCCTTCGACATTATGGCGACCATCGGCAGCGTGCTGATCCTGCTGGCCCTCTGGTACGCGTGGATCTGGTGGCGTCACCGGGACCTGCCCGACAACCGCTGGTTCTTCCGCTGTGCCTCGCTGGCGGGCGTGGCCTGTCTGCTGACCGTCGAGTGCGGCTGGATCGCCACGGAGGTCGGCCGTCAGCCCTGGATCGTCTACGACCACATGCGCGTGTCCGAGGCCGTCACCCACACCGCGGCCGGGGGGCTCTGGGTCATGCTCGGCGTCGTCATGGCCGTGTACGTCGCGGTCTTCGGGTCCTTCCTGGCGGTCCTGCTCAAGATGCGCACCCGCTGGCGCGTGGCGGACGAGGCCGCGGCCGGAGCGGCCACGGCTCTCGCACCCGAGACCGACACGCCGTACGGACCCCGGGCCGCGGCCGGCGCGGCGACAGCCGGTGCCCCGTCCGAGGGCCGTTCGGGAGGTGACCACTGATGGCGGAGGTCATGGCCTGGGTCCTCGTCGTGGTGATCGCCGCCTACGCCTGCGGAGGTGGCACCGACTACGGAGCGGGCTTCTGGGACCTGCTGGCGGGCGGCGCGGACCGGGGCAAGGGGGTGCGCAGGCTGATCGACCACGCCATGGCACCGGTGTGGGAGGTCAACAACGTCTGGCTGATCTTCGTGCTCGTCCTGATGTGGACCGGCTTCCCGAGGTTCTTCCAGGCCGTGTTCACCGCCCTGTGGCTGCCGTTGGTCCTCGCGGCCGTCGGTATGGTGCTGCGCGGTGCCGGGTTCGCGCTGCGCAAACCGAGCAGGCGGCTGGCCCGACGGCGTGTGTACGGGGCGGTGTTCGCCGTCGCCTCGCTCATCACGCCGTACTTCCTCGGCTCCGTCCTCGGCGGCATCGCCTCGGGCCGGGTCGCGGTGGGCACGCCCGCCTCCGCGCATGTCTGGGCCAACCCGACGTCGATCCTCGCGGGGCTGCTCGCCATCGCGGCCACGGCGTTCCTCGGGGCGGTCTTCCTGGTCGCGGACGCACGCCGGTTCGGCGCGGACGAGCTCGTCGACTACTTCCGCCTGCGGGCCCTGATCGCCTTCGGCGCGGTGGTGGTGCTGGCCGCGATCGCCCTGCCGGTCACCCACGACGACGCCTCCTACGTCTGGCACGGGATGACCCGGGGCCTGGGCCTGCTGATGCTGATCCTGGCAGCCTGTTCCGGCGTACTGACGGTGGTGCTGCTTTTGATCCGAGCACACCGCTGGTCACGGCACACCTCGGTGGCCACGGTCGCCCTGGCCATCGTCGCCTGGGGCTTCGCGCAGCGGCCCTATCTGCTGCCGACCACGCTGACGGTGACCGAGGGGGCCGGCGCCGCGCACACGCTGCGCTGGCTGGGCATCGTGACGATCGTCGCGGTCGTTCTGGTGGGCCCCGGGCTGGTGCTGGTCTACCGGCTCGACACGCAGGGGGAGCTGGAGCCGCTGACCGACTCCGACACCCGGGCCGCGGCGCTTCCCGGGGACAACGTGTGAGACGGGCCGGGGCGGGGGGGGGGGCCCCCCGCCCGGGATCACCCGGGCGCCCCCGCCCCCGGGGGGGCGCCG
>NZ_JBIAQZ010000019.1:0-21848 GCF_042889485.1 Streptomyces sp. NPDC002580 | reverse complement strand
GGGTGACGATCCCCGACCCCCGGGCCGGGGGTGTGGCGGGGTCCTCCGTTTGCCCCGGGCGGGGCGGGGGGGTGCCGGGGGGATCCGCCTCCCCCCGGACCGGCCCGTCAGCGCTCAGCCCAGCCGTTCGAGCAGATGGCCGCCGACGCGCAGGGCGTTGCCGCGGCCGTCCTCATCGTGCTCGACCTGCGTCACACCGAGGCGGACGTACCCGCCGACGCCACCGAAGCCGCGGTCGTGTCCGTCCCGATCGGAGCCGTGCCGTGAGCGACGCGAGCGCGGCACCCGGCCAAAGCCCCCAACCGGTCCGGTGCGGCGCGCCCGCTCCGGCGAGTGACGGAACCCGGCCGAAGAACGGGGGCCACCGGGTCGACATCGCGAGTCCTGGGGCGACGGACGACCACCAGGGCCCGGACGACACCGGGACCGCCGATGTCCTGCCCGACCCCGGCTCCCAGCAGGGGCTGGTACGAGTACTTCTCCACCACCGGCTTCGCCGCGAGGAGGCCGCAGTCCGGCATCCACATGGTCATCGGAGTGTGCCGACATGGCGTACGGTGGTGTCTACCGACGCGGGGTGGAGCAGCTCGGTAGCTCGCTGGGCTCATAACCCAGAGGTCGCAGGTTCAAATCCTGTCCCCGCTACTGCGGATGAAGGGCCCGGAACCGTACGGTTCCGGGCCCTTCACGCGTATCGGACCTGCACGACCAGGTCTGGTTCCCGTTGATCGAGACTGTGTGGTCCTCGGTGTCCCGGAGGGTCTCGACCTCCAGCGTCACGCCGTACCGCACCAGGTTTTTCCCGGACGTCGTTCCGGAACCCCTCACACGCTGTAGCCGCCGTCGACCCCCAACGGCAGGAGTGGTGCGGCGACACGGAACGGCGGTCGCGTCAGACTCTCGAAAGATCGTTTTCCGGTACGGAGGGATGCGGCGCGGCGCGCCCCGGCAGATGTCTTACGGAACCCTTACGCAGCCGCGTCCACGGCACCAACACGCCTACGCTCGCAGGCGTGTTGACCCTACGAAAGATCGCCCTCGTCACCGCGGCGCCACTGGTACTGGCCGTGGCGGGCCTCGCCCACCCGCACGGACTGTCCCGATCGACGGCCTCCGACTGGACCCACTTGCATATCGCGCTCCTACCGGTCTTCCCCCTGCTCACGGTCGGTCTCCTGATGCCTCTGTGGCATCGGCCACGCCTCGGCCTCGCGGGCTTCGCCACGGTGGTCGCCTGGGCGAGCGCGTTCGCCTACGCGGCCTTCTACACCGGTCTCGACGCGGTCGCCGGAATAGCGGCGGGGACCGCCGTCGAGAACGTCGGCGCGACGGCGAGTCTGGCGCCGGTCAAGCGCCCGCTGTACGACACAGGCGAGGCCCTCGGACAGGTCGGCGCCTATGCCCTCATCGGCGCCGTCGCCGCCACGGCGGTCGCACTGTTCCCGAGACACGGAGTCCGGATCCTGCCCGGAACAGTCGTGCTCCTCGCCGCCGGCTGGTCCTTCGTCGACAGCCACATCTTCTGGCCACGCGGTGTCTGGACCATGGTCGGCTTCGCCCTGGGCTTCGCGCTGCTCACCCGGGGGACCACTGACAGGGGACCCACCGGCACGTGCTGCAGGCCTGCACGCCGCATACGACGCCGAGCGCGGCTCTGCCACGACTCGCCGTGACGGTGCGGCAGCCGCCGTACCTCCGCGGTCGGGCAACTGGCCTCGAACCGGCGGCTGATCAGCGTTCTGGCGCGTTCCAGGGTCCAGCCCGGTCCCTTCGCGCGGGGCCCGCCGCTCAGAGGCCGGACCCCCACCATCCGCGCACCGCACATCACCGGCACACCGCAGGGATCCCCCAACGCTCCACCGGAGGAACCCGATGAGGGCAGCGGAGGCCATCTCGTTCGGCGCGTCTGCGGCAGAGGGTGAGGGCGCAGGCGGCGCTGTCGGTCGACCCCGCTCAGTCGGCCGAGATGTTCTCGCTCGCCTCTCGCGCCGCGGTGAGGGCTCGCTGCCTGATGTTGCCGCCGAAGAACTGGATCTCGGTGGCGGTCAGGATGTCGTAACTGCCGATGGTCCGCCTGTCCCCCCTGCGGGTGGACAGGGCCGCGTCCCCGGCGAGGTTCGTGAGGAACACGCTCGCTATTCCGTCCAGTTCGCGGACCATCGCCGGTACGGCCGTCGCCCCCTGGCTCCGCAACAGCTTCCTGACCCCGGCCTCGAACCTGTGGGCGCCGACCACGGCATTCGGTTTGCGCGACCTGCTGCGCTTGGGAGGACGCACGACAACGCCCTCGTACAGGACGGTGGTCAGGCCTCGAAACGTCGGGCTGTGGGCGTACCACTTGTCCGCCACATCGACCTCGACGTTCCGGTCGATCGCCGAGACAAGGTCCCTGGGAGTCAGCTTCTTGCGGGCCTCCGCCGCGGCCGCTCTCCTTGCGCCGTCGATGATCTCCGTCAGCAAGGTCCGGGTCACCGCGGAGGCGGCCACCGCGGCCGACCGGGAGACGTGCATCGGGGTCACGTCCCTGAACACCGCTTTGACGAGAGGAGACTTGAACGGCGAGACGTCCATGACCGAGGCTGTCGCGGAACCGCTGCGCTCGGGGCGGGCGGGCTGTGCGGTCATCGGAGGAAACGCTCCTTGCTGTCGGTGTCGTCAGAGGCCCACACCTCACCAGGCAGACCCGCTGTCTTGCCCCGCCGTCCGGCGAGGCGGCACCCGGTCGGGGGCCTGACGGACACATCCCACGGCCGGGCCGACGATGACTGTAATCGGTGCCGGTCCGGGCTCGCTCCCGCCGGGCTGGGGATCGGGCGGGGGGTGACGAACCGCGGGGAGGGGCTGGCTCGGAGCCGCCCGGTGTGTCTTGGACGGCTGGTGGTGCATTGGTACCGGGTGTGCGGCGTGTGTCGGCGGCGTCACCCTCGGCCCGGATCGCAGACGGGTACGGCTTGCACAGCCCGTCCGTGTTGAGGTGTGCCTCGTGCCGGCACCGCGGACACACCTCGCGCCCGGGATACGTCTGCACCCACGGCCGGCACACGCTCGCCGCACGCGGCGTGCCCATGCCCCGCATCGCCCCCGCCGCGCCGGTCACCACGTCCGTCGCCGGAGCCGCCATGTACGCCGAGCTGGTTCCGCGATCCCGGGGCCCGTCGCGCCCCACTGAGTGCGGGGTCTGGCCTGCGCGCACGGGCTCATCACTCATTCGCGCGATGCGGGCTCAGCTTGCGGCGCGCGGCGTTTCATGGCGGGGCTGCGACGCGGAGACGGTCAGGTCGAGCAGCAGCAGGGCGTCGTGATCGGGGGTGCCGGGTTCTGCCGTGTAGACGCCGATGCGCTGGCCTGGGGTGCCTTCGACGTGCAGGGACTGCGAGGTCAGAGTGAGCGCGCCAACCTGCGGGTGCTGGAAGGTCTTATGGGCGGGCTTGCGTCCGGTCACCTCGTAGCGCTCCCATAGACCCGCGAAGTCGGGGCTTTTGAGCAGGAGTTCACCGACGAGGTTCGTGAGGTCGGGGGCGTCCGGTGCGGTGCCGGCGACGGCCCGCAGGCGGGCGACGCATGCGGCGATCTGCCGGTCCCAGTCGGTGAAGAGGTCGCGAGCGGCGGGGTGGAGGAAGAGGTAGCGAGCGAGGTTGCGGTGCTTGGCTGACCAGTCCTCCAGACCTGCGTACAGGGCGAGGCCACCGGGGTTCCACGCGAGCATGTCCATGCTGCGGCTGATGACGTACGCCGGGTTCGGGCGCAGGGACTCCAGCAGCAGCTTGAGATGAGGCCGCACGATCCGACTGGGAGCCGGCGGCGGCTCGGAGACGTAGCGGGCGGCACGCGCGGCCAGCTCGCGCAGGTGTTGGTGCTCTTGGTCGTCCATATGCAGGGCGCGGGCGAGGGAGTCGAGGACGGCGGGGCTGGGACGAGTCTCCTTACCGCGCTCCAGGCGAACGTAGTAGTCGATGCTGATCCCGGCCAGGGTGGCCAGCTCCTCGCGGCGTAGCCCGGGGGTGCGGCGGGTGCCGGCGCCAGGAGTGAGGCCGACATGTTCGGGGCTGGTCTGGGTGCGGCGGGCGCGCAGGTAGCGGCCCAGCTCGGCGCCCTCGCTGTGTGCGCTCGTCGATGCCATGACCCCAGTCTCACCCGCCGTACACCTGTAGTGCAGCGGCGAGGGGGGCCCTGTCATTACCCCCGAAGAGCCCGCCCTGCCACACGCGCGTGATCCGGGCGAAGGTGAAGGGGTAAGACATCCCGGCCCCGCCCTTGGCCGGGCAGGCGCGACCTGCCCGGCCGGGTGCGGGTGGAACGGGCTGGACAGCTGCGACACGGAAGAGGCGAGATGCGGTACATCAAGCTGCGTGATCTGGAGGTTTCCCGGATCGGCCTGGGCGCCATGGGCATGTCCCACGGCTACACCGGCTCCGGCACGGATGACGCGGAGTCGATCCGAACCGTGCATCGGGCGCTGGAGCTGGGCGTCACCCTGATCGACACCGCCGAGATCTACGGCCCCTACACCAACGAGGAGCTGCTCGGGCGAGCGCTGAAGGGCCGCCGGGACAAGGTGGTGCTGGCCACCAAGTTCGGCCTGGTCTCGCACGACGGCGACGGCCCGTGGAACCTCGATTCCTCCGCGGCGAACATCCGCACGGCCGTCGAAGGCTCCCTGAAGCGGATCGGCACCGATCACATCGACCTGTACTACCAGCACCGCGTCGACCCGAACACGCCGATCGAGGAGACCGCCGGGGCGGTCGGCGAGCTGATCGCCGAGGGCAAGGTGCGTGCCTTCGGTCTCTCCGAGGCGGGCCCGGACACGATCCGCCGCGCCCACGCCGTCCAGCCCGTCACCGCGGTGCAGTCGGAGTACTCGCTGTTCACGCGCGGGATCGAGGAGCGGGTGCTTCCCGTCCTGCGGGAGCTGAACATCGGCCTGGTGCCGTTCTCCCCGCTCGGCCGCGGAATGCTGACCGGCACGGTGCGCTCCACCGACCAGTTCGACGAGGGCGACTTCCGCCGCGACAACCCGCGCTTCACCGGCGAGAACTTCCAGCGCAACCTGGCCCTCGCCGACCAGGTCAAGGTCCTGGCCGACGAGGTCGGCGCGACACCGGGGCAGGTGGCCCTGGCCTGGCTTCTCGCCCAAGGCGACGACATCGCCCCGATCCCCGGCACCAAGCGCGTGCCCCGGGTGGAGGAGAACGCCGACGCCGACGCCGTCACCCTCACCCCGCAGCAGATCGAGACGCTGACCGCCCTCCCGCCGGCCTCCGGCGCCACCCACACCGAAGCCCAGGCCCGGATGCTGGAGCGCTGACCCCCACCCCCGCCCGGGCCCCGCACCCCCCGTTTGGAGCAACACCGGTGATGCGTGCAGCCGTCATGGCGGTCCTGGACGGCGGCACCATCAGCCACCTCGGCGTACCCCGGTACGAACAGGGTCCGATCGGCCCGGCCGTCTTCATGCGCAACATCACCCTCACCGGCGGCGCCGGCCCCGCCCGCGCCTGCATCGAAGGGCTGCTGCCCGACGTGCTGGACGGCACCATCGTCCCCGGCCGCGTCTTCGACCAGGCCTTCTCCCTCGACCGGACCCCGGATGCATACCAGGCCGTGGCCGACCGCCAGGTCCTCAAGGCCCTCATCCGCCCCTGATGACGACCGGCACCCGAACAGCGAAGGACACCCCATGATGAAGACCGTCACCCTGGACAACGGCGTCGAGATGCCGCTGCTCGGCTTCGGCGTCTACCAGATCCCCGCCGAGGACACCGAACGCACCGTGTCCGACGCGCTCGCCGCCGGCTACCGGCTGCTGGACACCGCTGCCGCCTACGGCAACGAGGAAGCCGTCGGCCGCGCCATCAAGACCAGCGGCATCCCGCGCGAGGAACTGTTCGTCACCACCAAGCTGTGGGTCCAGGACGCCCCCGCCCAGGACAACACCCGCCGCGCCTTCGAGACCTCCCTGACCAAGCTGGGCCTGGACCACCTCGACCTGTACCTGATGCACCAGCCCTTCGGCGACGTCTACGGCCAGTGGCGCGCCATGGAGGCCCTCAACCGCGAGGGCCTGACCCGCGCGATCGGCGTCGCCAACTTCTACCCCGACCGCCTGCTCGACCTGATCGTCAACAACGAGATCACCCCGCAGGTCAACCAGATCGAGACCCACCCCTTCTTCCAGCGCGCCGACTACCACGCCCTCATGCGCGAGCACGGCGTGCAGCACCAGTCCTGGGGCGGCTTCGCCGAAGGCAGGAACGACCTGTTCACCAACCCGCTCCTCGCCAACATCGGCAAGGAGCAAGGCAAGTCCGTCGCCCAGGTCGTGCTGCGCTGGCTCACCCAGCGCGACATCATCACCATCCCCAAGTCCGTACGCGCCGAGCGCATGGCCGAGAACTTCGACGTCTTCGACTTCGATCTGACCGACGAGCAGATGGCCGAGATCGCCACCCTCGACACCGGCAGCTCCCTGTTCTTCGACCACCACGACCCAGAGATCGTCACCTGGCTCGCCAAGCGCCGCCTCGACGCCTGATCCGAAGCGCCACAGCCGCCCCGCGCGCCGTGCGCGTGCGGGGCCCGTGCCGTACTCACAGCGTCTCGACGGCCGTGAGCAGGCGGCGCACGGCCTCGTCGACAGTGGAGCGGGGGCAGCCCAGGTTCACCCGCATGTAGCCGTGGCCCTCGATGCCGAACTTCTGTCCCTTGTCCAGCCACAGCCGCGCCCTGGTGAGCATGAACTTGTCCAGCGCCCCGGCGTCCATCCCCAGGCCGCGGCAGTCCATCCACGCCAGATACAGGGAGTCGGCCGGCAGGACCCGCACCCTGGAGGTGGCGGAGTTGACCGACTGCGCGAAGTGCGCGTGGTTGCCGCGCAGGTAGGTGAGCAAGTCCTCGAGCCAGGGCTCACCGTGCGTGTAGGACGCCTCGGCCGCGACCATGCCCAGCAGGTTGACCAGCGGGAAGACGTTGCGGTCGTACTGGCGTGCCAGTTCCGCCCGCAGCCTGGGATCGGGCACGAAGACGTTGGCGCTCTGCAGTCCGGGAAGATTGAACGTCTTGCTGGGGGCGGTGCAGGTGATGCTGTTGCGTGCGAACTCCTCACCGAGGGAGGCGAAGGGGGTGTGCTTGCGTGCTGGATTGAGGATGAGGTCCTGGTGCACTTCGTCGGAGACGACGAGGACGTCATTCCGGGCGCAGATCTCGCCCATGGTCCGCAGTTCGTCCTCCGTCCACACGTTGCCGGTGGGGTTGTGCGGGTGGCTGAGGATGAACACCCTGGTGTCGGGACGGATGGCCGCCTCGAAGGTCCGGGCGTCGAACTCGTAGCCGTCGTCGGTCCGTTGCAGCGGCGCGAACGCGAGGTGACGGCCGTTCAGCAGGACGTCCTCGTGGAAATGGACGTAGACCGGCGGCTGGATGAGGACCGAGTCGCCCGGCGCGGAGAACGCCTGCACGATCGTCTTGAGCGTGGTGATGATTCCGGAGGTCTGCATCACCCATGGCCTCGGGACCTCCCAGCCGAACCGTTTGGCCTGCCAGCCGGTCACGGCGTCGAGGTAGCTGTCGGTCGCCCCACCGGGATACCCGAAGACGCCGTGGTCCACGGCCTCGTGGAGCGCGTCGAGCACGGCCTGGGGTGCCTTGAAGTCGGTGTCGGCGACCCACATCGGCAGCGGGTCGGCCGCGATCTCGTCGGCCGTCAGGAACTCCTGGGCGGAGGCCCACTTCATGGAGTTGCTGTGCCTGCGGTCGACGACGACATCGAAGATGGATCCAGCCCCGGTCCCGGGAACTTTCTGCGGTGTACGGCCGTGGGGGGACGTGTCAGGTGCCATGGCTGGATGCTAGCCATGCGACGTGCGGTCGGTTTGCGTGCTTTGCCGTGTCAGGCTCCCAGCGCCACCACCATCAGGACCACGAGGGCACCGACGCCGTGCGGCCCGACGCTCTCCAGCCGGATGGAAAGGCCCGTCGCCGACAAGGCCGACGCGCACGCGAAGAACGTCATGGCCCGCCCTGAAGCACACCTCGCGGCGGTGGTGCTGCTGGTGGTGCCGCTGTCCCAACCGGCCGTGGTCGAGACGCCGAGGCGGCCACGCTCCTGAGCATCGACGAGGGCCGGGAATGTTCCCTGCCGCCCCCGCTATGAGGCTCCAGGCCTGATGAAGCGTCTGAGTGTGTCCAGGGCCATTCTGTCCGTCACGGCACCTCGCCCGGACAGACGGTGGACAAGGATCCAGCCCTGCGGTGAGGCTCCCGCGAAAACGGACGCGTCGCCTGTCGCGCCGTTGTGCCACAGCAGGCTTCCCGCCTTCTGCCAGGCCGGTGCCGGTTCACCCAGACTGCGCTCGACGAGCAGGCCGGTGAGGAGACGGGCGCCGGCCCGGGGAGTGGCCCACAGCCCGCCGGCCGGAAGGATCGCGCCGTCCATCGTCCAGGGCCGGTGAGGGCGGCCGAACAGCCTTCTGCGGCCCAGTCGTGTGCCGGAGGGCGGATCGACGGCGACGTCGGCGATCCCGAGGGGGTCGAGGACGTGGCGGTGCAGCAGTTCCTCGTACGGGGTGCGGGTGGCCGCGACCAGGGCGGCGCCCAGGACCGCGTATCCGAGGTTGGAATACTCCTCGGCCGTTCCCGGGGGAGTGGTGACCAGGGTGTCGAGGTGCTGTACGACCGAGTCCAGCGCGTCGGAGTCGAAAGCCACGTAGGGATCGGGCCCGCTGATGCCGGGAGGCAGGCGAGGAAGGCCCGAGGTGTGCTGGGCAAGCCGGCGCAGGGTGATTCCCGTGCCGTTGGGCGCCGGCAGGAACCGCTCCAGGGGGTCGTCGAGGCTCAGGATTCCGTCGTCGGCCAAGGCGGTCAGGACGGTGGCGGTGAGCGGCTTGGTCAACGAACCGATCTGCACGAACAGGTCGGCGTCGTGGCCGTGAGAGATCTGGGGTGTTTGAAAGCTGCTCAGTATGCAGGTGGGAACGCGGATCATGATGATCTTCTGTCGTGTGTTCGGGGGCAGCGTGCGCGCCGCCGTGCCTACGGGTGTGCGATGTCGGCGGATGGCTGTCCGGCGACGGACGAGTCGAGCGGTCTCTCCGGTGACGGCGACCCGTGGAGCAGGTCATTTTTCGCGGTCGCCGTCGATGCCGGTATTCGGACACATCAAAAGCACCCGACTCCCCCTACGGGCAACGGGGTATCTGCGGCATGTCGGTCAGCATGCCGCCCTGTCGGTACCGGACATCCGGTACCGACAGCGCCGTCCCCGTCGGCTCGAATACTGACACATTTCGAATTTTCGTTTCTCGCCGGTAACGCCGTGGAGTGACTGGAAATGATCCGCTAAGCCGGTCGACGACACTCGAAATGGTCCAAATTTCAATATTTACTTCCACGCAAAACCGGACGCGCCTGAGGCTCTCCTGTTGGTCACGGAGCGGCGCCCAGCTGAGCCCTGCCAGGATCCGCTTGGCTGAAAGCGCCCCCTTCCGCTTGAGCCTGAAAATCCTGATGTCCCCGCAAGGTCAGGTGCCGATGTCGGCATTGGCGGAAAACTGAAGGACCGTCATGAGGCGGAAGCCGTCGACTTCATCGGCGCGAAGGGCGCAGCGGCAACGGGGAGTCCGAGCTCGAGCGTCCCGAGCTGGAACCCGACCTCGAAGAGGTCATGGATTGCTGGCAGATCCTGTTCCCTGTCAATGGTTGCTGCGCCAGGTAGGAGCGGATTCTTGCCTATTGTGCTGGCCGCCGCAGTTGTTGCTCGCTTATGGTCTTGGCATGGACCTTCTTATACCTGAGCCCGCGCCGGCGTTGGTCGGCGTGGTGAGTTTCGCTGTGTTCTTCGTCTGCATGGCCAAGGTTCTCTTACCGCGCATCAATAAAGTCCTCGGCGAACGGAAGGACGCCATCGAGGGCCGGACGGAACGTGCTGAGCAGTTGGCGGCTGAAGCCGGTGAAGTCCAGGCCGAGTACCGCGCGGCACTGGCTGAGGCCCGGCACGAAGCGGCGCGCCTGCGGCAGGCGGCTTTGGAGGAGGGCACGCAACTGGTCGCCGATATTCGCGCTGCGGGCCTACGGGAACGTGAGGCGATGATGCTGGAGGATCGGGCACGGCTCGCGGCCGATCGCGTTCTCGCGGAGACGGAACTGCGGGGAGACATCGTGTCGTTGGCCACGGAGCTGGCTGGTCGGGTGGTCGGCGAGGCTCCCGAGAGTGTCGCCAACAGCGAGATCGTGGACCGCTTCTTCGCTGACTTCGACGCTCGCAGCGTGGCGGGGCTGCAGTAGTCCCTGCTTCACCACCCTCGTCAGAGTCGATCGCACCCTACGAGCGGGTCACGGTCCCGCAGGGCGCTGATGCTGCCACTGTCATCGCTGAAGTGCTCATGCGCACGAGCCTGCCCACGCGCGTCACGAAAGGCTCTCGTAGCCGGCGCTTCGATCTGCCGCGCTTCCGGACTCGAACTCATGCGGCACCCTCTACGGCGCACCAGCACGATCATCGCGGGGTCCGCAGACGGGGGCGGCCTGGTCGGCCGGGGACGCCGCATCGTTCAGGGCCCCCGAGGTTCTGGTCACCGCGCTGCGCGTGTCCTCGAAGAAGAGGACCCGGCGGAGCGACGCGCCGCGTAGGAGAGGGGAAGGTACCGCAGCCGTTCGGGGAGCAGCGGGAGGGTTCTGCGCACGACGGCACCGAAGCGGCGCAGTCGGCGCTCGTCCCGGGCGCTCCACGTCAGGCCGAGCCGCTCCCGTGCCGCGGGCGGCAGCAGGCCGGTCGTGACGAAGATGTTCAGCCGTGCCAGCGGCGGGTGCAGGAGGGGCCAAAGGAGGCGGAGCGGGGCGGGCGATCGATCCGGGAGTGTGACGGGGCGGTGCGGGTCGAGGAGTTCACGGACGACGATCGTCGCCTCCAGTTCGTCGTGGACCATCGCATCGAAGTACTGCCAGTACGTTTCCGGTGTGGGCGGCATGTCGCGGCGGCGGATGCCGAGGATGTCACCGAGTTGCAGGAGCTCGTCGTAGAGGCGGTGCTGCTCGTCCTTGTCGAGTGGGCGGGAGAGGTACTCAGCCGCGCGCAGGAAGATGGGGTAGGCGGTGGCGTGGACCCAGGCGTAGTAGGCCGGGGTCAGGGCGTGGTAGGCGCGGCCGTGATGGTCGGTGCCCGAGATCGTCTTGTGGAGGCGTCGTAGACGGCGCCCTTCCTCCAGGGCTTGCTCGCCGCCGTAGACCCAGAGCTGGAGGGATTGCAGCGAGCGCTGCGCGCGGCCCCAGGGGTCGGTGCGGAAGACGGAGTGGTCGTCGACGCCGGCGCCGACGGCCGGGTGTGCGACCTGGAGGACCAGGGCGGAGGGCAGGGCGAAGAGCATCCGTACATCACCTGCGACCTCCCACAGGACGGAGCCTGGTGCGAACGGGAGGGGCTCGGGCGGCCGTGTTCGGGCCGCGTCACCGGGTCCGGGTGCCGTCGGCAGGTCTGGCATGGTGCCCCCGTCCCTCGTTCCGGCCAGGGTGTCGACGTCCCTGGTGAAACAAGTGGATCGCTCTCGTGTCTTCGTCTCTCTCGACGATACGCCCCGCACGTCCCGCTCTTTCGACGGAGTCCGGCTCGGGGCACTTCCTCAGAACGGCAGGCCTACGCATGCGTGCGGCCGAATCATTCCGCTGTCCACCCGCGCCGCACGCCGCCGAACCACCCGCGCACTGGGGCGGATGCCGGCTGTGCGCACTCGTCGTCCGGGTAATGGACGCGGTGCGGATTGCGTGTCCCCGTGACCAATCTGGTGAGCGGGTCCACGAACATCTGATCCTGGCCGACGTCGACCTGTCGGGCCGGCTGTTCCCCGTCACCGTGCACCGGACCAACTGCGCCCGGAAGGCGCCCGCACGTTCGACATCATCCCGTCCTCCGCGCACCGGCGAGGACGGCCACCCGTACGGTTTCACCGAGCGTCGCGCCCTCGCCGAAAAAACCACTGGCGCGCCGGGCGGCCGGGCGCTGGACGCGGCCGGCCCGCACGGGAACCGCAGCTCACTTGAAACGCGCTGCGCACGCGTGTCCTGCCTCACTATCGAGGACGTTGGGCAACCCTTCCGGCGTTGAGATCCTCTCCTTGGGATGAAGATCCCCAAGAGGCGGCCTCGCCTACTCACACTTCTGACCCTGGCCGTGGTGGCGGCCGTGACGCTGACCGTCGCCATGGTCATCCAGGCGAACAGGATGGAGACGCTCTCGCCGCGCGAGGAACGCGACCGGGCCGAGTCTGGAGCGGGCTTACCGTCGGGGCAGGTGGACTGCCGGAAGGCCAAGTGCATCGCGCTCACCTTCGACGGCAACCCGGGCGAACCCACCGACCGACTGATGGACCTCCTGAAGGAGTACGAGGCGCCCTCGACGTTCTTCCTCGAGGGACGGCGCATCCACAAGTTCCCGGACGTGGTGCGGCGGATAGCCAAGGACGGCCACGAGATAGGGGACCACACCTGGACGCACGCGGTGCTGACCGATGTCTCTGATACGCGGATCCGCGAGGAGCTGCGCCGCACGGCACGGGCCATCTCCAGTATCACCGGCAGTGAGCCGACCCTGATGCGCCCGCCCCAGGGCCGCACCGACGACCGCGTCTCCAAGGTCTCGAAGGAACTGGGGATGGCGCAGGTGCTGTGGACGGTGACCGCGAAGGACTACGAGACGGACGACACCGCGCTGATCACCGAGCGTGTGCTCGAGGGCGCCGGCCGCGACGGGATCATCCTGCTCCACCCGCTGCACAAGGGCACGCTGCCGGCCATGCCTTCCATCCTCAAGGCGCTCAGCGAGCAGGGGTACACCTTCGTGACCGTCTCCCAACTGCTCGCTCCGGCCAAGGCCGAGCCCGGCGGGATCTACAAGTGACCGACCGGCGCGCGAAGCGACCGCCTCCTTGGGCCCTTCGCCACCACGGGTATGAACGACGTCCTGGTCGTCGTGGGCAAGTACACCCCCACTTTCGACCCGGCCACCGTCGACACCCTCGCCACTGCGACTGGGTCAGGAAGGAGAGCCGCTCTGCCTCATCGGCGACTCCGGCAAGGTCCACCTGCTGATCGCGCCCGGCACCGAGGCCGCGATGCACGGCTTCCGCGTCCGCTGCGTGCCGACCACCAAACACAAGCGCCGGTGCCCCCGCTGCCGGTCGAGGTGTGCAGTGGACCGATCCAGCCGTGTACGTGCCTCAGTGATCGCGGTCAAGTACGACCACGTCGTCACCCATGCCGATGACGAGGTCCGGGCCGGCGGCGGTCACGCACTGGGCCCGCGCCGGCAGCGCGATCTTCTCCCGGAGCAGGGCTGGAGCGAGATTCCAGACGTGGACCGTACCGCTGCCGTCCAGGGTGATGGCGTCCCTGCGGTCGTCACGCATGGCGCAGGCCACCGTGACAACTCCTGACGGGTGTCCGGGAAGGGTGGACCGCAGGGTGCCGTCCGTCAGATCCCACACCTGTACCGCGGTGTCGTTCGCGCCTACGGTCACCGCGTGCGGACGGCCGTCCAGGTCGGTGGCGGCGAGTGCCCGTATCCAGTGGTGCCCTGTGTGGATGGTGGCGGTGACGCGTCGCCCTTTCCCCGTGAGCCTCCACAGCCGCAGTGCGGCGTCTTCGCTGCCCGTGAGGAGGTGGGGGCGGCCATCGACGGTGACGGGTTCCATGGCCCGCACCGCCGACCGGGTGCGGTCCGTGAGGAGCGGGTGCTCCACGCCCTCGCCCAGCTCCCATACACGTACGGTGCGGTCCTGGTCGGAGGTGACCGCGTGGGGACGGCCGTTGACGTCCGCCCACGCCACGGCGTCCACCCGGTGGTCGGGTCCGGGAAGGTTCCGAACTGCGGTACCCGCGGCGAGGTCCCAGATCCGGGCGGCGCCGCAGCAGCCTCCGACGGCGGCGTAGGGGCTGCCGTCGACCGTCGTGCACGCCAGCGCCTCCACCCGATGACCGTGGGAGAGGGTGTGTCGTTCCGCCCCGTCGGCCAGGTCCCAGACCCGTATCGTGGTGTCGCCTCCGGTGACGACGTGCGGACGTCTGTCGATCTTCACGACGCCCACGGCCTGTACGGTCCCGGTGTGGCCCTCGCGTGGCGTGGGCAGGGCGGCGTCACCCAGGTCCCATACGCGCGGGCTCGCGGAATGGCCGCCGCTCACAGCGTACGGGCGGCCGCCGACCTCCGTACAGGCCAGCACCTCCACACGGCCTTGGTGTCCGGTCAGAACGGCGCGCTCCGTGTCCTCGGTCAGGTCCCACACGCGAACCGTGCAGTCACCACCCGCGGTCAGGAGATGAGGGCGTCCGCCGAGGTCGACGCAGCTCATGGCAGATATCCACGAGGTGTGCCCGCCCAGCACAGCGCGCTCCGAGCCGTCGGTCAGGCACCAGACCCGCACCGCGCGCTCTCCTCCGCTCCCAATGATGACGTGAGGGACGCCGTCGATCACCGTGCAGGCCAGCGCGTAGACGGTGGACGGGTGACCAGTGAGCACGGCCCGTTCGACGCCGTCCTCCAGGTCCCACAGCCTCGTCGTGTTGTCGCAGCCCCCGGTCACGGCCACGGGGCGGCCGGCGACCTCGGCGAACGCCACCGCTCGCACCTCGTCGGTGTGGCCGACCATCCGCGCACGTTCGGACCCGTCGACCAGGTCCCACAGCCGGACCAGGCAGTCCTCTCCCGCTGTGACCGCGTGCGGCCAGCCGTCGATCACCGTGCAGCCCACCGCGCGTATCCAGCCCTTGTGGCCTTTGAGGGCGAACCGCTCGGCCCCGGTTTCCAGATCCCACACCCGCACGCCGCCGGAGCAGGTTCCGGTGACCACATGGGGACGCCCGTCGATCTCTGCGCAGTCCAGTGCGTAGACCCCGTCGTCCTCGGTGATGACAAGGCGTTCCGTACCGTCCACCAGGTCCCACACGCGCACGTTCGAGTCGTAGCAGCCGGTCACCGCGTGGGGACGCCCGTCGATGACGGTGCACGCGGCGGCGTCCACGCCCAGTCCTGTCCGGGTGAAGCGCAGCGCGGGATGGATCATCGTGCCGGTCGCCCAGCGCGGTCGGAACGGGCGACCGCGCGACAGCTCCCGGGAGAGGCCGGTCTCACCGTGGCGCGCGGCGTCGATGGCGAGGATGTCCCGCCTTTCGGGCAGGGTCGCGGTGGCGTGGACGTGGAAGGATGTCCGGTAGATGCTCCGCCGCACCCGCCCCTGCGTGGAGCCAGGCGCGTTGAGCGCGCGGAGCAGCCCCCGCGGGGAAGCGTGCACCAGATATTCGGCGTCCTCCAGTACATCATCCAGGACACCGCCTGCGGCGGCATGGGTGGCGAGATGGTCGACGACGTACGGTGCGGCAGCCGACCAGTCGCGGTGCCCGCTGCCCCCGTCACGGGAAACCTCGGCCAGCAAGGCGCTCGTGATGGCCTGTTGCGTCTGCCGCTCGCCTGGCCGGTCTCTCCGGGAACGCAGCCGATAGGCCACACCCCCCGGTGTCTGCGTCTCGACCAGGAGTTCGCCCACCTGGTCCCGGAACACGCTCACGTCCTGAGCCGTCCACGGGTGATCCGATAGAGCGCGGGCCAGGACCGCCCACAGGGCAAGGGGCAGACCCGCGCCTTCGGCGAACGTCAACGGCCGCAACAGCGCGGCTTCGTCATCGGAATCCAGCGTCGGCCCGCCGGCCCCGTTGCGGTTCGCCATCGCCACATGCTCCTCGTAGTCCGTTCACGCCTCCGCCCCTTCCCGCAACGGGCGGCCGGGTCACCAACCTGGCCACGGATGCTACAGACAGCCACTGACAGCGACGGCAAAGCCGTTCTGTGCGGCCATGTGGTTCCGGCGGAGCGAACCCCGAGCCCGCGAGCGTACTTGGGTGAGGGCGTCGTGGGCGCCCGGCTGGGAGCCCTGGTCCCCGGTTCAACCCGCTTCGCCCGCCATCCGGACGGCGGCGGCCTCAGCGGCCGAAGGTGTCCGCGAACCTGCCCCCGTCGATGACCGGGTAGCCGAAAGCCTTGGCGCTGAAGGCCGTCGCGGCCGTGCTCGTCAGGCCCTTGGCCCCGCCGCGCAGCAACCAGGCCGCCTCGTGGTCGTATCCGCCGGGCAGGACGTCCTCGCCGTACGCGCCGATCGCGAGGTCGGCCTTGCTGCTGCGGTTGATGTCACGCGGCCGCAGCGAGGAACCGAAGTGGTCTCCCGCCTCGGCGGCTCCCGGCACGCCCGCCGTGGCCTGGTGGAACGACTGGGCGCCGCTCGTGCCGAGGCCGCTCCAAATGCCCTTCAGGAGAACGATGTTGCGGACGCTGTCCACCGTCTCGTCGGGGGCGCCGACCGCGACGTCCGCGCGTCCGTCGCCGGTCGCGTCACCCACCGCCACCGCCACCGCCACCGTCACCGCCACCGCCGCGCCGAGGCCGTCGTGCGGCTCTTCCCGATTCATCGAGAGCGGTTCGAGGGCGTCGGCTTCGTGCGGGAGGTCTCGCTGAAGCTGACTCTGCGTCAACAGCGTCATCCCGTCCCGGCCGGACGCCTCCTCCGAGCGGGCGGTGTCTAGGCGGGGCTTCGGCCGCGGTCGGGTCCCGTGAACCACGGTGTGCCGTCGTCCCGGAAAGGGCGTCGGAGCCCGTCGGCACCCCGGCTCCGTCGAGGATCGCCAGGGCCGGGGCGCAGGCCTCACGGCCCGCCCCCCGCCCGTGGCAGGTCCCGAAGGGCCTCGGGAGACGGTGAGCAGGGTCGTGGAGGAAGCGGACAGGCCGTCAAGATTCATGTCATCCATAGGGACATGCGGCCGGACGCCACTGGCAGCCCGGTCTGCCCGCACCTGCACGACGGTCACGGGGTCGTGCGGGCGCATGCAAATCCCTTGCCTCCGCCCGTCGGGCTATTTATAGTCAGGGCGACTATTAAGGAGTCGTCCGTGAACTGGAACCTCAGCTGGACCGAAGCGCTCGGCTTCGCCACCGGAGCCGTCTGTGTCTGGCTGGTAGCCCGCCAGCACATCGCCAACTGGCCCGTGGGCATAGCCAACAACATCCTCTTCATCGTGCTCTTCCTCCAGGCCGGCCTGTACGCCGACGCCGGCCTCCAGGTCGTCTTCATCGCGCTGGCCGCCTACGGTTGGTGGACCTGGGCCGACGGCGGCGGACAGGCAGCCGCCGGCTCCTTGCCGGTGCGCCGCACCACGGATGCCGAATGGGCCTGGCTCGCCGCCGCCGGCGTGCTGGGTACCGCCGCCCTCACCCTGCTGCTGGACCGGGCCACCGACTCCACCGTCCCCTTCTGGGACGCGCTCACCACCGCGCTCTCCCTGGCGGCCACCTACGGCCAGTGCCGCAAACTGCTGGAGTCCTGGTGGCTGTGGATCGCCGCCGACCTGGTCTACATCCCGCTGTACGCCTACAAGAGCCTGTACTTGACCTCTCTGCTGTACGTCGGCTTCCTCGCCCTCTGCGTGGCCGGCCTCCTCGGCTGGCGGCGCACGCTCGCGGCAGTCGGCTCCCGCCCCGCGACGGCGGTGGCCGCGTGAACGCCGCCACCCGTCCGTACCGACACGGCCTGGTCCTCGGCAAGTTCTATCCGCCGCACGCCGGCCACCACCACCTCGTCCGCACGGCCCTCGCCCAGTGCGACCGGCTGACCGTTCTGGTCTGCGCCGCCTCCGTGGAGTCGGTGCCGCTCGCCGACCGGGTGGCGTGGATGCGCGAGGCCCACCCTCGGGCCGAGGTCGTCGGCGCCGTCGACGACCACGCGGTCGACCTGCACGACCCCGCGGTGTGGGACGCCCACATGGCCGTCTTCCGTACGGCCGTCCCGGAGCCGGTGGACGCCTTGTTCACCTCTGAGTCGTACGGAACCGAGCTGGCCCGCCGGTTCGACGCGGCCGAGGTGTGCGTGGACCTCGACCGAACCACGTACCCCGTCTCCGGCACGGCCGTACGCAAGGACCCGGTGGGCTGCTGGACGTTCCTCGGCCCCGGCGTGCGCGCCGCCCTCACCCGCCGTGTGGTGGTCCTGGGCGCCGAGTCCACCGGCACCACCACCCTCTCGCGGGCGCTGGCCGCCCACTACCGTGCGCTCGGCGGCGTCTGGTCGGACACCGGTTGGGTCCCCGAGTACGGGCGTACGTTCAGCGAGGAGAAGCTGGCCGCCCTGCGGGCCACCGAGCCCGGGGCCGACTGGGCCGAAGTGGAGTTCGCTTCCGAGGAGTTCCCCGTCATCGCCCGCCGCCAGGACGACGACGAACAGCGGGCGGCCCGGCGCGGCTCCCCGGTGCTCTTCTGCGACACCGATTCCTTCGCCACCGCGATCTGGCACGAGCGTTACCTCGGCTCGCCCAGCCCCGAGGTGGCGGCCATCGCCGAGAGCACCTCGCGCCACCTGTACCTGCTCACCGACCACGAGGGCGTGCCCTTCGAGGACGACGGACTGCGCGACAGTCCGGACCTGCGCCCATGGATGACCGGCCGGTTCAGGGAGGAACTGGAGCGCACCGGCCGCCGGTTCCTCCTGGTCACCGGCAGACCCGAGGAGCGACTGCGCACCGCCGTGGCGTCGGTGGAGGACCTGCTCGCCGAGGGCTGGCACTTCGCCGACCCCCTCCCGGAGAGGCGGTGACGACCACAGGCCTTCGCGTTGAGCCAGACGACGGACAGCCCGCCGCGCACCTGCATGTCGCCGACAGCCTTGCCAAGCGAGGAGAGGCGCCCGGGCCACGTCACAAGCGTTCGAGCCCGTGACGATCAGCGTCAGTCGGCGGCCTCCTTGAACGTCCTCGTCACGGCCCGCAGCATCCTTGGCTCCAGACTCCTCCCAGCCCCGGGAGCCGTGCCGATTTCCGGGCAGAGGCCGGCCGACGATGACGACCAAGCGGGTGTCGGCGTCGATGACCACCTGATGAGCCGTGGAATAGCGGTAGTTCTTCGACTGCTCGGCGATCGAGCGGTCCCGGGTGGGCACCAGGGTGCCATCCACGATGAGCACGGTGTCCTTCCGCAACCGCTTGCGGGACCGAAGTGCGAGCCTCGGGCCGAGATCATCGATGATCCGGCAGGCCGCCGACTTGGAGACACCGAACAGCGGAGCCAGCTGACGCAAAGTCAAGTCTGTGCGCCAGTAGGCCGTGACCAAGAGGAGGCGATCCTCCAGTGGTAGACCCCACGGCCGTCCACGCCGCGGCTCCTTGGCGACTTCGCGACGCACCGCGGTCACCAGCTTGCGGAAGCAGCGTGGGCTCAGCCCGGTGAACGGGGCTGTCCAGACGCCTCAGGGTCCTACAGGGTGTTTTCATTGACTTTCACCGATACCGGCAAATCGGACAAAAATCTCCACATGTGATCTAGTGCATAGGTCGACATTCCATCACCGAGTCTATGTGGCGCCGCCTTGACCACCGGTCGATGCTCCAGCAGCATGCCGCCTCGACTGCCCTGGCCAACGGCTGGCCCATCATCACCGGTGCGATCGAAGGCGCCTGCCGGCATCACCGGCGCCCGCTGGGTACTCGCCGGGGCCGAAGCCGTCCTCCGGCTCCGCACGGTGATCACGAACGGCGACTTCGAGGACCACTGGCAACACCATGCCCGCCGCGAGCGCCAACGCCTCTACCCCGCCCTCAACCGGCAGAAGCATTCCCTCACGTCCTGATCACGAGATCGGGCATTGCTGGTGCCGTAACAGGAGGTCACCTTCGCCCTGTTGCATCGCTGGCCGTCATCAGCCTTCTGTATTTTCCGGAGACAGACCGACGGCGACAGCGGCCTCATGCGTGAAAACGGTCATGACGTCGTCGCTGCCGAGCCAGAAACGCCCGTCCGGTGGCCACTGCACCGGCCGGCCCGCGACAAGCCACACTCTGGCAGCAGGTGCACGAGGCTCGACTGCAACCGGCAGTCGGACTTCGGAGTCGCCCTCGGACCAGAGGATGTCGGCGCCCGCCAGCGGAACCCCGATGAGCCCCGACCAACGGGGGTGGTCAGTGACCACCACGGCCGGCGTCCCTCCGGGCTGTCCGATCACGGTCAGGTGGCTGGACATGGGCCCGCGGAAGACTTCCAGGCCGTAGTGGTCGAAACTATGGCCCCACACCGCCGAATAGTGCGTGCCGTCCTCGGCGAGCAGGCCAATGCCCATCGTGGGCTGGTGCCACACGCCGAAGTCCCACTCCGCGACCTCGGTGTCATCGTCACCGCAGCTCAGCGGGTAGTAGGTCACTTCTACAAGGCGTGCACCGCGCAGACTTTCGACAGACCTCTCATATTCATCCCCAGTGAGCTCTTGCGACCGCATCACACCATTGTCCTGGTCCATCACCCGCCCAAGCATCCGAGATTGGTTGAATGCCAAACGGAGCCGGCACCGTCTCCCTCGATGTTGAGCAGCCGAACATCCCTGCAAAGGATCCGCGCCCAAAGGGGTTCCATCATCCTGACCTCGAACAAGACCTTCAGTGATTGGGCAGGCGCCTTCGGCGACGCGACCGTCGCCGCCGCGATGCTCGACCGGCTCCTTCACCGAGCCGCCGTAGTCGGCATCGACGGACCGTCCTACCGCCTCCGCTCGCACCAGTCCCACTCCGACAACCTCTGCAAAGGGGTGACCGGACGTGCTGGTTGAACTCCGGGCCTGCCCCATCTGCTGGACCCAGTTCCAGGTCAACCCCCAGGCAACCCGTCATACCTACTGCACCCCCCCGCTGCAAAGCCGAAGCAGCCAGGCGACGACGCCGTGAACGCGACGAAGCCATCAACACAGCGGAAACCGACGTGGTCACGCGGCAGTCGCCGGCACCCACACCCCTGACGCCCACAGCTATCCGCAACTGCCCGCACTGCGACAGACCCGTCACCATCGTCGCGCTTCTCGCCACCCCCGAGGCCGCGCGGCCCACCATCCCCGCAGCAAGTCCCGACGTCATCCCCATGCGCCGCAGCTGAGCGACCGCACGTCACTGACCTTGTCGGCCCCAAGCGGCGGCAGGGTCAGCTGGCGTTTACGAACGAGGCGCCGATGTTGTTCCACATGAAGGCGTCCTTCCAATCCGGGCGCCCGTTGGCCCAGCCGCCCAGTGCGGTGATCACCTTTTCCTGAGAGATCGTCCGGGTCTGGTAGTGCTCTGCCGCCGTCCCGTCACGGAACTCCAGCTGATAGGTGTTGTCGTCCCTCAGCCAAACCTGCACATACCAATCACCGGCCGCCTCATCGTCGACTCGCTCGACGATCACGAAGGCGTTGCCCCGGCCGAGGTTCGCCACCATCCGACTCAAGGCCGTGGGCCCCGGATTCCTCACCTGACGACCGTGCTCGTCTCTCGCTTGAAGCATGGCCCGATCATCCCCCACAGCCCTGACACCCGTCGAAGAGCAGCCACGTCACGCCCGCTCTCGCTCCCCACGTTCCCCAGTTGGTTCACTCCGTGAACCAACTGGGGCGAAGAGTAGCTCTGAGGAAAATTCGGGATCGGCATCACCACTACAAGCTCGCGGTGGTTCTCCTCCGCGAGCAGCGACCCTAACCCCGCGCATCGACGCGGCACTATCGCCCGAGTCGATCGGCTGTTCACCCGGCTCAACTCGCTGATTCTCAGCAGCTAAGACCGTGTCCTACGTGGTGAGGCGTCGTTGACCTCGGTATGGGGCGGGGTGCGTGGAGTTGGATTGTTCCGGACGGGCTGTGGGAGATCGCGAAGTCGCTGATTCCGCCGTCGAGGGTGCGGCCGCAGGGCGGCGGAACGCAGGACACGCCTGATGAGACGCTGTTCGCGGCCATCGTCTACGTCCTGGTCAGCGGCTGCGCCTGGCGCCAACTGCCGCCCTGCTTCGGGATATCGAAGTCGACCGCTCACCGCCG
>NZ_JBIAQZ010000018.1:0-109045 GCF_042889485.1 Streptomyces sp. NPDC002580 | reverse complement strand
TCTTCCTACCGTGTGCCAACACGTACCCGTCCCCACCGCACACGAGGAAGTGGCGCACATGGCCTCCCCAGCAACGGCTCCCCCGGCACCCGCGCGCCTGCGGCGCATCGTCGCCGCCAGTCTCATCGGCACCACCATCGAGTGGTACGACAACTCATCCGATCGGAGCTAGGACCTGCGGTTTCACCTCATGGATGGCCTTGAAGTCAGCTCGCACCCAGCACCGGAGCTCAACCGTGCTGGTGGGAGCGGCGGAGGGAGCTCGGGGCAGAGAGGACGGGGATCTGGAGGCCGCTGGAGGTCGCAGTTTGTCGATCTCCCGGGCCTCGAACGGCAGCCCGCCCAGGCTGAGCGGTGGGCCGGCGGGCAGTCGACGGAGCCACCCCCGTGCATCCGGAGCGGTCACCACCGGCGGCGGGTTGCCGACGCGGGCCATGGACCGGCGCCGGGAGACCGGGTCGTACACGGCGTACAGGCAGGTGGCGCCGACGAGCTGCTCGCCCACAGACCGTCGGTCGGCCCGAGCATCCACGGGGTTGAGACGACAGCGCCCTCCAGCGCGGTCAGAATCCGCGCCTCGCGGGCCACGTCGTGCGCCGACGCCAGCAGGCGACCCAGCGGTGGGCACCGCAGCACCCACCTGCGGCCCTCCTGGTCCCTTACCCGTCAGGTCAGACTCGACCGGCCGGGCCCGATCCGGTCAAAGACAGGCCGCCCTGCGAAGTCGACGCCCAGGGTCTTGAAGTCGCAGGTGCTTGCAGATGACGTGCGTGGTTATGGATGGGGACCTTGCTGACGTCAGGTTGTGGGCGAGTGAACTGGATGCTGGGCACGAGCGGTTCGTGCACGGGTTCAACCGGTCCGAGCCACGGGAGTCGCCGCCGGCCTCCGGGGCACCACACACCTGCCGGCCATCCGATCCGCCGGCCACCACCCGGCTGCCGCGCCCCTGGGTGTCCAACGGGCCGGTGGACGACGGTGCCGTGCCCACTTGACCTGCGCGACGGCGGGCGCGACCGAGGCGGCTCAGCCAAGCAGTTCAGCGCTGCCGGCCGGTTCGCGCCGCTCTTGCCCGTTGATGCGGTGCCGTTCGATGGACGAGCGCCGGTACACCTCCTGCCGCACCCGCTGAATCTCGCCGATGGGCCGGTGGTCCTCGCGTGAACGCCACGGCGTGATCGACGTGGCGTCGGCGGCCGCCAGGTTGTCGTCCCCGCCGATAGCCTGGCGCGGGAGATCCACCCGGGCGACCGTCACCCAGGGGGACAGGTCCTCGGGCCACTTGACGGACGTGTTGTCCACCTGCATACGGGCCAGATCGGTGTTGAGCTGGACCTGGAGCTCGAAGGAGTGGTCTCGCTCCGCGGCCTCGGCCACCAGGGTGCGGCGGAATGCCTCGTTGTCCGCGCGCACGTCCACGATCTGCTGCGTGATGGAGGCCAGGGACGCGGCGGTCGGCACGGTACGGATCTTGGCGATGTGTTCGCCGTACCGGAAGGCGCCCATGCTGTTGTAGGTGTACGACAGCAGGTTCCTGCGCGGGACCCCGGTGAACGACAGCATGGCGAGCAGTTCGTCCCACAGCCAGCTGTCGGGATCCGTGAGCGTCTGTCGACGGGTCAGGAACTCCGCCATCCAGGTCTTGCGGCGGGCCGGATCCACGAGGGCCTCGGGCAATTCGGCGAACAAATCCTCGATCACCATGTAGTCGTAGGCCGTGTTCGCGAAGAAGACATCGTTGTTGATCAGGTTGAGGTCGAAGGTGCCGCTGTCTCGTTCGTCGTCCAGCAGCGAGGGGCCGGAAACTCCGAACAGCTTGATGCCCATTCCGCAGGCCGCGCCCAGCTGGTGGTCGGGGCGGTCGTGGCCCAAGCCGTTCGAGTAGCGGACGACGGCGTCGTACGCGGTCGGCCGCGCGAAGATTCCCTGCCGGTAGAAGCCAGGATTGTCACCAACCGTGACCGTGGCCTTGAGGAGGCCGTAGGTCTTGCCGTGGGCCGTGCGGACAGCGCGGCCGACGGTCTCGCGCTCGACCGAGGCGCGAGTACGGCGCGCGACCTGGGCGACAACTGCTTCCAACTCCTCCTGATAGGAGGGGCGTTCGATGGGGCGGTAGTCCTCGTAGCGGACAGGATTCATTGTGGCGCCTCCCTCTCGTGGTGCACTGCACACAGACGCTAGTGTGCAATTCAATTGTGCACAACATAACTGTGGGCGATCACACGTTCCCAGCACCGAATCGTCGGTGCCGGCTACTCGTCGGCGCCCGGTGCGCGGGTGCCGATGTTCGCGTCCTCGTCGCCGGCGCCCGGGCCGGTGAGGGTGACGCCATCGCCACCGTTGAACTCCTGGCCACGGTCCACGTGCCGCACGTCGTTGACGGCAGAGGGGTGCGTGGTTGTGGCCTCTGTTGGCGCTGGGCGAGCCCGCTGACGATCAGGCGGATGCCGTGCACGGACCAGGTGGAGGTTCCTGTGCCGGGGAGCCCTGCCGGTGCTTCAGCCCACCGGCTTCCCCTGTGCTGCCCGGTGAGCCACTAACTGGTGGAAGAGGCGCTGATGCTGACGGAAGGACTGACGGAAGGACTGACGGAGGAACTGGCGGAGGGCCTCGCGGAAGGGGTTGCCGTCTGCGAGGGCGAGCTGGGGCGGCGGCCGCTGGAGGCTCGGGGGGTCGGCTTCGCCTTCACCGGTGGTGGCGCACTGGTGGTGGCGGGAGGCCGAGAGACCGATGACGTGCTGCGAGTCGCCGTTGGCAGAGGACGCCGGATCCCGTCACCGTTTCGGTCTCGGACGCCCTTTCGGGCCGGGTGCGTGGTCACACGCTCCGGTGAAGCCTGTGAATCGGGAACGCGGACCCCGGGCTCTTCGGGGGACGACTGTTCCGGGATCGAGGCTGCTCGTGGGGCCGTCGACTGGGGAAACACCGATGCGGTGGCCAGGCCTCCGAGTAGGGTGAAGGCGGCTGCGGCAAGAGACCGGACGGCATACTTCTTCAGCCGCGCCGGACGGTCGTACCGATCAGCCGACAGGTCTTGCGAGGCAGTCGGTGACCCGGGAAGGGGCGACCCGGAGGAGCTCGGTCCCCGACTCGAGCGGACCTCCGGCATCGCGGCCTCGACGGCCGGAGCACCGCCTCTCCGATCGCTCGGCTGTGCCATGCTGGGGTCATATGCCCCACACTCCGGGCAGGTAACGGCGCCGTTGAGCGTGCGGCTGCACGGGATGCAGTAGTCCATGAAGCGACCGTCCTCAGTCCTTGAGTTGACGGGAGCAAAGGTGCACCCAACCCGGGCGGCAGTCAGCGGCGGGGAGACGCCGCTTGGTTTGTTTCGGACCGATCTTTGACATGTACGAACCTCACTTACCGGTCTACAGGTGGGTCACCGGTTACTGGGTTCAACGGGTCGCATCGAATGAGCGCTCACCCGCAGGCTGAGAAGTGGGGTATGTAACTCTGCCGGAGCGCGACGGGCAGGCCGGTTCTCATGCCCGGTCGGACGCCTCCAGCTGGGTGGCCATGAGGTGGACGATCTCCGTCTGGTGCTGGGCCAGGAAGAAGTGGCCGCCGGGGAAGACCTTCAGCATGAAGGGGCCGTCGGTGTGCCCGGACCAGGCGGCGGCCTCCTCCACGGTGACCTTCGGGTCGTCGTCGCCGACGAGGCAGGTCACGGGGCAGCGCAGGGGCGGCCCGGCTTCCCAGACGTAGGTCTCGGCTGCGCGGTAGTCCGCCCGGATGGCCGGGAGGATCATGCGGAGGACCTCCTCGTCGCCCAGCAGCTGGGGGCTGGTGCCGCTGAGGCCGCGCATCTCGGCGACGAGGCCGTCGTCGTCGCGCAGGTGGAGGGTCTCGTCACGGTGCATGGACGGGGCGCGGCGGCCGGAGGCGATGAGGGCGGCGGGCACGACGCCCCGCTCCTGCTCCAGCCGTCGGGCGATCTCGTAGGCGAGGGAGGCGCCCATGCTGTGGCCGAACAGGGCGACGGGCCGGTCGGTCCAGGGCAGGAGGGCCTCGTAGACCTTGTCGGCGAGCGCCGGTACGGAGTCCAGGAGAGGTTCGGTGCGGCGGTCCTGGCGGCCGGGGTACTGCACGCACAACACGTCGACGCTGTCGGGCATGGACCGGGACACGGGGAAGTAGAAGCTGGCGGAGCCGCCCGCGTGGGGCAGGCAGACCAGCCGGACGCGGCTGTCGGGACGCGGGTGGAACCTGCGGATCCAGAGACTGTTGTTCTCGGTGAGCGGGGAGTTCACGGAGTCGTTCCTTTTCGGTTTCGGTTCGACCGCCTGCCGTGGCGGGGCGTTCGCCGGGAGGAGAAGGGGTGGGGCGCGGTCGGGCCGCGCCTACCGCTGGTCAGGAATCCGTGACGTCCTGCTTGATGATGCGCTCGACGTTCCGCTCCGCCAGTGCCGTGATGGTCACGAACGGGTTGACGCCGATGCTGCCGGGGACGAGTGAGCCGTCGGTCACGTAGAGGTTCTTGTATCCCGCGACGCGGCCGTAGTTGTCGGTGGCCTTGCCGAGGACGCAGCCGCCGAGCGGGTGGTAGCAGAAGTCGTCGGCGAAGGCTTTGATCTGCTTGCCGAAGAGGTCGTACCGGTAGACGGTGGCGTTGGCCTTGTTGATGCGGTCGAACAGCGATTTCGCGGCCGCGACCGCGGGTGCGTTCTGGTCCCGGGTCCAGCGCAGGTCCGCCCGGTCCTCGGCGGCGTCGTAGACGAAGGTGCCGCGCTCCGGGTTCTTGGTGATGGCCAGGTAGAGGCTGGCCCAGGTCTCGACTCCCGCCGGCAGGGGGGCGATCTCGGCGAAGACGGGGGTGTCCGGGTTGTCCCAGTCGTCGATGCCGAGGGCGGGGATCGACGACTGCTTGGTGCCCGTGGGGTTCCACATGTGGTTGGCGCGGGCGGTCATGATGTTGCCGTTGGGGCCCCAGCCTCCGCCGATCTCAGGGCTGAGGTTCGGGAGAGCGCCGGTCTCCCGGGCACGCAGCAGCAACTCGGTCGAGCCGAGGCTGCCCGCGCCGAGGAAGAGGTGGCGGCAGGAGATCTCCTTGGTCGCGAGCAGCGTGCCGTCGGCGTCCCTCTGCTCGACGGTCAGCGCATATGTGCCGTCGTTCTGCTGACGGATCGTCCTGACCTCGTGCAGGGTCTCGATGGTGACTCTGCCGGTGCCCAGGGCGGCCGCCAGGTAGCTCTTGTCGAGTGAGACCTTGCCGTGATTGTTGCCGTAGATCACCTCGGCGGCCAGCGCGGACTTGGGCACCGCGCCGTCCGCCTCACGGCGCATGTGGTCCCAGTCGTAGACGTTGGGCACGAAGGTGGTGCTCAGGCCCGCGTTCGAGGCCTGCCGGCGCGAGACACGCGCGAACGAGTACCAGTCGGTCCGCTCGAACCAGCTCTTGTCGATGTTGTTGACCCGGAGGGTGGAGTTCGCGCGGGGGAAGTACTTGGTGTACATCTCCTCGGCGTCGACCTGGGGCAGCACCTCCTCGAAGTACGAGCGCCGGGGCGTGACCGCCATGCCGCCGTTGACGAGCGAACCGCCGCCGACCCCGCGTCCCACGTACACGGACATCTGGTCGAAGTTGACCCGGTCCAGTACGCCCGCGTATGGCTCGATGTCCCGGTTGGCGAGGTCGAGCCACAGGAAGGAGCCGAGCGGCGCCTCGGTGCGGGTCTTGAACCAGCTGGAGCGCTTGTCGGGCTTGAGCATTCCGGAGAACACGTTGCCGTCCGGACCGGGCTGGTTCCACAGTCGGCCCATCTCCAGCATCAGGGTGGGGACCCCTGCCTCGCCGAGGCGCAGGGCGGAGACGGCCGCGCCGTAACCGGTGCCGACCACGACGGCAGGGACGAACGTGCCGCCGGAACCACTGGTTGCGGTGGCGGCGGCCGCCCGGGGGGCGGCGGTGATCGTGGTCTGCCCCCCGAGTGCGGCGGCACCCAGGACCGCCAGGCCGAGCATGCGGCGGCGGGACAGAGACTGGTGGGCAATCACGCTGTGGCTCCTGAACCTGGGGGAAAAGGTGAATCGGAACGCCGACCGGAGTGGCGGTCCGGGGTGGAACGGACCGTGTGGAGATCGCGCAATGGCCGTCGGCGACGTCCGGATCGGACGCGGGCCGACCCGGTGAAGGCCAGGCACGGCTGTTCGGTTGCCCGGGGCTCGGAAGAGGGCGTCACGGTACGGCCCGCTCCCGGGCGCGGGCAGAACTCACGCATGTCTTCAGGCGTCCGCCGGACCGGGCGGCAGAGGGCAGGACGCGGCCGGTTCGGGCCGTCCGGCGGCCCGGAGCCTGTGGTAGGCGCCGGTGAGGTGCTCGTCCACCGCGCGTGCACGCACACGAGCCGAGCCGCTCCGCCATGCGCTTGCCGGATACCGGGTGAGCGGCGAGTCCGGCGACCCCGCGTCCGGCCCGGGCGAACTCTGCCACGGCCACCCGCGCCAGCGGGCGCCCGGCGTGGGCCCCGTGCCCGCTCACTTCACGAAGTCGTCCACGACCTGGGGCGGCCAGGTGCCGACCTTGAGTACGCCCAGTGAGTAGGCACGGGAGACCAGCGCGGCGCGGTTGGGCACCTTCAGCTTCCGCAGCAGGCAGGTCACGTGGTACTCGACGCCCTGCCGGCTGAGGTAGAGGCTTGCGGCCAAGGGGATGGTGGAGACGCCGGCGGCGATGCCTTCGAGGATGCGCGCGTCCATCGAGGAGAGGATCTTCTTGCGTCGGGGCATCACAGGTGTCTGCTCGGCGTCCCCGGCCGTGGGCATCATGACCAGGATCGCGGTCGTGTCGGGCAGGACGCCGCGTACCGCGACCGCGGTGAGGGGAACGGTGAAGGCGGACTCCGCGCCGGGCCCCACGGCGATGACGGGCGTGACGAATCGCTGGTGTTTCCCTTCGAGTAAATTCGATAATTGACGCATCAACGGTTGCTGAACGCTCGGGTGCACGACGTCACGGAAATTGCGACCGCATATGTCCTCGGACGATCCGTTGAACTGAGTGAAGAACTCCTGGTTCGCCTGCTGGATGGTCAAGGTTTTATCGAGACTCGCCATGCACAGGCCCGGAGTTGCAGGTGCTGGACTCAGCAAGAGAGACCTCCCAGAAACTTGGGCGAAATGAACTCGGACGCCGGCGAACGGCCGTGAGGCTGTCGGCAGGGGCGTCATCGGCCCTGGGACCAGCGGTAACTCCAGATGCGAACATCGTGCGTCACGGCCCTTGCAGAGTTCTGGTCGAGCCGCTGGCGGCACCCTTGCCGCCGCTCGCCGTCGTTTTCCGGCCCTCTTGCCGAAATCCTTGCCGGACGCCTGACGCTTTCTTGCCAATCGCCGGATCTCCGGCTTGGAGGGCGTCGTTCGCCATGTCAGGATCCACAGAAGAAGGTGTGAGACCAGCCAGCTCGAACCGTCCGTCAGCCATATCCGCAAGCACGATGAGGACCGTTCATGCCTTTCCCTCCGCCCGTAGACGTGTCACCCGGGACGACCGGCCGGGCTGAGCTCCTCCTGAGCGTTCTGGGGCCCATGTCGGCGCGACACGACGGGCATGACCTGCCGCTCGGCCCGCCACGTCGGCGAACCCTGCTCGCCCTGCTGCTCGTCCGCCTCGGCCGCGTGGTGCCCACCGAGCTGCTCGTCGAGGAACTGTGGGGTGGCCAAGCGCCCCGACATGCCGTCGCCACCCTCCAGAGCCACGTCTCCCATCTGCGGCGGTCCCTGCGCGCAAAGACGGGAACAGGCCAAACTTCGGTGCTGCGTCATCGGACACCGGGCTACGTCCTCGATCTCGACCCCGAACAGGTCGATGCCTGCCGCTTCGAGCGTCTGGTCACCGATGGACGGCGACTGCTGGAGCAGCGCGATCCGCGCGCCGCGCATACACGGCTCACCGAGGCCCTGGGGCTGTGGCGCGGCTCGCCGTACGCGGAGTTCGACGGTCATCCGCCGCTCAGCGACGAGTGCACCCGACTCGAACAGATCCGGCTCACCGCCGTCGAATCCCGTGCCGAGGCACGGCTGGCTCTCGGCGCGGCCGAGGAGGTGGCCGCCGATCTGGACGGGGAGGCGCGCCGTCATCCCACGCGGGAGCGGCTGGTCGGCCACCTCATGACGGCACTGTCCCGGCTCGGGCGGCAGGCCGAGGCGCTCGAGGTGTACGAGCGGACGCGCAGTCATCTGGTCGAGGAGTTCGGCGTGGACACCGCGGCCGAGCTGCGCCGGGTCAGAAGCGCGATCCTGCGCCAGGAGCCGGGAGCGAGCGCCCCCTCGAAGAAGCCGTCTCCCCCACCGCTCGAGTCCACCGGAGCGTCACATGTCCCGCCGGTGATGAACGAGACCGGTGACGTCGGAGTACAAGTCTCCGAGGGCTTGCAGAACTTCGGGGCCTCCTGGAACGGCGGGACGGCCGTCACGGCCCGGGGGTACGGCCCGGCGGTGGCACCCGGCGGCGCGGGCGGGACGGACGAGTCCGGCACGGCCGTCGAACGCGAGGGGACCGCGGGGACCGACGCGCGCCCGAGGACGCGAACCGATGTGCCGCCGGGCCCGCGTGCGGATGCCGTCGGCACGCGGACCGGGTCGTCCCGGTCGCGGCCCGTACTCGGACCGGAGCACGAGCCGGCTGCCGCCCGGGAAGCCGGGGAGTCCCCGGAGTTCGAGTCGGGGTGGGCGCCTGCCCCCTCGCCGTTCACCGGCCGTGGCCAGGAGCTCGACCGCCTGACGACCGCCGCCGCGAGCGCGGTGGTGGGCCACGGCCATGTGGCCGGTGTCCTCGGCCCCCCAGGAGTCGGAAAGACCCGCCTGCTGCTCGAACTCGCGGTACGTCTGGAGAGCATGGACGCGCACGAGAACGGCTCCAGGCTGGAGATGCTCTGGAGCCACTGCTTCCCCGGCGAGGGCGTGCCCGCCTACTGGCTGTGGACGCAGATCCTGCGGCGGCTGTCCGCGACCCGGCCGGATGCCTTTCGCAAGGCGACGGAACCGTTCGGCGCCCTGCTCGCCCCGCTGATGCCCGAGCGGTCGGCGGCCCGGACCGGAGGCCCGGGATGGGCCTCCGACTGGTGCCAGGCCCGCTTCCTCGCCCATGACGCGGTCTGCGAGGTGCTGCTCGCCCTCGCCGGGCAACACCCGCTCGTCCTGCTCCTCGAAGATCTGCAATGGGCGGACACCGCATCCCTCGACCTGCTCAGGCTGCTGAGCACCCGCTGCCAGGGCCATCCGATCAGTATCGTGCTCACGGCGCGGGCGTTCGAGGCCGAGTCGGACGCGACGCTGCGCCGGATGGTCTCCGAGGTGCTGCGCGGCCCCAGGACCGAGACGCTGCGGCTCGGCGGGCTCTCCCTGCAGGCCGTCGGTGCCCTCGTCGAGGCACACGCAGGACCTGGTGTGGACCCGAAGGTCGTCGAGGTGCTGCACCGGCGCAGCGAAGGCAACCCGTACTCGGTGATCCAGCTTCTCTCCCTCGTGGACGACGCGCGCAATCTCCGTCGTCCGGATGCGGTCGACACGCTCCTGGCTCACATTCCCACCGGAGTACGCGAGGCACTGCACCAGCGGTTCGCCGCGCTGCCCGAGCCGGTCCTGCGGGTGCTTCACCTGTGCGCCGTCATCGGCGCCGAGGTGGACACCGACCTGTTGCACCGGACCGCCACGCACGACGAACCGGTCGTCGTAGGTCTGGAGTCGGCCATCCGTGCCGGCCTGCTCGGGGAGGACCCGCACCATCCGGGGCGGCTGCACTTCGCTCACGCCCTGGTCCAGGAGACGCTCGTCGACGAGCTCCCCCGTGAGGACCGCCACCGTCTGCACGCCAGGGTCGCCGACGCGCTGTGCGCGCGCAGGAGCGGGCAGGTGGGGGACGAGGAGGTCGAGCGGGTGGCGCATCACAGCTGGCACGCCAAGAGTGCGCTGCCCGCCGCCGAGGTGCTGCCCCGGCTGCTGCTCGCCGCAGAACACGCCGAGCAGTCCATGGCGTACGAGCAGGTGGAGATCTGGCTGCGCCGCGCCGTGCACCTGGTCGGCTTCCTGCCGCAGGACGATCCCGCCACAGGGAGGCTGGAACAGGACCTGCACATCCAGCTCGGCCAGGTACTCGCCACCACTCGCGGCTACGGCCACCCCGAGGCCGAGACGGCACTGACGCGCGGTCGCGCCCTCAGCACGGCCGCTCATGCCCCCGAGGACCCGTCGGTGCTCTGGGCGCTGTGCACGGCGTACATGGTCACCGGCCGCTACGACGCCTCACGGCAGTTCTCCGGCCTGCTGCGGAAGATCTCGCGGCAGACCTGGGAGCCCGTGGCGGCGCTCGGTGCGGCGTACGGCGAAGGCATCGTGCTGCATGTGCGCGGGATGCTCCCGCAGGCACTCGCCGAACTGGAGCGCGGCGTCGGCATAGCGGATCGTTTCGCCAACGAGAACCAGGCGCTGGCGCGAACCTTCCAGCACGACCCACGCGTCTCCTGCCGCTCCTACGACACCTTCACCCACTGGCTCCTTGGACACCGGCGGACCGCCGGCACGCGCCGACGCGAGCTGTTGAGCCTCACCGAGTACGAGAGCAGGCCGTCCGACCGCTCCTTCGCACTGTACGTGGACGGGGTCGTCGCGGCTTGGGAGGGCGACACCCGCACCGCACTCGCCTCGAGCGACGAGGGCATCCGCGTCGCGGGCGAACACGGACTGCTCTACTGGAAGGCGATGCTGGGCGTCGTCAGAGGGTGGGGCCTGGCGCACACAGGACATCACGACGACGGCCTCACCCTCATCCACACCTCACTCGCTGAACTGGGCCGGTCCAGGACCTACTTACGCCACCCGCTCCACCTGGGCCTGCTGGGCCAGGCGCAACATCACGGCGGGCGGACCGAGGAGGCGAGGACCACCTTCCGGAAGCTGCTGGCCGCCGTCGAACAACGCCGCGAGCGCGTGTACCTCCACCCGGCCCTGCCCGCGACCCCGCTGCTCCACGAACTGCTGAGCCACGGTGCCGACGACGCGCTCACGGGACGGGGCCCGGGACGGCACGGGCCCGGCTCCGGCCGACGAGCGTGATGGGTCCATGCTCTGCCTCGCCGGCCGACTCATCCGGTTCCGTGGCCCCGTGACGCGCCGCTGCGGGATTCAGCGAGCGGTGGCCCTGACCACTCGGCTCCCGGAGAGCCACCACTCGCACGGTCGCGGACCCCGGGCCTCACGGCCGATGCGGCTCAGTCCTCGTGGATCGTGATCGCCTGTACCGGACAGGCCATGGGGACGTCGCGCACCCGCGGGTCCGCCGCCGCGTCCTCATGTCCCGGGACCAGGGCGACCAGCGCGTCGTCGTCCTGGGTGAAGACGCCGGGTGCGGTCATGACGCACTGGCCGGAGCCGATGCACCGGTCGCGGTCGACGGTGATGCGCGTGGTGTGGCCGGTCCCGCTTCCTTCCGTTCCTTCCGCCCGGCCCCTCACCAGGTCACCGGGAGCTCGATCGGGCCCTGGGCGTCGTGGCCGGCCTTGATGGGCACCTCGTCCAGGGGTACGGCCAGCCGCAGGCCCGGGATGCGGGCGAAGAGCGCGCCGAGGGCGATCTCGAGTTCGGCGCGGGCGAGGTTCTGCCCCAGGCACTGATGGATGCCGTGGCCGAAGCCGACGTGGTGGCGTGCGGTGCGCCGGGCGTCGAAGACGCCGGGGTTCTCGTACGCCTTCGGGTCCCGGTTCATCAGTGTGATGGAGACCAGCACCGCGTCCCCGGCCCTGACGGTCTCGCCGCCGACATCGATGTCTTCCTTCGCCATCCGGACCAAGTAGTCGGAGACGGAGGTGAACCGCAGCAGCTCCTCGACCACTCCCGGGAGCGCACCGGGGTCGCGCAGCAGCACATCGGTCTGCTCGGGGTGCTGGATGAGCGTGAGGGCACCGAGGGCGATCGCGTTGACGGTGGTCTCGTGGCCGGCCACCAGCAGGACCAGCGCGATCATGACCACCTCGTCGTGGTCCAGCGCGCCCTCCTCCAACTGGCGTGCGATCAGCTCGTCCAGCAGTCCGTCCCCGGGCTCGGCCTGCTTCTTCCCGACCAGGCCGTGCAGATACGTGTACAGCCGGCCGAAGGCCGCGTCGGCCTCCGCCGATGTCGCGGCGCCCACGAAGTCGCGGGAGCACTCCTCGAAGAAGTCATGGTCGCCGTACGGGACGCCGAGGAGCTCGCAGATCGCCATGGAGGGCACCGGCAGGGCGAAGGCCGACACCAGGTCCACGACCGGCCCCTTCGCCAGCATGTCGTCCAGAAGCCGGTCGACGAGGCTCTGAAGCCTGGGACGGATGGCGTTCATGCGCTTGACGCCGAAGCTGGGGATCAGCATGCGCCGCTGACGGGCGTGCAGGGGGTCGTCGACGCCGATCAGCGGGAAGGCGAGCCCGCCGCGGCCCTCGGTGCGCCGGACGACGACGGGGAACTCCGGGTGCCCCCAGTCGGAGGACAGCCGGGGATCGACGAGCAGGGCCCGTCCCTCGGCATGCCCGGTGATCAGCCACGCCGGCCGGCCGTCGAACAGTGTGACTCGTGTCAGCGGGTTCTCGCCCCGCCATTGCGCGTAGGCCGTCGGCGGCTGGTACGGGCAGGTCCGGTCCTGCGGGAAGGTCGGGGCCTGCGGCCCGGTACGGCGGTTTTCGGTCTCGGTCATGTCGTGCCTTTCGAACGATCGGCGGTGCGGTGGTCCATCGGTGCGTGATGGGTTGTTGGACACGGGTTCCGGTCCGTCGGCGAGGCCGTGCGCGGTCCGGTCGGCACCCGGCCGACAGGCTCCGGCCCCTTCGCTGGCGAGTGGGCCGCGGGTCGCTGACACGGGCGCGGCCATGGTCGTCCGGCCGTCGGAGTGCCCGGTGGCCGACCGGACGCCGGACGCGTGCCGGGGCACGGAGGGACGAACCATCGCCGCGCTCGATGACGGCGGCCTCGGTGAACGGCACCGCGCGCCGGACCACCCGGGGACACGACCGCCGCCTCGTCGGGCCGTGCCGTGCGGCAGGCGGCTTCGGGGCCGTCGGCGCGAGGGCCGCGGCAGGGGCAGGGAGGTCACGGCGGCACGGAGACCGGCATGTGAAATCCCGCCGTCCGGCGGCAGTGTGCCCCGAAGCGGGTCGGCCGCCGGCGGCCTCGGCCGCCCGCGGCGCGAGGCGGCGACGCGGGGCGTGATCGGCGCACCCGGACGCGTGCGCCGATCACCCGCGGGAGCGGACCGTGGGTGCGCAGGTCACCAGGTGACGGGCAGCTCGTGCACTCCGTAGAAGACCATGTCGGTGCGGAAGCGGAGTTCCTCGACGGGCTTGGCCAGGCGCAGGGTCGGGAAACGGCGGAGCAGGGTCTCGAAGACGATCTGCAGCTCGATCCGGGCGAGTTGCTGGCCGATGCACTGGTGTGCGCCGAAGCCGAAGGCCAGATGCGGGGCGGGGCGGCGGGTGATGTCGAACCGCTCCGGCTCCTCCACGAAGGCGGGGTCGAAGTCGGCGGCGAGGACGTGCGCGACGACCTGCTCGCCCTCGGCGATGCGCACGCCACCGAGCTCGACGTCCCGGGTGGCGACGCGTTCGCCGCCGAACTGGCCGATGGTGAGGTAGCGCAGCAGTTCCTCGACCGCGTTGGCGACCAGCGACGGGTCCTCGCGAAGCAGGGCCAGCTGGTCGGGGCGGTCGAGCAACAGCGCCGCGCCGAGGCCGATCATGCAGGCGGTGGTGTCGTGGGCCGCTATCAGCAGGGTGCCGGCCGCGTTCATGAGGAACATGTCGTCGACGACGCCATCGGGGTCCTCTGTGGTGATCAGCGCCGAGATCAGGTCGTCCCCGGGGTCGGCCCGGCGCTCCTGGACGAGCTGGTGGAGCAGCCCGCCCAGGCGCATGCCGGCGGCCTCGGTGGCGGCGGCGTCCTGGTCGACCCGCATCATCGCCTCGGCGATGTCCTGGAACTCCGCCCGGCGCTCGACCGGGACACCGAACAGGTCGGAGATCACCATGGACGGCACCGGATCGGCGAAGGTCCTCACCAGATCGACCGGGCCGCCCTGCGCCTCGATGGCATCGAGGTGCTCGTCGACGATGCGCTGGATGTTCGGCCGGAGCGCCTGCATGCGCCGGACGGTGAACTCCTTGGCGAGCAGCTTGCGGTCCGAGGTGTGCTCCGGCTCGTCCTGCCACAGCAGGCTGCCGCGGCCGGGCTTCTGGGTGACGACGCCGTCCTGGGTGTGCAGTGCGTGGGGCACCTGGACACTGAACGAGGGGTCGCGTAACAGGGCGCGCACCTCCTCGTAACCGGTCACCAGCCACGCCTCGTCGCCGCTGGTGAAGGTGGCCCGGGTCACCGGGGCGGCCGCCCGGATGTCGGCGATGCCGTCCGGCGGCAGGAACGGACAGCTGCGGGCCTTGGGGACGGCGGGCACGTCGACGGTGGGCTCGGGCATGACTCTCCTTGCGCTGGTGGAAAGGGGGTTCGTACGGCGGGACGGTCAGGCGGCGGCGAGTTCGAGCGCGATCTCGCCGCGCCGGGGCGCGTTCACGAGGACGGCCATGTTCCCGGAGGGGTGCACGTTGTCGTGCATCATCTGGTGCATGCGCCCGATGTCCTGGAGGCCTTCGCAGACGGACAGACAGGGGTCGAGCATGCCGGCGCCGACGAGGCTGATGACCTCGCGGCACTGGCGGGTGTCGGCGTAGTGCGAGCCCTGGAGGCGCTTGGAGCGCATCCACAGATGGCGCAGGTCGACGTCGCCGTTGTAGCCGGAGGTGCCACCGCAGATCACCACCATGCCGGCGTTGTCGCACAGGTACATCGAGGTCGGCAGGGTGTCCTGGCCGCTGTGCTCCAGCACGATGCGCGGGGACCTGCGCTCGCCGAGGATCTCCCAGACCTTCTTGCCGACCCCGCGAGCGCCGCGCAGGAACCGCGCCGACGCCTCGGCGTCCCCGGCATCGGGCAGCCGGCCCCAATGATCGAAGTCACGGCGGTCGATGGTGCCCACCGCTCCGAGGCGGCGGCAGTACTCGGAGCGGTCCTCGCTGGAGACCACGGCGATCGGGATGCCGCCGGCCAGCCTGACGAGCTGGATGGCCATCGAGCCGAGGCCGCCCGCACCGCCCCAGATCAGCACGGGGTCGCCGGGGCGGACCGTGTTGCCCTGCCAGCCGAACAGCTGCCGGTAGGCGGTGGGCCCTGTGAGCAGGAAGGCCGCCGACTCCTCCCACGACAGATGGGCGGGCTTGGGATGGCACTGGTACTCGTCGACGCGGCAGAACTGCGCGAAGGAACCGTAGTTGGTCTCGTATCCCCAGGCCTTGATGCTCTCCGAGACCAGAGGGTCCGTGCCCAGCCGGATGTCCGCGGCGGCCTCGTCCCACTGGCCGCTGGTGAGCAGCACGTGGTCACCCACCTCGACGTTGCGGACGCCTTCGCCGACGGCCCACACCACGCCGGAGGCCTCCGAGCCTCCGATGTGGAAGTCCTCGGGCTGGCCCTGGCGCTGTCGCATGCCGATGACGTCGACCGGCTCGCCCAGCGAGGACCACACATTGTTGTAGTTGATGCCGGCGGCCATCACGTAGACCAGCACCTGGCCCCGGCCCACCTGGGGGGTGTCGACGACCTCGGTGCGGAACGCCTGCTTGGGCTCTCCGAAGCGGTTCTGGCGGATCACCGACGCGTACATCTGCCGCGGGACCTCACCGAGGGGCGGGGTCTCGCCTATCTCGTAGAGAGGCTTCGTCATGGTTTCTCTCCCACATCTGCTCTGTCCGGGTCCGGGGTGCCCGCGGTGGTCGCGGGCCGGTCATGCGGTCGTTGCGTCAGAAGGCGCGGCAGGGCCGGACGGATCGGTGACGACGTCCGCCAGCCAGGAATCCACCGCCGCCGCGGTGCTGCCGGCGTGGTCCTCCAGCATCGAGTAGTGGTTTCCGGTCACTTCGACGATCGTGTCCACGTGCTCGGGCGGTGCCGCGCGCCCGTCGCCGTCCGCGGCGTCGGCCAGCATGGGCTCGCTCGCCCGTACGAGCAGGGTCGGCGCGGCGATCCGCGGCGCGGCCCAGCCGTCGAACAGGCACATGTAGCGGCCCATCGCGGTGAGCTGCTCGCCGCCGGACCTCATGAAGTCCAGGCGCTGCGACTGCGCCTGGGCCATCGCGTTGAGCACCTGGTGGTCGAAGGGGGCCTCGCGGCTGAAGCTGTCGACCATGACCACGGCCGCGGGCCGCTCGCCCATGGCCTCCAGGTGTGCCGCCACGCCGTGGGCGATCCAGCCGCCCGAGGAGTAGCCGAGCAGGACGACCGGCTTTCCGCCGGCGCACTCCCGTACGGTCTGCGCGTGCAGGCGGAGCACGGCATCCGGATCGGACGGGACCGGCTCGCCCTCCTCGTAGCCGGGGTTGACCAGTGCCCACACGTCCAGCCGGTCGCGGAAGGGGGCGGCGAACCGCGCGTACTGGTGCGCCCCGGCCGGTACGACGTACGGCGACAAGCACATCAGCGCGAGGGGACGGTCGCCTTGCGACAGCCGTACCGGGGCGGGCCGCCGGTCCAGTTCCTCGGGCCGCTGGAACGAGGGCCGGAAGCGGGCCGCCTCCATCAGCATCCCCATGGCCTCGGCGGCCGTCCCGTTCTCGCTCGCGTGCCGGTAGAGCTGCACCAGCATGTCGGCGGGCCGCTCCTCCGCCGTGCCGTGGCCGGCGCCCCGGAGCCGCGTCAACAGGTGCCTGGCGAGCCTGGCGGGCGTGGGATGGTCGAAGGCCAGTCCGGCGGGCAGGCGGACACCGGTCGCCGCCGACAGGCGCCGCCGCAGGTCGATCGCGGTGAGCGAGTCGAAGCCGAGCTCCAGGAAGTGCGCGGTGGGCGGCACGTCCTCGGCCGACGCGTGGCCGAGGACCACGGCGCTCTGGGCGCGGATGTGCTCCAGCAGCCGCTCCTCCTGCTCGGCCGGGGCGAGTGCGGCGAGCTCGGTCGCCAGCGCCGCTTCGGCGCCGGTCTCCTCGCCGGCGGTCTGCTCGGCCTCCAGGAGCCGCTGTACGTCGGGCAGGTCGGCCAGCAGCGGGCTGGGCCGTCCGACGGTGAAGGCGGGCAGGAACTTCTCCCAGTCGATCGGGGCGACGGTGAGGGCCGCCTCGTCGTGCTCGACGGCCTGGCGCAGGGCGGTGATCGCGAGGTAGGGGGCCATGAGGCCCAGGCCCCGCCGCTCGCCGCGCTCCTGGACCGCGTCGTCGACCATGCCGCCGCCCGCCCAGCCGCCCCAGGCGACCGAGGTCGCGGTCAGACCGCGGGCCCGCCGCCGCAGTGCCAGGGCGTCGAGGAAGGCGTTGGCGGCGGCGTAGGAGGCCTGCCCGCCGCTGCCCCAGACGCCGGCACCGGAGGCGAAGAGGACGAACGCGTCCAGCTCACGGCCGTCGAGCAACTCGTCGAGGTGGATGGCGCCGGTGACCTTGGCGGCCGCGGCTTCGGTGAACTCGTCGAGACCGGCGTCGGCCAGCGGGGACGACCGTGCCGTGCCGGCGGCGTGCAGCACCGCGGTGAGCGGGTGCCGGGACTCGATGCCGGCGAGCAGCCGGGCGACCGCGTCACGGTCGGCGATGTCGCAGGCGACGATGGTCACTTCGGCGCCCAGGGCGGTCAGCTCCGCGTGCAACTCCCGTGCACCGGGGGCGTCGGGCCCGCTCCTGCTGGTGAGCACCAGGTGCTGCGCGCCCGCACCGGCCAGCCAACGGGCGAGGTGCCGGCCCACGCCACCGGTTCCGCCGGTGACCAGGACGGTGCCGCGCGGCTGCCACGGTGTCGCGGGCTCCACGTCGGCGGGCCGCGCCCGGACCAGGCGCCTGCCGTACACGCCGTCGGCCCGTACGGCGAGCTGATCCTCATCGTGCCGGGCCAGCGCCCCGGCCAGTCGGCGCAGCGCGTGCTCGTCCAGCTTCTCGGGCAGGTCGACGAGACCGCCCCAGCGCCGGGGCAGTTCCAGTGCGGCGACGACGCCCAGGCCCCAGAGCTGTGCCTGGCCGGCGTCGCGCAGCGGGTCGGTGGCTCCGGTGGACACGGCTCCGCGGGTCGCACACCACAGCGGTGCCTGGACGTCCGCGTCGCCCAGCGCCTGCACCAGGGTGACGGTCGCGGCGAGGCTCGCGGACAACGTGGGGTGGGCGGGGTGGCGGCCGGGGGCGAGGCCGAGCATCGACAGGACACCGGCGGGCTGTTCGCCGCCGAGTTCCTCGGTGAGCCGTTCCGCGGCCTGCGACCGGTCGCAGTCGACGGGGAGTTCGACGACCCGCACCTTGGCGCCGTGGGCGCCGAGCACGCCGACGACGCAGGGCGCCCACTGCTCGTCCGCCATTCCGGCGGGGAAGACGGCGAGCCACAGGCCGTCCAGGCCGGGGGCCGGGTGGTCGGTCAGCCGCCGGAAGGAGACTCGGTAGCGCCAGCCGTCCAGGGTGGACTTCTCGCGACTGCGCCGACGCCACGCGGACAGCACCGGCAGCGCCGGGCCGACGAGGTCGGCGTCATCCGCCCCGAGTTCATCGGCGAGCCCGGACAGGTCCGTGTTCTCCACCAGCTCCCAGAACCCGGCCTCGACCGGATCGGTGCCCGCTGGCACCGGGTCGGCGCTCTCCAGCCAGTACCTCTGCCGTTGGAACGCGTACGTCGGCAGGTCCACGCGCCGTACCGGACGCCCGGCGAAGGGAACCGTCAAGTCGACGTGCACGCCGCTCACCTGCAGTTCGGACACGGAGCGCAGGAAGCGGTCCATGCCGCCCTGGTCCCTGCGCAGCGAGGCGCCGGTCACGACGTCGGCACCGGCCTCCTCCGCGGTCTCCTGCACCGAGCCGGCCAGCAGCGGGTGCGCGCTGCACTCGACGAACACCCCGTGCCCGTCCGTCAGCAGCGACCGTACGGTCCGCTCGAACTCCACCGTGTGCCGCGCGTTGCGGTACCAGTACTCGGCGTCCAGGGTGGTGGTGTCCAGCACGGTGGCGGTCACCGTGGAGTAGAAGGGGATGTCCGCCGCGCGCGGCGCGACCGGGGCGAGCAGCTTGAGCAGTTCGGGGCGCAGGCTCTCGACCTGGGCGGAGTGCCCGGCGCCGGTGGCGCCGCGGACCCTGCGCACGCGCACGCCCTCGGCTTCGAGTTCCGCCAGGAGTTCGTCGACCGCGTCGGGCTCTCCGGAGACGGTCAGGGCGGCGGGCCCATTCACGGCGGCGACCGACAGCCGGTCCCCGTACTTCTCCAGCCTCGCGCGCACGCGGTCGGCGGGCATGGCGACCGCGAGCATGGCGCCCTTGCCGATGAGCTTGGTCAGCGAGCGGCTGCGCAGGGCCACGATCCGGGCCGCGTCGTCCAGGGTCAGCGCGCCCGCGACGTACGCGGCGGCGACCTCGCCCTGCGAGTGGCCGACGACGGCGGCGGGCGTCACACCGTAGGAGCGCCACAGGGCGGCCAGCGACACCATGACGGTGAACAGCGCGGGCTGGGCGACCTCCACCTCGGCCACGTCAGGCGCGTCGGGCTCGGCGCGCAGGACGTCGAGCAGCGGCCAGTCGAGGTAGGGGGCGAACGCCTCGGCGCAGGCCTTCGCCCGCTCGGCGAAGACCGGGGCGGTGTCCAGCAGTTCGCGGGCCATCCCGGTCCACTGCGAGCCGTGGCCGGGGAAGACGAAGGCGACCTTGCCGGAGGCCTCGGCGGTGCCCTGGACCACGGTGTCCGCGGGTTCACCGTCGGCGAGCGCCACGAGCCCGGCCCGCAGCTCGTGCCGGTTGCGGCCGACGACCACGGCCCGCTGCTCCAGCGGCGTCCGCGTGGTGACGAGGGCGCGGCCGACGTCGGGCAGCGAGAGCCCTTCGGCACGGTCGAGGTGGTTCAGGAGCCGGCGGGCCTGCTCGCGCAGGGACCGGGCGGTCTTCGCGGACAGCGCCCACGGGAGCACGTCCAGGGGTCGGGCGGCGGTCGCGTCCTGCGCCGCGGGGGTCTGTTCGCCCTCGGTGGCGGGCGCGATCCGCGGGGCCTGCTCGATGATGGTGTGCACGTTGGTGCCGCTCATCCCGAACGAGGAGACGGCCGCACGCCGTGGCCTGTCCCGGTCGGGCCAGGCGGTCTGCTCGGTGAGCAGGCGCACGTTCCCCCTGGACCAGTCGACGTCCGGGGTCGGCTCATCGACGTGCAGCGTCCGCGGCAGGACGCCGCTGCGGATGGCCATCACCATCTTGATGACACCGCCGACGCCCGCGGCCGCCTGCGTGTGGCCGATGTTGGACTTCAGCGAACCGAGCCACAGCGGCCGGTCCCCGGAACGCTCCTCGCCGTACGTGGCCAGCAGCGCCTGTGCCTCGATCGGGTCGCCGAGCCGGGTCCCGGTGCCATGGGCCTCCACGGCGTCCACCTCGTCCGCGGCGAGCCGGGCATTGGCCAGCGCCTGCCGGATGACCTGCTGCTGGGCCTTGCCGCTGGGCGCGGTCAGGCCGTTGGAGGCGCCGTCCTGGTTGACCGCGCTGCCCCGCACGACGGCGAGGACCTCGTGCCCGTTGCGGCGGGCGTCGGACAGGCGCTCCACCAGGATCAGGCCCACGCCCTCGGCGAAGCCGGTGCCGTCGGCGGACGAGGAGAACGCCTTGCAGCGGCCGTCGGCGGACAGCGCGCGCTGCCGGCTGGACATCGTGAACGCGGACGGTCCGGCCATCACCATCACTCCGCCGGCCAGTGCCATGGAGCACTCGCCGCCCCGCAGCGCCTGCACGGCGAGGTGGAGGGCGGTCAGCGAGGACGAGCAGGCGGTGTCGACGGTGACCGACGGGCCCTGCAGGCCGAAGGTGTAGGAGAGCCGGCCGGAGATCACGCTGGCCGCGTTGCCGCTGGGGAGGTAGCCCTCGACGCCGTCGGGCACCTTGAGCGGGCGGCCGGTGTAGTCCTGGTAGCCGGAGCCGACGAAGACGCCCGTGGCGGTGGAGCGCATCGCGTGGGGGGCGATCCCGGCGCGCTCGAAGGCCTCCCAGGTGGTCTCCAGCAGCAGGCGCTGCTGCGGGTCCATGGCGACGGCCTCACGCGGGCTGATTCCGAAGACCGCGGGGTCGAACTCGTCCGCGTCGTGCAGGAATCCGCCCTGGGTGGTGTACGTGGTGCCGGGGTGATCGGGGTCCGGGTGGTAGAGCCGTTCGACGTCCCAGCCGCGGTTGCCGGGGAAGCGGGAGATCGCGTCGCGGCCGGAGGCGACCAGCTCCCACAGGTCCTCGGGTGAGCGCACGCCGCCTGGGTAGCGGCAGGCCATGCCGATGATGGCGATCGGCTCGGCCGGCACCGCGGCGGTCGCGGCGACCGTGGCCACCGCGTCCTGGCCGCCGGTGAGTTCGGTGAGCAGGTGGGCGGCGAGGTCCGCGGCCGTGGGGTGGTCGAAGACCAGCGTCGTGGGCAGGGCGAGGCCGGTGGCCTCGTTGACGCGGTTGCGGAGTTCCACCGCGGTCAGGGAGTCGAAGCCGAGGTCCCGGAAGGGCCGGTCGGTCTCGACGGCGCCCGCTCCGCGGTGGCCGAGGACGGCGGCGGCGTGCGTGCGCACGAGGTCCACGAGGGCCCGTGCGCGGTCCTCGTGCGACAGCCCGGCCAGGCTCTCGGCGAGCGCCCCGGAGCCGCGGCCCGCTTCGGGGGCGTCCTCCGTGAGGGTCGCGCGCACCTCGGGGAGGTCGCCGAGCAGCGGGCTGGGCCGGCCGAGGGTGAAGGACACGATGAAGCGCGGCCAGTCCACGTCGGCCACGGTCAGCAGGGTCTCGTCGCGGTCGAGCGCGTGCTGCAGGGCGGTGATCGCCGATGCGGGGGTCATCGCGCGAAGGCCGCGGCGGCGCAGCCGCTCCTCGTCGTCGCCGTCCTCGACCATGCCGCCGTCGGCCCAGGGGCCCCAGGAGACGGCGGTCGCGGTGAGTCCGCGGTCGCGGCGCCGCCGGGCGAGACCGTCCAGGAAGGCGTTGCCGGCGGCGTAGGCGGCCTGGCCGCCGCTGCCCCAGACGCCGGAGACGGAGGAGAAGAGGACGAAGGCGTCGAGCTCCTGGTCGCCCAGCAGTTCGTCCAGGTGCGCCGCGCCGCCGGCCTTGGCTGCGAGCGCGGCGGCGAAGCCGGCCGGGGTGGTGGCGTCCACCGTGCCGGCGTCGGCGACCCCCGCGGCGTGCACGACGGCGGTGAAGGCGTGCTCGGCGAGCAGGGCCGCCACGGCGTCGCGGTCGGCCACGTCGCAGGCGGCGAGCGTGACGCGGGCACCGAGGGCTTCCAGTTCGTCCCGCAGGGCGGCGGCGCCCGGGGCGTCCGCGCCTCGACGGCTGGTGAGGACGAGGTGTTCGGCGCCGCCGCGCGCCAGCCAGCGGGCGACATGGCCGCCCAGCGCACCCGTACCACCGGTGATGAGGACGGTGCCGCGGGGCTGCCAGCGGCGGGTGGCCTCCCGTGCCGGTGCGTGGGCGAGCCGCCGGGCGAAGACGCCGGAGGCACGAACGGCGAGCTGGTCCTCCTCCCACCGGCCCGTCAGCGCCTGTCCCAGCACGTCGGCCAGGCGTGCGGCGGCCTGGTCGTCGACGGACTCCGGCAGGTCGATCAGGCCGCCCCAGCGCCGGGGCAGCTCCAGGGCGACGGTGCGGCCCAGGCCCCAGACCTGGGCGTGCCGGGCGTCGCGTACGGCGTCGGAGCCGCTCACGGCCACCGCACCCGAGGTGAGGCACCACAGCGGGGCGTCGACGCCCGCGTCGCCCAGGGCCTGGACGAGCAGCAGAGTGGGCAGCACGGGGTCGCCGGTGACGAGCAGGGACAGCACGCCGTCGACCGGTCCGATCCCGGCCAGTTCCCCGGCCAGACCGGCGCGGTCGCTCGCAGCGCCGACGGCCAGCGTCTTCAGAGTGGCGCCGCGGGCGGTGAACGCGGTGCGGACCGCGGCGGTCTGCTCGTTCTCCTCCTCCGGCACGGCGAACAGCCAGGTTCCGCCGATGCCGGCCGGAGCGGGCTCGCCCAGGCGCTTCCACGACTCGCGGTAGCGCCGGCCGTCCACGGTGGACTGTTCCTTGCGCTGCCGCCGCCACGACGACAGCCTCGGCAGCACGTCGCTGAACGCGTCCCCCGCCCCGATGTCGAGCGTCTCGGCGAGGGACTGCAGGTCCTCGCGCTCGACGGTCTCCCAGAACTCCGCGTCCACCGGATCCACCGCCGGGGCGGCGGCAGCGGTTTCCGGGGCGTCGACCCAGTACCGCTCGTGCTGGAAGGCATAGGTCGGCAGGTCGGTCTTCCGCGCACCGGCGAAGAACGAGCTCCAGTCCACGGACACGCCGTGCGTGTGCAGATGGGCCAGCGCCGTCACGACGGCCTGCCGCTCGGGGCGGTCGGCCCGGAGCACGGGGACGGTGACGATGTCCTCCGCACAGCCCTGCGCCATGCCGCTCAGCACACCGCCCGGACCGATCTCGATGAAGGTCTTCACGCCCAGGTCGTGCAGGGTGCGGACGCTGTCGGCGAAGCGGACGGTCTCGCGCACGTGCCGGACCCAGTACTCGGGGGTGTAGGACTCGACAGGCTGACCCGTGAGGTTGGAGACGACGGGGATCCGCGGCTGCTCGAAGGCCAGGCCACGGACGACCTCGGCGAACTCCTCCAGCATCGGGTCCATCAGCGGCGAGTGGAACGCGTGACCGACTTTCAGCCGGGACGTCTTACGGCCCTGCTCGGCGAAGCCCGCGGCGATCGCCAGGACCGCCGTCCCGACACCGGAAACCACAACCGACGAGGGGCCGTTGACCGCGGCGATGCCCACCCCGTCGGTGAGGTGGGGCAGGACTTCCTCTTCGGTGGCCTGCACGGCAACCATCGCGCCGCCCGCGGGCAGTGCCTGCATCAGCGCGGCACGCGCGGACACCAGTTTCGCCGCGTCGCCGAGGGACAACGCACCGGCCACGTGCGCGGCGGCGATCTCGCCCACGGAGTGGCCGGCGACGAAGTCGGGCCGGACGCCCAAGGATTCGAGGAGCCGGAACAAGGCCACCTCGACCGCGAAGAGGGCGGGCTGGGTGCACCCGGTCCGGTGAAGCGTCTCGGCATCGACGTCGACGGGGGCGTCCAGGTGCGCGCACACCTCGTCGTAGGCCGCGGCGAAGGCGGGGAACGCCGCGTACAGTTCGCGCCCCATACCGATGCGCTGCGATCCCTGCCCGGAGAAGAGGAAGCCGGTCCTGCCGCCGGCCGGGCGCCCCGGCAGCACACGGGACGAAGGGGTCCCGGCGGCCAGGTCCGCCAGCCCGAGGAGCAGTTCCTCATGGTTCCTCCCCACGACCGCGGCCCGGTGACGCATGGCCGCGCGAGTCGTGGCCAGCGACAGTCCGACGTCCTGGGGCCGGACCTCGCCCCGTACCAAGGGCAGCAGCCGGGCCGCCTGGGCCCGCAGCGCCGCGTCGCTCCTGGCGGAGAGCACCCACGCCAGGGGGCCGTCGGCGGGAACCCCCGCGGGCTCCTCGTCCTGGGCCGGCGGGGCCTGCTCGATGATCGTGTGGGCGTTGGTGCCGCTGACGCCGAAGGACGACACGGCAGCACGGCGCGGGTGATCGGTCTCCGGCCACTGGACGGCCTCGGTGAGCAGCCGTACCGCGCCCGCCGACCAGTCCACGTGCGGCGTCGGCTCGTCCACGTGCAAGGTCCGCGGAAGCACGCCGTGGCGCATGGCCATGACCATTTTGATGATGCCGCCGACGCCCGCGGCCGCCTGCGCGTGGCCGATGTTGGACTTGAGCGAGCCCAGCCACAGCGGCCGGTCCTCCGGCCGCTCCCGGCCGTACGTGCCGAGCAGTGCCTGTGCCTCGATGGGATCGCCCAGCGTCGTGCCCGTGCCGTGCGCCTCGACCACGTCGATCTGGGCGGGAGACAGGCCGGACGATGCCAACGCCTGGCGGATCACCCGCTGCTGCGCGGGGCCGTTCGGCGCCGTCAGACCGTTGGACGCACCGTCCTGGTTCACAGCGCTGCCCCGAACCACCGCCAGCACCTGGTGCCCGTTGCGGCGGGCGTCGGACAGCCGCTCCACCAGGAGCAGGCCGACGCCCTCGGCCCAGCCGGTGCCGTCGGCCCCGGCGCCGAACGGCTTGCACCGTCCGTCGGGGGCCAGCCCGCGCTGGCGGCTGAACTCCACGAACGCGGTGGGCGTGGTCATCACCTGCACGCCGCCGGCCAGCGCCATGGAGCACTCGCCGCCCCGCAGCGCCTGGATCGCCCAGTGCAGCGCCACCAGCGACGACGAGCACGCCGTGTCGACGGTGACCGCCGGGCCCTCCAGGCCGAAGGTGTAGGCGATGCGACCGGACATCACACTGGCGGAGTTGCCGGTCCCGAGATGGCCGTCGGACTCGCCGCCCACCCCGACCAGGAGGTTGACGTAGTCCTGGTAGCCGGAGCCGACGAAGACTCCGGTACGGCTGCCACGCACCGAATCCGCGTCGATACCGGCGCGCTCGAACGCCTCCCACGTGGTCTCCAGCAACAGGCGCTGCTGCGGATCCATCGCCACGGCCTCACGCGGGCTGATCCCGAAGAACCCCGGGTCGAACTCCCCCGCGTCGTACAGGAATCCACCACGGCGCGTGTACGTCTTCCCCGTCGCCTCCGGGTCCGGGTCGTAGATGTCCTCCACGTCCCAGCCCCGGTCCGCCGGGAACCCGCCGACCGCGTCACCACCGGCGGCCACCAACTGCCACAGGTCCTCGGGCGAACGCACCCCGCCCGGATACCGGCACGCCATGCCGACGATCGCGATGGGTTCCTGGTCCTTCTCCTCGACCTCGCGAAGGCGCTCCCGGGCCTGACGAAGGTCTCCGGTGACGCGCTTGAGATACTCGAGAAGCCTGTCTTCGTTGCTGCTCATCCGCCTCATCCGTCCTCGGCTGTCGTTAAAGGTAGAGCGCCAAGAACTAGGAAATTTCTAGATCTTGATCGATCAGATCGAAGATGTCGTCGATCGTCGCGTCCTGGAGCTGTCGCTGCGCGTCGGCGGATTCCGCGCCTTGCTCTCCGGCGGAATTCACCAGGGACAGCAGTTCCTGCAGCCGCCTCCGCACCCCCGACCGGACCGTCTCCTCGGCCGAGGCGGCCGTCGAGATCACCGACTCCAGCCGGTCGAGCTCGCTGAAGACCGACACCTCCTCCGGGCCCGTCCCGCCGGTGAGTTCGCTCCGCAGGTGGCGGGCGATCGCCTCGGGCGTCGGGTGGTCGAAGACCAGCGTCGCGGGCAGGGTCAGGCCGGTGTCGTCAGTGAGCAGGTTGCGCAGCTCCACCGCGGTCAGGGAGTCGAAGCCGAGGTCCCGGAACGCCAGGTCCGGTTCCACCGCCGCGGATCCGCTGTGGCCCAGTACCGCCGCCGCGTGCGCGCACACCGTGTCCACGAGCAGGCGTTGCTGTTCGCCTTCGGACAGCGTGGACAGCTTCGCCTTGAGCGCGGACGGCTCCGCGGTCCGCTCGGCGGGCTCCTCCGCGAGGGCGTCCCTGACCTCGGGCAGGTCGCTCAGCAGCGCGCTCGGCCTGCCGACGGTGAACGGGACGACGAACCGCTCCCAGTCCACGTCGGCCACGGTGACCGTGCCGTCCCCGCCGCTCAGCGCACCGTGCAGCGCGGAGACAGCCCGGTCCGGCCGCAGCACGGTCAGGCCGCGCTGTCGCAGCCGTTCCTCGTCCCCGGCGTCGGCGACCATGCCGCCCTCGCCCCACGGGCCCCAGGCGATCGCGGTCGCGGCGAGGCCCCGGGCCCGCCGGTGCTGCGCCAGGCCGTCGAGGAAGGCGTTCGCGGCCGAATACGCGGCCTGCCCGCCGCCTCCCCACACGCCGGAGACGGAGGAGAAGAGGACGAAGGCGTCCAGCTCCTGATCGCCGAGCAGTTCATGGAGGTGCGCGGCCCCCACGGCCTTCGCGGCGACCGTCGCCACGAAGTCGCCGAGGCTCGTCTCGGCGAGCATGCCCGCCTCGGCTGTGCCGGCCGTGTGGACGACGGCGTTCACCGGGTGCTCGACGAGCAGCGCCGCCAGCGCTTCGCGGTCGGCCACGTCACAGGCGGCGACGGTCACGCGCACGCCCGTCCCCTCCAGTTCGTCCTTGAGGCGGGTGGCGCCGGGGGCGTCGAGACCGCGGCGGCCGGTGAGCACGAGGTGTTCGGCACCGGCACCGGCGAGCCAGCGGGCCACGTGCCCGCCCAGCGCACCCGTACCACCGGTGATCAGCACCGTGCCGCGCGGCGACCACGAACGGTCGCTCCGGGCTGCGGGCAGACGCGACAGGCGCCGTGCGAACACCCCGTGGTCGCGGATCGCGATCTGGTCCTCGGCCGACTGGCCGAGCACCGCGACGAGGCGGCCGGCGACCCGGTCGTCGACCGTGCCGGGAAGGTCGACGAGACCGCCCCAGCGCCGCGAGTGCTCCAGCGCCGCCACCCTGCCCAGACCCCAGACCAGGGACTGGTACGGGTCCACCGCCTCGTCAACGGAGTTCACGCCCACCGCGTTCCGGGTCGCGCACCACAGCGGGGCGCCGACGCCCGCGTCGCCCAGGGCCTGGACGAGCAGCACGGACAGCGTGACGCCGACGGGCATCGAGGCGGCCTGCGGGGCGGCCTCGCCGTCGACGGCGAGCAGCGACAGGACGCCCGCCACGGTCTCGTCCCCGACCGCTCGGGCGAGTTGCGCGGTCAGGTCCTCACGGCCGGTGGCCGGCTCGACCAGGACCGGCAGCGGGGTCAGGCCCCGCTCGGTCAGCGCGCGGAGGCAGGCGGCGACCCAGTCGTCGCCGAGTTGGACGGCGCTGACCGGAACCAGCCATATGCCGTTCCGGGCGGGGTCCTCCGGGGAGGGGTCGGGTATCGCCTTCCAGGTGACGCCGTAGCGCCAGCCGTCCACGGTGGACTGCTCCTTGCGCTGCCGCCGCCACGACGACAGCCTCGGCAGCACGTCGCTGAACGCGTCCCCCGCCCCGATGTCGAGCGTCTCGGCGAGGGACTGCAGGTCCTCGCGCTCGACGGTCTCCCAGAACTCCGCGTCCACCGGATCCACCGCCGGGGCGGCGGCAGCGGTTTCCGGGGCGTCGACCCAGTACCGCTCGTGCTGGAAGGCATAGGTCGGCAGGTCGGTCTTCCGCGCACCGGCGAAGAACGAGCTCCAGTCCACGGACACGCCGTGCGTGTGCAGTTCGGCGAGCGTGGTCACGACGGCCTGCCGCTCGGGGCAGTCGGCCCGGAGTACGGGGACGGTGACGATGCCATCCGCACAGCCCTGTGCCAGGGCACTGAGGACGCCGCCGGGGCCGACCTCGACGAACGTGGTCACGCCCAGATCGCCCAGAGTCTCGATGCCGTCGGCGAAGCGGACCGCCTCGCGCACGTGCCGGACCCAGTACTCGGGGGTGTACGGCTCGGCCAGGCGACCGGTGAGGCTGGAGACCACCGGGATCCGCGGCTCACCGTAGGACAGCCCGCGAACGACCTGCGCGAACTCCTCCAGCATCGGATCCATCAACGGCGAATGGAACGCGTGACTGACCTTCAGACGGGACGTCCTACGACCCCGTGCAGCGAACACCTCGGTAATCGCCGCAACCTCGTCCTCCGCACCGGAAACGACCACGGACCGAGGCCCGTTGACCGCCGCGATGCCGACGCCGTCGGTCAGGTGCGGCAGCACCTCGTCCTCGGCCGCCTGCACCGCCACCATCGCCCCGCCCGCGGGCAGCGCCTGCATCAACGCCGCACGCGCCGACACCAGCCTCACGGCGTCGTCCAACGACAACACCCCGGCCACATGCGCGGCCGCAATCTCACCCACCGAATGACCGGCCACGTAATCCGGCCGCACACCCCACGCCTCCAGCAACCGGAACAGCGCCACCTCCACCGCGAACAACGCCGGCTGAGCGCACCCCGTTCGGTGCAGGCTCTCGGCATCGACGTCGACCGGCGCCTCCAGACGCGCACACACCTCGTCGTACGCATCGGCGAAGACGGGGAACGCCTCATACAACTCACGCCCCATCCCGACCCGCTGCGAACCCTGACCCGAGAACAGAAAACCGACCTTGCCCCCCGGTCGGCCCTGGACGACTCCGGGCGACGGCATTCCGGCTGCCAGGCGTTCCAGTCCGCGGCGGAAGTCGTCACAGCTCTCTCCGATGACGGCCGCCCTGTGGCGCAGGGTGCTCCGGGTGGTGGCCAGCGAGAAGCCGACATCGGCCGGTGATGTGCCGTCCTCCACGAAGTCCAGCAGTCGTCGTGCCTGGTCGCGCAGAGCATCGCTGGTCCTGGCGGAGAGCACCCACGGCAGGAGCGCCGGGGCGGGAACGGCTGGGGCCTTTTCGGCCGGGGCCGGTGGGGCCTGTTCGATGATGGTGTGGGCGTTGGTTCCGCTGACACCGAAGGACGAGATCGCGGCACGGCGCGGACGGTCCGACTCGGGCCAGTCGACGGCCTCGGTCAGCAACCGGACATCACCGGCCGACCAGTCCACGTGCGGCGTCGGCTCGTCCACGTGCAAGGTCTGCGGAAGCACTCCGTGGCGCATCGCCATCACCATCTTGATCACACCGGCGACACCCGCGGCAGCCTGCGCGTGACCGATGTTGGACTTCAACGAGCCGAGCAGGAGCGGCCGTTCACGCTCCTGGCCATAGGTCGCAAGCAGCGCCTGCGCCTCGATCGGGTCGCCCAGCCTCGTACCCGTACCGTGCGCCTCCACCGCGTCGACATCAGCGGTGGTGAGGCCCGCGGAGGTGAGTGCCTGGCGGATCACCCGCTGTTGCGCGGGGCCGTTCGGCGCGGTCAGACCGTTGGACGCACCGTCCTGGTTGACGGCGCTGCCCCGAACCACCGCCAGCACCTGGTGCCCGTTGCGGCGGGCGTCGGACAGCCGCTCCACCAGGAGCAGGCCGACGCCCTCGGCCCAGCCGGTGCCGTCGGCCCCGGCGGCGAACGGCTTGCACCGTCCGTCGGGGGCCAGCCCGCGCTGGCGGCTGAACTCCACGAACGCGCGCGGGGTGGACATGACCATCACACCGCCGGCCAGCGCCATGGAGCACTCGCCGTTGCGGAGGGCCTGGACCGCCCAGTGCAGGGCGACGAGCGACGACGAGCACGCCGTGTCGACGGTGACCGCCGGTCCTTCCAGGCCGAGGGTGTAGGCGATACGGCCGGACATGATGCTCGCGGAGTTGCCCGTGCCGAAGAAGCCCTCGGAGTCGTCGATCGCGTGGAAGGCCTGGGCGGCGTAGTCCTGGTATCCGGAGCCGACGAAGACTCCGGTACGGCTGCCGCGCACCGACTCCGCGTCGATGCCGGCGCGCTCGAACGTCTCCCACGTGGTCTCCAGCAACAGCCGTTGCTGCGGATCCATCGCCACGGCCTCACGCGGGCTGATCCCGAAGAACCCCGGGTCGAACTCCCCCGCGTCGTAGAGGAATCCACCGCGGCGCGTGTACGTCTTGCCGGACGCGTCCGGGTCCGGGTCGTAGATGTCCTCCACGTCCCAGCCCCGGTCCGCCGGGAACCCGCCGACCGCGTCACCACCGGCGGCCACCAACTGCCACAGGTCCTCGGGGGAACGCACCCCGCCCGGGTAGCGGCACGCCATGCCGACGATCGCGATGGGGTCGTCGTCCTCGGCGGGCGCGGCGGCGGCTTCCGGTGAAGCCGCGACGGTGAGGCCGGTGAGCTCGGTGCGCAGCTGCCGGGCGAGTGCCTGGGCGTTGGGGTGGTCGAAGACCAGTGTGGGCGGCAGTGCGAGCCCGCTCTCGGCGTTGAGCTTGTTGCGCAGTTCGACGGCGGTCAGGGAGTCGAAGCCCAGGTCCTTGAAGGCCCGGTCGGCCTCGACCTCGCCGGCGCTGTTGTGACCGAGGACGGCCGCCGCGTGTGTGCGGACGAGGTCGACCAGCAGCGCGTGCTGCTCGGTCTCGGGCATCCCGGTGAGGCGGTCGGCCAAGGGGGAGGCGGCGGCCGGGCCGGGCCCGCCGGCGGTGCTGCCCGCGGTGAGGATCCGGTCGGCCTCCGGGAGGTCGCCGAGCAGGGCGCTCGGGCGGCCCAGGGTGAACGGGGGCAGGAACCGCTCCCAGTCGACGTCGGCCACCGTGGCGGTCGCCTCACCGGATTCCAGCGCCTGCCGGAGGCCGGCCACAGCGAGCGTGGCGGGCATCGGGGTCAGGCCGCGCCGGCGCAGTCGTTCGTCCGCGCCGTCGGCTTCGGCCATGCCGCCGCCGGCCCACGGGCCCCAGGCCACGGCGGTCGCCGGCAGGCCTTGGGCCCGGCGGCGTTCGGCGAGTCCGTCGAGCAGGGCGTTGGCCGCCGCGTAGGCGGCCTGGTGGCCGCTTCCCCACACGCCGGCGATGGAGGAGAAGAGGACGAAGGCGTCGAGTTCCCGGTCGGCGAGGAGCGCGTCGAGGTGCAGGGCGCCGGCTGCCTTGGCGGACAGCACGTCGGCGAAGGAGCCCGGTGTCATGGCCTCCAGCGGCTCCAGGTGGTCCACGCCCGCCGTGTGGACGACGGCGTTCACCGGGTGCTCGGCGAGCAGCGCGGCGAGCGCCTCACGGTCGGCGACGTCGCACGCGGCGACGGTGACCCGGACACCGAGCTCCTCCAGCTCCGCGACGAGTTCCGCGGCGCCGGGCGCCGCGGGGCCTCGGCGGCTGGTGAGCACGAGGTGTTCGGCACCGGCACCGGCGAGCCAGCGGGCCACGTGCCCGCCCAGCGCACCCGTACCACCGGTGATCAGCACCGTGCCGCGCGGCGACCACCGCTGCCCGGCCCGGGTGTTCCTGCGGGCGGCGGTGCGGTACAGCCGGCGGCCGAACACGCCGCGGGCGCGGATCGCGATCTGGTCCTCGGCCGACTGTTCCTCGACCGACTGGCCGAGCACCGCGGCGAGGCGGTCGGCGACCCGGTCGTCGACCGTGTCCGGGAGGTCGATCAGACCGCCCCAGCGCGGCGCGTGCTCCAGCGCGGCGACCCGGCCGAGGCCCCAGACGGCGTTCTGAGTGGCGCTCGGCACCGTGTCCGCACGGCCGGTGAACATGGCGGACCGGGTCAGCGCCCACAGCGGGGCGTCGATGCCGGCGTCGCCCAGGGCCTGGACGAGCGCGAGGGACAGCGCGATGCCGACGGAGAGAGCCGGGTGTCCGGTGTGGGGACGCTCGTCGGTGCCGAGCAGGGAGATCACCCCGTCGACCGTGGTCTCCCCAACGGCGTCGCCGAGCTGCCGCAGCAGTGCGCCGCGGTCGGCGGTCGGGTCGACCGCCACCCGGACCAGCCGGGCCCCGCGGGCGGCGAGCCCGTCGGCGACGGCGGCGGTCCACTCGACAGCCTCGGCGTTCGCGGTGTCCTCGGTGTCCTCGGTGACCAGGAACAGCCAGTCGCCCGGCAGTTCGTGCGCCCGGAGGCCGCCGAGCGGTTTCCAGCCCGTGCGGTAGGACCAGCCTTCCACGGCGGACTCCTGGCGCTGCTGTCGCCGCCACGCGGACAGCCGGGGCAGCACCGCGTCCAACTGCTCGGCGGGCAGGTCGAGGGTGGCGGCGAGGGACTGGGTGTCCTCGCGCTCCACCGTCGCCCAGAACCCGGCCTCCACGGCGTCGGTCCCCGCGACGGCGGCGGCCGTCGGCGTGGTGGTCTCCAGCCAGTACCGCCGGTGCTGGAAGGCGTAGGTGGGCAGGTCGGCGCGCCGGGCGCCGCGGCCGGCGAAGAACGCCTGCCAGTCGACGGGAACACCGTGCACGTGGAGTTGCGCGAGGGCGCCGGTGATCGCCTCGGGTTCGGGGCTGCCGGACCGTGCGGAGGGAACGGTGACCGCGCCGTCCAGGCAGCCCAGGGTCATGGCGCTGAGCACCGCGCCGGGGCCGGTCTCCACGAACGTGGTCACGCCCAGCCCGGCCAGGGTCCGGATGCCGTCGGCGAAGCGCACGGCCTCGCGGGCGTGCCGGACCCAGTAGTCCGGTGTGTACGCGTCGATGAGCTCACCGGTGAGGTTCGAGACGACCGGTGTCCGGGGTGTCTCGAAGCGCAGACCGCCGACGACGCGGGCGAAGTCCGCCAGCACGGGGTCCATCAGCGGCGAGTGGAACGCGTGGCTCACGGTGAGCCGGGAGGTCTTGCGGCCCTCCCGGGCGAAGTGGTCCGCGACGGCGGCCACTGCGTCCTCGGCTCCGGAGACCACGACGGACCGCGGGCCGTTGACCGCCGCGATGTCGGCGTCGTCGGTGAGCTGCGGCAGTACCTCGTCCTCGGTGGCCTGGACGGCGATCATCGCCCCGCCGACGGGCAGGGCCTGCATCAGCGCGGCACGAGCCGTCACCAGTGCGGCCGCGTCCTCCAGCGACAGGGCCCCGGCCACGTGGGCCGCCGCGATCTCGCCCACGGAGTGCCCGGCCAGGAAGTCCGGCCGCACGCCCCACGATTCGAACAGGCGGTGCACGGCGACCTCGTGCGCGAACAGCGCCGGCTGGGTGAAGACGGTGCGGTTCAGCTCCTCGCCGTCCTCGTGACCGTTCTCGCAGAAGGCCACGTCCCGCAGTGGCCGGTCGAGGTGCCGGTCGAGGTGGGCGCACACCTCGTCGTACGCCTCCGCGAAGACCGGGAACGCCTCGTACAGTTCCCGCCCCATGCCGATGCGCTGCGAGCCCTGCCCGGAGAACAGGAACCCGACCTGGCCGGCGCCGACGCGGCCGAGAGCGACGCCGGGAGCGGGCGCCCCCGAGGCCAGGGCCCGCAGGCCCTCGGCGATCCGGCCGTGGTCGGCACCGACCACGGCGGCGCGGTGCTCCAGGGCGGTCCGGGTGGTGGCCAGCGAGAAGCCGACGTCGGTGAGGGGCGGTTCGGCGCCGTCGGCCGTGAGGGACAGCAGGCGCTCGGCCTGGGCGCGCAGCGCGGCCTCGGACTTGCCGGACAGGACCCACGGTACGGCCGGCGAGGCGACCTCGACTGGTGCGACGGCGGCCGGTTCGGCCGGCGGGGCCTGCTCGATGATGGTGTGGGCGTTGGTGCCGCTGACACCGAAGGACGAGATCGCGGCACGGCGCGGACGGTCCGTCTCCGGCCAGCCGACGGCCTCGGTCAGCAGCCGCACCGCGCCCGCCGACCAGTCCACGTGCGGCGTCGGCTCATCGGCGTGCAGGGTCCGCGGAAGCACGCCGTGGCGCATCGCCATCACCATCTTGATCACACCGGCCACGCCGGACGCCGCCTGGGCGTGACCGATGTTGGACTTCAGCGAGCCGAGCCACAGCGGCCGGTCCTCCGGGCGTTCCTGGCCGTACGTGGCGAGCAGCGCCTGCGCCTCGATCGGGTCACCCAGAGCGGTGCCCGTGCCGTGTGCCTCCACCGCGTCGACGTCGGCCTCGGTGAGCCCGGCGGAGGCCAGGGCCTGGCGGATGACCCGCTGCTGCGCGGGGCCGTTCGGCGCGGTCAGCCCGTTGGACGCCCCGTCCTGGTTCACGGCGCTGCCCCGTACCACCGCCAGCACCTGGTGCCCGTTGCGGCGGGCGTCGGACAGCCGCTCCACGAGCACCACGCCCACGCCCTCCGCCCAGCCGGTGCCGTCGGCGCCGACGCCGAACGCCCTGCACCGTCCGTCGGGCGACAGACCGCGCTGGCGGCTGAACTCCACGAACGCGGCCGGTACGGCCATGACGTTCACCCCGCCCGCGACGGCCATCGTGCTCTCGCCGCCCCGCAGCGACTGGATGGCCAGGTGCAGGGCGACCAGCGACGACGAGCACGCCGTGTCGACGGTGACGGCCGGGCCCTCCAGGCCGAACGAGTAGGCCACGCGCCCGGAGACGACGCTCGCGGCGCTGCCGGTGAGCAGGTGGCCCTCGACACCTTCCGGGACCTCCTGAAGGCCCGCGCCGTAGCCCTGGTAGGACATGCCGACGAACACGCCGGTGCGGCTGCCCTTCAGGGAGGCCGGGTCGATGCCGGCCCGCTCGAAGGCCTCCCACGAGGCCTCCAGCAGCAGGCGCTGCTGCGGGTCCATCGCGAGCGCCTCGCGCGGCGAGATCCCGAACAGCGCGGCGTCGAAGTCGCCGGCGTCGTAGAGGAAGCCGCCGTCGCGCGCGTAGGTCTTGCCGGGGGTGCCCGGGTCGGGGTCGTAGAGGTCCTCGACGTCCCAGCCGCGGTCCTCGGGGAAGCCGGAGATCGCGTCGCCGCCGGACGTCACGAGCTGCCACAGGTCCTCGGGCGAGCCGACGCCACCGGGAAGGCGGCAGCTCATCGCCACGATCGCGATGGGTTCGTCGCCGACGGCGGCCGTGCGCCGCTCCTGCGGCACGGCGCCCTGCGAACCGAGCAGTTCGGCACGCAGGAACCGGGCCAGAGCCGTGGCGTTGGGGTGGTCGAAGACCAGAGTGGTGGGCAGCTTCAGGCCGGTGCCGACCGTGAGCTTGTTGCGCAGTTCGACGGCGGTGAGCGAGTCGAGGCCGAGGTCGTTGAACGCCCGGCCGGGCTCCACCGCCGCGGCACCGTCGTGGCCGAGCACGGCGGCCGCGTGCGTACGGACGAGGTCCACCAGCGTGCGGTCCTGCTCGCCCGCCGACAGCCCGATCAGCCTCGCGGCGAGCGCGTTGCCGGCTTCGGCACCGCCGGAGGCCGGTGCCTCCAGAGCGTGGCGTGCCTCGGGCACATCGGAGAACAGGGCGCTGGGGCGGATGACGGTGAACGGGCCGATGAACCGCTCCCACTCGAAGTCCGCGACGGTGAGGGCGGTCTCGCCGTCGGCCAGCGCCTGCTGGAGCGCGGAGACCGCGAGGGCGGGCCGCATGGGCGGCAGGCCACGGCGGCGCAGCATCTCCTCTCCGTCGTCGACGCCGGCCATGCCGCCCTCGGCCCAGCCGCCCCAGGAGACGGCGAGCGCGGTGCGCCCGTGTGCCCGCCGGTACTCGGCGAGGGCGTCCAGGTAGGCGTTGGCCGCCGCGTAGGCGCCCTGACCGGCGCCGCCCCAGATGCCGGCGCCCGAGGAGAACATGACGAACGCGTCGAGCTCCTGACCGGTCAGCAGTTCGTCCAGGTGCGTGGCACCTGCGGCCTTGGCCGCCACCGTGCCGGCGAACCCGGCCGGGTCGGAGTCCTCGATCATGACGTGGTCGCCGACGCCGGCGGCGTGGACGACGGCGTTGACGGGGTGCTCGGCCAACAGCGCCCGCAGGGCGTCACGGTCGGCCGCGTCACAGGCCACCACGGTCGCGGCCGCGCCGAGCTCCTCCAGCTCCGCGACGAGCTCCGCGGCGCCGGGCGCCGCGGGGCCGCGGCGGCTGGTGAGCACGAGGTGTTCGGCACCGGCACCGGCGAGCCGGCGGGCCACGTGCCCGCCCAGCGCGCCCGTGCCACCGGTGATCAGCACCGTGCCGCGCGGCGACCACTCCGGGGCGGGGCCGGTGGCGGGTGCGGCCCGGACGAGCCGGCGCCCGAAGAGGCCCGAGGAGCGGACCGCGACCTGGTCCTCGGCCGTCTGGCCGAGGACGGCGGCCACGCGGGCCGCGGCGCGGACGTCCAGCAGATCCGGAAGGTCGAGCAGCCCACCCCAGCGCTGCGGGTGTTCCAGCGCCGCCGCCCGGCCGAAGCCCCACACCTGCGACTGCAGGGGGCGCTCCACGCGGTCGGAGCGGCCGGTGGCCACCGCACCGCGCGTGGCGCACCACAACGGGACGTCGACGCCCGCGTCGCCGAGCGCCTGCACCAGACAGAGGGTCGCTGCGAGGCCGTGCGACAGGCCGGGCAGGCCGGCCGAGGCGCTCTCGTCCTCGGCGAGCAGGGACAGCACGCCGGTCACCGGGCCGACGCCGGCCAGCTCATGGGCCAACGTCCCGCGGTCGGTGCCGGGCCCGGCGACGAGCGTCACCAGTTCCAGGCCGCGCTCGCCGAGCGCGGTCCGGACCGAGGCGGTCCACTCGCTCTCCCCGGCCACGACGAGCAGCCAGGTCCCGGACGCGCCGGGCTGAGGGAGCGCGCCGAGCGGCTTCCACGTGACGCGGTAGCGCCAGCCGTCGACCACGGACTGCTCGCGGCGCTGACGGCGCCACGCGGACAGCCGGGGCAGGAGCGCGCTCAGCGAGGCGTCCGCGGCGACGCCCAGGGTCGCGGCGAGGGACTCCGCGTCCTCGCGCTCGACGCTGTCCCAGAAGCCGGAGTCCGCCGCGTCGGCCGGGGTGCCGGCGACGGCCAGGTCCTCGTCGCCGTCCCCGTCCAGCCAGAAGCGCTCGCGCTGGAAGGCGTAGGTGGGCAGGGTGACACGGTGAGCGCCGGGGAAGAGGGCCTGCCAGTCCGGGGAGACGCCGTGCACGTGCAGTTCGGCGAGCGCGGTGAGGAGTGCCCGCTGCTCGGGGTGGTCGGCTCGGAGTAGGGGGACGGTGACGATGTCGTCCAAGCAGCCCTGCGCCAGGGCGCTGAGGACGCCGCCGGGACCGATCTCCACGAACGTGGTCACGCCCAGCTCGGCCAGGGACTCGATGCCGTCGGCGAAACGCACCGCCTCACGCACGTGCCGCACCCAGTACTCGGGCGTGTACACCTCGGCCAGGCGACCGGTGAGGTTCGAGACCACCGGAATCCGCGGCTCACTGAACGTCAGACCGCCGACGACCTGCGCGAACTCCTCCAGCATCGGATCCATCAACGGCGAATGGAACGCATGACTGACCTTCAACCGGGAGGATTTGCGGCCCTGCCTGGTGAAGACCTCGGCGATCTCCAGCACGGTGTCCTCGGCACCGGAGACCACCACCGACCGCGGGCCGTTGACCGCCGCGATCCCGACCTCGCCGGTCAGATGCGGCAGCACCTCGTACTCGGTCGCCTGCACAGCGACCATCGCACCGCCCGTGGGCAGTGCCTGCATCAACGCGGCACGCGCCGACACCAGCCTCGCCGCGTCCGCGAGCGACAACACCCCCGCCACATGCGCCGCCGCGATCTCACCCACCGAATGACCGGCCACATAATCCGGCCGCACACCCCACGATGCGAGAAGACGGAACAACGCCACCTCCACCGCGAACAACGCGGGCTGAGCACACCCGGTCTGGTGCAGGGTGTCGGCATCGACGTCGACCGGCGCCTCCAGACGCGCGCACACCTCGTCGTACGCATCGGCGAAGACGGGGAACGCCTCATACAACTCACGCCCCATCCCGACCCGCTGCGAACCCTGACCCGAGAACAGAAAACCGACCTTGCCCTCGGAGCGGGCTCGTCCCAGCGTCACGTTCGCCGCCGGTTGACCGGCGGCGAGGGCGGTGAGGGCTTGCCGGAGCTTGTCCGAGCCCTCCGCCAGGAGCACCGCGCGGTCCTCGAACGTCTCGCGGGAGGCCAGGGAGAGGCCGATGTCGGAAGCCGTCCAGCAGTCGTTCGCGTCGAGGTGGCCGACCAGCCGGGCCGCCTGGGCACGCAGCGCCCGCTCGCCCTTGCCCGACAGCACCCACGGCACGAGCGCGCCGGAGTCGGGCGTGGGAGGCAACTCCTCGGCGGCGGGGGCCTGTTCGATGATGGTGTGGGCGTTGGTTCCGCTGACACCGAAGGACGAGATCGCGGCACGGCGCGGACGGTCCGACTCGGGCCAGTCGACGGCCTCGGTCAGCAACCGGACATCACCGGCCGACCAGTCCACGTGCGGCGTCGGCTCATCGGCGTGCAGGGTCCGCGGAAGCACTCCGTGGCGCATCGCCATCACCATCTTGATCACACCGGCGACACCCGCCGCGGCCTGCGCGTGACCGATGTTGGACTTCAACGAGCCCAGCCACAAAGGCCGGTCGTCCCGTCCCTGCCCGTACGTGGCGAGCAGCGCCTGCGCCTCGATCGGGTCACCCAGCCTCGTACCCGTACCATGCGCCTCGACGACATCCACATCGCCCGGAGCGAGCCCGGCGGAAGCCAGCGCCTGGCGGATCACCCGCTGCTGCGCGGGACCGTTCGGCGCCGTCAGACCGTTGGACGCACCGTCCTGGTTCACAGCGCTGCCCCGAACCACCGCCAGCACCTCGTGGCCGTTGCGCACGGCGTCGGAGAGACGCTCCACGAGCACCACGCCGACGCCCTCCGCCCAGCCGGTGCCGTCGGCCCCGGCGCCGAACGCCTTGCACCGCCCGTCGGGCGACAGACCGCGCTGCCGGCTGAACTCCACGAAGACCGTCGGGCCGGCCATGACGGTGACGCCGCCGGCCAGCGCCATCGTGCTCTCGCCGCTCCGCAGCGACTGGATGGCCAGGTGCAGGGCGACCAGGGACGACGAGCACGCCGTGTCGATCGTGACGGCAGGCCCTTCGAGTCCGAAGGTGTAGGCCACCCGGCCGGAGACGACGCTGGACGCGCCGCCGACGAGCCGGTGTCCTTCGACGCCTTCCGGCGCGCGGCGCACATCGGCTCCGTAGCCCTGGTAGGCCATGCCGACGAAGACGCCGGTCCGGCTGCCGCGCAGCTGCGCGGGGGCGATGCCGGCCCGCTCGAAGGCCTCCCACGAGGCCTCCAGCAGCAGGCGCTGCTGCGGGTCCATCGCCAGGGCCTCACGCGGGGAGATCCCGAAGAAGCCGGCGTCGAAGTCGGTGGCGCCATGAAGGAAGCCGCCGTCGCGCGCGTACGTCTTGCCGGGGCGGTCGGGGTCGGGGTCGTAGAGGGCCTCGACGTCCCAGCCGCGGTTCGACGGGAACGCGGAGACGGCGTCGCCGCCGGACGTCACCAGGTCCCACAGCGCCTCGGGCGAGTCGACGCCGCCGGGCAGGTGGCAGCTCATCGCCACGATGGCGATGGGCTCGTCGTCGGCGGCCGCGTGCCGCTCCTGCTCCACGGCGGCCTTCGATCCGAGCAGCTCGCTCTGCAGGAAGCGGGCGAGCGCCGTGGCGTTGGGGTGGTCGAAGACCAGCGTGGGCGGCAGCGCGAGACCGGTCGCCGTGTTCACCTTGTTGCGGAGTTCGACGGCGGTCAGGGAGTCGAAGCCGAGGTCCTTGAACGCCCGGTCGGGCTCGACCTCCGCCGCCGAGGAGTGGCCCAGGACGGCCGCGACGTGCGCGCGGACCAGGTCGATCAGTCTCTCCGTGCGCTCGGCCTCCGGCAGTCCGGCGAGCCGGGCCGCCAGGGGCGCGGCGCCGGTGGCGGCGCCGGCCGGTGCGGCGGTGCCGGCGCGGCGCACCTCGGGCAACTCGGACAGCAGGGCGCTCGGGCGGCCGAGGGTGAACGGTCCGATGAACCGTTCCCAGTCGATGTCGGCCACGACGACCGCGGTGTCGTCGCAGTCCAGGGCGCGCTGGACCGCGGTCACGGCGAGTGCGGCGGGCAGGGTGACGACGCCGCGGCGGCGCAGGTGCTCCTCGTCGGCGTCGGTGACCATGCCGCCGTCGGCCCACGGGCCCCAGGCGATCGCGGTGGCGGCCAGGCCCCGGGCCCTCCGCCGGGCGGCGAGCCCGTCGAGGAAGGCGTTGCCGGCCGCGTAGGCGGCCTGGTGGCCGCTGCCCCACACCCCGGCGATCGAGGAGAACATGACGAAGGCGTCGAGCTCGCGGTCGCCGAGTAGTTCGTCCAGGTGTGCGGCGCCGCGGGCCTTCGCCGCCACCGTGCGGGCGAAGTCGGCCGGTGTCAGCTCGTCGAAGGGGGCTAGCTGTTCCACGCCCGCGGCGTGGAAGACGGAGGTGAACGTGTGCTCGGCGAGCAGCGCGGCCACCGCTTCGCGGTCGGCGACATCGCACACGGCGAGGGTGACGCGCGCTCCCAGCTCCTCCAGTTCGGCCTTGAGCGCGGTCGCGCCGGGCGCGTCGGCGCCGCGGCGGCCGGTGAGCACGAGGTGTTCGGCACCGGCACCGGCGAGCCAGCGGGCCACGTGCCCGCCCAGCGCACCCGTACCACCGGTGATCAGCACCGTGCCGCGCGGCGACCACGAACGGTCGGCGCCGCTTCGGGCGTGGGCGAGCCGGGCGGTGAACACGCCGGTGGCGCGGACGGCGACCTGGTCCTCCTGGCCATCGGCGGCACCGGCTCCCTGGCTCAGTACGGCGGCGATGCGGCCGGCGGCGCGCTCGTCGACGGCCGCCGGCAGGTCGATCAGGCCGCCCCAGCGCCGGGCGTGCTCCAGGGCCAGGACACGGCCGAGGCCCCACACCTGGTTCTGCACCGCGCTGAGCGGTGCGTCGTCGGAGCGGCCGGTGGCGGCCGCTCCGCGGGTGGCGCACCACAGCGGCGCGTCGATGCCCGAGTCGCCAAGTGCCTGGGCCAGGGCCACGGTCCGCGCGAAGCCCCGGGAGAGCGCGGGGTGTTCGGGCGAGGCGGTCTCGTCGGTCGCGAGCAGGGACAGGACGCCGTCGAGCGATCCGGCTTCGCCCGCGACCCGGGTCAGCTCGTCGGTCAGGGACGCGCGGTCGGCGTCGGCGCCGACCGTCAGCGGGATCAGGTACGCGCCGCGTCCGGCCAGGGCCGCGCGGACCGTGCCGGCCCACTCGTCGCCCTCGGGCGCGGCGAACAGCCATGTGCTGCCGGACAGGTCGCCTGCGGACAGGCCGGTCAGCGGCTGCCAGGCCAGTCGGTAGCGCCAGCCGTCCACGACGGACTGCTCGCGCCGCCGGCCCCGCCAGGCCGACAACTTCGGTACTAAGACGTCCAGTTCCTCGGGGCTCAGCCCCAGTGTGGCGGCGAGGGACTGGGCGTCCTCACGCTCGACGCTCGCCCAGAACTCGGCGTCGACCGCGTCCACGGCGGCCGTCTCGGCCTCGGGGGCGTCGAGCCAGTAGCGCTGCTGCTGGAAGGCGTAGGTGGGCAGGTCGACACGCCGGGCGCCCGGGAAGAAGGCCTGCCAGTCCACTTCGGCACCGCTGACGTGCAGTTCGGCGAGCGCGGTCACGACGGCCTGCGGCTCGGGGCGGTCAGCGCGCAGCACGGGCACGACAACCGCGTCGTCCACACAGCCCTGGACGAGCGCGCTGAGGACACCGCCTGGGCCGATCTCGACGAACGTGGTCACGCCCAGCTCGCCGAGGGTCCGGACGCCGTCGGCGAAACGGACCGCCTCGCGCACGTGCCGCACCCAGTACTCGGGCGTGTACGCCTCGGCCAGCCGGCCGGTGAGGTTCGAGACCACCGGGATCCGCGGCTCACTGAACGTCAGACCGCCGACGACCTGCGCGAACTCCTCCAGCATCGGATCCGTCAACGGCGAATGGAACGCGTGACTGACCTTCAGGCGAGATGTCTTACGGCCCCGCCGGGTGAAGACCTCGGCGATCTCCAGCACGGCGTCCTCGGCACCGGAGACCACCACCGACCGAGGCCCGTTGACCGCCGCGATCCCGACCTCCTCGGTCGCGTACGGCAGTATCTCGTCCTCGGTCGCCTGGACCGCCACCATCGCCCCGCCCGCGGGCAGCGCCTGCATCAACGCGGCACGCGCCGACACCAGCCTCGCCGCGTCCGTGAGCGACAACACCCCCGCCACATGCGCCGCCGCGATCTCACCCACCGAATGCCCGGCCACATAATCCGGCCGCACACCCCACGACTCCAGCAACCGGAACAACGCCACCTCCACCGCGAACAACGCCGGCTGGGTGCAGCCGGTCCGGTCGAGCTGTTCCGCGTCCGCGTCGAGCGTGACGTCGAGGTGGGCACGGATCTCGTCGTAGGCGGCGGCGAATACCGGGAAGGCGTCGTAGAGTTCGCGGCCCATGCCGACCCGCTGCGAGCCCTGGCCCGAGAACAGGAATCCGGTCTTGTCGCCGTGGCGGGCCGCGTTGTGGACGACGGCCGCGGACGGGGTGCCGGACGCCAACGCCCGTACGCCTTCGGTGAGTTCCTCCAGGCTCTCGCCGACGACGGCCGCCCTGCGGTCCCAGGCGGTGCGCGTCGTGGCGAGGGAGAGGCCGATGTCGGCCGGGGCGCTCCCGGGGCCGCTCCGGCCGTCCTCCAGGAAGGACAGCAGGCGCTCCGCCTGGGCGCGCAGCACCGCGTCGCTCTTCGCCGAGAGCACCCACGGCAGCGCGCCGGCGGTCGGGGCCCCGCCCGGCTCCACGGCGGGCTCTTCGTCGAGGGCCGGGGCCTGCTCGATGATCGTGTGCGCGTTGGTGCCGCTGACGCCGAAGGACGAGACCGCGGCGCGGCGGGGGTGGTCCGACTCGGGCCACCGGACGGCCTCGGTCAGGAGCTTGACACCGCCCGCCGACCAGTCGACCTGAGCGGTCGGCTCGTCCACGTGCAGCGTCTGCGGCAGGACGCCGTTGCGGATGGCCATCACCATCTTGATCACACCGGCGACACCCGCGGCGGCCTGTGTGTGACCGATGTTGGACTTGATGGATCCCAGCCACAGCGGCCGGTCGCCCGAATGCTCCTGACCGTACGTGGCGAGCAGTGCCTCCGCCTCGATCGGGTCGCCGAGGGTGGTGGCCGTGCCGTGCGCCTCGACCGCGTCGACCTGGGAGGCGGTCAGGCGCGCGTTCTCCAGCGCCTGCCGGATCACGCGCTCCTGCGACGGGCCGTTCGGGGCCGTGAGGCCGTTGGAGGCGCCGTCCTGGTTGACGGCGCTGCCGCGGATGACGGCGAGCACGTCGTGGCCGAGCCTGCGGGCGTCGGACAGCCGCTCCAGCAGGAGCACGCCGACGCCTTCGGACATGCCCGTGCCGTCGGCGGTCGAGGAGAACGCGCGGCAGCGGCCGTCGGACGACAGGCCGCGCTGGGCACTGAACGCGATGAAGGTGTTCGGCGTGGCCATCACGGTCACGCCGCCTGCCAGGGCGAGCGAGCATTCGCCGCGGCGCAGCGCCTGCGCGGCCAGGTGGAGCGCCACCAGCGAGGACGAGCAGGCCGTGTCGACGGTGACCGCCGGGCCTTCGAGACCGAGGGCGTAGGAGATGCGGCCGGACACCACGGCCGCGGTGTTCGCGGTGACGAGGTGGGCCTCGGTGTCGCTGTCGCCCTGCCGCTGGAGGTAGGCGTGGTCCTGGCCGTTGGTGCCGACGAACACGCCGGCCCGGGTGCCGCGTGCGGTGACGGGGTCGATGCCCGCGCGTTCGAGGGCCTCCCAGGAGGTCTGCAGGAGCAGCCGCTGCTGCGGGTCCATGACCAGTGCCTCGCGGGGGGAGATCCCGAAGAACGCGGGGTCGAACTCGCCGGCGTCGTGGAGGAATCCGCCCTCGCGCACGTACGTGCGGCCCGTCCGCCCGGGCTCGGGGTCGTAGAGCGTGTCCAGGTCCCAGCCGCGGTCGGTGGGGAACCCGGACACTCCGTCGCCGCCCGAGACGACCAGTTGCCACAGGTCTTCGGGCGAGCCGACGCCGCCCGGGTAGCGGCAGGCCATTCCGACGACGGCGATGGGCTCGGTGTCCTTCGCCTCCAGCTCACTCAGCTGCCTGCGGGTCTGGCGCAGGTCCACCGTCACGCGCTTGAGGTAATCCCTGAGCTTGTCGTCGTTCGACATGTTTTACGTCCTCGGTAGCAGTGCGTGAGATGAGTCAGTGAGACCCGAGCTCTTGGTCGATGAGGTCGAACATCTCGTCGTCGGTGGCGGCGTCGATCCGGTCCAGGTCGATGTCGCGGTCGGGGCCGGCCTCGGCGTCGGCGGTGTTCGCCGTAGCGTCCTGACGGGTGTCCGTCCACTTCCAGAGCAGCGCCTTGAGCCGGGCGGTGACCTTGTCCCGTACCGCGTCCTGCGGGGCGAGCGCGGCGAGCTGCGCCTCCAGCCGGTCCAGTTCGGCGAGCACGGGCGGGGCCTCGGCTGTGAGGTCGAGCACCAGGTCCTTGTGGAGGAGCCGGGCGATCGCGACGGGGTTGGGGTGGTCGAAGACAAGGGTGGGCTTGAGCCGGAGCCCGGTCGCGGCCTTGAGCCGGTTGCGCAGTTCCACGGCGGTCAGGGAGTCGAAGCCGATGTCCTTGAAGGCCGTGGTGGGCTCGATGCGGGCAGCGGTGGCGTGGCCGAGGGCGGCTGCCGCCTGATGGCGCACCAGGTCCAGCAGGACCTTCTCCTGGTCCGCCTCCGGTAGCCCGGCGAGACGGCGCACCAGGGCGGGGGTGCTTGCGGCCGCGGGCTCGCCGGCCGCGGCACCGGTGTCGCCGACGAGGCCGCGGAGGACGGCGGGCAGCATGCCGGCGCGGGCCATGGCGCGCAGTCCTGGAACGTCCAGCCGGACCGGCACGACCACCGGCCGGTCCATGGTGAGGGCGGCGTCGAGCAGGGCCAGCCCCTCCGACGGAGTGAAGGGCACGACTCCGGCCCGCCCCATCCGGTTGCGGTCGGCGTCGGTGATCCGGTCGCCCATGCCGCCGTTGTCCGTCCACAGACCCCACGCCAGCGAGGTGCCGGGCAGGCCCTCGGCCCGGCGCTGCCGCGCCAGTCCGTCCAGGAAGGCGTTCGCGGCGGCGTAGCCCGCCGCGCCGGCGCTGCCCAGGACTCCGGCCAGGGAGGAGAAGAGCACGAACGCGGAGAGGTCCAGGTCCCGGGTCAGCTCGTGCAGGTGCAGCGCCCCCTCGGCCTTCGGCCGCAGCACGGAGTCCAGGCGCTCCGGGGTCAGGGCGGTGACCACGCCGTCGTCCAGGGCCGCCGCCGCGTGCACCACGGCCACGAGCGGGTGCTCGGCCGGGACCGAGGCCAGCAGTTCCGCGAGGGCGTCCCGGTCCCCGATGTCACAGGCGGCCACGTCGACGTGCGCGCCCAGTTCGGAGAGGGCGGCGACGAGTTCCCCGATGCCTTCGGCCGCGGGGCCCCGTCGGCTGGCCAGCAGCAGCCTCCGTGCGCCGCGTTCGGCGACGAGGTGCCGCGCGAGCGACCGTCCGAGGCCGCCGGTCGCGCCGGTGAGCAGCACGGTCCCCTCGGGGTCCCACGCGTGACCGGTGGGCTCCTCGGGCGGGGTGATCCGGGCGAGGCGCGGCACGTACAGCTTTCCGTCGCGCACCGCGGCCTGCGGCTCGTCCAGAGCGGCGAGGGCCGCGGCCAGCGCCGGATCGAGGCCGCCGTTCGCGACCGTGCCGCCGTTCGCGACCGAGTCGTCCGCGTCGACGAGCAGGAGCCGGTCCGGGTGCTCGGTCTGGGCCGACTTCACCAGCCCGGAGACCGCGACGTGCGCGAGGTCCGGAGCCGTGCCGTCCAGCTCGACGGCTCCGCGCGTCATCACGACGAGCCGCGCGTCGGAGAGCCGCTCGTCGGCGACCCACTCCTGGACGGCCGACAGCACCTCGGCCAGCAGCCCGCGCGTCGCGGCGGCGGCATCGCCCTCGCTCGGGGCGCACGGCAGGAGGACGTGGCCAGGTGTGGGTGCACCGCCCTCGACTGCTCTGCGGAGCCCGTCGACGTCGGAGTGGGAACCCTCGCTGCCCAGGACCGCCCACGCGGCTTCGGGGGCGGGAGCCGCGGTGTGCTCGACCCAGTCGACCTCGAACATCCGGTCCTGGTGCGCCACGCGCGAGGCCAGCATCTGCTGCGGGGACATCGACCGTGTCCGGACGGACGCGACCGAGGCGACGGGAGAGCCGTCGGCGTCGGACAGTTCGATCGCCACCGCGTCGTCGGCTGCGGGTCGGATGCGTATGCGTACGGCCCCGGGCCCCGGAGTGTGCACGGAGACGCCGCGCCAGGCGTGGGGCATGAGCACCTCGCCGGGGTCTTCGGCGCGGTCCGACGCCAGCATGCCGAGGGCGGCGTCCAGCAGTACGGGGTGCAGGCCGTAGCGGTCCGCCCGGTCCCGCTCCGCGACGGTCAGTACGGCCTCGGCGTACAGCTCGTCCCCGGCGCGCCAGGCGGCGCGCAGCCCCGGACGGCCCTCGACGTCGACGGGTTCGGCACCCGTCGGCGGCCACGTCGTCATGTCGAACTCGGGCGCCGGAGCGTTCCGGGTGAGTTCTCCCGTGGCGTGGCAGACCCACGGCTCGCCGGTGCCGCCCGAGGCCGGCCGGCCGAAGACGCGCACCGAACGCCGGTCAGGGCCGTCGCCCGCGCCGACCTGTACCTGGACGCGTACGGCGCCCTGTTCGGCCAGGGCGAGCGGGGCGTCCACGTCCAGTTGTTCCAGGTGCGGGAACCCGGCCTGCCGTCCCGCGGCCAGGGCCAGCTCCACGAGCGCGGCGACCGGGAGCACCGGCACACCGCCGACCGTGTGTTCCGCGATCCAGGGCAGCTCGGCCGGGGACAGCCGACCGGTGAACAGCACGTCCTGCACCCCGGCGGTCTCCACCACCGCGCCGAGCAGGGCGTGGCCGGAGGGGTCCAGGCCCGCCGAGGAGACGTCGGGCGCGGCCGTGCCTTCGAGCCAGTGGCGCTCGCGCTGGAAGGCGTACGTGGGCAGGTCGACGCGCCGGGCGCCGGGGAACAGCCCCTGCCAGTCCGGGGAGACACCGTGCGCGTGCACCTGCCCGAGGGCGAGGGTGAGCGCCTGGGGTTCGGGACGGTCGGTACGCAGGGCGGGAACAGTGACGATGTCCGCGTCGTCGAGGCAGCCCTGGGCGAGGGCGCTCAGCACGCCGCCGGGGCCGATCTCCACGAACGTGCTCACGCCCAGCTCGTGGAGAGTCCGGACGCCGTCGGCGAAGCGGACCGCCTCGCGGACGTGCCGGACCCAGTACTCGGGCGTGTACGGCTCGGCCAGTCGGCCGGTGAGGTTCGAGACCACCGGGATCCGCGGCTCGTCGAAGACCAGACCACTGACGACCTGCGCGAACTCCTCCAGCATCGGGTCCATCAACGGCGAGTGGAACGCGTGACTGACCTTCAGACGGGACGTCCTACGACCCTGACCGGCGAAGACCTCACCGATGGCGACGACCGCGCCCTCCGCACCGGAAACCACCACTGACCGCGGGCCGTTGACCGCCGCGATCCCGACACCGTCGGTCAGGTAGGGCAGTACCTCGTCCTCGGTGGCCTCGACAGCGACCATCGCCCCGCCCGCGGGCAGCGCCTGCATCAACGCCGCCCGCGCCGACACCAACCTCGCCGCATCCCCGAGCGACAACACACCCGCCACATGAGCGGCTGCGATCTCACCCACCGAATGACCCGCCACATAGTCCGGCCGCACACCCCACGACTCCAGCAACCGAAACAGCGCCACCTCGACAGCGAACAACGCCGGTTGGGTGCGACCGGTCTGGTTCAGCTCATCCGAACCAACATCGACCGTGACCTCAAGATGTGCGCACACCTCGTCGTACGCCGCCGCGAACACCGGATACGCCGCATACAGCTCACGCCCCATCCCCAACCGCTGCGAACCCTGACCCGAGAACAAGAACCCGACCTTGCCCCGGTCGGCGCCGGCGCGCCCCGTCACCACCTGTGCGGCGGGCTCGCCCGCCGCGAGGGCGGTCAGCCCCGCGCGCAGCTCTGCCCCGTCCGCGCCGACGACCGCCGCCCGGTGCTCCAGCGCCGAGCGGGTGGCCGCCAGCGAGAACCCCACGTCGGCCGGGGACGCGGCCGCGAGGTCCACGGACGACAGCAGTCGTCGTGCCTGCTCCCGCAGCGCCTCCCCGGTCTTCGCGGAGAGTACCCACGGCACCACCGTGGTCCGGGCCAGCAGCGGTTCCTCGGCCACGCCCTCGCTTTCGGGCCTCTCGTCGGCCGGGTCCTGCGCCTCCGGTTCGGGCGCCTGCTCGACGATGACGTGGGCGTTGGTGCCGCTGATCCCGAACGACGAGATCCCGGCCCGGCGGGGGTGGTCGGTCTCCGGCCACGCGATCGCCTCGCTCAGCAGCTCGACCGAGCCGGCCGACCAGTCGACCCGCGGGGTCGGCCGGTCCACGTGGAGCGTCTTCGGCAGCACGCCGTGCCGCATCGCCAGCACCATCTTCATCACGCCGGCGACGCCCGCCGCGGCCTGTGTGTGGCCGATGTTGGACTTCAGCGAGCCGAGCAGGAGCGGTCGTTCGCGCTCTTGTCCATAGGTCGCCAGCAGTGCCTGCGCCTCGATCGGGTCGCCGAGGTTCGTGCCCGTGCCGTGTGCTTCGACGGCGTCGACCTCCTCGGCGGACAGCCGGGCGCCGGCCAGCGCTTCGAGGATCACGCGCTGCTGCGAGGGGCCGTTGGGCGCGGTCAGGCCGTTGGACGCGCCGTCCTGGTTGACGGCGCTGCTCCGGACGACGGCGAGCACCTTGTGGCCGAGCCGGCGGGCGTCGCGCAGCCGCTCCACGAGCAGCAGGCCGACGCCTTCGGACCAGGACGCGCCGTCCGCGGCCGCCGCGAAGGACTTGCAGCGGCCGTCGGGGGCGAGTCCACGCTGGCGGCTGAACTCGACGAAGGCGCTCGGGCCCGCCATGACCGTCACGCCGCCGGCGAGCGCCATGGAGCACTCGCCGCCCCGCAGCGCCCGCACGGCGAGGTGCAGGGCGACGAGCGAGGACGAGCAGGCGGTGTCGACGGTGACCGCGGGGCCCTCGAACCCGAAGGTGTAGGCGATGCGCCCGGAGGCGACGCTGCCGGAGTTGCCGGTGCTCATCAGCCCCTCGACCCCTTCGGGGAGGACTCCGGGCGTGAAGCCGTAGTCGTGGTACATCAGGCCGGTGAAAACACCGGTGCGGCTGCCCTTGAGGCCGGCGGGGTCGATGCCCGCGTGCTCGAAGGCCTCCCAGGCGGTCTCCAGCAGCAGCCGCTGCTGCGGGTCCATGGCCAGTGCCTCACGCGGCGAGATCCCGAAGAAGTCCGCGTCGAAGTCCGCCGCGTCGTGCAGGAAGCCGCCGTGCCGGGTGTAGACCTTGCCGGGCTGCTCGGGGTCGGGGTCGTAGAGCGCGTCGACGTCCCAGCCGCGGTCCTCGGGGAACCGCGAGATGGCGTCTTCGCCCTCGGCCAGCAGCCGCCACAGCTCCTCGGGGGAGCCGACGCCGCCGGGGAACCGGCAGCTCATGCCCACAATGGCGATCGGCTCCTGGTCGCGGGCCTCCAGCTCGCGCACGCGCCGCCGGACCTGGCGCAGGTCCGTGGTGGCCCGCTTGAGGTAGTCCCGGAGCTTGTCCTCGTTCATCATCGGTGTCGCCCGCCCCCTTTTGACCTGCGCAGTTCAGAAGATGCCGAGTTCGTCGTCGAGGAGCTCGTACAGCTCTTCGTCGCTCGCCGAGCTGAGGTCGTCTTCGTCCCCGGCTCCGCCGGCGCCTCCCGGATCGGCCGGCTCGTCCCCGTTCCAGCGGGCGAGCAGCGCCTGGAGACGCATGTTGATCTTGGTTCGGGTGATGTTGTCGACGCGGTCCGCTCCGGCGCCGTCGAGGGCGGCGGCGAGGCGGTCGAGCTCGTCGAGGACCGGCGCCGTCCCGCCCGTACCACCGGGGAGGTCCTTCAGCACCCGCCGCGCGAGTACCGCGGGCGTCGGGTGGTCGAAGACCAGCGTCGCGGGCAGCCGCAGGCCGGTGGCCGTGTTCATCCGGTTGCGGAGCTCCACCGCGGTCAGCGAGTCGAAGCCCAGGTCGCCGAAGGCCTGGTCGGGCTGGACGGCCTTGGCCGAGCCGTGGCCGAGGACGGCGGCGACCTCGGAGCGGACGAGGTCCAGGACCGCCTCTTCGCGCTCGCTCTCGGGCAGGCCCGCGATCCGTTGCGCCAGCGGTACTAAAGCCGCCCGGCCCATGCGCCGCGGCCGGCCGCCGACGAGCGCCCTGAGCAGCGGCGGCACCGGTGCGGTCGCGTTCCGCAGGGCGGCGAGGTCCAGCCGTGCCGCCACCACGAGGGGTTCCTGCAGCGCGAGCGCGGCGTCGAGAAGTTCCAGGCCCTCCTCGTCGGACAGGGGCAGCACGCCGCCGCGGGCGAGCCGGGTCCGGTCGGCGCCGCCGAGGGACTCGGTCATGGTGCCGGTGCGCTGCCACAGGCCCCACGGCAGCGACACCGCGGGCAGCCCCTGGGCGCGGCGGTGCCGGGCGAAGGCGTCCAGGAAGGCGTTGGCCGCGGCGTAGCCGGCCTGGCCGGGGGTGCCGAGCGTGCCCGCGAGCGAGGAGAAGAGCACGAACGCCGACACGTCGCCCGCGAGTTCGTGCAGGTTCAGCACCGCGTCGGCCTTGGGGCGCAGCACCTTCTCCAGGCGCTCCGGCGTGAGCGAACCGATCACGCCGTCGTCGAGGACGCCGGCCGTGTGGACGACGGCCGTCACCGGCGTGCCGGACAGCACCTCGGCGAGGGCGTTCCGGTCGGCCACGTCGCAGGCGGCCCAGCACACTTCGGCGCCCGCGGCGGTCAGTTCCGCCCGGAGCTCCGCCGCACCCTCGGCCTCCGCGCCGCGCCGGCTCATCAGCAGCAGGCTGCGCACGCCGTGCTCGGCGACCAGGTGCCGGGCGACGAGCCCGCCCAGAGCGCCGGACGCGCCGGTCAGGAGCACGGTGCCGGTCCCGAGGTCCGGGGCGGCCCGCGGGGCGTCGGCGGCGGCCCTGGCGAGCCGGGGCAGCAGGAGCGCGTCGCCGCGGAGCGCCGCCTGCGGCTCCTCGGAGGCGAGGAGCCGGGGGACGGCTGTCGCCGCGGCCCGCTCCGGGTCGGCATTCTCTTCGGTGTCGAGGAGGACGATGCGGTCCGGATTCTCCGACTGCGCCGACCGGACCAGGCCCCACACGGCCGCCTGCACCGGGTCGCCCTCTTCCGGCTCGTCCCCGGCGGCGACCGCGCCCCGGGTCACCAGCACCAGGCGGGCGGCCCGGTCCTCGGCCTGCCACCACTGGACCAGCCGGAGCACTTCGGCGAGGACGCTACGGACCCGCTCGGCATCGGTACCCGACCCGCCGGGGCAGGGGACGACGACGGCGTCCGTGTCCGCCTGCGTCCCGGTCTCCACCGTGGGGGCGGCGAGGAGGGCGGCGATGTCGTCGTAGGCCTGTACGACCGGTGTCCGCGCGTCGGCCGTTGCGGCGAGCGGTGCCCACTCGACGGTGAACAGGGAGTCCCGGGAGCTCGTGCGCAGTTGCTCGGCCGACACCGGGCGCAGCGTCAGCGACTCGACCGACAGGACGGGACGGCCCGTGCCGTCGGCGGCCTCCAGCCTTACCGTGTCCCCGCCGGCCGGGGAGAGCCGTACCCGCAGGCTCGCCGCTCCGGTCCCGTGCAGCGTGACGCGGGACCACGCGAAGGGCAGCAGGGGCCCGTCGGCGGCCGGTACGAGGCCCCCCGCGCCCAGCGCGTGCAGCGCGGAGTCGAGCAGGGCCGGGTGCACGCCGAACGCGTCCGCGTCCGTCTGTGCCCCGTCGGTGACGGCGAGTTCGGCGTAGACCGCGTCGTGGCCGCGCCACACGGCGCGCAGCCCCCGGAACAGCGGGCCGTAGCTCAGGCCGAGGTCCGCCAGGCGGTCGTAGAAGCCGTCCAGGTCCACCGGCCGGGCATCGGCCGGGGGCCAGCTGCTCAGGTCGGTCCCGGAGGGGGTCGCGCCGGTGGTGAGGGTGCCGGTGGCGTTGCGTGTCCAGGGGCCGTCCCCGGCTCGCGAGTGCACGCTCAGCGGGCGACGGCCGGAGTCGTCCTGGGCTCCCACGAGGACCTGGAGCGCGACGCCGCCGTGCTCGGGCAGCACCAGCGGCGCCTGCAGGGTGAGTTCCTCGACATGGTCGCAGCCGGTCTCGGCCGCGGCGTGGGCGGCCAGTTCCACGAAGGCCGTGCCCGGCAGCAGCACCGTGCCCAGCACCACGTGGTCGGCCAGCCAGGGCTGGGACCGCAGGGACAACAGCCCGGTCAGCAGGTGGCCGCCGGCGTCCGGCAGCTCCACCGCGGCGCCGAGGAACGGGTGATCGGTGACGTCCAGCCCGGCCGCTCGTACGTCACCGGCCGGAGCGCCCGCCTCCAGCCAGTACCTCTCGTGCTGGAACGCGTAGGTCGGGAGGCCGACACGGCGCGCGCCCGGCAGGACGGCGTCCCAGTCGACGGCGACACCGTGCGCGTGGGCCTGGGCCAGGGCGAGCATCAGCCGGTTCCGTCCGCCGTCGCGGCGGCGCAGCGTCGGTACGACCGCGGCGTCCGCGTCGACGGCCTCGATGGCGTCCTGGATGCCCGCCAACTGGACCGGGTGCGGGCTGACTTCGACGAACACGTCGTGCCCGTCGGCGAGAGCGGACCGGATCGCGTCGTGGAACCGTACCGTCTGCCGCATGTTGCGGTACCAGTAGCCGGAGCCCAGCTCGTCCGCGGCCAGCTTCCCGCCCGTCACCGTGGAGTAGAAGGACACGGAGCCGGGGAGCGGGCTGATGCCGGCGAACCCCTCACTCGCCTGTGCTTCGACGCGTTCGATCTGCGGCGAGTGCGCGGCGTAGTCGACGGCGACCTTGCGAGCCTGGACGCCCTCCTGTCGGCAGTGCGCGAGGAGTTCGTCGAGGGCGTCGGTGTCCCCGGAGACCACGACGGTGGCGGGCCCGTTCACGGCGGCGACGCCGAGGCGGCCGGTCCACCGGCCGACCAGTTCCCGTGCCTTCTCGTCCGGGAGCGTCACCGAGGCCATGGCGCCGCGGCCCTGGAGTTCGCGGACCGCGAGGCTGCGCCGCACCACGATGCGCGCTCCGTCCTCCAGGGAGACCGCTCCGGCGATCACCGCCGCGGAGACCTCGCCCTGGGAGTGCCCGACGACCGCGTCGGGGGTCACTCCGAAAGAGCGCCACACCTCGGCCAGGGCGACCGTCATCGCCCACAGCACGGGCTGCAGCACGTCGACCCGGTCCTGCTCGACGTCGGACATGCCGCGGAGCACCGCGGTCAGCGACCAGTCCACGTGCGGCGCGAGGGCGCGTTCGCAGGCGTCGATCCGGTCGTGGAAGACCGGGGAGGTCTCCAGCAGTTCGGCGGCCATGCCCACCCACTGCGACCCCTGCCCGGGGAAGACGAAGACGGTCCTGCCGCCGGTGCGTGCGGTCCCGGTCACCACGCCGGGTGGCGTAGCGCCGCCGGCGACACCGGCCAGTCCCCGCCGGAGTTCCTGGAGAGTCCGCCCGACCACTGCGGCGCGGTGTTCGAAGGCCGCCCTGGTCGTGGCCAGCGAGTACGCCACGTCGGCCGCCAGGGCCGCCTCACCGTCGTCGTCCCTGTCGCCGTCGTTGTCGTCCAGGAAGGACGCGAGGCGGGCGGCTTGCGCCCGCAGTGCTGCTTCGGTCCTGCCGGAGAGCACCCACGGCACGGCCGTGCCGGAGTCGGGCGTGGGAGGCAACTCCTCGGCGGCGGGGGCCTGTTCGATGATGGTGTGGGCGTTGGTTCCGCTGACGCCGAAGGACGAGATCGCGGCACGGCGCGGACGGTCCGACTCGGGCCAGTCGACGGCCTCGGTCAGCAACCGGACATCACCGGCCGACCAGTCCACGTGCGGCGTCGGCTCATCGGCGTGCAGGGTCCGCGGAAGCACTCCGTGGCGCATCGCCATCACCATCTTGATCACACCGGCGACACCCGCCGCGGCCTGCGCGTGACCGATGTTGGACTTCAACGAGCCCAGCCACAAAGGCCGGTCGTCCCGTCCCTGCCCGTACGTGGCGAGCAGCGCCTGCGCCTCGATCGGGTCACCCAGCCTCGTACCCGTACCGTGCGCCTCCACCGCGTCGACGTCGGCGGTGGTGAGGCCCGCGGAGGCGAGTGCCTGGCGGATCACCCGCTGCTGCGCGGGACCGTTGGGCGCGGTCAGACCGTTGGACGCACCGTCCTGGTTCACAGCGCTGCCCCGAACCACCGCCAGCACCTCGTGGCCGTTGCGCTCCGCGTCGGACAGCCGCTCCACCAGGAGCAGGCCGACGCCCTCGGCCCAGCCGGTGCCGTCGGCCCCGGCGCCGAACGGCTTGCACCGTCCGTCGGGCGACAGACCGCGCTGCCGGCTGAACTCCACGAAAACGCTCGGACTGGCCATGACGGTGACGCCGCCGGCCAGCGCCATCGTGCTCTCGCCGCTCCGCAGCGACTGGACGGCCAGGTGCAGGGCGACGAGCGACGACGAGCACGCCGTGTCGACCGTGACGGCGGGACCCTCCAGACCGAACGTGTAGGACACGCGCCCGGAGGCGACGCTGCCGGAGCCTCCGGTGGTGAGCAGACCCTCGACGCCCTCGGGCAGTTCGCGCGGGCCCTGGCCGTAGTCGTGGTACATCAGGCCGGTGAAGACACCGGTACGGCTGCCCCGGACCGTCGCCGGGTCGATCCCGGCGCGTTCGAACGCCTCCCAGGACGCCTCCAGCAGCAGCCGCTGCTGCGGGTCCGTCGCCAGGGCCTCCCGGGGGCTGATGCCGAAGAAACCGGCGTCGAACTCAGCCGCCTCGTGCAGGAAGCCGCCGTCGCGCGCGTAGGTCTTGCCGAGGCGCTCGGGGTCGGGGTCGTAGAGCCCGTCGACGTCCCAGCCCCGGTCGTCCGGGAACCGGGAGATGCCGTCCCGGCCGGAGGCCACCAGCCGCCACAGGTCCTCCGGCGAGCGGACCCCACCCGGGAGGCGGCAGCTCATGCCGACAATGGCGATCGGCTCGTCGACGGCGGCCGCGGCCTGCCGCGCCGAGGTCGCGGCCGTGGTGGCCGGGGCTTCGCCGAGGAGTTCGGTGCCGATGTACCGGGCGAGGGCGGCGGGGGTGGGGTGGTCGAAGACGAGGGTGGCGGGCAGGCGCAGGCCGGTGGCGGGGGACAGCCGGTTGCGCAGCTCCACGGCCGTCAGCGAGTCGAAGCCCAGGTCCTGGAAGGCGTGCGTGGGCTGGACGGCCCGGGGCGAGGAGTGCCCGAGCACGGCGGCGACCTCGGCCCGGACCAGCTCCAGGAGGGCCTCGTCGCGCTCGCCGTCGGCCAGACCGGCGAGGCGTTCGGCCAGGGATCCGGTGGCGGCGCGCCGGGCCGTGCCGCGTGTGGAGACGCGCACGAGTCCGCGCAGCAGGGCCGGTACGGTTTCCGCCCCCCGGTCGCGCAGGGCGGCGGTGTCGAGGCGGACGGGGACGAGCACGGGCTCGTCGGAGGCGAGAGCCGCGTCGAACAGCCGCAGGCCTTCTTCGGTGGGCAGCGGCAGGACGCCGGAGCGCGCCATCCGCGACCTGCCCGTCTCGTCGAGGGCGTCGGCCATGGCGCCCTCCTGCTCCCACAGGCCCCACGCCAGCGAGACCGTGGGCCGCCCCTGGGCGTGGCGGTACCGGGCGAAGGCGTCGAGGAAGGCGTTGGCCGCGGCGTAGTTGCCCTGTCCGGGGTTGCCGAAGACGCCCGCTGCGGAGGAGAACAGCACGAACGTCGTGCTCCCGCCGGTGAGTTCGTCCAGGTTGAGCACGGCGTCGGCCTTGGGCGCGAGGACGGCGCCCACGCGCTCCGGGGTCAGCGCGGCGATCACGCCGTCGTCGAGCACGCCGGCGGTGTGCACGACGAAGTCGACCGGGACGGCGGCCAGCAGTCGGGCGAGGGCGTCACGGTCGGCGAGGTCGCAGGCGGCCCACGTCGCGTCGGCGCCGAGCGCCGCGAGTTCGGCCTTCAGGTCCGCGGCGCCCGGGGCGTCCGCGCCACGGCGGCTGACGAGCAGCAGCCGGCGCACGCCGTGTGCGGTCACCAGGTGACGGGCGAGGGTTTTGCCCAGCGCGCCGGAGGCGCCGGTGAGCAGCACGGTGCCGAGGCCGAGGGCAGCGCCTTCGGCGGGGGCGGAAGCGGCTTCGTCCGCGGGGCCGGTGGCCGCGTCCTGCGCTGCCGGGGAGGCGGCGCGGACCAGGCGCGGTGCGCCGGCCTCCCCTTCCCGGACGACGACGTGGGGCTCGCCGGACAGGACGGCGCCGGGCACGAGCGCGGCCGCCTTGTCCGGGCGGTCGGTTTCGAGCAGCACGATCCGGCCGGGGTTCTCCGCCTGGGCCGAGCGGACCAGTCCGCCCGCCGCGGCGTGCGCGAGGTCGTCGCAGCGCGCCACCAGCACGAGGCGCGACGTCCGGTCCTCGGCGAACCAGCGCTGGACCAGCCGCAGCACGTCGGTGGTGACCGCCCGCACCCGCTCGGCCCCGGTCGCCCCTTCCGGACCGTCGGGGCACGGGACCACGACCACGTCCGGCCGCGACGACCCGTCGGCCTCGGCCAGTGCGGCGATGTCCGGGAGGTACGCGACCGCCGTCCCGTCCGCGGCGTCGGAGGGCAAGGCCAGCGGCGCCCGCCCGACGGTGAACATCGCGTCACCGGGGCGCTTGCGGAGCTGCTCGGTCGACACCGCGCGCAGTGTCAGCGACTCGACGGACGCCACCGGCTCGCCGGCACCGTCGGCCACCAGCAGGGACACCGCGTTCGTACCGGCCGGTGCCAGCCTGACCCGTACGGTGGACGCGCCCGTGGCGCGCACGGACACCCCGGACCAGGCGAACGGCAGGAGCGGCCCGTCCGTCTCGGCCGCGAGGGAGCCGCCCGCGCCGATCGCGTGCAGCGCCGCGTCCAGCAGCGCCGGGTGCAGGAGGAAGGAGCCGGTGTCCGTGCCGTCGGGGAGGGCGACCTCCGCGAAGACCTCCTCGCCCGCGCGCCAGGCGTTCCGCAGTCCACGGAACGCCGGTCCGTAGGCGAGGCCGAGGGCGGCCAGCCGGTCGTAGAAGCCGTCGAGGTCGACCGGCTCGGAGCCCGTCGGCGGCCACGCCGTGAGTGTACGGTCGGCAGCCGCGGCGCCCGTCTCCTCGGTCCCTTCGGTGACGAAGCCGGTCGCGTGGCGGACCCACGGCAGGTCGGCGTCGTCCTCGGGGCGCGAGTGCACGGTCAGCGGCCTGCGGCCGGTGCCGTCGTCCGCGCCGACCCACACCTGAACCGCGACGCCGCCCCGCTCGGGCACCGTCAGGGGCGCTTCGAGGGTGAGGTCCTCCAGCAGGTCGCAGCCGGCTTCGTCGGCGGCACGCACGGCCAGTTCGACGAACGCGGTGCCCGGCAGCAGCACGGTTCCGAGCACGGCGTGGTCGCTCAGCCACGGGTGCGTGCGCAGGGCCAGCCGGCCGGTCAGCACCCGCTCGTCGCCGCCGGCCAGGGAGACGGCGGCGCCCAGCAGCGGGTGGTCGGCCGAGCCCAGTCCGGCGGCGCGGACGTCACCGGGTGCGGCCGGTGAGGCGTCGAGCCAGTAGCGCTCGTACTGGAAGGCGTAGGTGGGCAGGTCGACGCGGCGGGCGCCGGGGAAGAAGGCGTGCCAGTCCGGGGAGACGCCGTGTGCGTGCAGTTCGGAGACGGCGGCGACGAGTGCGGCCCGCTCGGGGCGGTCGGCGCGCAGGGCGGGCACGGTGACCACGTCGTCGTCCAGGCAGCCTTGGGCGAGGGCGCTCAGCACGCCCCCCGGCCCGATCTCCACGAACGTCGTCACGCCCAGGTCGTGCAGAGTCCGGACGCCGTCGGCGAAGCGGACCGCCTCGCGCACGTGCCGGACCCAGTACTCCGGGGTGTAAGGCTCGGCCAGGCGGCCGGTGAGGTTGGAGACCACCGGGATCCGCGGCTTCTCGAAGGTCAGCCCGCGGACGACCTGGGCGAACTCCTCCAGCATGGGGTCCATCAGCGGCGAGTGGAACGCGTGGCTGACCTTCAGCCGGGAGGTCTTGCGGCCCTGCTGCCGGAAGACCTCGGCGATCGCGGTGACCGCGTCCTCGGCTCCGGACACCACGACGGACCGCGGACCGTTGATCGCCGCGATGCCGACGCCGTCGGTGAGGTGCGGAAGGACTTCGTCCTCGGTGGCCTGGACGGCGATCATCGCTCCGCCGGCGGGCAGGGCCTGCATGAGGCGGGCGCGGGCGGACACGAGCTTCGCGGCGGCGTCGAGCGACAGCACCCCGGCCACGTGCGCGGCGGCGATCTCGCCCACGGAGTGACCGGCCACGTAGTCCGGCCGCACGCCCCAGGATTCGAGGAGCCGGAACAGCGCCACCTCGACCGCGAAGAGAGCAGGCTGTGCGACGCCCGTGCGGTGCAGTTCTTCCGAGCCGACGTCGGCCGCGGTGCCGAGGTGCGCGCAGACCTCGTCGTACGCGGCGGCGAACGCCGGGTACGACGCGTACAACTCGCGCCCCATGCCCGGGCGTTGCGATCCCTGGCCGGAGAAGAGGAACCCGACGCGCCCGCCGGTGCCGGAGAGGCCGCGTGCGACGCCCGGTGCCGGGGAGCCGGAAGCCACGGCCCGCAGTCCCTCGGCGAGTTCCTCCGGCGTCTCGCCCTGGATTACGGCGCGGTGCTCCAGGGCCGTGCGCGTCGTGGCGAGCGAGAACGCGACGTCGAGCGGGGGGACTTCGGCGTCCGTGCGGGACAGCAGGCGTTCGGCCTGTGCGCGCAGGGCCTCCTCGGTCCTGCCGGAGATCACCCACGGCACCGGTCCGCCCGCGGCCGGGCGCGCCGCCTCCGGGACGACGGCCCCGGCGCTCTCCGCGCCTTCCTCCGGCGCTTGTCGGGCCTCGGCGTCCTGCGCGAACGCTTCGGCCGACGGGGCTTCCTCGATGATCGTGTGCGCGTTGGTGCCGCTGATCCCGAAGGAGGAGATACCGGCTCGGCGCGGCTGGTCCGACGCCGGCCAGGGCGTACGCCCGGTGAGCAACCGTACGGCCCCCGCCGACCAGTCGACGTGCGGGGACGGCGCGTCGACGTGCAGCGTGCGCGGCAGTTCGCCGTGGCGCATGGCCATGACCATCTTGATGATGCCCGCCACACCGGCCGCGGCCTGGGTGTGACCGATGTTGGACTTGATCGAGCCCAGCCACAGCGGCCTGTCGTCGGGACGGCCCTGCCCGTACGTGGCGAGCAGTGCCTGCGCCTCGATCGGGTCGCCGAGCCGGGTGCCCGTGCCGTGCGCCTCCACCGCGTCGACCTGCGCGGTGGTCAACCGGGCGGCGGCCAGGGCCTGTCGGATGACCCGCTGCTGGGAGGGGCCGTTGGGGGCGGTCAGGCCGTTGGACGCGCCGTCCTGGTTGACGGCGGAGCCCCGGACGACCGCGAGGACCTCGTGTCCGTTGCGGCGGGCGTCCGAGAGGCGCTCCACGAGCAGCAGGCCGGCGCCCTCGCCCCAGCCGGTGCCGTCGGCACCGGCCGCGAACGCCTTGCAGCGGCCGTCGGGTGCCAGTCCGCGCTGGCGGCTGAAGCCGACGAAGGTGGCGGGACCGACCATCGCGGTGACACCGCCCGCCACGGCCAGCGAGCACTCGCCGCCCCGCAGCGCCTGGACCGCCAGGTGCAGGGCCACCAGGGACGACGAGCAGGCCGTGTCGACCGTGACGGCCGGGCCTTCGAGGCCGAAGGTGTAGGCCACCCGGCCGGAGGCGACACTGCCCGAGGTGCCCGTCCCGAGGTAACCCTCCAGGTCCTGCGGGGAGTTCTGGAGGGCGGCGAGGAACTCGTGGTTCATCACGCCGGCGAACACGCCGGTCCTGCTCCCCGCCAGCGAGGCGGCATCGATACCGGCCCGCTCGAAGAGCTCCCACGACGTCTCCAGCAGCAGCCGTTGCTGGGGGTCCATGGCGAGCGCCTCACGCGGCGAGATCCCGAAGAGGCCGGCGTCGAACCGCGCCAGGTCCCGCAGGAACGCCCCCTCGCGGGCGTAGCTGGTGCCGCGGGACTCCGGGTCCGGGTCGTAGAGCGCGTCGAGGTCCCAGCCGCGGTCGGCGGGGAACTCCGAGACGGCGTCGTGGCCGCCCGCGACCAACTCCCACAGGTCCTCGGGCGAGTCGACCCCTCCCGGGTAGCGGCAGCTCATCCCGATGATGGCCACCGGCTCCCCGGCGGCGTCCTCGTGGTCACGAAGGCGCCGCCGGGTCTCCTGGAGATCTGTGGTGACTCGCTTCAGGAAATAGCGGAGCTTGTCGTCGTTCGCCACCGAAATCGTCCCTCACCCCTGCGAAGACTTACCGGAATTCGGCAAGGGATCACCGGACCGCGCCGAAGCGGTCAGGAAATCCCGAATTCCTTGCCGAGCAGATCGAATACTTCGTCGTCCGTAGCCGATTCCAGATCGCTGCCGCCCGTACCAGGTCCTTCCTGGACCGGCACCTTGCCGAATTCACCGGCATTCGCCAATACGGCCTGGAGCTTTGACACGATCCGGTCGCGAGTTTCACTCGCCGACAACCGCGTGACCAATTCTTGTTCAATCCTGTCCAGGTCGGCAAGTAGGGAATTCACTAGGGCCGGTCCGGCCGCCCCCGCCGTCTCCATGAGTACGTGACGGGCCAGAAGAGCGGGTGTCGGGTAGTCGAAGACCAGCGTCGCGGGGAGCCGCAGCCCGGTGGCCTTGTTCAGCCGGTTGCGCAGTTCGACGGCCGTGAGGGAGTCGAAGCCCAGGTCCTGGAAGGCGTGTTCCGGCCGGACCGTACGGTCCGACGCGTGCCCCAGGACCGCGGCCGCCTCGGCCCGGACCAGGTCCAGCACGGTCTTCTCCCGCTCAGCCTCCGGCAGCCCCTCCAGGCGCTCGGCCAGCGAGGACGCAAAGGGAGCGGCGGCGGCCTGCGCGGCCCTCCGGGCGGCCGTGGCCGGCACGAGGGCGCGCAGCACCGGCGGGGCCTCACCGGCGCGCAGCGCGCCGGTGTCGATGCGGACCGGGGCGAGTACCGCCTCGTCCGAAGCCAGTGCCGCGTCGAACAGCCGCAGCCCCTCCTCCGGCGGCAGCGACAGCACTCCGCTGCGCGCCATCCGCGCCCGGTCGGCCTCGGCGAGGCCGACCGTCATCGCACCGGACTGTTCCCACACACCCCATGCCAGCGATGTGGCGGGCAGCCCTTCACGGCGCCGGTGCGCCGCGAAGGCGTCGAGGAAGGAATTCGCCGCCGCGTAGCTCGCCTGACCGGCGCTGCCGACCATGCCGGCGACGGACGAGAACACCACGAAGGCGGTCAGGCCCATTTCCCGGGTGCACTCGTGCAGGTTCAGCACGGCGTCCACCTTGGGGCGGAAGACCTCCCTCATCCTCTCCGGTGTGACCGAGGCGACGACCCCGTCGTCGAGAACACCCGCGGTGTGCACGACGGCCGACAGCGCATGCTCGCCGAGCCCGTCCAGCATTCCGGAGACGGCCTCCCTGTCCGCGACGTCACAGGCCGCCCAGGTGACCTTGCCACCCCATGCGACCAGTTCGGCCTCCAGCTCGGCCGCACCGGGTGCGTCCGCGCCCCGGCGGCTCGCCAGCAGGAGTCGGCGCACCTTGTGCTCGGACACCAGGTGCCGCGCGACGAGCGCGCCCAGCGCCCCGGAGGCACCGGTCACGAGGACGGTGCCGGCGGCGAGGTCCGGCAGGTCGGCGGCGGTAGTGGTGGCGGTCCCGGTGGCCTTCACCAGGCGCGGTACGAACACCTCCCCGTCGCGGACCGCGCATTGCGGCTCGCCGGAAGCGAGCGCGGCGGGCAGCACACCGACCGCCTCATCGGTGTCCTCGGCCTCCACCAGCACGATCCGGTCCGGATTCTCCGACTGCGCGGACCGCACGAGCCCCCACACCGCAGCATGAGCCAGATCGCCCGGACGCGTCACCAGCGCCAGACACCCCGGCCGCTCCTCCGCCAACCACCACTGCACCAACCCCAGAACCTCACTCGCAGTGCGGTGCACGCGGTCGGCGGTCTCCGTACCGAACCCCGCCGGGCACGGAACGACGGTGACCACCGCGACATCGGGAAGGGCCGGCTCTGCGGGCAGAGCGGCCGGATCCGAGTAGCTCCGTACGTCGAGGCCGACGGCAGCGTCAGTCGCCGTGAGGGCCGCGGGCTGCCATACGAGGCGGAACAGCGAGTCGTCGGCACGCCTGCCGGAGCCGCCCGCCACGAGCAGTTGCTCGCGCGACACCGGCCGCAGCGACAGTGAGCCGACCGTGGCCACCAGACCGCCCGAGGCGTCGGCCACGGTCAGCGACACCGCGTCCGTACCCGTGCGAGAGACCTTGACCCGCAGCGCCGTGGCCCCCACGGCACGCACACCCACCTCGGACCAGACGAAGGGCAGCAGCGGCCCGTCGACGACGGGGCCGAGCCCGCCCGCGCCGATCGCGTGCAGCGCCGCGTCCAGCAGCGCCGGATGAACGGCGAACGCGCCCGCGTCCGTGCCCTCGGGCAGGGTGACCTCGGCTAGAACGTCGTTCCCGCTGCGCCACACCGACCGCAGGCCCCGGAAGACCGGGCCGTAGCCCAGACCGAGTTCGTCCAGGCCCTCGTAGAACCCGGTCAGGTCGACGGCCTCGGCACCCGCCGGCGGCCACGCGCCGAGGTCCGCACCGTGCGGCGGCTCGGGCAGCGCGTCCGTCAGGGAGCCGACCGCGTGCCGCACCCACGGCGCGTCCGGGGCATCCTCCCGTCGCGAGTGCATGCTCAGCGCGCGTCTGCCCGGCTCCTCCTCGGCCCCGACCCACACCTGCACGGCCACACCGCCGCGGTCCGGGACGATCAGAGGCGCTTCCAGTGTCAGCTCCTCGACCTGTGCACAACCGGCCTCGTCGCCCGCACGCACCGCCAGCTCCACGAGCGCGGTACCCGGCAGCAGCACGCTGTCCATGACCGTGTGGTCGGCGAGCCAGGGGTGCGTCCTGAGCGAGAGCCGCCCGGTGACCAGGAACCCGTCGGCGCCGGGCAATGCGACCGCCGCACCGGCCAACGGGTGCTCCGCCGCACCCAGCCCGAGTCCGGTGGCGGCGGCGCTGCCGGTGAACTCCTCGGGCGCGTCCAGCCAGTAGCGCTCGTACTGGAAGGCGTAGGTCGGCAGGTCGACGCGGCGGGCGCCGGGGAAGAGCGCCTGCCAGTCCGGGGAGACACCATGAGCGTGCAGTTCGGCGAGCGCGGTCACGAGGGCCTGCGGCTCGGGGCGGTCGGCGCGCAGCAGCAGCGGGACGGTGACGATGTCCGCGTCAAGGCAGCCTTCGGCAAGGGCGCTGAGGACAGCGCCGGGGCCGATCTCCACGAACGTGCTCACGCCCAGCTCGTGCAGGGTCCGGACGCCGTCGGCGAAGCGGACCGCCTCACGGACGTGTCGCACCCAGTACTCCGGGGTGTACGGCTCGGCCAGTCGGCCGGTGAGGTTCGAGACCACCGGAATCCGCGGCTCGTCGAAGGCCAGACCACGGACGACCTGCGCGAACTCCTCCAGCATCGGATCCATCAACGGCGAATGGAACGCGTGACTCACCTTCAACCGCGAGGTCTTGCGGCCCTGTCGGGCGAAAACCTCGGCGATCTCCAGCACGGCATCCTCGGCACCGGAGACCACGACCGACCGCGGGCCGTTGACCGCGGCAATCCCGACCCCGTCGGTCAGATACGGCAGCACCTCGTCCTCGGTGGCCTGCACCGCCACCATCGCACCACCGGCGGGCAGCGCCTGCATCAACGCCGCCCGCGCCGACACCAGCCTCGCCGCGTCCCCGAGCGACAACACACCCGCCACATGAGCGGCCGCGATCTCACCCACCGAATGACCGGCCACATGATCCGGCCGCACACCCCACGATTCCAGCAGCCGGAACAGAGCCACCTCAAGGGCGAACAACGCCGGCTGCGTCGAACCCGTCTGGTTCAGCTCCTCCGCGTCGACATCGACCGGCGCATCCAGAAGCGCGCACACCTCGTCGTACGCCGCCGCGAACACCGGGAAGGCATCGTAGAGTTCACGCCCCATCCCCAGCCGCTGCGAACCCTGACCCGAGAACAAGAACCCGGTCTTGCCGCCGATGCCCGGTTCACCCAGGACGACCCGGTTGGACGGGGACCCTGCGGCCAGCGCGCGGAGCCCTTCCAGGAGTTCATCCCGGTGCTCCCCCACCACGGCGGCCCGGTGCTCCATGGCCGAGCGTGTGGTGGCGAGCGAGAAGCCGATGTCGGCCAGCCGCAGGTCCGTGGCCGTCGCCGTCGCCAGGGACAGCAGGCGCTCCGCCTGGGCCCGCAGCGCCGCCTCCGTCCTGCCGGACAGCACCCACGGTACGACCGCACCGGTGTCGGACACGGACGGCAACTCCGCCGCACCAGGCGCCTGTTCGACGATCACGTGGGCGTTGGTTCCGCTGATGCCGAAGGACGACACGGCGGCGCGGCGCGGCACGTCGGTCACCGGCCATTCCACGGCCTCGGTGAGCAGCCGGACCGCGCCCGCCGACCAGTCCACGTGCGGCGTCGGCTCGTCCACGTGCAGGGTCCGCGGCAGCACACCGTGCCGCATCGCCATGACCATCTTGATCACACCACCGACACCCGCGGCCGCCTGCGCATGACCGACGTTCGACTTCAGCGAGCCCAGCCACAACGGCCGCTCCTCCGCACGCTCCTGACCGTACGTGGCGATCAGCGCCTGCGCCTCGATCGGATCACCCAGCCTCGTACCCGTACCGTGCGCCTCCACCGCATCGACCTGACCCGAGGACAGGCCCGCGTTCGCCAGCGCCTGCCGGATCACCCGCTGCTGCGCCGGACCGTTCGGAGCCGTCAGACCGTTCGACGCGCCGTCCTGGTTCACCGCCGTACCGCGAACGACCGCCAGCACCCGGTGACCGTTGCGACGCGCATCCGACAGCCGCTCCACCAGCAGCATGCCCGCGCCCTCGGCCCAGCCCGTACCGTCGGCCCCGGCGCCGAACGCCTTGCACCGGCCGTCCGCCGACAAGCCCCGCTGACGGCTGAACTCCACGAACGTCGAGGGAGTCGCCATGACGGTCACGCCACCGACCAGCGCCATCGAGCACTCGCCGCTGCGTAGCGACTGGGTCGCCAGGTGGAGGGCCACGAGCGAGGACGAGCACGCCGTGTCCACGGTGACCGCCGGGCCCTCGAGCCCGAACGTGTACGAGAGCCGGCCGGAGGCGATGCTGCCCGCGCTGCCGCTGCCCAGGTAGGCGTCCATGCCCTCCGGAGCCGTCTTCACGCGGCCGCCGTAGTCGTGGTACATCACGCCGGCGAAGACACCGGTCCTGCTGCCCCGTACCGTCGCCGGGTCGATCCCGGCCCGCTCGAACGCCTCCCACGACGTCTCCAGCAGCAACCGCTGCTGCGGGTCCATCGCCAGCGCCTCACGCGGCGAGATCCCGAAGAACTCGGCGTCGAAGTCCGCCGCGTCGTGCAGGAAGCCGCCGTGGCGCACGTAGGACTTGCCGGAGCGGTCGGGGTCCGGGTCGTAGAGGTTCTCGACGTCCCAGCCGCGGTTCTCGGGGAATCCCGAGACCGCGTCGCCGCCGGAGGCGACGAGGCGCCACAGGTCTTCGGGCGACCGCACGTCACCGGGAAACCGGCAGGCCATGCCCACGATCGCGATCGGCTCGTCCGTCCCGGTCACCGCGGCGACCGCGGCCTCGGACCGCTCCTGGACGCCCAGCGTCTCGGCGAGCAGGAAGCGGGAGAGCGCGACGGGCGTGGGGTGGTCGAAGACCATGGTCGCGGGGAGCCGCAGCCCGGTCGCCGTGTTCAGCCGGTTGCGCAGTTCCACCGAGGTGAGCGAGTCGAAACCGGCGTCCTGGAACGCGTGTTCCGGCTGGACGGCCTGGGCCGAGGCGTGGCCGAGCACGGCGGCGACCTCGGTACGCACCAGGTCCAGCACCACCTGCTCGCGCTCGACCTCGGACAGCCCGGCCAGCCGCCGGCCCAGCGATCCCTTCGGCGCGGTCCTCGCCGTGCGCCGCGCGGTGCCCCGTACCGGGCCGCGCAGCCCTCGCAGGACCGGCGGCACCATGCCCTGCGGCCCGCCCGGGTCCAGCCTCAGCGGGGCGACGACGGCCCGGTCCAGGGTCAGTGCCGCGTCGAACAGCCGCAGTCCTTCGTCGACGGCCATCGGAGCCAGGCCCACCCGCCTGAGCCGGGCGAGGTCCGCCTGGTCGAGCCGGTCGGCCATGCCACTGCCCTGCTCCCACAAGCCCCATGCCAGCGACGTGGCGGGGAGCCCCCGGGCGCGGCGGGCTTCGGCGAAAGCGTCGAGGAAGGTGTTCGCCGCCGCGTAGTTGCCCTGTCCCGCGCTGCCCAGGATTCCGGACACCGAGGAGAAGACGACGAACGCCGACAGGTCGCTCGTCAGCTCATGGAGGTTGAGCACGGCGTCGGTCTTCGGGCGCAGCACCTTCTCCATGCGCTCCGGGGTGAGCGCGGCGATCACTCCGTCGTCGAGGACGCCGGCCGTGTGCACCACGGCCGTCACCGGCGTGCCGGACAGCACCTCGGCGAGGGCGTCCCGGTCGGCCACGTCGCAGGCCGCCCAGCGCACCTCGGCGCCCCACGCGGCCAGTTCGGCCTCCAGCTCGGCCGCACCGGGTGCGTCCGCGCCGCGACGGCTGAGCAGCAGCAGACTGCGCACACCGTGCTCGGCGACCAGGTGCCGGGCGAACAGCCCGCCCAGCGCACCGGAGGCACCGGTCAGCAGGACGGTGCCGGAGCCGAAGTCCGGCGTGCCGGTGGCCGCCCCGGTGGCCTTCACCAGGCGCGGTACGAACACCTCCCCGTCGACCACCGCGAACTGCGGCTCGCCGGAAGCGAGCGCGGCGGGCAGCACACCGACCGCCTCATCGGTGTCCTCGGCCTCCACCAGCACGATCCGGTCCGGATTCTCCGACTGCGCGGACCGCACGAGCCCCCACACCGCAGCATGAGCCAGATCGCCCGGACGCGTCACCAGCGCCAGACACCCCGGCCGCTCCTCCGCCAACCACCACTGCACCAACCCCAGAACCTCACTCACGACGCCGTGCACACGGTCGGCGGTCTCCGTACCGAACCCCGCCGGGCACGGAACGACGGTGACATCCGGTGCCCCTTCCGACTCCCGCAGTGCGTCGAAGTCCGCGACGGTCTCGATCACCAGCGCGTCGGTGGCGGAGGGAAGGGTGAACGGCGTCCACTCCAGCGCGAACAGCTGATCGCCACCACCGGCACCGCGCGATTGCTCCGCCGAAACGGCCCTCAACGACAGCGACTCGACCGAGGCCACCGGGTCACCGGCGCCATCGGCCACGGCCAGCTTCACCGAACCGGTGACCGTCCGCGACAGCTTCACCCGCGCCATCGCCGCACCGGCCGCCTGCACGGCGACGCCGGACCACGCGAACGGCAGGACCGGGCCCTCGTCCAGCGCCACCAGCCCACCGGCGGCCAGTGCGTGCAGGGCGGCGTCCAGCAGCGCCGGGTGCAGGGCGAAGGCCGCCGCCTCGGCAGCCGACTCGTCCGGCAGCTCGACCTCGGCGAAGACATCGTTCCCGGCGCGCCACACCGAGCGCAGCCCCTGGAAGACCGGACCATAGTCCAGGCCCGCAGCGGCCATGCCCTCGTAGAACCCGGTCAGGTCGACGGCATCCGCACCCGCCGGCGGCCACGCGCCGAGGTCCGCAGCAAACGGTGCCTCTGCCGAGGACAGCACACCCGTCGCGTGTCGCAGCCACGAACCGTCGTCGACGCGTGAGTGCACGCTCAGCTGCCTCCGGCCGGACTCGTCCTCCGGACCGACAGCCACCTGAAGGGTGACGCCACCGCGCTCGGGCACGACCAGGGGAAGCTCGAGGGTGAGGTCTTCGACCCAGCCGCATCCCGTCTCGTCGCCCGCCCGGATCGCCAACTCGACGAACGCGGTGCCGGGCAGCAGAACGGTCCCGTTCACGGCGTGGTCGGCGAGCCACGGGTGGGTTTTGAGGGAAATCAGTCCGGTGAGCAGGACCCCGTTGCTGTCGGCCGTCGCAATCGCGGCACCGAGCAGCGGATGGTCCGCCGCCCCCAGGCCGGCGGCCCGGACGTCACCGGACGTCCGGGGAACGTCGAGCCAGTAGCGCTCGCGCTGGAAGGCGTAGGTGGGCAGGTCGACGCGGCGGGCGCCGGGGAAGAGCGCCTGCCAGTCGGGCGAGACGCCGTGGGTGTGCAACTGCCCTACGGCGGTGACGAGGGCGTACGGCTCAAGGCGGTCGGCGCGCAGGGCGGGAACGGTGACGATGTCTGTGCCGTCGTCGAAGCAGCCCTGGACGAGGGCGCTCAGCACACCGCCGGGGCCGATCTCCACGAACGTGCTCACGCCCAGCTCGTGGAGAGTCCGGACGCCGTCGGCGAAGCGCACCGCCTCGCGGACGTGCCGGACCCAGTACTCGGGCGTGTACGGCTCGGCCAGTCGGCCGGTGAGGTTCGAGACCACGGGAATCCGCGGCTCGTCGAAGACCAGACCACTGACGACCCGCGCGAACTCCTCCAGCATCGGATCCATCAACGGCGAGTGGAACGCGTGACTGACCTTCAGACGGGACGTCCTACGACCCTGACCGGCGAAGACCTCACCGACGGCGGTGACCACGTCCTCCGCACCGGAAACGACCACGGACCGAGGGCCGTTGACCGCGGCGATGCCAACCCCGTCGGTCAGGTGCGGCAATACCTCGTCCTCGGTGGCCTGCACCGCGACCATGGCGCCGCCGCCGGGCAGCGCCTGCATCAACGCGGCACGCGCCGACACCAACTTCGCCGCATCCCCGAGCGACAGCACCCCGGCCACGTGCGCGGCCGCGATCTCACCCACCGAATGACCGGCCACATAGTCCGGCCGTACACCCCACGATTCGAGAAGCCGGAACAAGGCCACCTCAAGGGCGAACAAAGCCGGCTGCGTCGAACCCGTCTGATCGAGCTCCTCCACGTCGACGTCGACCGGGGCGTCCAGAAGCGCGCACACCTCGTCGTACGCCGCCGCGAACACCGGGTACGCCGCGTACAGCTCACGCCCCATGCCGACCCGCTGCGAACCCTGACCCGAGAACAAGAACCCCACCTTGCCCCCGACGACACCGCCCACCGGAGCAGCACCGGAAGCAAGCGTCTCCAGCCCCTGCCGGAACTCTCCGAGCTCCTCCCCCACGACCACCGCACGGCGCTCCAGCACCGCACGCGACGTCGCCAGCGAGAACGCCACGTCCTCCGGCCGAACCTCACCACCCCCGACGCCCTCGGCGTCCACGAAGGACAGCAACCGGCCCGCCTGCTCCCGCAACGCCGCATCACTCTTCGCCGACAGCACCCACGGCACGACAGCACCCGAGGCCGAAGCCGGGGAATCCTCCGTCACACCAGGCGCCTGTTCGACGATCACGTGCGCGTTGGTGCCGCTCACACCGAAGGACGACACGGCGGCCCGGCGCGGCACGTCGGTCACCGGCCACTCCACGGACTCGGTCAACAGCCGTACGGCGCCCGCCGACCAGTCCACGTGCGGCGTCGGCTCGTCCACGTGCAGGGTCCGCGGCAGCACACCGTGCCGCATCGCCATCACCATCTTGATCACACCACCGACACCCGCGGCCGCCTGCGCATGACCGACGTTCGACTTCAGCGAGCCCAGCCACAACGGCCGCTCCTCCGCACGCTCCTGACCGTACGTGGCGATCAGCGCCTGCGCCTCGATCGGATCACCCAGCCTCGTACCCGTACCGTGCGCCTCCACCGCATCCACCTGCTCCGAAGACAGACCCGCATTGGCCAGCGCCTGCCGGATCACCCGCTGCTGCGCCGGACCGTTCGGAGCCGTCAGACCGTTCGACGCGCCGTCCTGGTTCACCGCCGTACCGCGAACGACCGCCAGCACCCGGTGACCGTTGCGACGCGCATCCGACAGCCGCTCCACCAGCAGCATGCCCGCGCCCTCGGCCCAGCCCGTACCGTCCGCACCGGCCGCGAACGCCTTGCACCGGCCGTCCGCCGACAAGCCCCGCTGACGGCTGAACTCCACGAACACGGACGGGCCTGCCATCACCGTGACGCCGCCGACGAGGGCCATCGAGCACTCACCGCTCCGCAGTGCCTGCGCGGCGAGGTGGAGGGCCACGAGCGACGACGAGCACGCCGTGTCGACCGTGACCGCCGGCCCCTCGAGCCCGAGCGTGTACGAAACACGCCCCGAAGCGACGCTGCCCGCGCTGCCGTTGACGAGGTAGCCCTCCAGCCCTGCCGGCGAGGTGTGCACGCGGCCGCCGTAGTCGTGGTACATCACGCCGGCGAAGACACCGGTCCTGCTGCCCCGTACCGTCGCCGGGTCGATCCCGGCCCGCTCGAACGCCTCCCACGACGTCTCCAGCAGCAACCGCTGCTGCGGGTCCATCGCCAGCGCCTCACGCGGCGAGATCCCGAAGAACTCGGCGTCGAAGTCCGCCGCGTCGTGCAGGAAGCCGCCCTCTCGGGTGTAGCTGGTGCCCCACTGTTCGGGGTTCGGGTCGTAGAGCCGCTCCACGTCCCAGCCGCGGTCCTCGGGAAAGCCCGACACGGCGTCGCCGCCGGAAGACACCAGCTGCCACAGGTCCTCGGGCGACCGCACGCCGCCGGGGTAGCGGCAGGCCATGCCCACGATCGCGATCGGCTCGTCCGCCGTTCCGGTGGGCGTGGAGAGGGTCGCCGGCACGACTGCCGCCGCCTCGCCGGCGCCTGCGGCTTCGGCGGTGAGGAAGCGGGCGAGGGCAAGCGGGTTCGGGTAGTCGAAGACCAGCGTGGCGGGCAGGCGCATACCGACGGCCGAGTTGAGCCGGTTGCGCAGTTCGACGGCGGTCAGCGAGTCGAACCCGATGTCCTTGAACGAGTCGTCCGCGCCGACCGACTGCGCGGCGGCGTGCCCGAGCACGGCGGCGACCTCGGTACGCACCAGGTCCAGCACCACCTGCTCGCGCTCGGCTTCCGGCAGCCCGGCCAGCCGCTGACCCAGTGATCCCTTCGGCGCGGTCCGCGCCGTGCGCCGCACCGGCGCGACCCGCACCAGTCCGCGCAGGACAGGCGGCACGGGCTGCCCCGGTCCGTCACGGAAGGCGGACGTGTCGAGCCGGATCGGGGCGACTGCCGCCCGATCGACGGCCAGTGCCGCGTCGAACATCCGCAGGCCGTCCGTCGGCGGGATCGCGGCGAGGCCCATCCGCTTGATGCGGGTGAGATCGGTGTGGTCGAGGCTGCCGGTCATGGCGCTCTCGCTGTCCTGCGCCCACAGGCCCCAGGCCAGCGACGTGGCCCGCAGGCCCACGGAACGGCGGTGCTCGGCGAGGGCGTCGAGGAAGGTGTTGGCAGCGGCGTAGTTCGCCTGGCCGGGCGTGCCGAGGGTGCCCGCCACCGAGGAGAAGAGCACGAACGCGGACAGGTCGCCGGACAGCTCGCCCGCCAGGTCGTGCAGGTTCAGCGCCGCGTCCACCTTCGGACGGAACACGGCGTCCAGCCGCTCGTGGGTCAGTGAGCCGATGATTCCGTCGTCCAGGACGCCGGCGGTGTGGACGATCGCGGACAGGCTCTGCCCGGGACCGGTCAGGAGTGCACGCACGGCGTCGCGGTCGGCCACATCACACGCGGCCCAGGTGACGTCGGCGCCCTTCGCGGTCAGCTCGGCGGTGAGTTCGGCCGCGCCGGGTGCGTCGCCGCCGCGACGGCTGACGAGCAGCAGACTGCGCACACCGTGCTCGGCGACCAGGTGCCGGGCGAACAGTCCGCCCAGCCCGCCCGACGCGCCGGTCAACAGAACGGTGCCGGAGCCGAGGCCGGGCAGCTCAGGCCCCGCGTCCGGCGCGGCGACGCGGACCAGTCTCGGCACCCGGACCTCGTCGCCCGCGTGCACCGCGGCCTGCGGCTCACCCGACGCGATCAGGCCGGGCAGCACGCGAGCAAGACGGGGGTCGTCAACACCGCCGACGACATCGGCACGGGCATCACCGGCGGTCTCGACCAGCACGATGCGGTCGGGGTTCTCGGTCTGCGCCGAGCGCACCAGTCCGCGGACCGCCGACTGGGCGAGGTCTCCCGTACGCGTCACCAGCACCAGGCGCCCCTGGCGTTCCTCTGCAAGCCACCACTGCACCAACTCCAGCACGGCGTGGGTGATCTCACGGACCCGGGTGGCCAGGTCCGCACCGGTCCCGGTCGGGCAGGGCACGACCACGGCATCGGCGACGGCCGCGGCATCGCTGTCCGCCGGCGAGTCGGTGGAACGGAGCGCGGCGAGATCCTCGTACGTCTCGATCCTCATGCCGTCCGGCGCGGGCGGCAGGCCTAACGGCGTCCACTCCAGGCCGAAGACCGCGTCGTCGCTGCCGGAACCGGCGCGGGACTGGTCGGCGGGCGCCGGGCGCAGCGTCAGCGAGTCGACCTGCGCGACCGGTTCACCGGTGCCGTCGGCCAGTACCAGCGACACCGTGGAGGTGCCGGTGCCGACGCGCGAGACCTTCACCCGCAGGTCGGAGGCTCCGGCAGCCGCCAGGCGCACGCCGCTCCAGGCGAACGGCAGCAGTCCGTTCCCCGTCCCGGCCTCAGGCTCGACCGCGCCCAGCCAGACGGAGTGCAGGGCGGCGTCGAACAGGGCGGGGTGCAGTCCGTACTTCCCGGCGTCCGTCCGCTCCGTGCCGGGCAGCTCCACCTCTGCGAAGAAGTCGTCCCCGCTCCGCCACGCGGTACGCAGCCCCTGGAAGACGGGGCCGTAGTCGAGCGCCATGTCGGCGAGGCGGTCGTAGAACCCGTCGACGTCGACCGGCTCCGCACCCACGGGCGGCCACGCGGTGAGCGAGCCGTCCGCGGGCCCTCCTGTGGCGACGGTCAGCGAGCCGGAGGCGTGCCGGACCCATACCCGTTCGAAGTCGTCCTCGTGGGCGTACACGTCCCCGTCGTCGATCCGCGAGTGCACGGTCAGCGGCCTGCGGCCCGAGCCGTCGTCGGCGCCGACGCGCACCTGCAGGGCGACGCCGCCGCGCTCGGGCACGAGCAGCGGTGTCTCCAATGTCAGCTCTTCCAACAGGTCGCAGCCCACGGCGTCGGCAGCGGCGATCGCCAGCTCGACGAACGCGGTTCCCGGCAGGAGCGCGACCCCACTGACGGCGTGGTCCACCAGCCACGGGTGCGTATGCGTCGAGAGCCGCCCGGTGAGCAGGTGTCCGTCGCCGTCGGCCAGCGGCACGGCGGCGCCGAGGAGCGGGTGATTGGCTTCGCCCTGCCCCACCGCGCGCAGGTCACCGGCCGAGGCGGGGGCGTCGAGCCAGTAGCGCTCGCGCTGGAAGGCGTAGGTGGGCAGGTCGACGCGCCGGGCGCCGGGGAAGAAGGCGTGCCAGTCCACTTCGGCACCGCTGACGTGCAACTCGGCGAGCGCGGTCACGACGGCCTGCCGCTCGGGACGGTCGGCCCGGAGCACGGGGACGGTGACGATGCCATCCGCACAGCCCTGCGCCATGCCGCTCAGCACACCGCCCGGACCGATCTCCACGAACGTGGTCACACCCAGATCGCCCAGAGTCTCGATGCCGTCGGCGAAGCGCACCGCCTCACGCACGTGCCGCACCCAGTACTCCGGGGTGTACCGCTCGGCCAGGCGACCGGTGAGGTTCGAGACCACCGGAATCCGCGGCTCACCGTAGGACAGCCCGCGAACGACCTGCGCGAACTCCTCCAGCATCGGGTCCATCAACGGCGAATGGAACGCGTGACTGACCTTCAGACGGGACGTCCTACGACCCTGACCGGCGAAGACCTCACCGATGGCGACCACCACGTCCTCGGCCCCGGAGACAACGACCGACCTCGGACCGTTGACCGCCGCGATCCCGACCTCGTCGGTCAGGTGCGGCAGCACCTCGTCCTCGGCCGCCTGGACCGCCACCATCGCCCCGCCCGCGGGCAGCGCCTGCATCAACGCCGCACGCGTCGACACCAGCTTCGCCGCGTCCTCGAGCGACAACACACCCGCCACGTGCGCGGCCGCGATCTCACCCACCGAATGACCGGCCACATAGTCCGGCCGGATGCCCCACGATTCGAGAAGCCGGAACAGGGCCACCTCCACCGCGAACAACGCCGGCTGCGTGCAACCCGTCCGGTTCAACTCCTCCGCGTCGACGTCGAGCGTGACGTCGAGATGGGCGCGGATCTCGTCGTAGGCGGCGGCGAACACCGGGAAGGCGTCGTAAAGTCCGCGGCCCATACCGACCCGCTGCGAACCCTGACCCGAGAACAAGAACCCGACCTCGCTCGCCGAGTGAGCGCGTCCGGCGACGACGTTCGCCGCCGGTTCGCCTGCCACCAAGGCCTCAAGACCTGCCCGCAACCCGGCCGGGTCGGCGCCGATCACCACAGCCCGGTGCTCCAGCGCCGACCGCGTCGTGGCCGACGAGAATCCGACGTCGACGGGCGACACATCGTCGGTCGCGAAGGCCAGTAGACGCTCCGCCTGGGCCCGCAACGCCACTTCATTCCTTGCTGACAGCACCCACGGCACGGGCACCGGGCGGTGTTCCCGGGCCGGGTCGGCCACGGCCGCGGCGGGCGCCTCCTCGATGATCGTGTGCGCGTTGGTGCCGCCGATGCCGAAGGACGACACCGCGGCCCTGCGGGGCCTGGCGGTCCCGGGCCATCGCACCGGCTCGGTCAGCAGCCGCACGGCGCCCGCCGACCAGTCGACGTGCGCGGTCGGCTCGTCCACATGAAGCGTCTGCGGCAGCATGCCGTGCCGCATCGCCAACACCATCTTGATCACACCGGCGACACCCGCGGCGGCCTGCGTGTGACCGATGTTGGACTTGACCGAGCCCAGCCACAACGGCCGGTCGGCGGAGTGTTCCTGCCCGTACGTGGCGAGGAGCGCCTGCGCCTCGATCGGGTCGCCCAGCCTCGTGCCCGTGCCGTGCGCCTCGACGGCGTCCACGTCGGCCGGCGTGAGCCCGGCGGACGCCAGCGCCTGCCGGATCACCCGCTGCTGCGAGGGACCGTTCGGCGCGGTCAGACCGTTGGACGCCCCGTCCTGGTTCACCGCACTCCCCCGCACGACGGCCAGTACCTCGTGGCCGTTCCGACGGGCGTCGGACAACCGCTCCACCAACAGCAGACCGACGCCCTCGCCCCAGCCCGTACCGTCGGCACCGGCCGCGAACGCCTTGCACCGCCCGTCGGGCGACAGACCGCGCTGTCGGCTGAACTCCACGAACAGGTCCGGCGTGGTCATGACGGTGACGCCCCCGACCAGGGCCATCGTGCACTCGCCGCTCCGTAGGGCCTGCGCGGCGAGATGGAGGGCCACGAGCGACGACGAGCACGCCGTGTCGACCGTGACCGCCGAACCCTCCAGGCCGAACGTGTAGGAGATGCGTCCGGAGACGACCGAGGCCGCCTTGCCGGTGAGCGCGTACCCCTCGATCTCCTCGGGCGCATTGCGCAGTCCGTTGGCGTAGTCCTGGCCGTTGGTGCCGATGAAGACACCGGTGCGGCTGGCGCGGACGGAGGCGGGGGCGATACCGGCGCGCTCGAAGGCCTCCCACGCGGTCTCCAGCAGCAGCCGCTGCTGCGGGTCCATGGCCAGCGCCTCGCGCGGCGAGATCCCGAAGAGACCGGCGTCGAAGCGGTCGGCGCCCTGGATGAAGCCGCCCTCGCGCGCGTACGTCTTGCCGGGTCGGTCGGGGTCGGGGTCGTAGAGCGCGTCGATGTCCCAGCCGCGGTCGGTGGGGAAGCCGGACATCGCGTCCTGGCCGGAGCTCAGCAGCTCCCACAGGTCCTCCGGCGACTGGACGCCACCGGGGAAGCGGCAGCTCATGCTGACGATCGCGAGGGGCTCGTCGGCCGCGGCGGCGGCCGTCGCCTGCGCGGCGTCCGCCGCCGGCCCGTGCCGGCCGAGGAGTTCCACGCCCAGGTGACGGGCGAGGGCGGTGGGGGTCGGGTGGTCGAAGACCAAGGTGGTGGGCAGCTTGAGGCCGGTGGCCGTGTTGAGCCTGTGGCGCAGTTCGACGGCGGTGAGCGAGTCGAAGCCGGTCTCGCGGAACGTCCGGTCGGCTTCGAAGGCGCCCTTGCCCGTGTGGCCGAGCACCGTGGCGGCCTGCTCGCGGACCAGGTCCAGCAGGATGCGGCTCTGCTCCCCCGGCGTGGCGCCGAGGAGGCGCTGGACCAGCGCGGACGCGGGCACTTCGGCCTTCTGCGCGGCCCGGGCACGTACTTCGAGGGCCTTGCGGGCCTCGGGTACACCGTGCAGCAGCGGGCAGGGGCGCGTGCCGGCGAAGGCCGGGACGAAGCGGTCCCAGTCCACGTCCGCGACGGTCACGGAGGTTTCGCCGTGGGTCAGCGCACCGTGCAGCACGGAGATCGCGGGAAGGGCCGCGATCGCCCGTACGCCGCGCCGCCGCAGATGGTCACCGGCGGCGCCGTCGGCCATGCCTCCGTCCGCCCAGGATCCCCAGGCAACGGCCAGCGCGGGCAGGCCCTGCGCCCGGCGCTGCTCGGCGAGGGCGTCGAGGAAGGCGTTCGCGGCACCGTAGGCGCCCTGGCCGCCGTTGCCCCAGACACCGGTCATCGAGGAGAAGAGCACGAAGGCGTCGAGGTCCTGGCGGTCCCGGGTGAGCTCGTGCAGGTTGAGCGCTGCGTCCACCTTGGGGCGCAGCACGTGGTCGAGGCGCTCGGGCGTGAGCGATTCGACCAGACCGTCGTCGAGTACGCCCGCGGTGTGCACCACGGCGTTCACGGTGTGCCGGCCGAACAACTCGGCGAGCGCGTCGCGGTCGGCCGCATCGCACGCGACGACGGTGACCTGGGCGCCCAACTCCTCCAGCTCCGCCTTGAGTTCGGTGGCGCCCGGCGCGTCGGGGCCCCGGCGGCCGGTGAGCACCAGGTGTTCGGCACCGGCACCGGCGAGCCAGCGGGCCACGTGCCCGCCCAGCGCACCCGTACCACCGGTCACGAGCACGGTGCCGCGCGGCGACCAGGGTGCGTCCGCGGGTTCCGTGCTGTGCGGCGCGCGCACGAGGCGGCGGCCGGACACTCCGGAGGCGCGTACGGCGAGCTGGTCCTCGTCGGCCTGGGCCAGCACGCCGACCAGTCGCTCCAGCGCGCGGGAGTCGAGCTCGGCAGGCAGGTCGACGAGCCCGCCCCAGCGCTGCGGCTGTTCCAGGGCGACGATCCTGCCCAGGCCCCAGAGCCGGGCGGAGACGGGGTCGGTCAGCAGATCCGTCGTGCCGGTCGACACCGCGCCGCTGGTCAGACACCACAGCGGGGCCTCGATCCCGGCGTCGCCGAGGGCCTGGAGCGACAAAACGAGCCGCTGGAGGGCATCAGCCCCCGCTTCTCCCTGTGCTGCGGCGAACAGGATGCCGTCGGCCTGCTCGTGCCCGGCGTCGGCGAAGGCCCGGGCGAGCACGTCGCGGTCGGTGTCCTCGCTCACGGCGAACGGTACGAGCGCGACGCCGAGTTCCGTGAGCCCGGCGCGGATCGCCTCGGTCCACGCGGTCTCCTCGGAGACCGCGTAGAGCCAGGTCCCCGACGGAGCGGCCCCGACCATGTCACCGAGCGGCTGCCAGGTGATCCGGTAGCGCCAGCCGTCGGCGGTGGACTGCTCGCGCCGCTGCCGGCGCCAGGCGGCCAGCCTGGGTGCGACCACGCCCAGTTCGGCGGGCTCCAGTCCCAGGAGCGCACCGAGAGATGCCCGGTCCTCGCTCTCGACGGAGTCCCAGAACTCGGCGTCCATCGCCTCCGGGGCGCCGGCGGTCGCCTGAGGCGCGTCGAGCCAGTAGCGCTCGCGCTGGAAGGCGTAGGTGGGCAGGTCGACGCGGCGGGCGCCGGGGAAGAGCGCCTGCCAGTCGGGCGAGACGCCGTGGGTGTGCAACTGCCCTACGGCGGTGACGAGGGCGTACGGCTCAAGGCGGTCGGCGCGCAGGGCGGGAACGGTGAGGACGTCCGTGCCGTCGTCGAAGCAGCCCTGGACGAGGGCGCTCAGCACACCGCCGGGGCCGACCTCGACGAACGTGCTCACGCCCAGACCGCCGAGGGTCTCGACGCCGTCGGCGAACCGCACCGCCTCACGGACGTGCCGGACCCAGTACTCCGGGGTGTACGCCTCGGCCAGGAGACCGGTGAGGTTCGAAACGACGGGAATCCGCGGCTCGTTGAAGGTCAGAACGCTGGCAACCTGGGCAAACTCGTCCAGCATCGGATCCATCAACGGCGAATGGAACGCGTGGCTCACCTTCAACCGGGACGTCTTGCGGCCCTGCGCAGCGAACGCTTCGGCAATCGTCGTGACCGCGTCCTCGGCACCGGAAATGACTACGGACCGCGGGCCGTTGACCGCCGCGATCCCGACGCCGTCGGTCAGGTGCGGCAGTACCTCGTCTTCGGTCGCCTGGACCGCGACCATGGCGCCGCCGCCGGGCAGCGCCTGCATCAACGCGGCACGCGCCGACACCAACTTCGCCGCATCCTCGAGTGACAACACCCCGGCCACGTGAGCGGCCGCGATCTCACCCACCGAGTGACCGGCCACATAGTCCGGCCGGACGCCCCACGATTCCAGCAGCCGGAACAGAGCCACCTCGATCGCGAACAACGCCGGCTGCGTCGAACCGGTCTGATGAAGCGTCTCCGTATCGACGTCGACCGGGGCGTCCAGAAGCGCGCACACCTCGTCGTACGCCGCCGCGAACACCGGGTACGCCGCGTACAGCTCACGCCCCATGCCGACCCGCTGCGAACCCTGACCCGAGAACAAGAACCCGGTCTTGCCGCCGACGACACCGCCCACCGGAGCAGCACCGGAAGCAAGCGTCTCCAGCCCCTGCCGGAACTCTCCGAGCTCCTCCCCCACGACCACCGCACGGCGCTCCAGCACCGCACGCGACGTCGCCAGCGAGAACGCCACGTCCTCCAGCCGGACCCCGGCACCCCCAACGCCCACAGCGTCCTCGGCGCCCACAGCGTCCTCGGCGCCCTCGGCGTTCAGGAAGGACAGCAGTCGGCCCGCCTGCTCCCGCAGCGCCGCATCGCTCTTCGCCGACAGCACCCACGGGACCGGCCCCACAACGGCCGTTCCGCGGGCGGGTTCTTCGCTCGTCGCGGCCTGCTCGACGATGACGTGCGCGTTGGTGCCGCTGATCCCGAAGGAGGACACCGCTGCCCGGCGCGGAGCCTCACGCGCGGGCCACTCCACCGCCTCGGCCAGCAGTCGTACGCCGCTTGCCGACCAGGCCACGTGCGGGGTCGGCTCGTCGACGTGCAGCGTCTGCGGCAGCACACCGTGCCGCATCGCCATCACCATCTTGATCACACCGGCGACACCCGCCGCGGCCTGCGTGTGGCCGATGTTCGACTTCAGCGAGCCCAGCCACAACGGCCGGTCGCCGTCCCGTCCCTGGCCGTAGGCGGCGATGAGGGCTTCTGCCTCGATCGGGTCGCCGAGCCGCGTGCCCGTCCCGTGCGCCTCCACGGCGTCGACGTCCGCGGGCGCGAGTCCGGCGGCCGCCAGGGCCTGGCGGATGACGCGCTGCTGGGAGGGGCCGTTCGGCGCCGTGAGTCCGTTCGACGCGCCGTCCTGGTTGACCGCGCTGCCACGCACGACGGCCAGTACCCGGTGGCCGTTGCGCCGGGCGTCGCTGAGCCGCTCCACCAGCAGCATGCCGACGCCCTCGGCCCAGCCCGTACCGTCCGCACCGGCCGCGAACGCCTTGCAGCGGCCATCCGCCGACAGGCCGCGCTGACGGCTGAACTCCACGAACATGCCGGGCGTGGACATCACGGTGACGCCGCCGGCCAGGGCCATCGTGCACTCGCCGCTCCGCAGCGACTGGACGGCCAGGTGCAGCGCCACCAGCGAGGACGAGCACGCCGTGTCGACCGTGACCGCCGGGCCCTCGAGCCCGAACGAGTAGGCCACGCGGCCCGAGGCGACGCTGGTCGTCGTGCCGGTCAGCAGGTAGCCCTCGATACCGTCGGCCGGCTCGTGCAGCCGGGGGCCGTAGTCCTGTGCCGTCGCGCCGATGAACACGCCCGTCCGGCTCCCGCGTAGCGTGGCCGGGTCGATGCCGGCCCGCTCGAAGGCCTCCCACGCGGTCTCCAGGACCAGCCGCTGCTGCGGGTCGATCGCGGCGGCCTCGCGGGGGCTGATGCCGAAGAAGCCGGCGTCGAACTCGGCCGCCTCGTGCAGGAAGCCGCCGTGCCGCGTCGAGGACTTGCCGAGCGTCCCGGGCTCCGGGTCGTAGAGCGCTTCGACGTCCCAGCCGCGGTCCGCCGGGAATCCGGAGACGGCGTCGCCACCTGAGGCGACCAGCCGCCACAGGTCCTCGGGAGAACTCACCCCGCCGGGCAGACGGCAGCTCATGGCCACGATGGCGATGGGCTCGTCGGGGTCGGCCGACGTCGCGGACGCGGAGGCCGCCGTGTCCTCGCCGCCCAGGGACCGGGCGGCGAGGTGGCGGGCGAGCGCGGCGGGGGTCGGGTGGTCGAACAGCAGCCCGCTGGGCAGGCGCAGGCCGGTGGCCTCGCCCAGTTGGTCGCGCAGTTCCACCGAGCTGAGCGAGTCGAAGCCGAGGTCCTTGAACGTCCACTCGGTCTCGACCTGGCGGGCTTCGGCGTGGCCCAGGACGGCGGCGACGTGCGCGCGGACCAGGTCGAGCACGGCCTCGTCGCGTTCGGACCGGGGCAGTGCGGTCAGCCGTCGGCCCAGGGCTCCGAGGGGCGTGCTGTCGGTCTCGGCGATGGCGATGGCGTCCGGCTCCGGAGCCGCGGGAGCCCAGCCGGTGGTGGCGACGGACGGCGTGGTGTCGCCGTCCAGCCAGTACCGCTGCCGTTCGAACGCGTAGGTGGGGAGCGCGACCTTGCGGCGTGCGTCTCGCCCGCCGCCGAACAGGGCGTCCCAGTCCGGCTCCACGCCGTGGACGTGCAGCGAGGCGACCGACGTCAGCAGGGCCTGCGCCTCGGGGCGACGGGCGCGCAGGGCGGGGACGAACAAGGACTCGCTGTCGGCGCCGGCGCGGGCCATGGAGGTGAGCACGCCGCCGGGGCCGAGCTCCAGGTACGTGCGGACGCCCTGCTCGTCGAGGCGCGCGACGCCGTCGGCGAAGCGGACCGCGTCGCGCACGTGGCGGACCCAGTACGCGGCCGTGCACCCTTCGTACCCCGAGGGATCCTCGGACAGCCGGCCTGTCACGTTGGACACGATCGGGATGCGCGGGGTGTGGAAGGTCAGGCCCTCGGCCACGTCGCGGAACTCCGCCAGCATGGGCTCCATGTGCGGGGAGTGGAAGGCGTGGCTGACCCGCAGCCGACTGGTCTTGCGGCCCAGGGCGGCGAAGGCGTCGGCGATCCCGGTGGCGAGGTCCTCGTCGCCGGAGACGACGACGGAGTCCGGTCCGTTCAGCGCGGCGATGCTCACGCGGTCCGTGCGGTCGCCGATGCGGGCGCGGACCTCGTCCTCCGTGGCCTGGACGGCGATCATGACGCCGCCGGCGGGCAGCGCCTGCATCAGGCGGCCGCGCGCGGCCACGAGGGCGCAGGCGTCGGCGAGCGAGAGGACGCCGGCCACGTGCGCGGCGGCGAGTTCGCCGATGGAGTGGCCCATCAGCACGCCGGGGGTGATGCCCCAGCTCTCCAGCAGCCGGAACAGGGCGACCTCGACGGCGAACAGCGAGGTCTGCGTGTAGAGGGTCCGATCGAGTTCGGCCGCTTCCTCGGTGCCTTCGGGGGCGAACATGACCTCGCGCAGCGGCCGCGGCAGCAAGGGGTCGAGGTGCACGCACACCTCGTCCAGCTCGGTGGCGAACGCGGGGACGGCCTCGGCCAGTTCACGTCCCATGCCGGCTCGCTGGCTGCCCTGGCCGGAGAAGAGGAAGGCGAGCTCGCCGCGCGCGCCGGTGCGGTCCGTGCGGCCCGTGGTCAGCGCGGCGTCGATGCCGCCGGTGGACAGCTCGCGCAGGGCGCGCAAGAAGTCGTCGCGGTCCTCGCCCACGACGACCGCCCGGTGTTCGAAGGCGGTGCGGCCGGTGGCCAGCGACCAGCCGGCGTCGGGCAGGACGAGACCGGGGTGCGCCTCGGCGTGTGCGAGCAGGGCGACGGCCTGGGCGCGCAGCCCGGACGCGGTCCTGGCGGACAGCGGCCAGAGGGTCGGCGCCGTGCTCGTACCCGCCTCCGCGGCCGCGCCCGCCGCGGCCGCCCGGTGTTCCGCCAGCACGATGTGGCAGTTGGTGCCGCCCATGCCGAACGAGCTGACGCCGGCGAGCAGCGGGCGGTCCTCCTGGCCCTCCCACGACGTGTGCTCGGTCTGCACACGTAAGTTCAACCGGTCCAGGGGGATCGCCGGGTTCGGCGTCTCGAAGTTGAGGCTGGCGGGCAGTTCGCGGTGGCTGAGCGACAGGGCGGCCTTCAGCAGACCGGTGATGCCGGCGGCACCCTCCAGATGGCCGACGTTGGTCTTGGCCGAGCCGACCCGCAGTGGGCGGCCGGGCTCGCGTCCCGCACCGAGCACTGCGCCGAGCGCGGCTGCCTCGACGGGGTCGCCGACCTTGGTGCCGGTGCCGTGCAACTCCACGTAGCCGACGTGGGCGGGGTCGGTCCCGGCCCGCTCGTGGGCGAGACGCAGTACCTGTTCCTGCCCTGCCTGCAGCGGCACGGTCAGCCCGTCGCCGCCACCGTCGTTGTTGACCGCGCTGCCGCGGATCACGCAGTAGACGGGGTCGCCGTCCGCGACGGCCCGGGCGAGAGGTTTGAGCACGACGATGCCGCCGCCCTCGCCGCGGACGTAGCCGTTCGCGCGGGCGTCGAAGGTGAAGCAGCGGCCGTCGGGGGACAGGCCGCCGAACTTGGCGGCGCCCATGGCGCTCTCGGGAACGATGTTGAGGTTCACGCCGCCCGCGAGGGCGATCGTCGATTCGCCCTCGCGGAGGCTCTCGCAGGCGAGGTGGACCGAGACCAGGGAGGAGGACTGGCCGGAGTCCACGGTCAGGCTGGGGCCGTTGAGCCCGAGGAAGTAGGAGACCCGGTTGGCGATGATGCTGCGGTGCAGGCCTGTGACGGTGTGCGGAGAGATGGCGGTGAGACCGGAGCGGTGGTGCAAGGTCGCGTAGTCGTCCCAGATGGCGCCGACGAACACCCCGGTCCGGGTGGAGCGCAGCGTCCCGGCCCGCACGTGCGCGTCCTCCAGCGCTTCCCAGGCCAGCTCCAGCACAAGCCGCTGCTGCGGATCCATGGCGGCGGCCTCCTTGGGGGAGACTCCGAAGAACCCGGCGTCGAAGTGGCCGATGCGGTCGAGGAATCCTCCCCGTCGGATGTCGGTCCTGCCGGGTGCGGACGGGTCGGCGTCACCCGCCGCGGCCCCGTCCCACCGGTCCGGGGGGACGTCGGTGATCGCGTCCGCGCCCTCGCCGAGCAGCCGCCAGAAGGCGGCTGGGTCGGCGGCCCCCGGCAGTCGGCACGCCAAGCCGATCACAGCTATACCATCGGCCGAATCCGCCGAAGCCGAACCGGACCGATTCACCATTCCGCTGAGCTCGGACTCGACCATATTGCACTCCACCCACCCGCACAGAGAATGAAAAGGCACCGCACCGTGCCGGCCACGGCACAGGCGATCGGTTCGACCGGACACAGGCGATCGGTTCGACCGGGCGGCAACAAGTTGCGGTGTGGCCCTAGTTTCGGCCCCGCGGCCACGCTCCGCCGCTGCAGCGGATCAGCTTTAGGGGAATCCCCAATGGTCGACGTGCACGAGTATGGACAGCCGGGAATCTCTAAGGAAAACCCCAGGGACATTCGTGGGAGAATTTCGACTTACACAGCCTCCCCCGATTCCCCTCCGCCGATGAGGCCCCAGGTCTTTCATGGCGCATTTGCCAGCAGCCGGGAATCACTCAGCACAGCCTTTTCTGCAGCGCGCCCCACAGGTCGCCCTTTCGACCCGCCCGCCCCCTCCACCCACGTGACGCGCTCGAGGGCGGCCTGATCATGCTGCTCCTGTGCGCGTCCCTCCAGCGGACTCGGACCGGCCATCACCGTCGGCGCCGACGCCCGGTGGTCCTGCGGCGGTCGTCGCATCCTGGCGGGCGACGCCCCCGGCAAGGTGAGCACGGGCCCACCGGTCGCGGCATTCCCGCATGGTCAGCGTTCACCGCGCGATCCGCTGGTGTGGGCGAAGCGACCCCCGGTGTTATTCAATGAGGTGTGCGGTCAGGGATCTCGGTGCCCCGACGCACGGGTCCGAGTGCAGCCCCGACGCACGGGTCCGAGTGCAGCCCCGGCGCTGCGCCGGGGATTGCGAGAGAGCCGCATGGACTCCACATCCTCCCCCTCGTCCTCTTCGCCGTTCGACATGGTCAGCAGTGCCCTCGGGCGCTACGTCCCGCGCGGCGGAGCTGCAGCGGCGGCCGGTCCTGCGAACGCGCAGGACGACCGCACCACCCTCCAACGCGTACCCGACAACCCGGCAGCCGACCGTCAGGATCAGATTCTCGGCGTGGTCAACCTGGACAGGGATCTGCGAATCACCGGCTGCAATCTGGACGCCCCCGTATTCGCGGGTCTGGACGTCGAGGCCGGGAGTCCGTTCGCCGATCTCCTGCCCGCCGGGGACGTACCGACGGTCACACGGCGGTTGCGGCAGGTCCTGGAGATCGGTGAGGCGCACGTCGCCCGGATCCAGCGCCTGCGGCGCGGCGACGGGTCGGAGCTGGTGGTCTCGCTGAGCATCCTGCCCGCCGCGGTGCCTCAGGAGGGCTTGACCGTCTCCGTGATCGCCATGGCCAGGAGGCTGCACCTGTACGCCGCCGAGACCGCGATCGGCACCTCGCTGGACATCGGCGAGACCGCGCAGTCGCTGGCGGAGTCCCTGCTGGCCTGGGGAGACGTGGCCGCCGTCGACCTCGACTTCGCCGTGTGGACGGGTGAGGGAGTCACCGAGCAGGCGCAGGGGCGCATCCGGCTACGGCGGGCGGCCCTGGTGCCGGACCGGGCGTGGCCCGAGGGTTACGTGACTCCGGGCGGCGATCTTCCGAGCGACGCGAGTCGCCTGCTGGCACAGGCGGTACGGCGGGACGATGCCCCGCAGCCCATCGTCATACCCGACCGGGAGGCGGTCGAGCGGCTGCTCAGCAGTCAGCGAGTGATCCGTGCCCTGGTGCCCGGTGACCGGTCGGCGTGTGTGGCGTGCGTACCGCTGGTCCTGGACGGCACGCCACCCGTCGTACTGGGCCTGGCGGAGGTCTGGCGGCGGGCGGACCGCCCCTTCCGCGACAGCGAGTTGCTCGACCTGCAGGAACTGGTGGCCAGGACCGCCCATCACGTCGACCTGGCCCGTCAGCACCAGCGCGAGCACACGCAGGTGCTGGCGTTGCAGCGCCGGCTGCTGCCCCGGACCGGCGGCCACACGATCGAGATCGCCAGCGTCTACCAGCCCGCCACCCCCGACAGCGCGGGCGTCGGCGGCGACTGGGTGAACAGCTTTCCGCTGCCGGACGGCCGTACCGCGCTGGTGGTCGGTGACGTCGTCGGGCACGGCCTGGGAGCCGCGGCGACCATGGGCCAGCTGAGCATGGAGGCCCGCGCGCTGCTGTCCGCGGGGCTGGCACCCGACGAGGTGCTGGAGCACCTGGACGAGACCGTGACGCTGCTGGACGACGCGGAGTCCGGACTGGCGGCCGGCTACAGCGCCCTCGGCTCCACCTGCTGCATCGCCCTCTACGACCCGGTCAGCCACCACGTGGCGCTCGCCAGTGCGGGCCACCTCCCTCCGGTCCTGGTGCTTCCGAACGGGCACGCAGGCCCGCTCGCGGTCCGCCCTCATCCCGGCCTGGGCGCCGAGTTCGCGCTGCGGGAGCCGTTCGAGGTGCACACGTTCGGTGTGCCCCCGGGCTCCCTGCTCGCCCTCTACACCGACGGCCTGGTGGAGGATCCGGCCCTGTCGATCGACGAGGGCATCAGCAGGCTGGCGGATGCCGTTTCCACGGTGCACCCCTGGGATGCCCTGCAGCAGGCCGCACGGCACGTCGTCTCCGCGCTGGCGCCCGTGCGCCGGCGCGACGACGTGACCCTGCTGCTCGCGCGCATGATCGGCTACCGCAAGGGGGACACCGCGACCTGGCGGCTACCCGCTCGCGACGACGCGCCCGCCCGTGCCCGCGCGCACGTCTCCGCACTGCTGCGGCAATGGCACACCAGGAGCGACACCCAGGACGACGTGGCGCTGCTGATCAGCGAGCTGGTCACGAACGCGGTGCGCTTCGCCGCCGGTCCCGTCACGATACGACTGATCAGGGGCGGTGGTAACGGCCTGCTGTGCGAGGTGGGCGACACCGGCAACGGCAGGCCGCGTCTGAGTCGGGGCGGCCTCCTCGACGACGGCGGGCGTGGCCTGCACATCGTGCACCGGCTCACCACCCGGTGGGGGGTGCGGTGGACGGACACCGGCAAGGTGGTCTGGGCGGAAGTCGCAAGATGACGCGGCTGCGGGGCGGGGCGCTGCCGGGCGTACGCGAGCGCGACGAGGGCAGGGGCGGCGTGCGCGTCAGCCGGCGCCCCCGACGGTACGGAAGGCGCCCTCGGCGGTACCGGTGGCGTGACCGGTGATGCGGGCGGGCCGTTCGCTGCCACGGGTGGCGCGGGCTCGCACTACAGCCACTCCCCTTCCAGGGCGGTGGCGGTGAGGCCCGGTGCCGCCGCGTACAGGACGGCGCGACTGCCCGACTTCTGTCCGGCGTCGTGCGCCCGCCTCAGGATGTCGAACACGGCGGCGCCTCCGCGGTTGCCGCTGGTGTAGCTGTCCCGGCTGTAGTCCAGCAGCCCGGACGGCCACGCGTCGGGCATCGTCTGCTCCATGTACTCCAGCACCCGGGTCCCGCCGGGGTGCGCGAGCAGCACGTCGGGGTGCCAGGAGTCGGGGTCGTCCAGGTAACGGACGCGCAGCCACTCCCACATCGCGGTGACCGTCTCCTGTACGGCGCGCGGTCCGCGCCGGTCCATCACGAAGTGGGTGCCGTCCGCCCGTGTTTCCAGGCAGTGCAGGTCTTGGGTGTCGGGCACGGTGTGGTGCCAGGCCGCGTCCAGCCGCAGGACCGACTCGCGCCTCGGGCGGCCCGTGACCACCGCGGCGACCGCGGTGTCCGCGAACAGCAACCGGACGATCAGGGACTCGAGGGTGTCGTCCGCGGGCTGGTAGGTCGTGCTCAGCGCCTCCGCGATCACGACCAGGACCACCCGGTCGGGGTCCGCGGCCACGAGTTCAGCCGCCAGGGCCAGGGAGCGGGTCCCCGCGACACAGGCCCACTGCGTGGCCGGCAGCAGCATCACGTCGTTGCGGAGCGCGAGCTTGTTGGCCAGGGCGACGTCAAGACCGGGCAGCGCCGGGGTGGTGGAGTGACTGGTGATCAGGCAGTCGATGTCCGCGGTGTCCAGCCCGGCGATCTGCAGGGCCCCGCGCGCCGCACGCTCCCCGTAGGACTGCACGGCCTCCCAGGCCGGCGCGGTGCGCTCCTGGACGGTCTGCGGCGCGGGTATCGCCTCGAGGGCGGCGATCACGCGGTCCACGTCCTGCTGGGTGAACCCCTCGCGTGCCAGCGCCTCTTGGGCGGTCCCGATGCCGACAGCCTGCAGGCCGCTGCCGTCGCCGGGCGCGACGGCGGTCTCCAGCGGCAGCATCCACCCGCGGGTCTCGATGCCCGTACTGGCCGCGATGCCGTCGATCCGCGGGGCCCACGCCGCATGCGGGTGCCGGTCGCGCACCTCCGCCACGATCTGGCTGGTCTCCACGGCGTGCTCGCCGTGTATCACGGCAGGAGGGCAGAGGTATGCGGCCATGATGGGCACCTTTCCAGGGGAACAAGGAGGAACGTCACGAGGGCTGCGTCATGGTCCGCTTCGGAACTTCGCGCCCATGCCGACGGGCTCCACTTCGGGAGTCGCTGTCCAGGTCGAGCATGGACACGAAAGGGACATTTCCGCTGTGACTAAGACAACTTGGGCGACTTTGAAGGGCGTGATACGGCACACACCGCTGAAACAGAGGGGCTCTCGGAGCGGGTCCACAGGTCTTACCTGACTCGCCGTCAGTCAGGAGTGCCTGGTCCGGGCGCGCACCGCCGACGGGCCGGTGCCGGCGCCCGCCGTGACGGTCCGTGGAGGCGGCCCTGCCGGAGGCCACCCGGCTGATGACGCGACAAGGGATCGAACGACTCCCGGTGGTCGACGAAAAGGACCGGCTCGTCGACATCGTCACCCGCCGCGACCTGCTCCAGGTCTCCCTGCGCTCCGCCGAGGAGATGTGGCAGGCCGTGCGACGCGAGGTGTTCGCCGACGCGCTCCAGGTCAGCCCCCAGATCTCCGAAGTCGCCGTCCACAACGATGCGGTCACGCTCACCGGGCAGCTGGAAAGCGGCGCAGAGCCGCCGTCGCGGTGGGTCCGACGCGCCCGCTGGACGGTGTCGCCGACGTCGTGCACGACCTCACCTGCCGCTTCGACGACAGGCACACACAGACCACCGGACCGACCGAGCACGGAATGGCCGACGACTGGCTGTGCGGGTCACGCGCCCACGGACCCCACCCACCGTCCGCCGGCCTTGCGGCCACGGGGGGCAAAAGCTCTCGGACATGGTCGAGATGGCCCACCGATCGGGGTCGGTCGCCCGCCCAGCCGCTGGTCCGGCTCAAAGGGGCCCGCACCCCGGCCCGCTGGGCGCCGCTGCCCCCAACAGACGTATCTGACACGGATCAACGGGGGTCCGGCTACGGATCATCGACGCGCACATCGCCGTGGCGTGCTGCCTGACGGAGAACCAGGCCGGATCGGACAGGCTGTTCCGGAGAACCTGCTGCCGACCGGACGCCGCAGTTGATGGGGACCGACCCGGCACGTCCCTGGCGCGCCTGCGAGGTCAGCCGGGGGATCGGCTTGGACGACGCACGCGGACTGCGTGCCGAACTCGGCCGGTGGGTCCGCGAGGGCATCCTCCGCAGGATCGCCCGCGGCGTCGACGGGCTTGACGACGGGTGAAAACGTCCGGCTGCCGGCACGGCCGCTCTCCGGGGCGCTGACAACCGTGAACTCGCCCTGACCACACGGCCTGGAAGTACCCCGACGAGTTGCGTGAGCGAGCCGTCCGCGAGGTGAGGACCTCAGGCCGCCCCGTCTCGCACGCCGTCCGGGACCTGGGCATCCACAAGGAGGTGCCGCCATGGGTCCGCCGGGCCGAGGCCGACCACGGCGAGCGGCCCGATCTGCTGACCACCGCGGAGAGTCGAACTGCCGCGAGGCCACCGCGGTGGCCTCGCCGACCCTCAAAGCGCGGCCACGTTCCCGGCGGCCGTCATGCCAGCTCCAGGACGAGCTTGCCGACGTTCTCGCCGCGGAAGAGCATCTGCAGCGTCTCGGGGAAGTCGTCCACACTCCCCCTCACGACGTGTTCCTTGACCTTGATGCGGCCGTCGGCGATCCAGGCGGAGATGTCCTGCGCGGCCTGTGGATAGCGCTCGGCATAGTCGAAGACGACGAATCCCTCCATCCGGGCGCGGCGCACCAGCAGTGTCAGGTAGTTCGAGGGGCCCTTGACCGGGGTGGCGTTGTTGTACTGGCTGATCGCACCGCAGATCACGACGCGCGCGTGCATCGCCAGCCGGGTCAGGGCGGCGTCGAGGATGTCGCCGCCCACGTTGTCGAAGTAGACGTCGATGCCGTCGGGGGCGTGCCGGCGCAGCGCCTTCCCGACGTCGTCGGTGCGGTAGTCGATCGCCGCGTCGAATCCCAGTTCGTCGGTGAGCAACGCGCACTTCTCCGGCCCACCGGCGATGCCGACCACCCGGCAGCCCTTGGCCTTCGCGATCTGACCCGCGATGGTGCCGACCGCGCCGGCCGCCCCCGACACCACGACGGTCTCGCCGTCCTTCAACGCCCCGACGTCCAGCAGGCCGAAATAGGCGGTCATACCGGGCATACCCAGTGCGCCCAGGTACGTCGAGGGCGGGGCGAAAGAGGTGTCGATCTTCATGGCGCCCTTGCCGTCGGAGACCACGTGCTCCTGGACGCCGAACATTCCGACCACGTGATCACCCGGCTGGAAGTCGGGGTGGTCGGAGGAGGTGACCTCGATGACCGATCCGGCGCGCATCACCTCTCCGATCGCCACCGGCGGCAGGTAGGAGGGACGGTCGTCCAGCCAGCCCCGCATCGCCGGGTCCAGGGAGATGACGCGTGTGCGACCCGCGAACCGGCCCGGGCCCGGTTCCTCGACGGGCCCCGCGCAGTGCTCCCAGTCATCGGGTTGCACCTCGCCCACGGGGCGGGCTGACAGACGGATCTGGCGGTTGGTCGCGGACATCGCGCCTCCTGTCGTTGCGGCTCCCCTGACCATACCGACCAGTAGGTAGGCCAGTGGCCGTGACATGCGCCACAGGCCGCCCCGCCCGGCGGGCACCTGTGGTTCGCGCCCCGCCGAGCCGTCGACCGACAGCGCCCGCCGGATGTCGCGCCGAGCCCAAAACGTGACGCCCCACGGGCTGTCCGGCATACCAACTAGTCGGTATCGTGCGCCGCCACGCCTCTCCCCCAGCCCTCCACGGAACCGAGCCGAGCCGAGCCGGAAGGCCACGCGATGACACATCCCCATGACCAGCGGTACCCACAGCAGGAATGGCCGCAGCCGCGGACCGAGCCGTACGCCCGTGCCCCTCGGTACGAGTCGTACGGGCGGGATCCGGGGCAGGAGCCCTCCCCGTCCGGATACGACGACGCCCCGTACGACTGGTACGGGCAAGCCGCCCGGCAGGAACCGTACGCGCACGAGACACCTCGGCACAGCGCCGACCTCGCCGCCCTTCGCTCGGCCTACCGCGTGCTCCGCCGGGTCTCCACGATCACCGCACTCGGCTCGTTCGTGGTGTACGTGCTGCTGTCCTGCTACGCACCGGAACTGATGGGGGCCAGGATCACCGGGGAGCTGAACCTGGGCATAGCCCTGGGGATCCTTCAGCTCGTCGTCACCTTCGCGGCGGTCTTCTCGTACGAGCGCAGCGCACAACGCTCGGTGGACCCGTTGGCCCGCGTCGTCAGGGAGCCGGCGGGCGGCCGGTCCGCGGGGGTGGCGAGATGACCGCCTTCGACGCCGGGTCGCAGGCCATCGTCCTCGTCCTCTTCACCGCCCTGGTCACCATCACGCTGCTGATGTGTGTGATGACGGGACCGGACCGCGACGACCTGACGAACTTCTACACCGGCTACCTTTCGCTCACCCCGTTCAAGAACGGCCTGGCCATCGCGGGCGACTACATCTCCGCGGCCACGGTGCTGAGCACCAGCGGCATCATCGCGCTCGCCGGATACGACGGCTATGTCCTCACGGTCAGCACCGCCTTGTCTCTGGTGCTGCTGATGTTCCTGCTGGCCGAACCTCTGCGCAACGCCGGCAGGTTCACCATGGGCGACGTCCTGGCCCGCACCATGCCCGGGCGGGCCGTGCGCATCGCTTCCTGCGTCGTGACGCTTTCGGCGACGCTGCCCTTCCTGGTCGTCCAGCTCTCCGGGGCCGGGTCTCTGCTCACCTTCATCCTGAACATCCCGCACGGGGCGGGCGCCAGGACGGCGTGCATCGTCATCGTCGGCAGCCTGATGATCATTTACGCGGCGCTCGGCGGTATGCGGGGAACCGCGCTCCTTCAGATGATCAAGATCGTCATCCTGCTCGGCACCAGCGTCGTCGTCGCCGCCCTGGTGCTGAACCGCTTCGGCTGGAACCCCGGAGACCTGCTCAGGGCCGCACAGCACGGCAGCGGCACGGGCCCAGCCTTCCTTCGACAGGGCCTTCAGTTGGGCACCTCGGCCGGTGACCGGCTGGACTTCGTCGGTCTCCAGATCACCGTGGTCCTCGGCGTGGCCTGCCTGCCCCACATCACCATGCGTCTGTTCTCCGCGCAGGACGTGCCGGCCGTGCGTCGCTCCATGTCGTGGGCCGTCGGCACGGTCACCACCTTCTGCCTGCTCGTGATCATCTTGGGTACGGGCGCGGCAGCCCTGGTGGGATCGCGGTCCATCATTGCGGCCGACCCGCACGGCAGGACGGCGGTGCTCATGCTGTCGCAGGTGCTCGGCGGGGCCCCCGCCTCCGCGGGTGCGACGATTCTCTACTCGGCCGTGGCGGGAATGGTGTTCATCACCCTGCTGTCCTCGGTCGCGGGGATGACGCTGGCCGCGGCCTCGTCGCTCGCCCACGACCTGTTCGCCCATGCGGCGCGGCGGGGACAGGCGGAGCCGCGTACGGAGATGACGGTGGCGGCGTGGACGAGCGTGGCCGTGGGAACCGTGGCCATCGGGCTCGCCACCCTGGTCCAGAGCTGGGACGTCGGCGTGCTGACCACTCTGGCCGTCTGCATCGGGGCATCCGCTGTGGCTCCCGCGCTGACCTACTCCCTGTTCTGGAGAGGATTCACGCGCACCGGTCTGCTCGCCACCCTCTATGGCGGCGCGGCCTGCGCGGTGGTGCTGATGATCTTTTCCAAGGCCGTCTCGGGCACGTCGTCGGCCGTCTTCCCGAACGCCGACTTCCATTGGTTCCCCATGCAGTCCACCGGACTGGTCTCCATCCCGTTCGGCTACCTGGCGGGCTGGCTGGGCAGCCGGCTGGACCACCGGCGCCGCGCCGCTGACAGTCGGGAGAGCCGAGTGCTGTACGAGGAGAGCGAGGAGCGTCTGCTCGCCGCAGCCGAGTGACCGAGGTGGCGGGGGCGGACCGGGCAGGCGGCCTCGCTGCCGCCGCGGTCCGCCCAGGGCCCTGCGCGGAGCCCCATGACAGCCGTACGCCTCCACGCGCGCCGATGTATGAGTCGACAGCAAGGGCGTGCGACGGTCAGGTGAACGTGCCGGCCAGTGGTTGCTCGGTCCACACCGTTTTGCCTTCGCGGGTGTAGCGAGTGCCCCAGCGTTCGGCCATCTGGGCCACCAGGAACAGGCCGCGCCCGCCCTCATCGGTGGTACGGGCGCGGCGCAGGTGTGGTGCGGTGTGGCTGGCGTCGCTGACCTCGCACACCAGAAACCGTTCACGGATCAGCCGCAGGGTCGCAGGGCCACTGGCGTACCGATAGGCGTTCGTGACCAGTTCGCTGGCGATCAACTCGGTGCTGAACACCAAGTGCTCCAGGCCCCATTCGGTCAGCTTGGCCGAGGTCAACGCCCGGGCCCGGGCGGCGCTGGCAGGCTCCAGCGGCAGACTCCACGAGGCGACATCGTCCGGTGGCAGGAGGTGGGTGCGGGCGATCAGCAGAGCGACGTCGTCGATGGGGCGCGATGGCACGAGCGAGTCGACCACCGCTTGGCATGTCCGTTCCAGTGCGTCCGCAGGGCGGGAGAGCGCCGCACACAGTTTGGTCAGGCCGACGTCGGCATCGATGTGGCGTTCGCCGATGACTCCGTTGGTGTACAGGCACAGCAGGCTTCCCTCTGCCAGCTCGATCTCCCGGGCCTCGAACGGCAGTCCGCCCAGGCCGAGCGGCGGGCCGGCGGGCAGGTCGAGCGGTGCCGCCTGTCCGTCCGGAGCCGTCACCACCGGCGGCGGGTGGCCGGCACGGGCCACGGAGCAGCGCCGGGATACCGGATCGTATACGGCATAAAGGCAGGTGGCGCCGACTACCTGCTCGCCCACGGGCCGTTCGCCGGCTCCCTCCTGTTCGGCCGCCAGCAGGGTGACCAGGTCGTCCAGGCGGGAGAGGACCTCGTCCGGTTCCAGGTCCAGGCTGGCGAGCGTATGTACGGCGGTACGCAGTCGGCCCATGGTGGCGGCAGCATGGATGCCGCGTCCCACCACGTCGCCGACGACGAGGGCGACCCGAGCCCCGGACAGCGGAATGACGTCGAACCAGTCGCCGCCCAGACCCGGTGCCGCGCTGGCCGGCAGGTAGCGCAGGGCCACCTCGACGGCCGACTGGTCCGGAACCGCCCGGGGCAGAAGGCTGCTCTGCAAGGTGAACGCGGTCTGCTGCTGCTGGGTGAAGCGCCGGGCGTTGTCGACGGCAACGGCTGCGCGCGAGGCGAGTTCCTGGGCGAGGGTGAGATCGTCCGCCTCGAAGGGATCGGGGCGGAGCGAACGCCACAGGGTCATCACACCCAGCACCAGGCCACGCGCGGCAAGAGGTACCACGATCAGCGAGTGGACGCCCAGGTCCGGAGCGTGGACCCCCTGGTGGCCTTTCATCGAGAACCAGTCGGGCGAAAGAACCGGTTCCAGGACGGGCCGCCCTTCGGCCAGGCATCTGGCCTGGGGTGTGTCGGGCCCGAACTCCACCGGCTCACCCTCGGGGTGGGACGGGCCGGGTTGCTGGGCGCCGACGCTGCAGGCACCCACTCGTACCACAGGCCCTGCCATGGCCTGCGCCAGTTCCTCACCGCGCGTCACCGGCTGAAGCAGGTCCACTGACGCATGGTCGGCGAGGTGAGGCACCATCACCTCGGCGAGTTCACGAGCGGTCTCTGCCACGTCGAGGGTGGTTCCGATACGGCTGCCGGCCTGGTCGAGGAGCGCGAGCCGACGCTGGGCCCGATGGCGTTCGGTGATGTCCTCGATCATCTCGGCCACACCCAGGATGCGGCCGGAGGGGTCCTCCATCCGGAAGGACGAGACCATCGCGACCCGCTCCTGTGCCGGGTCCCGCTCCAGGCGGACGAACTGCTCCGAGTAGACCAACGGTCTTCCGGTCTCCATCACCTGGCGCACACGGTCCACGGCCTTGCGTGCGTCATCGGCTACGAGGAAACAGCCCGTGGGCAGCCCCCGGAAGTCCGCTGCCGGGACGCCGGTGACGCGTTCGATGGCCCGGTTGACCCGGAGAAGAGTCAGGTCGGGCCCGTGGACGACCAGGCCGACCGGGCTCCGGCGGTACAACCCGTCGAGAACCGCGCGGTCTCTTTGCCACTCCAGGAGGTCAGCCGCGAGTGCCCCGGCAAGAATCCACTCACGGACCCGGTCATGGCGTGAGAGCACGTGGGCCCTGAGCCCCATCTCGATGAGTCGCCCGTCGCGGTGCCGCACCTTGAGCACGCCGAACCAGCCGCCGGCTCTCCTGCAATTTGCCACGGCCTCCGTGACAGTCGGCAGATCACGAGGATCGACAAGGACCTCGAATGCCGGACGCCCGATCACGGCCGCGTCCAGATGGCCGAGCAGTTCCTGGGCACGCCGGTTCCATCCGACCACGACTCCCCGGTCGTCGAGCACCGCCAGGACGGCAAGGGGGGCGAACGGATCGTCGTGGCTTGCGCTGAGCTCCGTCATCCGCATCTCCACCGCCGGCTGACCCGCTGATACGCCCAAGCCTAGTGAACCCGGTGGGGCCGCGCGCGACCCCACCGCGGATGGCGCGGGTGATCACGGCAGGCCCGCCGGTCCGCTGTCAGCGGCCCGCGGACACCCAGGCTGATACGGCTCCTGCGCGTCCGCTGGACAGAGAGCCTCCTCCACGGCCGACGGCCCGATCCGACGCCGCGTGCCCGGCGGCCGTCGGGTCGTCCACGTACCCGCGGGCACGCACAGCTCCGGGCTCCCGTGACGGGGCGAGGGCGGTCCCCGGACGTCGGGGCATCGACGCGGACCGCCCTCGCCGGCTCACTTCGCCGCCGGGCCGAACTCCTTGCGGGTGTCGACCGGCTTGCCGAACAGCCGCCACCGCTCGCCCTTGAACCGCATCAGCTGCATCGTCTCCAGCGGGAAGGCGTCACCGTGGCCGGTGGACATGGTGATCCCGGGCAGCAGCATGCCCACCTTCACGTCCTTCAGGCTGCGCACCGCGTCCCGCAGCCCTTCCCTGGTCGGGCACTTCATCGCGTCCAGGGCCTGGTGCAGGCTGGAGGCGACGGCCCAGCCGTAGGCGTTGAACTGGTTGGCCGGGTCCGCGTCGGGTGCGTACGTGTGGAGCGCGTCCTTGTACGCCTTCATCTCCGGGTCGGCGGCCCACTGCGGGTCGGCGGGGTCCTTGAAGTAGGTGGCCGAGACCACGCCTTGGACGTTCTTGAACCCGACCGGCTTGAGCACGGCGGCGGACGAGGCCACGTTGTTCACGATGTGCAGCGGATTCCACTTGGTGTTCTTGGCGTCGGCGGCGAGGGCCTGGCTGCCGAACTTGGGGGTGGTGACATCCAGCAGCACGTCCGCCTCGGAGCGTGCGAGGCTCGCCATCTGTGCCGACACGGAGGGGTCGGTGACCTCGTAGCTCTCCTCGGCGACCACCTTGACGCCGCTGCCGGCGACGGCCTTCTTGAACCCGCCGAGCAGGTCCTTGCCGAAGTCGTCGTTCTGGTAGAGGACCGCGACCTTGGCCTTGGGCCTCGCGTCCTTGAGGTACTTGGCGTACACGCGTGCCTCGGCCACGTAGTTGGGCTGCCAGCCGATGGTCCAGGGGTGCTGCTCACCCGTGCCCCAGGCGGAGGCACCCGTGGCGACGAAGGGCTGCGGCACCTTCTGCTTGTTGAGGTAGTCCCACACGGCTGCCGTGGACGGGGTGCCCAGGGTCTGGAACACCGCGAAGACCTTTTCCTGCTCGACGAGTCTGCGGGCCTCCTCGACCGCCTTGGGCGGCTGGTAGCCGTCGTCGCGGACGACGAACTCGACCTTGCGGCCGTCTATGCCGCCCTTGTCGTTGACGTGACCGAAGTAGGCGGCCACGCCCTTGCTGATCGTGCCGTACGCGGAGGCAGGTCCCGACAGCGGGTAGATCCCACCCAGCTTGATGGTCTTGTCGGTGATGCCGGTGGTCTGCTGTCCCTTGCACGCGCCACCGGCGGTGGTGTCCTGGGCGTCCTGACCTCGCTGGCTGCTGCAGGCGGTCGCGGTGAGCAGTGCGGCGGTCGCGGCCGCGGCCACCCGCAGAGCGGTCGTCTTGCGCATGTGGTTCATTCCTTTTCCGTGCGGGGCGGTGCGCCCACGGGTTCGGCGTCGACAACTGCGGGGTCCGCAGGAGTGTGGGTCTCGGAGGGGCCGGACAGGGCCTGGGACTCCGGCTCCGCATCGGGCGCGGATTCGGCCTCCGGCGTCCGGTCGAGGGCAGCGGTGGTGCGAGGCGGGCGACGGGCGACCGCGCCCAGGACACGGCCCGGAAGACCGGCCAGCCCCGTCGGGGCCACGAACATCACCGTGATGATCAACAGGCCGAACACCACTCCCGGCGCCGCCTCGCTGACGTCCTGGGACACGCTCGGCACGTACATCACGAACGCCGCCCCCAACAGGGGTCCGTACAGCGAGCCGAGACCCCCGACCACCAGGCCGGCCAGCAAGGTGACGGACAGAACGAAGCTGAAGGAGTCGGGCGAGACGAAGCCGATCACCCAGGTGTACAGACACCCGGCGACACCCGCGAACATCGCGCTCCACGCGAAGGCGAGAGTCTTGTGCAGCGACAGCCGCACGCCCATGACCTCGGCGGCGCTCTCGTTATCCCGCACGGCCAGCAGTGCCCGGCCGACCCGGGACCGCAGCAGGTTGCGGGCGAGCAGCAGGGCCACCGCGGTGACGGCGAGGACGACGAAGTACATCCACTGGTCCTCGGCCATCCCGCTCCACGCCGGCGGCTGCAGCTTGTTCACGGTCAGCCCCATGGAGCCGCCCGTCACCGGTTCGAGCCGCTTGAGCAGGGGCGGCAGGAACACCGCGAACGAGAGGGTGACCAGGGCCAGGTACAGCCCGCGCAGTCGCAGCGCGGGCACGCCGAACCCGAGGCCCAGCAGGAAGCATCCGGCGGCCGCGGCCGGCAGCGTGGCCAGGTGGCCGGTGCCGTACCGGTCGAGCATGACCGCCGCCGTGTAGGCGCCCGCCGCGAAGAACGCGCCGTGCCCGAGCGAGATCTGCCCGCCGAAGCCGGTCAGCAGGTTCAGGCCGGACAGCGCCACGGCATACACGAGCACCATGGTCAGCTGGAAGACCTGGAAGGGGGCGAAGTAGAACGGTGCGCCGACGGCGACCGCCGACGCGACGAGGACGGTGAGCGTGGGCCGCAGCCACCGGACCCGGTCGGTGCCGAGTGACGCTGTGATGGTGCTCATGCGCGCTCCACCGCCGCCCGTCCGAAGAGGCCCTGTGGCCGCACCAGCAGCACCGCCAGAATGATCACCAAGGGGACGCCCACCTTCAGATCGGCGCCGATCACGTCCACGTACGCCCCGGTCAGGGTCTCGGCGACACCCACGAACAGGCCGCCGACGACCGCGCCGACCGGGCTGTCGAAGCCTCCGAGGGTGGCCGCGGCGAACGCGTAGATCAGCACCCCGCCCATCATGTTGGGCTCCAGGAACAGCACCGGGGCGACGAGCACGCCCGACACCGCGCCGACCGTCGCGGCCAGGCCCCAGCCGAGCATCAGCACCCGACCCACCCGGATGCCCGACAGCCGGGCGGAGGCCGGATTGCAGGCGACCGCCCGCATCACCAGGCCGATGGAGGTGTGCTGGAACAGCAGATACAGCAGGCCCATCACGACGGCCACCACACCGATGATCCCGAGCGTCGACCAGTCCATGCGCACACCGGACAGGTCGAGTCCGCCGTCGGGGAAGGGCTGCGGGAAGTCCTTCACGGTGAACGACCAGATCAGGCCCGCCAGCGCGTTGACGAAGATGAACAGGCCGACCGTGACGATGACCACCGTCAGCTCGGGCGCGCCCTGTACGGGGCGGATGACGATCCGCTCGAGCAGCATGCCGCCGGCGAAGGACACCGCGAGGGTGGCCGGCAGCGCCAGCCAGTACGGCATCCCGGACGCCACCAACTGCCAAGCGACGTACGTCGAGAGCATGGCCAGCTCGCCCTGCGCGAAGTTGACGATCCCCGTGAACCGGTGGATCAGTACCAGGGCCAGCGCCAGGCTGGCGTACACGGCGCCGGAGCCCAGTCCTTCCACCACTTGCTGGAGCAGATCGGTCACGGCGCTCACCCGGCCTTTTGGGAGAGGACGGAGACCCCGAGGTAAACCTCGGCGACCTGCCCGTCCTCGCGGATCTGTGCGGCCGGTCCGGACAGCACCAGGCGGCCGGCCTCCAGTACGTGGGCCCTGTGCGCGATATCCAGCGCGAGCTGGGCGTTCTGCTCGACGACGACCACGGTGGTGCGTTCCTCCTCGTTGACGGCACGGACGATCTCGAACAGCTCGCGGGTGACCAGCGGCGCGAGCCCCAGGGACGGTTCGTCCAGGAGCAGCAGCGAGGGCCGCAGCATCAGCGCCCTGCCGACGGCGAGCATCTGCTGCTCGCCGCCGCTGAGGCTGCCGGCGGCCTGCCGCGACCGCTGGCGCAGCTTGGGGAAGTAGTCGTAGATCCGTTCCAGGTCGGCCACCACGGCCGCGCGCTCGGTGCGGCCCCGCCTCCGTGGGCCGGTGCGCAGATGGGCACCGATGCGCAGGTTCTCCTCGACGGTCAGGTCGTTGAAGGTGCCCCGGCCCTCGGGCACATGCGCCACACCGAGCCTGGCGGCCTGCTCGGGCGAGCGGCCCAGGAGTTCCGTGCCGTTCAGGGTGACCGACCCGCGACCGCGGACCATGCCGCACAGCGCCCGCAGCGTCGTGGTCTTGCCAGCGCCGTTGGGTCCGAGGATCGCGCACACCTCACCGCGGGCGACGGAGAAGTCGAGACCCTGGAGCACGCGGGCCTGGCCGTATCCGGCGTGCAGGTCGGAGACCTTCAGGAAGTCCGGCTCCGCACCCGCCGCGGACTCGGTGCTGCCGGTGGTGGGCTCGCTCACGCGGCCACCCCCAGGTACGCCTCGACGACCGCCTGGTCGCGCTGGATCTCCTCCGGCGTGCCCTCGGCGATCTTGCGGCCGAAGTCGAGGCAGACCACCTTGTCGCACAGGCCCATCACGAAAGCCATGTGGTGTTCGACCACAACGAGCGTGAGGTCGAACTCCTGGCGCACCGAGCGGACCAGATCCGCGAATTGGTCCACCTCGCCGTGGCTGAGCCCGTTGACGGGTTCGTCGAGCAACAGCAGCCGGGGCCGTACCGCGAGGGCCCGGGCGAGTTCGACGCGTTTGAGTGTGCCGAACGGCAGTCCGGAGGCGGGATGGTCGGCGACGTCCGCCAGGCCGAGCCGCCGCAGCAAGTCGTCCGCCTGGTCACGTAGTGCCCTCTCCTCCCGCCGGACGCGGGGCAGCCGGAGCGCCGCGGCGAGGTGTCCGGTGCGCCCCCGGCTGTGGGCGCCGACCATGACGTTCTCCCGGACCGTGAGCTGCGGGAACAGGCCCAGGTTCTGGAAGGTGCGGGCGATGCCGCGCCCGGCCACGGCGTGCGGGGGGAGGGCGAGAAGGTCCTCGTCCTCGAACCGCACCTCTCCCCCGTCGGGAGCGCAGCGCCTGGTGAGGCAGTTGAACAAGGTGGTCTTGCCGGCTCCGTTCGGCCCGATGAGCCCTACGGCGGTGCCCGGCTCGACGGTGAAAGCGACACCGTCCAATGCCGTGATCCCGCCGAAGCGCACGGTGATGTCTTCGACCGCGAGCATGAGTGACGCCCTTTCCGACGTGCTGGGGGGGGTGGGCGAGCGTCACAGTAGGTGGGGGCGCCGCGGGCGCACATTGGGTGTGAGCACCCAACTTCTCGGTGGCCGAACTGTGCGCCGCGCACAGGTGCCGGGAGATGTCTCACGTGGAACCTGTTGACGAAGCACGAGGAGGGCGGCGACGATCGGCCCCATGCCGCGCGGTCCCGCACTGGGCGATCCCCGACTCTCCGAACCGCTCCGCCGCGAGCGGCGGCGGATCCTGCACGCCGTCCACGAACGGGTCGAGGAGGTGGCGGAGACCGCCGTCGAGGTGATGCGCACGGAGATCCCGTCGTACGCACTGCAGGACGAACGGTTCTTCGGCGACGTACGGGACCAGGTGCTCGAGCACTACCGGATGCAGCTCGCGGCACTGGCCGGCGATCGGGACATGGCCCCCGAGGACCTGGTCTTCAGCCGCGCGGCGGCGATGCGCCGAGCACGCGCGGGGTTCGCCCTGGAGGACTGGATCAGTGCCTTCCGGGTCGGCCGGCAGGTGCTGTGGGACGCGCTGCTGGACTGCGCGGGCACGTCCGCCGAGGCCCAGCAGGCCGCGCTGTCCCTCGTCACCCCGCTGATGCGGTACGTCGACTACGCCAGCACCCATGCCGCGCAGGCTTACGTCGAGTACCAGCAGCATGTGGTGGCGGACGCGGACCGGGAGCGCCGCGATCTCCTGGACCAGCTCCTGGCCGGGGTGGCACCCACGCGCGGTCCGCTGATGGCCGCGGCTCAGGCGTACGGCGTCGGACCGCGCTCACCGATGATGGCGGTCGTGGCGGTGTGCGTCGGCGACACCCGCACCGACGACCCGACCTCGGCCGAGAACGGGTATGCCGCCAGCGCGTCGATCAGCGTCGCCGGGCCCTGGGCCGGCAGAACGCTGGTCGTCGTGCGGCACGGCGAGGTGGTGGCCGTGCCCGTGGTCCGGGCCGGCATGGACGCGGAGGACATATGCGCCCACTTCGAGACCGTGCAGCGGCGGCTCGCGCGGGCCGGAACCATGCTCTCCATGGGGATCAGTACGGTCGCCCAGGGCGCAGGTGAACTGCCCCGTGCCTACCAGGAGGCGCGGGCCGCCCTCGACCTGGTGCCGAGCGGGGGCGGGGTGGCGGCACTGCCACGGCTGTCCCCGTTCGACTACCTGGCACTGCGCGCCGACGACCTCGCGCGCCAGCTGGTCGATCCCCGGGTGCGGTCGATGCTGGAGGAGGACCGCAGGCGCGGCGACACGCTGGCCGCCACCATACGGACCTTCGCGGAGGCGGACCTCAACCTGCGGCTGGCCGCCGAGCGCTTGCGGGTGCACCACAACACGGCGCACTACCGGTTGCGCCGGATCGAGGAACGCACCGGCCGCAATCCGCGCCGGATCGCCGACCTCCTGGAACTACTGGTCGCCCTCGCCATCCGCGACGGGGCCGAGGAAGGCGGGGAAGGCGAATGAGCGGCACGGTGGAGTCCGACGGGACCGAAGCGGCACATCAGCTACCGGGCGGGCAGGGGGACATGGGTCTGCCCGAGGAATACGCCGGGCAGGACGGAAGTCTCCGGCGCACGCTGCTCGACGCCGCGCTGGAGGTGTTCGCCGAGCGCGGTTACACCGACGCCGGTCTCACCGAGATCGCGGCGCGCTGCGGCATCCCGGTGGGCAGCCTCTTTCAGCACTACGGCGGAAAGCGAGGGCTGTATCTCGCCCTGTGGGAGGAGTTCCGGGAGGAGCAGGAGCGTCGGACCGCGGCCACACTGACCGCCGAGCGCAACCGCGGTGTGGAGGACCCCGCCGCCCTCTTCATGGCGGGAGCCAGGGCCTATCTGGAGGGTGCCTGGGACAACCGGAGGCTCGGCAGACTCCTCGTGGAGGACGACGGCCCCGCGGGCTTCGACGCGCTGCGCCGGCAGTGGGACCGCGCATGGGTACGGCGCAACGCCCGGCTCCTGGAGATCGACGAGCGGCGACGCGCCGGCCGGGTCAGGGTGAGCGTGCTGACCACCGTCATCGGAGGAACTGCGCGCGAGCTGGGTGACTGCGGGGACGAGACGGAAGCCCGCGAGATCGTGGACGAGGTGTGCGGCATCCTGATCCATCTGTCGGCGCCGCCCGGCTGAGACGCCCGGCACCGGGCGGAGGCGGCAGGACCGGCCCCGGCCCGACGACGCCTCACTCCCCGGACAACCCGCGCCGAGCGCCGCCATCGACCTCGCCCGCCGCCTCCACGCCGATGACCTCCTCACCGAGCTGCCTCAGGGCAACAGCGGCCACGGGGGTGTACGCCTCGGCGTCGATCGCGACGCTGTCCAGGCCAGGACCTGTCCGGCCGGTCAAGTCGCAGGAAAGGGACGGTGCCTGTCCAGCGCTGCGTCCGCGGCGTGATCGGCCGGCCAGGTCCTAGACACCGGTGTCGGCTCCCTGTCTGAACGGGAGCGCGTCACCGAGGAGCTGGCCGCCGTCGATCACCATCGTCTCGCCGGTGATCCAACTCGCGGCGTCCGAGACGAGAAAGGCGACCGCCGAGGCGATGTCGGCCGGCTCCCCTATGCGCCCGAGTGCCGTCGCGGCGGACAAGGCCTGCTCATGGTCCTTCCACAGAGCCTCGGCCAGCTTCGTGCGCACCACACCCGGCGCCACCGCGTTGACGCGGACCTTGGGCGAGAGTTCCAGGGCCAGTTGCTTCGTGAGGTGGATCAGTGCGGCCTTCGACGCGTTGTACAACCCGATGTTCGCCTCGAGGGTCATGCCGCCGACCGAGGCGGTGTTGACGACGGCGCCTCCGTGCTCGCCCATCCAGGCCCGCACGGCCAGCCCCGTCCACAGGACAGGAGCCCACACGTTCACGTCGAAGGTCTTGGCGAACCGGACGTGGTCCTGGTCGATGACGGGTCCGAAGGCCGGGTTGGTCCCCGCGTTGTTGACGAGGATGTCGAGGCTTCCGAAGCGCTCGAGCGTCAGATCGACGCAGCGCCGGGCCGCTTCTTCGTCGACCGCGTGCACACCGACGCCGATCGCCGTGCCCCCGACCTGGGCCGCGGCGGCGTCCGCCGCCTCCTGGGACCGGGAGGTGAGGACGACGTTTCCGCCGGCGGCGGCGATGGCCTGGGCGATCGCCAACCCGATACCGCGGGAGGCGCCCGTGACGACGGCGGTGCGACCACTGAGGTCCAGCCCTGCCATTTCAGTTCACCCCTGCCTTGTGGCCGCCGGGGGTGTCCGTGCCGCTCGCCGCCGTGGTGGCCCCGTCGCGGTACCGCCGCAGTTCCTGCCTGGCGATGGCCCGCTTGTGGACCTCGTCGGGACCGTCCGCCAGCCGCAGTGTCCGCAACTGCGCGTACATCATCGCCAGTGGGAAGTCCTCGGTCACTCCGGCTGCTCCATGCACCTGGATCGCACGGTCGATGATCTTCAAGGCGATGTTCGGGGCGGCCACCTTGATGGCCGCGATCTCGGTGCGCGCTTCCTTGTTTCCGACCGTATCCATCAGATACGCGGCCTTGAGCGTGAGCAGCCGGATCATCTCGATGTCGATGCGCGCTTCCGCGATCCAGTCCTGGATGTTGGACCGTTCGGCGACCGGACTGCCGAATGTCACCCGCGACTGCGCGCGCCGGCACATCAGCTCCAGCGCCCGCTCGGCCGCGCCGATGGCCCGCATGCAGTGGTGGATACGACCGGGCCCGAGCCGGGCCTGGCTGATCGCGAAACCCTCGCCCTCGCCCTTGAGGAGGTCCTTGGCCGGCACCCGTACGTCGGCGAAGTCGATTTCGGCGTGCCCCTCACGGTCCTGGTAGCCGAACACCGGCAGGCCGCGCATCACCGTGATCCCGGGGGCGTCGATGGGGACGACCATCATCGACTGCTGCCTGTGCGGAGCAGCATCAGGGTCCGTCTTTCCCATGACGATGAGCACCTTGCAGTTGCGGTGCAGGGCATTGGAGGCGAACCACTTGCGGCCGTTGAGCACGTACTCGTCGCCGTCGCGCTCCATCCGCAACTCGATGTTGGTGGCGTCGGAGCTGGCGACACGCGGCTCGGTCATCGCGAAGGCCGAGGCCATCGTGCCGTCGAGCAGGGGCTCGAGGTACTTCTCCTTGTGCTCGTCGCTGCCGAACAGCGTGAGCACCTCCATGTTCCCGGTGTCGGGAGCGTTGCAGTTGCACGCTTCGGGGGCGATGTGACTGCGCCCCATGATCTCCGCCAGCGGCGCGTACTCGAGGTTCGTCAGCCCGGGGCCCCACTCCGGGTGCGGGTGAAACAGGTTCCAGAGTCCGCGCCTTCGCGCCTCCGCCTTGAGTTCCTCGATGATCGGAGGCTGGAAGTGCGGGTCACCCGACGCACACATCTGCGCGTGGTACACCGCCTCAGCGGGGTAGACGTGTGCATCCATGAACTCGAGCAGATCCGCCTGGTACTCCTTGGCGCGATCCCGTATCTCGAACAGGGACATCTGAGCTCCTGACGGGTTGGCGTGCGAAGCCGGGGCACGGCCGAGAGCCGGCGCGACCATGCTCTTGTCGAACTTTATAGTTGAATCTGGCGTCAAGTTCAATATCGAGGGACACGGCGACGCGCGAAGAAGACCGCCCCCTGCGGAGGGGACGACAAGGGGAGCCGAGAAATGAGAAGCACCCGGCAGTACCGGGTGCGGTGGACCAGGCTGTCCAGGCTGCCGGGGTCAGCGGTGGCCGGGGAACCGCAGGGCGTTCGCCCAGAGACGGGTGACCGTGGACACGAGTTCCTCGAAGTCCACCGGTGCCCCTTCTTCTTGCCGTTCGCCGACCACGAAGGCGTTGTAGGCCAGGACGCTGACCATGCCCGACAGGGCGCGGGAGGCCATCATCGGATCGACCCCGCGGTCTGCGACATCCCGCGCCTGCAGGTCGGCGATGCCGCGGGCATTGCGGCGGATGAACGCGTCAGCGCGCCGGCTCCGGAACTCGCGGAACTCCGGCTCCACTTGTGCGACCTGCTCAAGGAGGGCCATCAGCTTCGCATTCCGCTTGTACGCCTCGAGATACGCGCGGTTGCTCGCCTCGAGTACCGCATAGGGATCGTCGGCACCCTGCACCCGGCCCATGCCGGGGTGCATCATGTCCTCCTGCGCCTCCAGGAGGACGGCGGCGAGGACCTCCTCCTTGTTGGCGAAGTAGGTGTAAAAGGATCCCGCCGCGCATTGAGCTTCTTTGGTGATGTCGGTCAGGCGAGTGTCGAGGTAGCCGTCCCGTTCGAACACCTTCCGCGCGGCCTTCACCAATGCGGCCCGTGTCCGCGCTCCGCGCTTCGTCGTGGGCGGCTCGCGAAGGTTCGAGAGGGGCGCCATGGGAGGCGCGTACTCGCCGTCGATCTCCTCGGGCGCGGTGGTGTCCATTCCGGAAACGGTACTTGAATCCGACGCCATAGTCACAAAGGTGCGGCTGATCCCCGGCGCGCGCAGCGCAACGGTGTCGACGGTGACGGCGCGTAGCGGCACACAGGATCGAAATCGCTGACCGCTGGCGGCGCCTGCCGAGGATGCGAGCAGATGGCGTGCGGGTCCCACCCCCGCCGAATCGCGATCAGGCGGTGATCCCGAAGCGTTCGGCGAGTTGGCGGCGAGTGTCGACGGCACTGGTGTGCAGTACGCCCCCTATTCCGATCCGTGCCGCTCCGTCGAGGTTCTGCCGCAGATCGTCGACCATGACCGCCTCTTCGGGTTCGACGCCCAGGCGTTCACATGCGATCGCGTAGATCCGCCGGGAGGGCTTGCGGATCCCGACCTCCGCGGAGATCACGACCGCGTCGGCGACGGCGGAGAGGTCGACGCCGTCGTAGGTTCCGGTACCGAACGAATTGGAGACGAGCGCGACGGGACGGCCGGCGGCTCGAAGATCACCGAGCAGCGCGAGCATGTCCTGGTCGATCGACATACCCGCCTGCATCCGGGCCGTGAGCCCCTCGGCCGGTACGTCTGCGCCGTGGACGCGGAGGCGTTCGGCGAATCCCCGCTCGAAGCCCCCGGCGTCGAGCCGGCCGCACTCGTGATCGGCCAGGAGGGTGCGTGATCGCTGGTCCCGGGCGAGGAGGTCGAGCGGCAGGTTCGGGTCGCCGCCCAGCGAGGCGCCGAAGGCGGTGAAAGCCCGCAGCACACTGGAGGTGATGACCCCACCGAAGTCCACCAGGACCGCGGTTCGGGGTTCTGCCGGCGACTTCGACACGGTATCCACGTCTCTCCTCACGATCGGCCTGCTGCCGCGCAATCCGACGGCAGCCACGTTCTCCAGCGGGGACGGGGACCTCAGACGACCTCGAACAGTCCGGCTGCGCCCATTCCGCCGCCGACACACATCGAGATCACCACATACCGAACACCCCTGCGCTTCCCCTCGACGAGGGCATGCCCCACCAGCCGGGCACCGGTCATTCCGTACGGATGACCGACCGAGATGGCGCCGCCATCGACGTTGAACCGCTCCGGATCGATGTGCAGTTCGTCCCGGCAGTACAGCGCCTGGGAGGCGAACGCCTCATTGAGTTCCCACAGACCGATGTCGTCGATGGTGAGGTTGTGCTGCTTCAGCAGTTTCGGAATGGCGAACACCGGTCCGATGCCCATCTCGTCCGGCCCGCATCCGGCAACGGTCATACCCCGGTAGACGCCGAGCGGTTCCAGTCCGCGGCGTTCGGCCTCCCTCGACTCCATCAGCACCGACGCCGAAGCCCCGTCCGACAACTGCGAGGAGTTGCCCGCCGTCACGCTGGAACGCGCGCTCACCCGACCGTCGGGCAGCACCGGGACCAACCCGGCCAGGCCTTCGAGCGTCGTCGACGCGCGGTTGCCCTCGTCCCGGACCAGGGTGAACTCCTCGTCCCGCACCTCCCCGGACTGCTTGTCAAGAACCTTCTTGGTGCTGGTGAGCGCGACGATCTCCCGGTCGAACCGGCCGGCCTCCTGCGCCGCCGCGGTGCGCTGCTGCGACACCAGCGCGAACTCGTCCTGACGTTCCCGGCTCACGCCGTAGCGTTCGGCGACGATCTCCGCCGTCTGCAACATCGGCATGTAGATGCCCGGCTTGTGCTCGACCAGCCAGGGATCCGTCATGCGATGGGTGTTCATGTGGTCGTTCTGCACCAGGGAGATCGACTCGACGCCGCCGCCGACTGCGACCTGCATGCCGTCCGTGACAATCTGCTTGGCGGCCGTCGCCACGGCCATCAGGCCCGACGAGCACTGCCGGTCGATCGTCATCCCCGACACGACGTCCGGAAGTCCGGCACGGAGAGCGGCCTGACGCGCGACATTGAAACCCGAGGCCCCCTGCTGCACGGCGCAGCCGAAGATCACATCCTCGACCTCGCCTCCCTCGAGCCCGGCGCGTCGCACCGCGTGCGAAAGGGCGTGAGCGGCAAGCTCCTGCGCCTGGGTGTCGTTGAACGCGCCGCGGTAGGCCTTTCCGATCGGCGTCCGTGCCGTCGAAACGATGACTGCTTCCCTCATGTCGCCTCACTGTTTCCTGTTGGTCCGGTTCGTCCGGGAGCTTCGGGGCCGGGATTCCGAGCGCCGTGAGCCGGGCTCGATTGCCGACAGGGGGCGCCGAACGCCAACTGTCGTGCGGAGATGGCCCATCGACCGTCTCCTCGATCGACCTTCGACGTGAGTCATGGCCGCGGCAGCGACAGGGAGTCGACCTTCCGATCGTTATAGTTGAATTCGGCGTCATGTTCAACAGCGGCCAGGTCTTGACAGCCATCCTCCCCATCTGAGGCTACCGACCAGTCGGTATGAAGAGGTGGATCCGACCCGCCTGAGCCTCTCCTCGAGTACGGGCGTGTTCGACGCGATCGTGCAGCAGCACCGCCCGGAGGTCGCCCGGTGCTGCTGCACGGCGGTTCACCTCTGCTCAAGCGGAGGTGACGTTGCCTCCTCCCACCACAGAGGCTGCCCCTGGGGGAATCCGGGGAGGCCACGCAGGCAGGCGCACCACCAGCAGACGAAGAATCTGCCGGGCCGAACGCGCGCCGCACCCAGGCGCAGCACCTTGCCCATGCCCACGGCGGCTGAGCGCCCAGGCCGGGCTCGATCTCTCAGCCCGGTCACCTGCCACGCAACAACCCTGAG
>NZ_JBIAQZ010000017.1:0-120540 GCF_042889485.1 Streptomyces sp. NPDC002580 | reverse complement strand
GTGGCGACCTTCTCCACAGCCCGCTGATGGTTCGCGGTGCGGTCCTTGGCCTTGCGGCGCGGGAACCGGGACAGGGCTTGCTGTGCGGCTTCGAGTTTCGCGGCGGCCTTACGCCCGTGTCGCGGGTTGGGAACGAAGGCGCCGTCGGAGTCGGCGAGGAAGCTGGCGATGCCCAGGTCGATCCCGGCCACGGATCCGGTCGCGGGCAGCGGCTCGGGCTGTGCCTGCTCGGCGGTCAGCACGACGAACCACTTACGGCCCTCGCGCTTGACGCTGACGGTCTTGACCTTGCCGGTCACCGGCCGGTGCTGGTTGACCTTGACATGCCCGACGCCTTGGAGGCGGACGCGGGTGACCGGGTCGTGCGAGGTGGAGTCCCAGCGGCAGCCGTCGCCGTCCTTGGGGAACTCCACCGTGTCGAACCAGTTCACTCCGCGAAATCGCGGATAGCCGGGTGTGTCACCGGACGTGATGCGGCGGAAGAACGCGGCGAACGCCTTGTCCAGACGCCTGAGCGTCGCCTGCTGGCTGGAGAAGGACCAGCGGCCCTGACGCTCCGGGTCGAACGCCCGGATCTCCTTGAGCTGCGCGGACTGCACGCCGTACTTGACACTCGTCTTTGAGGCGTGCCGGTAGGCGTCGCGGCGTTCCTGCAACGCGCCGTTGTAGAGCGAGCAGTGATCGGCCAGCATTTCACGAAGGGCCTGGTCCTGACGAACGGTGGGCCGCAGAAGGAACTTGTACGCACGGATCACCCAGCCCGCCCCCTCCGGTTCGAGTCGGCCTCGACTTTATCATTGGTTCATGTCACCACGCTGGGAACCAAATCCCGATGTGCGGCGCGGCCGTCACGTCGTTTACCACCTGCACGCACACTTGGTGTTTGTCACCAAGTACCGGAGGAATGTCTTCAACGACGCCATGCTGACGCGCTGCGAAGAGATCATGCGGAAGGTGTGCGAGGACTTCGAGGCCGACCTGATCGAGTTCAACGGCGAAGAGGACCACGTGCACCTGCTGGTGCACTACCCGCCGAAGGTTGCCCTGTCGAACCTCGTCAACAGCCTCAAGGGCGTGTCATCGCGCCGGTTGCGGCAGGAGTTCACCGGCCGGGTGAACCGGGCGATCATGCACGGCCGGTTCTGGTCCGGCTCCTACTTCGCCGGCTCATGCGGTGGAGCGCCGCTCCATGTGGTCAAGGACTACATCGAGAACCAGAAGCGGCCGGACTGAGCACGGGCCGCCGACGAAGCATTCCGGAACGATGCTGTGGCGCTTCGCGCCGCAGAGCTCAGGATCGGATTCCCTCCCCGCCTGAAGGCGGGGATCCCCTCCGAAGAAGAGGGATGGAACTCCCGCGTCGAGGCCGGCGAAGACGGCGGCCAGGCGCACCCCGGCGGGATGGGACGGTTCCAGGACGGAGGCGGCCAACACCGCCCCGTCTTCGGGATCGAGCCGGGCGATGCCTGTCAGAATCTCGGCGCGTACGGCGGGTTCGGGTTCCTCGTCCCAGCGCGTGCGGAGGGCGGGAAGCGCGAGCGTGGCCGCGCGCGTGTGGGACACCGTCCAGGCCGCGGTGCGGCGGACCTCCGGGTCCGGGGAGGCCAGCAAGGGCAGCAGGGACGGGAGTTGGCCCGCAACGGCCGCCCGGACGGCACCTGTTGCCACGCCCCACTCGTCCTGGCTCTCGGCCAAGGCGCCGAGCAGTGCCAGGAGGTCCGCCGTACGATGGCCGGCCACCGCGATCCCGGCCAGGAACGGCACCGCCTCCGCACTGGCCGCGTAGACAGTCCCCTGGTGCAGAACGTTCCCGTAGAGCTCCGACAACGCCTCATCCGCCTCGTCCGAGTCGGCGCCGGCCAGAGCCCGGAGTAGATCGGGAACGTCCTCCGCGCTCCCGTAAGCGTGGGAGAGGGAGGACCAGGCGCGTGCGTCCAGGCCGTCGAGCGGGTGTACGAGATCCATGCGCATCATCGTGTCAGCCACCTCTGACAATGCGCGGCCACCCGTGTCGTCGGCCCAGGCCAACGAGGACCCTCATGGACCTGGCATGTGCTCAGACCTTGGGGGCGTTGTCGAGCGGCCAGCCAATCGGCGTCCAGGGCGCCGGGGCCGCCTTCGCCCCCCCCGGGCCAACACCCCGACCGAGTACTCGATTTGACTCATTCTCCAGAACTGAGGCCTCAGCGACCGCTGTTACCGCTCGGCAGTCATGCCTTGCCCTGGGCGACCACGCCGACAGCTCGGCATGGGCCGGGCTCACGAACCCTGGTGTCCGCACTTCCCCGTTGACCTGCTCCGGGCAGGGGGCACGCGAAACGCATCGACTTCGAAGGGCAACTTTCAGCGAGTACGGAGAGTCGTACGTGCCATGATCATGGCACGTACACGACGCAGCATGGGGTTACCGCCAACTGTCGTTAGGGGTGCAGGCATCGGGGGTCTGATCCTCGCCGCTACAGTCGGCTGGAGCGGCCTTCTGCTGGTCGTACGGGGGTGGGTGTCACCTGGTTGGGCGGTGGGCGCGGCTCTGTTGGTCGCCGGGCCCCGAGAGCCGATCACCGCCGGGCCTACGGTGGACCATCAGGGGCGAGAACTCGACAGCCGTCTCTCACCTCCGCAGAGCCGGACGATGCGGCAGATGCCGGAAAGCCGACCATGGCCTTGCGGCACACAGTGACGATCAGAGTGGCCGGGACATGTTCCCGAATCAACGACAACTGGAGGGACGAATGGAGAGCCGTCGGCTGCGTGGTGGTCTCGGAACCTTGGTGGGGTCAGCTCTCACTGTGTTCACGGCTGTGCTTCTGGGCAGTGCGTTGAACGCCTGTGACGCAGGAGTGAACAACTCGGCCAACAGCATCTTCCTGCTCTTTCTCTTCATCCCCTGCCTCTGGACCGTTCTGCTCCTCAGCTGGGTGGCAGTCGGGGTCCTCTTCGGAAACCGCCCTCCCCTCCACGCTTTCGCCCTCGCGATGACGCTCATCGCCCTGTGCTGGTGCGCGTTCTCCCTCTTCTGGAGCGGTGCCACCTACAGCTGTCCCAGCGGCGTTCCCTCGTGGTGGCCAGGGTTCCTTCCCGTTCCCGGGTTCTGAGAGAGCGGTGCCGTCGGAGCCCAGAGACCGACGGCGGATCCGCGGTACGCCATCCCCATCTGGCGATCACTCGATGCCCCTCACGACGGCCCTCTCTCTCGACAGATTTCCGGCGCGCAGGCATACTCCAGCAGCGTTTCACTATCTGGCCTGGTCAGAGGCATTTCCGGGAATGAAGGACTCAGTCCTCCGCACTGCCCCCTACGCGGAGTCCGCCATCGGTCTCTTGCCGAAGTAGACCCAGACGAGGGCGGCAAAAACCGAACCGTGGAACAGGATGAGCAGCCACACCAGCTTCGGCAGGAAGCGGATCCGGTCCGCGGGGGTGTTGACGCAGTCCACCAAAATCCACAGCGAGATGGCAGCGCAGATGGCGATCAGCACGAGGGCCGGATCGATCATGTCCAGCATCCGTTTTCTCCTTGCTCCGACCTGAGGGGCTCCGTCTCACAGCAGCCTTCACTGCCTCATCGGATGAGCCCCTCCGATCGGTTCACGAACGTGCGGAAGTTTTTCAGGGCACTCCGCCGGCCCTCAGCAGGGCGCACACATCGCACGGACGGCCGCACAGTTCGCCGCAGTCGATGACCAGGCCGAACCACGAGCGACGCCTTCTCCATCTCGGCGTGTTCGGCCGGCCTCGGCCTCAGTCCGGCCAAACGCGTGGGCGTACGTGGCGGCGTGGGCGTACGTGGCGAACGACACCGCCAAGTGGATCACTGAAGAGCTACGCCGCCTACTCTGCCGTGCGCAGGGTGCGCCGCCCCTGAGACCCTTCACGAGGGCGCCAGGGGCATGCCCGTAAGGCGGCCCGAGTCAGCCGTCCCCCCGTAGTCTCCACCCGACCTTGTTCGCTCTGCCCTGGCCTGCCCTCGACGTACGCAACCGCGTCGAACACCGTCGGCCCAAGGCCTGTCAGTGATCGTCAGTGGTACCTCTCACCCTGGCCGTACGGACCGGAAGCGCCAGCAGCCCGCGGGATCGCATCGACGGCCGCCATCGCAGTTCACTCGGTGAGACACCGAGGGCCAGGTCGGGGAACCGGCCGAAGAGCGTCGCCAAGGCGATCTCGGTCTCCATCCGGGCCAGAGGAGCACCGAGGCAGTAGTGGATTCCGTGGCCGAGGGCGAGGTGGCCGCTGGTGTCGCGGTCGAGGTCGATGCGGTCCGGGTCGGTGAAGCGGCGCGGGTCCCGGTGAGCCCCCGCGAGGGACAACAGGACAGTTTCACCGGCGGGCACGGTCACGCCGCCGATCGTGATGTCCTCGGTGGGGAACCTGCGCACGGCCAGCGGGACCGGACCGTCGAAGCGGGCGAGTTCCTCCACGGCGGCGCTCAAGCGGCCGGGCTCCGCGCGGACCTCCGCCAGCTGATCGGGGTGTCGGAGCAAAGCCAGGATCGCGTTGCCGATGAGGTGAACCGTGTTCTCGTACCCGGCGACGAGGACGAGGAAGGCCAGGGACATCAACTCGTCCTCGGTCAGCCGGTCCTCCTCGTCGCGTACGGCGATCATCGCGGAGAGCAGGTCGTCGGCCGGGTTCTTTCGTTTGTCGGCGATGAGCTTCGTGAAGAACGACAGCATGCTGCCGACCGCTTCTCCGGCCAGGGCCGGCCGCGTCGGGTCGGGAGCCACGAGGATGTCGGTCCAGGCACGGAAGTCGAGCCGGTCGGCCTGGTCCACGCCGAGCAGGTCGCAGATCACCGTGATCGGCAGCGGAGCCGCGTACGAGACGATCAGGTCCACGCGTTCCTGGAGGGCGACAGCGTCCAGCAACTGATCGGCGGTGCGTTGGATCGGCTCGCGCAGCCGCTCGATCCGACGGGGCGTAAAGGCACGGGACACCAGACGCCTGATGCGGGTGTGGTCCGGGGGGTCCATGTTGAGCAGGTTCGCGTCGAGTGCCGGTGGTAAGGCCATGCCCCGGTAGCCGCCCGGTGTGGCGTTGTGTTTGTCCAGGGACAGCCGAGGGTCGGTCAGAGCCTGACGAACGTCTTCGTATCCGGTCACCAGCCAGGCGGGCAGCCCGTCCGTTCCGGTGATCCGATGGACAGGACCGGCTTCGCGGAACCGCGCGTACACGTCGTACGGTTCGGCGGCGAGTGCCGCATGGTCGACAAAAGCCTGCTGCGGAGGATTTGTGCTGGTCATCCTCCGACCCTACTCAAGGGCCTTGACCTGCGATGCCGGGTTCCTTCAGCCCTTGAGCGCGGGTTGCCCGAATGAGCCGAGGTGCGCGATCGCCACGAGATTTCACAGCCGACGGCGACATGCTCTCGCTCATTTTCCCTCGCTGCCCGACGAGTTGCGCAGGTCAGCCCTGGGCCACCCGGGCCTGGTTCTCGTCCGGCTGACGGTCCGGCCGCGTCGATCCCGCCGCGACGGCTGCCGCCTTCGAGCCGAAGTCTGACGCACTGCCGACGCGCAGACGGGAGTGCCGTCCGGGTGTCCTTTCCCGACTCGACGCTTCGCCGGTGGGACCGAGATGCCTCCGAGCGACACGCGTGAACTCTCGTGCCGTGGCCCCCTGGAAAGAAGCCACGGGCTGCTGTCGATCCGGCCACGTCCCGATCGACGTCCTGATGCGGGGCGTCTGCCCTGCGCGAATGCGACAGGACCTGACGAGGAACACACGTGGATCAGCTACTGAGGGTCATGAATTTCAACGTCTCAATTGACGGGATCGGTGCCGGTGAGCACCAGAGTCTCGAGAGCCCGTTCGGTCATGCCCATCCCGAGAGACTGTTCGCCTGGGCGGGCGCCACGGCGAGCTGGCCCATGCGCACCGACCCCGGAGGCAGCCGTGGTCTCGACGACTGCTTCACCCGGGACTTCGCACGCAACATCGGCGCCGAGATCATGGGACGCAACAAGTTCGGCCCCCAGCGCGGGCCCTGGGACGACCATGACTGGCGCGGCTGGTGGGGAGAGGAACCACCTTTTCACACCCCGGTGTTCGTCATGACCCACCATCGACGTCCGTCCATCACCCTGTCCGACACGACGTTTCACTTCGTCGACAAAAGCCCGATCGCCGTCCTCGAAGAAGCACGGGAAGCGGCGCAGGGCAAGGATGTCCGACTCGGCGGCGGAGTCACCACCATCCGGCAGTTCCTTGATGCCGACCTCGTCGACACCCTGCACGTAGCGGTCTCGCAGGTGAAACTCGGTGCTGGGATTCGGCTCTGGGAATCCCCCGATGAGCTGCTCGACCGGTTCCATCTCGAAGTCGTGCCCAGCACGAGTGGCGTTCTGCACCACCTGTTCTGGCGAAGGTGAAGCCAGGAGTCCGTGCGAACACCCGGGTCCCCCGTAGAGGTCAAACAGGTCTGCCGTGAGGCGGGATACGAGGTCCGCGACGTCCGGGCGCAGTACAGGTGTGGGTACGAACCACACCACCTACGATGAGTTTCGGTCACACATCTGTTGCGTGGCTGAAACTGGTGCAATGCTGAGGCGGTGGTGATCCTCTCGCCTCCCCCCAGCGGGAGGTCATCGCACCCGGCCCTGCCCGTGTGCCGTCGCCTGCGCGGGGCCAGGCCGTCCCTCCCGACCCTCCCCCCGGGAGGGCCGACGCCTGCAACGAACAGCGGGACCATCGGCCGTGGGTGGACCAACTTCCGCACCTCTGTGGACCTGGCCCGCGTCGGCCCGCCGCACATCACATGCGGCGGGCCCGTACGGCCGTGCCGCGCTGGAACGCACGCCGGCGAGCCCGCTCGGTCCCCGTCCGTCGCACCGTACAAAGCGACGGACGGGGGTGCGTGGTACGGGCCTCACCGACATGACACCAGCGAACGGCCGGCCAGTCGGTCACCTGTGCTGGAGGCCGAGCTGATTCGCGGCGGCGTCCACGGTCTGCGCGAGTAGGACGGCGATGGTCATCGGGCCCACGCCGCCGGGCACAGGAGTGATCAGACCCGCGCGGGCGAGGGCGGTGTCGTGGTCCACGTCACCGACATTGCCCGGGTTGTATCCGGCGTCGATCACGACTGCGCCGGGCTGGACGGGCGGGAGAGGCCCCGCACGAGCGACGCGGTGCCGAACCCGGCCCGTCATGCACGGGTGGGCGGCAGATCACCAGACCGTGCCGAAGAACCGCGTCCACCAAGTGGGCCGCGCTGCGAAGGGTTTCAGCGCGCTGGGGCCCAAGTAGTCGCTCTCCAGCAGTTCTTCGGGTACGTCCACGTAGCCCAGTTCGGCCAGGGCCTGCTCCACAGTGGCGAGGTCAGCGGGATCCAGCGCACCCTCCTCGCAGGCTTCGTCCGTACCGAGGAAGGCCCCCGGATTGTCGGCGCAGACCTCGGCGAGCGAGCCGAACTTGCTCACGCAGATCACGATCCGCGTCCCGCGGATCGTCGCATCCGCCGGCACCCAGACGCGCCCGTACCCACTGGAGTCCTGGGTGTCCCGCTCGGATTCGCATGGGGCGCCGAAATCCGCTTCGAGCCGGCGGACCAGCCCACCGAACGCTAGGCCCGTCGCGGCGCGGTCGTAGTGCAACGGCCGCTCCAGCCGTCCGGGGTCGTCGAGTTCGCGCAGGATGACCAGCAGCTTCGTCTCATCCATCGGCATCCGCCCATCCTCCCGTCCGACGGGCGGGAGTGGCAGAGCGGGCCGGCACCTGCGGCTGACACCGACGAGCACGAACAACGGCGGTCAGCGCTGGATCTCAGCGGAGGCTCTCGACTGAAGCGCGGGGCTGGTCGACCGGCTCCGGCAGCTTTCTCGTGATCGACTTGATAAGAATGAGTCCGCCATGCGGAACCGTTCAAGGGGGCGTCGAATGAAGCGACAAGGGGCCATCGCGATAGTGCTCATGGATGGTTCGGCGGCGGTGCAGGCCACGGACGCGTTCAGGCTGATCTACGCCGAAGCGTTCGCTGAGCCCCCTTACAACGAGACCGAGGAGGGCGTCGCTGCCGCCTTCCGTCGCTTCCCCGTGCAGGCTCGCAACCGCACCTTTCGGGCCGCTCTGGCCCATGCCGAGGACGGCGAGCCGATCGGCATGGCGTACGGCTGCTCGCTCAAGCCCGACACGGGGTGGTGGGACGAGCTGACCCACTCCGTGCCCGACGACGTGCGGCGCGAGGACGGGAAGCGCACCTTCGGACTCATGGAGCTCGCCGTGCGCGGATCATGGCGCGGGCAAGGCGTTGCACGGCGTCTGCACAGGACCCTGATCGACGGTATCGAAGCCGAGCGCGTGCTGTTGAACGTCCACCCGGCCAACAAGGTGGCCTCGACCGCCTATCGGGCGTGGGGGTATCGCAAGCTCGGTGAGGCGCAACCATCGGGCGAGGCCGCAGACCTCCATGACGTGATGTTGCTCGATCTCCGTCGCGTCGAGTCCTCGTAGGCCTGAAGGGCGGAAGCTGCCGCCACGTGCAGCCCGAGGTGGCCACGAAGATGATCGCTGCCAGACATTCACGGTCACCGGCCCGCCGTCTTCCGCCGCCTTGCGGGCGTATGACCTCCGTCGACGGGACCACCCGCCGGAAAGGCGTCCACAACTCGTCCGGCACCAACCGCTCCACCAGATCAGTCATGCACGGCTCAACGAGTGATCACGCCACTAGAACCGGCGTCCTGGCGGTTCTCGTACGGGCAGCCATGGGTCTCACCGTCGCGGGGGCCGGTGCCGGGGGCGGCCGGGGAGGTGGTCCGTCCGGTGCGGCCTCCGGGCGGGGCGGCCTGTCCGGAATTGCCGTTCTGGTGTCCCGGGGGCGCGGACCGGGACGGCCCGGGCGGCGGTACGAGCCCGAAGTGGGCCCAGGCGGCGGGCATCGCGACCCGTCCCCGGGGCGTCCGGGCCAGCAGCCCCTCCCGGACCAGGAAGGGCTCGGCGACCTCCTCCACCGTCTCCCGCTCCTCCCCCACGGCGACCGCGAGGGTGGACAGACCGACCGGTCCGCCACCGAACAGCTTCAGCAGGGCGTGCAGCACGGCCCGGTCCAAGCGGTCCAGGCCACGACCGTCGACCTCGTAGACCCCCAGGGCCGCGGACGCGATCTGGCGGGTGACCGCTCCGTCCGCGGTGACCTCGGCGTAGTCCCGCACCCGGCGCAGCAGCCGGTTGGCGATGCGGGGCGTACCGCGGGAGCGGCCGGCGATCTCGGCGGCGCCCGCGGGCTCGACCTCCACCTCCAGCAGCTGGGCGGAGCGGTGGACGACGCGCTCCAGTTCGGCCGGGTCGTAGAACTCCATGTGGGCGGTGAAGCCGAAGCGGTCGCGCAGCGGCGGCGGCAGGAGTCCCGCGCGCGTGGTGGCGCCGACGAGGGTGAACGGCGGCAGCTCGAGCGACATGGCGGTCGCGTCGAGGCCGGTGCCGACGACGACGTCGACGCGGAAGTCCTCCATCGCCAGGTAGAGCATCTCCTCGGCGGGCCGGGACATCCGGTGGATCTCGTCGAGGAAGAGGACCTCGCCCCCGGTGAGCGAGGCCAGGACCGCCGCCAGGTCCCCGGGGCGCTGGATGGCGGGGCCGGAGGTGATGCGCAGTGGGGCTCCCATCTCCGCGGCGATGATCATAGCCAGGGTGGTCTTGCCGAGCCCCGGGGCACCGGAGAGCAGCACGTGGTCGGCGGTGACGCTCCGCTGCCGCGCGGCCCTGAGGACGAGGTCGAGCTGTTCGCGGACCCGTGCTTGGCCGATGAACCCGTCCAGGTCCTTGGGGCGCAACGTCGCCTCGGTGACCCGGTCCTCGCCGTCGGCGGCGGCCGCGACCGGCCGGTGGACCGGCTCCGCCGCAGTGGGCCGGCCGACGGCGGTCCTGCCCGGGGTCGGCGTCTCGTCCCTAGGCGTGGCGGCGCCGGGGAACATGGTGCCGCCCCGGTTCACCGGCGTTCGCCTCGCGCCGGAGTGAGGGAGCGGCCGGCTGGTCTTCACGGCCCGGCCGGGGTGCCGTCGAGGAGGACGCGGGGGGCCGGACCGCTCGGGGCCGGCCCGGTGGAGCGCCGGCCGGCCGCGGCCGGGTCGAACGGCGCAGTGCCGGGTGCGGCCGCTCGGTTCGCCCTGTCCGCCCAGGGCTCCGCCGCCGGGGCCTCCGGCTTCGCCCCGATGCCCAGTTTCTCCCTGGTCTTCTTCTCGAGCTCGTCGGTGGGGTCGGGGTGGTCCCTGAGGAAGGCGCGGGCGTTCTCCTTGCCCTGGCCGAGCCGGTCGCCCTCGTACGTGTACCAGGTGCCGGACTTGCGGACGAGGCCTTGCTGGACGCCCAGGTCGATCAGCTCGCCCTCGCGGCTGATGCCCCGGCCGTAGAGGATGTCGAACTCGGCCTGCCTGAACGGCGGGGCGACCTTGTTCTTGGCCACCTTGACGCGGGTGCGGTTGCCCACCGGCTCGGTGCCGTCCTTGAGGGTCTCGATCCGGCGGATGTCCAGGCGGACCGAGGCGTAGAACTTCAGGGCGCGGCCACCGGTCGTGGTCTCCGGCGAGCCGAAGACCACGCCGATCTTCTCGCGCAGCTGGTTGATGAAGATCATCGTGGTTCCGGAGTGGCTCAGCGCGCCGGAGATCTTCCGAAGCGCCTGGCTCATCAGCCGGGCCTGCAGGCCGACGTGCGGGTCGCCCATCTCGCCCTCGATCTCCGCGCGCGGCACCAGCGCGGCGACGGAGTCGATGACGATGAGGCCCAGGGCGCCGGAGTGGATGAGGGTGTCGGCGATCTGCAGGGCCTGTTCGCCGTTGTCCGGCTGGCAGACCAGCAGGGTGTCGGTGTCGACGCCGAGCCGCTTGGCGTACTCGAGGTCGAGGCCGTACTCGGCGTCGATGAACGCCGCGGTCCTGCCTGCCTTCTGCGCGTTGGCCATGGCGTGCAGGGCCAGGGTCGTCTTGCCGGAGGACTCCGGGCCGTAGATCTCCACCACGCGGCCGCGCGGCAGGCCGCCGACGCCGAGGGCGAGATCCAGGGCGATCGAGCCGGTGGGGATGACCTCGACGGGGACCCCCGGCTCATCGCTCAGGCGCATCACCGAGCCCGCGCCGAACTGTTTTTCGATCTGGGCGAGGGCGAGTTCGAGCGCTTTCTCGCGGTTCTGTTCCTTCATGGGTCCGCCTCGGATGGGTGCGGTGTGTGGTCGCGGCCGGCGCACGGGTGCGCCGGCCCGTCAGAAGGGCTCCGTTTCCTTGTGGAGGGCATGCTGTCCGCTCTCGGCGGGGACCGGCCGCTCGTCGCCGCCGGGCCGGGTGAACGGGTCTTCGGTGGGAGGGCGGGGGCCGCCGTGGGAACCGGCGGGGCCGGCGGTGTGCGGGGGTTTGGTGATCGTCACGGCGGCGAACCGCAGCGACGGGCCGATCTCGTCGGCCTCCAGCTCGATGACGGTCCGCTTCTCGCCCTCCCGGGTCTCGTACGTCCGCTGGCGCAGCCGCCCCTGGACGATGACGCGGGTGCCGCGGGTCAGGGACTCGGCGGCGTGCTCCGCTTCCTGCCGCCAGACCGAGCAGCGCAGGAACAGCGTCTCGGCGTCCCGCCATTCGTTGCTCTGCCGGTCGAAGGTGCGGGGGGTGGACGCGACGGTGAAGTGCGCGACCGTGTCGCCGGACGGGGTGAGGCGCAGCTCGGGGTCGTCGGTCAGGTTGCCGACGACGGTGATGACGGTTTCACCGACCATGGCGGTTTTCCTCTCGTGCGACGGGTGGTCCTCACCCATGCCGGTTCGGGTTCGACGGGCAGCCTCGTACTGGTGGTGAGGGTGACCGGAGGGGAGGCTGCGCCGCTCCGGCCAGGTGTGAGGGGGAGCCGGGCGGCGCGGGTCTCCAGGGAAGTCGCGGTGGCGAGGGAGGCAGGGCTCCGGTACGCGGCTTTCCCCCGGGTCGGGGCGATCACCGGGTTCGCCTCGTTTCCCCCTCCTGCCTCGGCCCGGGCTCGGCGAGCCCGGCTGCGAGGAGCCGTGCCTGGTGGGCAGGGGTCCTCCTCAGCGGGATTCCGAGCCGGGGGACGGTGCAGGGACGGCCTGCGGCGGCCCCGCACCAGGGACAGGGCACGCGGAGGGACCGGACACGCGCGTCGCGCTTCGAGCCGGTGAGGTGGGAGGGCGGACTGCCCGGGGCGGCGGGTGTGCGCTGAACTCGCTGTCCTGAGGCGATCGCGGTCACCAGCGCGAGGAGTTCCGCACGATAACGGCGCGGATCGTCAGGGTCGCTGTCCGGAAGTGGCAGCGGGTTGCGGGCGAGCCGCTCCTCCCGGATCGCGCGCACCTCGGCGCGGATGTCGGCGGCGGCGATATCGGACCGCTGCTTGCCCAGCCGGATCACAGCCGCCCGTACATCGGCGACGTCCAGGTCGGCGAGCAGCAGGTACCAGGCGTCCGTCGTGGTGTCTTCCAGGTGCATCGACGGGCACATCGCCGCGACCAGGGCGACGAGTTGGGCCGTCTCGGCTGGCAGCATGCGTTCTTCCCTTCCGCGGGGGAACGTCCCGGCTGACGCCGGCGCGCCGCTTCCCGCCGCATCCGCCGGCTGCTGGTACACGTACAGGACGGCCCCGCAGGCGCACCGCAGCCGCTTGTCGTCCTCGAACGTCCAGCGGCCACAATCGAGGTGACCGGTTTGGGAGACCAGGAACCACACCGTGTCGAGCGTGTCCCGGTCGGGGTGGGCGACGACAGCGGTCATGGATCCTCGCCACCCTCGAGGGGGAGCAGACGGCGCAGGTCGAGCGTGCCGATGTGCAAGGCGCGGGCGATCCGTTCCCGCCCGCCGGGCAGGGGGCGCAGGCTGAACGACCGCGGTTCGGAGGCCGACAACACACCCAGCCCCGGGATCGCCTCGCCGGTGTACGGGTCGACGACCGGCTCGAGGCAGGTCAGCCGAGCGAGAAATTGCCGCTGCCAGCTGGGGCGCGCCCGGACCAGCGTCTCCACCTCGCCGGGGTGGTTTTCGGCCACCCAGGCGGTGAAGGCCTCTTCGTCGGCGACCACGACCGTCGGTTTGGGGTCGACGAGGGTGAGGGTGGCGACCGGTGTGTCGTCCGGCAGGGCCACCCGGACCGACTTCAGGTTCAGCTCGGCACGGGCCGCGCGCAGCCCCTCGAGGACCTCGTGGCGCTCGGTCTGGTACTCGGCGTCGACGGTGTCGCGCAGCACCCGGAGCACGGCGACCCGGGTGGCGTGCTCCTTGAGGCTCATGCGGACTTGTCCTTCCGCTCGGTCCCGTTCGCCCGCCTGGTCCCGGCCCCGGACTCGACGTCCTCGGCGACCCTGTTCTTCGCCGCCGCGATGCCGTGGCGCACTATCAGCTGGCCGAGCGTGCGGGTCTCCCCGGTGTCGTCCAGGACGGCGGCGCCGAGCAGGTTGTGTCGACGGGCCTTCTCGTACAGGTCTCGCAGTTCCTCGTGGCCGGCGCCCGGCGCGGTGGCCGCCGTGACGTAGTCGGAAACGGAGGGGACGGGCTTGCCGGCCTCCAGCCATTCGAGGACGGCCTCGGCGAACTCCGGGCCCGGCCTGTGGAGCACCGTCCCGGACAGTGGCTTCGCCCGGGACTTGGAGATCACCAGGTTGTTCTCGTGGTCGAGATCGCCGACGATGTCGAATTCGTACTCGATGCCCTCCCGCTGCTCGGGCTTGAGCCCGATCTTGCGCGGCACCTTGCGGCCGCGCTCGTCGGCCTCCACGACGTACTCGGTCTTGGTGCGCATGGTGACGATGAGGTGACCGGGGTAGGCGAGCAGGGCGTCGATCATCGCCCGCTCCTGGGGGCGGGCCTCCTTCCAGCCGGCGAAGTTGCCGCCTGCCCCGAGGCGCTTGGCCGCGTTGTCGACCTGCTCCAGCATCCCGCCGGTGCCGGACCAGAAGTGACTCAGGGAATCGACGATCATGACGTCGTAGCCCTCGTGGGCGGCCACCGCGAGCGCGTCGACGAGGGTGGTGGGCTGGAACGTCGTGAGCGGGAGGGTGTCGAAGGCGAACTCGTCGGCGTACTTGGCGGCGCTGCCGTGCTCGGTGTCGATCAGGGCGACCCGCTCGCCGAGCCCGGCGGCGGCGACCAGGGCGGTGTAGGTCTTGCCCGATCCGGTGGGACCGGCGAGCGCGATACGGGCCTTGGCCTGTTCCTTGGTGGCGGTGGTGAAGGTGAGGTTCACGCCGTTCTCCTGGCGTCTGCGACGGCGGTTCCGGGTGGGCCTGGCCGACAGGGGACGCGGTCCTCGTCCGGCAGGACGTGCCCCCGCGTGGCCGTCGCTCGAATCGAATATGCATTCGAATTACTGTCTGCACCCACGCTAGGCGCCCCAGAAGTGAAAATCCACCCTTTTCGCAAGAAAAATGAAAGAAAGGGAGAAATGTCGGCAATGAAGCGTATAATGCCCCCGCACGCGTGCGGGTATCGAGCGCCTCCGGCCTCAGCCGGCGTCAGCGGCCGGGCGTTCGCCCTCCCCTGCGGCCGGGTCCGTGGTGACAGCCAAGGGATGGGGACAACACCGTGTCCTGCATGGTCAGCTTGAGGAAGCGCTTGTAGCAGCAGCCCGAAGCCGCAGATCAAGAAGCTCGCGGTCGATCTCGGCGTTCATCCGGAGGCCCTGCGCGGCTGGATCCGGCAGGCCGAGGCGGACGCCGGCGAGCACGATGACCGGCTGACCACCGACGAGCGAGCGGAGCTCGCGGTGCTCGCGGTGCTCGCGGTGCTCGCAAGGAGAACGTCCAGCTCAAGCGGGCGAACGAGGTTCTGCGAACGGCTTCGGCGTTTTTCGCGGCGCAGCTCGACCCGACCCGGCCCAGGTGACGGCGCTCGTTGACGAGCACCCTCACCTGGGGGTCGAGTGCGTACTCCGGGAACTTTCCATCGCCTCCTCGACGTACTACCGCTGGCGTCGTGCCGAGCGCGAGCCGTGCGAACGCCGGCGCCGGGACGTGGAACTCACCGAGCAGATCAAGGAGATCCACGCCGGCTCGGGCGGGATCTACGGCTCGCCGCGCGTGCACGCCGTGCTCAAGCGCGAGGGCGTCCACGTGGGCCGAAAGAGGGTCGAGCGACTGATGCGCGAGGCCGACATCGCGGGCATCAGCCCGCGCCGGGGCGGCTTCACGCGCCGCGATCCCAAGGCCGCACTCGCCCCGGACCTGGTCGAGCGGGACTTCACCGCACCGGCGCCGAACCGGCTGTGGGTCACCGACCTCACCATGATCACCACCGGTGAGGGGCCCTTGCGGCTGTCGGCGATCCGGGACGCGTTCTCCCGCCGGGTGGTCGCCTGGGAGACCTCCGCCCGCGCGGACGCCGACCTGGTCCTGACCACCCTCGAGTACGCCCTCGCGAGCCGGGAAGCCGAACCGGGCAAGCTGATCCACCATGCGGATCACGGCTGTCAGTACACATCCGTGAAGCTCACAACTCGACTGCCGCGAGCAGGAGTTGAAACATCCATGGGCTCGGTCGGGGACAGCTACGACAACGCTCTCGCGGAGAACCTTCGGTCAGCAGCGGACGCGGGCCGTGTCGTCACGGACGTGTCGGGTGCCCGAGTGGCTGGGACCAGTGCTTTCAGCCCTGTCCTCCGGCAAGCGGGCAGTCGACCGCTCACGCCCCCAGGTGGCCAGAGGCTGGAGCGCGTCGTTGAGGCGCATTCCGTTCTCGGTCAAGGAGTACTCGACGCGGGGCGGCACCTCGTCGTAGGACACGCGGCGCACGACGCCGTCCGCTTCCATCTCGCGCAGATGAGAAGCCAGCACCTTCTCGGTGATCCCCGGGAGCAGCCGACGCAGCTCGCCGAAGCGGCGACAGGGGTGCTCATGGAGCGCCCAGAGGATCAGTACCTTCCATTTGCCGCCGATCACCTCCATCGCGGTGTCGATCCCGCAGATGTGTTCGTCCGGTCCACCCGGCCGGTTCAGCGTCGTCATGCCCCACCCCTCTGACGTGCCCGCTCACCCCAGGGTAACCACCCACTCCGAAGTGCGTACTTGATCACCTTTGGGCCTGTGGCCAGCCTTGTCGGCATGACACCGCACACTGCTGAGAAGACCTCCGTCACCCTGCTGGGCCTCGGCGCGATGGGAACCGCGCTGGCTCGCACCTGGCTTGCCGCCGGCCACTCGCTCACCGTCTGGAACCGCACCCCGGTCCGCGCCGCGGCACTCACCGCCGAGGGCGCGAGGGCCGCGGACAGTGCCGCTGAGGCGGTTGCGGCGAACACCCTGATCGTCGTTTGCCTGTTGGACGACTCCTCGGTCGAGGAAGTGCTGTCCGGCACCGGCCTGGCCGGCAAGGACCTGGTGAACCTGACCACCAGCACACCTGCCCAGGCCCGCGCTCGCGCCGAATGGGCCCGCGAGCGCGGCGCCCGTTACCTGGACGGCGGCATCATGGCCGTCCCTCCGATGATCGGCGTCCCGGAAGCCGGCGGTTACGTCTTCTACAGCGGCTCGCCGGAGCTGTTCGAACGGCACCAGGAGACCCTGGGCGTCCCGGCCGGCACCGCCTACGTCGGCAAGGACGCGGGCTTCGCGGCCCTGCACGACGTGGCCCTGCTCAGCGCCATGTACGGGATGTTCGCCGGGGCCGCGCACGCCTTCGCCCTGATCCGCAAGGAGAACATCGACCCCGTGTCGCTCGCTCCGCTGCTCGTCGACTGGCTCGTGGCGATGACCCCGGCAGTTCACCAGACCGCCGACCAGCTGCGGAGCGGCGACTACACCAAAGGTGTTGTCTCCGATCTCGCCATGCAGGTGGCCGGCACGCAGACCTTCCTGAGCACCGCCGAGCAGCAGGGTGTCAGCCCTGAACTGCTCAGTCCCTACTTCGAGCTGATGCGCCGCCGTCTGGATGAGGGCAGCGGCGAGGAGGGACTGACAGGCGTAGTCGACCTGCTGGTGCGCTGACTGGCCCCTTGCTTCCCCAGGGGGCGTCCCTACCGATCGCAGCCTCAAGGGCCGGTGCGACCAGGGTTTTCGCAACAGACCTCGGAGCCGGGCCGCTGAGTGGTCATCGTGTGCGCGCTGTTCCACTGCCGGGAATGATCACCTGAGGGGCCGAACTCTCGGCGAGCAAGCGATGGAAAGAGGGTTGCGAGCGAGGCTTGATGTGGATCGTCGAGCCTCGCTCGCAGACCTCAACAGGCGGTTCTCCAGGAGCCAGAACTGGCCTTCCACGCCCCGGAGGCGGCCCCGCCGGGGCGTCCCGCATTCGCGCATGATGGTCCATGCCGTCGAACTCCCTGCCGCAGCGGACCAGTTCGCCGACCACGGCCGGAAGAGCTGCGGCGTGCCGATTGCGGCTACGCGCAGATGTCGGCACGGCGGCTGACCATGGGTCAGGACGTGATGTCCACCAGGACTTTGCCGACCGTGCTGCTCTCCACTGCCCGGTGTGCGTCGGCGGTGCGGTGGAGCGGGAGGCGGAGCAGTGGCAGGCCGTGTTCTTCGCCGACCGGCAGGGCGCCGTCGCGGACCGCGGCGGCGACGTCCTCGACGGCCGCGGCGCGTGCCTCCGGGCCGGCCGTGTAGAGCACCAGGAACTGAAGGCGTGTGTTGAGCACCATGTTCTGCAGCACGTTCAGCTCGACCGGCTTGCCGCCGTCGTTGGCGTAGGTCGCGATCGTGCCGCGCGTCCGCAGCACGGCCAGGTCCAGTGCGAGGTTCGCGCCGAGCGCCACCTCGGCGATGATGTCGACGCCGTCCGGAGCGATCTTGCGGATCTCGGCGGCCGGGTCGCCTTCGCGGTAGTTGATCACGTGGTGGGCACCGGCGGCGGTGGCCAGCCGGGCCTTCTCCGGGCCGCTGACCGTGCTGATCACGGTGGCGCCGGCCCAGCGGGCGAGCTGGATCACGGCGTGCCCGACCGCCCCGGCCCCGCCCGCGGCGAGCACGACCTGGTCGTCGAGCGCCCCGGGACGGAGACGGCCAAGTCCGTCCTCGGCGACGGTGAGCGCTCGATGAGCGGTCAGCGCGGGGACGCCGAGTGAGGCACCGAGGCCGAAGCCGGCATCGTCGGGCAGCGGCACGGCCCGCTCAGCGGGTACGACGGTGTACTCGGCGGCGGTGCCGGTGGGCCGCCCGGCGGCGGCCATGTACAGCCAGACCCGCTGGCCGGTCCGGCTCTGCTCGACCCCCTCGCCCACGGCGTCGATCACGCCGGCACCGTCCAGGTGCGGGGTGACCTCGGCGAACAGCTTGGCATGGGCGGCGCCCGAGCGGGCCTGCCAGTCGGTCGGGTTGACTCCGGACACGGCGACCCGGACACGGACCTCGCCGGGGCCAGGCACGGGCAGGTCCCGGTCGACTAACTGGAGAACCTCGGGGCCGCCGTTGGCGCGGTAGATGATGGCTTTCATGATCTGTCCTTAGATCCTTGGCGGACATGGGCTGTGCGCCGTGGTCGGGTGCCCGGGCTGTGGTCGCGAGCCGGACCCGGTCGGTTCCGGTCAGCCGATGGGGACTTCGTTGGAGCGGGACTCGATGGCGTCGAGGGTGGTGAGAGTCGCGGCATCGAGGGTCGCGGCGTCGAGGGCGATCTCGCCGGCCGCGGTGTCCGCCTCCAGGTGGGCGGCGCTGGCGGTACCGGGGATGAGCAGCACGTTCGGGGCGCGGCGCAGCAGCGCGACGGCGTCGCTGCGGCGGTCGTGCAGGCGCTCGAGCCGCAAGGCGCCGTAGCCGATCCGGAAAACGGTGCGGGCGGCTGACGAAGCGGTCGAGGTGGTCATGACGCTGTCTCCTCGGCCGGTGACCGCAAGGCGGTGTGCAGCAGTTCGGCCAGGTGGAGCGCCATCACCCGGTCGGTGATCGGGATGGCCTGCTCCTGGGCCTCGGCCGGGTCGAGGTGTTCGACCTTGACCAGGTGGGCCATGACGCAGTCGTGCACCATGGCGCGCATCCGGTCGATCGTGTCGACGACGATGCCGCGGACGGCCGGGTTGGTGGTCGCCTCGGCCCAGGTCTGCACGCCGACGCGGGCCTCGGCGGGGTCGATCGCGGCGATCAGGCGGGCGAGCAGTTCGTCGGGGCCGGGCGGGGTGTCGCTCGCGGCGTAGTCGCCGAGGGCTTCGGCGCGCTTGGTGAGCACCGCGTGGGCGGAGGCCTGGACCAGGTCGGCCTTGCTGCGGTAGTGGGCGTAGATCGAGCCGTTCGAGAGGCCGGACTCGGCCGTGATGTCGGCGATCGAGGTCCGCTCCAGGCCGTTGCGGCTGAAGCAGCGTACGGCGGCCTCGGTGATCTGGGTGCGCCGAAGTTCCTTGCGTGCGTCGGTAAGCCGCGGCACTGCGCCCTCCAGCAAAAGGAATCACTGCTCTGCTTGTAGCACCCACCATACAGAGCCATGGCTCTGTATGCAGTCGAGAGACCAGGGTCGGCACACGGCCCTGGAGGCTCTCCCCCGCGAGCCGTGGTCGTACCGCACAACGCGGAACGAGTACTTGTGCTGACAGCGGCAGAGCCTTCGGATCGGCGAGTATCGGCGTCGATGCAAAGGTCTGTGAACACGCCTTGACGTGGATCGTCAAGCCGCGTTCACAGACCTTTCGACGCCTCACGACGATGGGTACCGCGCCCTGGAACCTCACCTTCCAGCGGACGTTACGTCACATCCCCGGATTCGCTGATGGCTTCGAGCAACGCGGCCGCGGTCTCGTTGTACGGAGTGGGGATGCCCAGGCGGGCACCTACGCGCACCACTGCGCCGTTGCGCGCGTCGTATTCCATGGGCCGGCCTGCCAGACGGTCCCACAGCATGCTGCTGCCGGACTCGGCCGGCATGGTCCGCAGCCGGGCGATGACCCGGTCGGCCATGTCCTCGGGGAGGTTCGCCCCCGACGCGGCGGCGACCTGTCGCGCCTCTTCCACCAACGCGTGGCCCAGGCGGGCGATGCGGGGATTGACGAAGACCGGCATGCGGCGCATCGTCAAGGCGGTGACGGCACCATTGGCCGCGTTCAGGCACAACTTCGCCCACGCTGCGGTCACGAAGTCCTCGGCCAAAGTCACGGTGATGCCGCTGTCCTCGCACAGGGCCGCGAACTTCGCACCGTCGTCGCTCTCGGGTACCACGATCCTCGGGCGGTCGAACAGCCGGATGCGGCCGCGCTCCGGTGATTCGGCAGAGATCTCCACCACCGTCGGAAGGACCCGAGCAGCGCCCGTCAGCGGTGCGACCCGCTCAACGTGCTCGACACCGTTCTGCAGCACCACGACACGGGTGCCCGTATCGCACAGTCGTTCCAGCCAGGGAGCGGCCCCAGCCGTCTGATGAGCCTTGGTCGCCAGCACCACCCACTCGACCGCGGACACCTGAGCAGGGTCGAGGATCTCTGGAACCACCGTGTGCTCGACCGCACCGTCGGACCGCGTGATCCGCAGTCCACCCAGCGGCGAACGCACACAGGCGGTCACCTCCACACGCTCCGTCGAGGCCAGGCCCGCGGCCACCACAGCGCCCACCGCGCCCATGCCCACCACCGCAACACGTGTCATGGCCACCGAGCCTACCCGCGGGTACACGGCCGGGGTGCGTGCTGGCGTCCAACGGGCTTCTCGGACAAGGTGGTTCGCTCCCTTGCGGGTCGCCCACCTGCCTGGCGTCGACATCACCCGACAGTAAGGCGAGGCATACGACGACTACCTGGAGATCCTCGACCTGATGGGCGCGTTCGAAGAGTCGCGGAAGGGTCTGCGAACGCGGCTTGACAGGATCATCGTGCAGTGTTCACAGCCTCCTCCCGTCCTGCCGGTGCGGTTGGGATGGGTCGCCGGCTCCCGCACAGCCACCCTGGCCATGATTTCAAACTCGTCGAGCCCGCCCAGCAACGGAGGATCAACCCCTGTCGGCAGATACGACAACCCGAGTTCAAGCTCAGTAAGTGCAGAAGGCGAGAATGCAGATCGAGGTGGCGGAGGCACCACCCGCGCTCAGCGGCCTGCCTTGAGGCGTTCGACCCAGCGGCCAAGCCCCCGACGTGGGCGGCGAAGCCGGGTGCGGGTGGGCTCGCGATCCCGTTCGCCGGACCGATTGACTTCACCAGGGCTTCTTTCCCGGTGAACGTCGGGCGACAGGTGCCGCGCCTCGCGTTCCGCCTGGACTCGGATCTCGACGTGAGCCGCATGCGAAGTATTGCGGAACGCCTCCTCGTAGGACGCCAGCGCAGCACTCATGGCCCCGCCCGCAAGTCCCCGGCGGCGAACGTGCGCCGCCAGCCACGTGAAGAAGCCCAGGACCGCGACGAGGCTGCCGAGGCCGACGAGAACCGGCAGGAGGAGATCCACGGACGCGAGGCTACCGGCTGCCGACGATGCAGTGACCGCCGCCCCGGTCCACTCGGACTCGAGTGCGCCGCCCTCCTCCGACGCCGCCACCGGACCCGTCGACTCCACCGTCTGTCGGGCGCACCAGCCCGCCGCCGGGGCTGTCGGCATCGGACGTTCGACAAGGCCGACCACCGCGCGCGGAACGCTGTCGGCTGCGGGGTCGACCGCCTCGATCGCCGACGGGCTGTGGCAACGAGGCACGACAGGCTCGCCGTCCGCCACAAGGTGACCGTGCTGGTCGCGGTCCTCAACGAGTGACTGCGACCAGCACGGACCCGATCTGCGCTATCCGTCGATGTCGAGCGCCGAGCCGTACAGTCGGTCCACCTTCAGCCTGATGACCACCCGCCGCTCGGCGACCAACTCCTCCAGGAACGCTGCTTCGTCCTCCGGCCTTCCGGACTGCGGGATCATCCCCAGCAGTTCCCGGCCGACAGCGTCCCCAGGAACCGCCGTGCTCTCCGAGACCACAGCCTCGCCCTCGGCGACGGCGAACGACCACACGTCACCGCCCGACACGTGCAGCGCCGCGTGCGGATCGAGCCGCAGGTGCTGGATTTTGACACGATCGGCCGTGGTCGAGAACCGCACGACGCGGGCTTCGGGGTCCCAGCTGTACACCATGGTTGTCAGGTGGGGGTGGCCACTGCGTTTGACGGTGGCGAGCGTGCCGAACTGTTGCTGGGCAAGCAAGTCGGAGAGGGCTTCGTCGGACAGTGGGCGAGGCACTGGTCGTTGCGTCATGAGGTGGTCAACGTCCTTGGCCGTACGGCAATTTCATGGAACTCATCAGCCCAGCACCACACTTCACAACACGTCCTGGCCCATCGCCCGAACGCCCCGGGGCAGGCCGCTGGCCTCCTCGGGCACGCTCGCCCGCTCTCGCAGGGAAGGCCCGTGCAACTCCCCCACCTGCGGCGGCGCCTCGACACCACCGCCGCCGCGGCGTACACGGGAGCGCCCGACGACTCCTTCGCGTCCGGCCGGCGGACTCCCCTCGGCAACGTCGACGCGCGTCCGGCCGCACAGCGCGAGGGTCCGAACCGGTGACGGACCCGCACCCGGTGCGACCGTCGTCAGCACGCGGTCCCCACACCGCACTGAGGCGGCCAGGAACCCGACAGGAGATGGCACTCGGGCGTCGTGGCCCAGGTATCGGAGCATCGGTCCGTTCACCGCTCCCAGAACACGGCCAAAGCTCCCTCCCTGTACGGGGCGGGACTGACGCTCAGGTCGCCGGCGAACGGGCGGTCCAGGACGAAGACCAGGAGCAGGCTGAAGCCGACGAGTGCGGCGACCGAGGCGACGAAGAGGATCTGGACTCTCAGTTTGCGCAGCCCGTAGAGGAACGTGAGCGGGAGCAGGACGAGTGCGCCGCCGAAGGCCAGGGTCTGGAGCAACGGGGGGAGTTCCTGGCGGGCCATCGTGATCCGGGCGCGGCGCTGGGTGGCGACGTCGTTGAGATGGGTGACCGCCTCCTCGTAGAAGACCTGTTCGCTCTGGCTCTTGGGTTCGTATTCCTGGAGTGCCTGGAAGGCGGCACGGAGGTGGGTTTCCGTGGCTCCGTAGCTGGGATTTCCCTCGCGCATCCGGGGCCACTGGTCCTCGACGACCGCGTGGACGTAGCCGCTCATGGCGGAGTCGAGGCGGGAGCGCGCCAGTGGTGCGAACGCGGCCGCGTCACGGGTGATGAGCGCCGCGTCGGTGGCCTCGGTGGCGACGATCGTCTGGGTGTCCTCCAGTTGGGTCCAGAGGGTGACGATGACGAAGGCGAGGATGATCCCGTAGATGGCTCCGAACATGCCGAGTGTCACTCCGACCATGTCGTTGTGTTCGCCGCGGGCCACCGAGGGGTATCTGCGGCGCAGCAGCACGCTGCCGGCGACGGCGAGGCACACGGTTCCGCCTACGGTGACGACGGCCAGCGTGAAGGTGCTGAAGTGGTTGAGCAGCCACAGCGAGACATGCGCGGATTCCAGTGGGGACACAGCTGCCCAAACGCACGGTGCCGACGAGCCGCTACGGGTGGGGCCAGGAGTTCATTCCACCGAGTGAGCTGCCGGGCCTGCCAGGCCATGAGCCCGCCGAGGTCAGAATCCGGGTCCGAGTCCGGTGGTCCCTGTTCCCTTTTCCCTGTTCGGCGCTCGGCGCGTACACCTGGTCCGGTGTCCGGTTCGTCGGCAGTCGTCCGGCCCCCTGAGCGTGCCGTCACTGCCTTGCCGGTCAGAGCACGTCGACGGGGTCACCCGTGGCTTGCACGGCCGGGGTCGTCGAGGTGCCCGCGAAGTCGTAGCGGAAGCAGCCGTCGACGGTGGCCGTCGCGGTCGTCCTCAAGTTGCCGCACGCGTCCGACTCGATCGTCTTCAACTTGGTGTACGTGTCGCTGGTCTTCTTGCGGAACTGGAGCTGCACCGACTGGAGGATGAGGAACTTGTGGGGCCATGATCAGCAGATTCGAGCCGACTGGGTTGCGTGGGAGGGGTTTTCGGCAGGTGCCGCGCCTCGACGCACCGTTCCGTCTCTCTCACATCGACGCTGGGAGGCGGCGCAGAAGCTCGTCCTCGGTCAGGTCCTCCAAGTGGGTGAGGAAGACCCAGATGTGCCCGGAGGGGTCTTTGATGATGGCGGTGCGGTCGCCGTGGAACATGTCCTTCGGCGGTTGGATGATCTCGGCTCCCGCGGTCTGCGCGCGTTCCGCGAGTGCGTCGACGTCCGGTACGAAGACGTGCAGGGTTGCGGAGGTGCCGCCGAGCGAGGTCGGCGCGGCGAACGCGGACGCCTCCGCCTCGGCGACACTCGCGTCGCCCAGCATCAGGACCGACGGCCCGACTGTGATCTCCGCGTGCAGGATCCCGCCGCCCGGCGCGTCGATCCGGAACTCCTCGCGCGCGCCGAACGCCCTGCGGTAGAAGTCGATCGCCGCGGAGGCGTCGTCGACCATGATGTGCGGGATCACCGCGTTGCGGTAGCGGTCGGGGATCACGTGGCTGACGGCGTCTTCTGTCATGGCGGATCTCCTCGGAAGGCGCCACCGGTCGGTTCCGGCGGCTCTGGAACGACCGTAGGAGCTCAAGCTTTGTTGAGGTCAAGGGGCCAGTCGACCGATGGCTCCGCGTGATGCCGGGCGGGTGCCGAGCGGGTGCACCGATCCGGGCGCAGCCCTTCGGTAGCTGCCGACGAACGGATCAGCCGGTCGCCGACCTCGTCCGCCGGCGCGACCCGGCTGCCTTGGCCGTCAGGTAGCGCTGTTCGGGGAGGCTCGTGGTGAGGGACGCCGCCAGGCGGTAGTGACGCGCCGCGGACGCCGCGTCTCCCGCCATCTCCAGCAGATGGGCGCGTACCGCGTGCGCCCGGTGATGACCGGCCAGTGGCGCGCGGTCGTCGCCGTCGAGTCGGTCGAGCAGGGCCAGGGCGGTGCTCGGGCCGTCGACCATCGCGAGGGCGACCGCGCGATTGAGGGTGACCGAGGGGCTGCCCGCCACCTGTTCGAGCAGCTCGTACAGTCCGAGGATCTGTGGCCAGTCGGTGTCCGCCGCCGTGGCGGCCTCGTCGTGGACGGCGGCGACGGCCGCCTGCAACCGGTACTCGCCGGGCCGCGCGCCGGCCGTGAAGGTACCCATGAGCAGCGCGGTTCCCTCCGCGATCAGTGCGCGGTCCCAGCGTGTACGGTCCTGCTCGGCCAGGGGGATCAGCTCGCCGTGCGGGCCGGTGCGCGCGGGCCGGCGGGCCTCGGTCAACAGCATCAGGGCCAGCAGTCCGGCCACTTCGCCCTGCGTCGGCAGGATCCGGTGCGTCTGCCGGGCCAGGCGGATGGCCTCGCCGGACAGGTCCGCGCGGCACAGGGCCGAGCCCGTGGACGCGGTGTAGCCCTCGTTGAACAGCAGGTACAGCACGTGCAGTATGGATCGAAGCCGCGCGGACCAGTCCGGTGTGTCCCGCGCAGGCATCGCGAACACCGCCGATGACGCCTTCAGCCGCAGTTTGGCCCGGCCGATGCGCTGCGTCATCGTCGCCTCGGGCACCAGGTAGGCGGCGGCGATCTGGGCGGTCGTCAGACCACCGACGGCCCGCAGGGCCAGGGCTATCGCGGAAGCGGGTGTGAGCGTGGGATGGCAGCACATGAAGAGCAGTGCCAGGGTGTCGTCGGCTGACGGGGTCTCGGTCGGGGCCGGCTCACTCGCCACGCGTTCCTCGCGTCGCCGTCGCGCCGTCTCACTGCGCATCTGGTCGGTGTGGCGGCGGGTGGCCGTCCGCAGCAGCCAGCCGCGCGGATTCTCCGGGACCCCGTGTGCGGGCCAGTGCCGGGCGGCGGCGATCAGCGCTTCCTGGACCGCGTCCTCGCAGGCGTCGAAGTCCCCGGTCCGCCGCGCGAGCAGTGCGAGGACCTGCGGCGCCAGCGAGCGCAGCAGGTCCTCGACGGTCGGGTGGCCCGTCACAGGTCGAACGCGGTGTGGTCCATCACCTGGCGCACCTCGACGGGCTGTCTCGTCGGAACCCTGCCGGGGCCGGGCACCGCCGAGATCATGGCGGCGATCTCCAGGGCGCGCTCCTCGGAATCGACGTCGACGACGTTGAACCCGGCCAGAACCTCCTTGGACTCCGGGAAGGGGCCGTCGGTCACCACCGGGGCCCCGGCGCCGTCCGAGCGCACGATCCTGGCGCGGCGCGGATCGGCAAGTCCGGTGAACTGGACCATCTCGCCGCTCGCGACCAGTTCCTTGGTCAACGCCGCGTAGTAGTCGAAGTGCGCGGTGACGTCATCGGGGGCCCACTCGTCCATGGGCTCCTCGAAATCGCCCCCGTCGTGATCGACCATCAGCAGGAACCTCGGCACGTGAACTCCTTGATCTCCGGCACACCGGTGTGGCGCGCTCACCCTACAAACGGAGCCGACGAGCGGTTCCCTACATCGTGGGGAACGAACTCGGGGGCTGGTCGACCGTGTTGGGTGCCACGCCGCGTTCGGCCGGGTTCGCGGACCAACGGGTTCGTTCGGTCGGGGCGGTCCGGGACGCAAGACATGTGCAGGGCCGGCAGCCGGCTCACGAGCGCGCGTCCACACGTGACAGGTGGTCGGGGAGGTCGGAGAGCCGTTCGCCGCGGGGCACCGACTCGGGCGCCGTCGGGGACGGTCCACCGGTGACGAGGTCGACGCCTCGGTCCAGCCGGATGCCGGTGGGGCCGGCGCGGGCGGCCGCGTTCACGTCCCCCCTCCAGCATGTCGCCCACGTTGACCGCCCGGGAGGGGTCCCTCCCCATCCACCGGCAGGCGTAGGCGACGGGTCCGGCCGCACCGAGCCCGGTCGGGGTCAGGACGGCTTCGAAGCGCTCGAGGAGGCCGAACCGGGCCAGATCATCTCGTTGATGGCTGTCCCCGACGGCCGAACGCGGATGTCGTGCCCCTCCTTCGCGACGGTTGTACAGGCCGACGGTGGGCCTCGGCCGGCGGCCTGCGTTCGTCCGCCCCGCACCCGGTACACAGCGGTCTGTCTCGCACCGTTTCGAACCATGCGGCCGCGCCGGTCGTAGTGCCGCGCCCCGATCGGACTTCTCCAGCTCACAGTCGGGTCGGTGACGGAGAGCGGTCAGGGCGCCGGCTCGGTGGCCAGCAGGTCCATCAAGAGGCCGTCGTGCCAGCTTCCGTCCGGGCCCCGCTCGTACTGCCGCATGATGCCCACCGGCCGAAACCCGGCCTTGGTGTAGCAGCGGATCGCGGCGGTGTTGTCGGCTGCCGGGTCGATGACCAGACGGTGATGACCGTGGGCATCGATGAGATGACGGGCCAGTGTCCGTACGGCGTCGGTGCCCAGGCCCCTGCCGTGCACGGCGGGATCGAGGAAGAGGTCGATACCGGCGTGCCGGTAGTCCGGCTCCTCCTCGGCGTACCACTGGATCATGCCGATGATCCGCTGCCGGGACTCGATCGTCAGACACCGGGTGCCGGCGTCCTCGAGATCGACGGCGATGTCCGCCGCGAGGTCCTCGCCGCCCCTCCATCGTGCCCGCACTTCGGGTGTGGCCCGGATCGCCGCCAAGGCGGGGATGTCCGCAGGGACGGTGGGGCGAAGGACTACCAGAGCGCCGCGCAGCACAGTCATGACCGACGACCTTAGTGCGAACAGCTTCGGAGCAGCCGCAACCGATGGACAACAGTGCGGGATCGGCGCTCCGTCGGTCGGCTCTCGTGGCCGTCGCGGACGAACTCTCGTGTGCCGTGAAGGCCTCACCTCGCCGGCCGCGGGCGCTGCCGCCACGGCCGGTCGCGGTGGCTGGTGCGGGGGCAGAACGTCACAGTGGTGCCGTCGGCGTCGCACAGGTCCCCCGGCGGGTTCGCCCGGTCGGGGTGGCCATGCACCGCTCCCCCGCGGCGGGGGCACGTGTACTCAACTCAGGGACCTTCAGCGGCCAAGCGGCCGTGTCGGGCCGCGGCCGCTCGTGCCAGCGCCTCGGCCGTCCGTGTCCTGCCGAAGCGGAAGAGCATGGTGAGCAGCAGCCTGAACCGGGAGGTCGGATGCCAGAAGGAGGACGCGTGTCCCTGTCCGGGGTCGGACCCTGCCGGGCCGGTGGCGCTCCTCGGAACTGTCGCGCCCAGCAGCAGTCCGGCCAGGGATTCCGGCGACGCCGGTACCAGGACTTGGCCGGTGTGTTCCCAGGCGTCGGGGACTCGGGCGGCCTTCGGCCGGATGCCCAGGCTCTCCGCCGGTACCGGGATCCGGCAGTGCACCACGGCCGCGACACTCATCGCCGCGATGTCTCCCAGCAGTCCCAGCACCGTCAGTCCGTCACGGCCCGCTTGCACACCGAACTCCTCGGCGATCCCCCGGGCGGCGGCCGTCTCGAAGGCAGGGGAGTCGGCGTCGAGATCGTCCGGCTCCATTCCCTCCTCGAACGAGCAACTCCAGGAGAGGGGGTGGTAGTTCACGTGGTGACTGCGTCGGTTCATCACGAGCATGTTGTCCGCGGTCTCGATGACTCCGTGTACCGCGGTGATGTTGGGCACGGGAGCACGGCTGCCGCTCAGCAGTTCCGACAGGAACGCGGTGCGCCCCGGCGAGTGGCCGTGCAGGGCGAGGAACCCGGCCTGCGCTCCCTGCACTTGGCCCCAGTCGGTCGGTGTCACCTCGATCTCGGACTGCCCCCCGGCTCTCGTACGCAGGCGGTGCACCGCGACCTTGGGGCCGCTGTACTCGTCGGCGTGCCGCTCGCGCCAGTCGGCGTGCCAGCGCGCGGTGAGCGTGTCGGCTGGCCAGCGGGGCGATGTGCTCGGCCGCACGGTGAGCGAGGGCGGCCGGTCGAGGTCGCAGGTGCGCAGGGAGTCGCCCAGGTCGACGGCGCCGTCGATCACGGTCTTCCCGGCCCTGGTGTCGGCCGGACCTTCAGCCACGGGGGTGAACGGTGTGCTCAGGAGGGACGGGGGAAGGAACTTCATCGTGTGGTGGGCGTCCATGCTGTTCGGTCCTCCGGCTGGTTCATGTGGCGCCGCGCTGTGTCCAGGAGCCTCGTCTGCCCGCCGCCATCAGGGTGTTGACGATGTGCGACCGCCTGCGGCCGCCTCTGAGCAGTCGTTCGGCGGCCAGTCCGAACGCCAGGGCGGGTGCCGCGAATCCGAGGGCGTCCGCCGCCCCGATGGCCAGTCCGGCCCCGGCCAGCCCCGCTTCGACGGCGGCCCAGCCGAGATGCCCTGATCCTTGCCCGGCGGCCGGCAGCTTCTTCCTGACCGTCCGCAGCAGCGCTGCCAGGGCGTCGTCGGCCGCCGCCGCGTCCCCTGCCCGCAGCGCCCGTTGGTAGTCGTCGCGCAGGCGGGTCACGGCGTCGTCCAGCTGGATCTTCGCGATGTCCTGCCAGCTCAGTGCCCCGACCGCCGCCAGGTGGTTCGGGGCCAGTCCGGGCCCGGCGGGCGACGCGGTGGCGGGAGTCGAGGGCTCGAACAGCGCGTCCGTGGGACTGCCGAGGTACAGCCCCACGTCGGCCGCTTCGGGAAGGGACCGCGGGGACGCCCCGTCGGTTCCGAGCGTACGCTGCACGGCCGCGTTCCACGCCTGGGTCGCGGTGTTGCCCATCGCGATCCCGTGCGGCGGGTTCGTCGCGTCCAGGTGGGCGATGAGCAGGGATCTGCGATGACGCTCCGACTCTCCGAGATGCTCGTCGAGGTAGGCGAGTGTGCGGGCCACCGGTGCGTAGTCGCGGCCGGGGAGGCCCGGCAGTTCGGCCACCTCCTCGAGCACCTCGCAGTACGAGCTGGGGCGAGCCACCGTACTGGTGCCCAACGGCACCCCGGCTTCCGTGGAGAAGTGGTGCAGCGTCCACGCCACGGCCTCGAGCCGCTGTCGGGTCGCGCCGCCTTCCTCGTACAACGCGCCCAGGGCGGTGCCGCGCGCGAACAGCGGTCCCGGGTTGGCGTCCCGACGCTCCAGGACCGCTTCCGACAGCCGGATCAGGGGCTCGGCCGTGTCGAACGACGATGAGAGCCAGCCGGGTTCCAGCGTGCGCGGTAAGCCGGCGGTGACGAGGGTGAACGGGTCGCTCCCGGTCGGGGCGCCGGTGGTGCAGCGCAGGAACCCGGGGCAGCTGCGTACGAAGGATCTGAAGTCGTCGGACGCGAACAGGGTCTGCACCACCGCGCTGTCGATGAGCTGGATGTCGCTGAGGACCACCGCGTGCCCCAGCAGGGCCTGGATCTTCAGCATGACGGCCAACGACTCGTCCTGCCGGTCCCAACCGGACAAGCGCAGGTGCTCACCGTCGAGCCAGTAGGCATAGATCTCCATGACGTTCCTTCCGGTTCGTACGAGTGGTTCCTGCGACGGCAGTTGACGTCGTGTCACTTCCTTGTCGCGGTCAGGGTGCCGTCCTTGCGCCCTCGGTCCTCCGACGGGCTCGCGTTCGTCGACGCCTCGGGAGACGGCGAACGTCGCCCGGTGACAACCCCGTTGATATCCGCCATGGGGTGATCATGCCTATCGTGGGCGGGGTTCGGCAGTGGGCGGGACGGATTCGGCCCGCCCGATTCACCTGGGTCGCCGGGAGGGCCGGAAGCGGCCCAGGCGTGCGTTGTGTCCGCGTTGGAGCTCGGCCACGGCACGAGCGGGCCCCAGCACACTCCGCTGGAGCCGTCGCGCGGCCTCGATGTGGTCGGCGGTCCACACGACCCGGATCGCGGCCGACGACCGCCGGTTCGTCTCGTCGACCAGGTCCCGCTCGACCGCGCTGATCAGCCGCGCGTCGGCCTCGACGTCCTTGGGCCTCGCCTCGGGCACCTCGCCGAACCCCGCCAGCGCGTTCGCCGTCGCCTCGTACCAGCTGAGCAGCGCGTCCCCCGAGCGATCGATCTCCGAACGCGCCGCGGTGCGGTCGGCTTCCGACGAACCCTGGTCCCTCTCCCACAGGTCGAGTACGGCGTCGGCGGTGAGCCGCAGGACGGCCACGGCGGTCACCAGGCTGGTGACGTCGGCGAGCGGCAGGTGCTTGGTACCTCGTTCGGCGAGGAACCCCCGAAAGGCGTCGTCCAGCCGCCGTGCCGCGGCCGCGGCACGGTAGCGCTCCTCGTCCGGGAGCGGAGCGGTCCGGACGAGGCCGTCGCAGCGGGTCACGCCGTAGCCGATGGCTCCGCGCAGGTACCGGGAGCTGTCCGAGACTCCCTCCGCCAGGGCGCGGCCGAGGACGGACGCGGCGCCGCGGGGCCAGAAGAGCAGCCCCACGACGACGCTCACGGCGCAGCCGATCGCGACGTCCTCGATCCGTACGATGCCCACGGTCCAGTCCACGGGTTCGAGAATGGTGAAAAGGATCAGGATCGACACCGTGAACCCGGCCTGACCGGCGGCGAAGGAGATGGTCGCCGGCGCGAGGCCGGTGAACAGGACGGCGACGGGGAGCAGGATCCACAGGACCGTGGTGTTCGATCCGATCAGATAGATCAGTCCGCCGCCGATGACGATGCCGACCGTGGTCCCGGCGATGGCTCGCAGGGAGTTCTGACCGGTCAGCACGGCGCTGGAGCGCAGGACGGCCAGGGTTCCGAAGACGACCCAGAAACTGTGCTGCACTCCGGACAGTTCCGCGACCAGGACGGCGAGCGCCAGCGCGATCGCGCCGCGCACGCTGTTGCGCATCCACACCGAGTGCCGCTCGGTGTGCGCCCCGGCGCGTTCCTGCGCCGATGCCAGCGTCGAGATGGTGCCTTCGGGGCGTTGCCCGATGAGCCGCTGCCACAGGGTGCGACGGCGTGCCGCGAGGACCAGTTCGATGTTCCTGGCGATGGCGGATACGGCGAAGCTCATCTCCTGCGCGCGGAAGCTCGGTTCCAGCGAGCTGACGAATCCCGTCGCGGCGTTGCCGGAGCGGGGCTGGTCGTGGTGTGCCTCGGGTTCCCCGTCCGCCGGGTTCACCGGCCGGGACGACGTGACGGTGTTCTCCATCGCGGACCGCGCCTGGACGAGTCGTTCCTGCGACGCGGTGAGAGGTACGGGTCCTCGGTCGTCGTTCGCGGCGAGTTGTTCGGCGCTCGTTCGCAGCAGGTCCGCGGCGGCGGTCTTCACTCCGCAGACGACGAGGTCCGAGGGGGTCGGCCTTTCGCCCACGGGTGCGCGGTCCAGGATCGTGGCGAGCAGCAGCACCTCGTCGACGAGGCGGATCAGGACGCGCGTGGACGTGGACAGGCCCGTGGGCCGGTAGGGGGTGGCGAAGTACGCGTCGCGCAGACCTGTGACCGCGTCCTTCGCGTCGTTCACGATCGTGCCGAGCGCCTCCCGATCCGCTGTGCCGTAGCCGCGCAGTACGCAGTCCGCCTCGGCGCGCAGTTGCACCGCGAGCGCGCCGCACGCGCCGGCGGCGGCGTTGCGCAGGGGCTCTCGCACGGGACTGGGCCACAGCAGCCACAGGGCCAGGAGCGAGGCCGCGCCGGCCAGCCCCCAGCCCGCGAGCCGGTCCGGGATCGCGTCCGGCGTCCCTGGGAGCGTGGCCGCCAGGACGAAACTCACGAGCAAGGAGGTGGAGGCGCCCGCCAGCGCCGAGCTGACCACACCGGAGAACAGCACGAGGAAGCTGACCACGGCCGTGGCCACCGTGGAGAGCCATACCTCCCGGGACACCAAGGTGCCGAGCGAGATCAGCACGGCGCCCGTGACGATCAGCGCCGCTTGCTGGACGAGCCGATCCCGCATGGACCCGGCGAACTCCACGAACAGCAGCATCGCGATCGATCCGAACGCGGCGAAGAGCGGCACGACCAGGCTGTCGGTGGTCGTGGTCGTCAGGGCGAAGAGTCCGGGAGCGACGGTCGCTGCTCTCACGGACCGGCGTAGCGCGGTGAAACCGGTGTCGCGCTGGAGCAGGGACCGCAAGGTGTTCACAACAGACGCCTCCCAGGCACATCCGGTCGCACCACTCACGTCACTCTGACACCTCCGCTTGGTGAACACACGTCAGGCTCCGCGGACTAGCGTGGTGGACGGGCGTGATGGACGACTGTCGGGCAGTTCTAGGAACACGCCATCGAGCGCTCCAGGACGACGGGCGAATCGGTCGACCTGGAGGAGTGGTGGGTGGCCCGACCGCTGGGGAACGGTCGGAAACGCTGCCGGTCGCCACCGTCGGAGGGCCGCACCGCGTAGCCCCGGCGGACGGTTCCGGTGGGGCACCTCGACCTGCGAGATCCTACGGCTCCGGCTCCGGCTCTGGCTCCGGTTCGGCCCTCAGGTAGCGATCCCAGATCTGGGCCTTGCGATAAGGACCGCTCCCCCCGCTGTCGAACTGCGGCATGTCGAAGGTGACCCAGTACAGCAACTCGCCGTCGAGCGCCTGGGCGTGTCCGTTCGGCTCGGGAGCGCCCATGGCATCGATCGTTCCGGTGAACTCGACCTGCCAAGGACCGTCCCGGTTCACGTCACGAACGACCGTCACCCGGCTGCCCGCCGCCAGGGCACTCGTCGGCCATGTCCGGCTCAACGGACGGCCGCGGATGCGCTCGACCGCCCGGCGGTCAGCCACGTCCGCGGGGACAGGACCGGCATCATCTGTCATTGCACCCACCCTGCCAGCACCGATTCGGGAGCGCCAACGGACAAGGCCGGGCTGAGCGGCGGCCGGATCACGAAGCAGCGGAGCCGGCCGCGGGTGCCTCGTGAGTGCGGGGGCGCGCGGGTCGAGCATGTCGGCCCACGAATGAACAACTCGCGCCCGCCCGGATGGCCGGCGTGTGCTCGTACGGACCAGATCCTGCGTCGTCGGCTCGACGAACGCCGCCCCCGGTGTCGTCACCTTCGGACCGCCCCCGCACGTGCGGAGGGAAGCCGCCCCGCGTCCGTGATCAAGGGGAGGTCCGACGGGCAGGGTTCGTCATGCGGTGGGGCGTGTGTGGGTGATGGCCAGCAGGGCCATGTCATCGGCTCTCCGTCCCCCGGAGTGCCGGTGGACATCGGACAGCAGGGCGTCGAGGAGGGCATCCGGATCGGCATGCCGACGTCCGGTGAACCTGCCGACGATGTCGTAGAAGGCACCCTTCTCGTTACGGGCCTCCGTGATCCCGTCGGTGTAGAGCAGCAGAGTGGCCCCTTCCGGGAACGTCAACGTCTCCACGCACTCCGAGCCGGCCGAGAGGGCTGTCATCCCCAGGGGCAGTCCTGGCTGCCTGGGCTCGACGTAGCGCGCGGTGTCCGCCAGGAAGAGCACAGGCGCCGGGTGGCCTCGGTTGACCAGACGGACTTGCCTTCCGTGCCGCGAGAATTCCGCCACCACGCCCGTGACGAACCCTTCCAGCTCGGTCACTCCTCCCACCTGCTCGGCCTCGAGGGTGACCGCGCGTTCCAGTCGTTCCAGGAGCACGATCAGGTCGGGTTCCTGCATGGCTGCCTCACGAAAAGTGACGATGCTGGTCGCGACCGCCCTGACCGCTTGCATGCCCTTGCCACGCACATCGCCGATCATGCAGCGCACGCCGAACGGCGTGTCGACCACGGCGTAGAGGTCTCCGCCGATCTGCGCGTCCGCCTGAGCGGCCTCGTAGCGCGCCGTGAAACTCAGCGGGCCCGCTGTCTTGGGCGGGTCCGGCAGGATGGCGTGCTGCACGGCGGCGGCGACGTCCCGCGCGGACCGCAGCTGGGTCTGCAGGTGATACAGGAGGCGGTTGAGGAAGGCCGCGATCACTGCCACCGTCGCGACCATGGACAGTTCGCTGACCTGGGGCGCGGTTCCGTGGTAGCCGAAGTACCCGAACATGGCGAGGTCGAGGAGGAAGGCGACCACCCCGGTGATGATGGTGCCGCGCAGGGACAGCACAGGGGCGGCCGTCAGGGGTGCGGCCGCGTAGAGGGCCGCGGCGCTGACCGTCTCCGGAGTGGCGAAGTCGATCACTACGGCCAGGAGGAGGAGGACGGCCGGCAGTAGACACATCCGCCTTCCCAGCCGCTGCCATGCTCCCGGCCTCGCCACTCGCTGCTCCATGTGTCGGCTTTGCCTCCCTGCCCTGAGGCTAAGGTCTGACCGCCCGCTCCGCGCTCGCCGCGCCGCGCCGCGCCGCGCCCGCCAGGCCTTGCCGATAGCCCGAGCTCCGCGCGGTGCGGACACACGGGGGATCGCCGCCTGGCTCTCCCCGGACAGCCGTCGCGGTCGTGGGGTGATCGGGCGAGGTCGGCTCGCTGAGAGTCCCGGGGTTCGCGGACCCGGCCGGGCAGGTCACCCGTCTCGCCCACCGTCGCCCTGCACGCGCGGATGCCCCACGCACTGCTCGGACCGGATTCCGCCCGGTCGCGCCCGCGGGGGTACTTCCCTACTTCCTCTTCGTCACTCTCCCAAGGCCACGGCTGACGGCTGACCGGGGTCTCGGGCTCCCGGGCGTCGACGTGTCGGCGGTCCGGCCCGCCGGGCCGGCAGTCCGTGCACGCCACCCTCGCGGGCGTCCTGCGTCCTGCGTCCGGCATCCGGCGTCCGGCGTCCGGCGTCGAAGACGCTGACGCTAGCCGCCGGTCCGCACGATCCCCGGCCGCCACTCCCGCATTTGATCCGGTCGGCCAGCACGGTATGAGCAGTTCAAGCCATCTCGTCGGCCGCCCGGCTTCGGGGGTCCACCGCCGGTTCGGAGAATCCTTCTTCCTGGTTCCGTCGCAGCTCATCCGGCCCGATCGCGGACCGTCGCTCGACGTCGGACGGGCTGCTCGGATTGTCCGGATCCCGGCACCGCCCCGCCTGATTGTCAGTGGCGTGGCCGAAGGTTCCCTCCGCGGTGCCCCGCAACGACTCATCGAGGAGACCGGTGCTTTCGACGCCCTCACGCAATCCGCCGCTCGGGTTACCGCCTCACCGCTGTCACCTTGCCGAGTGAATCGAACGGGTGGAGGCGCCGACCGCGCTTGCTCACGGCACCCCATCTCGAACTTGCGCTCGACCCGTCGCCCGGCCTGCCCCGTATCGACCCCGTGATCAGCGACGTTGTCCGGGGTGCTCGACCCGATCCCTACCGAGGAGAAATCCGTGAATCCCGTGCGTCCCCTTCCTGTCACCCACCCCGCGTTCGAAAATCCTCCCGTGCAGCCCGTCCAGTCCGCGGTGCTCCGGCGCCCGGCGGACGCCCGCCGCGCTCCTTTCGCATCCGCGTCACGACCGTCACCGAGGTGGGGAGCATGAGCGGCCCGAAGGCTCTTCCCACAACTCTGTGCAACTGGGCCGAGCGAGAGATCGGGGCTGTCGATGAGGTCCGGGACGCCTCGCACCCGCGGGAGAACTCCCGGGTCTGGGAGCTCGTGCGCGCCGACGGCTGCCGGTTCTACCTGAAGGTCTCCCCCCAGGCGCGGATGTACGAGAGGGAGACGTTCGCACTGCGGCACGCGGTACCCGCCATGGGAGCCGGGCGAGCCCCACAGCTACGGGCGTCCAGCGCCGAGCACCTGGCCCTGCTGACGACCGCCGTGCCCGGCAGCCCGGTCGAGGCACTACCGCTCACACCTGCCGAGGAGTACGAGGCGCACCGACAGGGCGGTCTGCTCCTGGCCCGGCTTCACGCCGCCGGTGACCTGACCGGCCACTGGCGTGTCGAGGCCGAGGGAGCGCTGTGCGCCGCGGCGGCGGGTGCGGACCGGCAGTTGGAGGAGGCCGGGGACCGGCTGGCACCGGCGGAACACACGCTCGTACGCGATCTGGCGGAACAGCTGCGCGTCGCGGGGCCGGTGCCGCTCGGGTTCATCCACGGCGACGCCTGGCCGAGAAACCTGCTCTGGTCGGGGTGGGCCGCGTGGGTCGGCTTCGAACGGTCCCGATTCGCGCCCGTCGCGCAGGAGTTCGTCCAACTGGCCTGCGGAGTGTGGGCGGACAGCCCGCGGCTGCGCAGCGCCTGCCTCAGCGGGTACGGCCGCGAGCTGACACCGGACGAGTCCCACGTGTTGACCTGCCTGGCCGGCCTGAACGCGGTGAGCGCCCTCAACTGGGGCGAGGCGCACGGCGATCCTCGTGTCACCGCGCACGCGCGGCGCACCCTGGACCGGCTGACGGCGGGGGTGTTCGCGTGAAGCGTCCCCGTATCGGCACCCGGCCGCCGACTACCGCCGAACCACAGGTGCCTTCCGCCGCGGAGGACACGGCGGCCGTTCCCGCCGCGCGCGGGGCGGTTCCGCAGCCCTCGGCTCCTCCCGAGCTCGACTACAACGGGCGCAAGCACCGCCGGGCCATGGACGACGCCACCCTGTGGGACATGGCCCGCAGGATCCCGATGGCGCTCGCCCAGTCGGCCCGGCTGGCCTGGTCCGTCGACCGGCGCATGACGATCACGATCGTCCTGTGCCAGTTGTTGTCCGGGCTGGGCACCGCCGTCATGCTCACCTCGGTCGCCGAGGCCCTGCCCCACCTCACCACCGATGCCCGCACGGGGCTCGGCCAGGCATGGCCCGCGCTGGCCGTCGCGGTCGTGGCGATGGCGCTCGGCGCCGGGATGTGGATCCTCGCGGACTGGGCCACCCGCCGGCTGAACCCGAAGATCGCCTCCGCCGCCGATCTCACCCTGGTGGACCTCCACATGAGAGCCGAACTGTCCGCCTACGACGCCGAAGGGTTCACCGACCGCAGCCAAGCCGCGGAGATCGGCGCCCTGCGCGCGGTCGACCTCGCGGACGACGCCAAGACGCTCACCAACGGATTCGTCCAGCTGGTTTCCGCCGCGACCGTCCTGACGTCGCTCCACCCGCTGCTCCTGGGCGTGCTTCTGCTCTCGGTCGTCCCCAGGGGCCTGGGCGGGGTGATCGCGGCACGGATCGACTACCGGGTCCACGACCGCACCCTCTCCGCCCGCAACGTGCGCGGCATGATGCGCTGGTGGCTCACCACCTCCGAGCTCGCCGACGAACTGCGCGCCAACACCATGCGCCCCTACCTGCACTCCTGGTACCGGACGATGTGCGACCGGGTCGAAGGACGCGAACTGGAGGGAGCCCGCCCGTACCTGTTCGTGACGCTCCTCGCGGCATCGCTCGCCGGCCTGCCCCTTCTCTCGGGTTGAACGTGTGGCGCGAGCGCTACAGGAAGGGTTTGTGCAGCTCAACGCCGGTGAAAGTCACCGTAGCGAGTGCAACAGTTGTGGTGCCATCGCTGGATCGAGCGATTCAGCGCAGCAGCTTGTTGATGGCTAGCTCCCGGGTAGGGGCCGGTCGTCGATGACGTTCTTCATGACTGGGTGGAGGTCAGGCGTTGAACTCCGGGTAGGCAGGCAAGTTGCTGGTCGTAGAGCTGCCGGAACGGGGCCAGGTCAGCGGTCGCGACTCGCAATAGGTAACCGGGTTCGACGAACGTGCGTTGTGCCTGCAGCACGTTTTGGGGACGGCGGCCACAGCCTCTTCGAAGGCGGTGGCGGTGTCGAGGGTCTCCCAGCACATGGTGGCGAAGACAATCGCCATCGGATCCGGTTGGTTTCGGGCCGCCTCGGACGGGATTGACGGGTTCATGGGCTGCGTGGACTGCCTGTTGTCAACGATCGATTGCCGACAGGATCGGCGCGGTGATCCGGCCAACTACGGTCGGGGATCCTCAGTCACTGGCGTGCGGTGCGGGTGCAGGGGTCTGGGGCGTGGCGGCCCAGGAGGCGAGCAGGCGCAGGCCCTCTTCGGATGGGGAGGCGGGTTCGGCGGTGTAGATGGTGAGGGTGAGGCCTGGCGCGGCGGCCATCTCCAGCCCTTCGTAGGCGAGCGTGAGTTCGCCGACGGCCGTGTGGTGGTAGCGCTTGAAGCCGGTGCCGTGGTGGCGGACGTCGTGGGCGCCCCAGCGGGTGCGGAAGGCGTCGCTGCGGGTGGAGAGTTCACCGACGAGGTCGTGGAGGTCTTTGTCGTGGGGGTTGCGGCCGGCTTCGGTGCGCAGGATGGCGACGGTGATGTCGGCGGCCTGGTCCCAGTCGGGGTAGAAGCGGCGGGCGTCGGGGCTGAGGAAGGTGAAGCGGGCGAGGTTCTCCTGGTTATGGGGGTCTGCGTAGACGTCCGCGTAGAAGGCGCGGGCGAGCCTGTTGGTGGCCAGGAGATCCATACGGCCGTTACGGACGAACGCCGGTCCCTCGGTGACCGCGTCCAGGGTCCATTGCAGGCTCGGGTGCGGCTTCCACCGCCGGGTGGAGCGGCGGCGGGGCCGGGTGAGGGCGTCGGAGCCGTCGGCTGTCTGGGCCAGGTGGAGCAGGTGGGCGCGTTCGGCGTCGTCGAGCTGGAGTGCGCGGGCGACGGCTTCAAGGACGGCCGGGGAGACGCCGGCGAGGTTGCCGCGTTCCAGCTTGGCGTAGTACTCCACACTCACATCGGCGAGGGCGGCGACCTCGCTGCGGCGCAGGCCAGGCACACGCCGACGGCTGCCGGAGGGAAGGCCTGCCTGCTCGGGGGCGATCTTCGCTCGTCGCGAGGTGAGGAACTCGCGGACCTCTGCCTGGTTGTCCACGCCTTCGACGGTACGTCTCCCGCGCGGCCATAGGGATGTACTGGCGGTACACCCCTTGATGGTGTCTCGCTACCCACGCGATGAGCGGGTTACCTGGATGACGTGGTGCTTTCCGCCCTCCCCGTCACGGCGGGCGTGCACCTGACCCTGTACTCAGCGACGGTCCCGGTCATCCGGTGGCCGTCCGCCTCGACAACCTAAAGGAACCCCCCATGCGCGGCGCAGTGATTCACGCCCCCGGTGACGTCCGGTTCGAGACCGTGGACGACCCGAAGATCCTTCAGCCGACCGACGCGGTCATTCGGACAGCCGTGACCTGTGTGTGCGGCTCGGACCTGTGGCCCTACCGCGGCGCCGAGCCGATCGGCGACCCGCATCCGATGGGGCATGAGTACGTCGGGTTCGTGGAGGAGGTCGGCTCCGGGGTCACCTCGGTGAAGCCGGGCCAGTTCGTCGTCGGCTCGTTCGCGACCTCGGACAACACCTGCGCGAACTGCCGCAACGGGTTCCAGTCGAACTGTCTGCACCGTGAGTTCATGTCGACCTGCCAGGCGGAGTACGTACGCATTCCCAACGCCCAGGGCACCCTGGTCGCCACCGACGGCGTGCCGGACGAGAACCTGTGGCCGGGGCTGCTGGCGGTCTCCGACGTCATGGGCACCGGCTGGTGGGCCGCGGACGCGGCCGAGGTCAAGCCCGGTTCGACCGCCGTTGTGGTCGGTGACGGCGCGGTCGGCCTGTGCGCCGTGATCGCCGCGAAGGAGATGGGTGCGGAGCGGATCATCGCCATGTCCCGGCACGAGAGCCGCCAGAAGCTCGCTCGCCAGTTCGGTGCCACCGACATCGTTGCCGAGCGCGGTGACGAGGGCGTCGCCCGGATCAAGGAACTGACGGACGGGATCGGCGCGGACAGCGTGCTGGAGTGCGTCGGCACCGCCGAGGCCATGCGGCAGGCCCTCCACACGGCCAGGCCCGGCGGGAACGTCGGCTTCGTCGGGGTCCCGCACGAGGTCGCGATCGACGGGCAGGAGCTGTTCTTCTCCCATGTCGGCCTGCGCGGCGGCCCCGCCCCCGTCCGCCGCTACCTGCCCGATCTCATCGACCGCGTTCTCAGCCGCCGGATCGACCCGGGCCAGGTCTTCGACCTCACCCTGCCCCTGGACCAGGTCGCCGAGGGCTACAAGGCCATGGACGAGCGCCGAGCCATCAAGACCCTCCTCACGCCCTGACCCCAGGCATCCCTTACGCCTCTTCCACCTGACAAGGAGCAACCATGCAGATCACCCGCAGCTCGATCGACACCGCGAAGGGACCGGCCGACTGGTTCACGGGCGACGTCTACATCGACGCCGTCGCCGCCGCACCGGCACCGTCCCGGGTCACTGCGAACCTGGTGCACTTCATGCCCGGCGCCCGCACCCACTGGCACCGCCACCCGCTGGGCCAGACCGTCTTCGTCACCGAGGGCGTTGGCCTGTGCCAGCGACGCGGCGGCCCGGTTGAGGTCATCCGGCCCGGCGACCGTGTCCTGTTCGAGGCCGATGAGGAGCACTGGCACGGCGCCGCCCCGAATCGGCTGATGGTCCACCTGGCCATCAACGAGGGCGACCACGACCATGCCGTCGTGCACTGGCAGGAGCCCGTCACCGACGAGGAGTACACCGCCGCCCCGGCCACCGACTGAACACGAAAGGGAGCACCGTGACCACCTTCGCTCTCATCGGCGCCGGCCCCGGGCTGGGGCTGGCCGCGGCCCGCCGCTTCGGCGCCGCCGGCCACCGCGTCGCCCTCGTCTCCCGCAGTGCCCAGCACCAGCAGGAACTGGTTGCCGAGCTGGCCCAGGACGGCATCGAGGCCCGCGGGTTCACCGCCGACGTCCTTGACCCGGTCTCCCTCACTGCGGCCCTGCGCGAGGCCGCCGACACGCTGGGGCCCGTCGAGGTCCTCCAGTTCAGTCCGGTTCCGCGGGCCGACTTCATGAAGCCGGTCCTGGAGACAGGTGCCGCCGACCTGGACGACCCGCTGGCCTTCTCCGTCAAAGGCCCGGTGACCTGTGTGAACGCCGTGCTGCCGGGGATGCGGGAGTTGGGTCGGGGCACGCTGCTGTTCGTCAACGGCGCCAGCGCCGTCCGCCCGAATCCCAAGGTGGCCGGCACCTCGATCGCCTTCGCCGCCGAGAGCGCCTTCGCGCACATGCTCCACGACGCCCTCGCCGACGAGAACATCCACGTCGCCCAGCTGATCGTCCCCGGCGCGATCCGACCGGACGCCGAGCACTCCAACCCGAAGGCCCTGGCTGAGCGCCTGTACACCCTCCACAGCGAGCGCGGCACCTTCCAACACTACGCCGAGCCCATGCCCGCATGACGACCCCGGGGATCCCTTCCACGAACTCCGCAGTCCGCCATCGTCTGGTCCGCGCCGCTCCAGCAGCAGCCCTGCTGCTGGCCGTGACCGCATGCTCCAGCGGCACGCAGGGAGCCACCCCGACCGTCCCGTCCTCCACCCCTGCGTCCCCGAGGCAGCAGAAGACATCGACCTCCACCCCGCCATCCCCCACCGAGAGGAGCACCGCCATGGACATCCGGGTCACCCTCGACGGCCACCCCGTCGAGGCCACCTTGAACAACAGCCCCCCGGCCCGCGACTTCGCCGAGCTCCTCCCGCTCACGCTGGACCTGGAGGACTTCCACAACACGGAGCGAGTCGCCGACCTACCCCGCAAGCTGGACACCGATCGCGCTCCCGAGCCGGTCGCGGCCAAGGTCGGCGACATCGCGTATTACGCGCCCTGGGGCAACCTGGCCCTCTTCTACAAGAACGGGCCCGCCCCCTCCGCCGACCTGCTCGTCCTTGGCCACCTCGACATCAGCGCCGCCCAGCTTCGTGGCGCGACGCGCATCATCATCGAAGCCGCCCCCTGACCGGGTTCCACCTGAATCCCCAGAGGAAGAGAAGTACCTCTATGCCTTCCGCAGCCAGCACCCCAGCGGGCAAGCTGCCCTTCGTTGTCTGGGTGCTCGCCGTCGGCACGTTTTTGATGGGCACCACCGAGTTCGTCATCGCCGGACTGCTCCCGGAGATCGCTGGTGACCTCGGTGTCGGCGTTTCCCACGCCGGCCTGCTGATCACCGCTTTCGCGATCGGCATGATCGTCGGCGGGCCGGTCATGGCCCTGGCCACGCTGCGCCTGCCCCGGCGCCTGACCCTCGTCTCGGCTCTTGCGGTCTTCGCCCTCGGACACGTCGTCGCCGCGCTCAGCGCCTCCTTCACCGTCGTCCTGGCGGCCCGCGTAGTGACCGCGCTGGCCACCGGCGCGTTCTGGGCCGTCGGTTTCGTCATCGCCACAGCCGCCGCGGGTCCGCCGCGGGCCACCCGGGCCGTGGGCGTCATGATGGGCGGCCTGACTCTGGCCAACGTGATCGGCGTGCCGATCGGCTCGTTCGTCGGCCAGTACACCGGCTGGCGCGGCCCCTTCTGGGCACTGGCCGTTTTCGCGGGACTCGCGGCCGTGTTCGTCGGCCGCTTCATCCCCGCCACGGAGCAGCGGGCCGAGGTTTCGGTACGAGCCGAATTCCGCGCTCTGCGGCAGGGCCGACTGTGGCTGGCGCTGGCCGCCGCCGTCCTGATCATGGGCGGGGTCCTGGCCACGTACACCTACATCACCCCGCTGCTGACCGACCGCGCAGGCATTCCGGCTGGGGCCGTCCCGCTGGTCCTGACAGTCTTCGGGTTCGGTGCTCTGGGTGGCACCGCCGTCGGCGGCCGTTTCGGCGACCGCCGCCCGATGGTCACCACCATCACGGCAGCCGCAGTCACCGCCCTGGCCCTGCTCCTGATGATCCCGTTGTCGACCCGTCCCGTCACCGCCGTGGCCCTGGTCCTTCTCATGGCCCTGGCCGGGTTCAGCGTGAACCCCGTCGTCACGTCCCTAGCCGTCCGCTTCGCCGGCGACGCCCCCACCCTCACCTCAGCGCTGACCACCTCCGCCTACAACACCGGCATCGCCGTCGGTTCCGCCCTGGCCGGCCAAGCCCTGGATTCCTCGCTCGGCCTGACTGGACCCGCCCTGGTCGGCACCGTCTTTGCCGCCCTCACCCTCCTGCCACTCATCGCCCTCGCCCTCAGCGGCCCCCGTCGCCGGACCCGGACCCTGGCCCAGCACGCCGCCCCGACCCGTGCCCGGGATGACGAGGAGGCACCCGTTCTTGCCGGGCGCTGACACCGCATCCGCCGAAAGGATGAAGAGCCCATGAACCCCACCTACGACTTCAACGGCCAGGTCGCCTTCATCACCGGCGCCTCATCCGGCATGGGCCTGGCCACAGCCCGGGCCTTCGCCGAAGCGGGCGCGGCTGTCGGTCTCGCCGACATCGACGAGGACGCCGTGAACAAGGCGGCGAAGGAGCTCACCGAGGCCGGCCACCGGGCCTTTGCCCTGGTCTGCGACGTTGCCGACGAGGACCAGGTCGCCGCCGCCGTCGACCGCACCGTGGAGACCTTCGGACGGCTCGACATGGCCTACAACAACGCCGGAATCATGCCCCCGCCCACCGACGCCGCCGACGAGAGCGCCGACCAGTTCGACCGCGTCCAGGCGATCAACCTGCGCGGCATCTGGGCGAGCATCAAGCACGAACTGCGCCACATGCGCGCCCAGGGCAGTGGCGCGATCGTCAACTGCTCCTCCCTCGGCGGCCTCGTCGGCAACCCGGGCCGCGCCGCCTACCACGCCACCAAGCACGGCGTGATCGGCCTGACCAGGAGCGCCGCCCTCGAATACGGTGCTCGCGGCGTGCGCATCAACGCCGTCTGCCCCGGCACCATCGCCACCCCCATGGTCGACGCCATGGTCGACGGTGGCGAACTCGACCGCAGCCAGGCCGAAGCCGGCCAGGCCATCGACCGGCTCGGCACCGCCGACGAGATCGCCCAAGCCGTCCTGTGGCTGTGCAGTCCCGGCGCGAGCTACGTCACCGGCGTTGCCCTGCCCGTCGACGGCGGCTACACCGCCCAGTAACCCCGGTGCCCGCCGTCTTGCTACCAGCAACTGGCGGATGCCGCGGCGGCGCGCATGTCCTTCGCGCTCACGGTGTCGCGGAGGCAGCTGCCTGGTTGATGATCTCGCTCCGGGCGAAGTGCTACGAGCCGGCGGCTGCCGGGACTGTATCGCTGGCGGTGGCGGGGAACAGGCGCTGCACGGCGGCGACGATGGCCGCCCGTCGCGCCGTCAGGTAGGCATCGCGTTCCTCGCCGACGGGAGTGAGGTCGCTCTGGCCGGCCCACGACAGGGCCAGCTGGCTGACGAACACGAGGATGTCTTCCGGCGCCCACGCGGGATCGAGGTGACCGGCATCCTGCGCCTGGCGCAGCAATTCGATCTTGCGGCGCAAGGCCTGCTGCAGCGGGTCATCGGCGGGAGCCGGTCCAGGCGGAAGTTCCAGCTGGCCCCACATCATCAGCCGGTGGCGTTCGGGATGGCGGGTGGCGTGATCATGCATGCGGCCGGCGTAGCCGGGAAGGTCGGTGGGATCCAGCTGGACGGCATCGGCCATGGCCGCTAGTTCCCGTCCGGCAACGAACCGGTAGAGCGCCTCCTTGCTGCGGAAATACGCATACACGCGTTCTTTGCCGGTCCGTGCCTCCTTGGCTATCCGCTCGACCCGTGCTCCCGCGATGCCGTAGCGGGCGAATTCAGCGGTAGCTGCGGCAATGATGCGGTCGCTGGTGGCGTCGGTGCTGTTGCGGGTGGCCATGCGCCCAGCCTACCTAACCGAAACGTTCGGTTCGGTGTCGCGATGGACCCGTGTACGATCGAACCGAAACGTTCGGTTCGACAGTGAAGCAGGAGAAGAACCTCATGCGACAGCGCACTCTGGGCCGGCAGGGCCTTACCGTCTCCGAGATCGGCTACGGCGCGATGGGCACCGCCGTCGGCTACGGCCCCTCGGACGACACCATGTCGATCAGCGCGATCCGCCGCGCCCACGAACTCGGCGTGACCCATTTCGACACCGCGGAGATGTACGGCTGGGGAGGAGGCGAGAAGCTGCTCGGCCTCGCACTCGGGCCGATCCGCGACGAGGTGACGATCGCGACCAAGTTCGGACTTACCCCGACCTTCGCTCCGAACTCAAGGCCGGAGCACATCCGGGAGGTGGTCGACAACAGCTTGCGCAACCTGAACGTCGACGTGATCGACGTGCTCTACCAGCACGGTCCCGACCCGAGCGTCCCGATCGAGGACGTGGTGGGCGTGATGAAGGAGTACGTCGACGCCGGCAAGGTCAAGTACCTGGGCCTGTCCAACACCGACGCCGACGCCATCCGTCGTGCCCACGCGGTGCACCCGATCTCGGTCCTGCAGCACGAGTACTCGGTCTTCGCCCACGATTCCGAGCAGTTCTTCCCCGTCCTGGAGGAACTCGGAGTCGGGCTGGTCGCCTACTCCCCGCTCGCCCGTGGCTTCCTCAGCGGCGCCGTCAAATCCCGGGAGCACTATGACGCCCACGACTTCCGCCGGATGATTCCCTGGTGGGCCCCGGAGAACTTCGACCAGAACCTCTCCATCGTCGGCGAGCTCACCACGCTCGCGGAGAGCAAGGGGGCCACTCTCTCGCAGCTCGCCCTGGCCTGGCTGCTGGCGAAGAAGGACTACATCGTCCCGATCCCCGGATCGCGCAACCCCGAGCGGGTGGCGCAGAACATCGCCTCCGCCGACCTCAAGCTGACCGCCGACGACCTCATCCGCATCGACGAGATCGCCCCCGATGGCGCCATCGGGGGACGAGGTATGTGAATCCCCCTACGACTGGGCCAGCCGGTACCGGCTGGCAAGCCCGACCCGGCAGGCCCCGATCCGGCCTCGGAGCGGGCCCCCGGGCCGGCTGGGCGGCGGCTGTTGAGCGGAGGGTCGTTGCACAGGACATCACGCAGCGCCGGGGGATGCATGAAGGTGAGGACTGCGGCCTTCCCCCCGGTTGTGGCTCTCTCCTGGCCGGTCTTGAGCCCGTCTGCAAGACCGAGCTACCCCTCCGTTTCACAGTGGCGTCGTGTGCAAGATCGGCTTCACTCTTCGCAGGCGCCGCTCAGCTCGGCACGGTTACCTGCCTTCGGCGTTGTAGGTCGGGTCCGCCGGTTCTCAGATGAGGCGTTGCACCAGCGGTCAGTCTCGGGCGGAGCGCCGACGGCGATGCGGCTGGCCCGGTCGCGCGACAGCCAGCCGAGTGACAGCCGTCCGGGCCGAGTGCAGGATGCAGTCGGCGGATGCGGCCCAGAGTGACCCAGTGCAGTGGGCCGACCCCGTCCGCCTCCACGAGGACTTCAGGCGCCTGCGGACCTGCCTGGCGTCGCGTGCGCCGGTGCCGCCTCCCCCCTCTCCCTCAGCGAAGCGGGCGCCGTCCGTCACCGGACATGAGGGCGGGACGGGCCGGATTCACCCGTCGGAACCCTTGGCTGAGGACTGCCCGCCTGACCTCCGTCAGTGGCACTGCCGGTGGAGGTGCGGTCGGCGGCCCAGGACGCGAGCCGGCGCAGGCCCTCGTGCGAGGCGCTTTCCGGCTCGGCGGTCCACACGATGATCTGCAGGCCGGGATCGGCGGCCCACGTAATCGCGTTCCAGTCCAGGAACAGGTCTCCGACAACCGGATGGCGAAGGTGCTTCTCCCCGGCACCCCGGATCGCGACGTCGTGGGCAGACCACCACTGCCTGAAGTCCCTGTCCTGCTCGGAGAGCAGGTCCACCAGTTCGGTGAGCTTCGGATCGTCCGGATGGCTCGCGTTGTGCATCCGCATCTGGGCGATCGACAAGCGGGTGACCGACTCCCAGTCGACGTACAACTCACGCATCGCCGGATCGGTGACCAGCAGTCTGATGAAGTAGCGCTGCTCCTCGGGGATCTTCCCGAAGTCAGCGATCAGGGCTGCGCCCATGGTGTTCCACGCGGCGATCTCGGTGCGTGGTCCGATGGCGAAGGCGGGTGTGTGCGCCAGGTCGTCGAGGAGACGCTGCACCTGTGGCTTCACGGTGGGGTGCGGAGCGGGAGGCGGAGGACGGTAGGCGTTCCTGGCCGCCAGTTCATGCAGGTAAGTGCGCTCCGCGTCGTCCAGGCGCAGAACTCTGGCCAGCGAGGCGAGAACCGACGGTGACGCCTGGATGCGGCCCTGCTCCAGGCGGGTGTAGTAGTCGGTGCTGATGGCGGCCAGCACTGCGACCTCCTCTCGGCGCAGTCCTTGGACGCGCCGAGGGCCGCCGTCGGGCATGCCGACGTCGGCCGGGCTCAGTTCCGCGCGGCGTGCTTTGAGGAATTCGCCGAGGTCGGAGCGGTGGGGGTCGCGCTTCATGATGTCCAGTCTGCATCGCCGTCGGCGGTCAATTCACCGGAGTGAACGGCGCGCGGGGGGAGAGGTCCGTCCTTCGTTCACCGGCCCCGCCTGCGGTAGCCCTTCGGGCCTCCCGCAGGCGAGCGGTGCCGGTGGACTCAGCGGACCCGGGTCCAGGCGCCGTTGAGCTGGATGAAGTTGCCACCGACGACGGAGCTGGCCATGCAGGTGCCCTCCGTGTAGTCCTCGATGTGCGTGACCATGTCTCCGGAGTCCGGCTCGGTCCAGCGCACCACGAACAGGCCATCGCGCAGCTTGACCGCGGTGTAGTCCATGGTCTGGCTACGGCCTTCGATGGCGCCCCCGGTGACGAGGAAGCTCATGGTGGTCGGTGACTCGAAGGTGATCTCCACCGTGAAGTGGCCGAGCGGGGTGTCGGGGCCCAGGTCCGCCAGCCAGGTCTGCCCGACACTGGGAAGGATTGCGTTGGTCTGCATGAGTACAACCTCGTTTCATATTAAGCATTCCGAATGAAAAGCCGGATTCGATGGTGCTCTGTAGGCGCGGTGCACGCACCCCGGGGCATTCGCAGGTCAGCTGGCCATGACGGTGCGGCCGGCGGCGAACACAGCCGCTTCACGGGCAACGCGGGCGCCAAGATGCTCGGCGGTCGCGATGTCGGACTTGTGCACGGCCTCGGCTCCGGCATCGGTCGGGCTCTGGGCGGCGGCGCCCGCGAAGTAGCCGAGCCGGTTGAGATCGTTCTCACTGCCCGTGGTCGAGGCCCAGCCGGGCTTCAGGCCCAGGCTGATCCAGTGCATGCCGTGTTGAGCAGCCATCGTGAAGAAGTAGTCCAGCGTGGACGACTTGTCCCCGGCCTTCGCACCGGAGTTGGTGAAGCCGGCCGCGAGTTTGCCTGCCCAGTCCTGGACGAACCAGCGCTTGGTGCTTTCCTGAGCGAAGGCGTGGAAGGCTGCCGATGCAGTGCCCATGTAGGTCGGCGAGCCGAAGATGATCGCATCAGCGGCGTCCAGCGCCGCCCATTGTTCGTCGGTAACGGCATCCACCGCTATCGAGACGACGTTGGCGGTGGCCGACCGTGCACCTCGGGCAACGGCTTCTGCCAGAACGGCGGTGTGCCCGTACCCGGAGTGGAATGCCACGGCTACGGACGGGCGGAGGGGAGAAGACTGCATGGGGGGCTCCTGGGGAAGAGGCTGATGGGCCAGGTCCACCACGTTGCGCCACTTGGCCTGAGCGGACCAGGGAGAGAAACCTCCCTGGATGATTCCGTCCCCCGTCACGGGCGCCGCCCTGCCCCTCGACAGCGGCTGCACCGCCCAGTAGCCCCCATGACACGGTGGCCACCGCTCAGCGTTCTCACGCCTCACCCCGTCGTCCTCGTCCAGCTCCGGCGCTTCCGGGTCCGGTAGGAGCCTCGTGGCGCCGGCGGCCAGCGTGCTGCGGACCCGGAGGGGCCGGGGCTCGACGAAAACGATGCCGGAGCAGGACCTGCGGCCCGGCCCGCTGATCGTGGCGCGCTGGGTCGGCGAGGCGCCCACGTGGTGGCGTTGCGGGTTGGGTCCGACCTCATGCGAGGCGTTGCCACCAGCCGTCCACCTCGGGTGGAGCGTCGGCGTCGACGCGCTGGCCCGGACGGGGGACGGCCAGTCGGGTGCCGGAGGTCCGGGCGGCGTGCTGGATACGGTCGGCGGGCTCGGCCCAAGAGTGCAGGGCAAGGTCGAAGGTGGCCCAGTGCAGAGGGATGAGGAGGTCACCGCGGACGTCGTGGTGGGCCGTGAGGGCCTGTTCCGGCGTCATGTGGATCTCCGCCCAGGCATCGCCGTAGGCGCCGATCTGCATGAGGGTCACATCGAACGGCCCGTAGGCGGATCCGATCTCGGCGTAGCCGGGGAAGTAGCCGGAGTCGCCGCTGTAGAAGACGCGCCGGTTCTCACCGGCCAGCACCCAGGAGGCCCACAGGGTCCTGTCGCGGGTGAGGCCGCGGCCGGAGTAGTGCCGGGCTTCGGTCGCGGTCAGCCGTACGCCGTTCACGGTGACGCTCTCGTCCCAGTCGAGTTCCACGATGCGGGCCGCGGGGACGTTCCAGCGTTCCAGGTGCGCGCCGACGCCGAGCGGCACCACGAATGGTGCGGTCTGCGATCGGGTGAGTGCGCGCACGGTGGGCGCGTCGAGGTGGTCGTAGTGGTCGTGCGAGATGACGACGGCATCCAGGGGCGGCAGTTCCGTCACGGGGACGGGGCTGGGGTGCAGGCGGCGCGGGCCGGGGAGCGGTGCGGGTGAGCAGCGGTCGCTGAAGACGGGGTCGGTCAGGATCCGGGCCCCTTCGATCTCCACCAGGGCGGAGGAGTGGCCGTGCCAGGTGATGTGCAGCCCACCCGGGGGCAGCCTCTCGGCAGTGGGCGGGGCGGTGACGGGAACCGGGCCGGCGGGCCGGCGCTGGCGGCGCCCTGTCGCCCAGGCGCGAGTCGAGTCCAGGGTGGTGCCGGGCTCCAGTGTGGTGGTGGGTATCCGGTTGCGGAACGCACCGTCTCGGTACTGCGGAGAGCGGCGTATCCGTTCCGCCCGGTCCCCTGCCACGGGCGCGCCGCGGGTGCGCCGTACGCCCCTGACGACTGGGGCGAGGGCGGCCGTGCCGACCAGTGCCACCGCTGCCCGTATCTGCAGCTTCGTCGGCTTTGTCATCGCTCGGTCCTTGCGTTTGTTGAGCTGATCCGTTCCGCTCGGCCGTTGCGACCGGGGGCGTTCACCGGTTTTCGGCGGACAGGACCCTGCGCAGCCACGGGCCGCGGGCCGCGAAGGCGTCCTGGGAGACGGCCGCATGAGGAGCCATCAGGTCGAAGCCGTGAAAGGCGCCGGGCCACACATGGAGTTCTGCCTGGCCTCCGGCCTGCCAGATGCGGCTGGCATAGGCGACGACCTCGTCGCGGAACGTCTCGGCGGAGCCGACGTCCAGGAAGGCGGGCGGCAGGCCGGACAGGTCGGTGGCACGAGCGGGAGCGGCGTAGGGCGAGACGGCGTCGGTTCCGCGTGCCTCGCCCAGCAGGGCGCCCCAGCCCGCCTGGTTGGATGCCCGGTCCCAGACGCCGAGTCCGGCCATCTGGTGAGCAGAGGGGGTGTCGTTGCGGTCGTCGAGCATCGGGTACATCAGCAACTGCGCGAGCAGAGCGGGGCCGCTGCGGTCGCGGGCCATCAGGGCGAGTGCAGCCGCGAGGCCACCGCCTGCGCTGGCCCCGGCGACGATGATCCGGGCCGGGTCGATGCCGAGTTCCGCCGCGTGCGCGGCGGTCCACAAAAGGCCGGCGTAGCAGTCTTCGACGGGGCCGGGGTGCGGGGTCTCGGGGGCGAGCCGGTACTCCACGGACACCAGGGCTATGCCCATATCGTCGATCAGCCCCAGGAGTTCGGGGACGCTGCCCCGCTTGTCGCCGCTGATCATGCCGCCGCCATGGGTGTGGTAGATCACCGGGGTGGGGGCGGTGACCCTGGTGGGGCGGCAGATCAGCAGGGAGATGTCCGGTGCGCCTTCGGGGCCCGGCACCGTGCGCTCCTCGACGGCGAAGGCGCCGCCGCGGGTGAACGCCTCCTGAGGAGGCTGTTCCCCGCCCCCCATTTCCCGCAGATGGGTCAGGTTGGCGGGGTCGGCGAACGCGTCGGGTGGCAGGACCTCGTTGATCGCGGCCAGGGCTGGGGCCAGTTCGGGATCGAACGGCACAGGAGGTCCGATGAGGGTGGCGGTGTCGGGGACGGAGGTGGTGTTCATGGCGGCTCCTTCGGTTTCGGTCCGGCCCGGACGCCCTCCCGGATGGGAGGACCGGGGCGGCGCTTCGGCACAGGTCGGGCGGGCAGTCGGTGGGGACGGGGTGGGGGGCTGGGTCTGTTCAGGCTGTGGGGCGGGCGGCGGCAAGTTCGTTGATGTCAGCCGTCTCCAGCACCCGGCGCCGGGAGCCGTGACGGGTGGCCTGGAGCATGGCCTGGCCCAGTTGCAGGCTGGTGGTGACGTAGCGCGGGATGAGGCGTCGCAGGAGCGGGTAGAGCGGGGTGACGACCCGGTAGAGCAGGACGTAGGACTTCGTCTTCGCCTTCGTCCCGGGCAGGGGGACGATGAACGCGGGGCGGAACATGTAGGCCCGGGGGTTCAGCTCCAGCAGGGCGTTCTCGGTCTCCCCCTTGACCCGGGCCCACATCATGCGGGTCTTGCCGGTGCCGTCGGTGCCGGCGCCGGTGACGTAGCAAAAAGCGGCATCGGGGGCGGCGGTCAGCAGGGCGCGGGCGGCGGCGAGCGGGAAGTCGGAGGAGACGACCCGGTAGTCGGCTTCACTCATGCCGACGGCGGAGGTGCCCAGGCAGTAGAAGCAGGCGTCGTAGCTGGCCAACTGGTCCTGGACGGCGGTGAAGTCGGTGAAGTCCTCGTGGTGGAGTTCGCGCAGTTTGGGGTGGGAGAGCCCGGTGGGCGTGCGGCCGAGGGCGAGGACCTCGGTGACCCCCTCGTCGCGCAGGCAGGCTTCCAGTACTCCCTGGCCCACCATGCCGGTGGCGCCGAAAACGATGATGCGCACGCTGTTCCTGTTCGGTCGGCTTGTTCCGTCAAGTCCCCTAGCCAGGGGGCACGGGGCAGGGGTCAGACGGGGAAGGTGACGTCGGTGAGCTGCTCGGAAACCGCCCACAGCCGCTGCTGCATCGCCGTGTCGTGGGACTTGGCGCTGGAGGCGACCGCCTTGGGATAGCCCCGGGTTCCGCCCATGCCGGAGGGGCCGTAGTACTGGCCTCCGGTGACGTCCGGGTCGGTGGCCGCGCGCAGGGTCGGCAGCGCGCCCATGGCGGCGTCCTGGGTGACCAGGGGGAGCATCAGGTCGGCCGCCTTGCGCAGCGGGCGGGGCAGGTTCTGCTGGAGTTCGGTGGCAGCGGCGCCCGGATGCGCGGCCGCCGCGATGGTGGTGCCGTGCGGGGCGAGACGGCGCTGGAGTTCGTAGGTGAACATCAGGTTGGCGAGCTTGGCCTGGCCATAGGCGGCGACGCGGTTGTAGGAGCGGTCGAACTGCAGGTCGTCGAAGTGGATGTCGGCCTGAATGCGATGACCGAAGCTGCTGACGGTCACCACCCGCGAGCCAGGGACCGGCAGCAGTGCGCCGAGCAGGAGCCCGGTGAGCGCGAAGTGGCCGAGGTGGTTGACGCCGAACTGCATGTCGAAGCCGTCCTGCGTCTTCTGCCGCGGGGTGTACATCACGCCGGCGTTGTTGATCAGCAGGTCGATCTTCGGGTGCGCGGCGCGCAGCTCAGCTGCCGCCGTCCGCACCGATTCCAGGGACGCCAGGTCCAGGCGCTGCAGGCTGAGCCGGGCGCCGGGCACGCGGTCGGCGATCCCGGCGACGGCCTGACGGCCCTTGTCGAGGTCGCGGACGGCAAGGATCACGTGTGCGCCCCGCGCGGCCAGCACCCGCGCGGTCTGCAGGCCCAGGCCGCTGTTGGCGCCGGTGACGACGGCGGTGCGGCCTTCCCGGGACGGGACGTCATTCTCGGTCCACCGGGCGGCAGTCTTGCGGGCCATGATCGTGCCTTTCTGTGCGGGGTGACGACTGGTGCAGGAGGTGCGCGGGCTCGCGTCCAGGCCGGCGCAAGGCGCTGGGCGGTGGAACGCGGTCAGCCCTGGGCAGCCTGGGAGACGGGGGCCCACTCGGTCCACGCTTCGAGGCGCTGGCCGTAGACGTTCTTGACGTGGTCGACCATGTGGCTGCCGAAGAGCACGCGCAGCGGCGGGTTCTCGGCGTCGACGATCTGCAGCAGCGCCTGGCCGGCGGCCTCGGGGCTGCCGTACTCGGTACCGGCGAGCTGCTCGGCCAGCGCATCGCGAAGCGCCTGGTAGACGGGGTTCGGCTTGGCGTGCACGGCGGAGGAGCTGCCCCAGTCGGTGGCGTAGCCGCCGGGCTCGACCAGGGTGACCTTGATGCCGAAGCCCGCGACCTCGGCCGCGAGGGACTCGGACAGGCCCTCGAGGGCCCACTTCGAGGCGTGGTAGACGCCGGTGTGGGGGAAGGCGGTGACACCGCCGACGCTGGAGACCTGGACGATGTGGCCGGATCCCTGTGCGCGCAGGATCGGCAGCACGGCCTGCGTGACGTGGAAGACGCCGAACACATTGGTCTCGAACTGGTCGCGTATCTGCTGCTCGCTGACCTCCTCGACCGCGCCGAACTGGCCGTAGCCGGCGTTGTTGACGACTATGTCGAGCCGCCCGAACCTTTCGTGCGCGGCGGACACGGCCCCCTGCACTCCGGCCCGGTCGGTGACGTCGAGGGTCAGCGGCAGCACGGCGTCGCCGTACTTCGCCGCCAGGTCGTCGAGGGTGCCGATGGTGCGGGCGGTCGCGGCGACAAGGTCGCCGCGGCCGAGCGCCGCCTCGGCGAAGGAGCGGCCGAAGCCACGCGACGCACCGGTGATGAACCAGACCTTGCTCATGAGAATCCCTTCACATTCCGGAAGCGGAACGCCGGGGGAAGCGTCCCACCACTGCAACCAGAATACTAGACTCGTCTAAAAATCGACGAGTCCAACAAGTATGATTCCGAAAGGGAGGATCCATGAGCCTGCGGGAACGCAAGAAACTGGCCGCGTGGCGCGCCATCAGCCAGGCGGCACTGCGCCTGTTCGAGGAACAGGGCTTCGAGGCGACCACGATCGAGCAGATCGCAACCGCCGCCAACGTGTCCCGGGCCACCTTCTTCAACTACTTCGCCAGCAAGGAAGCCGTCGTCTTCGACCAGGACCCCGAAGCCCGTGATCGCTGGCGCACCCTTCTGGAGTCCCGGAGCCCCGGCGAGTCGCTCTGGGAATCGCTGGCCGCGATCATGATCGAGGTCAATACCGGACTCCGCGAGCGCATGCCGCTCATGCGCCGCCTCAAGGCACAGTCCCCGGCCCTCGCCCGGGCCAGCCAGGCGTCCGGAGAACAGCTGCGCACTGATCTCCAGACCTGGATCCTGGCTCAGATCTCCGGCGAGGACGCGATGATCGGGATCCTCCAGCTCAACGTGGCTCTCGCCGCCGCCGGCACCGCCTACCAGAGCTGGAAGACCGACGAGGACTTCGACACCTACATCGAGCGCCTGCGCACCTGCCTTGCCGTCGCAGGGGCCGGCGCCGCGTCCCCCGCTCCATGACCAAACGGAACCGGCCACCCCTGGCAGGTGAAGTACCTGACCACGCTCACGCAGAAGGTCGGGAAGAACGCTTTGACGCCGAGTTCGCCTAGGCGATCACGGGCAGCGACCTTGCACGATCCTGAGTATCCGGCCTATGGCCGCCCAGGCTGTTACTCGCCTCAGCAGTGTCATGATGATCGTCATCTGTGCCGTCCTGCTGGTGGATCGCCTGGCCGACTGAGGATCCCGCCCGTCCCTCCACCCCATTACAGGCGCGAAGGAAAGCACATACGTGGAAGGGCGGCCCAGTAACGGCGGAGTCCGGCGGTCCAGAAGCGTGTCCGGGACAGTTTCGACCTGCAGTGCCTGATGTCTCACCTGGGCGCGAAGCTTCCCCACATCGGGCTTGTCGTGTGCACATCATGCTCCCGGCATGTCCTGAGGAGACCCAGCAGCACGGCTACGTCCACGCCGGCGCCACCAGCGTCGTCGCCGACAGCGCTGGCGGCTACGCCACCCTCACCCCGTTCGACGATGACTCCGAGGTCCTCACCGTTGAGTACAAGATCAACCTCCTCGCTCCAGCAGCCGGCGACCACCTCGAAGCGATCAGCACCGTTCTCAAGCCCGGACGCACCCGGACCGTCTGCCAGTTGGAGGTCTACGGCGTCCAGGCCGACGGTGCCCGGAAGCTCATCGCGAACGGCCAGCAGACCCTGATCCGCGTCAACAAGTCCGCCAAATGAGCGCACTACCCGTCTATTTCAGCCCAGGTGTCCTGGCTGAAGTGATGACAACACCCTGACCACCCCAAGGCCCCGCGGAAGAAGCCGATCTCGCGACGTGGTCAACCACGCTGGTTGAGGGCACGGGTCAGATCCCGGTTGGCTGCCCGTGCAGCGTCAAGTTCGGCTTGGCGGTCGTCCAGGGAGCGGGTCAAATCGACGGCACGCTGTTCGAGGTGCGTGATGCGCGACTGCAGTTCAGTGACATCGGCTGGCGCCGCTATGCCGGAGGCGCGCCAGGCGTCCTCTCCCAGGACCTTGGACAAGCGGGCTTCAAGTTGATCGATCCGTGCGGCCATGCGAGTGCTGCGTGCGTTGGCATTGGCGAGGTCGGCGAGGAGGGATGCCCGGGTGGCTCCGGGGCCGTCGGCGTGAGGCGTGGCGGGTTCACGGGCGGCGATGTGGAGGGTGTCGAGCAGGTCGCGGTGACGGTAGAGGAATGTCCGGTCGACGGCAGCGGCGCGAGCGATCGCGGAAGCGGTCAGCGGGGTTCCATCGCGTTGCGCGGCGCTGATGGCTGCGGCCACGCGGCTGCGGCGGCGGTCGGTGCCGGCCTGGCGGCCTTCTTGCATCGAGGCAGTCACGGCAGAGTCCTTACGGGGCGGACGTCGGGGAGCGGCTGGCCGACGCGGGGCATGCCGAGGTGGACGGTGCGGGTGCTGCGGACCACGGCGATGGCCTGGTCGATCTGGGCGCGGTCCTCGGCGGTGAGATTGTCCAGGTCGCCGCTGACGCGGTCGATGAGCCGACGCACGCGCTGGATCTCTTCTGCGGCAGGCATGGCCTGCGCGCGGGCCCAGTCGTCGGCTTCGAAGGCTGACATGAGACGTTCGCGGCTGCGCAGCAGGTCGGCCAGATGGGCCTGGAGGTCGGGGAGGTAGGAGACGTCGGTGGAGTAGTGCTCGCAGCCGAGACAGCGAAACCGCAGGGGGCAGGCGTGGCCGCCCGCGGCGACGTTGGACGGTTCACGGCAGACGCCGTAGGGGACGGCCACCTCGCCGATCGCGCGGCGGACGTGCTCGGAGTCGAGCAGGCTCTGCGCGGTACGCCAGACCCGGTTGCCGTGCCGGTCGAACTGCAGGGCGGTGACCCGGTCGACGGCCTCGCGTCGGCGTTCCTCGCCGACGCGGTAGTAGCCCATGGTGGTGTGGACCAGTCGGTGGTCCATCAGTTCCTTGAGAACGTCGACGGGGACTCCGGCGTCGGCGTGGCGCTGGGCGTAGCAGTGGCGGTAGGCGTAAGGGAAGATCCGGGTCTTGTCGAACGGCACCAGCTGAGTCAGGCGGGCATCGTCGGCGCTGACGACGACAGGCACGAGGAGGTCGGGCAGGGAATTCACCCAGGCCCGGTGGTAAGAGGAGATCTCTGCGAGCGGTTTGGTGCCTTCCGGGTTGACCTTGGGACGCGGCAGGAGCCGCAGCCGGGCGGGGTCAACGGCGGGGAAGCGTGCCCGGACGCGCTGCTGTTGGTGTCGGATGGTTGCGGCCGTCTCGGTTCCGATCGGCAGGCGCCGCCCGAGGCGGTATGCCTTGTGGTTGTCGTAGACCAGGATGTCGGAGCCGTCGGGGTCCTGCTCCAGGCAGTTGAGGGGAAGGGTGTTGATCTCGTCGGGGCGTCGCCCGGTGTCGATGAGCAGCTCTGTTGCAACCCGGACCTCAGTGCTGCTCATGGTCTCCAACTCGTCGAGGTGTGCGCACAGCGCACGCATCACCTCGTCCGGGAGGTCGCGGCCGGCCTCGGTGTCCTCGGGCTCGTCGGGCATGTCCTCGGGCAGGATCGCGAAGTCGACCGGCATCCCCGCCAACAGCCTTCCGGGCGCGGTGAGGCCAAGGGTGCGGAAGCGGTGCAGGACCCGGCGGGCGTATCGGGTGAAGGCCAGGCGTCGTCGGGGCGTGATCTGCCCGGTCGAGGTGAAGTAGCCCATCCGGTTGGTGAACGCGAGGATGTCGCTGCGGCCCCAGGCCGCGGGCACCCTGCCATGGTCTGCACGCTGCACCCGCAGGCTTTCCGAGAGCATGCCCATGGCCGCAATGACCGCGCGGGCGTGCTGGACGGCGTTCTTGTTCCGGCGCCGGGGCAGGTCGTCGTACACCCAGATTTTCATCGCCTCCCGCAGTGGTTCCTGCAGGATGGGGGCGAAGGAGATGTGGCCCGACAGGCCGAAGACCACCATGTCCCAGCGGTCCTTGAGGCGTTCGGTCTCCGGCGTCATGTTCAGCAGCTGCAACTCCCGTTGCCAGGCCCGGATCATCGTGACCTGCTCGCGGCTGTGCCCGTGAGCAGCCGGATCCGTCACCTCCACAAGTTCCTGTACCTGGTGCAGCCGCAGCCGGTCGTACAGCTGGCGCAGGCACTCGGGCCGGGACTTGAACCCTTGCCGGGTGCGAACCCACAGGCCGAAAAGGAGTTCTGCGACGAGGCGGTCGGGCAGCCCGCGCAGGCTAGCCTCTCGCGTGGTGCAGATCGCCTTGTCCGTCCGGCGCCAGTGCGCCTCGTCAAACCCGGGCACATTACGGGCCCGGTAGAAGCGGTTGAGGTGCGCCTTGCAGTACGGAGGAGTGCGGGCGGTGCGGTCGAGATAGCACGCGGCGACCTCGCACGATCCGAGCCGGACAAGCCCGGTGACACTCGGATGGCCAAGGAACTCCTCCAAAGCCAACGTACGCAGCCCGACCGTGGTGTGCTGAACACGGTGCGCGTCACACAGCAGGCCGGCAACGGTGAGGCGGGGCCGCTCGCACCCTTGCACCGCGCACGGCACCTGGCCAACTCCACGGCTCTCTGCCTTCGTTACGAGGAGGAATTCCTCCAGCGGGAGGTTGGACTTGCTCCACCGCAGCATGCAGCCGCCGCACATCGGCCGCGTCAGAACAGTGATCGCCAGAGGGCATCCCGGCACGGGGCAATCCGGCAGACCGATCACCGGATGCTGTCGGGGCCACGTGACCACCCGCCGATCCCAGTCCCACCCCAGCAAAACCAGGAAGTCCTCGTCCACCGCCCGGAGGATCTCTGCCAGCCGCTTATCGGCCGCCAGCGTCTCGTAAGCCGGCGGGATCGCTGCACGCGCGCCCGTCACCGTTCCACCTCCGGGCCGCCGCGCCCGCGCGGCGAGGGCACCCGGTCAACTGCGGCCCGCACACGCTGCGGATCCGGAAACACGTACGGCCCCTGCGAGTCGAGACTCCTCTGCCCAAGCACCGCGGCCACTTCATCCGGAGCACCGCCTGCATCGGCGACGTTCGACGCGAACGCGCGGCGCGCCATGTGCGCGCCCACCCTCCTGTCCAGCCCGGCCCGGCAGCTCAGCCGTTCCAACAGCTCCCCGATCGCCTCCGGGGACATCGGCTCACCCAGTGGGGCCCGGAACAGGTTCACCAGCAGGAAGTCACTCCCACCCGACCCCAGCAGCCGGTAACGCTCCTCGTAGTAGAGGTCGAGCGCGGACACCACCAGGAAGTCCAGCGGCGCCACCCACGCGTGCCGCGACTTCGACCATGCCCCGTTCTCGTTCTCCCGTCGTCGCACGTGCACATGGGCACCCGGGTAGTCGCAGCCCAGCGCACGGGAGTCCGGCAGCAGATGCATATCGCTGCGCCGCAGCCCGGCCGCTTGGCCGCGGCGCAGCCCGACCCTGCTCACGAGCAGGACGACGAGCCGGTCCCGTGCGCTGTGGCACGCGCCGAACATGGCCACCAACTCGGTGTCCGCGGCACGGTCTACCCGCGTCTCCGGCTCGCGCAACGAGTGCACCGGCCGCAGCCGGTAGAACAGGCCGCCGTCCTCACCCTGCGCCTCCGCCGGAAGGTCCCGGCTGTCGGCAAGCTCGTAGATCTGCCCGAGCACCGACCTGGGCGCCTCGCCCACCGACACGGCGTACGACAGCAGGCCCCGCACCGCCACTAGGACGCGGTTGATCCGCCGCTCGCCGCGCACCGGCTTCGCTCCCGGCCCGGGCTGAACAACCGGGGCCCCATCCGGCCGGGGCGCCGGGGTGTACTTCAGCCAGACCATGAACAGCCCGAGGTCCTGGCCGGCCGCCGTCCACTCTCGATGCGTCGACTGGCACCAGCGCAGGTAGAGCGCGACACCGCCGGCGTATGACTTCGTCGTCAGCTCCGCCCGGTCGCGCCCAAACCGCAGATTCCGAAGCCACCGATCAGCTGCAGGGACGGCCTCCAGGTCGTCGTCAAGGACCGTCCAGTACGTCTGCCCGGACGGCATCACCACGGGGAACGCCCGCATCCGTATCTCCTGCCACGAGTTGTGCAACAACCCGCCGCAGAGCCACACCCCCCGAGAACGAGTCCCAGGAGCTCAACGACCCCACCTCACCCCACGTCACGCCACATCCGGCCCCGCCCCAGAGAATGTTCACACTCGGCATGTGGGTCTCCCTGGCCACGCTCGTCCTCTCGGGGGCCATGTCCACCGCGATCGCCGGCACGGCCGTCGTCGCCTCGCAGACGGCCGGACGCGCCCTCAACTCGATCGTGCGGTACGGCGCCGTGATGTTCCACCACGGCCTCTACCTCAGCGACTACTACACCTTCATCGACGAAGTCCGCTCCATGACCACCGCCCGCGGCACCACCCAGGCCGAGGCGCCGCGGCAGATCCGCCTGTGCGCGGCGGAATTCGCCTACCCGGGCAAGGATGACCCCGCCCTGCACCCGATCACCCTCACCCTCGACCGCGGCGAGATCGTCGCCCTGGTCGGCGAGAACGGCGCCGGCAAGTCCACCCTGATCCGCATGCTCACCGGACTGACCGTGCCGACCGGCGGGACCGTCCGGTGGGACGACACCGACCTCGCCACAGCCGACGCGGAATCCGCCTGGCGGCACGTCGGCCTCGTACCGCAGAAGAACGGCCGCTGGCCGCTGCGGGCCAGAGAGAACATCACCCTCGGCCAGCCCCGTGAACACACCGACGACCGCGTCTGGGACGCCGCGGACCGGGTCGGCATGACCGACGTGCTCCAAGGCCTACCGGACCGCCTCGACACCCTGCTGGCCCGCTCGGTGTGGGGCGGACACGAACTGTCTGGCGGCCAGTGGCAGCGCCTGGCCTGCGCGCGAGCGATGTACCGCGAACCGGCCGTGCTCGTGCTGGACGAGCCGACCAGCGAGATGGACGCCCGCGGCGAGCACCTGATCTTCCGCAAGCTCCGCGAGATGGCTCCGGACCGGATCACCGTGGTCGTCACGCACCGCCTGGACAACGTACGAATGGCCGACCGCGTCATCGTCCTCGATCAGGGACGCATCCGCGAGGAGGGCACCTTCGACGCCCTCGTCGCGACAGAGGGAAGTCTCCTAGGCGAGCTTTACGCGCTCGCCCAGGACCGCTGATCCCCGCCACCCGTCCCCGGTGGGGCCGCGTCCCCGGCGCGGCCCCACCCCCTTCCGTCACAGGACCTCGCTCGGCTTCGCGAGCCGGTGTCCGATTCATACGCGTTGCGCCCATCCAACGCAGGAGGAACGGGAGTTGGGTCCGCGCGCTACGGCCTAAAACTGCCCTAGGGTCGTCACATACCGGTGTGGTCGCAGGTCACAGCATCTCCGATCGTCGGCCGGACGGTATTTCGGATGGCCTGTACGAGCGCGTACAGGCACGCAAAGGGAGCTAACGCAGCGTGAGTTTCATCAAGAAGGCCTTCGAGGTCATCGAGAAGGGCGTGGACGCGGGCGGCGACGCCATCCACGACTACACCGTCAACCGCCGTACGGCCGAGCTTTTCCTGAAGCTGGGCATCGCGGTCTACGCCGAGCAGCGCCTCGGCGGCTCCCGCGAGGCGGTGGATCGCATGTTCGAGGCTCTTGAGGGACACGTGGCCGAGAACGGCGAGGTCGAACTCGACCACCTGCGAGAGGCCCACGAGGTGCTCGGTGAGGCGTTCGTCATCCAGCACACCGCCGAGATAGAGGCGAGCGAAGCGGCGGAGGCCCAAGCGGTCGAGGCCGCGGCGACCGCGGCGGCCGCAGCGGCGGCCGCGCCTGCGCCCGCCCCCGTCCCGGCAGCCCCGGAGACTCCCGCCACGGTCGCCTGACCCGCGTTCGACCGTGCCCCGGCCCCGCCTTGGGGGCGGCCCCGGACAGGGCGCCCCCAAGGCAGGTGTGTCACATCGGCAGAGGCAGTCCGCCCGGATCGCCGCAGCGGGTGCAGGCTCCAGGCATCGGGCGGGCTGCGGACCGGCGGACCTTGGAGATCGGCTCCGCACCGCCACCGGAGGCAGACCAGGCAACGGAGGCAGTGCACGCAGTGCAAGACCGCCGTGATTCGCGGTCCATCACCATGCGCGCCTGCATACAAGATCCCCCGGGCAAGAAGCTGACTCGCCGTTCAGAAGCCGGGGCGTGAAGTCTTCGGCTCAGCCGTTCAGTACGCCGGTGGCGCTGGTGACGGGCACGGTCTCCTCGGCCTTGGGGACCTTCACCCGTACCGGCTTCCCGAAGTCCGTGAGCACCAGGGTCACGGTCACGCTCCCACTCGACAGGTCCAGCCTGATGCGCGCCTGTGCGAGCGCTCCCTTGCCGTCGACCCAGGCGTCCGCGAAGGCGGGCAGGTCGCTGCCGACCATGGCGCGGGCCTGGTCCATCTTCTTCCGCATGTCTTGCGCCATCCGCAGGGTGAGCGCGTCGTGGTCGAGCATTCCGCGGTAGTGAACGGTTCGCACACCGTGGACGCTCTCCTCGCCCTCGCGGGAGACCTCGCGCATCGCGGAGAGCTGCTTCAGCACATGCTCGGGATCATTGAGAGGCGCCCGCAGCGCGTAGTGCGCCTCCGCCTCGTCCCGGGGCATGACTCCCCACTTGCCCTTGGTGATTCCGTGAACGCTGTTGATGTAGATCTTGCCGCCCGCGAAGACCTCCTCACCATGGCTGATGCCACCTTCGGGGAAGTCGACGGCGATACGGCCCCGGTCTCCGGCGAAATCGAATCCGCCGGTGACTGCGAGCTTGTACGTCGATCCGTCGCCCACGATCTCGATCTTCTCGACGATACGGGCCGTGTCCCGACGGACGGTCGCGACGGCGGCCCGCACCACAGACCGCTGCTGGGCCGAGGACGACTTCGCCGGCTTGGCGTCGCTTTCGGTGTCGGCCGTGGAACAGCCGGTACACACAAGGGTGGTGACGGCGACCAGCAACAGCGGGCGACGCATGAGGTTCCTCCGAAAGTCGTGGTCGAGCAGCGGTCGGACCGCGCCGCACGACACGCGCTGTCGGTCTCCGACCGGGAACAGTTCCGCGAGCAAGGGACTGGGAATCGCCTCGCACAAAGATCATACAATTCGCACAGGGCAGCGGCTGAAGTCACACGGGGCGTAGCACCTGCGCAGGGAGTGGCCACGAGGGTTCCAGGGTCCAATGGCCGGGCCGTACTGGTGAAGTCGACCGTCACTCCCCCGACACCCACGCTCTCAGGCGTCCCACTCGGCCTGGGACTGGGTACCGGACCTTTGACGGCGATTCTCGAAAACGGCTCCGACCGAAGCCCGTGGGGGAAAAGGCCGAGCAGGTCGCTCCCGCCCTGCGGCATGATCACGGCATGGACGATCAGGCTTTCGCATGGGTGACTCTCTTCTGCCACGAGAACGTCGCCGGCTGCCCGCGGCCGAGTCGACCGACCGCGGTCTGACTGCGGGACCGAGGCATCGACTGGCACCCGTTCGCCGACCATGAGACCAGGATCGACCTGATGTGCGGCGTGAGGTCGGACGGGCACTGGCACGGTACGTTCGTTGTCCGCTTCCATGCCGACGCTCTTCGGCGGCTCGGCCTGCATCCCGACCAGCCGACATCGGCCCTGACGGACCCGCTGCCACCGAAGCGGTGGGGCCCGTGGGCGCGGTGAGTGCCGTATTGCCCAACTTCCTTCTACGATGCGGCGATTGACGGGCGCCGGCCAGTGCGCGCCGAATCGGTGTCAAGGAGTGGCGGCAGCCAGGGGCAAGCGGCAAGTCAGGGGTGCGTGGCTACGGCGTTGACGCCGTATTCCGTCAGCTTGCGTGCCAGGTGCTCCATCTCCGGCAGCGTTCCCGAGTGGTCGCCGCTCACCACGCGACGCATCACGTCCTTGGCGGTCGTCAGGTCGATGCCGAACTCAGCCCGTAACACCCGCATGATGGCGACCCCCTTGGCTGACGGACCGCTCACCCGCAGCCTCGCGGGTCCATGCTCGGAAAGCATCTGATCCCGCCGTTCGGCCGGCACGTCGCCATCGCACACGGCAGCCGCGGATCCGCAGGCGGAGCACATCACATCGACGTCCCACCGTAAGCGGCCGCCCACGAGGGCCTGAGTTCCCCAGCACTCCAGTTCTCCGCCGCAGTCCTGGCACACCTCGGAGTACCTGACAGATTCGAGCACCACCTGCTCCATCCCCACCTCCAACGGAGACGAGGCTAGACGACGAGCTGAACCGAAGCTGAGGGAACCGGAGCCGAGCACCGGATCTGAGAACCGATGCCCTGGAGAGTCGAGTTCTGTCGGCAGGGGCGATGGGGATGGTCAAGAGTTGCGATGCGGGCCTCAGCGGATCCGGGATGCCGGCTGGCGCCTACGGGCGTTGTGACGGAACTGGTGGGAGCTTCGGCCAGCGAGCGAGCATGCGTTGGCGCATGTCCGCGCTGAGCCTGCCGAAGCCGCTCAGGTCGGCCCGGTCGGCGGTCGCCCGGCTGACGACACCGAGTCGGTGGACGAGGCGTTGCCGGGCGGTCGCGGTGCCCCACTTCCAGTCCCGGTCCGGGACACGCGCCAGGTGGTCAGTGGTCCCGCGATGGGCGCGTTCGACCAGTGCGTCGCCTCGTAGCAACCAGCCGGCGCACGCGTCGGCCAGATCCTCGTGGAGTTCGCCGCCGGTCGCGTCGTGCCATGCCGTGCGGTAGGCCCTCTCCGCCCGGTCCAGCAGTGGAGCGGCCGCCGCGGTGACACACCAGCACGTCGGGAAGCCGATACGCAGGTAGGCGAGCTCCACCAGTCCGCTGCCCAATGACGCCTGTTCGAAGTCGATGAACCTGATCCCGTTGGTGGTGTGCAGGTCGTTGCCGGGGCACGGATCCCCATGGAGAAGGGCATGCCCCGGTGCCCGGTCGAGCCGGTGCACGAGGTCGTCGAGTTCACCGGGCACACCTGGCGCGACGGGAACCTCAAGGGTCTCGGCCAGCCTGAGAAAGGATTCGATGTCGCTCCGGTCCGGGCCCAGCCAGCGGGGAAGCACTCCGACGTCCTGCGGGCCGGCGGTGGCATGCAACCGGGCCAGTGCCGCCGCGTAGTCGACGATCCAGTCGCTGGAGGGGCGTTGGTGGTCCAGACGCTCCAGGACCAGCACCCGTTCGTCGGGATCGATGCCGAGCAGTGCGGGCACCACCGGCGTGTCGGCGCGGGCGGCGAGCCGCAGCGCGGCCACCTCCCGGGTGTACCGCTCCTCGGCGTCGGGACCGTCGACGATCTGCTTCACCACCGCCGGGCCCCTGGCCAGTTCAACGCGCCACACCCGGGAGCGCGGACTGCTGCCCAGGCGGCGAGAGTTCCTGGGTGAGCCCAGCGCGGCTCGTAGCTCGTCCCCGAACGGCAGTCGCGCCCACATGGGCGCATCCTTCCACACGGGTGGACAACGCTGTCGCTGCGGCGAGTGACCGGCGGCCGTTCGCATCGCGGTTCTCGGCGAGCCTCCGACCGAAGCGTCGCGTTCGAACCGGGGGTCGGCGCGGACCAGGGCGACGCGGCCCCGACGGTGAGCAGCGCCATGGACAGCGCCCCGATGAACTGGGACAGCACCAGACCGGCGGCGTGAGCACGGGCCTCTCGCTGCCGGAGACAGGCGACTACGAGTACGACCAGCAGCACGGCGGCCCCTGCCAGACCACCGTGGCGGCGTCCCGCAACCAGGAAGGGCTTCGCGGCAGCGTGGCCGCCGCGTCCGCGAGGATCCCGGTTCCCATGACGGCCGCGAACCACCTGGGACCGAGCGGCCCACGACCCGTGTCGCTCGTCCTGACCGACCGCCCCCGGGGCCGGTCGGAACGTCTCGTGCCCGAGGCAGGGCGACATCCCGGCCCTTCCCCAGGTCATCGCGCGCCACGACACCCCCGTCTCCGGACATCGAAGCGGGCGTCGTGTCCGGCACAAGGACCCGTCCGGCACGCGGAGGCGCAACGACTGTCCACCTGCCGAGTGAGTTCGGTATCCAAACCAACCTGTCCGCAACGGGCGCGACCATCGGCGCGGGAGGCCCACGATGAAGGACACGAAGTCCGGCCGGACGCCGCTACTGGTGACCGTGCCGCTCTTCCCCGGCGGGCGACTGCTCGACGTCACCGGACCGATCGAGGTCTTCGCGACGGCCAACGCGTTCGGCGGCCACATCGCGTACGTGTGGTCCCCCGGACGACGCCGACGCGGTCACCGTCGCGGGCACCGGAATGAGCGTCGGCCTGGCCGCCGACCAGGTCGGCCACGTCAGCGACGTGCTCCTCGTCCCGGGTGGCCCCGAGCGGCCCACTTCGGTCAAGGACGAGGCGTCCGGTCACCGGTCCGTCACCAGCCCGGTTCCTCATAGGTCGGGGCGACGAAAAGGCGTCGCTCGGGAGAGTGCGCCAAGCCTTGGTCGGGCCTTGTCCCGTTCACCGACCGGCCCGGCGCGCCCTCTCACGGCCCAGGTGCGCGAGAAGGACCGAGACATGGCTGCGTTCCGGTTCCTTCGCGGCGGTGACGAGGGTGACAACGTCACGGTCGGCGAGATCGAGGAGGTGACCGACAGCCTCCGCACGTTCGGGCTCGTCCAGCTCCGCCTCATAGGCCCCCTCGAAGCCGGCGAAATCCAACTCACCGGAGTGAAGGGCGACGCGCAGGCCGTTCGAAGGCGCGACCACCTTCAACCACTCGTCCAGTCGCGCTCGCTCCTTGGACAGCCCGCGCGGCCACAGGCGGTCCACCAACACCCTTTGGAAATCCACCGGTTCCGGCGGATCGTAGACGCGCCGCACACGAAACCCCGCCCCCGACCCCAGCTCCATCTCATCCTCTCTCGGACGCACGGCGGCGAGGCGTGGCCGACGCCCGCGATCCGGTGATCCTGCGATCCGCATCCGACAATCGTCACCCGGGCAGCGGGCACCGGCAGCACCCGGCACCGGTCGCCCGGCAGGCCGACCGCACCCGTGCCTCGTTTTCGTGGTGGTCTCTAGGCGGATTCCTGGCCCAGAACGCGACGAGCCGCCTCGGCCTCCGCCTCCGGTGGGGACAACTCGTCGAGGACGTCCAACTCGTCGTCCTCCTCCAACTCCCGCTCCCAGGCTGAGGCGAGACGGCTCTGCTCCTCCCCGGACATGGAACCGACTGACTTGCGGTCCTCAGGACCCAGGGCCGCCAGAAAGCGCGCAACCGAGTCGTTCGGCATCTGTAGACCTCTCATGTCGAAAACGCCGGTCGCTGACGCCGGCGACATGCCATCGGGCACGTAGGAGGGCATCGAGTCACCGGCAGGAAAACTCTGCTCAGCACCCGCCCGGGCGGAAGCCCACCGCCGTGGCTCGACACACTCCGCCGTCGGCGTTCCGCCTGAGCGAAGACCCGGCAGAAGACCCGGCAGCGGCCCTGATCCTCCGACCGAGGGTCGAAGGATTGATCCCGATTCGCCCAGAATAACGTGGATACCGTCAGCCCGGCCTGCGGAGCGGATGCCGTCCAGCCGAGCGAGTGACAGACTGAAACGCGCGTCGGCCGGCCGCGGGGAGAAGTGCGCGGGCGTGACGGTCGACGCCATCGGCTCGGCCCCAGGGTGTGACGGTCGGACGAGGTGCACGCGGCCGAACGCGGTAGGCACCTTCCACCGACCCTTCCACCGACCCTTCCGCAGGGGCCGAACCCGAGGTTCGAAGCGACGATCACCGTGTGGACGGAAACCGTGTTCCGAAAGTGGTGACCCCTGTGAGCGGGACCGATACAGAAACCGGTGGAACAGCAGGACGGTTCGCCGGGCAGACGGTCGTGGTGGTGGGAGGGAGCGCGGGCATCGGCCTGGAGACCGCGCGACAAGTGCGTGCAGCCGACGGCGAGTTGATCCTCGTGGCGCGCGACGCCGGGCGCCTCGAGCGGGCCGCGGACGAACTGCGCCCGCTGAGTACAGCAGCGTTCGACGCCCTGGACGTCGAACGCCTGGAGCACTTCATCGGAGGACTCCCCGGACGCGTCGACCATGTGATGGTCACGGCGGGCAGCCCGTCGTACACACCCATCGCCGAACTCGACCTCGCCAAGGCCGGATACGACTTCGGCGGGCGGATCGCGATGGTCCTGGCAGTGGCGCGAGCGAGCCGGGAGAAGGTCAGAGCCGGGGGAACGCTGCTGTTCATCGGGGGGACCGGCGGCCGACGCCCTGCCCTCGGGATGGCCGTGACGGGCGCTCTCACCGCGGCACTGCCCGCGCTGACCGCCAACCTGGCACTGGAGATCGCTCCTGTCCGAGTGAACCTGATCGCGGCCGGGTTCGTGGACACCCCACTGTCGGCCTCCCTGCTGGGCGACCGACTCGAAGCCCGGCGTGAAGAGTTGAGGAGGACGCTGCCCATCGGCCGGGTGGTCGGGCCGGCCGACGTCGCCGCCCTCGCGTTGCACATCATGGCTAACGATGCCCTCACCGGCGCCACTTACGACATCGACGGCGGCCAGCAACTCGTCGCGCACTGACTCCCCGCCGCGCCGGCCCTGGCACATGCCGCGGTCGGCGACAGCGCTCGGTCCGGCGCGCCAGGTCGCGGATCGGTCGGCCCCCCTTCCGGGGGGGTGAGAAGAGGAACCGACAAGGGGGACCGAGAAGAGGAGAACAAGCATGGACATGAAGCTCGAGGTCGTCGTGGTGCCGGTGTCCGACGTCGACCGCGCCAAGGACTTCTACACGGCACTGGGCTGGAGACTCGACGCGGACGTCGCCACGGACGGGGACTTCCGGGTCGTGCAGGTGACTCCTCCGGGTTCCCCGGCTTCGGTCATCTTCGGCAGCTCGGTCACCGAACAGGCCCCGGGTTCGGCTCGCGGACTGCACCTGGTCGTCGACGACATCGAAGCCGCCCGCGACGAGTTGCTTCGGGGCGGCGCCGAGCCGAGCGAGGTGTTTCACGACGCGGGGGGCGTCTTCCACCACGCGGGTACCGACTCCCGGGTGCCCGGTCCTGCTCCCGAACGCGGCAGTTACGGCTCCTTCCTGTCGTTCAGTGATCCGGACGGCAACGGCTGGCTCCTGCAGGAGATCACCACGCGGCTTCCGGGACGGCTGGACCCGGCGACCACGTCGTTCGGATCGGCCGACGACCTGGCGAGCGCACTGCGGCGCGCCGCGTCGGCGCACGGCGAGCACGAGGCGCGCACCGGCGCGGAGGACCCGGACTGGCCGGACTGGTACGCGCGGTACATGGTGAGCGAGCAGGCGGGGACGGAACCGCCCGTGTGAGCGGCCGGGCGTAGTGCTGTCGGCGACAACTCCCCCTGCCCGACGAAGGTGCGGTGCCGCGCCCGCTAATGCGTGCCGTCGAGGTCGTCGGCGTAGTGCTCGATGGCAGGCCGGTACGCCTGCATCCGTTGGTCGTCGCTGGTGGCCGTCAGTACCTTCAGCAGGGTCCGTACGGCCTCACGGCCTTCGCCGTTGTTGTACAGGGCCATGGCCAGGAACGCCTGCAGGGCCGGATCGTGCGGGAACTCGTCCAGCCCGCGGCGCAGTGTCCGCAGCGACTCCTCGTGACGACCGAGCACGCGATAGGTGCTCCCCAGTCCGAGGAAGGCCCCGTGGCGGTCTTCCTCCGTCAGCCCCGGACGGCTCAAGGCTTGTTCGTAGAACGGGACGGCCTCGCGCTCCAGACCGAGCACATCGTGCGTCCACGCGGTCTGATAGGCGACTTCGGCATCCTGCGGATGGCGTTCCGCCAGTGCCGACAATCGCTCGCGGGCCTCGGCGGCCCGCCCCTGTTCACGCAGTCGTATCGCCCGCGCGAGGTCCGCGTCCCGCTCGCGATCACTGTTCATGCCGCCCCGCACCGGTACGACGCGACGCGACCGGCGTCAGCGGTGGCGTGGCAGACGAAGGGAACTCCCATGCCGCCGATCATGGCACTCCCCGCCGGCAGCGGCACGGCAGTCGGCCGTACCGAGCGGGATCACGACCCGGTGTCACCCACCGCGGGGCGTGGGTCAGGAATCATTGATGTCAGGACGTGCGAGTACAGAGGTGTGGCACCTGGCCGCTGTTCTGGAATCTCGCAGGCCGCCTTCGGAACAATTCGTTCGGCCTTGATCGGCGACTCGCGTAGGGTGCCCGAGTCGTCGGGGCGCGGAGGGCGGTTGGGTGTGGCACCCAAACAGGTGACGCTGGTTCAGTTGGCGGGTGCGGCACGGGCCGCGTTGGGTGGCGGGCGACGGCTGGAGGGCGTCGAGCGTCTCGCGGGCGGCACGACGAAAGGGGTCTACCGGCTGACGATGGACGACGCCACGACGGCGATCGCCTATCTGTGGGAGGACTCCGAGAACTATTGGCCGGCCACCGAGCAGGACGGCGACCTGGCCGACCCGTTCTCACCCGGCGCCGGGCTCGACCTGTTCGAGGCCGCGCACGCGCGGCTGGGAGCGCTGGGTGTCCGGGTCCTCGAGATCCACCTGGTCGACCGTGACCGCACCCATTACCCGGCCGACCTCGCGATCGTCGAGGACGTGCCCGGCGAGAATCTGATGGACCTGCGCGCCCGCGACCCGCGCGCCGCGGAGCCGACCATGACACGCCTCGTCGAGAGTCTGGCGACGATGCGCGGTCACCGGGCGCCGTCCTTCGGCAAGGTGGCTCTGATCGACGGGGGCGGCACGTCGCGTTCGGCTTCGTGCGAGCAGGCGGCGCTCGTCTTCGGGCTGCGGTGTCTCGGCGAAGCGGCCGCGCGCGACCACAGGATCGCCGACGCCCGCGCCCAGTTGGAGGTGCGGCTGCGTCAACTGACCGCGGCGGTGCGGCCGCGCGCCGAGCACTCCGTCGTCCACGGCGAGTTGGGCCTGGACCACGTCCTGGTCGACCGCGACGGCCGCCCCGTCCTGATCGACATCGAGAACCTTCTGTACTTCGACGTCGAGTGGGAGCACGTCTTTCTCCGTCTCCGCCATGCCCGCGGTGAGTATCGGCGACTGTCCGTGGAGAGCCTCGACAAGGACCGTCTCGCGCTCTACAGACTCACCCAGCATCTGTCACTCACAGCCGGCCCGCTGCGCCTGCTCGACGGGGACTTCCCCGACCGGGAGTTCATGCGAGGGATCGCCGAGCACCACCTGAACGAGGCGCTGTCGCTGATCCCGGCGGCTTGAGAACGGGGATTCACGCTTTCCCCAGAGGTTGGAAGGTTCCCGGAAGGGTGTCCGCGTCACGCTCCGCGTCGGCGGGGCCGCGGGCGAGCGGGGCGCGCTGGTGACGCCCGGTCGTGGACAGCGCCATGCGAGAGGGGCGCGCGTCCGTCCCGGGGTGAGCGTGATCCGTTCGGAGATCGTCGATCCGGTCCGACGGGTTTCGGGCGCCGCCCGCCGGGGCGTTTCCCCGACCGGCTTACGCGTCAAGAGCGTTGGGGATCGGACCTGGCGAGGTCCCCGCCCTCCGGGGAAGCCTGCCGGTTCGTCGCGGCTCGCCGGCAGCCCGTGCCCTCGTCGGGCGGTGCGGCGGGTGCGTCGACTTCGTGACCGCTCATCTCGCGCCGTGATCGCCATCAGCCTGACCGCACCGGATGATCACTGTGCGTAATGATTGCTGGTCAGTCTCGGATGGTGATGGCGAGACGGCTTGTCTCGCCTGCCGAGATGGAGGTTTGACATTAGGCATCCTTATGGTTGATAAAGAGCTTGCTTTGGCCATCGAAATACGGTCCGTGATGCCAGTCCCCTCCTAGCCGAATGAGTCCGCCGTGTCCCTGTCCCCCGCCGTCCCGACCCCCGCAGGCCCCGGGGAGGACTGGAACGCCTGGCGTGCCGAGCGCCTGCGCGCGCTCCCCGCGCCGACCGGAAACCTCGCCCTCGTGGAGACCCGCTGGCTGCCGGCCGGCGAGGAACCCGACGTCGACGCGGCCCGCGCCGGACAGCCGGACACCGTGACCGTCACCACGCTGCGGCGCACCGACCTCGTCACCGGCGCCCCGGAACACGGCCTGCGCTTCTGGGACGCGGACTCGCCCTCCATCCGCCACTTCGAGGGCGTCGAGGCATTCCCGTACGACCCGGCCTGGGTCCTGGAAGCCACGTACTCCCCCGTGCCCGGTGCCCGCCGGATCGCCTTCGAGCACCTCCGGGACAACGGCGGCACCCGCGACCTCGTGGTCCCGGGGGACATCACCCTCAGCGTCGACGGCCGCGAGTACACCCTCAGCGCCTTCGACGACGACGGCACCCTGCTGCTCGTCTTCGGCGACCCCACCAACGGGGACACCACCTACGGCGCCGGCCGCTTCCTGTTCGTCGGGCGCGCCGACGACGACAGCCGCGTCGTCCTGGACTTCAACCGGGCCTTCGTGCCGCCCTGCGGATTCTCCGATCAGTACAACTGTCCGATGCCGCCGCGGCAGAACCGCTTCCACCTGCCGGTCCAGGCCGGCGAGAAGCGCCCGATCTTCCGCGACGGCTTCCTCGCGCAGCACTGACCGATCAGCACCACCGGTCGCCACCGACCGATCAGGACGACCGGCCGATCGGCACGGGCCGATCCGCAGACCTCCCCTTTTTCGCCCCGCACGAAAGCGCCCCGAATCATGAGACTCGACAAGTCGACCCTCTACGTCACCGCCACCACCGCCGGCCTCGCCGTCGCGCTCACCGCCTGCGGCGGCTCCGGCGCCAAGAGCGCCTCGGGCGGCGGCTGGAACAAGAACGCCGCCGTCAACATCGGCTCCCTGTACGAGCCGCAGAACCTCGACAACACCGCCGGCGGCGGCCAGGGCGTCACCGAGGCCCTCAACGGCAACGTGTACGAGGGCCTGTTCCGGCTCGGCGACGACGGCAAGGTCGACAAGCTCCTCGCCCAGGACTACAAGGCGAGCCCGGACGGACTCACCTACACCTTCACCCTGCGCGGCGGCGTGAAGTTCCACGGCGGCAAGGAACTCACCAGCGCCGACGTCAAGTACAGCCTGGAGAAGGTCCTCGCGGACGACTCGCAGTCGGCCCGCAAGAGCAACCTCGAGGTCATCAAGGACATCGCCACCCCGGACGCGCACACCGTCAAGGTCACGCTGTCCCAGAAGTCGATCTCCTTCGTCTACAACCTCTCCTATGTCTGGATCATCAACTCCGAGGCGAAGGACCTGAAGACGAGCGAGGACGGCACCGGCCCGTACACCCTCGCCAAGTGGACCCGCGGCTCCGCGCTGAGCCTGAACCGCTTCGCCGGCTACTGGGGCGACGCCGCCGCGAACAAGCAGGTCGTCTTCCACTACTACAAGGACGCCACCGCGCTGAACAACGCGCTGCTGACCAACGCCGTCGACGTGGTCACCAGCGAGCAGTCGCCCGATGCCCTGGACCAGTTCAAGAGCAACCAGAACTACAAGGTCAACGACGGCGACTCCACCACCAAGCTGCTGCTGGCCTTCAACGACAAGGCCAAGCCGTTCACCGACGTCAAGGTCCGTCAGGCCGTCTCGGCCGCGATCGACGACAAGAAGCTCCTCGAGTCCGTCTGGGGCGGCTACGGCAAGCTCGTCGGCTCGATGGTGCCGCCCACCGACCCCTGGTACGAGGACCTCACCGAGGTCAACGCCCACGACGTCGCCCGGGCCAAGAAGCTGCTCGCCGAGGCCGGTTACGCCAAGGGCTTCTCCTTCACCCTCGACACCCCGAACTACGACCCGCACCCCACGGCCGCGACCTTCATCAAGTCGCAGCTCGCCCAGGTCGGCATCACCGTCAAGATCAACACGATCACGCCGGACGAGTGGTACACGAAGGTCTACAAGAACCGCGACTTCACGGCCACGCTCCAGGAGCACGTCAACGACCGTGACCTCGTCTGGTACGGCAACCCCGACTTCTACTGGGGTTACGACAACAAGCAGGTCACCCAGTGGGTGGCGCAGGCCGAGGAAGCCTCCTCGACCGCCGAGCAGACCGAGCTGCTGAAGAAGGTCAACCGGCAGACGGCGAAGGACGCGGCCAGCGACTGGCTGTACCTGTACCCGCAGATCGTCGTCGCGAGCAGCAAGCTCTCCGGCTACCCGCTCAACGGCCTCAACTCGCAGTTCTACGCCTACGACATCAAGAAGCAGGGCTGATGGGGCGCTATCTCCTGCGCCGCTTCGCCTTCCTGCTGGTCTCGCTGGCCCTGGCGAGCGTGGTGCTGTTCGTCCTGCTGCGCCTGCTGCCCGGTGATCCGGCCAACGCGCTCACCTCGGTGGGCGCGAGCCCGGAGCAGATCGCCGCAGCCCGCCACTCGATCGGCTCCGACCGGCCGCTGCCCGAGCAGTTCACCCACTGGCTCGGGCAGCTGGCGAGCGGCGACCTCGGCACGTCGTTCGTCAGCTCGCTGCCGGTCGGCCCCGAGGTGAGCGCCCGCCTGAACGTCACCCTCCCGCTGACGCTGGCCGCGTTCGTCCTGGCCGTCGTCATCGCCGTACCGGTCGGCTTCGTGGCCGCGTACAAGCGGCGTACCTGGTACGGCGCGCTGCTCAGCGGAGTCTCCCAACTGGGCATCGCGATCCCGGTGTTCTGGCTCGGCATGATCCTCATCGCCGTGTTCGCGCTGAACGCGGGCTGGCTGCCGTCCGGCGGTTTCCCGCTGGACGGCTGGTCGGCCCCCGCCGACGCCGTGCGCTCGCTCGTGCTGCCGGTGGTCACCATCGCCCTGGTGATGAGCGCCTCGCTCATCCGCTACGTCCGCTCGGCCACCCTCGACGTCCTGGGCAGCGACCACCTGCGCACCGCGCGGGCTCTGGGCTCCTCCTTCCCCCGGGCGATGTGGCGGCACGGGCTGCGCAACGCCTCCGTACCGGTGATCTCCGTCCTCGGTATCGAGCTCGCCTCGACACTGCTCGGGGCCGTCGTGGTGGAGTCGGTGTACGCGCTGCCGGGCCTCGGCTCGCTGCTCGCCACCGGCATCGCCCAGCACGACTACCCGGTGATCCAGGGCGTCCTGTTCGTGTCCACGCTCGCCGTCCTCGTCATCGGCTTCACCGCCGACCTGGTCCAGCGGATCATCGACCCGCGGCTGCGCGGCCGTCTCTCAGGAGGTGCCCGTTGACGTACACGGACGTCCTGCGCAAGCCCACGGCGGTCCGCGGCCCGCGCTCGGTCACCCTGCTGGCCGGCTGCACGCTGACCGCGCTGATCGCGCTGATCGCCGTCGTCTCGCTCGTCTGGCTGCCGTACGGCGCCGACGACACCTCCGGCGGCCGGCTCGCGGGTCCCGGGGACGGGCACCTGCTCGGCACCGACAAGCTGGGCCGGGACCTGTTCGCCCAGCTGATGACGGGCTCCCGCATCGCCGTCGAGGCCGGCCTCGGCTCGGTCCTGATCGCCTCGCTCGTCGGCGTCACCCTCGGAGTGCTCACCGCGTTCGCGCAGGGCTGGCTCGACGACACCCTCGCCGCGTTCCTCGACATCCTCATCGCGTTCCCGACCCTGCTGCTGGCGATGCTCGTCGTCGCCGCACGCTCGGCCACCCTCGGCTCGGCCGTCCTCGCGATCGGCCTCGCCCAGAGCGCGATCGTCGCCCGCCTGGTGCGCATCCTCGCCAAGCGGGTCCTGGCCCAGGACTACGTCACCGCCGCCCGCACCTCGGGCACCTCCTGGCCGCGGACCGTCGTGGGACACGTCCTGCCGAACATCTGGCCCACCCTCGTCGTCAACCTGGCCCTCCAGTTCGGCCTGGCCGTGCTCGCGGAGGCCGGGCTGTCCTACCTCGGCCTCGGCGCGCCGCCGCCCAACGCCTCCTGGGGCCGCATGCTCCAGGAGGCCCAGGCCACCTTCACCACCGCCCCGGCCGGCGCGCTGGCCCCGGGCATCCTGCTGGTCGTGCTCGTCGTCGGGGTCAACCTCATCGCCGACGGACTACGCGACAGCCTCGACCCGGCGACCCGCCGGAGGCGGACATGACCCTGCTCGACGTACGCGGCCTGACCGTGCGCACCGACGACGGGCGCACCCTGGTCGACGACCTCTCCTTCACCCTCGACAGCGGCGGACGGCTCGGCCTGATCGGCGAGTCCGGCTCCGGCAAGTCCCTGACCACGCTCGCCGTGCTGGGTCTGCTGCCCGACGGCATGACCGCGACCGGCAGTGTGGAACTGGCCGGTACGCAGATCATCGGTGCCCCGGAGAAGCGACTCGTCGCGGTCCGGGGCCGGGACGCGGCCGTGGTCTTCCAGGAGCCCCTGACCGCCCTCGACCCGCTGATGCGGGTGGGCCGGCAGATCGCCGAGCCCCTGGCCCGCCGCACCGGCCTCAGGGGCCGGAACCTGCGCACCGCCGTCACGGAAGCGCTCCTCCGGGTACGGCTGCCCGAACCCGAGCGCATCGCCCGCGCCTTCCCGCACGAGATCTCCGGCGGCCAGCGCCAGCGCGTCGCCCTCGCCATGGCCCTCGCCTGCGAGCCACGTCTGCTCATCGCCGACGAGCCCACCACCGCGCTCGACGTGTCCGTGCAGGCCGAGATGCTGGAACTCCTCGACACCCTCGTGCGCGAACGGGAGATGGCCGTGCTGTTCGTCAGCCACGACCTGGCCGTCATCGCCAAGGTGACCGACCGCGCCCTGGTGATGAAGGACGGCCGGGCCGTCGAGGAAGGCCCCGTCCTGGACGTCGTCGGCGCACCCCGGGCGGCGTACACGAAGGCGCTCGTCTCGGGCGCCCGCAAGCTGGAGTCCGCCCTGGCCCTGAGGAGCGCGCGATGACACCCGTACTGGAACTGTCGGACGTGGCCGTGCGCTACCGGGGCGCGGCCGCCGACGTCGTACAGGACGTGTCCCTCACCGTCGAGCAGGGCCAGTCCCTCGCGCTCGTCGGCGAGTCGGGGGCCGGCAAGACCACCCTGCTGCGCCTGCTCCTGGGACTCGCCCGCCCCACGGCGGGAACGGTCCGCTTCGACGGCGAGGTGCTGACCCCGCGCGACCGGCGGCAGATGCGCCGCTTCCGGCGCGGCGTCCAGTGCGTGTTCCAGGACCCGTACTCCTCCCTCGACCCGCGCCGGCGCGTCGCCGCGATCGTCGCGGAACCGCTGCGCTCCCTCGGCATCGACACCCGGGCGACCGCCGCGCCGAAGGTGGCCGCCGCGCTGGAGCGGGTCGGCCTGCCCGCCGACGCCGCCACCCGCCACCCCCACGAGTTCTCCGGGGGCCAGCGCCAGCGCATCGCGATCGCCCGCGCCATCGTCTGCGACCCGCGCGTGCTGCTCGCCGACGAACCCGTCAGCGCCCTCGACGTCACGACCCGCGTCAAGGTCGTCGACCTGCTCGCCGAGCTCAAGGAGGAGCGGGAGCTGACCCTGGTGATGGTCTCCCACGACCTGTCGGTCGTCGCCTCGCTGTGCGAACGCACCGCCGTACTGGAGCGCGGCCGTCTGGTCGAACAGGGCGACACCCACCAGGTGCTGGGCGCCCCTGAGCACCCGTACACCCGCCGCCTGATCGACAGCGTGCCGCGCCTGCCGGCCTGAGGGACGAGCGGGCGGCAGGCGCGGCCGGACCGCGCCGCTGTCGGCCCACGGTCCCCCGCAGTCGCGCCCGCCGTGTGCGGGTCCGCCGCGAACCGTGCCCTCGCAAGACGACGGCGGTCCTGTCGTGCTCGCACGCGTGCGGCGTGACGTGCGCTTCGTGGATGCGCCGACCGAGGGGACCCGCGCGTGCCGGACACGAGCCGCACCCGCGGTGGTGCCGCACCCGGCCGTTTCCGCTCGTGTCCAGGCGGCGGCATCAGCCGGGACAGGACGGCCTCTCCGGGATACCTGCAGGGCCCGTCCCCATCGACTGGGAACGGGCCCTGCAGGTACTACCGTGACCGTCGTGACAGCTCCGCCCGCCGGCCGACGCGGCGAGCGCCGGTCCCGCGCGGGCGGAGCTGCGAGGTCGCGCCGGGGCACGGAAGCGGCCCCGTCGCCTGCGTCAGGAGCGACGCGTCCGGCGGGAGACGACGAGCGCACCGGCTCCGGCGACGAGCACCAGGGCCGCACCTCCGGCGATCGGGCCGAGCGAACCGTTCGCACCGGTCTCGGCCAGCGGGGGACCGCTGTCGCTGGGCGACGGCGCCGGGGTGGCGGGCGGCGTCGACGTCAGCGGGGGCACGTCCGAGGTCGTGGTCGGCGTGCTCGACGGCTTGGGCGTGGCAACCGGGGTCGACGCGTCGGCGGGCGGCTCGCTGGCCTCCGGGGTCCCGGGCGTGGCGGGGGTGGACGACGACGGCGTGGGCGAGTCCGACGCCTCGGGGGCGCACGGCTTCTCGCCGCCGTTCCAGGCGGCTATCAGGTGGTACGGGGTGTTGACGCCGTCCGGCTGGTACGGGAGGGGGCCGTGCCCGTCGCCGGTCTTTCCGTCGTACGAGACGTCGTCGCCGTACAGGTCGATCTGGCCGAAGCAGTCGGGCGAGCCCACCTTCAGCTTCTGCCAGGTCTGCTTCGCGTCGGCCGAGTCCGCGACATCCTCGGCGGTGAGGTAGACCGTGGCCTTGTCGACCAGCGTCTGGTGGCCCGAGGTCACCCAGCTCGGTCCCTCGGCGGTGTACTCGGCGAGGGAGACGGGGTACTTGCACCCTTCACCGACGTCCTGGCCCTTGGCCAGCCGGACCTCCACCGCTCCGGGAGCGGCGTCCCACTGGTGGAACCCGCCCTGGGAGGACCAGTCCGCGCCCACGGGCTTGCCGTCGGCGTCGACGATGCGGTACTGCACCGTGGCGGACCGGCAGTCGCCGGACGACGTGGCACTCGCGGCTCCCGCCCCGACGAGGGGGAGGACGGCACCGGCGAAAGCCGTTGCCGCGAGAGCGGCCAGAATCCTTGATTGATGCGAACGCGACAAGATGAGCCTCTGTAAGGGTCAAGGTGTGGGAGGTGGCAGAGTGCGAGCGGTTCACACGGACGGGGCCATGAACACATGGCCGACAAAGATTGGTCGCCCGTGTCACTCACGTCACTTCGCTCTCTACAGACACAGCGAAGTGAGGCGCATTCTCGCCGCCTTTCACAACTCCCGTCAATTCCTCACGGGTTGAACACAGCAAGCTCACGACAGGTGACTCTTCCGGCGATCGCACGGACGACGCCGACCGGTCCCGCTCGTGTACATCGCTCGGTCTCAGCGAGGGGCGGCACCCACGATCGGCCGGGCCGGAAACAGGCCCCGGACATGCGATCAGCGGGTGGCCCACGCGACCACCCATGGGATCGGCTCGACGCCTGCGGGGCAAGGGGTCCCGTACCGAGCAGCAGCCCGAATCTTGTGACGTTCTATCAATTTGCTTACACACAAGGACATTTGAACGTGAGCGATCACGCGACGAGAGACAAGGTGGTCCCTACCCCTGGAAGGCCACCAGGAGCCAGGTCGCCGGAAAGGCGAGGATGCCGAGCGCGATGGCACCGAAGAGGGAGACGAGCCAGACGAAGACGTACCGCTCACCGCCGAGGAGACGTCCTCGGCGGGCCGAGGTGAGGAGCCAGTGGCCGGGCAGTCCGAGGGTGACGGCCGTCCAGCCGGCGAAGGTGACATATTCGGCGGCGGAGGACGGTGAGGGCTCGAAGACCACGTCGCCGACGACTCGGACGTCACGCCGGGTGCCCGGCTTGAAGTCACCGGAGGCGGAGCGGAGCAGCATCGGCCGCGCCACGGTCGCCTCGGCGGAGGAGGACGCGAAGGACGGCGTGTACTTTCCGCGGCAGTGGGTCTCGGTCTCCTCCAGCCCCTCGAAGCAGTCGGTGACCACGAAGGTGCCGGTCGGCCCCGCGACGCCGGTCAGCGCCGCGAGTCGGGCGCCGAACAGCAGCCAGACCACGGCCAGGCTCCCCATGAGCCACAGCAGGGCGAACCCGCCGGTCACCCGCCAGGTCCACTTCCGCCCTGTCCGTCCCATACGACGCCCCCCGAGACTCGGTCACTTGTCCAAGGACGCCCTACCCGGCGCCCTCGACGCGGAACCCGGTGGGATCAACGAGACGGGCCGGCCGGACGCGAGGGGACACCGGCCGCTGCTCGACGCCGTCTGCGCCCACCTCCGTCGAAACGGTGGCACGGCTCGAAGCCGTCGCTCCGCTCCGGGCGCGGTGGACCTTCACGTTCGAGGCGAGTTCGCCCTGCCGAGGGGCCAGGACTCGATGTCGCGGTAGTGGATCGGTCCGCTGCTGCGGCCGAAGTTGCTGCCGACGAGGTGAAGCCGTTCGGCGGGCCACGGGTGACCGGCGAACCCGGCGAGCCCGCGGGCGATCTCCCCCGCCGAGGTCGGGTCTCCTCTGCGGGCACGGGCCAGTGTCAGATGGGGGCGAAGGGGTCGTTCCTCGAAGACGACTCCACAGTTCTTGACCGTGGTTCGCACATCGGCGGCGAGCGCGTGCAGGGCGTCGAGGTCACCGTCGATCCCGGTCCACAGCACGCGGTCGTCGAAGGTGCCGCCGCCCCGCAGTGCCAGGCGCACGGGTCGGTGCTCCGCCGCCAGTCCGGCGAGAGCCGGTCGCAGGAGCGGAACCGTCGCGACCGGCAGTTCCCCCAGGAACGCCAGGGTGATGTGCCAGTCCTCGACGCGGTTCCATCGCACGTGCGGGTGCGTGCCGTAGGCGGGTCGCAGTTCCCGGGCCAGTTCTTCTTTCGCGTGGTCAGGCGGGGCGAGGGCGATGAACACGCGAACGGTCGCGGGTTGCGTCTGATCGTTCACATCCGAATTCATACCGCACCCGCCCCCCATGGCTGCGCCCCCGCCCCGCCCTTGTCCCTGCCCTCGCCCCTGTCCCTGCCCCTGTCCCTGTCCCTGGCATACTCGCCCCGCCGACGGACCCAGAACGGGGGTTGCCACCGGTCCGCGGCCTCACGGGTCCGCGGCCTCACGTCCCTCGGGGTCCCGAGCCTTCAGGCCGGCGAGGAGGTCAAGGCCGGTCGGTCACGAACCGGTCGATCGCGGTGGTGAGTTCCGCGGGCTTCTCCACGGGCAGTTCGTGGCCGGCGTCCACGATCCGCACCACGGCGTCCGGGTAGGCCTTCGCCATCCGCAGCATCTGCGAAACGGGCAACTGGATGTCGTGGTAGCCGTGGACCAGAAGGGTGGGGGTGCTGATCTCCCCGAGGCGGTCGAAGACGTCGAACGACCGCATGGCGCCGTAGCACGTCATGACCACCTCGCGCGGGGTGTCCGCCGAGGTCCGGACGTACTCGCGGATCTTCTCGCGCGGGTAGCCGGGTGCGAAGGCCCGCTGGATGTTGGCGGCCACGAACAGCTTGAACGGCACCTTGGTGGAGACCGCCATCAGCAGGCCCCTCCCCCGGCTGTACGTCATCCGGCTGATCGAGTTCACCAGCACCAGCCGCTCGACCCGCTCGGGGTGGGCGAGGGTCAGGGTCTGCGCGATCATGCCACCCATCGAGTGGCCGACGAGGACGAACCGGTCGAGCTCCAGATGGTCGAGGACGGCGAGCACGTCACCGGCCAGCTCCGCCACGGTCCGCCGCCCCGACCCGTCGCTCTCCCCGTGCCCGCGCAGGTCCAGTCGTACGACCCGCCGCTTCTGGGCGAAGTGGTCCACCTGATGGTCCCAGCGGTGCCGGTTGGCGGTCCAGCCGTGGATGAACACCAGGGGCACACCGTCGCCGTCGCGGGGGCCCTCGTCGTCGTACCTCAGCGTGGCGCCGTCGACTTCGAGCTGCGGCATGGGGCCTCCAGGAGTGCGGTCCGGTTACTGATCGGTACGGTATCCGGCGGCGGGGCCGCGGTCACCGTCGTTCGCCGAGGAATTCGAGGATGTGTCCGAACACGTCGAGGGCGGCGCCCCGGCCCAGGAACGTGTCCAGATGGCCGTAGCCGGGGATCTCGGTGTACGACACGTCCAGTTGGGGCCGTCGGTGTGCCAGCACCTCGTGGCAGAGCTTCTGCGAGTCCAGCCACAGCCCGTTCTCGCTGCCCGTGAGCAGCAGCACCGGGGTGTCGATGCGGTCGGCCGCGTCCAGCGCGTTGGGCGGCAGCGCGCGGTAGCGGTGGTCGGTGTCGTGCCAGCGGACGACGCTGCGGGCCAGCTCGATGCGGCGCAGGTGCGGCAGGATCCACAAGGGCGCCGGCCCGAGAAGCTCGGCGAGGCGGTCGTGGGTGGCCTCGGACAGGTTCTCGTGCAGGAACAGCGAAGCGCCCGAGCCCCAGGCCGAGTTGTGGAGGATCTGGCAGGTCGGGTCCGGGCAGCCCGCCCCGCGGGAGGCCAGCGCGAACAGAGGCGTGTACTTCGACCGGAAGCCCACCTTGCGGAAGTCGACCGGGATGTGGTCGATCCGGTTCTTCAGCAGCTCGCCCGCCACCGTCATCCGCAGCGAGGTGCGTCCCGCGAGCTTCGGCGTCAGGAACACGCCCTGGGAGACGACGCCCGCGAGGCCCGGCACCAGTCCCGCCGTCATGCTCAGCGACAGGGCGAGGGAGCCGATGCAGTGGGCGACCACGAACAGCGGCCGGTCGCCGATGCGTTCGCGGACACGGGAGACGGCGTCGGGGATGTCGTACAGCGCGACGTCGTCGTACGTGTACCTCTGGCCGGTCTCGTTGTAGGGGAGACGGCAGCTGCCCCGCCAGTCGAGCAGCCAGGGCTCGTAGCCGTCGTCGAGCAGGACGTCGACGAGGTTGCGGGTCTCGGGGAGCAGGAACATGTCGGCGGAGGCGGTGTGCCCGTGCAGGAGCAGCACGGCGGGCCGGTCCCGCTCTCCGCTGTCGACGCGGGTGAGACCGAGGCGGACGCCGTCCTTGGCCGTGAAGGGGATCTCCTCGACCCGCGCCGGGTCGAGGCGGTGGCGCAGCGGCCGCAGGGCCGTGCCCGTCCTGACCTTGCGGATCGGCTTCCTGGTGCGGGAGTTGGTGGCTCTGAGGATCATCGGTGGCGCTCCGAGGGGGTCAGGGTGCGGCGCAGGTCGAGGAGGTCCGCGGCGGCGCGGGTGAAGGGGCCGAGCAGTCCGCGGCCCATCTCCGCGCCGAACCAGGCGAGCCAGGTCAGCTTGGCGGCGCGCTTCTCCGGGCCGGTCAGCCGCGGGTCCACCTTGATGCCGTCGATCTGGTCGCGTACGTAGCTGTCCGCGGGCACGACGAGCTCGCCGACGAGGTGGGCCGGCTCGCCCTCGCGGCCGATCTCGACACTCAGCGCGCGGGTCTGGCGCCATACGTCACGTCGGGCGCGGGCGTACTTGTGGCCCTCCAGCCACCAGCGGCCTCCGTCGGCGTCACGCAACGACAGCCGGTAGCGCAGGAGTTGGTGGCGCATCCCGTGCCGCTGCGGGATGCCCTCCTCGGGACGGACCCACACGTCGCCGCGTTCCACCAGCAGCGGCGCACGATGGACCGCGGCGCACGCCAACTCGCCGCCGACATCCACCCGGCGCTCCTTCACGAGCTGGTACATGCTCGCTATGGAGAGGGTGAGCGCCATGGAGCAGGGGGTGTCGGCGTCGGCGCCGACCTGTCCCACGGCCCCCTCGGTCGTCTCGTCGAACCACAGGTACGGCTGGTCGTCCTTGCCGGGCAGCCGGGCCAGGCCGTCCTGGGCAAGCCGCTCGAACGTCCGGAGCTGCGCCCGGGCGTCGTAGCGGGTCGCGGGACGCAGTCCGAGTGCCTCGACGAGCGCGGCCGTGCGTTCGTCGGTGGCCGCCGGCCCCTTCAGGGTCGCCTCGCACAGCTTGAGGGCGGTGGGGCTGCGCAACACCCGTGCCAGGAAGCCGAGTTCGGGAACCGGTTCGGCTTCCAGACGGGCCAGGGCGTCGGTGCGCCATTCGTCCCAGTCCTGTACGCGCACGTGCATCCCGCCGAACGCCATGTCCCGGACGACGTCGTCGAGGGTGTTGGGGACACCGGTCAGGTTGTAGTCGAATCCCCAGGCGTCCGGTTCGCAGACGACGGCGGCGGCGACCCGGCTCACCCAGTCCACCGGGGCCGCGTTCAGACGGTGGAAGGCCGGCACGGTGCGGAAGCGGCCGAAGGCCGAGATGAGGCCGCTGCTGAGGTCCTGCGGGTTGTGGGCACCCGTCCTGGTGTGGCCCCCGATGCCTCCCGGACGCATCGCGGTGACGATCAGACCGTGGTCGCGGGCCCGGCGCAGGGCGACCTCGGCGGCCCACTTGGTCTGGTCGTAGCCCGCGACGAGGCGGTCGACATGGGCGAGCGGGTCGTCCTCCCCCATGGAGGTGATGCCGACCTCGTTGAAGACCGCGATCGAGGAGATGTGGTGCAGCGGCTTGGGCGGCCCGGTGGCCGCCAGCTCGGCCAGGGTCAACGCGCCGATGACGTTGCTCTGCCGCAGTGACTGGTAGCCGCGCAGGAAGTCCACGGCCGCGGCCACGCCCACGATGCTGTCCAGTTCGCGGGCGAGCTGGTTCCAGGTGTCGTCGGACAGGCCGAGGTGCGGACGCCTGATGTCTCCGGGGAGCACCGTCACCCGGCGGCGGATCTCCGCGGACCAGGGCAGCCGGTGGCTCTTCAGCGCCTCGCCGAGGCGGGCCGTGGCCGCCTCCTCGTCGGCCGCGCGCACGAGGCAGTGGACGTGCGCGTCGCTGTGCCTGAGCAGATCGAGGAGGAGATGGCTGCCGAGGAAACCGGTGGCGCCGGTCAGCAGGATCCGGCGGGGCGGCACGGGCTCGGGCGAACCGGTCCAGGGCAGGCGGTCGGCCAGCGACAGGTCGGCGAGGATCTGGTCGAGGTCCTCGCGGCGGGCCGTGGGGTACGGGGCACCGCCACCGGTGGTCCGCGCGGCGGGCGCGACCTCGGGCGGGGTCCCGGTCGACGGGATGGGCGGGGCGTCCGTCGCCGGGGCCGGACGGGAACCCGGGACGACGGCAGGGCTGAATCCCGGGGCGGACGGCGAGAAGGTGTCCGGGCCCGGTGCGCCGCCGATCGTGTCGACCGCCGGGGCCGGGGCCCGTCCGGTTGTCGGTGTCGTCGATGTCTTCGGTGTCGCCGGCGCACCCGGGGCCGAGAGGGTCGCCGTGGCTCCCGCCGTCGCCAGCCAGCGCAGGGCGAGGCTGCGCGGCCGGGCGTCGGCGAACACCTCGTCGAGGTCCATCTCCATGCCCAGCTCGTCCTCCAGCGCCGCGACGAGTTCCACGGCGCCCACGGAGGTGCCGCCGGCGTCGAAGAAGTCGGTGTCGGGCGGCAGATGTCCTCCGGGTACGAAGGGACCGGCCGCCGCGGCGATGACGGCGGCCAGGCCGTCCGCGTCGGGTGCGGCGGGGGCGGCCGGGTCGCCGTCGCCTGTCTCTCCACCGGTGCGGCCGTCGCCACCGGCGCTCCCGCCCGCGCCGAACGGCACGGTCGGCGCGTTCGCGTACAGATCCGCACCGGAACCGGACCGTCCCCCGGCCACACCGGGGACACTCGAAACGGCAGCCGCACCCGTCTCCGCCGCCGCGTCGGACACCACGACGGTCGCACCCGCCTCGGCACCGGACACCATCTCAGGCGCACCCACGTCCGCACCCGCACCCGTGCCGGACACCGTGACGGTCACCCCCGCTTTCGCGTCGCCACCGGCACCGGCACCGGGCGGGAACGTGTCCGCCCCGGTCTCCCCAGGCGGCCGCGACTCGGCGCCGGTTCCGGCCGGTGCCGGAGTGGATTTCGGTGGCGGCATCGGCGTGGGGACCTGCCTGATCCTGGCCAGCAGGGCCTCCACGCTCGGCCCGTCGTCACCCCGCTCGATCGCCTCACCCGTCGCTCGCCGTCCGGCGTACGCCGACGCGTCCTCGTTCACTTCACGCATGCGTGCCCTTCCCCCTCTGCACTGTCCGTTTTCCGCACTGCCTCCGCGAGCCGAACCGCCGGCCCGCTCACCGCTGCCGCCAGGAGCGGAAGCCCCGCAGGTGTTCCGGCGTGACCACGCTCTCCAGGTGCTCGTCGTCCTGGTCGCCGCCGCCGAGCGCGGCCAGCAGACGCCGCGCCGGTACGTTGCGGTCGGTGCGCTCAGCCGTCAGCCGGACCTTCGCGCAGCCCAGTCTTTCGGCGTGATCCGCGAGCCATGCCAACAGCCTTTCCTCGACGCCTCGGCCGAGTGCGCGACAGCTCAGCATCCAGGCGAGGACGTCCAGTTGATCGCCGTTGGCGCGCAGGGCGAGGAGGCCGATCTGGCCGTAGTCGCCGAAACGGTCCCGCGCGGCGGCCGTCCACACCTCACCGTGCTCCCGCCAGCGCGCCAGATCGCCGCCGTCGGCCGACCGGGGACGGAGGGTGAACTGATTGGTGCGGCGGACGAGTTGCTCGGCGCGTTCAACGTCGGGCCCGTCCAGGGCCCGGATGTCGACCTCCAACCGCAACTCGGCGAGGAACTCCTCGAAGCCGGCCTGCTCGCGCGCCGCGTCCCGCTCGCGCTCCTGCGCGTAGAAGCCGGCCCGCAAGCCGTCCTCGGCCGTCGCCGCCGCTGGTACGAGAGGCCACAACCGGTTCAGGAAGTCGCCCAGTTGGGCTGCCGGAGGACAGGTCACCGCCAGCACCTCCGGCAACGCCGACCGCACTCCCTCGATCTCCACCGGGTTGTCGTCGAGGAACAGGAAGCTGTCCAGACCCAGGTTGAGCGTGCGCGCGGCCTCCGTGAGGCGGCCCGGCTTCGGGCCCCAGCCGGCGGACAGCGCGCTGAAGTGCTCCGGCTTCAGCGTGCTGTCCGGCCGGTCCAGGACCGCCCGTACGGTGTCCTCGTCGTTGTTGCTGACCAACGCGAGCAGCGCGCCCGCGGCACGCCACCGCAACAGCTTCCGTGCCAGCAGTTCACGCGGTCCGGTCAGGTCCACCGCGTCGGGGCCTACCTCCCCGGCGACCCCGCCCCACAGGGTCTCGTCGCCGTCCACCGCGATCACCTTCGGCACGGGACGCAGTACCGCTCGTACCATCTGGCCCAGCCGCACGGCCACCGTCGCCTGGAAGTGCGGGGTGAAGGGGAGATGGGCCAGCCGCTCGGTCCGTTCGTCGAAGCGTTCCGCGGCGGCGGGGCGCGGCGTCCAGTCGTCGGGGCCCAGCACCGCGATGCCGGGCGCGTCGGTCAGTTCGGCGACCAGGTCGCTCTCCCATCGCGCGAAGCGGTCGTCCCGCCGCGCCGAGGGCAGGATGCCGACGACCAGTGGTGTGCGGGTCCGCTCGGACAGGGTCCGCAGCGCGGCCGGGTAGGCGGTGCGCAGTTCGGACAGCGCCTCGTCGGTCATCGGGCCGAACCGCTCCAGGTCCGCGGCCCGCATCAGCACGACGCCGACCGCCGTCGCGGGATCGGTGAAGACGCCCGAGGGGTCGCGCAGGGCGGCGAGCACTTGGTGGTACGGCGCTTCCGCGACCGTCAGGCCCTCGTACGGCGCCCCCTGTCGTACCCCTTCCCGCGTGCCGTCCTCGAGAGCCGCCTCGCACAGCAGTGGCAGATTGCCGAGCGCGAAGGTCGCGGCGAGGGCCAGCGAGGAGCGCGGGTGGACACCGGGGTCCCGCACGCCCTCAGTCCGCGTCATTTCCCTCGTGCCGGTCGCGGCAATCGTGTCGGTCGTGTCAGGCGCGCCGGTCGTGTCAGGCGCTTCCCTCGCGGTCCCGGTTGCCGTCGGACCCGCCGCGGCGTTCGCGGCCGTACCCGTCGCACGGACCGCCTCCGTCGGGTCGTCGGCCGTCGTGGCGAGCAGCCGCAGGAAGTCCTCCGCCAGCTCGGTGGAGGTGGCCGCGTCCAGGATGTCGAGGTTGTGGTCGAGTCGTACGCGGCCCGCGTCCGGGGTCATGGTGATCATGAGGTCGAGGTCGGTGTAACCCGTACCGGCCGGGAGCACCTCCAGTCGGCCGAGCTGGGCCGCCGAGGAGCGCACGTAGTTGAAGTACACCTCCACCAGTGGGGCGTTCGCCCGGTGCAGTCCCTGCCGGGCCAGGGTCGGCAGCACGTCCGAGAACATGGCGCCCTTCGCGAGGACCCGGTCCAGGCGCGCGTCCGTCCGGCGCAGCACCTCCTCGATCCGCTCCCCCGCCGCCGCTCGCGCGGGGAACGGCACGGGCACTCCGAAGAAGCCCACCGCGTCGAAGGCGTCGGCGTGGATGCGCGTGTCGACGGGCACGGCGAGCACGAAGCGCTCCCGCTCCCGCCTCCTGGCCAAAAGGACGGTCAGGGTGCCGAGGCAGAAGGCGGCCGGGGTGACGGCGAGCCTGCTCGCGGCGGCCGACACCCGCTCCGTCAGCCTGTCGGGCAGCGCCACGGTGACGCTCCCGGCCCGGTACGAGCGCGTCGCCGGGCGCGGCCGGGCGAGCGTCAGGTCGAGACGCTCGCTGCCCTGGAAGGCCTCGCGCCACTCGATGGCGGCGGCGCCGGTGGCTGCGGCGGTGGGGACCGTGGATTCGCCGGTCCGCTGGGTCTCGATCAGCAGGTCGATGTCCCGGTTGGTGACGGCGTCGCCGAGTGAGGTGCCGGACAGTTCGGTGTCGATCTCCCCCGCGACGAGCAGCAGCGACTGGAGATCACTCACCGCGTGGTGGGCGCCGAACACCAGGATCTGGCCCCGCGTACCGGCGTCGAGGAGCTCGAATCGCCACAGCGGTGCCGTGGCCAGGTCGAACGGCGGCTCCAGCAGCCGGGACAGCCGGTCGTCGGCGTCGGGTACGGCGTCGGTGGGCACGTCCGTCCAGCGCAGCAGCGGCTCGGCCGGCTGCCGATCCACCCGCAGTTGTCGGCCCCGGCCGCCGTCTCCGGCCACCGCCGTACGCAGGGCCGCGTGCCGTCCGGCGAGCCGGGTGACGATGTCGGTGAGCGTCTCGCGGGTGGTCGGCGCGGTGAGCCGGACGGCCAGGCCCACGGCGTGCGCCGCGTCCGGCATGCCCGGCTGGGCGCTGCGCAACAGCCGTACGACGTCGCGGGTCGCGGGCCGCAGCTCGCTCTCGGGCACCTCGGGCGTGTTGTCGGGCTGGGGCTCCTGACTCCGTGCGCGGGGGTCGCGCTCGGGCAGCACCTCGTCCAGGGCCCGTGCGAGACCCCGGACGTCGGACGCGGAGAAGACGGCGGCGGTCGGGAGTTCGGCGCCCAGCTCACGGGTGAAGGCGTTGCGCAGCCGGACCAGCATGAGGGAGTCCAGGCCCAGTTCCTTGAGGGCCGTGGTCCCGGACAGCTCCACGACGCCTCCGGAGACCTGGCCGACCTTGGCCCGTACGTAGGCTTCGAGCCGTGCGGCCCGGTCCTGGTCCGTCGTCGCCGCGAACACCCGGGTGACGAGGTCGTCCGTGCCCGCCGGCTCCGCGGCGGCGGTGATCAGGTCGCCCAGGATCGGGCGGGTGCGCGCCGCGTCCGGGTCGAGCTCCAGCGCCTCCCTGTCCAGGGCGACGGGGGCGAGCTGTCGGCGGGAGGTGGGAAGGACCCGCTCGAACAGGTCGCCGCCTTCCTCCGGGGTGAAGGCGATCAGCCCCGAACGGCTGGTCTCGGCGGCCCGGGTGCCGGAGCCGGCGACCATGCCGACCCCGTTCCAGGCGCCCCAGTCCAGGCTCAGCGCCCGGCGGTCGGTGCGGGAGAGGTGGTGTGCCCAGGCGTCGAGGTAGGCGTTCGCCGCCGCGTACGGACTCTGGCCGCCCGAGCCGAGGACGCCGGCGGCCGAGGCGAAGAGGATGAACCTCTCGGCCTCCGGTGCCAGTTCGGTGAGCAGGGTGGTGCCCAGGACCTTGGGGGCGAGGACGCGCAGGACGCGTTCGTCGGTCAGGTTCGCCAGCGTGGCGTCGTCGAGGACTCCTGCCGCGTGGACGACCGTGGCGATCGGTCCGGCCTCGCGTCGTACGGCGTCCAGGGCGGCCGTCAGCGCGGCCCGGTCGGCGACGTCCGCGCGGGCGAGGTGCACGGTGACTCCGTGTGCTTCGAGCCCCTCGATCCAGCTGTCCGCGGCCGCGTCGGGTCCGCCCCGGCTCAGCAGGGCCAGTCGTCGGGCACCCCGGCGGACCAGCCGTTCGGCGGCCACCCGGCCGAGGCCGCCCAGGCCGCCCGTGATCAGGTGGACGCCGTCCGGGGTGATCGTGCCGTGGCCCCCGTCGTCGGGGCGGGTGCGGGCCAGCCGTGGGACGAGTCGGCCCGACTCCCTCAGTGCGACGAGGCGTTCGTCGTCCGCGTGGCGCAGCTGGGTCCACAGATCGTCGGCGCCGCCTGTGGCCGGCAGGTCGATCAGAGTGGTGGACAGTTCCGGGTGTTCCTGGGCCACCGAGAGCCCGAAGCCCCAGGCGAGGGCCTGCTGAGGGTGTGTCACCTGGGTGCTGTCGCCGGCCGCCTGGCTGCCGCGTACGACGACGAACAGGCGCGGGGCGCGGCCCCGGGGCCGGTCGGCGATCGCCCGGACCAGGTGCAGGGTGCTCAAGCAGCAGCATCGGGCGGCCTGTTCGGCCGTGGCGGCATCCACGACGGCCGGTGCGTCGAGTGCGGACAGGTGCACGACCCGCTCCGGCGGCCCGTCGGCGAAGGCCTCGTCGAGCAGCCGGGTCAGCTGGTGCGGATCGGCCGTGTCGAGGACGTAGCGGCCGGGTCCTTCGGCGGCGAACGCCGTACCCCCGCGCACGATCACATGGGGAACGGCGGCGGAGGCCAGCCGTTCGCCGAGCGCGTCGCCCGCTCCGGTCTCGTCGGCCAGGACGAGCCAGGTGCCGTCGACGGGCCGTTCCCGTGCCGCCGGACGTGATTGCCAGCGGGTCTCGAAGAGCGCGCCGTCCAGCGGCGAGAGCGCGGCGAGTTCGAACCCCTTCGCCTCCAGGACGAGTTGTTCCTTCTCGTCCCAGAGCCGCAGGTCCAGGAGCGCGGTGTCCCCGTCCATGGATCGCAGTCGGCAGGTCGCCCACGTGGGCGCGGAGCGCAGACCGGTGAAGCGCAGCGTTCCGACCCCGGCGGGCACGAAGGCCCGGCCCGCGGGCGCGTCGGACGGGAGGGCCGCCGTGTGGAAGGCGGCGTCGAGTACCGCGGGGTGCAGCAGGTGACCGGCGGCGGGCTGCCGGGCGAGTCGGCCGATCGCCGTGCTGTCCGCGCGGTGGCCCTGCTCCAGGAGCCGGAAGGCGGGCCCGTACTCGATGCCCAGGGCCGCCAGTCCCGCGTAGACGGCGGGCAGGTCGGCCTCTTCGTCGCAGCGCTCGCGCAGCACGGCGGGTTCCTCGCCCGCGTCGGGGGCGGCGGGCGCGGGTTCGGCGGCGTCGACGATCCGTCCGGTGACGTGCCGCTGCCACGGCGCGCGCCGCTCTCCGACGGCCGCCGAGGAGATGGTGAAGTCCCGTGAGCCGTCCTCCCCGGCGGGCTGCACGACCAGTTGCAGCCGTACGGGCCGGTCCTCGTCGAGGGCCAGGGGCCGCACGAACCTCACGTCGGCCAGTCGTACCTCGCCGCCGTCGAACGTCGTGGACGCGGCCTCCAGGGCCAGGTCGAGGAAGGCGGCGCCGGGCAGCCAGACCTGTCCGGTGACCCGGTGGTCGGTGAGGTAGGCGAAGCGGCTGTCGCGCAGGTCGATGTCGCTCTGGAAGAGGTGCCGGCCGGGTGTGTCGCTGGCCTCGACATGCGTGCCGAGGAGGGGCGAGCCCCCGGCCGTCCCGGTGGCGGGGGCGGGTGCGCGCCAATGGCGTTCACGGGCGAACGCGTACGTGGGAAGGTCGGTCCGGCGGCCCTCGGGGAACAGCACCGGCCAGTCGGGGGTGTGCCCCGCCTCGTACAACTCCCCCAGCCGGCCCAGGAGAACGCTCCGTCCGTCCCGGCCGCGGCTCAGTGAGCCGACCGTGACCGCGTCGATCCCCGCCTCGGCCGCCACCGCCTCGACGGACGCGGTGAGCGAGGGGTGCGGGCTCAGTTCGACGAAGTAGCGGTGACCGTCGTCGAGCATGCGCCGGATCGTGTCCGCGAAGCGGACGGGGCGCCCGAGGTTCGCGTACCAGTGGTCGGCGTCCAGCCGGTCGCCGGGCACCGGTTCGGCCAGGACGGTCGAGTACAGCGGGGTCGGTGTGCGCGTGCCCCGGATGCCGGAGAGCCGGTCCAGCAGGTCCGCGCGGACCGGGTCCATCAAAGGGGTGTGGGAGGCGAACGGCGTCGACAGCCGCCGGAACGGGATGTCCCGCGCTTCCAGGTGAGCGCTCAGTTCGGCCAGCGCTTCGGCGTCGCCGGAGACTGCCGTGGAGCGCGCGCTGTTGACCGCCGCGACGAACAACCGGTCCGGGTGCGGCGCGAGGAGCCGCTCGACCTCCGCGCGCGGCAGCTCCAGGGACAGCATGCCGCCCTGTCCGACCAGCGGGGCGACCGCTCGGGCACGCCCGGTCACCACGGACACGGCGTCGTCGAGGGTGAGGGCGCCCGCGCTGTACGCGGCGGCGATCTCGCCGAGACTGTGCCCGGTCACGGAGTCCGGGCGGACGCCGAGCGCGCGCCAGGCCGCGGTCAGGGCCGCGTTGACTGCGAACAGCACCGGCTGCAGGAACTCGGTGCGGTTCAGCGGGGCGAACTCCTCGGGCGCGCGCAGCACGTTGAGGACGGACCAGCCGGCGTGGCGGTGGACGGACTCGTCGATCCGGGCCAGTTCCTCGCGGAAGGCCTCCGACTCGGACGCCAACTCCATGCCCATGCCCGGCCACTGCCCGCCGTGCCCGGCGAAGACGAACGCCACCTTGCCCGTCCGCTCCCCGTGGGACGGGGCCGGCGGCCTGCGTCCGCTCGCCAACGCGTCGAGCCGTGAGCGCAGTTCGTCCCGGTCCCGGGCCACGATCCCGGCTCGCCGTTCGAAGTGGCTGCGGTGTCGCGCCAGGGTGTGGGCGACATCGGCCAGGGCGACCTCCTCGTCCAGGTGGCGGGCCAGCCGTGCGGCCTGCCCCCGCACGGCGGCCTCGCTCCGCCCGGACAGCACGAACAGCCTGTCACGCGGGGCGATTTCGCCCTTGGGCATGATCTCGGCGGCCTGCTCCGCCTCCTCCACGATCACGTGCGCGTTGGTTCCGCTGATCCCGAAGGCGCTGACACCGGCCCGTCGTAGGCGTTCGCCCGACGAGGGCCAGGCGACCGTCTCCTCCAGCAGGTGCAGACCGCTGTCGTCCCAGTCGACATGGCGACTGGGCGTACCGGCGTGCAGGGTGCGCGGCAGGGACCGGTGCCGCAGGGACTGTACGACCTTGATCAGACCGGCCACGCCCGAAGCCGCCTGCGCGTGGCCGATGTTGGACTTGAGCGAGCCGAGGTGCAGCGGGCGGCCCCCGGGACGCGAGGTGCCGAAGACCTCCGCGAGGGCGTTCGCCTCGATCGGGTCGCCGAGGGTGGTGCCGGTCCCGTGGGCCTCGACGTAGTCGATGTCGGAGGGTTCGAGGCCGGACAGCTCCAACGCCCGTCGGATCACCCGCTCCTGGGCCGGACCGTTCGGAGCGGAGAGACCCTGGCTGCGACCGTCCTGGTTGACGGCCGTGCCGCGCAGTACGGCCAGCACCTCGTCGCCGTCGCGCCGCGCGTCGCCGAGCCGCTTCAGTACGACCATGCCCGCGCCCTCGGCCCAGATGGCGCCGTCGGCCTCGTCGGAGAAGGAGCGGCAGCGGCCGGTCGGGGACAGTCCCCGCAGACGGCTGAACTCGACGAAGGTTCCCGGCGTCACCATCAGCGTCACCCCGCCGGCGAGCGCCAGGTCGCACTCGCCCGACCGCAGGGCCTGCGCCGCCAGGTGCAGTGCCACCAGGGAGGAGGAGCACGCGGTGTCCACCGTGAGCGCCGGTCCGGTCAGGCCCAGCGTGTAGGCGAGCCGGCCCGAGGCCACGCTCGGCGCCGATCCGGTGCCGACGTACCCGTCCAGCTGGTCGAGCCGGGAGCCGGCTAGGTAGTCGCTGCCGAACATGCCGACGTACACGCCCGTGGTGCTGCCCGCCAGCTCGGCCGGCACGGTCCCGGCGCGTTCCAGCGCCTCCCAGGCGGTCTCCAGCAGCAGTCGCTGCTGGGGGTCCATGGCGGCCGCTTCCTTCGGCGTGATGCCGAAGAAGCCCGCGTCGAAGGACTCCAGGTCGTCGAGGAAGCCGCCTTCCCTGGCGTACGACTTGCCGAGGGCCTCCGGGTCGGGGTCGTGCAGCGCGTCGACGTCCCAGCGGTCCGCCGGGAACGGGCCCACCGCGTCGCGGCCCTCCGCGACCAGACGCCACAGGCCCTCGGGGTCGTTCACACCTCCGGGCAGTCGGCAGGCCATGCCCACCAGGGCCAACGGCTCGTCCGGGGCCGGTGCCAGGGGCCGGGGGGACCGCGGATCGGGGGCGGTGCGCGGGGTGGTGCGGCCGTCCGTGGCGAGAGCGGTGCTCAGCAGGTGGGCGGAGAGCCGGGCCGCGGTGGGGTGGTCGAACAGCAGGGTGGCGGGGAGCCGGGTGCCGATCCGGGTGCCGATGCGGTTGCGGAGTTCCACCGCCGTCACCGAGTCCATGCCGAGCTCACGCAGCGGCTGATCGGGACGGACGGACTCCGCCGAGCGCAGGCCGAGCGCCCGGGACGCCTCCTCGCGGACCAGGGCCAGGACCCGAGCGGCGCGGTCGGCCTCCGGGAGCCGGGCCAGCCGGTCCGCCAGGGTGACATCGCCGCGCTGACCCGTGTGGGGCGCGGGCAGCAGTGAACGCCAGAGGGCCGCCGTACCGGCGTCCGTGCTCTCGCGCAGGCGGGGCAGGTCCAGGGACCAGGCGACCAGGTGCGGTGCGCCCCGGCGCAGGGCGAGTTCGACGAGTTGGCGACCCTGGTCGGGGCTGAGTGCGCGGTGGCCGAGCCGGGCCATCCGGTCCAGGTCGGCGTGTTCGGCGGCGAGGCCTTCACCCGCCCAGGCGCCGAAGGAGACCGAGATGCCCGGCAGGCCCAGGGCCCTTCGGTGGTGGGCCAGTTGGTCGAGGAAGACGTTGGCCGCCGCGTAGTTTCCCTGCCCGGGGCTGCCGAGTACTCCGGCAGCCGAGGAGATCAGCAGGAACAGGTCGAGCGGTGTGTCCGCGGTGAGCCGGTGCAGATGCGCGGCGCCGTCCACCTTGGGGCGCAGGACCCGCGCGAGGCGTTCGGGCGTCAGCTCGGCGAGCACCCCGTCGTCCAGGATTCCGGCGCAGTGCACGACACCGCGCAGGGGCAGCGCGTCGCCGACCCGGGCGAGCACGTCGGCCAGGGCTTCCGCGTCGGCGACGTCGCACTCCGCGATCTCGACCTCGGTTCCGAGGGAGGTCAGTTCGGCGGTGACCTCGGCGGTCCGCGGGTCCCTCGGACCTTGACGTGAGGTCAGGAGCAGCCGGGGGACGCCGTGTTCGGCGAGGAGCCGGGCGATGTGCCGGCCTACGGCACCGAGCCCACCGGTGATCAGGACCGTGCCGTCGGTGGGCGCCGGGGCGCGGTGTCCCACGAGGTCGAGGACGACCGGGGTGTTCGACACCCTGCCCCGTCGTAGCGCCTCACGTGCGGCGGTGACGGGCAGGACCTGGGGACGGGCGGCGCGTGCGGGACCGACGAGGGCCTCGTGCGGTGTCGTGGCCGCGTCATCGGTACCGGTCGCGCCGTCGGGCGCGAGGGGCAGGGCGGCCGCGGCGGTGAACGGCACGTCGTCCGGGAGCACCGTGACCAGCCGTGCGTCGGCGACGGCCGTGGAGCCGGGCGGAGTGTCGGCGAGGGCGGCGACCCGCAGGCCGGGGCTCAGGTCCGTCACGTCGGCGGCCGTCTCGGTGACCACACCGGCGCAGGCGGTGCGCGGCCGCTCCTCTCCGGGCCCGGGAACCGCCACGGCGTGCACCTGAATCCTCACCCGACCCGAGGTCAGGGCCGGGGGCACCACCGTGCGCAGGGTCGGGTCGGTCGCGGGGCCGGACAGTTCGTAGCAGTCACCGGCCGGGATCCGCAGCTCGTCGGCCGCGCGGGCGCGCACCAGCCGCGGGACGAGCAACAGGCCGTCTCTGAAGGCGAGTTCGGGTTCCCCGTCATGGGCGACAGCGGCCGGCAGGGCGTCGGTGGAGTCGGGACCGTCGAGGTCGAGGAGCGTCAGCCCGAGGTCCGGGTGTTCGGTCCGGGCGCTGCGGGCGAGGCCCCACAGCACCGACTGGGCCAGGCCGGGCACGGTGTCCCCGGTGCCGGTCGCGACCGCGCCGCGGGTGACCCAGACGGTCCGGGCGGGCCGTCGGTCGTCCGCGAGTTCGATCAGGGCGCGCAGTTCGGCCAACGCCACTGCGGCCAACTCCTGGGCCACGGCCGCCGGTTCGGCATCATCCGCCGGACGCGGCCAGAATCGTACGACGATGTCGGCGCCCGCGTCGCCCTCCTGGAGTCCGGCCGCCGCCGACCCGCGCAGGGCGGCCGCGACCTCGGGGTCGGAGCGGTCCCCGTGGACGGCCCACGCGGCGCCGGGTACCGCCACGGGCTGTTCGGTCACGGCCGTCCACGCCACCTCGTACAGATGACGGCCGTTCTCCGAGGCGCCGTTCAGGTCCGCCGGGTCGGCGGCCCGCAGTCGCACGTCCTCCAGTCGGCCCGCGGGGAGGCCGTCGGCGTCCCACAGGGTGACGTCGAGGGTCAGGTCCGTCCCCGAGCCGCCCGAGCGCCTGACCAGAGCCGTGAGGTCGCTCGCGCCGCCGGGCGGCAGGACACAGCGCCCCACCGCGACCGGCAGCAGCACCCGGCTCCCGGACGCGTCCAGCGCGGCCGCCACGTGCAACGCGGCGTCCAGCAGCGCCGGATGGACGGGATAGGGATCGCTCGCGTCGCGGGCCGCGACCGGGAGGGACAGCCGGGCGAGCAGCACGCCGTCGGTCCCTGCCGTGACCGCCGACCGGACGCCCTGGAAGGCGGGGCCGTAGCCGAGACCGAACTCGGCCAGCCGTTCGTACGTCCCCGCGCTCCACACGGACTCGGCGTCCTGCGGCCACACGGGCGGCGCCGCCGCCGTCACCCGGGTGGGGGCGACAGCCGTCGCGGTGGCGTGCAGGGTCCAGTCGGGGGCGTCCCCGCCGCGCGGGCGGCTGTGCACCGTGACCTCGGGCGCGGATCCGGTGGTGACCACTTCGACGGACACCTCGACCGTGCCGGTCTCCGGCAGCACGAGGGGCGCGAGCAGGAGCAGATCGCTCACGTGGCCGGAGTCGTCAGGGCGGGCCACGGCGAGCGCGGCTCGGCACAGCTCCAGCAGGGTCGTGCCCGACACCACGGTCCGCCCGAACACGGCGTGGTCGGGCAGCCAGTCGGCGGTGGCCGGGGACCATTCGTTGCGGAAGGTCCAGCGGGTCTCGTCCGCCGACTGGAGCTGGACGCCGAGCAACGGGTGCGCGGAGCGGTCGAAGAGCCCGGAGGCCACGGCCCGGGACTCGGGTTCGGGCTCGATCCAATAGGACCGCGGATCCCAGGCGTACGTGGGCAGGTCGACCGCCTCCGCGTCGGGAACGACGCGGCGCCAGTCGATCCGCCGCCCGTGGACGTGGAGTTCGGCGGCCGCCCGGTCCAGACAGGCGGGCCCGTCCTCGTCGCGGCGCAGCGATCCGACGACGACCACGTCCTCGTGACCGTGGTCCTCTGCGACGGTGCGCACCGCGGTGATCAGGGAGGGATGCGGGCTGAGTTCGACGAAGTGGCGGTAGCAGTCGGCCATCATGCGTTCCACGGCGGGTGCGAAGCGCACGGGTTCGCGCAGGTTCGCGTACCAATAGTCCGCCTCCAGCTCCTCCGTGACCGGCTCGCCGGTGACCGTGGAGTACCAGGCGACGGTGGTCGAGGAGGTGGTGACGCCGTCGAGTTCGTCGAGGATCGTCGCGCGCAGTGGCTCGACCCGGGCGCTGTGGGACGCGTAGTCGACGTCGAGTCGGCGGACGAACACCTGCTCCCGGTCGAGGTCGACGAGGAGGGCTTCGAGCGGCTCCACCTCACCGGCGACCACCGTCGAACGGCCGCTGTTGACGGCGGCGACGGACACCCGGCCGCCGAGACCGGAGAGTCCGGCGAGACGGGCCTCGACCTCGGCGTGCGGCAGGCCGAGTACGGCCATGGTCCCGGTCCCGGACACCTCGGTCAGCGTCCGGCTGCGCAGGGCGACCACCGCCGCGGCGTCGTTCAGGCTCAGCGCCCCGGCGACACAGGCCGCGGCGGCCTCGCCCTGGCTGTGCCCGATCACCGCGTCCGGCCGTACGCCTCGGGCCCGCCACACCGCGGCCAGGGAGACCATCACGGCGAAGAGCACCGGCTGGACGACGTCCACCCGGTCCAGGGAGGGTGCGCCCTCGTCACCGCGCAGGACGGCCGCCACCGACCAGTCCGTGAACGGGCGCAGCGCGGCGTCGCAGCGGTCCAGCTCGTCGGCGAACACCGGTGATCTGTCCAGGAGTTCGCGGGCCATGCCGGACCACTGCGCACCCTGGCCGGGGAAGACGAACGCCAACTTGCCGTGCGGAAGGGTCTGTTGCGGGCCCACCACCAGGTCGGGGTCCGGGTCTCCCCCGGCGAGACCGCGGAGCGCGGTGAGCAGTTCGGCATGGTCGCCCGCCCGGACGACGGCTCGGTGCTCGAAGTGTGTGCGGTGGTGCGCCAGCGTCGCGGCCACGTCGGCCAGCGCCGGTCGCGGTCCCACGACGAGCGCGTCGAGCAGACGGGCGGCCTGCCCCCGGAGCGCCGGGAGGGTGCGGGCGGAGAGCGGGAAGAGGACGGGCTCCCCGGTGCGGGAGCGGGGGGCGAGCGCCGGAGGGAGTACCGGTGTCGGCGCCTGAGCCGGTACTGCCGCCGGCACCGGTATCTGTGCGGGGGGCGCCTGCGCCGGTTCCTGTGTCTGTACCGGTGGCTGCGCCTGTGCCGATGCCAGCGTCTGTACCGGTGGCTGCGCCTGCGCCGATGCCGGCGTCCGTAGCGGTGACTGCGCCTGGGCCTGTGCCTGTTCCGGCGTCTGCACCGGAGCCGGTGTCGGCGCCTCGGCCGATGCCACCGTCGGCGCCTCGGCCACCGTCACCGTCGGCGCCTGGGTCGATGTCGGCGTCGGCGTCCCGGCGGATGTCTCGGCGGGGCGTGTCAGGTCCCGCGGTGGCTCCTCCAGCACCACATGCGCGTTGGTGCCGCTGATCCCGAAGGCGCTCACCCCGGCCCGCCGCACCCGGTCCTCGCGGCGTGGCCACGCCTCGGAGCCGCTGAGCAGGCGCAGCCCGCCACCCGCCCAGTCGACGTGCCCGGTCGGGGTCTCGGCGTGCAGGGAGGCCGGGATGCGTGCGTGTCCGAGGGACAGCACCGTCTTGATGACGCCGCCGATACCGGCCGCGGCCTGTGTGTGACCGATGTTGGACTTCAGGGAACCGATGCCCAGGGGCCGGTCCGCGGGCCGTCCCGGTCCGAAGACCGACCCGAGCGCCCGGCCCTCGATGGGGTCGCCGAGCAGGGTGCCCGTGCCGTGCGCCTCGACGTAGTCGAGGTCCTCCGGCCGGAGGCCGGCGTCGTCGAGGGCGGCGCGCAGCACCCGTTCCTGCGCCGGACCGCTCGGCGCGCTCAGTCCCTGGCTGCGGCCGTCCTGGTTGATCGCCGAGCCCTTGACGACCGCGAGGACCCGGTCGCCGTCCCGGCGCGCGTCCGCGAGCCGCTTCAGGAGCACCAGTCCGCAGCCCTCGGCCCACACCACTCCGTCCGCCTCTGTGGAGAACGGGCTGCACCTCCCGGACGGTGACAGTCCGCGCAGCCTGCTGAACTCGACGTGCCCGCGCGGTGTCACGAGGAGCGTCGCCCCGCCGGCCAGCGCGAGGTCGCACTCACCGCCGGCCAGGGCCCGCGCCGCCAGGTGCAGGGCCACGAGAGAGGAGGAGCAGGCCGTGTCCACCGTGACCGCCGGCCCCTGGAGTCCCAGGGTGTAGGCGATGCGTCCGGACGCCACGCTGGACGCGGAGCCCGTGCCGACGTGCCCGTCGAGCCGGTCCAGTGGCGCCGAGGCGAGGTATCCACTGTCGTACAGGCCGACGTAGACGCCCGTCAGGCTGCCGTTCAACGTCTCCGGGACGATCCCGGCACGCTCGATCGCCTCCCAGCCCGTCTGGAGCAGCAGCCGTTGCTGCGGGTCCATGGCCGCGGCCTCGCGCGGCGAGATCCCGAAGAAGGCCGCGTCGAAGCGGTCGATGCCCGTCAGGAAGCCACCCCGCAGGGTGTACGCCTTGCCGGTCGCGTCCGGGTCGGGATCGTAGAGCCCCTCGGTGTCCCAACGCCCTCCGGGCACCTCACCGACGGCGTCCTCGCCCGCGGCCAGCAACCGCCAGAGAGCCTCCGGGTCGTCGGCGCCACCGGGGAACCGGCAGGCCATGGAGATGATCGCGATGTCGTCGGCCGACCGCACCAGCGGGTCGGTGGGCGGGGAGGCGGGTGCCTGATCGGTGGTGCCCAGGGGCTGTTCGCCGAAGAGTGCCTCGGCGATGCCCGCGATCGTGGGGTGGTCGAAGAGGAGGGACGGCTCGAGCGGCCGCCCGGTCCACGTGGACAGACGGGCGGCCAAGGACACCAACTGCCTTGATCCCAGACCGAATTCGGCGATCGGCCGCTCCGGAGCGACGACCGACGGGGCGAGCCCTGCCGCCTCGGCGACGGCCGACGTCAACCAGGACCGCACCCCCTCGGAGGTCGTGGGAGACATCTCGGGGAACTGCTTCGGGGACTCGTTCGCAGGCATCTGGGCTGGTGTCCTCGTGAACTCGGGCTCAGGTGGATTCCGTACGGCCGATGCGACGGGCGCGCACGGCGTACAGCTGGTGCCGCCGACGCACGGCAGACGGCAGACGGCAGACGGCAGACGGTGAATTGGGGGGAGGCGGTGCATCGGGGTGGGAGGACCCGGAATTCCGGCGGCTGTACAGATGCGACGCGGCCCCTGTGACGCGACGCACGACTGCCGTACCGACGACCGCGACTTGCGGCCCCCGGCCGGCGACCGGGCAACAGGTCCGCTCAAGGAGGCCGTTGAGCCGCCGACGGCGCGTGGGCGCGCCGCCAGCGGGCGAACTCATCTCGTCGCGGGGTCGCCGACCAGGGAGAGCGTGCCGTCGAGATACGCCGTCCGCGAGGCACGGCGCTGAATCTTCCCGCTGGACGTCTTGGGGATGGTGCCGGGACGGACGAGGACGACGTCGCGCACCGGCAGTCCGTGCGCCTCGCCGATCGCCCCCCGGATCAGATCGATGATCTTCTCGGACTCGCCCACCGCCTCCGGCGCCGTCTCGGCGACGACGACGGGCAGTTCGCCCTCCCCTCCCCCGTCGACGGAGAAGGCGGCGGTGCAGCCGGGCCGCAGCGCCCAGTGCGACATCTCGGCGGACAGCTCCAGGTCCTGCGGGTAGTGGTTGCGTCCGTCGATGACCATCAGGTCCTTGAGACGGCCAGTGACGAAGAGTTCGCCGCCCCGCAGGAATCCGAGATCGCCCGTGCGCAGGAAACGGCCCTCGCGCCCCTTGAGGGTGGCCCGGAAGGTCTGCCGGGTGGCGAGCGCGTTGCGCCAGTACCCCTTGGCGACACTCGCGCCGGACACCCAGATCTCGCCGACCTCGCCCTCGGCCACCTCCTCCTGCCGTTCGGGGTCGGCGATCACCACCGTGATGCCGGGACCGGGCCTGCCGGAGCCGACCGCTGCCGCGTCCGTCGCCCCGGCGTCCGCCGACCCCGCGTCCGCCGCGCCGGTCCGCGGCCCGGCCCCGTCGGTTCCGGCGGAGGGAGCGGAGGCAGATACAGGGGCAGGGGCCAGGGTGGGCGGCGCCTGGACCGAGCCGCCGGTGACGATCAGCGTGGCCTCGGCCAGGCCGTAGCACGGATACAGGGCCTCACGGCGGAAGCCGGCCGCGCCGAAGGTCTCGGCGAACCGGCGCAACGTCGCGGCCCGCACCGGTTCGGCACCGTTGAAGGCGACCTTCCACCGGCTCAGGTCGAGGCCTTCGAGAAGGTCCGGCGTGGCGTGCTTCAAGGCCAACTCGTACGCGAAGTTGGGGCCGCCGCTGGTGTGCGGGCGGTACCGGCTGATGGCGGTCAGCCAGCGCTCGGGCCGTTGCAGGAAGTGCAGCGGGGAGAAGAGGGTGGCGGTCACGCCGAGATAGGCCGCGTTCAGGACCGGGCCGATGAGGCCCATGTCGTGGTACACGGGCAGCCAGCTGACGAAGAGTTCATGGCCGTACTCCTCGATCACATCGGGAGTGTGTCCCATCCGCTCCGTGATGACCCGCTCGTTGTCCAGCAGGTTCCCGTGGGTCACCATCACCCCGCGCGGGGCGGAGGTGGAGCCGGAGGTGTACTGGAGGAAGGCGACCGAGTCGGCGGTGAGGTCGGGTTCACGCCAGGAGCCGGCCGCCTCGTCGGGGATGTCCTCGGTGGCGACGCAGGTGATCCCGTCCAGTTCGGGGAGGTGCTCCGCCATGGTGGCGAGGGCGGCGATCGCCTCACGTCCGCCGAGGATCACCTTGGCGTCCGCGTCGGCGATCAGACGCTTCATCCGGAGCATGGCGCGGTGGTTCTGCGACCGCCCCTGCGGGGGCAGACCCGGCACGGCGACGACCCCGGCCGAAAGACAGCCCAGGTAGCCGCAGATGAACTCGATCCCGGGCGGATACAGCAGCATGGCACGGGAACCGGCCAGGCCGCGCTCCTGCAACCAGGCGGCGACGGCCCGGGACCGCTCCGCAAGCCGCCCATAGGAAATTTCCTGGATCTCTCCGTCGCAGTCACCCGTGACGAGGTACCGGTAAGCGGTCCGGTCAGGCTGTCGGAAGGCATGCGTGGTCAGCAGATCGACCATGGAACGAGCCATAAGAGGAGTCTCACCTGTTCGGATCAGTGAGCGAGAAGACTGAAGTGCGAAGGCCGCGTCATGGATACGCGCAGATGCCGTGTCCGCCTGGCCCCCTTGCCAGAACGTCCGTCTCGACCAAATCCGCCCGGGAAACGCCGGCAATGCTCGCGCCGGCTCCCCGTGGCCCCCTAACGGATTGCTACTAACCGGTAACACAATAGCAAGTCCGGCCCGCCCCGCAGATGTAACCCCGGGTACTAAATGCGGAATTGGGCGATCTGACAGTCGGTCACCACACGTGAACGGGGTGAAGTGGCTGGTGCGAGGGGTGCCCCGGAGAAACATGTGTGCCGCGTCACGCGCTCCGAACAACGTTCGGACCGCCCGGCCGCTCCCCGTCTCCGGTGCCACCCACATTCCGGGCACGAGTGGGGCGAACCGCGCGACGCACCCAAGAATGGCGGTGCGGGAATTCAGCGCCGCGCTTCCACCGCGCGCGCAATCGGACGGATTCTCACCCCGCGCGTCCGGCACCGCGCCGAGCCGAGCCAGGCCCGCCGGGCCACGCACTCAACGGCTCAGTCATCCGCCGACTCGACCGCCGGCCGGGCCCCCCCCGGGGGGGGGGGCCCCCCCCCCCCGGGGGGGCGGGCCCCCCCGGGGGGGGGGGGGGGGGCCCCCCCCCGGCCCCCCCCCCGGGCCCCCCCCGCGGGCCCGCGCCACACCGCCCCAGTAAGCCCCCGCCCGGCCCGCCGGCCCGACCCCCGCGGCGGGCCCCCCCCCGGCCCGCACGGTGTTCCTCTCCTCGCGGCGGTCCGGTCGCGGCCACCAGTCCGGCCGCCCGCGGAGCCCTACCGCTTCCGCCCGGCGGCCCGGTCCTTCATCACCGCGGTCACCGCGACCACCGCGTACGGCGGGCTCACCCGACCGCGCCGACCGGTCCGCCCGGAAGAGCCGGTTCGGGCCGACGGGCGAGCAGTCGGACGAGCAGCGGCCTGGCTCGCTTCGCGTCCGGGGCGTGGGCCAGGGGCAAGTGGGCGATGTCCGCGGGGAGTTGCATGCGGTCGCGGGGAATCGCGAGGACGGGCATCCCGGCCGCCGCCGCGGAGCGGATACCGTTCGGGGAGTCCTCGACGGCCAGGCAGCTCGACGAGGGAAAACCGAGGGCCGCGACCGCGCGCAGGTACGGGTCGGGGGCCGGTTTGGCCCGGATCACGTCCTCGCCGCACACCACGGTCGTCACCTGGCCGGCCAGGCCGAGGTGTTCGAGTGCGGCCAGGACGAAACGGCGTGGACTGGCGCTGGCCACCCCGACGGGCCCGCACCGGCGGGCTTCACGGAACAGCTCGACGGCTCCGGGCAGGGCCTGGATCCGGCCGGCCGCGCAGGCGTCGGCCATCACAGCGGTGCATGCCTCGACGACCTCCCTGGCGTCCACCTGTCCGCCGCACAGTTCGGCGACGTAGGAGGCCCAGTGACCGTTGCCGTGCAGTGCGACGCCGTCCTGCGGCCGCCAGCGGTGACCGTGGCGGGCGGTGAAGTCGGCGCACACCCGTTCCCAGGCGTCGCCGGTGTCGATCAGGGTGTCGTCGAGATCGAAGACCGTCGCTCGCAGCACGCGGCTCACACCGCCGCCGGGGCGGGGTCGGCGTCGCGCAGGTGCTGGGAGAGCTGCTCGATGGAGACCAGCGCCAGCCGGTGTTCGTCGGCGAAGGCGCGCAGCCTCTCGAAGCGGGCGAGGGAGCCGTCGTCCTCACAGACCTCACTGATCACGCCGACCGGTGCGAGCCCGGCCAGGCGCAGCAGGTCGACGGTGGCCTCGGTATGGCCGCGCCGCTCGAAGACCCCGCCGGGGCGGGCCCGCAGCGGGAACATGTGCCCGGGGCGGACCAGTTGTCCGGGCAGGGTCGAGGCGTCGGCGAGCATCCGCGCGGTCGCCGCCCGGTCGGCGGCCGAGATCCCCGACCCGGTGGCGACCGCGTCCACGGAGACGGTGTAGGCGGTCGTCCCGATCGGATCGACGCCCGGAGCGGGCTCGACCATGAGGGGCAGTCGAAGCCGGTCGGCGATCTCGTCGGCCATCGGGACGCAGATCAGCCCGCTGGTGAAGCGGACGAAGAAGCCCATGGTCCGGGCGGTGGCGAACTGGGCCGCCATGACCAGGTCCCCCTCGTTCTCCCGGTCCTCGTCGTCGACCACGACGACCGGCCGCCCGGCCCGCAGTTCGTCGACGGCAACGGCGAGCGGGTCCAGCGACCGTCGCGCCCCAAGTGTTGTCACTCTGTCCAGCTCCTTCGCGATCATGATCTTCCCGCGAAGGCATCGTCCGGCCTGTGGCCGGACTTGAGGATCAGCACTCGAACAGACGAGTCGGCGGATGAACGGCGGTCCCGGGAGGGGACCGAAAGCGCCGCGGACACGGCCGCGTGCCGACTTCGGCGCACAGCGACACGCGTACGGCGGCCGCCTGGGCCGATCTGTCCGGCACCTGGCACCTGGCCCGCCGACGCGGGACGGTCGACGACGAACCCATGTCCACGCGCCGTCGGCCGGTCCGTCGACCACCGGGCGTCCCTGGTGGTCGACCACCAGGTGCCGTGCGTGCCGTACGCGGCGTCTCGCGCCCTCCGTCACCGCCAGGGGGCCAGCTGCCGCAATCCGTTCTCGAGCAGCGCGAAGCCCTGTTCCGCGTCGGTCACCGCCCCCGCGTAGCGGGCGTCGGCCGACTCACCCCGCGCCAGACGATCGGCGTTGATGTCCGCCAGCGCCCAGCGGACCGCGACGATCTGGACGGCGGCCAACCGTGCGGTGACTTCCGGTACGGCTGCGGTCTCGTGCAGCGCCTCGGCGAGCGCGCGTTCGGCGCCGGTCTTGAACCGCTCCATCCGGGCCACCAGCGAGGGCGCGTCGACGATCATCTGATGGACCCTGCGCACCTGGGGATGGTCGTTGAGCCCGGTGATCGGGTCGCGCTCGCGCAGGCCCTCGAGGAAGTGCTCACGCACCGCGGTCAGCGGGTCGGTGCCCGGCGGGCGGGCCCGCACGACGCGGGCGAGTTCCGTCTCGTGGTCGGCGAGCCGATGCACCACGAGGTCTTCCTTGGTCGGGAAATAGGCGAAGAGCGTGCGCTTGGACACCTCGGCCGCCTCGGCCACCTGGACCACCGAGACCTGGTTGAAGCCGTGCTCGAGGAACAGCGCGATCGCGGCGTCGGAGATCGCCGCGTGGGTCCGCCGCTTCTTTCGTTCCCGCAGCCCTGGCGTGGCGTCCATGACAGACACCGTAACAGAAAGCTCACCCGAGGTGATTTCTGCACCTGGTATACATTTACTCCAGGTGAGACGAGCACGATGGAGGAGACCGTTGACCGAGACCGAGACCGAGACCGAGATCGAGACCGAGGTCGTCGTCGCGGGCGCAGGCCCGACCGGACTGACGCTGGCGTACGAGCTGACCCTGGCCGGGGTGGCGACGCTGGTGCTGGAGAAACTGCCCCGGCGCGTCGAGCAGGTGAAGGGCGGCGGGATCCAGCCCCGAACCGCCGAACTGCTGGAGTCACGGGGGCTGTTGGAGCCATTGCTGAAGCGGGCCACACCTCACGCGCCGACCGGCGGGCACTTCGCCGCCCTGCCCGTGCCCTTGGACTGCGGCCCATGGCGGACCAGGCACCCCTGTCCGATCCCGATCGCCCAGTGGGAGCTCGAGGACGTGCTCGAGGAGCGGGCGATCGCCGCCGGTGCGCGGGTCCTGCGCGGAACAGCCGTCTCAGGGGTCGCGTCGGACGACGACGGCGTCGTCGTGACGACGGAGGGTTCGCGGGTACGCGCGCGCTACCTGGTGGCGTGCGACGGAGGCCACAGCACGGTGCGGAAACTCCTCGGGCTGCCGTTCCCCGGCAGGCCGGGGACCAACCAGGCGGTGCTGGCGGGCATCCGCCTGTCGTCCGTGTCCCCACTGGTGCCCCGGCACATCGGCCACATGAGCACGCTGATGCGCCGGGCGGGAGGCTACTGGACCATGCTGGTCCCCCTCGGGGACGACCGGTACAACTTCACCTTCGGGCACACGGACACACCGGACGCGGCGGACACCGACGTCCCCGACACCGTCAGCCGCCAGGAGATCACCACCGCGCTGCACACCGTGTACGGCGACGAGACCACCCTCGCCTCCGTGGAGAACTCCTCCCGGTTCGGCGACGCCACCCGACAGCTGGAGCACTATCGGGCGGGCCGTGTGCTGTTCGCGGGCGACGCGGCGCACATCCACCCCCCGTTGGGCGGCCAAGGCCTCAACCTCGGGATCCAGGACGCGTTCAACCTCGGCTGGAAGCTGGCCGCGACCCTCCAGGACCGGGCCCCGGACGGCCTCCTGGACAGTTACCACGCCGAACGGCATCCGGTCGGAGCCCAGGTCCTGCACCACACGTCGGCGCAGCGGGTCCTGGCCGACCCGAATCCCGGCGAGGACGTGGCCGCCCTGCGCGACATCTTCGTCGACCTGCTGCGCCTGCCCGACACCAATCGCCACCTCGCGGGACTGATGTCCGGCCTCTCGCTGCGCCACCCGCTGCCCGGCGACCACCCGCTCATCGGACAGCGGGTCCCGGACGCCGACCTGGTCACCGAGGCCGGTCCCACGCGCGTGTCGACGCTGTTCGGCGCGGGACACGCGGTCCTGCTCGATCTGACCGGAGCCGTCCCGCCCGAACTCCCGCTCCCCGCACGGGTCGACGTCGTCCGCGCCACGTGCGCGGACGACCTGGGCGCCGCCACCCTGCTCGTCCGTCCCGACGGCTACGTCTGCTGGGCGGCGGACACCTCCACCCCCGCCGACACCACCGCCCTGCTCGCCGCGATCGCCGACCATCTCTTCGTCACCGAGCGGACGAACGGAGGTCGCCACACGCCGGTGGTTCGGACAGCCTGAACACCCCTTCGATCCCCGGTATTTGACCCCTTCGCGCGCTACGCTGCCGTCTCGTGCAGGAGACGCGTCTCGACACAGCCCGGATCCGGGCAGCCCGCCGGATGATCGACCCGGTCTTTCTCGACAGCCCCCTGTACCGGTGCGAGGCGCTGGAGCCCGGCCTCGGGTGCGCGGTGAGCATCAAGCTGGAGACGGCCAACCCGGTGCGCAGCTTCAAGGCCCGCGGCACCGAGGTGGTCGCCGGCCTGCTCGCCGACGGCCATTCGCGCGACGTGGTGTGCGCCAGCGCGGGCAACCTGGGCCAGGCCCTGGCCTGGTCCGGTCGCGGCCGGGGGCTCGACGTCACCGTCGTGGCGTCCCGCTTCGCGACGGCGGCCAAGCTCGACCGCGTGCGCGCATGGGGCGCCAGGCTCGAACTGGTCGACGGCGACCACGAGTTGGCGCGTGAGCGGGCGGCGGCCATCGCGCGCCACGACCGCATCCGGCTGGTCGAGGACAGTCTGGACCTCGAGACCTGCGAGGGCGCGGCGACCATCGGCCTGGAACTGGTCGACACCGCGCCCGCGTTCGACGCGGTTCTCATCGCCCTCGGCGGCGGGGCGTTGGCCACCGGTGTGGGCCACGTGCTGAAGGCCTTGGCGCCCGGGGTCGAGGTGATCTGCGTCCAGCCGCTGGGCGCGCCGGCGATGACCCGGTCGTGGCGTGAGCGACGTGTCGTCACCACCGGTCCGACCGACACCATCGCCGACGGCGTCGCCGGCCGCCGCCCCATCCCGGCCGTCCTGGACGACCTCCTCCTGGTCGCCGACGACGCCGTCCTGGTCCGGGAGGCGTCGATCATCGCCGGTATGCGGATGCTCCTCGACCACGCCGGCCTCGTCGTCGAGCCGTCGGCGGCGCTCGGCGTCGCGGCGATCCTCGAGGACCGCGACCGCTTCGCCGGGCGGCACGTGGTCACGATCGTGTGTGGCAGCAACGTCGACATGGACGCGTATCACCGTTGGGTAGGCGCCGCCCCCGTCCGCCGGCCCTGACGATCGCTCCGGCAGCGCGGCCGGGGGGAGGCCGGGGGGCCACGTCCCGTGCCGAGCACCACGAGGGCGCGCTGTGTGATCCACGCCACATGACGGTGGTGCATAGCGGGCTGGGGCCCAGTGTCTTTGTAGAGGGTGAGGAGATGTGTCCGCGGTCCGCGGCGGCATCCGTCACTGACGGCGTACGCGGTTGACGGCGTAGGCCGTCGATGACATGTGCGCCGCTCTGGAACCCGCACGGACACGGTGAACGCCGGCGTGCTCGGCAGGAAGGCAGGGGGCGACGCCCATGGGGCAGGTGCGGACCGATGACTTCGACCGGTTCGTGGCGGCTCGTTGGTCGGCGTTGCTCCACCTGGCGCGGCTGCTCACCGGTGGGGACCGGCACCGGGCCGAGGATCTGCTCCAGGAAGCGCTCGTCAAGCTGTGGTTCGCCTGGCCGAAGGTGTCCGGACAGGCGCCTGAGGCCTACGTGCGGAAGATCCTGGCCAGGGCCGCGGCCCGTTCGGCACGGCGCCGCTGGTGGGGCGAGCACCCCGTGGACCAGCTGCCGGAGCCGCCCGAGGCGGGAGACGCGATCGCCACCGTGGACGAACGGACGCGGTTGGAAGCCATGTTGGCGCTGCTGCCGGCCCGCCAGCGGGCCGCGGTGGTGCTCCGCTACTACCAGGACCTGCCCGAACGGCACGTCGCCGAGGCACTGGGATGTCCGGTGGGAACCGCTCGTTCCCTCACGGCGCGTGGCGTCGCACGGTTGCGGCACCTTCTCGCCGAGGCAGTGGAACCGGCCGTGCCGGTCGAGTGAAGAAGGAGCCATGGATCGCTTCGAGCAGGAACTGACACGCATGATGCGGGACAGCCGGGAGGTCACGCCGTACGAGACCCGGCACCGTGACCGCCTGCACGCCGGTGTTCGCGCCCGGCGGCGGGCCCGGACGGCCTGGAAGGCCACCGGATCCGCGCTGACCGTGGCCGGACTGGGAGTCGGACTGATGGTCCTGGCGGGCTCCTTGGCCAGGGGCGGACCGACCGGTCCTCAGCCTCGACCCGTCACTTCGGCCGAGTCGGTCCCGATGCCCTCGACGGCCCGCTCCGCCTCCGCCGCCCATGGGGTGCCGATGCCCTACCGCCCCTCGACGCCGGGACCGGTCCTGCCGCAGCGGACCTCGATCACCCAGGTGGCACCGCGGTCCGGTCCGACCGGCTCCGGCCAGTGAGGGCCGAAGTCCAGGGTCGGGGGTGACCGGCACCGACCGCCGCGTTTCCGAATCCGTCCGTTCCGCCCTCCACCCATCAGAAAGCTCACCCAGTGACCCCTGAGAACGCGCCCGCCTCCGTCGATCAGCCGCGGGAGACGGTGGACCCTCGACCGATCTCCTGGGAGCGGCGGCTGCGCGACTTCGGATACGCCGGGCGCCCGCGTACGTCCGTGCGCGACCGCCTGGTCGTGCCGTTCCCCGAACCCGGGTCACGGGTGTGGCGCGCGCTCGGGCTGTCCCCGGCGACCGCGGGCAGGCTGGCGCGCTGGTCTGGGTGGGGAGGCCCGCTGCTGGTGGCGCTCCTGGCCGGACTGCCGCGCTTCTGGCGTCTGGGCAGTCCGCGGGCGGTCGTGTTCGACGAGACGTACTACGCCAAGGACGCCTGGTCGTTGCTGCGGCTGGGGTACGAGACCACATGGCCGGAGAGCAAGGTCGTCGACCCCCAGATCCTCGCCCATCCCCCGGCGATGCCGCCCTCCGGCACCGGGTCCTTCGTCGCGCACCCGCCGACGGGCAAGTGGGTGATCTCCCTGGGCGAGTGGATGTTCGGCTTCACCCCGTTCGGCTGGCGGTTCATGACGGCGGTCCTCGGCACGCTGTCGGTGCTGATGCTGTGCCGGATAGGCCGCCGCCTGCTGCGTTCGACATTCCTGGGCTGTCTCGCCGGAACGCTCATGGCGTTGGACGGTCTGCACCTCGTGATGAGCCGCACCGCCCTGCTCGACCTCGTCGTCATGTTCTTCGTCCTGGCGGCCTTCGGATGCCTGCTCGTCGACCGGGACTGGGCCCGGGCCCGGCTCGCGGCGGTCCTGCCGGCCGACGAGAACGGCCGGGTACGCCCGGACGCAGACACCGGTGCTCGCGCTGGGACGGGGCCGCGCCCCTGGCGGCTCGCCGCCGGCGTCTTCCTGGGACTGGCCGCCTCGACCAAATGGAACGGCCTGTACTTCCTCGCCTTCTTCGTGATCCTCACCCTGCTGTGGGACGTCGGCGCCCGCCGGGTGGCGGGGGCGCGCCGCCCGTACCGCGCGGTGCTGCGCAAGGACCTCGGCCCGTCGGTTCTCTCGCTCGTCCCGGTCGCCGTCCTGACGTATCTGACGACATGGACCGGCTGGTTCCTGTCGGACGACGGTTACGGGCGCCACTGGGCGGACGGCCGCGGCGGCACCTGGTCGTGGATTCCCGCCCCGCTGCGCAGCCTGTGGCACTACGAGTACGGGGTGTACCAGTTCAACATCGGGCTGCACACCCCCCACAAGTACCAGTCGAATCCGTGGAGTTGGCTGGTCGTCGGCCGTCCGGTGCTGTTCCACTACGAGTCGCCGACACCCGGGAAGGACGGCTGCCACACGACGGCCGGCTGTTCACAGGCGGTTCTCGCCCTGGGAACACCGCTCCTGTGGTGGTCGGCGTGCTTCGCTCTCGCCTACCTGCTCTACCGTTGGGCGCTGCGCCGCGACTGGCGTTCCGGAGCCGTCCTGTGCGCGGTGGCCGGCGGCTACCTCCCTTGGTTCCTGTACCAGGACCGCACGATCTTCTCCTTCTACGCGGTCGCGTTCGTGCCGTACCTGTGCCTGGCGGTGACGATGATGCTGGGGGCCCTGCTGGGACCGCCGGGGGCGACCGCCGGACGCCGCCTGCGCGGTGCGGTGGCGGCAGGCGTGCTGGTCGTGCTCATCGCCTGGAACCTCATCCTGTTCTTCCCGATCTACACGGGGCAGACGATTCCGTACGCCGACTGGCACTCCAGGATGTGGCTCGACACCTGGATCTGAGCGGCGGCCGAGGCCGTACGGCCGCCGGGACCGTCCGTTCCGGACCTGCCAGGAACCTTCCCTGTCATGAGGCCGATCACAACGCGCGCCTCGATCGGCTTCACCCGCCGAACGCCCTCGCCCCGGACGCGCCTCCCGGCCCGGCGAGCGCGGCCTGGCCCGAGTCGGTGGTGTCTCGGGCAGGGCCCGGCATGACAAGCTGGGGTTTCCACTGCCCGGCCCCAGGAGGTCACCATGACTGCAGAATCTTCATCACCCGAAGGTACGGAGCCGGTCGACGGCGAGGACCCCGCCGTCACGCCCGACGACGAGCAGCAGGACTTGAAGCGCAAGTTCCGGGAGGCCCTGGCGCGCAAGCGCGGCATGCAGGCGGACGCCGCCGACCTCGCCGCGACCACCAACAAGTCGAAGATCCACGGCGCGCACGGCCCGGCCTCGAGCCAGCGGTCGTTCCGCCGGAAGAGCGGCGGCTGAGTCCGACCGGTCCGCGCCGCGGCGGATCAGGTGCCGGGTCGGACGGTCGGACCTCCGCCCGGCCCGGTCGATCCACGAGGAGCGTCCTCGTCTGCCGAGTGGACGGCGCGAACTGCCCGGCGGCCGGGCGGAGTCGGGACGGGCACCCGTTCCGGCGGTCCGCCGCCGTCGGGGTGCTCGGGCCCCCTCACCGCAGGCTGAGCGAGGGCGCCGCTCGTCGTCCGGCCGACGGGGTCCGCGCCGAACCGGACGTCGGTCGTACGAGCCAACAGGCCCCCGGGATCAGCGTGTTGCCGTCTCCTCCGCCAGGGTCTCGCGCACGATCCGCACCGCCTGTTCCGTGTCGGCGCGCGTCACGTCCAGGTGGAACACGAAGCGCAGCTGTCCCGGGTATCCCGCACACAGCAGCCCCCGGCGCGCCAGCCGGTCGCGCACCTCGTCGGTGTCGACGCCCGGAGCGGACCTCGCGAAGACCATGTTGGTCAGGCTGGGCTCCACGGTCAGGCCCCGCACGTCCTTGAGACCCTCAGCGAACAGCGCGGCGTGCGCGTGGTCGTCCGCGAGGCGTGTCACATGATGGTCCAGCGCGTGGACCGCGGCGGCCGCCAGCACTCCGGCCTGCCGCATCCCGCCGCCCAGGACCTTGCGCCAGCGCCGTGCCCCGGCCACGAACTCCCGTGATCCGACGAGTGCCGAACCGACCGGCGCGCCCAGGCCCTTGCTGAAGCAGACGGAGACGCTGTCGAAGTGGCCGGCGATCAGCCTGGCCCCCTCGTACGGGTCGCCTCCGCCCGCCACCGCCGCGTTGAACAGCCGCGCCCCGTCGAGATGCGTGGCGAGCCCGTGGTCGCGGGCGATTTCGGTGGCGGCCTTCAGGTACTCCATCGACACCGCGCGGCCACCGATGGTGTTCTCCAGGCAGAGCAGCCGGGTTCGCGCGAAGTGCGGGTCGTCCGGCTTCACGGCCGCCGCGATGTCCAGCGGGTCCAGCGTCCCGTCCTCCCGGTGCGGCAGCGGCTGGGGCTGGATGCCTCCGAGCACGGCGGCGCCACCGCCCTCCCACCGGTACGCGTGGGCCATCTGGCCGACGATGTACTCGTCCCCGCGTCCGCAGTGGGTCAGCAGGGCGCACAGGTTGCTCTGTGTCCCCGAGGAGACGAACAGCGCGGCCTCGAATCCGAGGAGTCCGGCGATCCGCTCCTGCAGCGCGTTGACGGTGGGATCGTCACCGAAGACGTCGTCGCCCACCTCGGCCTCGGCCATCGCCCGGCGCATGGCCTCGCCCGGACGGGTGACGGTGTCGCTGCGGAGATCGATGGGACGGCCGGGCCGCTCACCGGCGGCCCCGGTCACGTTCGCGGCGGTGGAGGCATCGACGACCTCGGGGGTACGGGCGGCATCAGTGGTCGGCACACGCATACTCTGCCACGCCCCCGCGCACCTCGACCGTCGAGGTGTGCGGGATCCCCGCGCGGGCGCGACCCGAGGACGGCGTCGATCCGCTCGGCCCGCGGTCCACAGCCGGCGGCCCGGCGCTCACCGCCGGGTCCGGATCAGCGGATACAGGAAGTACGGCGTTCCGATGACGGCGGTGACGACGCCCGCGCCCAGTGGGGCCGGAGCGGTCACGGTGCGGCCGGGCGCGAGGGCGTTGCCGGACAGGACGAGGCGTACGGTGCCGGTGCCCGGGCCGGACAGCGACAGGACGACGGCGGCCGCCGTCAGAGCTCCGGCGAACGCGGCCCCCGACGAGGCCACGAGCGGCAGGGTGGTTCCGATGACGGTGAGCACGCCGAGCGCCAGGTACGAACCGGCGTTCACGGCCAGGGTGTCGGGCGCGGCCAGGACGTTGCGGCTGACGGCCCGGAGCGCGGCGCCGGCGATACCGAGGGCCGTGCCGGCCGGGGCTCCCCAAGGACCGCATCACCTGCTCGGGCTTCTGGCGCCACGAGACCGCACGGGCCGCCTGCCCACCGCACACCCGGGTGCTCGCGCGGGAGGGGAACCGCGGCCCGGGGCCGACTCGTGTCCTGGTACGGAGGGAAGGGCCGGGCGAACTCCACGGGGGAAGCGTGCAGATCATCGAGGTGACCGGGTATGCCGTCCGATCCGCCGTGATCACCATGAGGCGGACGGGGAAACCACTTGAGTTCGTGATCTTCCCGATGCTGCATGTGGCCTCGCCGACGTTCTACTCCCAGGTCCGCCTTCGGCTCAGGGAGTGCGACCTCATAGTCCTCGAGGGAATCCAGGGGAGGTCGGTCGGCGTGAGCGCCCTGACCCTCGCCTACCGGTTCGCCCCACGGTGGCGGCGCAACGGCCTGCAGGAGCAGCGCGACGACGTGCTGCTTCCCGAGGGCGTTCCGGTCGTCCACCCGGACGTGACCGCGGCGGAGGCCATGGCGGACCTGAGGACGCTGCCCTACTGGATGTACCTGCTGCTGATGGTCTCGGCCCCGGTTTTCGGCCTGCTGTTCGCGCTGCGCGGTCCGCGCGCCTTCCTCGACGAGGACCTGGTGGTCGAGGATCTGCCGTCGACCCTGCGGGCGGAGATGCTGGCCGACGGGCCGGTGGAGCAGGCGATGACGGGCCGGCGCGATCAGCGACTGCTCGCCGCGCTCGGCGAGATCCACGCGGAGCGCGGCGACGAACCGATCCGGGTGGCCGTCGTCTACGGAGCGGGCCACGTCCCGGCGATCGTGTCGGGGCTGATGGATCGTCACGGGTACCGGCCGCGTGAGGCGGAATGGCTCACCGTCCTCGTCCCGGCGTAGACCGGATCCGGTTCAGCGGCGGAGCGGTCGCCGGCTCAGAGGTCGAGGACGACTTCGGTGGTCGGCTCGCTGCAGCAGACGAGAACCGTGCCCGGGTCGGGGGGTTCGAGGGGCGGGGTGGTGTAGGCGATGTCCCCCGACACCAGCGGCGTGACGCAGGTATGACAGACACCGGTGCGGCAGGACCAGCGGGTGGGGATGTCGCAGGCCTCGGCGAGGTCGAGGAGCGTCACGGCGGCGGGCGACCAGGCGGTGGTGATGCCGCTTCGGGCGAACGTGACCGCGGGCCCGCTCCCCGGCGGCCCGGCCGGCTGGTGCGGGCGGACCCCGGTGGTGGCCGTGACGCCCGGGTTGACGGCGGGCAGGGCGCTGAACTGTTCCGTGTGGATCCGCTCGGGGCGCAGGCCGTGATCTCGCAGGAGTCCGCCGAAGCCGTCCATGAAGGCCGAAGGCCCGCAGAGGTAGGCGTCGGCATCGGTGGGGACCCCCATGGCCACCAGCGACGCGGCGGTCGGGTGCCCCTCGTGGACGCGGGCCCCGCCGGTCTCCGCGGTCGTCCCGCCCGCCGCGGTGTAGAAGATGTCCTCGTGGGCGTCGGGGACACGCGCCAGGAGTGCGTGGGCCTCCTCCGCGAAGGGGTGCTGGGCCCGTTCGCGCGCCACGTGGATCCACCAGAGCGCCCGCGGGTCGCGTGCGGCGGCGAGCCGGTGGAGCATGGCCAGCACAGGAGTGGCGCCGATGCCCGCGGAGACCAGGACGACCGGTGCCGTGCCGTCCTGGAGGACGAAGGTCCCGCGGGGAGCGGCGGTGTCCACGAGGTCACCGGGGCGGAGCGTGCCGTGGATGTAACCACTGACCGTCCCGTGAGGTTCCCGCTTGACGCTGATGCGGTAGGCGTCGGCTCCGGGCGCCGAGGACAGGGAGTAGCTGCGGACGGTGGGGGCGGCCCCGCCCACGGCGAGACGGATGGAGAGGTACTGGCCCGGCTCGGCCTCGGGCAGCGGTGTGCCGTCCGTGCTGCCGAGGTGGACCGAGGAGATGGTGGGCGTCTCGGGAAGGATGCGGTCGACGCGCAGGGCCTTGAACCCCGGCCATCCGGTCTCGGGTTGCCGGCCCGCGGCGCGCGCATCTGACGGTCCCGCGTCCTGCCGGGACCGCTCCGCGTCGACGAGTTCACGGAAGGACTGCTGCCAACCGGGGCTGAGGGCGGGGATGTTCAGGGATCTGCGGAGCATCTGCGGGTCGCGGTCCGGCAGATAGAGCAGCGCGTCCGTCTCCGCGACGCTCAGTCGCTCAGGACCCTCGCGGGTCAGGACGATCTCGTCGCCGGCCTGGACGGGGCCTTCCTCGATGACGCGCAGGTAGAAGCCGGGGCGATGGTGAGCGACGAGGAGCGAGGCCATGGTGGGTTCGCCCAGTCGCATGCCGACGCGATAGCAGGTGACCCGCGGTTGGGTGACCTCGAACTCGGCTTCGCCGATGCGGTAGCGGTCCCCGATGCAGACTTCCTCGTCGGGCAGACCGTCGACGGTGAAGTTCTCCCCGAACATCCCGAACGTGAGGTCGTCACGCCCGAGTTGTTTCTGCCAGAACCGGTAGGACTCCGTCTGGTACACCAGGACGGCCCGTATCTCCCCGCCGTGCCCGGCCGTGTCTCCCTGGCCGTCTCCGTCGACGTTCAGCCGCCGCACCATCCGCGGACCCTCGACGGGCGTCTTCCAGGCTCCGGTGTGAACCGTTCGCCCTTGCCAGGGGACGTCCTCGGGCATGCCCACGTTGACGGACAGCAATGTCGCCATCGCGACCTCCCGCGGAGTTCCGGCCGGTCAGCCCTCCTGGCACGGACAGCTGTGCGCCGGACTCATTCTATTTCTCGCTCCCGTACCCCCACAATTCAGGCGATCATGACGCTCGGCAACCGATCGTTGACGACGAGGAGTCCTGAGCCCTCGCCCCCACATCCGACCATGGGCCCAGCGGGCGCACGGGTCAGCCGCAGGACAGCAGGCCCGCCCGCTGCTTGGCGTTCAGGACGCGGTGGACGCTCTGATCCACCTGCGCGCGGAAACTCGCGCTCTGCGTCATTCGGCTCTGTACCGCCTTGGTCATGGCCGGGATCAGGTTCGGTTCGACCGTGAGGACCATGTCACCGCCGGCCGACAGGAACCTGACCGCGCGATCACCGGGAGTCACGGACTTCACCGCCACGGCGTTGCCGAGGTCGTCGGAGATGACCACGCCCTTGAAGCCCAGATCCTTGCGGAGCATTCCCTGGATCACCGTCGAGGAGAACGCGGCCTGGTTCTTCGGGTCGATCTTGCTGTAGACGGCGGAGGAGATCATGACGAACGGCGCTCCGGCTTCGATCCCGGACTTGAACGTCGTGATGTTCGGGCTGGTGCGCGTGGTCACGGTGTCCACGACGTTGGCCGTCGTGTCGGTGTTGTCGCGCACGCTGCCGAGTCCGGGGAAGTGCTTGAGCGTGGCCAGTACTCCAGCGTCGGTGGATCCCGCGAGGAACGCGTCGCTGTGGGGCGCCACCGTAGCGGCGGTGTACCCGAACTCGCGGTCGTACCGACCGATCGGCGCGTTGGCCGTGCCCAGGCTCGCCGGCACGACATCCGCGACGGGGGCGAGGTTCAGGTTGACACCGGCCGACTTGAGCTCCTTGGCCCATACCGCGGATTCGTCGCGCAACCGCGACGTCGTCCAGCCACCCTGCGTGAGGGCGCTCGGTATGGTCGAGAACCCGGGGCCGGACAGCACCTGCACGACACCGCCCTCCTGGTCGGTCGAGATCAGAAGGCCCACACGGTGCCCCGCCGCACTGTCGGCCTTGGCCTGCAGACCGTCCACGAGGGTCTTGGTCGCCGCCGTCCCGGCCTTGCTGCGACCGGCGAGGAACACGGAGCCCACGTGGTACTGGCGCATGAGGTCGATCCGCTTGCTGTCCGGAGCGGACGGCGTCACCGATCCCATGAAGAGCTGACCGACCCGCTGCGAAGCGCTCAGCGCCTTGAAGGTCCTGTCGGCGCACGTGTTCGCCGCGGCTTTGACGGGCGTCCCGGACGGATCGACGATGGCGGCCTGTGACATCTGCACCCCCGCTCCGGCGACAGCGAGTGACAGCACCAGGGAGGAAGCGATCCAGACGGGACGCTTGATCCTGGAGCGAGGGGCGGGCGACTGGTGCGATGCCATGGAGGTACTCCAACTGTGCCTGCTGCGGGCCGCGTGGATCTTGAACGACAAGTCAGTTGCCGTGTTCATGGTATCAACACTCGGATCACCGAGCCGAGGCACGGACCGCCGCGTCCTCCAAGGTCCGGGGCCTGACGTGCCCTGATACCGCTCCCGCTCGACCGAGGCCCGGCGCCGGCGGAAGTGGTCGCCGGCGTCAAGCCCGGTGGCACATCCGGGGCGGCACGGTCATGGGCTCGACGCTCAGGGCCGGCGCCATGCGACGGAGACATGGGCGTACCCCTCGCCCGCCCGAGGCGCCCGGGTCCAGGACCGGGTGGTGAAGGTGCGGAGCCTGCCTCGGGTCAGCGCGAAACAAGGAAGCGAGAGCCCGAGCTCCGCGTGCAGGGCCCGCAGCACACGCGGTTCGTCGTCCGGTTCGGTGTCCCGCGGGCGGAACAGCCGCGCGGGATCCAACGCGTCGGGTATGTCACCGGAACACCGGCTTTCTCCACCCCGTACGGTGAACGCGTAGAGTTCCTCGCCGTGTTCGGCCACCGACAGGTGGAACGCCGCCGCGTGGTCCGGGAATGAGCCTCTCGGCTCGTACCACACCACCACCGCACGACCGGACGAGGAGGCAGCCGAAGCAGGCGACCGGAACCGGTCGTTCAGGCTGCGAGCTTCGCCGTCGAAGGCGAAGGCCCACCCTTCGGCGGTGCGGCCGACGGCGACCACCGCCCGGTCCTCCCAGGGTTCCACGCCCTCCCGTTCGCGTGACCGGGCCCGGCTCCGGTTCCGGAACATCTCACGCTGGGACGTGGGCGCGCTCAGTGCGGCGCCCTCCTCCCCGATCAGGGCGGGAAGCTCGGCGGGATCGATCCCCTCCACCCAGACACAGCGGTATCCGTGCGGCGGCTGCCGGCCCACCGCGGGCTCCGCCAACCAGCCGAGTCCCGGCGGATCGAGATCGGGCCCGTGCTCGGGAGCGGGACCCCGCTCCCCGGCCCGCGGCGTCGCGAGGATCTCCCGCCCTCGCTCCGGGGTGACCAGCGGGCCCAGGACCGGATCGGCGAGCAAGCCGATCGGAGCGATCAGCAAGGGCCCCGGGGGCTCCCACAGCGCCAGCGCCTCCCGCAGCACCCGCCACGCGGCGTCGGTGGCCCCCCACTCGGCCGACTTCCGGGCTTCGGCGACGGCCCGGCCCCACGGACCGGAAGGCGTGTAGCGGTGGGTGCCGTCCCGCAACGCGCCCAGGACGACCTCGAGGGTCTTCCGGTCGGCCCCGCGGGCGGACATCATCCCGAGCCAGTGGTCGTCCCCGCCCAACCGCCATTCTCCGCGTGCCGGCTCCATGGCATGCCCGGGAAGCAGCTCGGGCAGATAGCGCGGATCGGCCACCAGGTTCCCGTAGTCCCGGGATTCGCCCGGCGTCCGCAGATGCCTGAGCTGGGTCAGCAGAACGGCGCTGTTCGGCCGTCCGAAGGACTGCGCTTCCTCCAGCAGGGTCTGGGCCTCCTCGTAGCGTCCGCGCAGCGCGAGCAGGCGGGCCTCCTCCACGTGGGCGTCCTGGGCGCGCGTCGTCGCGTTCACGAAGTCGGGCCGCTTCACCCGGTCGGAGTGGAAACCGCGGTACATGGCCTCCATGTACGCGCGGAACGACGTGTAACGATCGGGCAGTTCACCGCCCCAGCCCTTGTAGAGGTAGAGCGCCCACTCGCCGTGCCGGTCGGTGTCGCCCGGGTCGAGCAGGGCGTGCGACATGTCGGAGTCGGTCTCCAGCCGCAGCGCCCTCCGCCACATCCCGGCCAGCAGGGTCTCCGCTTCGCTCGGGTCGTCGCCCAGGCCCTCCTCATAGATCGGGGTCAGGTCGAACGGGTCCTGGAACCATCCGATCTCCGCGGCCCCGCCGAGCCGATAGACGCCGGCCACCTGGTCCACGTGCCATCCGTCGCTCACGGCCAGGAACTCCCGGTACGAGGGCGGCAGCCGCCTGCCCAGCCGCTCCTCCGCGGCGGAGATCGCCGCCTCGTCCGCCCCCGGGCGGCCCGGACCGACGGCCGAATCTCCGGCGTCGCAGCCCGCGCCCGGAACCCACTCGTCCTGCCAACGCCCCAGGAAATCACGCCAGTCGAAAGACTTATCACTCATCAGGTCTCCTTCGTGGATACCCCGGCCTTCAGGCCGGGGTAGGGGGTACCTCCCTCTTGTGGGGGAGAAACGAAGTTCCTGCGGGGCAGGGCGGGGAAAGCTGGTTCGCTCCTGGGCGGACCGGTGTTGTCAGTGGCGGCCGTTAGGTTGGTTTCGTGTATCTGCGGTATTCCTTCCGGCTCGAGCCGACGCCGGGTCAGCGCATCGCGTTGGCCCGTACGTTCGGCTGTGCCCGGGTGGTCTACAACGATGCGCTGGCCGCGAGGAAGGCCGCGTACCAGGCGGACAGGTCGCGGATCGCGACGGGTGTTCTGGCGCGGCGGGTGATCACCGATGCGAAGAAGACGCCCGGGCGGGCGTGGCTGGCCGAGGTGTCGGTGGACGCCTTGCAGTCCTCTCTTCGTGATCTCGATACGGCGTACGCGAACTTCTTCGCGTCGGTGTCGGGGAAGCGGCGGGGGCGCCGTATGGGGCTTCCGGTGTTCAAGTCGAAGAAGGACAGCCGGCAGGCCGTCCGTTTCTCCAGGAACGGGTTTCGGCTGCGGGACAACGGGCGGTTGAACCTCGCGAAGATCGGGGATGTCCGGGTCCGCTGGTCTCGAAAGCTGCCTTCCGCTCCGTCGTCGGTGACTGTGGTCAAGGACGCTTCGGG
>NZ_JBIAQZ010000016.1:118708-135610 GCF_042889485.1 Streptomyces sp. NPDC002580 | reverse complement strand
TCCGGTCCGGGAGCAACGGCTCGATCCGCGCCCACTGCGCGTCAGTTAACGACACATCCGGACCAACGATCCGATGATCCAAACGAAACGGCCTAGGCCGCTACGTCAACGACCAGCTGCGCGACCGCTACTTCGCCGCCTGCGACGTGCTCTACGCGAAGGGCGCACCGATCCGCTCCGAGATCGACGTCGAGACGAGCTTCGGAACGACTCACGTCTACCGGCATGGCCCCGCGGACCCGGCGGCCGAGTCCCGTACGCCGGTCGTCCTGATCCACGGCTCGGGCGGCTGCTCCGCCATGTGGTACCCCAACACGGCCGCGCTCAGCGCCGACCGCCCCGTCTACGCTCTTGACACCCCCGGCGACCCGGGCCGCAGCATCCACCGCGAGCCGATGTGGCAACCCGAGCGGGCCGCCCAGTGGATGGACGAGGCACTCGGCGCCCTCGGCCTCGACAAGGTCCACCTCGTCGGCTCCTCCTACGGCGGCTGGCTCGTCATCAACCAGGTCCACCGCCGGCCCGAGCGGCTCGTCTCGGTGACTGCCCTCGACCCGGGCGGGCTGGAGAAGGTGGGGCTCCGCTTCTTCGTCTGGATCTTCGCCAGTCTCTTCGCCACCTCCGCTCCTAAGAGGCTGCGCCCGGCTCTGGCCAAGTGGCTGGAGCAACCGGTCGTATCCGAGCCGGATCTGCGTGCCTGGATCCACGCCGGCGTGAAGGCCTTCCGGATACGCCGCCCCGCGCCACTGCCGCTGTCCGACGCCGAGCTGGGCTCCGTCCGGCGGCCCTTCTACCTGATCATGGGTAAGCGCAGCCTGCTGGTGCACCCGAAGCGTCAGCTCGAACGCGTTCCTCGGGTGATTCCCGGCGCCCGCGCCGAGATCGTCGCCGCTACCGGACACGGGCCGCAGATCGACCACCCCGACCTCGTCAACGCCCGGATGCTGAGTTTCATGGAGGACGTCGACTCCCTCCGTCCGGTGACGCCCCGGGACGTCACCGACGCATAGCCGGTGAGACATCCGGAACCGCTTCCGGGGCGTCAAAGGGAGGGCGCAGAGCCTGGACCTCTCGCCAACCGCTCGCCCCCGACAGAGAGCGGATGGCTCTCAGGGGCAGCTCGTCATGCAGTTCAGACCGGGCGTGAGGCCGAGGACGAATACTTCGACATCACCCACTGGACCGACGAATCTTTGGCAGTCGAAGGCGACGGGTTCACATCAGGCCGATGCGGCGAGCAGTGTCTTCGCTGTGCTTCATGTGGTCGTGAGCCCCGCTTCCCAGCGCGGGAATGAGGCCGGCGACGACGGTCTCCACAACTGCGAGCGTGGGCACAAGGCTGTCGTATGGCGAGGGAGCGTTGACTTGGCTGGGCAGGACCACTTCGGCGTGTGCGGCGGCGGGTGAGAGCCATGTGTCGGTAAAAACGATGACCTTGCCGCCACTCTCTCGTGTGAGCTGAGCGAAGGCTGGCTTGTCGTTTTCGTAGCGCCGGTAGTCGAAGATCACCAGTACGTCACGGCGGGTGAGGCCGGCGAGTACGGCGGTCCGCTCAACGTCTCGGTCGGGCAAGAAGCGGACGTCGTCACGGAGTTGCATGAGATGCAGGCCGAGGTACTGGGCCAGGAGGTTGGTGAAGCGGCCTCCGGTCAAAGTGATACGCCGTTTGCGGTCGGACAGCAGGGTGATGGCCCGCTCGAGGTCGTGCGGCGGGGTTTCTGCCAACGTCTGGCCCACGGCGCTGGTGAACAGCTTGCTGCTGCGGGCCATGAGGCCCGCAGCGGTGTCGGTGGCACCGGCGTCGTCGGTTGCTTCGTACAGAGACAGCGGTGAGGCGTTGCGGTCGTCGAGTTCCGCGCGCAATGCCGCCTGGAAGTCGGGGAATCCGCTGTAGCCGAGGCGGTTGACGAAACGCAATACGGTGGGTGAGCTGACCGCTGCGCGCTCGGCGAGCGTGGCGATGGTCTCGAAACCGCTGGAAGGGTAGGCAGCCAGCAGCACGCGGGCGACTTTCCGTTCGGCCGGGCTGAGGATGCCCAGTTTGAGGCGGATGTCGTCGGCGAGGGTACCGGAAGCCATGTCGGGGTCCTTTCCCGTGGTGCTCTGCGCAGTTTCCAAGCCTAGTGCGCGGCAGGTACGGGGCCGACCGATCAGCGTTGTCGGACGGCCCTTTTCGACGGTGACGGTCAGGGTGCTTCCTGCTGTGGTGCCACAGCGATCTGCATGCCGATGAGGGTCTGAGCCGTGGTCGCGTCGTTGGTCCAGGCGCTGAAGCCGGGCTCGGTGGTGAACGTGACGGTGAAGCGTGGACCGGTCTCGTAGGTGGTAGCTGTCGCGGAATGCTGGCCGCGAGTGGAGGCGAGCGCACGGGCGGTGGCGCGGAAGGAGTAGGGAGTTCCTTCCGTGTTGGCCGCGGAGCAGAAGACGTCGGTGTTGGCGGGCACGGAGCTGCTGGTGTCCGGGATCAGCGGCCGCTTGTCGTGGCCGGGCGATGCGAGCCAGTGCCTGGGGTCATAGCGGTCGCCATTGGCGAGGTAGGAGTAGCGGGCGTTGCTGATGCTCCATCCGGCCGGTGTGGTGCGGGTTCGGGCTTTGCGCAGATCCAGGATGCTGATGCCACCCGGGCCTGCCACGCTGAGGGCCTCGTGTCGGGTGCCGGGGGAGTCGACGATCAGTGCTGTGTTCTCATCCAGAGCGTAGACGCGGTTGTGCTCTGTGTCGGCTGCGAGCCGCAAGGCTCGGCCTTCGCGCCCGTAGGTTCCGGTGTGGGTGTCGATGAGACCGGATCGCAGGAATCCGAATCCTCCGGCGGGGAAGTAGCCCAGGCGGGTGGGGTCGTCGAAGTATCCTGGCGCGCTTCCGTCGCGCAGGGACTGATAGGAGTCCCCGCCGCTGACCATGTCGGGGCCGGAGGCTATCTGGGCGCCCGCGGATGATCCTGAGACGACTGCGCCTCGGGTGAGCTTACGGCGGATGGCGGCCAGGACCTTCGAGTCGGTGTGTGCGTCTGCGTGGAGCAGGGTGGTGAGATAGCGAGCCTGGTCGCCGCCTCCGAAGAAGAATCCGGTCATGGAATCTACCTGGGCTGCGACGGCGTCCGAGTCGGCGTTGGTGATGTGATCGAGGTCGACAGGAATCCATTGGGCGTCCGCGGCACCGTACCGTTTGAACAGGGACGCGTAGTAGGCGCCGTTGCAGGCCGAGTTGCTGCACTTGTCCGGGTCGCCGGCATCGGGGTCCTGGCTTTCAGGGACGGATGCGGCGGTGATGACACCGATCCGGGCTTTCGCTCCGCCGGCGCGGCGGATGATCTCGCCGTACACCTGGGCGTTGTCATCCTTGAGTCCGCCTCCCACCAGAACGAGGGATCCGCGCCGAGTCTCGGGTTCGTGGTGGGTCGCCTGCGCGGCGGGTGCTGTGGTGAGGGAGAGGACGACGGCCGTGGCGCCGGCGAGAACGGCGCGGCGGCCAGGTCCGGAGAGAACACGCATGATGCCTCCACTTGATGCGGGAGAGTCCGGGAACGGGCGTGCTGTGGGTTGTCTGTTCCGACCGCTCAAGTCAGGAACGGTGGGTGCTGTCTCCCAGCGCGGCGATGAGGGCAGCCAGCAGGGCGACGCGCTGGGGGACACTCTCGATGTCGAGCCACTCCTGCGGTGTGTGGTCTGCTCCACCGATGGGCCCCAGGCCATCGAGGACCGGAAGGCCTGTGCCGGCGAGTAGATTCGCGTCACCGACTCCGCCGGTCGCGCATGCGTCAAGGGTGAAGCCGAGGGTTTTGGCTGCTGTCTGCGCGGTTGTGAGCATGCGGCGCGAGGCCGCAGTGTCTTCCATGGGCGGGCACAGGTCGAGCTGCTCGATCGTGGCAGTGGTTCCGGGTACGCCGGGGTGGTCCAGGAGCTCTTGGAGAGCTGCCTTGACGCGAAGTACATCCGCGGCTGTGGCGGCACGGACCTCTATGCGGAGTTCGGCTTCCGGGCAGATGATATTGGCGCGGCTGCCCGCTCTGATGACGCCGACGTTGACGGTGACGTCGTCCCAGCGGCCGTTGAGGGCTTGGATCGCCACAACGAGGTGAGCGGCCGCGAGGGCGGCGTTGGCGCCCCGTTCGGGTTCGATGCCCGCGTGCGCGGCCCGGCCGACGACGGTCAGCCGGAAGTCCGCTACGCCCTTTCGGGCGATGACCAGGTCCCCGTTCTCTCGCGCGCATTCCAGGCCGAGTCCGTAGTGCATGCCGCGGGCCGCCTCCTCGGAGATCTTGCGGCTCGACAAGGATCCGATCTCCTCGTCCGGGGTGGCGAGGAAGACGATTTCGGCGTACCCGTCGACTTCATGCTCCTTCAGCACTTCGAGGGCGGTCAGACCGGCCAGAAGGCCGCCTTTGTCGTCACTCACACCAGGTCCGAGGGCGAGGCGTCCCTCGATGCGGAACGGCCGTTCGGCTGCCGTGCCGTAGTCGAAAACCGTGTCCATGTGGGCGGCCAGCAGGATCCTGCGTCCCCCAGCGCCTTCGGTCAGTCGACCCGGCTTCCGGGCCACCAATGTGTCGCCCACGGCATGTCCTTGAGCGTCGGGTAGTTGGATGCGCTCGACGGCAAACCCGAGTTCGGCGAGGCGTGACGCAACCCAGTCGGCGACCTTGTTGACGCCGTGGGGGCTGTAGGAGCCGGAATCGATGGCCACCAGCTCGGCAAGATCAGACAGATAGCGCGGTTGGCGGGCACGGGCGGACGACAGCAGGTTGCCTGTATGCGGCTGCTGACTGGTCGAAGTGTTCACAGGACCTTGGACAAGAACGCGCGCGTACGCTCCTGCTCCGGAGCGACGAGCACGGTGCGGGGATCACCGGACTCGACTACGACGCCGTTGTCCATGAAGACGGCCGTGTCGCCGACTTCCCGGGCGAAACCGATCTCGTGAGTGACGACGACCATGGTCATTCCGTCGGCCGCCAGGTTTCGCATCACGTCCAGGACGTCGCCCACGAGTTCGGGGTCAAGGGCGGAGGTCGGCTCGTCGAAGAGCATCAGTTGTGGCTTCATCGCCAGGGCTCGCGCGATGGCTACGCGCTGCTGCTGGCCGCCGGAGAGCTGCGCCGGGTAGGCGCCGGCCTTGTCGCCGAGGCCGACCTTTTCCAGCAGGTGCTGCGCCTGTTCCCGTGCTTCTCCCTTGGGGGTCTTGGCGACCTTCAGGGGTGCCTCGCTCACGTTCTCCAGGGCAGTCATGTGCGGGAAGAGGTTGAAGCGTTGGAAGACCATCCCGATGTTGCGGCGCCGCTCGGCAACTTCCCGTTCGCGCAGCTCGTGCAGCTTGGTGCCCTGCTGGCGGTAGCCGACGAGTTCTCCGTCGACGGTCAGCTTTCCGCTGTCCAGCTTCTCCAGGTGGTTGATGCACCGCAGGAAGGTGGACTTGCCCGAGCCCGAGGGGCCCAGAAGGCAGCACACCTGCCCACGTCCGACCGTCAGATCGATGCCCTTGAGAACCTCCAGGTTCCCAAAGCGTTTGTGCACGCCTTCGGCGTGCACCATGGGGGCGCTCATCGGCCCGCCTCCTTGTCCTTCTTGCGCCACACGCCGACAGCCCCGCCGAGCATCCTGTTCAGGGGAGAGACGTGTCCCGCACGGGTGGTGCCCCGGCCGTAGCGGTGTTCCAGCCATGCCTGAGGAATGCTCAGCAGCGTCACCAGGGCCAGGTACCAGAGGCTGGCGACAACGAGCATGGGGATGACCTGGTAGTTCTGCGCGTACACGTCCTGGATGTTCGACATGAGGTCGTGTGCGGAGATCACTGAGACGAGCGCGGTCATCTTGAGCATGTTGATCGTCTCGTTGCCCAAGGGCGGGACGATGACGCGCATGGCCTGCGGCAGCACGATGCGGCGCATGGTCAATGCAGGTCGCATACCGAGGGAGTGGGCTGCCTCTACTTGCCCCGGGTCGACGGACTGGATGCCCGCCCGCACGATCTCGGAAGCATAGGCGGCCTCATTCAGACCGAGAGCGAGCAGGGCGGCAATCGCTGGAGTGAGGAGCGTGTTCGTTTCGGTCTGGAGGAAGGTGATGTCCGTGAACGGGACACCGATCTTGATGTACTTGTACAAGGCGGCCGCGTAGCCCCAGAAGATGATCTGTACGAGCAGGGGGGTACCGCGGAAGATCCAGACGAAGAAGGTTGCCAGGCCGTAGAGGACGGGACTCGTGGACAGCCGCATGACGGCAATCAGCGTCCCGATGCTCAGACCGATGGCCATCGCCGCGGCGGTGAGCCACAGCGTGGTGCCCAGACCGTCGAAGATCAGGGGAGCAAAGAGGTAGTCGCCGACGATGTCCCAGTGGAGATTGCGGTTCTTGGCGAGTGAGCCGATGAGACCGACCAGAGCGAGGAGCGAGATCGCGGCGGCCACCCACCGGCCGTAGTTGCGGACAGGGACGACTACAAGGTCCTGTGCGATGGGCTCCTGGGCGCGGTCGGCGCCGACGAGGGCTTTGGTGCCGATCATGCTTAGTCCACCGCCGCGTTCTTGGTGGCTTCCTTGACCGCTATCGACGCCACGCCGTACTTGTCGTAGATCGCCTTGAGGGTTCCGTCCTCGATCAGGGACTGCAGGGCCTTCTGGATCGCATCGGTGAGCCGGGGCAGCTGCTTGGAGACGGCTATGCCGTTGGGCGATGCGTTGTAGCCCCCAGGGGCCGCAGGGTCGTCCACGAGGTCGAACGTCTTGCCGGCGTCTGCCTTCTTGGCCGTCCAGCCTGCCGCGGGCTTTGTCAGCACCTGGGCGACCACCTTGCCTGAGCGCAGCGCCAGCTGGGCATCGGAGTCCTTGGGGAAGGACTGGATGTCGATCGGCTCCTTGCCCGCCTTCTCGCACTCCGTCTTGTGGGACTTGAGCAGTTCGAGCTGGTTGGTTGCCGCCTGCACCGCGACCTTCCGCCCGCACAAGTCGTCCAGAACGCCGATCTTGTCGGGATTGCCGTCGACGACCAGGATCCCCGAGCCGGACTGCGAGTAGTCGACGAAGTCGACGACCTTCTGCCGCTCCTTCTTGTCCGTGATCGCCGACATCGCCGCGTCGAACTTGCCCGCCTGGATGGCCGGAACGATCCCGTCGAACTTCTGCGGGGTGAAAACGAACCGCACGCCCAGCTTCGCCCCCAACGCCTGGCCGAGGTCGTAGTCCAGGCCGGTCAGTTCGCTGCCTCCCTCCTTCACGTACATCTCGAACGGTGGGTAGGGCACATCGGTCGCGACCTTGACCGTGCCGGCCTTCTTGATCGCGTCAGGCAGCGCGTCGTGCAACACGTCGTTCTTCTTGATCGTCACCCCGGCGACGCTCACCTTCTCGGTCGCGGCAGGTGCGGCGTCCTTTCCGTCTCCGCAGGCGGAGAGTGCCGTGAGTGCCGTGGTAGCGGCGGCGGCTGTTATGCAGCGGGTGAGACGAGTGTTCATCGCGGTCGAACCTCTCGAGGGAGCCATGCTGACGGAATCGCGCCGTCAGGCGCACAGCTGGAAGTTACAGATCGATCCAAGATTTGGCTAGATGTATCGCACGTTACGTTCGCGTGACGCGATCCGGGGGATGGGTGGATCGCCTAAGAAGGGTCATATGCGGCAAGTTTGTGGGCTCGGACCTCGGATGCCGGAACACAGGGCCTTACATCTAGATGAATTTGCGGATCACTTGTAAGTTCCGCTACTACACGGATCGCAGTCGACGCGTCGTCCATCCCGCCGAGCGCTGCCGTGCCCGTCCCCCCTCCAGGGCACGTGCCACGTGCCTCACCCGTCCAGGAGGACTCATGACAGTTCGCTTCTTGCGTAGATCGGTAGCGCCAACCGCGATCGCGCTGCTCACACTCGCCGGCGCGCTCACCGTCACCCAGCCCGCCCAAGCAGCGGCCAACCGCATCCGCCTCGGCAATGCCGGCGACGTCGACCGTGCCGACTGGAGCGGTCCCGCCTTCACCATGAACGGCGATGGCGCCGTTGTCCCCTCCTCGATGACTCGAGCCATCAACGACATCCGCAGCAACAGCGGTTCCCTCGACGTGGTGGTCCTCGCCGGATCAGCGCCCGTCTCCGGAAGCGCGACCCCCGAATGCGACATCGTCATGACACTGCCGGGGGTCAACTCCTGTACCTCATGGACCCTGACGGCAACCTCAGACGGCAACGACAGCCAGGTCAACGCTGACATCCGCAACGCCGAGTTCGTCTACTTCGCCGGCGGCGACCAATGCCGCTACAGCGCGTGGAAGGGCACCGCACTCGAAGCCTCAGTGGAATCCGTGGTGGCCAAGGGGGGCGGATCCGGAGGCGGGAGCGCGGGCCATCACCTCAACAGTTCCATCGTTTACAACGCCTGCCAGGGCAGCGTGACAAGCTCCGAAGCGCTCGCCGACCCCTACGACCCCTACATCACCTTCACCACCGGCATGTTCACCTGGCCCAACTACGCCAACGTCGTCAATGACTCGCACTTCGTCACCCGCGACCGCATGGGCCGCACCATGGCTTTCGTCGCTCGGGCGCTCAAGGACGATCTGACCACCGGCGGTGCCGCCTGGGGAGTCGGCGTTGAGGAAGGAGGAGGCTCTCTATTCATCGACAGGAACGGACTGGCCACCCAATACGGCAAGGACGCCTACGTCGTTCTGGGCGATCACACGCCGGAACGGGCGGTCGCAGGGAAACCGCTGACCTTCTCCAACTACAAGATCTGGCGTCTCGGCCCTGGCACGACCTTCGACTTCAAGAGCCGACCCACCTGCGGCTACTACCGGCGCAGCGTCACCAACGGCGTCGCCGACACCAATCTCTACAGCGGCACCCCCGAAACGAACTGCGGAACGCAGGGCGGCCCGGCAGCGCTGAACGAGAGTGAACCCAACGACTCCCGCAGCACGGCGAACGACGCCACCACCCTCGCATCCTCCGCCACCCTCACCGGCAGCATGAAGTCATCGTCCGACAGGGACTACTACAAGATCACACTCACCTCCGGCCAGACCGCAACCGCCCAGTGCGCCATACCCTCCGCCTACGACGCGGATCTGTATCTCCTCGACTCCGCGGGCAGCACTCTGAAGCGCTCGGTCAATGCTGGAGCCGATGCGGACGAGTCTCTTGCTTTCACCCGGACTGCCTCGGGGGCCGGCACTTACTACCTCGATGTCGAGGCATACAGCGGTTCAGGGACGACTTCGTACGCCTGCAACCTCACGCGAAACTGAGCTTGTTCTTTTAGGCATTCCGGTTGCCGCACGCCGCGGAGGTACTGCGGGCAGGTAGCGGTCACTCGCGGCACCGCGGCCGACCGCCGTCGGACAGGAACAGCGCCGTGGGGCCGGGCGGCGGTCAGCGCGAGGTGGGGCAGTTTGGGCCCGGCCGGCCCTACTCGTTCGTCGCCGTACTGGGGTCGGGCCGCACCTCGTGGTGCCAGCTGCTGGAGGCAGTCCGGCTCGGGCCGGCCGACGATGTCGCCGAAACCACCGCCGGCCAGGTCCGCCGCGTGGTCACCGACCTCATCGACAGGGGCCGCTGGAGAGCAGGAGACCGCGACATCCTGGTCGTCTTCGACGCCGGCTACGACGCTCCGCCCGGCCCTGCCCGACTCGTGCGCCCAAACCCAACCGGCCAGGCCCGGACGGCGCCCCGGCACCAAGAACTGGCGACAAGTACCACGCTACGACGTGGGAAAAACCGTCAAACGTCCCGACAGCATCACCGCACGTGATCGCCCCACACCATAAAGGACAAGCTCAAGCCTTGCTCGCTGTGTCGGGCCCCGTCGCCGGACAGCGACGCAGCAGGCGCGTGCGAGCAGCGGAAGCGATGTTGACGCGCGCCAGGTCCCCGTCATAGTGCGCAAGAAGCCTCGGGTCCATGACCCGGCGCCACAGGGGCGGGAACCACGCGAGCACGATCATCGTGGCGTACCCGGACGGCAGCCGGGGGGCATCGTCGAAGTGACGGAGCGTTTGGTACCGGCGAAGCGGATTGGCGTGGTGATCGGAGTGACGTTGCAACTGGAACAGGAAGAGATTGCTGACGGTGTGGTCGCTGTTCCAGCTGTGCCGTGAAGCCACACGGACGAAGCGTCCGTCGGGCCGGCGCTCGCGCAACAGGCCGTAGTGCTCGAGATAGTTGACGCTCTCCAGAAGGCAGAACCCGAGCACTGCCTGACCGACCAGATAGGGCAGCACGCCGAGGCCGAAGGCCGCTACGAGGCCGGCAAAGAGGGTGACCGAGATGAGCCAGGCTGTCAGCACCTCGTTGTGCGGGCCGATGAGCCGCCTCCCGCGCCGCTGAAGCCGCCTGGCCTCAAGCCGCCAGGCGGAGACCAGCGATCCCGCCACAGCACGGGGCAGGAACCCCCAGAAGCTTTCACCCATGCGGGAGCTCGCCGGGTCCTCAGGAGTGGCGACACGGATGTGGTGACCGTGATTGTGCTCAACGTAGAAGTGGCCGTAGCAGCTCTGCGCCAGGGCGAGACGACTGAGGCGGCGTTCCACCTGTTCGCGCTTGTGTCCTAGCTCGTGTGCGGTGTTGATGGCGACTCCGGCAACGACTCCGGTCGAGGCCATCAGGCCCAGGGCGGCGACGACACCGAGGTCGGTGTCAGCCCAGCGCGTGCAAGCCCACGCCAGCGCGCCGTACTGGAGCGGCAGGTAGAGGTACGTGCACCAGCGGTAGTAGCGGTCCGCGTCAAGTCGCGCGAAAGCCGCCTCGGGCGGATTGCTGCCGTCGTCCCCTATGAGGTGGTCCGTCACGGGAAGCAGCACGAAGGCGAAGAACGGCCCCCACCACCAGAAGACATCCCTGCCGGTCAGGTATGCGAGCCCACCCGCCTGGAACGGAAGCGTGGGTACGGCGAGCCCCAGCAGCCAGTAGGGGCGCTTGCGGTCGCGCCAGAGGGCTGCAGAGGGAGAGCGCGCAGCATCGGACACGGTGGCTCCTTGGACAGGGCGCACCCCCGCCGCATTGGGGGGACGTCGGCGGAGGTGCGCGATTTGTGGGGTTGCAGGGACTCTCACAGAACGACCCCATCGCTGACAAGAAGGGACGCCGTGTCAACGTTTTGACGGTGTGTCAGTTGAGCAGACGCCTGAGTGGACGCGTTGCAATCGCACGATTGATCTGCGGTCCGGATCCTGGATCGCTCGCCCCGGTGGGGCGTCGTTGTCTGCAGCTCAGTGACAACCGTGGCCGCGTCGACGGCTGGACAAGCCACGACCGTGTCTTCGGTAGCTGTGGGGGAGTCGACGGCGTCAACCGGTCAGCAGTCGTGGGCAGTACGCTCGCGGCCGATTCCAGCGACTCCTCCTGAACCTGAGCTCCGGCGGCATCGGGCTGCCAGGCTGTGCGGGTGGCAGAACGAGTGCGCGCCCGCGAGGTCGATGACGAGGAGGGCCTGCGGTACTGCGGACAGTCCGCAGAGGAACGGGCACTGTGGTGACCTGGCAGCGCGCGCAGATGGTGCTGCAGTCTGCTCAGGCATGCCGGTCGCGAAGAGCGCCGAGGCGTCGTTCACGAGTGACGACCGGCAAGCATGCGTATGTGTTCTCGCGCCACCTGGCCCTGCGGAGCGAGGCCACCGCCCTGTGCATACCTCATGACCACGAACTACCGCAGGGATCAAGCGATGTCATCCCCGACAGCCCGACGGAAAGGTCAGTGGGCGGAGGCGTCCCGCGGGCGTCCGACCCACGCCGGGTGGCATGGCGCCACCTTCAGGCCCTCGCGCAGGCGGCCTCGTGGAACGCCGACGCGCGTTCGGCCCTCCAGAACCTGAAGACCCCCGTCCGGCAGGGCCAGGAGACGCCGGTCGATCAGAAGCGGCGGACGCATCCAGGTGCCGTGCTCCTCCCAGTGGCTGCCCACCTGTTCGGGACGAACGCTGACCCGGTGCACCGGGGGCTTGGCGATGTGCTCGATGAGGCCGGCCTCGGACGCTCCGGTGGGCATGCCGCGAAAGTCCTCACGCGACCTCACCTCCAGTCGCCACCCGATGTGCTCAAGACCGATGTGACCGTAGTCCTCCTCGAAGGGCGGATGGCTGCCACCGTGCTCGTAGAGGTCCTCACCCTCGGCGTAGGAGAACAGCCCCGAGCCTGCAGGACCGACTGGGGCGTGGTCTGCCCGCGACGCGATCCTGATTTCGGCGCGCTTCGGCACAGGCCGCCTATCCGCTTCGGGACCTCACCCCGGGGCCGTATCCGTGTGACGCCCGCTCCCTCGCTGCCACAGGGTGGCGTTGCGGCCCGGCACCGACTCAATGTGCGGGCAGGGCCGGGGGAAGCGCGGGGAAACGGGCCCGGGCCCCGCGTTCAGCTGGACTCGCGGACCACGAGCTCGTTCGGCATGATCACCGGCTTCCTGGGGCCGCCCTCGATGAGCGCCAGCAGCAGGCGCACCGTCGCGGTGGCCTGGTCGGCCATGGAACTGCGCACCGAGGTGAGCGCGGGAGTGGTGTAGGCGGCGGCCTCGATGTCGTCGAACCCGACCACGGCCACGTCGTCGGGGACCCGGCGGCCCGCCTGGTGCAGGGTGCGCAGCGCCCCGATGGCCATGAGGTCGTTGGCCGCGAACACCGCGTCGACGTCCGGGTCGTCCTCCAGGAGCTGCCGCATGGCCTCCGCGCCCGACACCCGCGTGAAGTCGCCCAGCGCGACGATCGAGCGGCGGCCGGTGTCCCGCAGGGTCGCGCGGTACCCCTCGAGCCGTTCGCGGGACTCGTACAGGTCCAGCGGCCCGGTGATCGTGGCGATCCGGCGTCTGCCCCGCTCCAGCAGGTGCCGTACGGCCAGCTCCGCACCGCCCGCGTTGTCCAGCGCCACGTACGGGACGTCCGTCGCGGCGGTGCGGTTGAAGGACGCGACGGGCAGGCCCATGCGGGCGAGCGCGGCCGGCAGGGGATCGGCGCCGTGCAGCGCCACGAGCATCACGCCGTCCACGTGGCCCCCCGCCACGTAGCGCTCCACCCGGGCCCGGCTCTCGTCGGACTCGGCGAGGATCAGTACCACGCGTCTGCCGACGGCCTCCAACTCCCGGCTGACGGTGCGCACCACGGTGGAGAACAGCGGGTCGTCGGACACCACGCCCTTGGGCGGGTCGGACACGACCACGGCCACGGCGTCCGTGCGGCGGGTGACCAGGTTGCGGGCGGCGGCGTTCGGCACGTAGCCGAGTTCCCGCACCGCCTGCATGACGACGTCCCGGATCTCCGGCGCGACGGTGGTCTCCCCGTTGATGACCCGGGAGACGCTCGACTTGGACACGCCGGCCCGGGCAGCGACCACCGTGAGCGTGGGTCGTTTCATCGCCTTCCGATCACCGGTGCCCGGTCGTCGAGTCCAGGGAGCGTTTCCCCCAGGATGACCTCGGCCCGATCCGCCTGTCAACGAGGACTCCCGTGAACCTGGTTGACGGTCCCTCGCCTCAACCGGCCGGTCTCCGGCGCCGGTCGGCCGGCGTCGCGTGCACCGCCGCAGTGGATCTCAGGAACCGTTCCCTGGAACACAGCACGTGCGTCTGGGGCGTTACGGGCCTGTTGCCGAAAGCCTTGACAGGCCACCGACACCGGCCCATTCTCACCCCTCAGGGAGCGCTCCCTCACCCTTCCCCCACTGAGGAGTCGCCCGTGCATCCCCTGCTCCGACGCTTCGGCTTACCCGCCCTGGTCGCGACCGTCCTGCTCACCCTCGTCAGCCTGCCCGCGCCCCGCGCCCACGCCGCCGAGACCCTGCTGTCGCAGGGCCGGCCCGTCGTCGCGTCGAGCACCGAGGACCCGTTCACCGCTCCGGGAGCCGTCGACGGCAACCCGGCGACGCGCTGGTCCAGCGCCTTCTCCGACCCGCAGTGGATCAGGGTCGACCTCGGGGCCCCGGCCCGGATCAGCCGGGTCGCCCTCCAGTGGGAGGCCGCCTACGGCAAGGCCTTCCGCATCCAGGTGTCGGACGACGCCGAGACCTGGTCCACCGTCCACGAGACGGCGGACGGCACCGGCGGCACCCAGAACCTGACCCTCACGGCCACCGGTCGCTACGTCCGCGTGTACGGCACCCAGCGCGGCACTCAATACGGCTTCTCCCTCTGGGAGTTCCAGGTGTACGGCACGGCCGGCACCGGCGGCGACCCCGGCGGCGGGGACACCCTGCTGTCGTACGGGAAGACCGGCGCGGCCTCCTCCTCGCAGAGCGACGGCAACTGCTGGGAGTGCACCCCGGCCCGGGCCTTCGACCGCGACCCGGCCTCCCGGTGGGCGACCAGCTCCACCACCGGCTGGACCGACCCCGGCTGGATCTCCGTCGACCTGGGCGCGACCGCGCAGATCACCAAGGTCGTCCTGCAGTGGGACCCCGCCTACGCCAAGTCCTTCCAGATCCAGGTCTCGCCCAACGGCACCGACTGGACGCCGGTCTACTCGACCGCGTCCGGCACCGGCTTCAAACAGACCCTGGCCGTCTCCGGCACGGGGCGCTACGTCCGCATGTACGGCACCGAACGCGGCACTCAATACGGCTACTCCCTCTGGGAGTTCCAGGTGTACGGCACCGGAGGCGCCCCCGTCCCGGCGCCGCCCCTGCCGCCGGACCCGGCGCAGCCGCCGCGGCTGGTGTGGAGCGACGACTTCGACGGGGCGGCCGGCAGCAGGCCCGACCCGGCGAAGTGGCGCGCCGACCCCGGCACCGGCCAGAACGGCGAGCTGCAGTACTACACCGACCACCAGAACGCCGCGCTCGACGGCGGCGGCCACCTCGTCATGGAGGCCCGCAAGGAGGCCAGCCCCGGCCGGGCCTGCCCGCCCGACCCGCTGACCGGCAGCACCACCTGCCAGTACACCTCGGCCCGCATGAACACCGGCGCCACATTCCAGTTCACCTACGGCCGCGTCGAAGCCCGCATCAAGGTGCCCAAGGGCAACGGACTGTGGCCCGCCTTCTGGATGATGGGCGCCGACTTCCTCACCGGCCGTCCGTGGCCGTACAACGGCGAGGTCGACATCATGGAGATCCTCGGCAAGGACGTGGAAACGGCCTACTCGACCGTGCACGCCCCCGCCTACAACGGTGGCAACGGGATCGGCTCGCCGTACCGGCTGCCCTCGGGCGCCGACTTCTCGGACGACTTCCACACCTGGGCCGCCGACTGGAACAGCAAGGGCATCGTCTTCAGCCTCGACGGGCGCACCGTGTTCACCCTGGACAAGGACCAGGTGGAGCGCACGCGCGGACCCTGGATCTTCGACCACCCGCACTACATGATCCTCAACCTCGCGGTCGGCGGCGACTGGCCCGGCCCGACCGACGCGTCGACGCCGTTCCCGTCCCGGCTGCTCGTCGACTACGTGCGCGTGTACCAGTAGCGCAGCCGGCACCAGTCCCCTTGTCAGGTCCGGCCCGGACACCTCGGTCCGGGCCGGACCGCAGCCGCACCACGCCCCACCCCCTCCGATGAGGAAGTGACATGCGCAGACATCCCTTACCCCTCTATCCCGTGGTGGTCGGTGCCCTGGCGATCGTCCTGGCCGCCGCCTTCGGCATCACCCTCGGCGCCCCCGCAGCGCGGGCCACCACCATCACCGTCCAGGCCGAGTCCTACGCGGCGCAGTCCGGCGTCGCCCTGGAGACGACCGCCGACATGGGCGGCGGGCAGAACGCCGCCTACCTCGCCGACGGCGACTGGATGCGCTTCGACCAGGTCGACCTCGGGCCCGCCGGCAACCTGACGGTGTCGGCGCGCATCGCCGCCGCCACGGGCAGCGGGTCCGTCGAACTGCGCACCGGTTCCCTGACCGGCCCCCTGCTCGCCGTGATCCAGACCGGCCCCACCGGGGGCTGGCAGACCTGGGCGACGCGCAGCGCCGACGTCACCACCCACCCGACCGGCGCCCAGACCGTGTTCGCGGTGCTGCGCAGCACCACGCCCGGCGACTTCGTCAACATCAACTGGTTCTCGTTCGTCAGCGGCGGCGACGAGCCCGCGCCGGGCTGGGTCGACGTCGACCAGACCAAGTGGCAGGCCCAGCTGACCCAGTTCCGGGCGATGACCCCGGCGCCGGTGCCCGCCAACGCCGTGCGCGTCCCCGAGTTCAACGCCACCTGCACCTACAGCCACTCCAAGCCGGACGACCCGATCGTCGCCCCCGGCCTGCCCGGCGCGTCCCACATGCACAGCTTCTTCGGCAACAAGAGCACCGACGCGTTCACCACCACCCAGAGCCTGCTGGGCAACACGGGCACGACCTGCACACCCGCCAAGGACCTCTCGGCGTACTGGATCCCCACGCTCTACGAGCGCGGCAAGGCGGTCGAACCCGACGGAATGATCGTCTACTACGGGTCTAGGCTGCCCGACCCCACGGCGACCGTGCCCTTCCCGCAGGGCTTCCGCATGATCGCGGGCAGCGCCAAGTTGCAGGTGGCCACTCCGGCCGGTTCGCCCAACCAGTTCTGGTGCGCCGGACCCGGCGGCGAGACCGGCCGCAGCGCCGACGGCAACTGGCCGCTGTGCGCCCCCACCGCCAAGCTGGTGTACCAGCTGGTCTTCCCGGACTGCTGGGACGGCAAGCACCTCGACAGCCCGGACCACAAGTCGCACGTCGCCTTCACCTACGACGGCAAGTGCAGCGGCGCCTACCCGGTCGCCATCCCCTCGGTGTCGTTCGTCATCAGCTACCCGACCAGCGGGAGCGCCGACGGGTTCAGCCTGGCGTCGGGCATGGCCTCGTCCATCCACGGTGACTTCTTCAACGCCTGGGACACCGCGGCCCTCGGGCAGCGCGTGAAGGACTGCATCGTGCAGAGCGCCAAGTGCAACTCCGCCGGAACGTTCTGACCCGGCGGACGGCGGCCGCCCTGCTCCTGGGCCTGTCGGTCGCCGGCTGCACCCCGCAGCCGGCGA
>NZ_JBIAQZ010000016.1:0-118698 GCF_042889485.1 Streptomyces sp. NPDC002580 | reverse complement strand
TTCAATCCCGGGGTTTCTTGTGGCCCGGGGGGGCGGGGGCCCGCCGTGCCGGGGGCGGGGTGGGGCGCGGCGCCCCCCCCGCGGCGGGCCCCCGACAGGCCCGCGCCCGCCGCCTTCAACGACACCGACACGGCATGGATCCAGTTGATGATCCCCATGGACGAACGGGCCTCGCTGCTCATCGACTTGGCGCCCGCCCGCGCCGGTCGCCCGGCCCTGGCCGGCTGGGCCGAGGAGGCGGGAAGGAGGTTGAAGGACGAACTCGTCGACCTGCGTGAGCTGTTGGAGCTCTCGGGTGTTCCCGACACCCGCCCCCACGAGGGGCACAACATGCCGGGCATGGTCACGCTCGACACGGTGCGCAGGGCGAGGACGGTGACGGGGGAGAGCTTCGACCGCCTCTTCACCGAGAGTCTGTGGGCCCATCTGGTCCAGGTCCGCGTGCTGTGCGCGAGTGAACGCACGTCAGGGAGCTCCGAGCGGGCGAAGGACCTCGCCGCCGTCATCGAAAGGAGAGTGGCCCAGCAGAACACCCGGCTCGACGCCCTCCGGTGACGGCCGCGGTGACGGCCGTCACCGTCAGCAAGGGAGCAGTCCCGTCAGGCGCCGTCCCGCACGGACGGGAAGAACTCGGTCGTCCGCTCCAGCCCTTCTCGCCGAACATCGTCTCCAGGCCGGCGGCGGACTGGGCGACGGCCTGGGCGAGTTCGGCGCCGTCGAGCATCGCCAGGTCGGCGCCCTCGCCGGCGAAGGGGGACATCAGGTGGGCCGCGTCGCCGACCAGGGTCACACCGGGGACGCGGTCCCGGCGGTGTCCGACCGGCAGGGCGTGGATGCGCCGCGGGACGAGCGCGCCGTCGGCGTCGGTGACGAGGCCGCGTCCTCCACCTGCTCGACGCGGAGGGGGCGGCCGAGCTGAGAGGCGGCCGTCCGGCGAGGAGGAAGGCAGGTCGGGCCTGGGGGAAAAGTGTTATGCCCGTGGCGTCCGGTCGTCTCCTGCTGCGACAACCGCCCACCAGAGCAGCCGCAGTTGCTCTTGCCCGAGGATGTATCGCATGCGACATGACGGGTCCGGCAGGACCGACACGTTTCCGGACCGCCGCACGGTCGAGGCGGCCCGCGGCGGAGACGCCGACGCCGTCGAACGGCTCACCCAAGGCGCCCTGCCGCTGGTCTACAACGTGGTCGGGCGCGCGGCGGAGAGCGACCTCGATGTCGACGACATCGTGCAGGACACCATGGTCGCGGTGATCCGCGCGCTGCCGGACCTGCGGGACACGGCGAAGTTCCGCTCGTGGCTGGTGGCCATCGCGGTCCGCCAGCTCACCGACGCCCGGCGCCGGGCGCGGTCTGGTCGGCTGACGACACTGGAGCACGCCGAGGAACGGCACGCGCCGGAACCCGACTTCGCGACCCTCTTCCTGCTGCGGCAGTCGCTCTCCGCCGAGCAGCGGCAGGTCGCCGCGGCCACCGCGTGGCTCGACCCGTCGCACCGCGACCTGCTGTCGCTGTGGTGGCTGGAGGCGTGCGGGCGGCTGTCCCGCAAGGACATCGCAGCGGCTATGAACCTTCCGGCGGCCCACCTCGCGGTCCAGGTCCAGCGGATGAAGACCCAACTGGACGTGGCACGGACGGTCGTGCGAGCGCTGTCCCGCACCCCGCGCTGCGCGGAGCTGACCGAGCTCGCCGGCCCGGGCGACCCGACTCCCAGCCCCCTGCTGCGCAAGCGGATCGCCCGGCACCTGCGCTCCTGCGAGCCGTGCGGGCATTCCGCGGGACGACTGGTTTCGCCCGAGCGGCTGCTCGCCGGCCTGCCGCTGCTCGTACCCGGTCGCGCGGGCAACCCGGTCGAGGCCGGTGTCGCCGGCGCCGGGGGCCATCCCCACCCGGCCGCAGCCGCCCGGCACACCGCTCACCGGCCGGCGTTCCGTGGGCACGGCCGTCGTGTGACCGGCCGTCCGAGTGGCGATCACGGTGTGCTCGTCGGACTCGGTGCCAAGGTGACGGGCGCGGCCGTCGCCGCCGGGGTGACAGCGCTCGTGGTGACGGGCCTCGTCATGGTCCCGTCGGGGGCGGAGTCCTCCGCCGGCGCGCGAAGCACGGCTTCCCAGGTGAGTCCGTCGACGATGACGAGGACGCCCACCCCCGTAGAGAGCCGCACCCCCGCCCCTTCTCCCGTTGCCGCGAGCTTCCGCACGTCCCGGCCCGCGAAGGCCCCCGTCCCCACCTACTTCGTGAGCTCCAGCGGTAGCGATTCCAATCCCGGCACGTCGGCCGGATCGGCGTTTCGCACCCTGCAGAAGGCCGCGGACCTGGCCGGCCCCGGCGACACCGTCGCCGTCATGAACGGCACCTACACCGAGCCCCGCAAGGGCTCCAACGTGCTGACCATCAAACGCTCGGGGCGTCCGGGAGCTCCCATCACCTTCACGGCGTATCCCGGCCACCATCCGGTCCTGAACCCGAAGACCGCCTGGAACGGCGTCAGCGTCTACGGCGCCTCGCACATCGTCATCAAGAACCTGGAGGTCAAGGGCAACAACGCAGCGCTGTCCCTGGCCGACGCCGAACGTTCGGCGAGCAAGACCGACCCCACGTACAACACCAACTGCATATCGGTGGAGAAGAACCGGGAGTCCGGCACGTTCCCCCACCACGTCGACATCATCGGCAACCTGGTGCACGACTGCGCGGGCGGCGGGATCTCCGCGATCGAGGCCGACCACGTCGACATCATCGGCAACGACGTCCACTCCAACGCCTGGTTCACCGTCTACGGCAGCAGCGGAATCTCCATCCTCACCCCCCGCGACACCGGCGGCGGCGACCCCCGGACGTACAAGGTCCGCATCACCGGCAACCGGGTCCACGACAACGAGACCAAAGTCAAGTGGGAAGGCTGCCGCTGCTACTCCGACGGCAACGGCATCATCGTCGACACGACGAAGGGCGACCCTGGACGAGGGAGGCCGGCCTACAACGGACGCGTCCTGGTCGCCGACAACATCAGTTACGACAACGGCGGTTCAGGCATCCACGCCTACAAGAGCCAGCACGTCGACATCGTCCACAACACGGCCTATCTCAACGGCCGCAGCACCCGCATCAAGACGCCCTACGCCAACGTCTTCGCCCACGACAGCACCGACGTACGGCTCCTCAACAACATCGCCTACGGCCGCCCGGGCCAGGCCACCAACAGCAACTCCCGCAACGTGAACGTCACGTACGACTACAACGTCTACTTCGGCGGCAAGGCACCCGAGACCAAGGGCCCGCACGACATCATCGCCGACCCGAAATTCACCGCCCCCGGCACGAGCCCGAACGCAGACTTCCGCCTCATGAAAGGCTCACCCGCCATCGGCTCCGCCACCCCGCTCACGCCCATGACCACAGACTTCACCGGGGCGACCCGCAAGGGCGGCGCACCGGACCGGGGCGCGTACAGCTTCGGAGCCGCCGCGGGAGCCGTCACGGGGGGCGGTGAGTCATCGGCGCCGGGGCATCAGAGCCCGGATGCGACCGACGGCGCCGGCGCGGGCACCGGCGCGGATTCGGCCGGCGGCAAGAGGGCGAAATCCGACGGGGCCGGTGACGACAAGTCCGGCCTCAGGGCCCACGGCGGGAGCGAACCGCTGGCGCGGACCGGCGGGTCCGACCCGGTGCTGCCGCTGGGCGTCGCCGCAGGCGTCCTGGTCGCCGGGGCCGGTCTGCTCGTGCTCGCCCGTCGCAGGCGTTCCTGACACGGCCGGGCCGTTCCCGGTGCCGCCGGGGACGGCCCGGACCCTCTGGGCCCTCGTCCGCTGCCTGACGCCAGGCGCGTCTATACAGCCTGGAACGGTGCCGCACGTCCTCATGCACGGCTGCCTCGTTGGGCTGGGCACGACGACGTACGACACCGCTCCCCGGCCGGCTCCGAAGGCGGAAGGCACCGTCCCGACGACAGTCCGCTTCCACCCGAGCGAGTCCCACGAGATCGACCGACGGCTCCTGGACCTGAGAGTCCAGACCGGCGTCCGCTGGGATAGGGCCGAGATGATCCGTGAACCGCTGCGCATGGCGCGCGCGTCCGACGGCATCCTGCGCGACGCGCTGACCGCCCGCACGAAGAGGACCGGCGCCTGACACAGCGCGAGGGCCACGCCGACTCCGGCATGGCCCTCGCGGTCCGCTGACGGCTGCTACGCCGCCGCCCACTCCAGCCCGAGCTCCGCCAGCGCTTGTGTCCGGGACTCCCTGTGAGGTGGCTGTGTCAGGCCTGGGCGCTGCGGTCGATGAAAGCGCGCAGCGCCTCGCGCAGGTCGACATCCTCTGGGCGGGCTGCTGCCTCGGCCTTCCAGACGGCGAGCTCCGCTTCGTCCGGCCACCGGGATGCGGGCGCGGGGGAGTTGAGATAGCCGAGGCCGAGGCGCTCGTAGTCGTCCGGTTCCTTCAGCTGTCCGGTTCTCCGTTTGATCTCCTTGTCGCGGTCCATGCGCGCGAGCGCATCGTCGGCGCCTTCGCACGAGGTGAAGGCAGCCGGCTCATCGCGTACGACGGGGGCGGCTGTTCCCAGCGGCGCCGTGCGGGGGCGTCGGCGAAGAGACGGCGATGGGCGTCCAGCCAGTGACGTCTGCGGTGAACAACTCTTCAGGGCATCACGAGGTTCGAGGCCCGCGAACGGCTCTCCGGCCCGAGCGGGCTGTTTGAGAGAGAGGACCGGCCACGTGTCCGGGCTGGTCAGGTGACGCGCCGGACGACGTAGGCGGTACCCACCCTCTCTGGCTCGGGGGAGTCGGCCTGGATCGCGAGACTCGGCCCGGCCGTGGTGATGTCGAATCTGCCCGTCATCGGCCGCGTGCAGTCGACACGCTCGGCTTTCTCGGCGGTGCCGGAGACGGCCGTGAAGGTGACCGTGCCCTCCCCCGCACATGCCACCTCCACCCGCAGGGCGGTGCCGGACTCTACGGTCTCGTCCAGGTTCTTTCCGGGTACGGCGAGGGAGCCGGACGAGACGAAGTCCGTGTCGCCAGAGTCCAGCTGATCCGTCCTGCTGAGCAGGTCGCGGGCCTCCGTGTCCAGCCGCTCCCGGTCGGACCGGGGCGTCGGGCGCGCTGTGGGTACGGAGCTGGAGCTCCTCGCCTTCTGGGGCTGAGAAGCCTTCGAAGTCGCGGGCGGGCCAGAACAGGCCATGGTCATGCAGGCGAGCAGCACGACGGCAGCCAGAGCCTTGCCACGATGACAGGTCAAGCGGTCCATGAAATCCCCCGGAGTGCACTCAGAAGCCGGCAAGCCTACAGAACCCGATGATCATCCCGTGTGAACAACAACCGCGCCACCCGCGCATCCTGGACACCGGCACCGGATCGGTACGCGGATTCGACGCCCCAGGGGTGCCTCCCACCGTGTAGCGAATCCGCTAAGGGTGTGCAGATCTTTAACTCGTGGCTTTCCGTTCAGTGGTTCGTTGGTCCGGCATGAGCGAGTTGGAAGAGCAACGGACCGTGCTGGCAGCCAAGTTCGAGGCAATGCTGCCGCACCTCGAGGAGCGGCAGCGTCGCCTGCTGATAGGAGCGGAGGCCCAGTCCCTCGGCCACGGCGGGATCAAAGCGGTCGCCCGTGCCGTGGCACCGCCGTGACCATCTGCCGAGCAAGTCAGGAAGTCCGCCCGTTGCTCGAAGCACACGGCCACCACATCAGTGCCTCAACCGCCCGCTTCCGCACACCAGTCGATGTCGCGATGTTCCTCGCTCCCGACCCCACCCAGACCAAGGTCAAAAAGACGAGTTAAAGATCTGCACGCCCTTAGCCGGTACTGATATCGAAGCCCGAGACACTGCCGTCCGCGGCGGTCAGGGTGACCGGACCGAATGTGATGATCGCGGTGGAGTTGGCTCCCGGGCCCCGGTAGTAGCCGGTCGCCTTGGTGACCCGGACAGCCAAGGCCACGATCGTCGCAGCAGCACTCTCATCGGCCTCGACCTTCGGCTGAGCAAGAGCGGGATGCCCATTGGCTTGCGCCCAGTCCCGGAAGATGCGCGCGTCTCGGCTCATGTCCGGAAGGATGCTCTGATTGGCCCAGGCCCACAGCCATGAGCCCGAGGCAGGGCTGAAGCTGCCGAGAATCTGAGCCGGTGCCGTGGCTGTCTTGTCGGCGAAGGTCCAGGTGATCGTGCCTGTCGTCTGGTCGAGATCCCAGCGGTCCGCGGATCCCAGCCCCCAGGACATGTGCGCACGACCCAGCTGTTCGATCATGTCTTCGCCCTGCAGCAGCAATGCGCTCAGGTCGGCCCGCTCCCCGGTCTGACCAGCACTTTCCGTTCCTTTGGCCCGCTTGAACAATCCCATGCCGCGGAGTCTGTCAGAGGCCACCGACCAGCCGCCGACGCCCCCTGTGCGCGCTGTCGGCCTGCCTGACTGTTCGGCACCAGCGCGGTCCACCACCGCGACACAGGGATCCGCACCGAGAGGCGGTCCTACGACGGCTGGACCACGCGAACCTGTTCCTGATCACTTACACCCCGTTGGCGGTGTTCCCGCCGCCCGCAGGCCGGTGAATGGCGGTAATGGCAGCGGGTGGGCAGGCGCACCGGCGGACATCGCCTTCCGCACCCTGTGGATAGGCGCTCCCGGTGGCGATACACCCGTACTGCATGGCCGTCCTTCTGGCCGCCATCTGACGGTGCCGACGGCCAAGGCCCGATTCAGCTGGTTGCAGGGTGCTTTCCTGGTCCTTCGGGATGTCGGGCGAGAGGAGTGGGGGAGAGCGCGGTGTCCTCTTCGCCGGGCTCAAGGAGGGTGTCGGCCGGACCGATGATGAGGGGATCTGGCATCCCGACCGCCCCAAAGTCCTTATTCCTGTAGTCGATGCGGCAAAGCAGGCTGCGCATGGCCTCGAGGCGGGCGCGGCGTTTGTCGTTGCTTTTCACAACGGTCCACGGAGCGTGCTCGGTATCGGTGGCGCGAAACATCTCGATCTTTGCGACGGTGTAGTCGTCCCAGCGGTCAAGGGAGTCGAGGTCGGTGGGGGAGAGTTTCCACTGCCGTACGGGATCGACCTGGCGGATGGCGAAGCGGGTGCGCTGCTCGCTGCGGGAGACGGAGAACCAGAACTTCACCAGCACGATGCCGTCTTCGACGAGCATCTCCTCGAAGCGGGGGCACTGCTGGAGGAAGAGCTCGTACTGGGCCGTGGTGCAGTAGTTCATGACGTGTTCCACACCGGCCCGGTTGTACCAGGAGCGGTCGAAGAAGACGAGTTCGCCCGGGGCTGGCAGGTGGGCCACGTAGCGCTGGAAGTACCACTGACCCGCTTCCCGTCCGGTGGGCTTGTCTAGGGCGACGATGCGGGCGCTGCGGGGATTGAGTCGTTCGGTAAAGCGGTGGATCGTTCCGCCTTTGCCTGCCGCGTCTCGTCCTTCGCAGACGACAACCACGCGGGCACCGGCGTCTTTGGCCCAGCGCTGCAGTTTCAGCATCTCGATCTGCAGGACCCGCTTCAGCCGTTCATATTCCTTGCGCTGGACCTTACGCTCGTATGGATAATTTTCCTGCCACGTGGCGATCGGGCAGCCGCCTTCGTCCAGCAGAACAGGCTGTTCGGGCCTTGTTTCGTCGACGGTCAGCCCGTCCAGCAACGACCTCTCGGACTCGTCCACTGCTCCACTCCTCATACCGGCCCCAGCGTATCCACGAGCGCCTGTAGGGCACCTGCTCTGTGCAGTTCCCCGAAATGCACAGGCCAGACCCGGACGCCGGCCCCGCGTCTGACGGGCACACCGCCCGCGAGGAACTGACTGGGGAACGACATCCAGGGGTAGCGCGCGCTATGGCGGAGCTTTCCCGCAGGGCGGGAGCGGGTCAGTATGCGGTGACGATGAAACTCCCGGTCCGGACGGTCCGGCAAGCACGTGCGCGGGCTGCGGTGAGCCGTCTCGCGGACAGAGCTGCAAACACGGTGGCATGGACCCCTCGGTACAGGGCACTTGAAGATCTGCCTGTTGCCGTTCAGTGCTGAGCGGCGCCAGATGCCATACATACGACCTGTCTTTCGCGGTGACGGCCAGCCGTCACGCGAGCTGTGTTTGGGGAGAGACATCACCATGATCCTTCCGGCGGAGAGGGACCTGCGCGCGGTACTGGCTCGGTTTGCGGAGACGCGGATCGAACACGATGTCCGCCCCACCGGCCGTACCAGCCGGGCGCTGGACGACATCACGTACACGCTGTGTGTCATGACCGGGGTCCGGACCGCGGAGCAGGCCCTGCTTGCGGCAGATGCCCTGCTGGAGCGGTACAGCACTGGCCGTGAGGGTGCCGGGCGGGCCGACGAGACGTTGGCCGCGTGACCTTCTCCCCGGCCTGCCGGCAGGGGGATCTGCTCGTCTCTGGCGACGAGGCGTGCCCGCCGAGACTCTCCGCACCGGGGGCGTCACTGCACAGCCGAGCGCATCCGCCCCGTGCCGGACGCGTCGACGCCCGCGCCCGTCCCGGTGGCACCGGGCATGCCAGCTCTCGGTCGTCAGCACCTGTCCCGGGCGGATGGCGGATCCCGGTGCTCCGCCGGGCCTCTGCAGGCGCGCTTCATGCGTGTGCCGCAGCTGCGTTCGCCCCCTGCGCAGTGGGTGAAGAAGCTGAGGGGTGTGTGGGGGTGATCCGGGGCTCTGCCGGAGTGGCGGCTGGGGCCTGGGAGACTGATCGGATGGATATCAGCCGCAGGAACAACGTCACCGTCACCGGCAACCCGCAGGGGCCGACGGTGGTGCTGGCTCACGGGTTCGGCTGTGATCAGAACATGTGGCGGCTGACGGTGCCGGCCCTGCTCGAGGACTATCAGGTGGTGCTGTTCGACTACGTCGGTTCGGGCCGCTCGGATCCGTCCGCGTTCCGCGAAGACCGCTACGCTTCCTTCACCGGTTTTCTGGCGAGCCTGCGGTGATGTCCCGAGCCGGGCAGCAGCCGGAGCCCCATGGCACAGATGACGAAGAGACATCGAATGCGGTGTTCGCCGCGTTGTTGGAAGACAGCGCCGAAGACCTGTACGAGAACGCACCGTGCGGATATCTGTCCACACTGATGGACGGCACCATCGCGAAGGTCAACACCACCCTGCTGGGCTGGCTCGACCTGAAGCGGGACGCAGTGGTGGGGCGGATGAGGTTCACCGACCTGCTGACCGTGGGCGGCAAGCTGTACCACGAAACGCATTTCGCGCCGATCCTGCAGATGCAAGGCGAGATCAGCGGCATTGCCCTGGAGATCAAACATGACGGTGGTGCCCGGATGCCCGTCCTGGTCTCCTCCGCGGTCAAGCGCGGCAGCGGCGGTGAGCCGATACTCATCCGCACCAGCGTCTTCGACGCCAGGGACCGCCGCGCCTACGAAGAAGAACTCCTGCGGGCCCGCAGAGCAGCCGAGACAGCGCACAAGCAAGCCGAAGCCGACCGCGCTCGTCTGGAGGACGCCCTGGCCGTCCTCCAGCAGTCGCTGCTGCCCACCACCTTGCCGCCGGTCCCTGGCATACAGACGGCCGCCCACTACCGCACCGCCTTTCCCGACCGTCTCGGCGGCGACTTCTACGACCTCTTCCCCATCGACGGCGAACGCTTCGGCTTCTTTCTGGGCGACGTGTGCGGCAAGGGCCCCGAGGCCGCCGCTCTCACCTCGCTGACCCGCTACACCCTGCGCACAGCAGCGCTGCACGACCCCGACCCGGTCGCTGCCCTGTCGACCCTCAACAAGGTGCTCCACGAGCGCTACACCGGCGGCGATCCGCGCTACTGCACCGTCATCTTCGGCATCCTCGACGCCCACTCCACCACCGGACAGGCAACCGTCCACATAGCCTCAGGCGGACACCCCCCGGCGCTCGTCCTGCGCGCCGACGGCACAGCCGACTTCCTGCCCACACCCGGAGGCCTCCTCGTCGGCGTCCTGCCCACCGCGCCCTTTGCCACCGCCACCACCACCCTCACGCCCGGCGACACCCTCCTGCTCTACACCGACGGCCTCACCGAAGCCCGCACCGGCGACGACCGCACCGACCTCTACGGGGACGAGGCACTGCGCACTTTCACGGCCGGCCATGCCGGCAAGCCCCCACACGCCGTCATCGAGGCCCTGACCGTCCTGTTGAACGACTTCGGTGACGGACTCGACGACGACACCGCCCTGCTCGCCCTCGGCGTGCCCGCCCCGCAGACGAAGAACCCGCGATGAGCCTGAACATCACCACCCGAGACGCCGTGACCGGACCCGTGCTGGAAATCATCGGCGAACTCGACTACGCCAGCGCCACCCAGTTGCTGGACCAGCTCGCTGTCCTCACCCTCCAGCCCGGCCAGCGCCTCGTCCTGGACCTGGGCGGCATGGACTTCTGCGACTCCAGCGGCATCAGCGCCATGATCGCCGCCCGCAACCTCGCCCACGCAGCCCAAGCGGACATCGCGCTTGCCGCGGCCCCAGCCCACACTCAGCGCGTTCTGCGCATCGTCGGCCTCGACCGGGTTCTCCCTGTCCACCCCGACATCGATGCCGCCACCCAGCCCTGAGCATTCCCTACGATCTCGAGAGAGGGCCCTGGCCTCAGCTGTGGGCGCGCACCCGCGCTGCCTCTCCGTGCCACGGGCCGCCCGCGCCAAGCCGGCCAGGCTTTTTGCTGGGCGATGCATGGATCTCACGCCCGATCGGGCAGCATCGGCGGTAGAACGTCACGGCTGCCCGAATTGTGACGCCTCCCCCGGCAGCGCCTGCCGCACCCGGGGCGGGAAGACCGCACGGTGACCTTCGACCTGGCTGCCACGTCGGGCAGGTTCTCGTGCGCCCCGACTGAACGAGGAGATCGACACCTTCGACTTCCTCTCGTCGCGGAGCCGCATGCTGTCTCCGGCGTCGAGGCGGGCCGCCAGAAGCCCGCCGTTCCGGCGGTTCTCGACCGAGCGGTAGAGGGAGTTGGCGTAAGCGTCGAGCCATCCGGTGGAGTCCCGGAATGCCTCGTCGGCATCAGCCGGGCCCAGTTGGCGACGACGGCTGAGTCGGCGACGGCGAGTTCGACGGACGCGTCGTAGGTGAGCGGCTGCTGAGCAGCCATGGTGTGGATCTCCGGTGTCGTGATGACGGGTATGTCTTCCAGGGCGACCCCTTTTCGAGGCGCCCCACACCGTCCGCGGCTGCGCGTGCCGCCGCTCGGAAGATCAACTCACATCTGGACCTTGTCGCCCGCCCGGGCCAAGGGGCAGGGCCGTGAGAGACGCCAGGATGCTGGTAGTGCGATCGACGAGCGGACTTCAGGACAGTCGCACTGTCCCTGAACAGGTATGGCCATCGCCTTGGCCAGTTGCTGGCGTGTCCTTCGAGCAGTGGCTTGAGGGCGCCCGTAGCAGGGCTGGTGGTCAGCTTTGCGGAGCCAGTGGAACACGGTGTGCCTCTGTCGGGTCCAGACGGCACGTCGTTCGGGGTCGAGGGCGATGTGCGGCGGGCACGGCACGAAATCGAGCTCGCCTTCGGTGACGCGGGTCCAGATGCAGGCGCTGACGCCGGGCGTCTGCGGTCGTCGCGGATGGGCTTTCGACGCTGCGTGAGGACTGGGAGCCGGCCGAGTGTGTGCTGTCAGTTCTTGAGTTCGAGCGTCCAGGTGACGAGGGCGTCGCGCCGGTGCTGGTAGTCGATGACGGGCCTGCTTGGAGTTCGGAGGTGATGGGCATCGAGTGCCCGTCCACCGGGGCGTGCGGAGGAGTCGACGGGTAGGGTTTCGCCCGCCGCTGTGAGGAGTTGCCCTTCGGGGCGAGCTCGGACCAGACGCAGGCCAGGGCGGTCGGGGCCACACACCCCCGCTCGGTAAGAAGGACGCGTATCTCACCGATCACGCGGGTGATGACGGAGCGGTCCACGCCCTATTGAAGCCCGAGGGCGGCGTGCGGCAGATCGTGCCGCAGATGAATGAAGACCGCCGTCGATCGGTCGATGCGGTACGCCGGAAGCATGTCGACGCGACGTCCTTGCCCGGGTGATCTGTCCGATCTCCGATGTCCGCTGGGAGTTGGTCGAACCGGTGCTCTCTGCCTGACGCTTCGAGCGCCAGGCAGAGCTCTGAACTTCGGCCGGCCGCCCGAGCAAGACCTGCGCGACATCATGGACGCGATCACCGAGCGCTGGGTCGGATCCTGCAGACGCGAGGCCACCGACCGCATCCTTCATCACCGGAGAAAGCCACCCGCGCCTCGTCATCGAGCAGTACGCCGACCACCACGACAAACACCGGCTGCACCGATCACTCGGACAACGAAGCCCCGACGGTGGGGCGCGCCCGGCGCACCCGCCACCGGTGACCATCGCGTGCCGCCCGGTGCGACCGTCTCGGCAGCCCCATCCACAAATACACGCAGGTCGCATAAGGTGACAGGGGATTCGGCGCGCGCACTGGTTTCTTGTGGTAGCCCGGCTCTTGATCACCAGCCCAGTGAAAGGCCGCCCATGAAGCGAACGTTCACCTTGATCATCGCACTGGTCGTCACTGTGCTGTCGCCGACGACGGCACACGCCGCGGTCAAGAAGGCCAAAACTCCGCTCAGTTGCGAGTCGCGGACGTTCACCTCCGGCCCGGGCCCGCGCTTCAACGACCCGGAGGACCCCGCCGCCCAGATGAAGATCATGGGCCCGATCATCGAATCGATCAACAGCACCAGTTGCGGGCAGACCATACGCGTCGCCATGTACTCGATCAGCAACGCGCAGCCAGGCCCGGACTTCGCCAACGCCCTGATAGCCGCGCACCAACGCGGCGTCATCGTCAAGGCTCTGATGGACGCTCATAGCAGCAATACACTCTGGCAGTCGATGGTCACCGAGTTGGGCAACGACCCACGAGCCTCCAGCTTCGCCGCGCTGTGCCCGGGCGGCTGCCTGACCCACTACGCCGGCTCCGCTCTGCACGCGAAGTACTACATGTTCAGCGGCGGGAGCGACGCGAACAGGACAGTGACCGTCAGCAGCGCCAACCCCACCTCCGCCCAGGCCGGCACCGCGTGGAACAGCAGCGCCACCGTCAAGGGCAACGTCGCCCTGTACAACTCCTACGTCAGCTACTTCACCGCCATGGCCAAGGGGGCGCTCAATGGCCCGGGCCCGCTGGCACCCGACTACTACAACTCCACCAGCGCCACGACCGCCAGGAAACTTTCGCCGCCTTCCTACCAGTGGCCCAAGGCACGCACCAGGAGCGATACCTGGGTCGACTTCCTGAGCAACATCAAGGCGCCGGCCACGATCAACATCGCCATGTTCCAGTGGACCTCTCACGGGCAGTCGGGCGACCCGAACTATCTGGAACTGCCGAAGAAGCTGGTGAGTCTGGCGCAAGCCGGAGTCAAGATCCACATTCTTATCACCGCCGGCCAGGTCGATGACAGCGTGCAGAACTACCTGAAGAACCGGCCGAATATCGACATGCACGACACCAGCCGCGGCACCGACGCGAACGGCAACGCTCTGCACTACACGCACGACAAGTACATGATGGTCAGCGGCCGTTACGCGGGGGCGACCGACTCCAGGCTCGTGTTCGTCGGTTCCTCGAACTGGACGAGCAACGGCGTCTGGCACAACGACGAGTCGGACCTGAAGCTGAGCGACCGGTCCAGCTACGACATGTTCATGGCGGACTGGCAGAACCAGTACGACCGCTGCTGCGGAACCGTGGCGCAGCAGCTGAGGGCCGAGGAGCGCGCCGAGAATACGGCACGAGAGATTCCGATCGATCCGAGGCAGGCCCAGGAATAGGCCCCGCTGTCCAGTGACCGCGAATTGCTGCGGCGAGGTCGGGGGCCGGTGGGGTTGGTGAGTGCCATGGGTTGTGCTCCGCGCTTCGGGAAAACACCGGTGTGAAGACCGTTGGTCCAGCCCGGCTAGATGAGGCCCTGGCCGCAGGATTTTGAGCGGTGGGGCGGGACAGGGGATGCTGACCGACGTTCTTCCAGCACGCCGAGAATCCGCTGATGGTCCGGCGCCAGAACCGTCACCGGCGGTCCGTCCCGCCAGGGCGGCACCGTCGAGCCCGGCACCGGCGCGACCGAGGGCGCCGCTTCCTTCTCCGCCCCGGTCCCGGCAGTGGTCCCAGCCGCGGAGACTGCCAGAGCCTCGACCAGTTCCTCCCTCGCGACCACCCGCCGGTCCAGCTCGATCTCCGCGGCCTCCAACACCTCGGGCATCCGGGCGACTTCGTCCCGAGGGCCCTCCCCTCGCACGGGGGCAGCCGCCTCCCGCTCCTCCGGCACTCCCAGCACCGACGCCACCGCGCACCCCTCAACCGTCAAGCGGACACCAGACGGCGAATGCCTCCCTCACCCCGAGCGAAAACATTCCTGACCAGCAGGAATCAAGCGATCAAGTTCGTCTGGGATACGGCTTCTGAGACAACTTCACGCCGGTGGCATGGTGCTGGGGGCGTCGGTGGGGGAGAGGTCGGGCGAGGCGATGCCGGCGGACGGGGCGGCGCCAGCGGCCGGCGACGACCTCGTCCGTCGTACCGCAGCGGCCGGCATCGTGCCGGTCCAGTTCCGAACCGCCCCCAGCTCCATCGCTTCTGGGTCACCGACGCGGACCGGGAGCGCCTCGAGGACCTCTATGGCGATCCCCTCCCTGCCTCGGCTCCAGACGGAAGATCAGTCGCCGGTCAAGGCGAGCTCGAATCGTTCCACTTGCGACGTCCGCGCTATGTCCGTGGCAGTGATTGACCTGTACTCCGGCATCGTGCAGTTCTGCGGTGACTCGCAGGACCTCGCAAGTTCCGTCGGACTCGGTGCGGATCTCTGCGAGTTCGACGTCCGCCTGCACCGGCCGGTCCGCGCGTTCGCGCCGGCCGGCCACCGGTAGAACCCGGACGGAGAGGCGCCGAGCATCGGCACAGCCGCCTGAGGCCGAAGGCGCTCTGCCGGTTTCCCGCCCTTCTGCGTAGTTGACGCCGGCGGCGCCACAGACTTGTGAGAAGCTGCGCGTGTGCCCGACGACCTGCCAGATCTGGACACCGCACGTCCGGATCCACCCCGCGTAGCTTGGCGCCGACAGATGCGCGAACGGGTTCTGGCGGCCGCGGAGGAACTCACCTCGGCCCATGGCTGGGACCGCGTGCGGGTCGTGGATCTCGCCGATCGGGCCGAAGTGTCCCGGCCCTCGATCTACAAGGAGTTCGGGGACCGTGCCGGCATCGGACGGGTTCTTGTCCAGCGAGAGACGGACCGCGTACTGTCGGGCGTCGCAAGAGCCCTGGAGCAACCGGGCCAGGATGTGGGCGCCTGCCTGCGGGCGGCCGTGTCCCATACGTTGTCCGAGGGCGCTGACAATCCCTTGGTGAGCGCCGTACTTCACGCTGCGCACAAGGACACAGACGCGTTGCTGCCCTATCTCGCCAGCCGTCCCGACCCGATATTCGACTCCGCTCGCGCACTACTCGAAGCTTGGTTTGCGCGGCGGGCACCCGAAACGACCAGTCAGCGGCGAGCTGGTGCCGCCGACGTTGCGGTTCGGCTGACGCTCAGTCACATGCTCCTGCCTTCGTCCAATCGCGACCACGTACCGCAACAGGTTGTTCAGGCAGTGCTCGCTGTGTTGGGACCGGTCGCCGGATAGCGACGTAGCAGGCGGGTGCGAGCGGCAGGGGTGATGCCAGCCTGAGTCAGGTCTCCGTCACAGTGCGCAAGAAGCCGCGGATCCATGACTCGACGCCGCAGCGGAGGCACCCATGCCAGCACGATCATGCCGGCGTACCTGGACGGCAGCCGCGGGGCCTCGTCGAAGCGACGCAGTGTTTGGTGTCGACGGAGGGGGTTGGCATGGTGGCCGGAGTGACGCTGCAGCTGGAACAGGAAGAGGTTGCTGACGGTGTGGTCGCTGTTCCAGCTGTGCCGTGGGGCCGGGCAGGTTCGTTGGATCAGCGCCGGTGAGTTCGGCGGGGAACCACCAGGCTGACTCCGGTGCTGGGATGAGCGCCCCCGCCGACGTCCGTGACTTCCCGCTGGCGGCGCCGCCCACGGTGTCGGCGACAATGACAGCCCCGGACGACAGGACAACCCATGCGGCGATTCCCACTGCCCTGGGGCGAACTCGAGGTGTTCGCCGCCAATGAGGTTGTCCCCGCCGCCCTGCGACCCACCATCGAGACCCTCGTACATCTCGAGGACCGCTTCCGTCCGGCACTCCTCCGGCCGCACCTGCGACCAGAAGCTCCCTACGTAGCGGTCTGGCCCGCGAACCGATCAGCACCCGACCTCACTGAGAACGCCACACCGGACCCGCATGCTCTGGAAGAGGTCGTCCTCGGGGAAGTCCATTCCCTGACCTGCCACGCTTGCACAGCTCGCTTTCGAGCCGTCTATCCCGACACCGGACTCCCGATCTTCGGACGGCACATCGGAGCACACCAACTGGTCAACGGCTGCCCCCGCTGCGGCAGCGATTTCGCAGCGTCGCGGATCCAGGCCCTCACCTTGCTGCCACTGACCTGACGGTCCCCTCCTCACGGCCTGTCACAGAACCCGTGATCCACCAGCACCTGCCAGCCCACCCGCCTATCCGCGCGAGTTCTGAGCGGGACTTTTCCGGTTCAGCGGCGGCGGCGCAGAGATGCGGGCGACTTCCCGCGGGGTGAAACTCGTGCCGTGCTCTGTAAGGCCTCGGGCGTTTGCCGGTGAGTGGAGAGGCGCAAGCGGTCGTCCACCCCTCCTGGGCGCGCAGCAGCGGGCCGCGGGTACGAAGAAGCCCCGCAAGGGCGAGGGCCGGCCAGGACCGGCAGAGCGGTGTCACGGGTGGCGACCCGGCCGGGGACGGGGGAGCGGGCGGGATGGGACGTGCTGCGCGAACTGTCCCAGCGCGCCACCACCAAACTCCGGCAGGTGCCGGAACAGCACACCGACTGGGCCCACACGGGGAACCTGAGCGAGGACATCCGTTCTGAACTGGACCGCCAGCTCACCCACCATGCCCGCGAAGGACAGGGCAGCCGATGAGCGCCGCTCGCCCCCTGCCGAGTGCACCCCGTCCCGGAAGAGATCCGTGTGCCCCGGCAGGCTGGTGGACGACCGCGCACTCGGCCCGACCATGTCGGGGGAGACAAGACATCCCACGCGGATAAGCGTCATACTCATCACGCCGTAATCGGCGTCACCTGCGCAGACGCCAGATCAAGCGCACGATCCCCGAGCCGAGAGACCAGCGGGCCAACCGCAGGCGCCGCGGCAGCCAAGGAGGCCGGCCCACGGGCTTCGACAAGACGATCTACCGCCGCCGCAACGAGGTCGAGCGGACCATCAACCGGCTCAAGAACTTCCGAGCCGTCGCCACGTGCTTCGACGAACGGGCGTACGTCTTCCACGGGACGGTCACCGTGGCCGCGATCCGCCTATGGCTCCGGCGCAGTGAAACGCCTCGTTCAGAGCTCATCGGCACCTGGGTGGTGGTGGCGCAGTTCGCTGAGCAGGCGCGCGTCGACAGCCCTGACGTCCCAAGATGAGCTGTCGAACTCGGTCTACCAGGGTGAGCGGGTGTCGCGGCGTGCTTCTGGGGTCTGCTCGGGCAGAGCCGTGTTCTGGTCGGTGCGCAGCAGCATGCCCGGGTCGGGTTCGAAGTCCTCATTGGGCGGTGCCGGCTCGTGGAAACGCTCGGTGCGCGGAAGGGCGACTTCCACCAGCCGGCCCTCCTGGAACATCCATAGCCCGAAGCAGTCGTCGTCCTGGTCACGAAGCAGAACTTGCACCGTATGCGGATGCGGCCACGGCAGCGACTCCAGGTGCCTGAGCAGACCCTTGCGGGCACGCACTTTCTCGAACTCCAGGGCCCACCCGAACTGGTAGCCCCAGTGCCCCGCTATCGGGACGAAGCGACCTCGCCACGTGCGTTCCGGGTCGTCCTGGGTCAGCGGTTCCATCACCTCGGCCGACCAGCGGGCGAGCACGATGACCTCGGCGTCTCTACTCATGCCGGAATATCACCGCAACCGCCTGGTCCACCGCAACCAAATTCCTCAACCGGCCGACGCAGGCAAGCGTGGGCGGATTGGCGACGAGCTCTCAGTGCCGGCGAGCCCGACGACGGCGCCTTCGGAGAGCTCATCTGCGTCTGAGCCACGGCCCTGACCAGCTCACACGACCCATCGGACAGCCCTAGGCGGTGAGGGCGATGTCGGCGGTGATGCGTTTGCCGACGACAGTGGGTTCGATCGTGACGGCCAGGGCGAGGGCGGTGACGATTTCCAGTCCGTGCTGGCCGATCCGCTGCGGGTCCGCTTCCTTGGCCGCCGGCGCGATGGGACTGCTGTCCCATACTTCGACGCGCAGCACGGCGCCGAGGATCCGCAGGTGCATGAGAGCGGGTCCGGGGGCGTATTTGCGGGCATTGGTGACCAGTTCACTGACGATCAGCTGGGTGATCTCGACCGCCGAGGTCGCCACCGGGATGCCGTACTGGTCCCGGGCCTTTGCCAGGAAGTCGGCCGAGAGGTGGCGGGCCTGGGAGATGCGGGAACCGTCACTGTCGAGTGCGAGAGAGGCCTCCAATTGACCGCTGCCCCCCACGTCTTCGAGTGATCCGTTCATGCGCGCCCGCTCCCGTCTCTTCCCGCTCGGTTGCTTGTACGGGACCGACCATCCGAATGCCGCAGGTTACCTGGGACGCCAGGCCTCCCGGTTGCGGCGTCCATATCATGAAGGGGCTTGAATCTCCGTTCGCTCGACGAGGACGACCACACTGTGCAGAGCAACGCCGAAGGGCGCGTGGCAGCAGACAGCAGCCGCCGGCCGAGCAGGCCGCCCGCCTGTCGATCACCCAGATCACCAGCGCCGACATACGCGTCCTGATTCTGGTCAGCGAGGTCGACGCCGAAAATTTCCCCCTCGCGCAAGAGGCTCTCCTGGCCCCCGGTAATGCCCCCTCAAGGACCGTGCTCGATCTCGGCGGGGTCACCTTCATGGATTCCAGCGCCATCAGCATCCGGGCCTTTGCGCACCACCACACCACCGAGGCCGGCGGCTGGTTACGCATGGCTGCTCCGACCCCACCGGTTCAGCGGGTTGTCCGCCTCGTGGGCCTGGACACGGTCATCGCCTGCTCCCCGGCGCTGCCCGAAGCTCTGACCGACTCTGTTTGAGATCAGTGAGAGGGATACCCCTCATCCCTCAGGGGTTCGGAATCAAGCCTCGCAGAGGATCTTCGGGACAACGCCCACAGACGTGTCAGTGTCCGGACGGCGGTCCGGAGCACCGTCGGCTGTGTGGGGGTTTGGCACGATCGGCCTCCGGTTCCCCTCAACAGGGCAGTGGGCCTGCGGCATCGAATACGTGGGGATAACGCGGAGACGCCGTCATCCCCACACCGCCACGCAGCGGCCGGTGCGCGGCGTCTGCACACCCGCGCCCGGCCGTGATGCAGGCGCATGGGCGGGCCGGGGCGGCCGAGCAGTTGCGCGGCTGACCCCTGCCTTCGGGGCCGCACCACTTCCTTCCCGTCGGCAGACTCTGCACCGCCTGCGAGATGCTGCTCGCCTTCTCCGTACGCCCCGATTCGGCTGTCGATCGAGGACGGCCGAGGGACCGCGTGTCCGAGCGGCCAGCGGTGCGGCAGGGGAGCTCGGTGTGATTCAGGAGCGGGGCGGGCGGGTGGCGGTGTTGCGGTAGAAGGCGTCGATGCTCTGGACGGCCTGCTCGAACTCGTCCAGGTTGACGGGCTTGGTCACATAGGCGTTGGCGTGCCTGCTGTAGGCGCCGACGACGTCGTCCGGAGCGGAGGACGTGGTGAGGACAACGATCGGGATGGTCTGGAAGTCGTCGTCGTTCTTGAGGACACTGAGCAGCTCGCGTCCGTTCATGCGGGGCATGTTGAGGTCGAGGACGATCAGGTCGGGGCGGACGCTGCCTGGGCTGCGGAGATGCTCGAGGGCGGCGAGTCCGTCGGTGACACGGACCAGGTTGCGGGCGCCGCGTTCGGCAAGGGCTTCCTCGATTAGCATCGCGTCCGCCAAATCGTCCTCCACGAGCAGGACATCGAAGGGGAGGGCGGGTGTGGTCATGATCGGGTGCTCCGTGAGTGCTTCGTCGGTGTGGTTGAAGAGTCCCGGCCAGCGTCGCCGGGCCCCCTGGCGGGTCATCCCGCACGCCTCGCCGATCTGCGGGTAGCCGGCCCCCGCACGGGCAGCCGCCTTGGCTGCCTGATGCTGGAGGCGTTCGGTGGCCTGTTGCACGTGATCAAGCAAGTGGAGCAGGGCAAGAGCCCGCGCCGGACCGTCCGCCGCCGCAGACGGGGCGTCCAGCAGCTTGAGAGCGAGCCGCTGTGCAAGATCGGCGACAGTCGCATCTGCGACCGCAGCGGTCTCCTGACGGGTGGTCCGCAATACGAAGCTCTCGGCGGGCATACCCGCACCCTAAGCCCCAGACCCCCCGCGACAACAATGGTTGTCGTCCTGGCCGTAGAGTATGCGCGCTGCAATCCGTCGGGAGCGGCTGTCACTTCGGAGGGGTACATCAGATGACCGGCGATGAAGGGATGCCATTGGCGCGGCGGTTTTCCACGTGGACAACCCGGCGATGGTTGCGCGTCGGGGTCACGGCATCCCTGATAGTTCTGACGCTGCTCGGAACAGTGGGGGCTTGGATACTGGGCCGGTCGGCATCCATCAGCGACGAACTCGTCGACGTACGGTCCCCCGCATTGAGCACCTCCTACCGTCTCGAGTCGGCCCTTTTGAACCAGGAGACCGGCATCCGCGGCTATGGCCTCACTGGAACGACGCAGTTCCTCGCCCCCTACCGCCAGGGCCTGGCCGACGAACGGACGTACACCGCTCAACTGACGGAGCTGCTGAGCGGCGACCGAGCCGCTCTCGCCGACCTGAAGACCGTGAAGGACGCGATCGGCACCTGGCAGGAGAGGATCGCCCGACCCGTCGCCGCCTCACCGGCCGGAGCACCGTCGGCCGTGGCAAGCCGACGCGCCACCGAGGGCAAGGCCACCTTCGACGCGCTGCGAAAAGTCATGAACGATCAGCAGGGGCGGCTGAGGGCGGACCGCCTTGAGACCCGGGAAGACCTGGCGGCCACGATGAACCTGCGGAACTGGGTTTTCGCCACCATCGCCGCAGTGATCGTCCTCCTCGCGGCCCTCATCTTCGAAGCACTGCGCCGCGGCATCACCGTCCCTCTGACACAACTCGGTTCCGATGCCCGCACCATTGCCGGCGGCGACTTCGGCCACCCCATCACCCCTACCGGGCCCGCCGATCTACGACGCGTGAGCGCTGAGATCGACTTCATGCGGCGGCGCCTGGTCCGTGAGCTCGCCTTTACCGAGGAGGCCCGACTGCGCCTGGACGCACAGGCAGCCGACCTGCAGCGTTCCAACGCCGAGCTCGAACAGTTCGCCTACGTCGCCTCCCACGACCTGCAAGAACCTCTGCGTAAGGTCTCCAGCTTCACCCAGCTTCTTCAGCGCCGCTACGGCGGACAGCTCGACGCCAAGGCCGACCAGTACATCGACTACGCGGTCGACGGCGCCAACCGCATGCAGATCCTCATCAACGATCTCCTCGCTTTCTCCCGCGTCGGAAGGGTTCACAACGACCTCCACGACGTCGACCTGAACCTGACAATGGAGCGCACCCTGTCCGCGCTGAGCATCGGCATCGAGGAATCCGGAGCCGTGATCACACACGAGCCGCTCCCGACCCTCGTCGCCGACGCGACGCAGATGGGGATGCTGTGGCAGAACCTCATCGGCAATGCCGTCAAGTTCCGGCGTCCCGGCACAGCACCGCACATTCACGTCACCGCCCAGCGTGACGACGCCTTGTGGCGGTTCACGGTCACCGACGACGGCATCGGGATCGCCCCGGAGTTCGCCGAGAAGGTCTTCGTCATCTTCCAGCGGCTGCACACCAAGGACAGCTACGCCGGGAGCGGCATCGGCCTGGCGATGTGCAAGAAGATCGTCGAATTCCACGGCGGGACCATCACCACCGACCCGCACTACCGCGACGGCACCCGCATCATCTTCACGCTCGCCCCCGAACCGCCTCAGGTACCGGGCCCCTCCATACTCCCGGAGGCCACCCGCGCGGGCGCGGAGCCCACCCGATGAGCCGGCCTGGAGCGGTCTCCTACAACAGGGGCGCCGGCGAGCAGGAATACCAGGTCCTACTCGTCGAGGACGACCAAGGTGACGCCCTGCTCGTCGAAGAACTCCTCCACGACTCGGGACTGCGGTTCAAGCTGATCACCTGTTCCACACTGGCCGAGGCCCGCACGGAACTGGCAGTCAGGCCGGTGGACTGCATCTTGCTCGACCTCCACCTTCCCGACGTCTCCGGCACGACTGCGGTCACCTCCGTCCGCGGTCTGGCCCCGCATACCGCAGTGATCGTCCTGACCGGGCTGTCCGAAGCGCAAGCCGGTGCCGACGCCATGACCGCCGGCGCTCAGGACTACCTCGTCAAGGGCACAGTCGACGCCGATCGGTTGCACCGCACCATCCGCTACGCCGTCTACCGCAGCCAGACCGAACGTGCAGGCGCCGAAGCACAGGCAGCCCGCCTACGGGCTGAAGAGAACGCCCGCCTGGAACGGGGTTTGCTGCCCTCCCCGCTCCTCGACACATCCACCATCACCATCACCAGCCGCTACCTTCCCAGCGCGAAACTCGCACTGCTGGGCGGCGACTTCCTCGACGTGGTCGAAGGCGATGACGGGTTGCTGCACGCCGTCGTCGGTGACGTCAGCGGCCACGGCCCCGACGCCGCAGCTCTGGGTGTCTGCCTGCGCATCGCATGGCGCACCCTGATACTCGCCGGGCACCGCGGCCCTGAACTCCTGCGTCTTATGGAACGCATCCTGATCGCCGAACGGGGTGAACAGCCGCTCTTCGCCACCTGCACCATCCTCACCCTCAACGAGCAGGCTGCCACTGCCACCATTCACCTCGCCGGCCACCACGAACCCCTCCTCACCACAGCCGAGGGCACACAGAAACTGACCGCCGCACACGGCATCGCGCTAGGCGTCGCCCCCGGTTCGCTGCGCTGGCCCGCCACCGAGGTCATCCTCCCCGCAGCCGGCGCGCTCACCCTCTACACCGATGGCCTCACCGAAGGCCACAACGGAGCCCAGCAAGATCGGCTCGGAGTCGATGGCCTCCTCACCCTGATCGAACAGCTGCCGCCGTCCGACCCTGCCGCTCACATCGACCGACTCATCAAAGAGACACTCTCTCTGAACGCCGGACGCCATACCGACGACCTCGCCGTGCTCCGCCTCGACTGGGGCCACCCGACCCGACCTTGAAGGATCATCCGTAGCCCACGGACGTCAGCATCACCGCATGCCGAGCTCATCTAGGACCTGTCCGGGTGATCATCGTGATGCGGTCAACGGTCTCTGGCCATAGCCCCGGCGTTGTCGGTCCTCGCCGTTACCGTTCGGCCCTTCACGGTCTTCAGGGAGGGGTGGCTCAATGGGTGCCAGCGGATGGGACTACATCACCAAGTACGACGGCGATGTCGAGGCGGCTTTGCGGACTCTTCAAGCCAGGGTGTTTCAGGAGGAGTACGGCGGCGGTGCCCGCTACCGAAGCCTGCAGGACCTGTACGCGGACGAGGAGTTCATGGGCGAGGAAGGCACCCATACGATCCTCGACATCGACAGGATTGTTGCCACGGATGACCCGCCGACGCAGTCCGGTATCGCTGACTACGGCACCCTGCGCCCTCTGGCACTCAGCCGCGTGGCGCACCACTTCGGCGCCGACCGCCCGACGGTCGAGCAGTATGAAGAGCTCGCTGCCGCTGCCAATGAGGCTGCGAGCCATGAGGAGCACGAGCGGAGTCTTTTCGGCGAGTGTCAGATGCGATGGACCGGCTGCTACATCGTCCTCTACTCCGATGACAGGCCGACTCACTTGGGAATCTTCGGCTTTTCCGGGGACTAGGACTGATCCGGCGGAGCCGGTTGCTGCCGTGGGCGCAGATCGTTGATGTGGACATGGGGCGGGGTGATCTGACTGATGCCGAGTGGGAACGTCTGCGGCCGTTCTTGCCAGTCAGTAACAGACGTTGCGGCAGGTGGCGGGACCACCGGCGGGTGATCGACGGGATTCTGCACCGGGTGCGGACCGGGGTGCAGTGGCGGGACTTGCCGGAACGGTTCGGGCCGTGGAAGACGGTCTATGAACGCCATCGACTGTGGTCGGCCGACGGAACGTGGGAACACCCGCTCCAGCAGGTGCAGGCCGCGGCGGATGCGGCGGGTTCACCAGCAAGCTCCACCTGAGCGCGGACGGTCGCTGCCGCCCGCTGTCCCTGATCGTCACCCCAGGTCAGCGAGCAGACTGCACCCAGTTCAAGCCGGTCCTGGAGAAGATCCGAGTGCCCAGACCGGGCCTGGGACGGCCACGCAAGAAGCCCGACAGCCTTGCGGCCGACAGGGCCTACAGCAACGTCCTCATTCGCGAGTACCTGCGACGGCGGGGCATCCGCCACATCATCCCGGAGAAGACCGACAGCCAGGCAGCCCGCCTGCGCAAAGGCGCCCGTGGTGGACGGCCGCCCGGCTTCGACGAGGACCGCTACAAGAAGCGCAACACCATCGAGCGGGCGATCAATCGCCTGAAGCAGTCCCGGGCGGTTGCCACTCGCTACGACAAGCGCGGTTACGTCTTCCTTGGCACCGCCACCGCGGCGGCCGTCGCGATCTGGCTTCGGACATGAACTGCTACGCAACCCAGCAGTAGACGCTCTGGTTCTGGCGCCGGGCGCTGCTGACGAGAGCAGCGAGACCACCTACGATCGCGTCGGCGATCTCCGTGCCGATGACCTCGCCGTCCTCCGCACGCAGTCGGGTCCACGAGGCGGCGACGTCGCGCAATCTGGCGTGCTCGGCATCCGCGAGTGCAGTGGACAGGCGAGGTGAGAACGCGAAGACGATGCACCCGTCGTTGTCCTGGCCGGCGACGATGCGAGGCTCACCGGCTTCAACGAGGTTCTCGAAGCTGCCGCCGGCCAGAAGGCATTCCCACTCCAACACGGCTTCTTCGGGGTCGAAGTTGCCGAAGGAGAGGGACTCGAATGCCGGTTCCGGCCCGGACTGGAGGGCCAGGCTTGCTGACGTGTCGTCCGGCGCCACGAAGAACTTCACGATGATGCTCACCCGCGCATCATGCCCGACTGCCCACAGCCATGATCGGCCGGACGAGTCCTAGTTCGGCCGCTGCGTCCCCGGGACTGACACGAAAACGACCCCTTGATCGGGTGGTTCAGGCGGTGATTGGCCCGAAGCGGATGGTCAGTCCGAGGCTGTTGGCTTCCTTGGTCATGCGGCGCATGGCGCGTGACCGCGAACGCGGCGGTGTCGTGATCAGTGCCGACGCTGACCCGGCCGGTTCTGGGGAGAGGACCGGACGTGGCTGCCCTGCTGGAGGCACAGGCTGATCGAGGCCGACGGCTCGGGCACCGGCCCCTGGCCTGAGGCTCACGCCACGTTCACGCGCGGGCTCGCGCCGGGGCCGAGGACATCTGACCCGACAGGCAGCGAGCCCGCGCCTGCCGTCGGGCCGAAAGAAAGTGTGCACGACGGAACCCGGTAGAACGGCCGCTGCCTGGGAAGACGCGAATTGATCTTCGTTGACGTCCCAGGGGAGGAAACATCACCATGGCCGTTCCCGCACACGCCCGGCGTACCGCGCGCCGCTCTCACCGGTTCGAACTCCGGGCGACGGCCCTCTACTTCGCCCTCCTCGCAGTCATCCTTGCTCTGGTGGGCGCGGCGGCCCGCACCGCGACAGCGGCAGCGGTGCACCGTCCCGCCTGGACTGTGGCGCTCGCCCTGGTGGGCGTCGGCGCCGTCATGGTCGGCTACCGTGGGAAGCGCCGCATATCGGCGGCGAGGATCGCGCGCAGCGCGGCCAGAGCCCTGGACGAAGCCACGCAGACGGCGGTCGAAGCGCTCGACGCGGCGTCACCGGCTCCCGCCGTCGGCCTGGTCCCCGCCGGGGCCGGCGCCTGCGGCGGCCGCCTCGCCACGGATCCCACCGTCCTGCTTCCCGAGACCGTGCCCGAGGCGCCCGCGGACACGGTGGAGATCGCCTATGAGGCCCTGGACCCGGACGAGTTCGAGCAGGCGGTGGCCGAACTGTGCCGGCGCGACGGCTGTCTCGACGTGGACGTCGTGGGTGGGGCCGGGGACCTGGGCGCCGACGTCGTGGCGAGGACGCCCGACGGGCGCTCGGTCGTCATCCAGTGCAAGCGGTACTGCGACGGCAACCGGGTCGGTTCACAGGACCTGCAGCGCTTCGGCGGCACCTGCTTCACCGTCCACGGCGCCGATGTCGCCGTGGTGGTCACCACCAGCGACTTCACCGCCCCTGCGCTCGACTACGCAGAGCGGTGCGGCATCGTGTGCGTCGACGGTCCGCAACTGCGGCGCTGGCAGGAGGGTGCGGGGCCGTGGCCGTGGGAGGCACAGCCGTCGGCGGCCTGAGGAGGGTCGCGTTGGCGGTCGATCTCAGGGTCTGCTGAGTCCGAAGGAACTGCTGCCTGTGACGATTCGCCGGTGAGTTATGACCTTGCGCTGGGGGACAGCGGCCTGCGACGAGCGCTACCTGGAGTCGGACGATGTCGCCGTGCCTCCGGTGCCGCGCATCGGGGCCTACGTGGAAGCCCTCGTCGAGCGATATCCGGACGAGGTTGCTCGCATCGTATGGGCGGTCCCCTCCGGTCATCGAGGAGGCGTCGGGGCCGATGGCGTACCTGCTCATGTCCTACGGCAAGGCCGAGCGGGTGTCAGAGTACGCCGCTGCGCTGGCTCATGAGCAAGGACTCGGCTGCTTCCATTTGCGGGGAGAATGCCTGCGGCCGTCATCTGCGTGTTCGTTCAGCGGGCAGACCAGAGGCAGATGCCCGCGACGAGGAGGCCAGCGCGGTAGGCCGTGGCTTTCCCGGCGACACCACAGTCGCGAGCAACCGGCGCCGAGCCCGACGACGCGATCGGCTGAGCCGATGGGGGGCGTCCTTCGGAGGATTAGAGAAGGTACGCGGCCTCTGCCACCCCCCGCCTGGTCCAGGGTGCGACCCGACACGGCGCTGAGGGCCTCGGCGTGGCCCACGACCACCTGGACAGTCATCGGGGCTGCACAGGGTTGAGCGCGCGGATGAGGCCGCTGGCGGCGAACACCGACTCCGGCTCCGTCATGTGCCCGCACGGAGTCCAGCAACTCGGCTCGCCCCCGCACCGTTGCCCAGGGCGATGATGATCCGCATGAACCGGACCCGCCTGGGCTCGCCGGCCAGTTGATGCCCGACCTGCCCCAGTGGGAGCGCCGTGACGTCCGCACGACCAACTGGCGCGATCGCTTGGCCGACTTCGAGCAGCGTGGCGTCGCGTTCCCCGGCTTCTGGTCGGTGAACGCGCTCAGCATCGTCACTGGCAAGTACTTCCGCGGTGCCGTCGGCACCCCGCAGCGCGGAGTGACCCTCGAAGTCGTCGGGCACCACTCTTGGGGACCGCGACAGTCCGTACATCAGGCGATCGGCCGGGCAGCCATATGCGGGGCCTTGGGCGAACGACGTCGGCGAGGCTGCGGGCGGATCCGGCTCGTCCCATCGACGGTGTTCCGGGGTGGCCGATCGACGGGGTGGCCGATCGACGGGGTGGCCACCCCTGTCTCGGCTGCGTGTCTACCGGCGACCCAGGGTGTGCAGGAACACGTCGTCCGCTTCGTTGGTGTCGTTCGGCACCAATTGGTCGTGGTCCGAGGAGAAGACGACCTGGCTGCCATCAGCACTGATCGCTGCCGCAGTGACCGACCACCACGACGGTTCCTGCCCGTCTGCGTACGGGACGCTCACCTTGGTGAGGCCGCGAACGGCCATGTCCCGCACGAACAGGCCGCGGGACATCTCCGCCGAGCCGTCCGACTCGACCGTGACGTAGCGACCGTCGTCACTGATGTGCGGGATGCCCGGGTAAAGCCTGCCGGTATCCCTCGACTGCGTGGCGGCAAGCGTAGTGGTGCCTGCCGCCAGGTCTCGTACGTAGACGCGTTCGCCCGCCGAAGCCGAGTCCAGGCCGCCCAGGTTGTCCGCGGTCGAAACGAACGCCACCGAACGGCCGTCACCGCTGATCGACGGAAGGCCACTCCAGGTGCCCGGGTCCGAAGCGGCCTGGTCCCCCCTGGTCGAGAGGTTCACCCGAACCGTGGTACGTGCCACCAGATCCCGCACGAACACGTCAGGCCGGCGATTGGTGTCCCCGGCGACGAGGTTGGCAGCGAACGAGCCGAACGCGACGTAGCGGCCGTCGGCGCTGATGGACGCGGACCGGTTCTCCGAGAGGGCTTGCTGCCCCTGACTGCCGACGCTGGCCCTGGTGGTGGTTTCGGCTGTCAGATCGCGGACGAACACGTCCTGATGGCCGTTGGTGTCACCGGGAACCAGGTTGGCCGCCCGCGACCCGAACGTGACGTAGCGGCCGTCGCCGCTGATGGCGAGCCGGTTCCCAGTATCCGGAGCGCCCGGCGAGTCCTCCTCGCCAACGGCCTGCTGGCCTGTCGAGGAGAGGTTGACCCGCCGGGTGGTGAGCGTATGGAGGTCACGCACGAATATGTCGGTGACTCCGTTGGTGTCCTGAGCGACCAGATTGGTGGCCTGGGACCGGAAGGCCACGTAACGGCCGTCACCGCTGACAACCGGCTCACTGCTGTACCCGTTGCTGGGCTCTCCGCCCGTGGACACGTCCGCCCTGAGAATCTCGCTGCCGTGGCGCACGAGGATTCCATCCGTCGCGTCCCCCGCGCCCAGATTCGTTGCCACCGAGTCGAAGACGACAGTCTGGCCATCGGCGCTGATATCCGGGGAAAAGCTGCCGCCGTTTCCCTCCGTACCGTCGTTCGACACACTGATCCGCACGGTGCTCGGACCAGCATCTTCGGCTCCGGTCGCGACACTGCCTGGAGCTAGGCAGACCAGAACGGCCCCCATCGAAGCCGCGCCCACGCGGGCGGAACTCGTACCTAACCGCATATCTCTCCCCCTGTAACCGCATGCGACCGCACGAAGAACGCGTCCGCCGGGCGGTGAGATTAGCAGGTTGTACCCGACGGTAACGCGATGGGTACGGTCTGTGGGCGGAGCGGTACCGAATCGTCAGTGAGCGAATGCAGCATGATCTGGCGCGGGACCCCGGACGTTCACGCCCGGCTAAAGCGGGTTGCAGAAGGCCGGGATTTTGCAGGTCAGGGCCTGGTCATTGTTGTTCTGGTCATGCGGTTAGGGCGAGGTTGTGCATGTGGGCGACCGCTTGGACTGCGTGGTGGAGGCCGTCGCCGTGCTGCCGGCAGTCGCGGAGGATCTTGTAGTTCTTCAGCCGGCCGATCGCGTGCTCGACGCGGGCACGGACCCGGCGATGCTCCGTGTTGTCGGCTTCCTCGCCGGCCAGGAGGGACCGGCCGGGTCGTCTGCGGTGCGGGACGACCAGGCCGGTGTTGATGTAGGCGCCGTCGCCGAGCACGGTGACGCCCTGGCAGTGCTGCGGCAGGCCGGAGTCGCGCCACACGTGAGCGTCGGCCCTGTTGCCGGGGGCCGGGCGGGCGGCGGCCACGACCGGGCGGGTGTCGGCGTCGATGATGACCTGCACGTTTGCGGAGAACCGGTAGTTGCGGCTCGAGGCACCGACCGTGCGGTCACGGACCGGGACCAGGGTGTCGTCCACGATCCACAGCCGCTCCGCGCCATCGACGGGCCGTGAGACCGGCTCGAGCGCGAGCAGGGGCCGCAACCGCTGGACGACCCGGCACACCGTGGCCGGCGAGACCCCGAACAGCGGCGCGAGCTGCCGCATGGTCAGGTTCGTCCGGTAGTAGACCGCCACCACCAGCACCCGGTCGGCAAGCGGCAGACACCACGGCCGCCCGATGCGCGGCCCGTCGCCACCCCGCTCCCGCACCACCTTCAACAACCGCTCGAACTGCTTCATCCGCAGCCCCGTGAACGTCTCCACCCACAACGGATCAGCCCTCAACACCCCACGCATAGACGACGTGCGCGTGCGAGCCGTCGCCGTGGCCGGTTCGTGCGGTGTCGTCGAAGGGGCGGTGTTCGGCAGAGGGAGTGGGACGTGGCACCAATCTGGTGGCGGACGCCGACGCCGACATCCGCGACGTAGTGGCGTTCAAGCCGGGCACCGCCGGCCACACGGTGCTGGTCGCCCAGGAGGGTTCCGAGGCCCTCGGCACCGCTCGCGAGCGGGAACTGCACCTGGCCATCCTGGACGTCAGGATGCCGGGCCCGACCGGTGTGGAGGTGTGCCGCCGACTGCGACACGAGCCCGCCACGGCGCGGCTCCCGGTGACCCTGCGCACCGCGCTGGCCGAGGAGAACGAGGTCGAGGCCGGCTTCCAGGCAGGCGCGGACGACTGCATCACCAAACCCTTCAGCCCACGCGAAGTGGGCAGCCGCGTGCAGGCGGTCCTGTCGCGCTCGCGCTCGTGAACGTCGGGCCATCTCGGAGCGCTTGCCCCGGCACCGGCGGATTCAGAGCGGCTGCCCCGATGAGGGCGGGTAGGGAAAGTGGCAACTGACGCTCGTTCCCCCGTCGATGCCGTCACCGAGGGACAACGTGCCGCGGTGCGCCACCGCGATACGGACGCAGTTGGCGAGGCCGATGCCGAATCCCTGCGTGCCGGAGTCCAGTCGCACAAACGGCTCCAGCACGCGTGACCGTTCCGCGGTGGGGATTCCGACCCCGTTGTCCGCGACCCGGAGGTTCCATCCGTCCGCGTCGGTCGCGCAGGTGACCTCGACCTCGGCGGGCCGGTCCGCGCGTCGGAACTTCACCGCGTTGCCGACGAGGTTCTGGAGGAGCCGGCGCACCTGCACGCCGTCGCAGGAGATGGTGGGAAGGACCCCGACACGGACGCGGGCCTGTGCCGCGGCCAGGTCGGCACGCAGGTCTTCGAGCACCTCCCGCACGAGTGCTCCCAGGTCGGTCCGGCTGATGTCCAGTTTCCCGCCGAACCGCGCGAGGGCCAGGGCCCCTTCGATCGTCCGGTTCATCCGCGCGACGGCCTGCTCGATGCGCCCCACGAACGCCGACGCATGGGTGTCCCCGGTGATGGCGGGCAGCTCCGCGAGGAGCCCCGCGTGACCGGACACACCGGTCAGTGGGTTGCGCAGGTCGTGACTCACCTGTCCCGCGAACTCCTCCAGCGCCGTGTTCGACCGCTCGAGTTCGGTGCGCGCCTGATCGGCGGCCAGGAGCGCGTGGTGCAGAAGCTGCCGATGGCGGTGCAGGTCCAGCACACCGACGACGAGGGATGCGAGGTCTTCCAGAGCCCGGCTCTGTTGCGTCGTCAAGGACCGCGTCCGCCCGGAGAACACGCACAACGTACCCAGGATCTCCTGTTCGGGAGAACGCAGTTGTGAGGCCGCGTAGAACCTCACGGCGCCCGTGGGCGTGGTCACCCAGGGATTGGCGGCGAAGCGGGGGTCCAGCCGGGCGTCCTCCACCAGGACCTGGCCGGGCGCCAGGATGCTCACCGCGCACATGGAGTCGGAGCGGGAGCACACGGACGGCTCGATGCCGACGGCCGCGATCTGATGCTGCTTGTCGGCCGAGATGATGTTGACGGCGGCCTGGGGGGTCTCGCACACGCGCGCCGCCAGACGGACGATCCCGTCCAGGTCGGCGGGCGCAGGGGAGCCGACGATGCCGTACCGTTCCAGCACCGCAAGGCGGCGTGTCTCGGAAGCACCGTCGTCCACGCTCACGTACACGTTGTCGGACCTCACTGACGTGGATGGACGTATCACCGGTCTCCGTCAGCGTCGCCCGGAGGGCTGCCTTCCGCAACCAGATGCCCCTCGTCCTTACGTCACCCCTGCGCGTTCGACCGGTTCCGAGGCCGACCGGCCCACGCCGATGTCTCGGCGCCCGACCCCCGGCGCCGGGCTCCGCGACCGCCCTGTCCGGCGGATCACCGTCACTCCTGCGGATGACACCGTGCGGCAAACGCGTGAGGCCCGACCGACCGGACACCCGCCGGGCTCGAAGCTGAAGGCGGTGTCGAGACGGAGCGGAGCCCCGGTGCGCACGGTAGCCCAGATGATCTTGCTGGTGTCGGTGATCGAAGTGGTCGTGTGCCTGCTGGTGCTCTGCGTGAGCCGACTGGTGCGCAATCGGCGGGAGCACGTCCGGAGGGAAGCCGCGGCGGCGACCAGACCGCTCGTCCTGCGGGTCACCGCGGGCGAGGACACGAGCGCGGACGCCGCGCTCGCCGCCCTCGACAAGCACTCCTGGCGAGCCACGCAGCCCACGGTGCTGCGGCTGCTGGGCAGCGTCAAAGGCGGATCCCACAGCTCCCTCACCGACATCCTGCTGCGCAGGGGCGTCGTCGACCAGGCACTGGCCGACGGCGCCCGCCCGCACGGCCTGCGGCGGGCGCACGCGGCCTCGCTGCTCGCCCTGACCGGAGACGCGCTCAAGGCGGATCCGCTGCGCGGGCCCGCCGCTCGCACCACCCTCCACGCCCTGCTCACCGACCGGAACGCGACGGTCAGGGAAGCGGCGGTGCGCGCGCTAGGGCGTGTGGGCGATGCCGACAGTGCCCGCCTGCTCCTCGCCGCTCTGCGTTCACCCCTCGCCGTCGCTCCCGGCCTGACGGGCGACGCCCTCATCCGCATCGGCCCGGCAGCCGTACCGGCGCTGATCGAGGCGGTGCACGCCACCGGCGGACAACAGCGGGCCCTCGCCGTGGAACTGCTCGGCCTGATCCGCGACCGCCGGGCCGTCGCCACGCTGTCGGCGGCGCTCGATGACGACTCCGCCGCGGTCCGCGCCAGCGCCGCGGCCGCTCTCGGCCGAGTCGCCGAACCCGCCGCGGTCCCGGCCCTGATCCACAGCGTGCGTGCCGACCCGTCCGCCCGGGTGGCGGTCGCCGCCGCCGAGGCACTCGGCCTGATCGGGGACCAGAGCGCGATCCCGGTACTGCGAGAAGCACTCACCGCGCAGGGATACCGCCTCGCCCACACGGCAGCGCACGCGTTGCTGCGGCTCGGTCCCACGGGCCGGGGCGCGCTCACCGACAGCACGCTCGCCCCCGGCGCCGCAGCGCACGCGCACGAAGTCCTCGCCACCGCCCAGGTCATGGCCGGTGGCGGCCGGTGAGGGACGTCGTCGTCGCGCTGATCGACTTCAGCCAATACGTGGTGATCGGCTACTTCCTGGTTCTGAACACCGTCTACCTGGTGCTGCTGACCCTGGCCGGACGGACCATCCCCCACCTGGCCAGACGCCGCCGCCTGACGGGTGTGGACGACCTGGCCACCAGCCCGCTGACCCCGCCGGTGTCCATCGTCACGGCCGCCTACAACGAGGAACCGACCATCGTCGAGAGCGTGCGCGCCATGCTCGCGTTGCGCTACCCGCGCCACGAGGTGGTCGTCGTGGATGACGGCTCCCGCGACGACACCTTCGACCGGCTGAAAGACGCCTTCGGACTGGTCCCGCTGGAGCGGGTGATTCCCGGGGAGGTCCGTTCCCGTGAGCCGGCCCGGTCCGTCCACGTCAGCACGCACTCCGTCCCCCTGACCGTAGTCCGCAAGCACAACTCCGGACGGGCGGACTCCCTCAACGTCGGCATCGACCTGGCCCGGCATCCCCTGGTCTGCATGGTGGACGCCGACTCGCTGCTCGACGAGGACGCCTTGCTGACCATCGCCCAGCCGTTCGTCGCCGACCCGCTGCGCGTCGTCGCCGCGGGCGGCGTCATCCGGCCCGTCAACGACAGCGTCGTACGCCACGGCCAGGTCCTCGAGGCGAGAATCCCCACCCGCTGGCTGCCGCGCATCCAGGTCGTCGAATATCTGCGCGCGTTCCTCATGGGCCGCACCGGCTGGTCCCGCCTGCACGGCCTGCTCATCATCTCCGGCGCCTTCGGCCTCTACCGCCGCGACGTCCTCGTCGAGGTGGGCGGCATGGACGCCGACTCCATCGGCGAGGACTTCGAACTCGTCGTCCGCATGCACCAGCACCTGCGCGACCAGCAGCGCCCGTACCGGATCGTCTTCGTCCCCGAACCGGTCTGCTGGACCGAGGTGCCCGACACCCGTGCCGTCCTCGCCAGCCAACGGCGACGCTGGCACCGAGGTCTGTACGAGACCCTCCTACGCCATCACCGTATGCTGCTGCGCCCCCGCTACGGCGTCATCGGCATGCTGGCCTTCCCCTACTTCGTCCTCTTCGAACTCCTCGCTCCCCTGATCGAGGTGTGCGGCGTCGTCATCGTGGCGGTCGGGTTCGCCCTCGGCGTCATCTCCCCGCCCATGGCCCTGCTCTTCGTGCTCGCCGCCTTCGGCTACGCCGTGCTCCTCTCCCTCCTGGCCCTGCTCCTGGACGAACTCGGACTGCATCGCTATCGCCGCCTCACGGACCTGGCGGCAGTCGCGGCCGCCGCCGTCCTGGAGAACCTCGGCTACCGCCAACTCACCGCCGTCTGGCGGCTTCAAGGCTGGTGGGCGTCGCTGCGCAACGGCAAGCCCGAGTGGGGCGAGATGACCAGGGTCGGCTTCACCAGTGCCACCCCGCTCGATCAGGGAAGCCACGCCACGATCCCGGAGACGTCCGAGCCCCGCGGATGACACCTGCCACACCAGCCACGCGCCTCAGCTCACGTGTCGGCAAGTCCCCTGCTCAGGGACATCCCGCCCGTAACCCGCACCGGCCACACCGGCCCGGTGCGGGTCAGAGCGGTGTCTTCGTCGACCCCCGACCTGACGGACGAACTTGCCGCTACGCGCCTACGCTGTCGCGGGTGCGGCAGTCCGCGGGCGTACGGTGCGCCAGCAGGCGGACGAGTATGGCCTCATGCTCGACCCGCATCGACCACACGGCGCCGGCCCGCCTGGGGACTCCGTCCCGCATGGCCACGGCAGGGAAGGCGGGGTGCGGGGACGGCACCAGCAGGTGAGGTGGGCAGCCGTTGCCCGCAGTCTGGTGATCATCGTGGGCTTCTTCTTCGTGATCATCACAGGCTTTTGTGCGTGGCGATTCAGCACATGGACATGGCACTGGCCCGGTTCGGGAAGCTAAAGAGGTGCACCGGTAGGCCGCAGACTCCAACCACGGACGAGCGTCGGCTCCGGTCCGACATCCGATGTGTGCCGAGCAGGCGAGGGGTACACGAAAGGGATGGAAGAAGTCGGAGTGCCCGTCAGTCCTGAGGATCGCGGGCGTCGCGCGTTGCGGACCTACACATTGACCGCTGTCGCGGTCGTAGCGAGCGCGGTCGCGGGGGCGAGGGCCGTCGATGCCGATAGCGCCTGGTACCAAATCCTGGACAAGCCGCCCTGGCAGCCGCCGCCGTGGGTGTTCGGCGCAGTATGGACCCCCCTCTACGCTTCGATCGCGTGGGCAGGCGGGCGCGCGCTGAACCGTACCAGCGGCCGTTCCAAGCTGCTGCTGGCTTCCAGCCTGGGGGTGAACCTCGCGCTGAACACTACGTGGAACTGGCTGTTCTTCGCCCGTCGCAGCCCCAAGGCGGGCGTTGTAGGCACCGCTCTGTTGGATGCCGGCAACATTGACCTGATCCGCCGCACCGCGCGGGCGGACTCAACTGCGGCCCGTGCCCTCCTTCCCTACGGTGCCTGGTGTGCTTTCGCCACTGCCTTGAACAGCTCCATCGCGTGGCGTAATCGTTCGGATCCCAGGTGAACGGACGGCCGTGATCTTGCACAAGGTGCTCCCCACCCTGTTCTTCCCCGACTACGACGAGCGGCTGGCGGAGGCCCGACGTCGCCTGCGTCCGATCGATGACGACAGCCCGGTGACGCGGCCTGAACCAGACACCGGAAGCGGCCACCCGCCACGAGGCAGCCACGACCGGCACGAGACGACTGCGAACCGGCGGCGCGAGCGAAACTCGGGGCTCCGCGCTGCCGCACGAGTGAGACCGCGCTCCGCCGGCCGTGTTCAGCGGTCCGTTCGCCGACGGCGCCTCGAAGATGAGCGCCACACGACCATTCCTCACTGCCAGGAGCCGTCATCATGCTGGAACGCAAGCAGCTCAAGGACCGTATCCGGGTCACCTTCGTCCTGCCGGCGGAGACTCCGCCAGGCTCTGTCAGCGTCGTGGGCGACTTCAACGACTGGCAGCCCGGGGCACACGTTCTCGAGCCTCGCGCCGACGGCAAGCGGGCCGTGAGTGTCGCGTTGCCCGGGAAGAGCGCGCATTCCTTCCGCTACCTGGGCGAAGACAACCACTGGTTCGACGAAGCGGACGCGGACGGACACGATGGAACCAACAGCCGCCTGCACACCTGAGGGCGGGCCTTTCGCCCGGCGCGGTACGTCCGCGGGGGTGACCTGACGCGAGCACGGGCGTCAGTACTGTGCCGGAGCGCCTGCCCCCGGGCCGCCGCGCTCCGGCCTCCTCCTCGTCAGACGCCGGCACGATGCGTGCTGGGCGCCAGGCCCCTCAAAAGGCGTAGCGGACGCGCAGCCAGGGCGCACGGGCTGCGATCAGGCGTCGGAGGGAGTCCACGGCTCCGGCCTTCTCGGAGGTGCGGTAACGGACGTTCCAGCTGCCGCTCTCGGAGCGTTTGGCCTGCTGCAGATCGGGACGCCAAAGGACGTCCTCCGCCCGCGGGTGCCAGGCCAGATTCAGTTCGTGCAGGTCCCGGTTGTGCGTCAGCATGATCACTTCTGCCGCGGCCTGGTCCTTCACCGCGCGCGGAAGGACGTCGTCCATGTGTTCCAAGAGCAGGCGCCAGTCCGCTTCCCACCCGGGCCGGATGACGACGGGCGAGAGGTTGAAGTGGACCTCGTACCCGGCCTCCAGGAAGTCCGCGGCCGCCGAGATGCGTTCCTGCACGGGACTGGTGCGGATGTCGAGCAGCCGGGAGTCCCGCGGCGGCATCACGGAAAACCGGATCCGGGTACGGCCACGTGGGTCCAGGAGCAGCAGATCGGGGTTGACGAATTTCGTGGCAAACGATGCCTTGGCCGTGGTCCAGTGAGCGAAGATGTTCACGAGGTCCGCGACGTTCCCACTGATGAGCGCGTCCACCGCGCAGTCGCTGTTCTCGCCGATGTCATACACCCAGGCATGCGGGTCGCACTGGTTCGGTTCGCGCTTGGGGCCTTGGCGCGTGATGTGCCGGGCGAGATGGGCGATGATCTGTTCGATGTTGGTGAAGACGGTGATCGGGTTGGCGTAGCCCTTGCGGCGCGGTACGTAGCAGTAGGCGCAGGCCATCGCGCAGCCGTTCGCCGGGCCTGGAGCGATCCAGTCGGCCGATCTGCCGTTCGGCCGTGTGGCCAGGGTCTTCTTCTCGCCCAGGACCAGGACCTCGCTCTTGATGCGGACCCAGCGTTCGAGATTTCCCGCGTTGCCGTGGAGGTGCGGGATGCGCCAGTGCGAGTCCACGTCGACGATCCGGGCGCCGGGGAAGCGGGCGAGGATCTGTCGGCCCCTGGGTGACGCCGCAGCGGCGGGTTCGGCGTGGATCTCCTGCACGGACAGCAGGCGACGGGCGGCGGGGGAGTCGCGGAACAGCGGTCCGACAGGCGGCCCGGGGCTCTCGGACACCGGGTGAACCGGCCCGGGCCTCACCTCTTCCAGTCCGAACAACGCGTCCGTCTGGCCCTCGTGTCCTTCTGTCGTGCGGGGCCGACCGAAGTCGTCCGGTCCCCGGTGCTCGCCCATGAGTGCACTCCGAGATGCGTGTGGCGGCAACGCCGTGTAGCCGTTCGTCAATCAGTGGGCTCTTCTGGAGCAGGCTGCCTGGAAGGAACTCCCCTCTGCTGAAGGGTTTCCTCGCCGCCACTGTCGCTGTCAGCTTCGTCAGCGCATGGTGGGACCGCTTCGGCTGTCTCGTCGCGCTGTTGGTCAGGCATGTCCCTGGGTACAGGGGAGCCTGCATCGCGTTGCCCGGTCATGGCCTCTGCCTCCGTGTGTCGCTTACGAGCGGAGTCCCGCGTTATTCATGATCGCCAGTTGCCGCCGACGGCGGTTCCTGTGACACGAGTGCCCCCTCTCTTGATCCCTGACCGCTCTTCGGATGAGGACTTGGGACTGGTCAGCGTACAGACAGAGGGACGATACGCGGTGCACCTCGGGGTCGGCCGCAGCCGGCCGGCGCGACAGCCATGCGCATGCGCCGAGCCGGCGCCCGCCGACCAGGAAGACCGGTTCCGAGGCGCGCTGCGGCATCAGCGTGCACTGGGCATCGAGGACGCGGGCCGTGGTGGGCGCACGCCACCCGGGCTCGCGGTGCCCGGCAGATTTCCTGCGGTGGAACACGGCTACCCGCCAGAGGGCTTTGAGCGCGAAACCGGTATCAAAGGATCAGTGCTGGCAGAAGGCAGGAAGAACAGGAGTCATGATCGGCCTTGGCCCCCTCTTGTGCCCTGCGTAGGGATCTCCGCCTCTGTGGACCAGGCTCTCTCGCGACGTCGGAATCTCTGGCGATTTCCGGTTCAGGAATGCAATACGGAGTCACGCGCCGGGGATCTCCGGCCACGGCCAGAGCCAGGGTGTGAGCGGCCGTGGCTGCGAACGGGCGGGCGAGGCGGACATGGTGCTACGGAGTTTCACACGCTCACCCTGGGTACCAGGACGGGGCGAAACGCACGAGACAGGAGACAGGACATGGCTTCCGCTGCCACCCCCCGCTACACCGTCCCGGGCCTTACGGTGCAGGACGCAGGCTCGGTCATCGAGCTGCTGCAACAGCGCCTCCACTCCCTCAACGATCTCCACCTCACACTCAAGCACGCCCACTGGAACGTGGTGGGCCCGCACTTCATCGCCGTCCACGAAATGCTTGACCCGCAGGTCGACCGGGTGCGTGAGATGGCCGATGACGTCGCCGAGCGCCTCGCAGCCCTGGGCGGCGTCGCTCATGGCACGCCCGGCACGCTGGTCAAGGAGCGCACCTGGGAGGACTACAGCGTCGGCCGCGCCGATGCCCTCGCCCACCTCGGCGCCCTCGACCTCGTGTACACAGGGATCATCCAAGACCTCCGCTCCGCGATCAAAACCGTCGGAGACATCGATCCGGCCACCGAGGACCTGCTGATCGAGCAATTGCGCGACCTGGAGCAGTTCCAGTGGTTCGTGCGGGCGCACCTGGAGACCGCGGGCGGCACCCTCGCCACGGCCGATGCGGCCACCGAGACAGAAGCCGCCGAGCAGGCGGCGACCCGCTGACAGGGCCGGCGGCGCCGGATCGATCACGACGACGAAAGGCACGTCATCATGCCCGACAAGCCGCTCAACGGCCACCGGGTGCTGGTCATCGTCACCAACTACGGAGTCGAGCAGGACGAGTTGCTGGTGCCGATCCGCCGGCTGAAAGAGGACGGCGCGGACGTCATCCTCGCAGCCCTGACCTCGGAGCCGGTCCAGACGCTGGTGGGCGACCGGGACCCCGGCGAGGCGGTGCGGCCCACCACCACGCTTGAGCAGCTGGACCTTGGCGAGCACCAACTGCTGCTAATCCCTGGTGGCACCATCAATGCCGACCAGCTCCGCCTGGAGCCCAGGGCTCTCGAGGCGGTGAGGGCATTTGCGGCGACGGGGCGTCCGATCGCTGCGATCTGTCATGGCCCCTGGGCTCTGGTGGAAGCCGACGTCCTGAACGGTAAAACCCTGACCTCCTACCCTTCAGTGCGCACTGATGTCTGCAACGCGGGTGCCAAAGACTGGGTCGACGAAGCAGTGGTGAGCGACAGTGCGGGCGGCTACACCCTGATCACCTCCCGGACGCCGAAGGACCTCGACGATTTCCTCGGCGCCATCAACGAGGCCATGGTCGGTTCCTAGCGCTGCAGGCTCGGATCGCTGCCGGTGACCCGGGACGGAGGGCGGCTGGGCCCCAGTGCCCCAGCTGGCCTGTGCGGATGAGGGCCGTGAGCGATCGTGAAACGGCGATGCCGCTGCGCCGTCCCGACGTGGGGGCGGGGGGGGGGCCCCCTGCCCCCGGGGGGGGGGGGGGGGTGGGGGGGGGGGTGCTGCCCCCCCCGGGCGGGGGGGCGGGCCCCCCCGGGGGGGGGGGGGGGGGGCCCCCCCCCCGCCCCCACGTCGGGATACCGGCTGACTTTCCGCTGCGCGGAGTCGCAAGGATGTCGTCTGCGTGGGCAGCAACTGATGCGCCGGCCGACTGAGGGAGGTTCACCCTCCCGGACGGTGGGGGCCGGCAGGAGGAACTGGCCGGGACGGCGCCGTGCGGACGACGTCGAGGTCGCTCCGCCGCCCAGCTCGGCGTGCACCCCCGCATGCCGCTCGCCCTCGCACGCGAGCACTATGACGCCTGGCTCGACCCCGGCCACCAAGACCCCGATGAGCTGCGGGCCCTGCTCAGTCGGCCGGCGGGCGGCCATCTGGACGCCCGCCCCGTCTCCACCGCCGTCAACAGCGTCCCCCGACTCCTGGACGAACTGGCCCCTCAGGACGCCTGCCCCCGTCGCCGAGATGCCCTATGACGAAGCGACCACGCATCTGCGCGAGGCACTCGCCGACCCCGATCTCGTGATCCGTGGGCAGGCGGCGCCGGCCCTCGGGACACGGGGTGCGGCCGACGCGGCGCCGACATCCCACCGATCCCACCAGGTCGGGCCGCGCGCGGGGGCGTGATCACCGCGCGACCAGCCGTGTGTCGGCCCGCGTCGGAACGGCGAGGGGGCGCGTCCCGGCGGTGTGCCGCGCCGGAACGCGCCCCGTTGCCCGAGCGTCCGGGCTCAGCCGCTGATCGGCGCGCCGAACTCGGGGTACCAGTCCTCGCCGGTGGCGAGCCCGATGGTCTCCGCACTGAAGCCGACCGCGCGGGTGAAGGTGATTCGCACGCCGTCGCCGCGCAGCGAGGTGAGCGCGCCGTACCAGCCGTTCTCGCCGGGCGCGCCGACGGCCAGGTCGAGCCGCCCGTCGCGGTCGGTGTCGGCCAGCGCCAGGGCCTCGCCGAAGGAGTCGCGGGACTCCGCGACGCCGGGCACGCCCGCGGTGTCCTGATGGAAGGCGTACGAGCCGGTGCCGGTCAGGCCCTTCGCGGAGCCGGGGAGCACGGTGACGGATCCGGTGAAGCCCGTCAGGCCCACGCCCTCGTCGACGGCGCCGGTGATCAGGTCGGCTCGTCCGTCCCGGTTGACGTCGCCGAGCTCGACGGACCAGCCGAAGCGGTCGCCCTCCTCGACGACCCCGGGAACCCCGGCGGTGTCCTGCGTGATCACGACCGCGCGTCGGGGGTCGACGCCCTGCGCCGAGCCCCGCAGCACTGTCACGCTGCCGCCGTCCAAGGCGCCGTTCACCTCCTCGCGTCCGTACGGCTGCCCGGACACGACGTCGCCGCGGCCGTCGCCGTCCACGTCGCCGATGGTCAGGGAGAGCGCCGGGGGCAGCTCGCCCGCCGCGCGGCGGTTCGCCGGGACCCCGGGGGAGAGGTAGAGCGCGCCGCCGGTGCCGTTGAGCGGGTTGGTGACGGCGGCCAGGTCGTCGGTGCCGTCGCCGTCGACGTCCCCGGCGGCGAGCGCGGTGACGCCGGTGCCGGTGGCGGGCACCGCCGACGCCTCGAAGTCGGCGAGCGCGAAGCCCATTTCGCCGGACTGGCCGGTGCTCCGGTTGAGGTAGAGCCACAGGTGGGTGCCGCTGCCCGTGCTCGCCGCGATGTCGGCGTGGCCGTCCCCGTCGAAGTCCCCGGCGGTGACCGCGGTGCCGAATCCGGTCTGCTCGATGCCCAGCGGCTGGCTCAGCGCCCCGCCCGCGCCGAGTCCCTTCGGGCTGCCCCACAGCACCGTGACCGAGCCCCAGTCGTCACCGCGCGGGATGTCCTCGCCCGGTGAGCCGACCGCGAGGTCGGTGTATCCGTCCTTGTTGAAGTCTCCGGCCGCGGTGGACGTGCCGAAGCGGTCGAACGCCTCGGCGACACCCGGGACGCGCGAGGTGTTCTGGCTGACGGTCGTCGTCCGCGAGGACTTGATCCCGGCGGACGAGCCGTAGGCGACGACGACCGCCCCGGCCAGGCTGTGCCCGTCGATCGCCGCGCCGGGCGCGCCTACGGCGAGATCGCCGTAGCCGTCGCCGTTGAAGTCGGCGGAGGGCGTCGGTGTGCGGGCGTGGGCGGCGGCCGGGGGCAGAAGGACGGAGGCCGCGAGGGCGGCCGGCAGCGCGGCGCCGGCAACGATGAGTCTTCGCATGACACGCCAGACTCGCCCCCGGTGCCAATGGTTGTACGGGCGCCGGACGCGCCGGGGCCCGGACCGTCCGGCGCACGGTGCCGCGCGCCGAGCCGGGCGGAGTGGCCGGCTCGGAAGCCGGTGCGGGCGAGCCAGAGGCTGCGCTGCAGGACGGTGACGGGCACCGGTTCGGTGTGGTGTCGCGCACCGGCGGTTTTGCTCGCCCTGCCTGCCGCCGTCCCGCCGGTGAGCGGAGGTCTCGGCGTCAGTCCGTCAGCCACACCGCCGTGTCGGACGGCAGACGGCCGTCCTGCAGCGGGCCGCTGGCCACGAGCACCGCACGGTGGGCAGGAAGCACGGCCGGCTCGGCGGAGAGGTTGACGACGCAGCGGAAGCCGGGGTCGCGGCGGAAGGAGAGCACCTCGTCGTCGGGTGCGCTGTCCCAGGCGAGGGTCCCGTCGCCGAGTGCGGGCGCCGCACGGCGGATGCGCAGCGCCTCGCGGTAGAGCTCCAGCATCGAGGACGGGTCCCCGTCCTCGGACGCCACGGTCAGCGCCTTCCACGCCTCGGGCTGCGGGAGCCACGTGCGCGTCCGGCTGCCCTCGGGGCTGAAGCCGAACGGCGGGGTGTCGCCGCTCCATGGGAGGGGGACACGACAGCCGTCGCGGCCCCGGTCGGTGTGGCAGGAGCGGTGCCACGTGGGGTCCTGCAGCAGGTCCTCGGGGAGGTCCTCGACCTCCCACAGACCCAGTTCCTCGCCTTGGTAGAGGTAGGCACTGCCGGGCAGGGCGAGGGTGAGGAGCGCGGCGGCACGCGCCCTTTTCGTACCGAGGTCCAGGTCGGCGGGCTCTGTGAGGTCCGACAACGAGCGCAGCGTTCCGTCCGGCTGGGGGCGCGCGTAACGGGATACGTGCCGTGCCACGTCGTGGTTGGAGAGCACCCAGGTGGCGGGAGCGGCGACCTGGCCCAGCGCGCTCAAGGACGTGTCGATCACGCGCCGCAGCCGGTCCGGGCGCCACGGCGTCATCAGGTAGTCGAAGTTGAAGGCTGTGTGCAATTCGTCGGGCCGTACGTAGCGCGCCAGCCGTTCGGGGGCGCCGGTCCACGCCTCGGCGACGAAGACGCGGGGCTCGTCGTAGGTGTCGGCGACAGCCCGCCAGCCCTGGAAGATCTCGTGGACTTCCTCCCGGTCCCAGTGGGGGTGGTCCTCGCGGGTGGCGCCCTCCAGCAGTTTGCCGTCCAGCGAGCCGAGGTCGGGCAGGCCGGGGGCCTTGACGAGGCCGTGTGCGACGTCGATGCGGACGCCGTCCACGCCCCGGTCGAACCAGAAACGCAGGATCGACTCGAACTCCGCCCTGACCTCCGGGTCGTCCCAGTCGAGGTCGGGCTGCTCGGGGGCGAACAGGTGCAGGTACCAGGGGCCCGGAGAGCCGTCGGGTTCCGTGATGCGCGTCCAGGCGGACCCGCCGAAGACGCTGCGCCAGTCGTTGGGCGGCTCGGCGCCCAGGTCGCCGCGTCCGGGGCGGAAGATGTATCGCTCACGGGCCGGGGACCCGGGCCCCTCGGCCAGAGCTCGGCGGAACCAAGCGTGCGCAATCGAGGTGTGGTTGGGCACGATGTCGATGATCAGCCGCAGCCCGTGCCCGTGGACCTCGTCGAGCAGGACCCCCGCGTCGTCCAGGCTGCCGAACAGCGGGTCGATGTCCCGGTAGTCGGCGACGTCGTACCCCCCGTCGGCCATCGGCGAGGGATACCAGGGGGTGATCCACAGCGCGTCGACGCCCAGCCCGGCGAGGTGGGGCAGGCGCTGTCGCAGTCCGGCGATGTCTCCGATGCCGTCGCCGTTCCCGTCGGCGAAACTGCGCAGGTACACCTGGTAGATGACGGCGTCACGCCACCAGGAGGTGCGGGTACGGGCTGAGTCCACCGGCTTCTCCTTGCGCTGAACTGAGCGGATGACCTGGTCGTGCCGTGCTCTGGGATCCGCGGGGGCCTGGTCGGCTGCCGCGGGTCTTCGATCACCTCAGGAGGCTTCCCGAAGGACGCGGTGTCAGTCGGAAGCGACCCGTTCGGGGTCGTCCGCCGGAGTACCGACGCGCAACCACCGGTATCCGTAGGCGGGCAGCTCGACGTGGAGCAGACCGTCGTCGCCGACGGTGAGGCCGGCGTGTCCTTCGTCGAGCAGATCCGTCAGCCGTTCTCCGGGGCCGGCCTCGGACAGCCTCAGCCGTGCGGTGACCGGTTCGCCGGCGAAGTTGTGCAGGGCCAGGACCCTGCCGTCGGTGGTGCGGCCGATGTGGCCCAGGACGGAGCGCTCCCCCGTTTCCACGAGGCGGTGGTCGCCCCATGCCAGCTCGGGTGCCTCCCGGTAGCGCTCGACGAACAACCGGATGCGGCTCAGCAGCGATCCGGGGTCGCGGCTCTGTTCGTACACGTTGACGTGTTGCGGTCCGAAGGCGCCGTCCGCCAGCGGGTTGGGGAAGGCGTCCGGTTCGGCGGTGGAGTAGCCGGCGCCGGTCTCCGGCGTCCACTGCATCGGTGTCCGTACGGCCTGCCGTCCCTCCGCGGCGAGGTTCTCGCCCATGCCGATCTCCTCGCCGTAGAAGAGCACGGGGGTGCCCGGCAGGGTGAACAGCAGGCTGTAGGCGAGTTCGACGCGGCGCCGGTCACCGTCGACCATCGGCGGCAGCCTGCGCCGCAACCCGCGGTCGTACAGCTGCATGTCCTTCTCGGGGCCGAAGGACCGGAACACCTCGGCGCGTTCGTCGTCGCTCAGCTTGTCGAGGGTGAGCTCGTCGTGGTTGCGCACGAACGTGGCCCAGTGGGCGTCCCGCGGGGCGGCGGGGCGGTCCCGCAGCGCGGCGGCCAGCGGGCCCGCGTCCTCACGTGCCATGGACAGGTACATCCGCTGCATCCCGACGAAGTCGAAGCACATGGTGAGCTCGTCGCCGCGGTCGGAGGCGGGGTCGCCGAAGAAGCGCGCGAGGCCGTCGTAGGGCAGGTTGACCTCGCCGAGCAGGATCGACTCGCCGTTGCGGCGGCCGAGGAAGGCCCGCAGGTCGGCGAGGTACTCGTGCGGGTCCGGCAGCTTGTCCGCGTCGTCCTGCCCGTCCGTCTCCAGCAGGAAGGGCACGGCGTCGACCCGGAAGCCGGACAGCCCGAGCTGTGTCCAGAAGCCCATGACGCGGGCTATCTCGTCGCGCACCGCGGGGTTGGCGACGTTGAGGTCCGGCTGCTGTTTGTAGAAGCGGTGCAGGTAGTACTGGCCGCTGCCCTCGTCGTACTCCCACAGGCTGTCCTCGGCGTCGGGGAAGACCACGCCCTCGGGTCCGTCCTCGGGGGGCTCGTCCTTCCAGACGTACCAGTCGCGGTGGGCGGAGTCACGGCTCGAGCGGGCGTCCCGGAACCAGGGGTGCTCCTCGGAGGTGTGGTTGACGACGAGGTCGGCGATCACCCGGATGCCGCGGTCCTTGGCCGTGCGGACGAACTCGGTGAAGTCGCCGAGGGTGCCGAGCCGGGGGTCGACACCGTAGAAGTCCGTGATGTCGTAGCCGTCGTCGCGCTCGCGCGTCGGGTAGAAGGGCATCAGCCAGACACAGGTCACGCCGAGGCGCACCAGGTGGTCGATGCGCTGGGTGAGGCCGACGAAGTCACCGATCCCGTCCCCGTTGCCGTCCTGGTACGTCTCGACGTCCAGGCAGTACACCACCGCGTTCTTCCACCACAGGTCGGACGTGCGGGTCAGACGCATCGGTACTCCTTCGCCGTGGCGGGGAGGGGGCGGGTGACGTCCAGTCGCGGCAGCACCTCGGCCGCGAACGCGTCGATGAACGGGCCCAGTTCACGGCCCACGTGGTGCAGCATGACCGCGTCGAAGCCGAGTTCGGCGTACTCCTGCAGCCAGGCGGTGTGTCGGCCGAGGTCGGAGGAGACGTTGACCGTGCCGGCCACCTGCTCGGGCGTCACGTGCTCACTGACGATGTCGAAGAGTTCCGCGGAGTCCAGGTCCCAGCTGGCCGGGGGCGCGTGGACGTTGGTGCGCCACTGGTCGTGCGCCAGCGCGAGAGCCTCGTCCTCGTCGGGGGCCCAGCTCAGATGCACCTGGAGATGTACGGGGCCACGGCCGCCCGCGTCACGGTAGGCGCCGACGATCTCGCGGAGCCGCTCCCGCGGGGCGTTGACGGTGATCAGTCCGTCCGCCCACTCGGCGCACCAGGCCGCGGTGGCGCTGCTGCACGCGGCTCCGATCAGCGGCGGCACGGCGGAGGGCAGCGTCCAGAGCCTGGCCCGGTCCACGGTCACCAGCCCGTCGTGGCTGACCTCCTCCCCGTGCAGCAGGGCCCGTATGACGTCGACGCACTCCCGCAGACGCGCGTTGCGGACGTCCTTGCGGGGCCAGCCGGCGCCCGTGATGTGCTCGTTGGAGGCTTCGCCGCTGCCGAGCGCCACCCAGAACCTGCCGGGGTACATGGACGCGAGGCTGGCCACGGCCTGTGCGACGATGGCGGGGTGGTAGCGCTGGCCCGGCGCGTTGACCACGCCGAACGGCATCTGTGCGGTGGCCTGGAGAGCGGCTCCGAGCCAGGACCAGGCGAACCCCGACTCTCCCTGGCGGACGCTCCACGGCGAGAAGTGGTCCGAGCACATGGCCGCGGTGAATTCCGCGCGTTCCGCGTGCACCACGGCGTCGAGCAGATCCGCGGGCGGTATCTGTTCGTGCGAGGCGTGCAATCCGTAGACAGTCATGCCGCACGGTTACCCCCGGGACGGTTCCTCAACGGGAGCGGGGGGTCGGTCCGGCGCAAGTCCCTTTCGGCGCACGGGGTTTTGGGCGCCGGTGGGGCGCGTGTTCCTCAGGGTGCCGGCGTGGAGGCCCGAGGCGGCGACGGGATGAGGAACTCCAGCTCGAGCCGGTCCCAGGCCACGGCGGGCGGGTTCGCCGGGGCGGTGCCGTTCGATAGAGGTCTCAGATTGTGGTTTTGACCTGGGTTTCGCGGGGGTGGTTGGTCTCGTATTTGACGGGTGGGATGCGCCCTGTTTAGCGGCGGAGCCGGCGGGTGGCATATCAGTCGACCCACTCGGCCGTCGCGAGTCCGCCAGGGCCTGCCGGGCTCGATCAGTTCGGTTTTGAACAGGCCGATCGCGGACTCCATGAGGGCATTGTCGTAAGCGTCACCGATCGAGCCGATCGAAGCCGCGATGCCCACGGCGTCCAGATGCTAGGCGAGACGGAAACTCGTATATCGACTGGATTCAAGCGGTCGTTGCAACACCGGCTTGTTGAATCAACTGTAGCTGCTCGTTGAATGCTTCGGCGGGTGTCTTCCAACCGAGCGACTTGCGGGGTCTGCTGTTGAGAGTGTGAGCGACGGCCTCGACTTCCTCAGGGGACCATCTGGAGAGATCGGTGCCTTTCGGAAAGTACTGACGCAAGAGCCCATTGGTGTTCTCGTTGGTACCGCGCTGCCATGGACTATGCGGATCGGCGAAGAACACGGGAATGCCAGTCTCGACCTTGAATTGAGCGTGCGCCGACATCTCCTTGCCTCGATCCCACGTCAGCGACCGTGCCAGTTGCTCGGGCAGCGTCGACATCGTGCTGGCGAGTGCGTTCTTCATCGTGATCGCCCCATAACCAGCCAGTGCAGGGCCATTCTTGACCGTGTGTTTGTGCCGGTAGCCTTCCTCGCGCGGCAGGTGAACGAGCATCGTGAATCGAGTTGACCGCTCGACGACCGTGCCGATCGCGGAACGCTCCAGCCCGATGATCAGGTCCCCTTCCCAGTGGCCGGGAACAGCACGGTCCTCGACCTCGGCCGGCCGTTCGCTGATCAACGCTTCGGGTGTCACGTGCGCCCAGGTCTTGCGGCGCGAACGAGCACGCGGGGCGCGCAGCGCGCGGCCCGTACGAAGGCACAGGATCAGCTCTCGCTTGAGCGCCCCGCGACCCTGGATGTAGAGCGCCTGGTAGATCGCCTCGTGGCTGATGCGCATGGACTCATCATCGGGGAAATCAAGCTTGATCCGGTTCGCGATCTGCTCCGGGCTCCATGCCTGCACCCACGCGCGGTCCTTGCGGTGCGGCTTGTTCCGACCCGTCCACCCGCCAGTCGCAGGTCCAGCGATTGCCTTGCCGCCGGGCGTGCCGATCCGTCCGGACAGTCGCTCCTGGACGTAGGCGTGCAACCGTGGATTGGCCACCAGCTTCGATGTCTTCGGGCGGCGTGCGGCCAAGTCCGATTTCCATTGCGCGACCGTTGCCCGATATTCACGCCTGCCGCTCCTGGTGGCCGCGTTGCGCCGCAACTCGCGGGAAATCGTCCCCGGATCACGTGCGACTTCCCGCGCGATTTCACGAACGCCCTTGCCTTGGGCGTTGAGGAGCGCGATCTCCTCCCGCTCAGAAAACGACAGGTACCTGCCCGAATGCGGCTGCGGATCGAACGGTCGCATGCCGCCACATTGCCGGTACCAGCGCGTGGCCACCGCCGGCGCCACGCCGATAACCCCGGCCGCTTCCTCCGAGAGAAGCCCCTTGGCGATTTCGTCCCAGAACTCCGCCTCGATATGACGCTGGAATTTCGGATGCCCCGGTGACCTCAACTTCGGGCGCACCGCCCGATCGGCCGCTTGCTGACGACGAACCATCCCATACCTCGCTGATCACGAGGTGTTGCGACGACCAGTTGAATCCGCCTCGTGAACCGGCGTCCGAGTGATGCATCAACTCGCCTGCCATGTGGGGGAATTCGTCCCGGTCCCGGTCCGGCTGCCGCGGAGCCGTCCTACGGTCCGGCGCCGGAGGCTGTTCAGTACCTGTGGCGGGACGCGTTCACCCAGTGCTTCCCGTCCAGCCCGCACCGCAGCCGGGCCTGGCCGTGCCGTGCCTGGCCTGGCCTGGCCTGAGATCCTCAGTGTCCGTCCGTCCGGCGGCGGCCAAGGCCGGAGGGGGAGGTCGGTGCCGAGCTGTGGCTTCCGGTGGAGGGAGAGGAGGGCCGGCCCCCGGCCCCGCGTGCGGACGCCCCGACCCGCACGCGGCCGGTCAGGCGGGGAGCAGCAGGTACGGGGAGAGGCAGGCCGAGGTTCCGCCGCCCCGGCTGAAGGTCTCCCAGGCGAAGGCGACGATCCCCGCCTGTAATCGGGACTCCACGTCGAGTTTGGCCAGGATCTGTGCAACATGGGCCTTGACGGTGCGTTCGGTGATGGCGAGCCGTGTCGAGATGGTCCGGTTCGACGCCCCCTTCGCCAGCAGGTGGAACACGTCCAGTTCACGCTCGGAGAGCAGGGGGATCCGGCGCATCACCGTGTCCCAGGCGTGGTCGCGGGTGAGGACTGGGCGGTCCGGAGGGACATGGGTCTTCCAGACGGGTGAGTCGAGGGTGTCGGTGATGCTCATCGTGTTCGGTGCTCCTGCTTCAAGCGCGGGGGGTGGAATGAGACCGCAGAGGTCGGCCGGTCGAGGCATGGTGAAGTCCGGAGAAAAGTATTTCAGGTTTCCCACGGAAACCGGCAGGACTTTTTTATCGGCCCTGACGGTCGAAATTCGGCCGACTGCCTAAGCGTCGGGAAATTGAAACGTGGAGTATGTTTGCCGGAATCGTGCGCGAGTGGTCCCGGCATGGGCGTCACCGCGATGTGGCCCGCCTGAACCGGTTAACCTTTGGTGATGAACGTGGCTCACGTTTTGGATCATGGTCCGCCCGCAGCGTACTAACGGCCGATATTGGCGGACAACCCGTAATCCACTATGTGAGACGAATGGCTGGAATTCTCCGTAAAGGTCTGCGGGGAATAGTGTTTCGCGTTGTGGGTTCGGTGCGAATATTCCGCCTGGGCGGCTGCCGGTCAGCGCGCTCCGGCGAGCCGGAGCAGGGTGGTCGTGCCGGCGGCGGCGAGTACGACGAGGAGGAACGGGGCCTTGCGCCAGGCGAGTATGCCGCCCACCGCTACACCGATTGGGCGGGCCGGGCCCGCGAATCCGTGTCCTTCGGCGAGCGCGGCCGTGGCCGTCAGGGCCGCGAGCAGGACGACTGCGGAAGCCTCCAGTAGTTTCTCCGCCCGCTCCGGAAAGGTGATCCGGGCCCGCAGGGCCGGTCCGGCGAGCCGGAGCAGGAAGGTGCCCCCCGCGAGGGCCAGCATCGCGATGAGCGTCGGGACGGCGTTCTTCATCGGTCGGCTCCTTGGTTGGCTTCCCCCGTCGCCGCGGCGACGGTGAAGAGCGGCAGGGCGGCCAGGGCGACCAGGACCGGGAGTCCGGCTGGGAGGAAGGCGGTGGAGGCCAGCGCCAGGACCGCTCCGGCCAGGGAGGTCCGCCGCAACTCGCGCTGTTTCAGGGCGGGCAGGATCAGCGCCAGGATCACTGCGGGGAACATGGCGTCCAGGCCTAGGGCGTCGGTGTCGTGGACGACGCTGCCGAGCAGGGCTCCCAGCGCGGCCCCGGTCGGCCAGCAGATCAGGATGCCGAGCCCGCAGGCCCAGTACGCGGCCCGCTTGCGCGGGAGTCCGTCCTGGGCGATGGCGAAGACGACAGTCTCGTCGTTCATCAGGTGTGTGCCGAGCAGGCCTTTCCAGCCGTGGCCGAGGACGTCGGGGACGGCCAGGCCGAACGGCACGTGCCGGGCGTTGACCAGGAGTCCGGCCAGCAGGGCGGCAATCGGACTGCCTCCGGCGGCGATGATCCCGACGAACAGGAACTCGGAGGAGGCGGCGAGGACGAGCGTGCCCATGAGGGCCGGGAACCACCAGGCGAAGCCCGAGGTGACCGCGATGGCGCCGTACGACAGGCCGATGACGCCCACCGCGAGGCAGACGAGCGCGATGTTACGCCATTGGGTACGACTGAGGGTTTCCCATAACGAACGCATGGCGTTTATAATGAACGGTAAGAAAGTGTTCGTCAAGGCGAACGATTGACCATTGGAGCGAACATCTCGTGTCCGAAGCCGACCTCCCGCTCAAGCCGCCGCTCGAAGCGATCGCCGCCTCCCTGCGCGCGGAGCGTGTCCGGGCCGGGCTCTCCCTCACGGAGGTGGCCCGCCGCGCCGGACTGGCCAAGTCCACGCTCTCCCAGCTCGAATCGGGTGCCGGGAACCCCAGCTTGGAGACCCTCTGGGCGCTCTGCGTGGTCCTGGAGATCCCGTTCTCCCGGCTGCTGGCCGCCTCCCGGCCCGCGGTCCAGGTGATCCGGGCGGGCCAGGGGCCGGCCGTGGTCTCGGCCGAGGCCGACTACCGGGCCACCCTGCTGGCCGCGTCCCCGCCCGGGGCCCGGCGAGACGTCTACAGCATCGCCGCCGAACCGGGTCCGCAGCGTTCGTCCGCCCCGCACATGCCGGGCGTGGTGGAACACGTGGTGATCGGTACGGGCCGGGCGCTGGTCGGGACCGCGCAGGAACCGGTGGAACTTCTGCCGGGCGACTACATCGGCTACCCGGCCGACGTCCCGCACATCTTCCAGGCGCTGGAGACCGGCACCACTGCGGTGCTGGTCTCCGAGCACCTCTGACTTCGGCCCCCGGGCCGGGGACACACGACGGGCTCAGTGCCCCATGCCGAGGCCGCCGTCCACAGGGATGACGGCTCCGGTGATGTACGCGGCCTCCTCGGAGGCGAGGAAGCGCACGGCGGCGGCGATCTCCTCCGGCTCCGCGCTGCGCGCCAGCGGCACTTTGCCCAGGAACGCGGCGCGCTGCTTTTCGCTCAGTGCCCTCGTCATATCGGTCTCGACGAAACCGGGCGCCACCAGATTGCAGGTGATCCCGCGCGAGCCCAGTTCGCGGGCGACCGAGCGGGCGAAGCCGACCAGACCGGCCTTGGAGGCCGCGTAGTTGGCCTGCCCCGCCGCACCGAGCAGGCCCACCACGGAGGAGATCAGGACGATCCGGCCCCGACGGGCCTCCACCATGTCGGTGGCGGCGTGCTTGACGATCCGGAACGCCCCCATCACGTTGGTGTCCAGGACCGCGGCGAAGTCCTCCTCGGCCATCCGCAGGACCAGTTGGTCCCGTGTGATGCCCGCGTTGGCCACGAGCACCTCGACCGGGCCGTGCGCTTCCTCGACCTCGTGGTAGGCCTTCTCGACCTGCGCGGAGTCGGTGACGTCGCACCGCACGGGGAGGCAGCCGAGCCGGAGCGCGGCCTCCGGCGGCTCGCCGGAGCGGTAGGTCAGCGCGACCTTGTCGCCGGCTTCGGCGAAGGCGAGGGCAACGGCGAGGCCGATGCCCCGGTTTCCTCCGGTGACCAGGACGGAACGGCTCATCGGTTCAGCGCACCTTTGCTCGGAATCATCTCTGATGTGTCTGGGGGACCGCGGATCAGGCGATCTTGTGGACCCAGCCGAACGGGTCGGGCCGCTCGCCGGACTGGATCCCGGACAGTTCCGCACGCAGCCGGGCGGTGACCGGACCGGGCTTGCTGCCGCCGATCGTCCAGCCGCCGTCCTTGCCCTTGACCTCGCCGACCGAGGTGATCATGGAGGAGGTGCCGCAGGAGAACACCTCGGTGAGACGGCCCGACTCGGCGTCGGCCCGCCAGTCCGCCACGCTGATCCGCCCCTCCTCGGCCGTGTAGCCCAGTTCGGCGGCCAGTGTGAGGACGGAGTCCCGGGTGATGCCGGACAGCAGGGAGCCGGACAGTTCCGGGGTGACCAGCCGGTCGCCGTAGACGAAGAACATGTTGCTGGTGCCCATCTCGTCGACCCAGCGACGCTCGGCGGAGTCCAGCCAGACCACCTGGTCACAACCCATCTCCTGGGCCTGCGCCTGGGCGACCAGGGTGCCGGCGTAGTTGCCGCCGCACTTGGCCTCGCCGGTGCCGCCGGGGGCGGCGCGGGTGTAGTCCTCGGAGAGCCAGACCGTCAGCGGCTTGGCCCCGGCCTTGAAGTACGCGGCGGCCGGGGAGGCGATCACCATGAACCGGTAGGCGCTGGACGGGCCGTAGAAGCCGATCGTGCGCTGCGTGGCGATCATGAAGGGGCGTAGGTAGAGGCTGTGGCCCGGCTGCTCCGGCACCCAGTCCCGGTCGGTGGTGACCAGGAGTTCCAGGGCCTCGACGAAGGTCGCCTCGGGCAGCGGTGGCATGGCCATGCGCTCGCAGGAGCGGTTGAGGCGGGCGGCGTTGGCGTACGGACGGAAGGTGACCACCGATCCGTCGGGGCGGCGATAGGCCTTGAGGCCCTCGAAGACCTCCTGGCCGTAGTGGAACACCTGGGTGGAGGGGTCGAGGACGAGCGGTCCGTACGGCGTGATCCGGGCGTCGTACCAGCCGCGCTCCCGCTCCCAGTCGATGCTGATCATATGGTCGCTGAACACGTCGCCGAATGCGGGTGCCTCGAGCACTCGGGCGCGCTCCGCGATAGAGAGCCGCTCGGCCGGTTCGGTAGTGAAGGTGATGGGCATCAGAACGCTCCGGGGCGGTGGAAGTGGCCGGTCACAGGGGTGTGTTGGCATGCTTGCGGGACGGCTGCTCGGAGTTCTTGGTCCGCAGCATCCGGAAGGCGCGGATGAGCGCCGCCCGGGTTCTGGAGGGGTCGATCACGTCGTCGACGAGGCCGCGTTCGGCCGCGTAGTAGGGGTGCATCAGCTCGGCCTTGTAGTCCTTGACCATCGCGGCACGCGTGGCCTGCGGATCGTCGGCCTCGGCGATCTGCCGCCGGAAGATGACGTTGGCGGCGCCTTCGGCGCCCATCACGGCGATCTCGTTGGTGGGCCAGGCGTAGGAGAGGTCGCAGCCGATGGAGCGGGAGTCCATGACGATGTACGCGCCCCCGTAAGCCTTGCGCAGGATCACCTGGACCCGGGGGACCGTGGCCTCGCAGTAGGCGTACAGCAGTTTGGCGCCGTGCCGGATGACCCCGCCGTGCTCCTGGCCCACGCCGGGCAGGAAGCCGGGTACGTCTACCAGGGTCAGCAGCGCGATGTTGAAGGCGTCGCACATCCGGACGAAGCGGGCGGCCTTCTCGCTCGCGTGGATGTCCAGGACGCCGGCCAGGGCGATCGGCTGGTTGGCGACGATGCCCACCACCCGCCCTCCGAGCCGGGCCAGCCCGCACTGGATGTTGGGCGCCCAGCGTTCGTGGACCTCCAGGAAATCCCCGTGGTCGACGAGTTCCTCGATCACGTGACGCATGTCGTATGGGAGCTTGCCCTCGGCCGGCACGAGCGTCAGCAGGGCTTCGCTGCGCCGGTCCGCCGGGTCGGACTCCGGGGAGGCGGGCGGCAGTTCGCCGTTGTTGGAGGGGAGCAACGAGATCAGGTAGCGGACCTCGGCCAGGCAGCTCGGTTCGTCGTCGTAGACGAAGTGGGCCACGCCCGACAGTTCCGCGTGGACGTCCGCGCCGCCGAGACCGTCCTGGCTGACTTCTTCGCCGGTGACGGCCCTGACCACGTCCGGGCCCGTGATGAACATCTGGGAGGTGCCCCGGACCATGAACACGAAGTCGGTCAGGGCGGGGGAGTAGGCGGCGCCGCCCGCGCACGGGCCGAGCATCACCGAGATCTGCGGGATGACGCCTGAGGCCCGTACGTTGCGCTGGAAGATTCCGCCGTATCCGGCCAGCGCCGAGACGCCTTCCTGGATCCGGGCGCCCGCTCCGTCGTTCAGCGAGACCAGCGGGGCACCGGCCGCCACGGCCATGTCCATGATCTTGTGGATCTTGCTGGCGTGGGCCTCGCCGAGCGCCCCGCCGAAGATCCGGAAGTCGTGCGCGTAGACGAAGACGGTGCGGCCCTCGACCGTGCCCCAGCCGGTGATCACCCCGTCCGTGTGAGGCCTGCGGTCTTCCATGCCGAAGCCGACCGACCGGTGCCGGCGCAGCTGCTCGACCTCGTTGAACGAGTCGGGGTCCAGGAGCAGGTCGATCCGTTCCCGTGCGGTCAGCTTGCCCTTGGCGTGCTGGGCCGCGGTGGCCCGCTCGCCGGGCCCGCGGCGGGCCAGCTCCTTGGTGGCGTAGAGCTCGGCCACCTGCCCGTGGGAGTCGAGGGCCGGGGCCTTCGGCGGGGCGGTCTTCTCTGGGGCGGACATCTTCTATCGCCCTCCTTCCGGAGCCGGTACGGCAATTGCGGTGACGACCAGATCGCCACTGACCCGCCAGCGGCCGGTCAGCTCCTCGGGGAGCCCCGGCCCGGTCCCGCCGGAGGCCGGGATCTGCGCGCTGAAGGTGCCCGCCTCCGGGTCGATGCGGATCCCGGCCTCGTGGAAGCCCAGGAAGCGGCCGGTCACCGGGAACCAGGTCTTGTAGACGCTCTCCTTCGCGCTGAAGAGCAGCCGGTCCCACTGCACGCCGGGCCGCTCCGCGAGGAGCCGTCGGACCCGTGCGTGCTCCTCGGGGCGGGCCACGAACTCCAGCACGTCCTCGGGCAGCGGCAGATGGGGTTCGGCGTCGATGCCGAGCGCGCTGATCCGCGTACGGCGGGCGACCACGGCAGCGGTGTAGCCGGGGCAGTGCGTGATGCTGCCGACCACCTGGTCCGGCCACTGCGGCGCGCCCCGGTCGCCGGCCGGGATCGCGACGGCGGGGGTGCCCAGGCGGTGCAGCGCCCGGTGGGCGCAGTACCGGCCGTTGGCGAACTCCCGGCGCCGGGCCGGGGCCATGCTGCGCAGCGACGCCGCCTCGGCCGGGTGCGGGGTGAACCGCGGCTGGTCCTCGAAGGAGTCCCAGCCCGCGATCCGGCCGGGGACGAGTTCCTGGATCACACCACCTCCCGGGGGCGGTCGGCGGAAGCACCGGGTCGCACAGCCGGGCGACAGCGCTGACGGTGCGCGCCCAGACCCGCGACCTCGGCTTCGACCAGGTCGCCGGGGCACAGGTAGGGCTGGTCGGGGCGGCCCAGCGCGACCCCGCCCGGGGTTCCGGTGAGGATCACGTCCCCGGGGTGCAGCACCATGAACTGGCTGAGGTACCAGACCAGATGGGCCACGTCGAAGACCATGTCGGCGGTGGAGGCTTTCTGCATGACCCGCCCGTTGACCGTGCAGCTCAGCCGCAGGTCCTGCGGGTCGGGCACCTCGTCGGGTGTGACCAGGAAGGGGCCCAGCGGGCTGAAGGACTCGAAGGACTTGCCCTTGACCCACTGGCCGCCGCGCTCCAGCAGCCAGCGCCGCTCGGAAACGTCGTTGCCCGTGGCGAAGCCCGCGATGTGGGCAGGGGCGGCCGCCCGGTCGGGCAGGTACTGGGCACGCCGTCCGATGATGACCGCCAGTTCCACCTCCCAGTCGGTCTTCTCACCGCCCGGGGGCAGCAGCAGATCGTCGTGGGGACCGACCAGTGTCATCGGGGCCTTGCTGGAGACGATCGGCTCGTCCGGCAGCGCGAGACCGGCCTCGGCCGCGTGCGCACGGTAGTTGAGGCCGATCGACAACAGGTGCCCGCCCGGCCGGACGGGCGGGCCGACCCGCTCGGCGGCCGGATCGGCCACCGGCAGCGTGCCGGCTTCCCGGGCCAGCCGGGCGGCCAGATCACGCAGTACGTCCGGGTCCAGGCTCTCGCCCGTCCAGTCCGCGACCCAGGACGACAGGTCGCGGACGACTCCACCGGGGCCGACCGCGCACGGCCGTTCCCCGCCCTGCGGGCCTATCCGAAGCAGGTGCATGTCAGCGGGCCGACGCGGTCTCGTCGAGGTACTTCTCGAAGAAGCCGGTCTCCGCGTCCGTGAGCCGACGGGGGCGGCCCGCCCGGTAGTCGAACGGGGCCATCGTGGTCGAGGCGGTGGCGTAGACGAGGTCGCCGTCCCGGACCGCGTAGTCGACGGTCACCGTCGCCGACTGGAGGTCCGAGACCCACATCTCGATGTCGACCGGCTCGTGACGGTGGACGAGCTGGTGCCGGTAGCGGATCTGGTGGGAGACGACCACCGAGCCCTCCCGGAAGAACGCGTCGCCCTCGGTCGGGGCCATCCGGAAGATGAAGTCGACCCGGGCCTCCTCCAGGTAGCGCACGAAGGAGACGTTGTTGACGATCCCGTAGATGTCCATGTCCGACCAGCGGATCGGGCAGGGATAGGTGTGCCGTGCCATGGGGGTCAGCTCCCGGTGGTGATCTGGGCCCCGGCGGGACCGAACGCTCCGGTCCGCCGCTGGAAGGCGGCCACGTAGTCGTCCGCGGCGATCGGGGCGCGCAGCAGCTCCGGCGACAGGTTGAAACCGCTGATCAGGGTTTCGGTGTGCGGCTGGATCAGGACGCACAGGGCGTCCAGGGCCTGCGGCAGCTCTTCGACCTGGTCGGCCGTGAACACCCCGCGGGCCAGGTACCAGCCCGCCTCCCGCTGCACCTCGGTCAACGCGTACAGCGAGGCGAGCAGGCCGAGCGCGGTCCGCACCGGCTCGGTCTCGGCCTCCTCGGCCGCTTCGACGAAGCACTCCAGGGCTGTACGCACGCCCCGCACCCGGGCCATGGCCAGCCCGGTGTTCATCGTGTCGTTCCAGGCATCGAGGTAGGTCCGCTCACGGGTCTCGTCCGCCATGGAGGCGCGGGCGGCCCGGAGCAGCTCCTGCTCCCGGTGGCGCAGGGCCGCGAGCAGGAACGCGGTGTCGCGCAGGTCGCGGCCGGTGGGGTCGGGGGCCTCGGACGGTGCCTCCCCCTCGGCCTGGCCCTGGGCGATGATCTGACCGGCCGTAGTGGCGAGCAGCACCTGGTTGTCGCCCTCCGCGGTCACCAGGCCCTGGAGCAGCGAGCCGTAGTCCGCGATCCGGTTGACGCTGAAGATGCCCTGGGCCCCGCAGCGCTCCCGGCAGGTCGCGACGACCTCGGTCATCTCCCAGGTGGAGAGTGCCTTGGTTATCGAGATCAGGTGGTTCAGCTCGGCCGGTACGGCGTCCGGGACTGCCACGAACTCCCGCTTGGCATGGTTGAGCAGCAGGGTCATCGCATAGACCTTGGACAGCGCGGTGAACAGGGCCAGCTGGTGGCTGCGGTATTCGATGACCGGAAGGTCGTTGCGGCCAGGGGCGTTCGTGAGCCGCTGCGCCGCGAAGCGCAGCGCGATGTACACACTGGCCCGGCCCGCGCCGACCGCCGAGCTGGAGACACACAGACGCCCGGGCAGGATCCTGCTCATGGCGCGCAGGAACCGCTTGCGCTGGTTGCCGGAGGAGGGGCGGAAGGCGCCGTTCTCGTCGAAGCCGCCCATGTCGCCGTGAAGCAGGTTGCGGCGCGGGACGCGGACGTGGTCGAACCAGGTGACGCCGTTGTCCAGGCCCTGGACCGGCTTCTCCGGGCAAGGAGCCGCGTGGACCCCCTCGTGCAGCCGGCTGCCGTCGCTGATCGGGACGAGGAAGGGGTAGACACCGTGGTCCTTGCCGTCCGTCTTCAGCCGCGCCATGACGACGGCGAGCTTCGGGACGTCCTGGAACCCGCTGTAGGACATGTGCTTCTGGGCCAGTGCGTCCGGGGTGTTCAGGACGAAGGTCTCGGAAGCGGCGTCGTAGACGGCCTCGGTGCGCATGGCGGCCACGTTGTTGCCGTACCCCAGCTCGGTGGCCATGTACGGGCTGAATGAGTCCAGCCGGTCCAACTCGTCTACGAGGTCCTTGAGTTCGGGCCGGTCGCCGTGCTCGATGACCGTGCCGAAGCTGAGGTTGTAGTGGACCATCAGCAGCGAGAACGTGGACACGTCGACCAGCGAAGGCCACTCGGCCAGGGCGAACAGCCGCCACGGGTCCCGCAGGATCTCCACGGGGCGCTCCAGCGCGGCGTGCACCACCCGGGACCGTTCGTAGGCGAGCTTCCCCGCCTCGTTCATCGTGAGGCCCTCACGGGGATCGAAGATCGGGTCCAGCAACAGCTCGCCGATGTCCTTGTGCGCCTGCTCGTACCTGCCGTCGAAGAGCAGCCTGGTCAGGTCGGCGGTGGCGACCGGGTTCATCTGAGGGGTCCTTTCACGGTTCTGGTGGTGCGGTTCAGGAGGAGATCAGCAGGGCGGCGTTCTGGCCTCCGAACCCGAAGGAGTTGCTCAGGGCGATGGGCACCGGGCCGAGCCGTGGCGCGCCGTGCACGACGTCCACGTCCACCTGCGGGTCGACCTCGGTGAGCGAAGCCGTCGGAGGGATCACGCCGTGGTGCACCGCGAGCGCCGCGTACGCCGCTTCGATGGAACCGGCCGCGCCGAGCGGGTGCCCGGTGACCCCCTTGGTGGAGCTGACCTTGGCATCCGAGCCGATCACCCGGCGGATCACCCCGGCCTCGATCACGTCGTTGAGGGGGGTGGAGGTGCCGTGGGCGTTGACGTAGCCCACGTCGCGGCCGGTCAGGCCCGCGTCGGCGAGCGCCGCCCGGACCGCCAGCTCTGCGCCCTTGCCCTCCGGGTGCGGGGAGGTCACGTGGTGGGCGTCGGCCGAAGCGCCGTACCCGATCACGCGGGCCAGGGTCTGGGCGCCGCGGGCCCGGGCGTGCTCATCGGACTCCAGGACCACGATCCCCGCACCCTCGCCGAGCACGAACCCGTCGCGAGTCGCGTCGAAGGGGCGGGAGGCCGTCGCCGGGTCGTCCAGGCGCCGGGAGAGTGCCCGCATCCGGGCGAAGGAGGACATGTACAGCGGGGTGATCGGCGCCTCGGCGCCGCCCGCGATCACGATGTCGGCCAGTCCGGACCGGATCAGCTCCCGGCCGAGGCCGATCGCGCTGGCTCCGGCGGCGCACGCGGTGCACGGCGTCAGACAGGGGCCGTTGGCCCCGATGTCGATGGCCACCTGCCCGGCCGCCATGTTCAGCAGCCCCATCGGCAGGGTCATCGGGGAGATCTCACCGGGTCCTTCCTCGATCAGGATCCGGTGCTGCTCCTCCAGCGTCGCGGTGCCACCAGCACCCGAACCGATGATGACGGCCACTCGTGCGCTGTCCGCCCACTCCCCGGCCACGAGGCCTGCCTGGGCGAGGGCCTCGCGCGTCGCGGCGATGGCGAACTGGGAGTAGCGGTCCCACTGCCAGGCGCCGCGCAGCCCGAGCTGCTGAGGCGAGAAGTCGGGCACCCGGCAGGCCATGGTCACCGGCAGGCCGGCCAGGTCGTCGTGGTGGGCGGCGGTCGACCGTCCGTCGACCACGCGTTCCCAGTTCTCCTTGACCCCGATGCCCGCGGGGGTGATCAGTCCGATGCCGGTGATGGAAGCCGCGAAGCCGCTCATCAGACGGCGGCGGCCTTCTGCTCGATGAGGGCGATGATGTCCGAGACGGCGGCGATCTCGGTCAGCTCGTCGTCGGTGATGACGACGCCGAGGCGCTTCTTCAGTGCGGTCGCCAGCTCGATCTGGGACAGTGAGTCGAGACCGAGGTCGTCGAAGGTCGCTTCCGGGACAACGCTTTCGGCGTCGAGACCGAAGCGGGAGACGAAGACCTCGACGACGGATTCCTGAACGGTGCTCATGGTGTGTCTCCTGGTTCGAATGAGTTGTTGAGGATGTGTCAGTTCACGTGCTCGGCACGGATGTCGGGCCAGACCAGGGCCGTCGAGCCCCACGAGAGACCGGCTCCGAACGCCGACAGCAGGACCCGGTCGCCGGGCTTGAGGTCGCCGCTGGCGGCGATGTCGTTCAGCAGCAGGGGGACCGAGGCCGACAGGGTGTTCCCGACCCGGTCGATGTTGACCGCGACGCGTTCCATGGGGACTTCGAGTTCCTCCGCCACCGCCCGCACGATCCGGACGTTGGCCTGGTGGCCGACGAACCAGTCGACGTCCGCCACGGACCAGGCGGTGCGTTTGAGCACCGCCTGCGCCGACTGCGTCATGCGCTCGACTGCCTGCGTGTAAAGGGGGCGGCCCTCCATCCGCAGGTACCAGTCCTCGGTGGGTACCGAGTCGTGGCCGAGGCTCGCGTCCGCAGACCGCTGGCGCGAACCGCCGGCCGGGATGGCCAGCAGATCGGCGAGCGAGCCGTCACTGCCGAGGTCGAAGGGGCCCAGCGCGCCGGGCTCGTCGTCCTCGCCGCGGCGCAGTACCACCGCGCCCGCTCCGTCGCCGAAGATCGGCGCCGTCCCGCGGTCCCGTTGGTTGACCAGCGTGGTGAAAGCCTCCGAGCCGATGAACAGCACGCTCTCGGCGGTCCCCGAGGCGATCAGCCCGGCGGAGGCGGCGAGTCCGTAGAGGAACCCGCTGCACGCCGAGGTGAGGTCGAAGGCCGCCACCGGTCCCATGCCGAGCCGGGACGCGACCTCCGGCGCCACCGCAGGGCAGAGCCGGTCGGGGGAGGTGGTCGCCACGACCACCGTGTCCACCCCGCTCACGCCGGCGGACCGCAGCGCCCGGGCACCGGCCTCCACGGCCAGGGTGCCGGTCGACAGGCCGTCCGAGACGACCCTGCGTTCACTGATTCCGGTCCGCGTCCTGATCCACTCGTCGTTCGTGTCGAGTGTGGCGGAAAGGTCGTCGTTCGTCACCACCCTGGGAGGGAGAAATCCCCCGATACCCGAGAGTACCACCGCCATGTGAATTTCCCCCTTTATGGTCGCCATCCACTGTCTGACCTGGCGTCCAACTACCCTCGCGCAATGTTTCGAGGCGCGGCAATTGGCCTTTCGTACACGTACGGATCTGGCTGTACCAAAGGCCAATTGACCCCTGTCGGGGCCAGTGAAAGCGTCGCGAAAATGGGCACCACGACTCCTTCGGCCACCACGACTTCTTCCGAGCTGGTACGGCTCCTCCCCGCGGGGCGGGTGATCGTCGACCGGGACACCCGGGCCTCCTTCGCGCACGACGAGGCGGCGGGCGCCCCCTTCGGCATGCCCGTCGCCGTCGTACGCCCCCACGACACCGCCGAGGTCGCCGCAGTGGTCGCGTACTGCGCCGAGCGGGGTGTCCCGCTGGTCGCGCGCGGCGCGGGCACCGGGCTGTCCGGCGGGGCCAACGCCATCGAGGGCTGTGTGGTCGTCTCGTTCAACGCGATGGACGCGATCGTGCGCATCGACCCCGACGAGCGGCTCGCCGTCGTGCAGCCCGGGGTGGTCAACGACCATCTGCGCGCGGCCTGCGCCGAGAAGGGCCTCTGGTATCCGCCAGACCCGGCCAGCGCCCCGTGGTCCACGATCGGCGGGAACGTGGCCACCAACGCGGGCGGGCTGTGCTGCGTGAAGTACGGGGTGACCCGGGACTACGTCCTCGGGCTGGAGGCCGTCACCGGGCATGGCGAGACCGTCCGGCTGGGGCGGCAGACCGCCAAGGGCACCGCGGGCTACGAACTGGCCGGGCTGATGGTGGGCTCGGAGGGCACGCTGGGCCTGGTCACCGAGGTCACCCTGCGGCTGCGTGGCGCCCGGGCGCAGGAGCGGACCGTCGTCGGCTACTTCGACGACCTGCCCGGCGCGGGACGCGCGGTCGCCCGCGTGGTGGCTTCCGGAGTGGTGCCGAGCGCCCTCGAACTCGTCGACGGCTACTGCCTGCGCGCCGTGGACGACTGGACCAACATGGGCCTCACCGAGACCGGTAACGTGTTGCTGCTGGCCCGCTGTGACGCCCCTGGAGCCGCCGGAGACCAGGAGGCCGACACCGTCTTGAGCTGCTTCGAGAGCGCGGGCGCGACCTGGAGTGCCCGCTCGACCGACACTGCGGAGGCGGATGCCCTCTTCGCCGCGCGCCGACTGGTTTATCCGGCGCTGGAGCGGCTGGGCCTGGTGCTCAGCGAGGACATCTGCGTGCCGCGCATGCTCGTACCGGAGATGCTCGCCCACCTGGAGCGGATCGCCCTGGCGCACGACGTGCACATCGCGAGCCTGGCCCACGCGGGGGACGGCAACCTGCACCCGATGATGGTCGTTCCTCGGGGGAACGTGACCGCCCTGGCCCGGGGGCGCGGGGTGTTCGAGGAGGTCGTCGACCAGGCGATCGCGCTGGGCGGCACCGTCACCGGGGAGCACGGGGTGGGGCTGCTCAAGATGCGCGGCCTGGCCCAGGAGCTGAGCCCGGCCGTGCTCGATCTGCACCGCGGGATCAAGAAGGTGTTCGACCCGGCCGGGATTTTCAACCCGGGGAAGGTCTTCACCTCCTAGCGGTAGTGCGTTGAATCCGGTGGTGGTTCGGGTCGACGGCAGGTCGGGTTGGTCGTAGGCCGGTCGTAGGAGTCAACTGCCCGGCTGGGGGCTGAAGATCACTGCTCGCCGTCCGTGCCCGCCTGCGCCGGGGCCGTTGGAGGTGAACCGTTCCGGGTTCGGTAGGGACTCGATCGTTTGAGAGGATCGAGTCAAGGCACGTTCTTCCCCGTAGTGGACGCACGTTCTTCCCCGTAGTGGACCGTGACTTCGTCGCCCCGGCCCCGAACCGCTGCCGGGTCGCCGATTTCACCCATGTCGCCACGTTCGCCGGCGTCGTCCACGTGGCCTTCGTCGTGGACACCTTCTCCCGCCGCATCGTCGGCTGGGCGGCAGCCACCTCGAAGGGCACCAACCCGTTCTGCCAGCACCAGGCCACGGTCTCCGTGATGCCCGAGATCAAGGGAAGCCCATCGAGCCAGCCAGAGACCTGCTCCGCGGGGACACCCGCCCAGCCCTTGGCGTCCAGCTCGGAGACTTGTCGATTGTCCATGTCGCCGGAAGCGTATGCGTCCTCGGCCTTGGCCAACTCGTCCCGACGGCCGAGGAAGCCGGCCGGAAAGACTGAAGAACTCGTACCTGGGACGAGGGTGCCATCGACATCGAAAAACACGACACCTGCATGATCGGATGAGAACACCGAGCCAAGGATGTCACCCCCATGGCTTCTCGCGCATGCCGTTGGCTAGAGGCGTGTCGCGGTGCGGACGAGGTCGGCGACGGCTTTGGATCTGCTGTGGGGTGGCCAGGCGATGACGGTCGTGACAGCCGGCGCGTCCGGCACCGGCACCGTCGCATGACCGTCGCGCAGGTGGGCTCGGAGGGACTCGGGCACGACCGCGCAGGCCCGTCCGAGCGCGATCAGCTGGAACAGCTGGGTGTGGTCGCGCACCTGCGGGCCAGGTCCGTCCGGGTAGCCCCCGCCCTGTCGGGGCCAGCGTGGCAGGGGCAGGTCCGTCAGGGTGGTGACCTCGGCCATCGACGTATGGGGTCGGTCGGCGAAGGGGTGCCCCGCGGGCAGGACCACGACCTGCTGTTCGGTGTGCAGGTCCTCGGTGTCAAGTCCGGCCGTCGTGTCGAAGGGCCGCTGGAGCAGAGCAACGTCGGCCCGCCCGTCGCGCAGCATCCCTTCCTGCTCGCCGGGCCCGCACAGCATCACCTCGACGGCGACCGCGCCGGGCTCGGCGGCATAGGCGTCCAGCAGCTTCGACAACAGTTCGCTGGACGCTCCGGCTTTCGTGGCCAGCACCACGGCGGGTGGTTCGGCAGCGGCGCGGCGGGTGCGACGCTCGGCGGCTTCGACCGCGTCGAGTGCGGCCCGGGCCTCCCGCAGAAGCACCGACCCGGCCTCGGTCAAGGCGACCGCGCGAGCAGTGCGGTGCAGCAGAACCACTCCGAGCCGCCGCTCGAGCTGCTGGATCGCCCGCGACAGCGGTGGTTGCGCCATGGCGAGCCGCTGCGCCGCCCGCCCGAAGTGCAATTCCTCCGCGACGGCGACGAAGTACCGTAACTCTCGCGTCTCCACCGCCTCATCGTATCCGGCGCTCACCACGACCGATATCCGTGCGGTATCGCCGCCCACCCGATCGGTCTTGGACGTCCCGCCCAAGTCCGCCCCACGCTTGATGACATGAGTGAACAGACGATCGCGCTGGTGACCGGTGCGAACAAGGGAATCGGATACGAGATCGCGGCGGGCCTGGGCGCCCTCGGCTGGCGCATCGGCGTGGGCGCGCGGGATCAACAGCGCCGCGACACCGCGGTGGAGGAGCTGCGCGCAGCCGGGACCGACGCGTTCGGCGTGCCGCTCGACGTGGCAGACGACGCAAGTGTGGCCGCCGCGGCCGAGCTGATCGCCGACCACGCCGGAGGGCTCGACGTCCTGGTCAACAACGCCGCGATCACCGGGAGTACGCCGCAGACGCCCACCACAATCGATCCCGCCACCGTACGAGCCGTCGTGGAAACCAACGTGATCGGGGTCATCCGCGTCACCAACGCGATGCTGCCCATGCTGCGCGGCTCGGCATCACCGCGGATCGTGAACATGTCCAGCAGCGTCGGCTCGCTCGTCCTGCAGACCACGCCCGGCATCGACATGGGCCCGATTCCCGCTGCGTACTTGGCGTCCAAGACCTTCCTCAACGCCGTCACCGTCCAATATGCCAAGGAACTGAGCGACACCACCCTCCTGATCAACTCCGGCTGTCCCGGCTTCACCGCCACCGACCTCAACGGCTTCCAGGGCGTCCGCACTCCCCACCAGGGTGCGGCGATCGCGATTCACCTCGCGACCCTGCCCGACGACGGACCGACCGGCGGATTCTTCGATGACGGCGGAACAGTGCCCTGGTGACGGTCCACCGGCCCCTACCTCGCCTTCGTCCACAAGGACTCTCGCCCTCTCGCACTCTCGACGAGGACGACCATGATCCGGGGACTGTAAAACGTTCGACTCTGTCTCATATTCGGTGGTAATGGAACGTTACGTTGCCGAAGGCCGTCCTCGGGGACGCTTCCGCCGCAGCTTGGAGGGAACGCGTCCGGTCGTCGGGACGCCTCTCCGAAAGTGGCCTCCGAGAGGCTCTGGCGGCGCGATGTCCGAGCCGAGCTGCGGCTATTACTCTGCGCATCCGCCTTTGCTCGGCGTTACCGCCGGATGTGAGACAGAGCCGGCGAAACGACCGCAGGCACGACGTGGAGGCGGTGGTGGGGGAGAGCAATACCGTGATCCATCACGAGTCAAGAGTGCGCACCCAGGATCGGACGGACAGCTCCTGGTCGGCCAGGAAGATCGCGGATCTGTCGGTCGGGCGGTCCGGCCAATACTCTGAGCCCCATCCGCACTACCTGGGGAGAGTCGTGACAAGTAGGTTCACCGACTTGGTCGTTGACTGCCATGAACCGGAGAGGCTTGCGGCTTTCTGGTGCGAGGTCCTGGACTTCAAGGTGATCGACCGGAGCGAGGGCAAAGTCGAGATCGGCTCCTGGGTGCCGACCGTCGAGGATGTTCGGGCCGGCCAGATGCCGCCCACGCTGGTGTTCATCCAGGTACCCGAGGGCAAGACCGTGAAGAACCGGCTCCACCTTGACGTCAGCCCGATCGACGGCAGTACCCAGGACGAGGTGACCAGATTGCTCGGCCTCGGCGCCAGCACGATGGATGTGGGCCAGGGCCCCGACCGAAACTGGGTGGTCATGGCAGACCCCGAGGGCAACGAGTTCGACGTCCTGCGCTCCCTGGCACCGCAGACCTAGGCCGCGAGCGGGTACCCGCACTCCGGCACACACCATTTCGCGATGTTCCCGCTCGAGCTGTCCCTGGGCTGTGCGGGGGCTCGACGATGACAGATGCGACAGGCGACAACGACCTCTCCGCTGCTCAGCGGCGGCAGTCCGCGTACTGGAAAGGTGCCAACCGTCGTAGGCAGGTTGAGGACTTTGCGAAATTGTTGGGAGTGACGGTCCCTGACCTGCGCTGAAGCAGAGGTCAGGACCGGCAGTCGGTGGATGAGTGCGAAGAGCCTCTGTGAAGCTCCGTCGTACTGAAGTGGCTGGTCAGTGGCGTGGTGTGACCTTGTTTCGGGGTGCGGCGGTCTGTGTTGTGGATCGTCCGGCAGGGTGGTCTTACCGATGAGTTCGCCGTCCCCGAACGGTCTGCCTGGCGATACGACCCGTTCAACCTCACTCAGCCGATCCGGGCCCGGTGATCCTGTTCCGCGGTGCTGTTGTCCTGATGGTGGGTCACCGGCGGTAGAGATCAATTGCCGGTGCACTCGGTCAAGGCGAACACCTCCTGGCTGGTCGAGGCCGAGAAAGCCCACTGCATCGCCGTGATCAAGACCAACCAGCCGACCGCCCACAGCCGGCTCGCGGCCCTGCCGTGGCGGGACATCGCCGTCCAGCACACCGCCTCCGCCTCCGGACACGGACGCCGCGAGTCCCGCTCGATCAAGACCTGCGCCGTCGCGGACGAAGTCGGCGGGATCGCTTTTCCCCACGCCCGCCTGGCCATCCGCGTCCACCGCCGCCGCAAGCAGACCGGCAAGCGCGAGACCCGTGAGAGTGTCTACGCCGTCACCAGCCCCGACGCCCACCAGGCCGGCCCGGCCGACTTGGCCGCCGCGATTCGCGGGCACTGGGCAGTGGAGAACTCCTCGCACCACATCAGGGACGTCACCTTCGCCGAGGACGCCTCCACCGTCCACGCCGGAACCGCACCACGGGCCATGGCGACCCTCCGCAACCTCGCCATCGGCGTGCTGAAAACCCTCGGAGCCGACAACATCGCCAAGACCACCCGGGCGATCCGCGACGAACCCCAACGAGCGCTCCCCATCCTGGGCATCACCAACGATCCAGACACCCGCGGAACTTGATCAAGCCCGGTCCTTCGGGGACATCGGTGTTCTGGAGTGCGGCGAAGTGTCATTCCTCTTCGCGCGCGGTGAGAACCCGCACCGCGTGCTGCGCCGACGCGTCCCCCAGTTCGGCGGCCCTGCGGAACCAGACAAGGGCCTCGTCCGACCGGTCCAGATCGATGATCAGCCGGCCCAGGGCGTACATACCGCCGGCGTTACCGGCGTCGGCCGCTTTACGGAACCACTCCTCGGCCTCCGCCTCGCGCTGCTGCCCCTGGTGCAGCATCCCCAGGTTCACCGCCGCACCGGAGAATCCCGCCGCGTGGGAGCGCGCGTAGAACCCGGCGGCCCGCTCGGTGTCACCTCGGTTCGCGGCCAGTTTGCCCATGAAGTCGAGCGCCCCGGGATGCTCCTTGGCCACTGCCCGGCGCAGCATCTCCTCGGCTTCCCGGTCGAGGCCCCGGCCATGCCACAGGCCTGCCAGGGACACCTGCGCATCGAGGTGCCCCTGCTTCGCCGCCTCTTCGTAGTAGCGCTCGGCGAGGGAGAGTTGACCCGCCAGGTGGTGGTGGAGAGCCAGGTTGTACTGCGAGGGCGCGTGACCGCGCAGGGCCGCCTCGGCGTACCAGTGCAGCGCCTCGGCGACCGCCTTCCGATCCCCGCCGTAGAGATGCAGCGCGAGACTGTGCATGGCGCCGGCGTCTCCAGCGGCGGCAGCCCGGCGGAACCACGGGATCGCGTTGTCGAGGTCACCGAGATCGACGTGGACGAGCCCCAGGTTGTACTGAGCGTTCACGCTGCCGGACTCCGCCGCACGGAGGTAAGCGTCACGCGCTTCCGTCAGTTTTCCCTGCTCGGCGAGAGCGACCCCACGCCTGAACCACTTCCGGGCACTCAACGAACCGCGTCTGCTCAAGACATCCCCGCCCTTGCCCCACGCATCGAGGACACAGGGTGACACAAGCGTGCGAACACGCGAAAGGGTGCGCAGCGCGGTGCCGTAGCGCAGATTCCGGTCCCTCGCGCCTCGCGGCCCCGACCTCGACGGCAGCGCCTTCGGCGTCGAAAGCCGACGGGCTTGCAGTTCGGGGTTGATGGCCTGGTCCTGGGCGCAGACGACGTAGGGGGAGGGAGTGTGTTCCCGGCTGTGGTGCTCCGGGCCCACTCGTCCGCAGCCGGGGCTTGCGCGTGCAGCAGGCCGACAGCCCAGGTGGCGAGAGGTTCGGGGCAGTTGTTGTAGAGGGCGTCGACGGCCCGGTCGGGGTGCAGGCTGGCCGAGCCGTCGGGCTCACGGCTGATCGCGTCTTGGAGCTGGGAGGACGCCCCGTCCAGAGTGGCTGGGCCTTCTCCGGTATCCGGTACGAAGGCCGCCAGGCAGACAAGGTGTCCTGCTCCGCGCACTCCGGTGATCACTGACCCGCCGTAGGAGGGACCAAGCACGACCGGAGGGTCTCGCAGCGGGTTGATGGCAGCCTGTACCGCCACCGTGTTGCGAACACCGAGCCCCGGTGGAGTGCGGGAACGACGACCTCGACTCCTGCGGTCCGCAAGCTTTCTGCCACCGGGGAGAAGTGCTCGGGACGGTGATACAGGCCTTGAACGAGAATCGAGGCGGTCCAATTCGCCCGCTTCCTCGGGTCGGTGTCAGGCAGGTGATCCTACGGTCTCGGAGGAAGTCGGGCCTCGGGCGTGCAGGCCTGGCGGCTCGGCTGGTGGGTGCTCAGCGGGTGATGTCGCGAAGGAGGACGAGCTCGGTGATCGTCCGGCGGTGGGTGTACCGCCGCACGGATCGGTCGGAGGCGAGTGAGGCGATCGCGAGTTGGGTCTCGCCCGTGGAGATCGCGATGTCTGTGCAGCGGTCCTTTTCACGGCCCGACCGGCACGGTCAACTTGTCCGCCGAGGCCGAGAGGCTACGCGGCCTGAATCGCGTCTGCCGGAACCTCGAAGACGACAGTGAGTCCGTCGCGCTCGTTCCCCTGCTCTCCGACGCGTGTGAAGCCGAAGCCTTCGATGGAGGCCAGGGAGGCGGTGTTGTCGGATCCGATCCTGGCGCGCACGGTCCTGACACCGGGGTCGGCGGCAGCCCTGGCGAGCAGAGCCCTGAGCATGGCGCGGGCGTAGCCCTGACGGCGGTAAACGGGCACGACGGTGTAGCCGACCTCAACCATGCCGGCCTCGTCCGGTGGCCCGTGGAACCCGGCGTCGCCGACGACGACCCCGTCCGGCTCGGACACCGCTGCCCGCGTGATCCAGGGCGCGGCAGACGGGTCCTCGGCGAGCTGGTCCGCGCGGTAGCCGAAGATCCAGCGGGCCCGGTCACCGACGAAATGTTCGTGAAGGGCGACTCCGGCCTCGGCGCTGCCGCCGGCGAGGTCACCGTCGGCAAGCGCCCGCAGCGCCTTCGCGCTGAGCTCGACGAAACGGACGCGTTTAGGGATTGAGAGAGGTTCGTCATTCATCGCGGAGATGGTCGCCCGACGTCGGAGGGCTGTCCACTGCTTTATGGCCTCGGCGGACATGATGATCGTCCCGGCCTGGCCGTGAAGGGACCGCTGTACAGACGTCGCGATCTCCACGGGCGAGACCCACCTCGCGATCGCCTCACTCGCCTCCGACCGATCTGCGCAGCGGTACACCCACCGTCGGACGAGCACCGAGCTCGTCCTCGTCGCGACATCGCCCGCTGATCCCACGAACATCCCGGCCACGCGCCGGGCGGCTGGTTGTCCAGCGGTGATGTCCCGTTGGACAAGAGCGGCGCGCTGAAGGTGCCGCAGACCTCCTACGACTGCATCCGGCCGTACTGGGACCAGATCGGGGCGACACTCGTCGGCCGCCACGTCTTCGACATCACGGACGGCTGGCACGGGAACCCTCCGCGGGATCGACCACGTGATCGTCGTGACGCACCGGGCGGGGCCCGAGGCGCCGTTTCACTTCGTCGACGGCATCGAGGCAGCCGTGGCCAAGGCGCAGGAGCTTGCGGGTGACCGCACGGTCGAGGTCGCTGCCGGTGACGTCGGTGGCCAGGTGCTTGCCGCGGGCCTGATCGATGAGGTGCGCATGGACGTCGTACCCGTCGTGTTCGGGTCAGGCAGGCGCTACTTCGGGTCGGTTCACACGCAGCACCTGTTGGAGGACCCTGACGTGGTGATTCAAGGCAACCGGGCGCTTCACCTGCGCTATCAGGTGCGCCGCTGACTGAACTGAGCGGGACGCGAAGAAGTCCACTGCGAATGGTGACGCAGGATCGGGCCTTTGACTGGGTTTGCCGCATCGCTGTCCCTGGTCGGGCGGCCGACGCCGATCCGCCCCAGCACCTCACCTGAGGCAAGTTCGACTCAAGATCGCTGGTTGCCGGTCTCCGTCGTATCTTGGCCGACCCCCGAACGGACTCAGCCTGTGCATGGCCTCGGGACCTTGGGCCCGATCAACGCGCCGCCGCCTCTCCTCAGGGCTTCTGATATCGCGGTCCTGGACCATGATCTGGACCTAGAACAGCCTGGACTGCCCTGGGGCGATCCCTTCGAACAGACCACGGCCCCGCCCTGCTCTCGCCAAGCCCGGCGCCACCGCTCCACAGACCGATCGCCCCCCGGATTCGGTACGCGGCGCGCGGCCTTCGTGCTCTGACCAGCTCTGACCACTGGACGTCTGGTCACCCCGCCATCGTGAGCGGGCGTCCGCCCCAGCGGGTGTTGGCATTACGCCAGATATGCGGGCAGTGTCTGGTTATGTTGGGTATTCCTCCAGGTGTCCGCCGTCGGAGTGCCCACGCCGGACGAGTGGCCCGGCCGACTCCCGGCGCCGAAAACCTTGGTGCTCGGGGCCCCCAGGACCGGGTAACGTCGTTGGCATGTTCTTCCAGACACTGATTTACGAGTGAGAGCGTGATGGGCCCCTGCTGACGTCCTTCGGCGTCGCCGCGCCCCTCCCTCATCGATGAATCCATGGTTCACTTCACATCATTCCGGGAGAACCCGTGAGCAAGAACATCAATAACCCCGTGGGCATGGGCGGCGGCCAGCGCAAGAAGCTGTCCCGCGCCGAACGGCAGAACAACGGTCCGCACCGCAACCTCGACCGCCAGAGTGCGGCCGACCGCAAGGCGGAGCTGGTGCGCAAGATGCGCGAAAAGGCAAACGCGGCGGGGGACACCGGGCAGACGGGTGACGACACCGCACAGAGCTGACGCACCGCCGCCGCAGGGCGACACCGCATGGGGCAGGGCCCGGACCGCGACGCGGTCCGGGCCCTGCTGCCGTATCGGGACTCTACGCCGTACCGGGCACAGCCGGTCCTGCTCCGAGAGGCCAGGCCCAGACGATGAGGATTTTCACCCTCCTCCTCGAAGATCCCCGCCTGTACGGTCGGGTTGTGGACGCCGAAACCCGCGGAGTTCGGCGTCCAGAGCGGCAGCGCCAGGGCCGGCGACCTCATCGCCAGCCCCGGCGATCGCGATGGGGGCAGCCGACTCCGGAGGTGGAAGAGAGCGGCGGTGCGGTGCCCGCGCAGGGCGGCCCGTGCGGCATTGGCGCCGGGGGCGCCGTGGACCCCTCCGCCTGGGTGCGCGGAAGCGGAGGCGAGGTACAGGCCGGGGACGGGTGTCTCCGGGCGGCCGGTGCCGGGACCGGGGCGGAAGAACAGCTGCTGGTGCAGGGCGGTGGTGCCGCCGTTGATGGCGCCGCCGCGGAGGTTGGCGTCCAGGCTTTCCAGAGTGGGCGGGGCGAGGACGCGCCGGGCACGGATGAGGCCGCGGAAACCGGGGGCGTATCGCTCGACGTGCGTCTCCATGCGATCCGCGAAGGCTTTTTGCTCCCGGGTGTCCCACGATCCCGTCAGCCCGTCGGTCCCCGCGTCTGCCCGCACCTGTTGCGGTACATGCGTATAGGCCCAGGCGACCTCGGTGACCTGCTCCCCGCAGCGGATGGTTCCGCCGCGCCGTGCCAGGCGGTGGGCGAGAGCGGTGGTGAGGGCTCCGGAGCCGCCGGCCGGAACGGGGAAGCCGTAGGTCTGGCCGAGCATAGACATGAGCCATCCGAATCCGCCGCTGCCCGCGGCTTCCGGTGCCAGGTCGGCGTGCAGGGCGTTGCCCGCGAGCAGGAGCCGGCCGTCGCCGCGGAACTCCTCCTCGCCCAGCCGGCGCACCGGCAGCACCATCGTTGTCGACCCCATGGTGGTGCCGGACCGCCCTGCCGGGCGTGTCCTGGGCCTCCAGCACCTCCACGCTCCAGCCGGCGTCTACCAGGAGGTTGGCCGCGACGAGACCGTTGGGCCCGCCCCGATCACTACTGCGTCCGCCATGACGTGCCCCCGGCTCGGTGGGTGGCGTCGCGCCCGGTGACGTGACCGCCTGCGGGTCCCGGTGGCGCTTCAGGCGCTGCGCGGGTGCCCGGGCCGGCCGACCGGGGTACGGGACGGTTCTTCGGCCGCTTCGCAGAGCCGGGCAAGACGGCGGAGCATCGCGCGATGCCGCATCTGCTGCGCCGCGTCCAGGAGGCCGTTGTGCAGGGCGCCACCCGCACCACGCAAAGGGTGCTCGTCGAGGATGAGCAAGGTGTGGTCGCCCCAGGGCCGCAGCTCCAGCGCGATCCTCGCCGTCCCCAGCGCTCCGCTGTCCGCCTCCAGCTCGAGAACCGTGGTCGGTTCACTGCGGCGCACGATGGTCCGGTTGCTCAGAGTGAGTGGCCCTATCTTGATCTCATAGCGGAGAGTCGCCCCCAGTTCCGGCCACTTGCCCTCGTCCGCTTCGACATGGGAGGTCCCGACCACCCAGTCCTCGAACCGTTCGGCGTCGGAGAGGACGTCCCACACGGCCTCGGGGGACCTTTTGATCAGACGATGCCGTACGGCCATGTGTGCCTCCACCGTTCGAAGTACCCCACCCCCTGCGCGTTCCCAAATCGGGCCGGAGCACACACCCGCCATCGAGCGGTATTCGCCGAGGGCCGCCGGAGCGCCGACGGCGGGGACCGGGGCATTCTGGATGGTGACGTCGACCCGTTCTGCCGTGCGGAGGTGTCGTGCCCATTTCAGGCCCCTTGGCTGGTCGTACGGCGGTGGTGACCGGCGCCGCCCGGGGTCTGGGCTTTGAGATGGCCGGGCGCTGGTGCGGTGCGGTGTGACTGTCACGCCGGGCAGCTTTTCCCCTGCCCTCCTGGTCAGAGCCCTGCTGTTGCTCCAGCAGGACCTCCTGGAACGACTCCTGCCCGCCAGACGGCTCGGGGCCAGCCCCGAGCCGTCAAACGCAAGATGTCCAACTACCGGCTCAAACGGGCTGAACACCACGCCTGGCCCCAGCCCACCCGCACCGGCACCCAAGCCATCCTCATCACAAGACCCCAACCCCCAGGCCCGTAATGCAACGGCATCGGGGCTGGGGCGTGTCCCCTGGATGCGGAGGCCCCGTCCTTCATGACGCCCTGTGGGTCGGGCCGGGGTGGCTGGCTGGTGCCTGTGAGTTGCCTCACCTGTCGTCAGCGACGTCAGCATGCGAACTGCCTGGTCAGTAGCCCGTGACTCCTCTCGGAGAGTGGCCTGTTGGCCGGATGCGTCAGTTATCTGTCATTGCAGTCAGTCGGAGATCCGATACAGGCTGTGACCGTGTCAGAGCGACGTGTTGTTGTGGTGGTTTACGCGGGTGCCATGGCGTTGGACATCACCGGACCGATTGAAGTGTTCGACATCGCCAACAGGCTCCTCGCCCCCGGGGCCGTTCCCTATCGGATGGAGCTGGTCTCCCCAGACGCGCCACTGGTGCGCACGAGTTCAGGAGTGAGCGTGGGGGCCCAGCCGCTGGAGGCGGGGCAGGGCCCCATCGACACGCTTCTCGTGCCAGGGGGATGGAGTGTCGGCGAGGCGCTGCGCGACCAGGTGCTGATCTCGTGGATCGGCACGGCGGCGGCCCGGTCGCGCAGGGTCGCCTCCGTATGCGGCGGATCCTTTCTGCTCGCCGAGGCGGGCCTGCTGGACGGCAGACGCGCCACCACGCACTGGGCGTACAGCGAGACGATGGCCTGCCGCTATCCGGCGGTGACGGTGGACGCCGAGCCGATCTTCGTGTGGGACGGACCCTTCGTCACCTCGGCGGGCGTTTCGACCGGGATCGACATGGCGCTCGCCCTGGTCGAGGCCGATCACGGAGCGGCCCTCGCCCTGGAGACGGCACGGTTCCTGGTGCTGTTCCTCAAACGGCACGGCGGGCAGTCGCAGTTCAGCGCGCTGCTGGACGCCCAGTTGGCGGACCATCCGCCGATCCGGACGGCGCAGGAGTGGATCCTGGAGAACCTCCACAATCCGTTACCCGTGGCCGAGATGGCCGAGCGGGCCAACATGAGCCCGCGCAACTTCGCCCGGGTCTTCCGGCGCGAGGTGGGCACGACCCCCGGGCAGTACGTCCAGCGGACCCGGATCGCCCGCGCCCGCGAGCTGCTGGAGACGACCGATCTGCCGATCAGCCAGATAGCGGGCCGCTGCGGATTCGGTGCCCCCGAGACCTTCTTCCGGTCCTTCGGACGAACGCTGGGCGTCACCCCGAAGGAGTACCGGCACCGCTTCCAGGTCATCACGTCGTCCGGTCTCGTCGACCGGCCCCACGAGAGGGACGGGAGCCCCGTATGACCACCGCGCCGGACGTACCCGAGGCCGGGACGGTACGCATGGTCGACCAGTTGGCGGGCGAGCTCGCCCGGGCCGGGGTCACCCACATGTTCGGAGTCGGCGGCGCGAACATCGAGGACTTGTACGACGCTGTGCACCGCGGCGGAGCGGTGCGGGGCGTGGTCGCCAAGCACGAGTTCTCCGCCGTCACGATGGCCGACGGCTACGCCCGAACCACCCGGCGCCTGGGGGTGGTTGCCGCCACCTCGGGCGGGGGCGCGATGAACCTGGTGCCGGGCCTCGCGGAGGCGTACGCGTCCAGGGTGCCGCTGCTCGCCCTGGTCGGCCAGCCGCCGACGGCCCAGGAGGGCGAGGGCGCCTTCCAGGACACCAGCGGCAAGGGCGGCTCGTTCGACGCGGCCGACGTCTTCAGCCCGATCTCCCGCTTCTGCGCCCGGGTCGAGGACGCGGACTCGATCGTGGAACTGTTGGCACGGGCGATGGCGGCGGCGCGGACGGAGCCGCGCGGCCCTGCGGTGCTGCTGCTGCCCAAGGACGTACAACAGGCACGGATCGCCCTGCCGGGCCAGGATGATCCGGCACCGGCAGAGCCCACGCCGCCAGGCGCCGCATCGGCGGAGGCCCTACCCGCAGAGGCCGCGCCGACAGACGCTCAACTGGCGGAGGCCCTACCGGCAGAGGCCGCGCCGCCAGGGGCCGCACCGCCAGGCGCCGCACCGGCAGAGGCCGCGCCGACACCGGCCCCGCCTTCACCGGCCGCTGTCACCGAGGTGACGGACATCCTTCGCGGCGCGAGCACCGTCCTGGTCATCGCCGGAGAGGGCGTCGCCGCGGCGGACGCCCGTGCGGAACTGTCCCTGCTGGCCCGGCACCTCGGTGCGTGGGTGGCCGTCACCCCGGACGCCAAGGACGTCTTCGACAACCGTGACCCGCGGTTCGCGGGTGTCGCCGGGGTGATGGGCCACGCCAACGTAGAACACTGTCTGCGGCGGGCCGATGTCTGTCTGCTGGTCGGCACCCGGCTGCCCCTCCTGGCACGCGGCGGGCTCGAGCGCGCCCTCGCCACCACCGACGTCGTGTGCCTGGACTCCGAAGCGCCGTTCGTGCCGGGTACGGCGCTGGCCGGGAACCTGCGGGACGCACTGCGCGCGGTGACCGAAAGGCTCGCGTCGAGCCCGCGCCCCTGCCCCCGGCACCCTGGCCCCCTCCCCACCCCCGCCGCAGGGCTTGACTTCCCGGCCGCCCACGGGCGGATCGTCCCCTTCTCCCAGGCCCTCGCCGCCGTGGAGGCGGCCCTGCCCGAGGACGCGCACGTCTTCGTCGACGCCGGCAACACCGGTGCCAGCGCGGTCCACCTTCTTCCGGCGCCGCGCCACGGGCGTTTCGTGGTGGCGCTCGGCATGGGAGGCATGGGCTACACCTTCGGGGCGGGCATCGGTGCCGCGCTCGCCACCGGGCGGCGCACCTACGTACTCGCCGGCGACGGGGCCTTCTTCATGCACGGCGCGGAAGTGCACACCGCCGTGGAGCACTCCGCGCCCGTCACCTTCGTCGTCTTCAACAACAACGCCCACGCCATGTGCGCGCTGCGCGAGGAGTTCCTCCAGGGCGGAGTCCGCGACGACGACATGTTCGGCCGGACCGACATCGCGGCCGGGGTGGCCGCCGCGTTCCCGTCCCTCGACGTCACCGGCGCCGAGAGCGCGGAGCACCTGCGCGAGGCGCTGCTGCGAGGGAACGCGGGCGCCGGGCCCGCCTTCGTGGCGCTGGACTGCGACCCGAAGGAGATCCCCCCGTTCCTGCCTTTCCAGCCCTTCGCCCAAGCCGCGGGCCATGCCGACCGTGCCGAACACGCCGAACACGCCGACAACAAGGAGCAAGCAGATGAGCGACGAATCGTCCGCGCCGGCTGACATCCCGGGCCTGATGCGGATCGAGAACCCGGGCAGGGACGAACTGACAGCGCACTGCGTCGAGTTGACCCACTCCGTCTACCCCCATCACCAGGTCTACGGGCAGTACTGCACCATCCACGAGTACGTCGACTGTCCCCCCGAACTGACCTACGACTACCTCCGCCAGGGTCACCACCTGGAGGAATGGACCTGCAGCCTGCGGGACTTCGAGCCCTCCGGCACAGCCGGACTGTGGGTCGGGCGCGACCGGCTGGAGGACGACACCCGGATCTACTGCAGGATCGCCGCCAACCCCGAGGCCATGACCGTGGATTACCACTGTTCCTGGGACCAGGGCGACAAGCTGTGGATGATCTACCTGATGCGTGTCGTGCCGGCCCGACTCGTGCTCGACAGGCCGGGATCGGTGATCACCTGGACCAACTGCCGTCATCCCTACTACGACACGAACCCGCACCCCGGCCTCGCGCCCCGCCCCGACCGGCCCTGGGTGGGCGACTACTGGGATCTGTTCTACGCGGGCCACACCGTGGAGATGAACAACCTCAAGGCGATCCTGGAGCATCGCCACCGGAACGGCCAGCCGGTGAGCGTGGCTCCCGCGAGGGCGGTGGCATCGTGACCACGGTCAGCCTCACCGACGTCGCCGCCTACCTTCCGGGCGATCCGGTCCCCGCCGAGTACTACACCGAGTACCCGGGTGCGGAGGACAAACTGCGCGGCCACCCCATGTTCAAGGTCCCGCGGACACGGCACCACGTCGCCGCGGACGAGACCAACACGGACCTGATCGAGCGCGCCGTCCAGCCACTGATCGACCGCCACGGCCGGGACGAGATCCGTGGTGTCGACGTACTCCTGGTGCACAGCCAGCTCCCGGACCTTCCGTTCGTCGGCGCGGGCACCGAAGTGGCGCGCCGGCTGGGCCTGAACCCGGAATGGCTCGTCGACGTGGCCAACGCGGGCTGCGCCTCCTTCGTCCACATGCTGAAGCTGGCCCGGCAGATCCTCACCACGACCGACGCGAGGACCGCGCTGATCTGCAACGCGCAGAGTGCCGCGGGGCAGTGGTTCACCCAGTCCGAGGTGCGTCGGCTCGCGCAGGCCGCGATCCCGGGTGACGGCTGCGGCGTGGGATGGGTGACGACGTCGGCCGACGCCCCGGTCCTCGACGTGGAGACCCGGCACATCGGCGAGTTCGCCGGCGACATGACCCTGGCGGTCGACGACGGCCGCAAGTACTGGGAGCCGGGGGAGTCCCAGCTCCGGATCGGGTTCACCGACGCGAGCGTCGCCAAGGTGCTGGCACGCGGCAACCGGCTCGTCCCGGAGGTGATCACGGACCTGTGCCGACGGCTCGACGTGGCGACCGCCGACATCGACGTCCTCGTCACCAACCAGCCGAACCGCACCTTCCTGCGCAACTGGGCGGAGGCGCTGGAACTGCCCGCCGAGCGGCACCTGAACACCTTCGACCAGTGCGGCAATCTCTTCGGCGCGGCGATCCCGGTCACCCTGGACCACGCGATCACCTCGGGCCGGGTGAAGGACGGTGACCTCGTGGTGCTGGGCGGATTCGCCCACGCCGGCGACTTCGCCGGAGCCGCCGCCGTGCGCTGGTCCGGCGGGCGGGGGTGACCCGGTGGCCGCCGGCCGCGTGGTACGCGTTCGTGGCCGCGGCCGACGGTGACCTCGTAGCCGGTGGTCGCGCGGGAGGCGGACTTCGCGGTGGGCGGTCGCGCGGGGTCTCGTGGCGTCGGCGGCCGTCGTCCCGTCGTCCCGTCGTACGAGGTGATCACCCGCCGATGACGCCGTCAGCGTGATGTTCGGCCGCTGACGCAACCGGAGGGGCCCTCGCGGAGATCTCGACAGGTGGTTCACAACCCATCGGTGAGGAGACAGAGATGACCCCCTGGAACAGTGCGACCCTCGGTTCCCGCGCCTTCGTCGACCCCTATGCCGTACAAGCCCCTGACGCCGCCGTGCCCGCTCAGGCGTGGTCCCGCGACGACGGCGACTTCCTTCTGGCGCCGTCCAACCCCGCCCACCGCCTCAGCCACACCCTCGACCCGCAGGACCAGCGGCGTCTGGTCCTGCAAGCGACCCTCACAGCCGCCGGCATTCTTCCGATGCCCGAGGACCGTGCCGTCATCGAGCAGATCAGCTCCCTCCCGGCGGACGTCAACGAAGTCCTGCAGCGCTGGCTGCACCACACCCTGTGACGGAGGGGACTGTGAGCTCGACCCCGTCGGGGATCTTGGAGTTTGTCGCGGTCAGCGGTCTAGTTTTCGCCAGGACTTCGGCCGAGGTATGTCGCGCTGGTCGAGGAGGTCGGGTAGGGGCCGTGCCAGCCCTGGCTGACCTGGCCCTGGGGACAGGTGAGGAACATATCGCCGTCGTACCGTCGGGGTTGCGCGCCCGCCCGATCTGCACCGGCACTCAACGATCTTCGCTCCAGGCCGGGGGCATACCGAGACCGGCAATCGTTTGCTTCCGGGAATACGTGTCGCTCTGGGGGTCCACCCTCAGCGCGGCGAGACTAATGGGTAGTCGTTCGACTTCGCCGGCCGGCAATAAGGTCGACGGAACGGACGATTACTGGTTATCGGTGAACTGCGGGTCCGTCTTCTGGTTGTAGATCTCTTTGCCGGAAGCGTTGTAGGCATGGACGTAGGGGCTGGGGCCCGAATAGTGCGGGCCGGGGTCGTCCGTGGAGAGAGCCGCCGCGTAGACGAATGCACCGCCTGCCATGATCGCCGGGTACTGCTTCGGATTGTCGCCGTAGCTGATGGCGATCTTGGCAATGTTGGATGCGTAGTGCCCAGCGCCCGACATGAGATATCGTCCCTTGCCGGCGGGCTCGCTAATGGAGTTGAAATACTCGATCGTATGACCGGTGCCCCACAGGCGATTGTTGATGAACGTGGGCGGGGAGTCCTGGCTGTTGCCCTTGTCGCCCTTTGACTCGCATTGCACGTACTGATCGGCGGAGTTGACGGCGATGACCACGCCGTCCCCGTCCCGCGAGGCGATGGGAGCGCGGGCCGCGACCACCGCGTGGTAGCTCGAGGCATCCGAGCCCAGGCAGGAGGTCAGGATCTTGGCGACGGTCCCTGAGTCGATCGGGGTCGTGGTCCCGCTGGTGATGGTGAATGCGCCGGGGGTGGAGCTCGTGCGAGTCGAGGAAGGCGCAGAGCCGGTTCCGGACGACGTGGAGCCGTGCGTTGGGCTCGGTGGCGGGGCGGCGCTCGTCGGGTTTCCGGCAGGGGCGGCGAGCAGCGGCTTGGCGTCCCCTATCCCGCTGAAGACGGCCACGGTCGCGACGCTCACCGCCGCGACGCCGGCGGCGACACCCAGCGGCACTGCCCACCTGCGTCGCAGCGAAGCACGGTTGTCCTCTGGACCGATCTTCATCAGCAGCTCCTCTCGGGTCCGCCGGTGGTTCGGCAGATCGCGATCGGAAGGAGCCGCGGGAATGCCCGGCATGTCGTTCATCGTGCGACCTCTTCCGTGGTGACGGGACTTTTCGAACTGAATGACGCGGGAACTGTGGATCTGCCGACCAGATCGGCCCCCAGTCTCCGCCGCGCCCGGTGCAGCCTGGACTTCACGGTTCCGAGCGCCACCTGCAGCGTTGCCGCAGCCGCCTGCTGATCCAGGCCCGACCACACGCAGAGTTCGACGACCTCGCGTTCGTGGCGCGGGAGCCGAGCCAACGCCCGGTGGATCTCCGACATTCGGCGCTCGTCGTCGACCCGTACGGCGACGCGGTCCGCGTGGTCGCCCACCGACTCGTCGTGCGAGACGAGCCGGCGCAGCAACGCCTCGGCCCGCCTCAGCCTCCGCCTGGTGTTCGACAGCAGGTGGTCGGCGATGCCCAGTAGCCACGGCAGGGCCGAATCGCGGTCCAGCACCGTCTCCGATCGCCGACGCCAGGCATGCAAGAACACGGTCGACGTGAGGTCTTCGGCCTCGGACCAGTCGGCCGTCCGCCGGAACAGGTGGTTGTAGACGGTCTTCCCGTGACGGTCGAAGATCCGACCGAACGCCTCCCGGTCGCCATCGACGGCCCTCGCCCACAGCTCCCGGTCGGATGTCCCTCCGACCGGCACGGCGGGACCAGCGTTGTTCAGTTCCATGCTCTATAGGTGTCCGGCAACCGGCGGAAGGTTCCCGCCGCATCAGCTCAGCTTCGATGGGCTTGGCCTCAACCGGCCAGAGCGGCGATGCCGGTGGGAGGCGGACGGCGCTGACCTTGCTGCCGGGGGAGTGGTCGCCCGGGCGGATCGTCGGACGCCTGCGTCCGTGTCACGTATCACGGGGGCGACCCGCGGACGCGGATCACTCACGAGACGACCTACCGGACGATCCACACCGCCTGTTGGAAGTCGGTCCCCCGTGAACGGCGCAAGCGCGTCGGACTGGCCGCCCGATCCGGAAGGGAAAGCGCCACAGGGTGAAAGACCCGTGGCGTTCACAGATCACCGACGTCCGACCGAATGAGGAGCTGCTCCGACGGTATCTGCCCGAAGGAAAAAACCTGTCGACGTCCAGCCCGGACGAACTTGACGTCATCGCGACGAATCTCAACAGCCGGTCGCGGGAGTGCCCGGGATGTCGCACGCCGGCCGAACGTTTCGCCTTGACCGGTCGAATCCAAATCAACACCATCCGTCTACCCGGCAACACTCTGAAAGGAGCCGTAACTTGTCTCTGCCACTCAACATCCTTCATTAAAGCGCCACTTGCTCTAGTGGAGACTGAGTCACTACAGTCGCCATCCGAACCTTTGCTCGGTTGTTCACTCGCTGGGGGTGGCAGTGAAGGATCACCGCCCGTCGGTGTAGTCGGCAGGCGGCCGAACGAAGAAGGAGCTCGCTTTCGTGGCGTCCCACCGTCGACCCAAGCAGCCGAGCCGCACCCGTGTGACCGTGCTCACCGCGGCCGCCGCTGCCGCCGTTGCGCTCAGCGCCAACGCGGCCAACGCCGCGCCGTCCGAGAAGCTCAGCAAGGACGAGGTCAAGTCCAAGGTCGACAAGCTCTACGACGAGGCCGAGCAGGCCACGGAGAAGCTCAACGGCGCCAAGGAGAAGCAGGAGAAGCTCCAGAAGGAGATCAGCTCCCTGCAGGACAACGTCGCCCGCGGCCAGGAGGAGCTCAACGAGCTCCGTGACGGCCTCGGTTCGATGGCCAGCGCGCAGTACCGCACGGGCGGCATCGACCCCTCCGTCGCGCTCTTCCTCTCCTCGGACCCCGACGACTTCCTGGACAAGGCCTCGGCCGTGGACCAGCTGACCGCCCAGCAGGCCGAGTCGCTCAAGAAGGTCCAGGAGAAGCAGCGGGCGCTCGCCCAGCAGCGCTCCGAGGCCTCCGAGAAGCTCACGGACCTCGCCGACACCCGGACCAAGCTCGCGAGCAAGAAGAAGGAAGTCCAGACCAAGCTGGGCACGGCGCAGAAGCTCCTGAACTCGCTGACGGCGCAGGAGAAGGCGGCGCTAGCCACCGAGGACCAGCAGCGGGCCACTCGAGCCGGCGAGCGCGTCGACCTCGACGACGCCCCGGCCGCCTCCGGCCGCGCCGCCGCTGCGTTCGCCGCGGCGCAGAGCGTGATCGGGGCACCGTACGCGTACGCGCACTCCGGCCCCAGCTCCTTCGACTGCTCGGGCCTCACCTCCTGGGCGTACGCCCAAGCCGACGTGACCATACCGCGCACCTCGCAGGCCCAGGCCAACGCGGGCACCCGCATCTACTCGCAGAGCGATCTGCAGGTCGGCGACCTGGTCATCTTCTACGGCGACCAGCACCACGTCGGCTTCTACGCGGGCGGCGGCCGGGTGCTGCACGCCCCGCGCACCGGCACGTTCGTCCGCTACGAGGCGATCGGCAACATGCCCTTCCAGTTCGGCGTCCGGATCTGATCCGTGCCTCGGGCCGGGACTGCGGTGCGGTCCTGATGCCGGCCGCTCCGGTCATGGCCCACTGCTGGGGCACCGAACTCGGCGTGGTCGGGGGCGGTTTCGTGCTGGCGGGGGACTGTGAGACGTTCGGCTCTGGCCGGTAGTCGGTGGTGACGCCGAGTAGCCGCTCTTGATCATGATCTCGTGGTGGATATCAACTCCTTTATAGGGACGGGGTTTTCGGTGCTGGTCGTCGAGGGCGTGGCGGACGGCGGCGACGCGGTGGTGGTCCGGGCTCCCGCGCCCGCGGGGGTAGTTCGTCCCACCGGAAGCCGCGGCGGCTGCACACGGCGTCGTCCCTGCGCCCGCCGGGGTAGGTACATGTGGCCCCCGCGCGACGCGGCGCCCGCATGATCGCCTCGGCTGTGGTTCTGCGGCATGGCCTCGTGCAAGATCCCCTCCAGGACCACCGCGACACCGGCCTCGATTCTCTGAAGCACCGGACGTCCTCGCGGCCGATCCGACGCCGGTCGTGGGCGGAGTTGCCGTGCTTCCCCGCCCACGAGGGCGCTTATCGTCCGGCCTGCAGGGCTGCCCAGGTCTGCGGGCCGACGTCACCGTCGACGCCGAGGCCGCGGGTGGTCTGGTAGTCGCGCACGGCTTGTTCGGTGTTCGGGCCGAAGTCCCCGTCGATGCCCACGGTGCGGCCGAGTGCCGCGGTCAGTGCTCGCTGCAGTCGGCTGACGTCCGCGCCGGTCGACCCGTTCTGCAGCGCCGGTGTCGAGCCGTACGACAGCAGGGCCGTCCAGGTCCTGGGGCCGATGTCACCGTCGGCCGTGAGGCCCCGGGCGGACTGGAAGGACATCGTCGCCGTTGCGGTGTCGGGCCCGAAGTCGCCGTCGGGTTCTCCCGGATTGTGTCCGGCGGAGATCAGCCGGCATTGCGCCGCCTTGACCGGACTGCCGTTGGATCCCTGCTGGATGAGGGGGTACGCAGTGAAGTCGAGGTTGACGCCGCCGCAGGTGGGCGGTGGTGTGCCGCCGCAGTTGTTGCTGGTGACGTTCCGCCAGGTCCTGCCGTCGGCCTGGCCGTACTCGACGCCGTTGAACCAGGGGCGGATCCGTTCGGAGGTGGAGTTGCCCCAGGTGGCGGATCCGTTGTTGTCGGCGTCGTAGGCGAGCTCGAAGTGCAGGTGCGGGTGGTTGTTCGAGGTCGGCCCCGTCCTGCCGACCCGGCCGATCAGCTGGCCGCGCTGCACCGTCTGGCCGACGCTGACATCACGGCTCTGCAGGTGCAGGTATGTCGTGAAGTAGCGCTGCCCGTGGTTGATCTGGATCACGTTGCCGGCGTTGGAGTGGTAGAAGGACTGCCGGACCGTACCGGAGGCCGGAGCCAGCACCGGTGCTCCTTCGGTGCCGGCCTGGTCGGGCTCGCGGACCATGTCGAGCGCGGGTGCGTGTGACCAGCTGTCGAGTCGCCACTGCTGGCCGCAGGTGAAGGGCAGTTGGAAGGCGATGGGCGGGGCCGCCGCGGCGGCCGGCGCCGCGGCCTGCCAGGGCAGGACGACGAGGGCGGCGACAGCCACGAGCAGTCTGCCGAGCAGCGCTGGGCTGAGCGTGCGGATGAGGGATATCAACGTGCCTCCTTCTTTGGTGCCGAGTTCATGCGTGTCCGGGGCGGGGTGTGCGGGCGGCGATGGGACGGCAGGTGCCCTTCCGCTGTGGCTGGACGCTGCGGGACGGCCGCGTTCGGCCGCGGTGTGCCGCCCGCGTGGCGGTCACGATGAGGGCCGGAGTGGCGGCAGCCATGTACGGCCCTCATCGTGAGCACGCCGGCGGGGGGAGCGACCGGTGCGCTGAGCGTGCCCCGCGTCGGTATAGCCCGGGTATTTCCGAACGTCACCCGGCCGCCCTGGGCGGTGGTGCCGGCCACGGACCGCTTGCGGGGGAGCACGCCGCGCCGGCGGCGTGCCCGGGTCAGGGCTGCGGGCAGAGCGCGCCGGTGTCCTGGCCGGGGAGGTGGCGGTCGAGTTGCGCCGCGGTGGGCGGTAGGGCGGTGGCTCGGCAGATGCGCCGGATGGCTTCGGTCGCGGTCAGCGGCCAGTGGATGATGCGCTGGTCGGCACCCGCGGACAGCAGGGTTCCGTCCGGGGTGAACGCCAAGCCCTGCACGTCTGCCGAGTGGCCGGTGAGGGTGGCGATGCGCCGGCGGGTTCGTACATCCCAGACGACGATGGTGTGATCCTCACCTGCCGAGGCGAGGAGGCGTCCGTCCCTGCTGAAGGCGAGCGTGCCGACCGCTGCGGTGTGGCCGGTCAGGGTGCCCCTGCTTTTCCATGTCCGGGTCGACCACAGGCGCACCGTGTGGTCCGAGCCGGCGGTGGCGATCAGATCGCCCGCCGGAGTGGTCGCGATGTCCTGCGTGGACCCCTGCGTGGCCGGGAAGGCCTTCACCAGTCGGTCGTCGGCGGTGCTCCACACGGCGATGCCGCCGGCCGGTGTGCTCGCGACGAGGAGGCCGCCCCGAGCGGGGTAGGCCATGGCGGTCGAGGTGCGCGGGCCGGCCGGCGCCGGCAGTGGACGGGGGTGTGCCGGGTCGTCGACCCTCCAGCGGAACGTTCCTCCCAGGGACATCACGGTGACCGTGCTGCCGTCCGGGCTGAAGGCGACGTCCGTGCCGGTGCCTATACCGGTGAAGGCGATGGTGGTGTGGCGCCGCCCGGTCGACGGGTTCCACAGAGTCAGGGTGTGGTCGCGCGTCACGGCCGCCAGCACCGTGGCGTCCGGGTTGAACGCGACGGCCTTGACATGGTCGGAGTGTCCGCCCAGCAGCCGTTCGGCAGCACCGGAGGCATTCCAGATCCGTACGGACCTGTCGTCGCCGGCGGAGGCGACGAGCCGGCCGTCGGGGCTGACGTCCACGTCGTTCACGGCGCCGCCGTGACCGCTGAAGGGAAGGGCCGTCCGGCGCACCACGATGGTGCGTCCCAGGCCGCCCGAGACCACCGTGCTCGCGTCCGGTGCCAGGTCCAGAGCCATGGTCTCCGAGCGGTAGCGGTCGGCGTGGCGGGCGATCTGCTCGCGGCGCCGGTAGTCCCAGATCGAGATCATGCCCTCCTCGTCGGCGATCGCGATCCGATCACCGACCGGCGCGGAGATCATCCAGGGGAAGGCCGTCTGCACCGGGAGGTCGGCGAACTGGCGGGCCGAGCGGCCGGTCAGCCGCCAGAACCTGATGCCGTGTTCTTCGGAGGCCGTGGCCAGGACGTCGGATGTGGAGCCGAACCGGGCCACCTGGGCGCCTTCGGTGTTCAACTCGAAGCGACGGCGACCGGTTTCGACGTCCCAGACGGCCACCGTCCCATCGGTACGGGTGACGGCGAGCGAGCGCTGATCGCCGGCCAGGCTGAGTGCCGCGGGCATACCGGTGGGCAGGAACACGGCCTTGCCACCGCCCAGCGTGGCCACCCGTGTGCCCTCGCCGGTGCCGTAGGCCACGACCGTGCCGTCGGCGCTGAAGGCCAGACCGTTGCTGAGGTCGCCGGACACGACCTGCTTGAACAGCACCTTCCTCGACCGGACCTCCCGCACGACGACCGAGCCTGAGGTCGGCTGCTTCGGATTGTTCGACCGGGCCAGGGACGCCAGCCGGGTACCGTCGGCGTTGAAGGCCACCCTCAGTGCGAAGAACCCCTGGGGGAGCGGCTTGACGACATGCTCGGTGAAGGAGGCCAGCCTCCTGTGTCGTTCCGGATCCCACAGCTCCACGGTGCCGTCGCTGGTGGCCGCGGCCACCAACGAGCCGTGAGGGGACAGGGCCAGGCCGAACGACGCGGGCCCGTTCGTGTTGAGTACGACGCTGGGCTGCGCGGACGCCGACGTACTGATCACCGCGCCCAGGGTGTCGGCGTCGGGATGCAGCCGATAGGCGGCCAGGGCGAGCGACCGGGCGACGTCCGGGTCGGTGGCGACCAGCGAGCGCGACGTGAGCGCCGCCTGATGGGCCAGGACGGTCAGGTGCTCGCGCTGTGCCACCTGCCGCTGCTGCCAGGCGGCACCGCCCCCGGCCACGGTCGCCGCCAGCAGCACCGCCAGCACTATCGCCAGGACCCTCAGCCGACGGACCCGGCGCCGCGCCGCAGCGAGTTCGGACTCGGCCAGCTCCTCGCTGGCGTCGAGGAACTCACGCTCCAGAAGGTTCAACTCCGAGCGGTGCGGGCGCGCCTCGGCCAGCCCCGAGCCCCGATAGAGCCCTCCGGCGTCCCGCCCCGACTGCTGCCAGACTCGGGCCGCGGCGGTGAGCCGCTGCCGTACGACCAGACGCCGGCGGTCCTCGCTCAGCCAGGCCCGCAGCCTGGGCCACGCCACGATGAGCGCCTCATGGGCGATCTCCACCCGATCCTCGTCCACGACCACCAGGCGCGCCGCCACCAGCTCGTCGACCACATCCGCGACCGCCGCGGCCGGGCCCATCCCGTCGAGTTCGGTTTGCGGGACCCGTCGCCGACTGTCCCGCACCCCGTCCTCGTCCAGGCTGATCAACCGCTGCATGAGCCGGCGCACCAGATCCTGCTCGGCGGGTTCGAGCTCGGCATAGACGTGCTCGGCGGTCTGGGCGATCGCACCGTGCATCCCGCCCCCTGCCTGGTACGCCGCGAGGGTCAGGGTGCGGCCGGCCCGCTTGCGCCAGGTCTCCCGCAGCGCGTGGGACACCAACGGGAGCGCGGCGGCAGCGCCGGAGGCCTCCGCCACCACGGTCGCCAGCAGATCGGCGTCGACCGAGCAGCCCTCGAGATCCGCCGGCCGGACGATCAGCTCTCGCAGTTCCGCGGCCGACGGCGGACCGACCAGCAGCTGCGCCTCGCTCATCAGCGCCGGCGCCAGCTCGCTCAGCCCGGTCATCTGGACGAAGAAGTCCGCACGGACACTGAGCACGACCCTCGTTCCGGCATGGGACGCCGCTAACAGCCCGGCGACGAATTCCTCCCGTACCGTGGGATCGGAACACACGGTGAACAATTCCTCGAACTGATCGACCACCAGCAGCACCTGACCGGCGGGCCGGTCGTGCTCGGCGAGCGCGGCCGCCAGCTGTTTCACCGGCTGGTCGGTCGGCGTCATCATGACCGGCTCCCACCGAGCGGTCGTGTCCCGCCGGATCCGGCCCAGTAGGCCCGCCGCCAGCAGCGAGGTCTTCCCCGATCCCGACGCGCCGAACACGACGACCACCGGGAAGCGTTCCACGCGCTCCCACAGCAGCCCGCACAGCCGGTCACGGCCGAAGAACCGGTCGTGATCCGAGGAGGTGAACGCCGGCAGGCCCCGGTAGGGGTTGGCCCCGACCGGCACCAGTGCCGCGACGGGGACCTGAGAGGGCATGAGGCCCTCATCGCCGCGGAGCATCGCCTGGTGCAGACGCTGCAGACCCGGGCCGGGCTCGACGCCCAGTTCGGCCCCGTACAGCGCATGGGTCCGCCGGTAGAGCTCGAACGCCTCGGCCTGCCTGCCCGAGCGATACAGGGCCGTCATGAGCTGGCCGCGGAGCGACTCCCGAAAGGGATGCCGGGGCAGCAGCTCCGTCAGCTCCACGACCACCTCGGCATGCCTGCCGAGGGCCAGACCGCAATCGGCCCACCGCTCATGCACGGCAAGACGCAGCTCCTCCAGCCGGGCAGCCCGGGTCGCGACGGCTTCGGTATCCAGGAACTCCGCGAACGCCGGACCGTTCCAGCACCGCAGCGCCTCACCGTGCAACTCCTGCGCGCCCGCTGTCTCACCCTGTCGCAGGGCCTCCTCCGCCTGGAGCGCCAGCCGTTCGAACCGCGTGGCGTCCAGCGCATCCTCCGCCACCACGCGATAGCCGTCGCCCTGCCGTTCGATGCGCTCCGGGCCCAGGGCCTTGCGCAGCAGATGGACGTACAGCTGCAGGTTCTTACGCGCCGAGCGCGGCGGTCGCTCGCCCCACAGTGCGGTCATCAGGAACTCCGAAGGCACCGGCCGGTCGGGCCTGCTCAGCAGGACCGCGAGCAGCAGACGCACCTTGGGCGATCCGATGTCGACCGGCAAGCCCCCGCGACGGACCGTCAGGTCCCCCAGAATCCCCAACTCCACTCGGCCGCCCCCCAAGGCTGCACGGATCAACGCAGGCGGCCCGAAGGTACACCAGCCCTCCGACGCAGACACCCGTGCCGGCCCGCCCGACCCACGCATGACGCCGCACTGACGTGGATCAGCAAACTGCCGCCTGGTGCGGCCTCCCGGGCCGGCACCCCCGGCCGCATGCCCCAAAGATCCACGATGCGCAGCCGGCCGAAGCAACGCCCGATCACCTGCCGCACATATCCCCATCAGGACTTATACGGGTCCTATACCGCGTCTCACAACGATCGCTTCCCATACCGGGCCCACCGTCTCCTGGCCCTCCGGTCAAGGAAGGAACGGGTGCGCCCCTCCAGAACGACTCCGACCAGTCCAACAGGCACCCCCGCCGTGGAGATGACGTCGGAGTCGCAGAGAACGCGAAGGGACACAGCGTGAAGCTCGGGTTCCGCTCCAGAAGCGGTCAGAACACCCATCAGCAGATCACTGGGAAGGCAGGACAGCACATGCGTACAAAGTTCGCGGCAGTCGCAGGAGTGGCCGCCATGACCGCCACGCTCGGACTGGTCGGCGCGTCCCCCTCGGCCGCCGGCCCCAACTGCGCCTCCGGCTACCACTGCGTCTTCTACACCGACATCAACTCCGCACGGCAGTCCTTCTTCAACTCCGATCCGGACTTCTCCAACGACACCTTCGACGAGTACAACGTGAGCGGGGTCGGTCGCAACTACACGGTCGACAACAACGTCTACTCGGCCAGCAATTCAAGCACCGGGAACTACGAGAGCCACTACTGGGACAACACCAACAAAACGGGCTTCCTGTTCTGCCTCAACCCCGGTCACTACGTCGACTCCGCCTCCACCGTCGACCAGGCGGGCAGGCAGAACGGCGATCCGCTGCCCGCTGACCTCCGGAACCGGGCCAGCCGGCTGACGCTCCCGGGCCGAACGTCGACCGACTGCTTCTGACCTCTGTGAACGGCGGGCCCGGCGCAAACCGGGCCCGCACGTTCCGGACCTCGACAGGATTCCCATGGCACTGAGCTTCCACGGCACTCGCCGGCACATCGCCGCCTGCGTCCTGACCGTCACGGTGGGCGCAACGATCTGGGCGCTCGCCGACGCGAGGGCCCAGAACCCCGAACCCCGACCCCATCGTCCGCCGTCCCCGGCCGTGCTGGCCGAACAGGGCTTGCGTCCGCCGATCTACGCCCAGCTCTACGCCTGGACCCAGAGCGGCGAACAGATCGCGACCGCCCAGCAGCAGGTCCTCGTCGCCTGCATGGCCGAGCGCGGATTCACCCTCAAGCCCGCTCCCGTGGCGAAGGCGGGTGACGCGGCGGTGTCCCGCCCGACTCCGTTCGGTCTCGAGACCCTCGAAGAAATCGGGGCGGACAGCCAGACGCAGGCGCCACCGGAGCAGCCGCAAGGAGAGGCCTTCAACCGCGCCCTCTACGGCAAACCCGGAAACGAGATCTCCGTCAAGGGCAAGCTGCTCAAGGTGACCATGCCGGCGGGAGGCTGCCAGGCCGAGGCGGAGAAGCACATGCTGGGCGACGGCCGGGTGCGGTGGACGGAACTGCGGATGCAGCTCGACGAAGGGGAGCAGACAGCGTTCAAGTGGCTCAAGCACGACTCCCTCTTCCGCAAGGCGAACGAGGACTGGCGGCAGTGCATGCTCACCAACCGCGTCCAGGCCAAAGACCCCCTCGACCTGATCAGAGCCTTGCCGCCCGACGCGGACATCCGCACCCACCCCGCGACCAAGGCGGACGTCCACTGCAAGCAGGACACCGGATACCTGCGCACCGCCTACGCCAGACTCGCCGTGATGCAGCAGCGCTGGCTCGACGATCACCCCGACGTGCTCAAGGACCGCACCGCGCTGCGGGACAGGCAGCTGAGAATCGCCCGCCAGGTCCTCCAGGGGCAGATTGGCTGAGCACCCGGCGCACCCGATCTGCCCCGGCCGGGCTGCACCGGGTGCTCACGGCTGGGTGTGGTGACGGAGGTGGACCACGCCGCTGGTGAGCCGGCGTTCGTCCAGGAGCTCGAAGCGGAGCCGGGCCTCGTCGGGGAGGAAGGGCTTGCCGCCGCCCAGCACGGTGGGGCCGACGAACAGGTGGTACTCGTCCACCAGCCCTGCGGCGATCGCGTGGGCGGCGAGGGCGGCCCCGCCGACGGTGAGGTCACCTTCGGAAGACGCCTTCAGCCGCCGAACCGCCTCGGGGGCGAAGTCGCGTTCGATCCGGTTCCGGGTGGGGGAGGGTGGGCAGACCTCATCGAGGCCGCCGCCGCGTACATGGTCCGGATCCACGGCTGGCGGAACCTGCAAGACCATCCAGCCCCGCGCCGTCTCCGGCTACCTCCAGCCAGCGCGGCTCGACAGTCAGCGGGCGATTGAGATCGCGAAGGGTGTGAATCCGGCGGACCGGATCACGTGCGGTACGAACAGGATCGCGGCCTCTGTGGCGCGGGCGGTCTGGATCCCGCCGAGGTCGGTGATCCATTCCTTTTGCCAGCCGAGGTCGGTGAGCAGTTCGCGGACGGTCTGCTTGGCCTGCACGTCCTCGCCGGAGAGGAACGCAGTCGGAGTCTGGGGGAGCGTGGCCGGCGAGGTCATCACCGGGAAGAGCATGGTGTTGAGTGTCTTGACGACGCGGGTTTCGGGGAGCGCTTCCTGGAGTTGTTCGGCGAGGCTCGAGCCGGGGTAGATCAGATCGGCGGGCAGTCCGTCCGGTCCGTCGGTGGTGGCGTTGGAGACGTCGACGAGGATCTTGTCCCGGAGTTCTTCGCGCAGAGCGGCGAGCCGGTCCAACGAGCCGGCACCCGGGGTGGCGTTGATGACGATCCGGGCAGTCCGGGCGGCGTCGGCGGTGACGCCCGGCGTGCGGTCCGCCACGGTCACTTCGTGTCCTGCCCGGGCGAGGGCTGCGGCCAGGTTGCCGCCGACGCGGCCGTTTCCGAGAACTGCGATCGTGGTCATGAGGTTCTGGTCCTTTCGTGGGTGCCGGTTGTGGTGCGCGGTCAGCGCGAGAGCGTGGATGCGGCCTCGGCGTGGACGCCGGGCGCGGCAGCCAGGAAGCTCTGGCTCTGGGGGGTCCAGGGGCGACCTTCGGCGTCGGAGATCCGTCCGCCGGCCTCGGTGACGAGCAGCACGCCGGGCAGCAGGTCCGCGCGGGCTCCGGCGAACTGCCAGAAGGCGTCGATGCGGCCGGCGGCCACGTTCAGCAGGTGCAGGGTCGCGGGCACGGCGACGCGGACGACGAGCGCGTCGAAGAGCATCGCGGTGATCGAGGAGCCGACGCGTCGCACGACTTCTTCGTCCTCGTCCGGCCGGGCCTGGCTGGTGGCCACGATGCTCAGGCCGAGGTCCGCGGTCCGGGAGACGTGCAGCGGCCGACCGTCGAGGAGGGCGCCCGCGCCGGTCAGCGCGGTGTAGGTCTCGCCGGTCAACGGCAGGTGCACCACGGTGAGCACCGGCTGGTTCTCACGCACGAGGGTGGCGGTCACCGCCCACTCCGGCAGGGCGTGCAGGTGGTTGACGTTGCCCTCGGCCGGATCCACGATCCACCACTCGCCGGGCGGCAGCGCCCCGCCGTCCAGTTCGTCCTCCACCCAGCCGGCCTCCGGGCGCAGCCGCGTGAGGCGGGGGCGCAGGATGTCGAGGGCCGTGTCGTCGTTGACGGCGAGCACGCGCATCAGCTCTTCGCGGCTCTGGTAGCGGACCACCTCGCCGAAGCGCTCGCGCAGCGCCGAACCCGCCTCACGCACGGCGATCACGGTCTGGGCGAGCAGATCGGCGTCGGAGGCGGCGACGTCAGTGGTCTGAAGCGTTTCGGACATGGTGGTGTTCCCGTCTGAGGAAGGGTGCTGAGGCCGATCGAGGGCTGAACTGCGCGTTGTTTCCTGCGCTTTCGCGTCAACGCTATGCACCCTCACGATTAACTTCAAATGCATGTCAGGCACGTCTAGGATTACTCACATGCAATTGGATTTGAATCTGCTCGCCGCGCTCGACGCGCTGCTGGAGGAGGGCAGCGTGACCGGGGCGGCGGCGCGCCTGCATGTCACCGCCCCCGCGATGAGCCGGAGTCTGGGCCGGATCAGGCGCACGACCGGGGATCAGATCCTGGTGCGCACCGGCCGCACGATGACCCCGACGCCGTATGCGATCGCCGTCCGGGAACAGGTGCATGAGCTGCTGCACCAGGTCCAAGGGGTGCTGGCACCGAGCCGTGAAATCGATCTGGCAACGTTGGAGCGCACATTCACACTCCGCTGGCACGATTCCCTGGTCGCCTTGAGCGGCCCCGCGCTGCTCGCGGCCGTGCGCGGGCAGGCGCCGGGCGTGCGATTGCGCTTTGTCGCGGAATCGAGCATCGACACACCCGAGTTGCGGCGCGGCGAGGTCGACCTGGAGGCGAACGCCAACCGCCCGAGCGCACCGGACATCAGTGCCGAGAACGTGGGCGAGACCCGCCTCGTCATCGTCGCAAGGCAGGGGCACCCCCTCACCCGCGTCAGGACCGTCACCGCACAGCGGTACGCCGCCGCTGAGCACGTCACCGTCTCGCGACGTGGAAACCTCAGCAATGCCATCGACGACGCCCTCGCGCGGCTCGGCCTCACCCGCCGCGTGGTGGCGACCGCGCCCACGGAAGCGGCCGCGCTGGAGTTCGCGCGCGGCTCCGATCTCCTGATCAGCGTCCCCGAGGCCACCACGAGGTCAGCGGTCGCCGACCTCGGCCTGGTCGTGCTCCCCCTCCCGCTCGAACTGCCGTCGGCACCGATATACCTGTCGTGGCATCAGCGCTACGACACCGACCACGCCCACGCCTGGCTGCGCGGGCTGGCGCGAACCGCGCTGGCCATGTGCGGAGCTTCGTAGTCGGCGCCGTCCGGCCGCTTCACCGGTACGTCCACGGTCCACGCGACCACCACGTCGATCTGCTTGAACGTCAGCAGCGGCTTGTCCCTGCGGGTGCTGGCCGTGGAGGCGGCCAGACCGACGCCTGCGGCTCACGATCGCGGATCGCCGGTGGGCAAATCAATCTCACCGGGATTTCCTGTACCTCGACCACAAGCCCGTGTGAGACCCCTCGTCACGTTCAGGCATCCGCCACCACGTAGCCGAGCAAGCGGGCACGGTCGGCTACCGCCTCGAAGCCCGTCACCGGATTGAGCACCCTGACCGTCCGACGGTCCAGCGGGGCACCCGCCAGCATCGCGGCAACAGCCTGCCGGTCCACCGGCCGCTCGTAGTAGTCCTCAGCGTCACTGCAGACGGTCTCGGCACTGCCGTCGGTCAGCGCCCTGAAAAGCCAACCGGCCCCATCCGACTCCCCTGGCGCGAACACCACCGGACCGCATCGCCACGTAGCCGCATCCGCCTCGCGCCACACGCACACCGTCGCGTCAAAGAACCCCTCGAACTGCAGCTCCGGATCGTCCGGATAGTGCGCCAGCGCAGCAGGCAGACCCTCCAGCAGCCCAGGCCAGTGCGCCCTGGGCCACTCACGCCACGGCGTGGCATCGCATTCATGGTCGAAACCGTAGAGAAAGACCCCGGCCGGATCGAAGACGACCCCGTACAGATCACCGGAGCCGTTCTCCATCGTGGCCAAGTCCACGCCCGCACGCCAGCCCGGGAAGTAGTCGTGCCTCGGAGCGGAACCGCCGAGCACAACGTCGAGCAGCGCCAGCGCCCGACAACGGGCACGTAGGACATCGGGATCGGCCAGCACGGACACCAGCTCGTGAACATTCATGGCGGCCATTGAACAGGCCGCCGCTGACAGCCGGCCGAGCAGCCTGCACCTCGGGGCAGGAGCGCGCCCATCGCGTCAGCGAGGAGGGAAGGCCGGCCGCGGCCGCCGTGGCCGGCCCGACGACCACGTATGGTGACCGCTGCCCCGGCCTCATCCGAACAGCAGCACCACAGGCTGGTCAAGCTCTTACCCGCAGCATGAACCCCTGTGTCCACACTCCGGGGGTCACCTCACCCTAGCGCCGCACCCCGCCCGAAGGACACGCACCACCACAACCGACCTGACCAGGCACTACCAGCTGACCAGGCACTACCAGCACCTGCGGCGCACGGTTTGGCGCCGTCGGTGCCGCGAGTGGCCTGAGCGGCCGGGTCCGGCCCGTGACCAGCCGCAGGCGGCGGCGCAGCCGTGCGGCCGGACGTCCGCCTGGAGTGCCGCGTCAGGCAGCGTTCGTCCTGTTGAGGCACCACGCGAACACAGCCGCGCCGACGGGTATCGCGACAAGGTAGCCGATGAAAATACCGGCTTCTGAGCCGGTCAGCGTCGGGAAGGCCCAGTTCGCTGCTGCAGCCACGAGCAGTGTCACCGCTGCCAGCGCAAGGACAGCGGCAACGACGGCGAGCCGTCGGGGCGGCCCCGCGCGGTACAGCACCACCGCAGACCAGATTGCAGGCCAGGTCACCAGCATGCCCACAGGCAACGTGGCGAGACCAGTGCCGGACAGCCAGCCGAACGACCACGCCAACAGGGCGGCAACCCCCAGGAGGGCGAGACCGGCGAGCTCCAGCAGGACGGTCTCCACCACCAAGTCCCACACCAGGTCCCATGGACGTCGCCGGATCGAGCCGTTCCCGCTGTCCTTCTCATCCGCCACGTCGGCACAGTACCCACCGGCGGGGCGAATGTTGCCTGATGCGGCACTGCTCGATCGCGATGGACCGCAGCCGGCCTGCCAGCCCAGTGCTGGAGCGGCGGTGCCGCTCGGCGGTCCGGCGCGACAGCGTGACACCAGGGGACGGGCTGGGACCTGCGTCTGCCGGCCGGCGGTCCCGCTGATCTGTCTCAGCGAAGATGCACCGCTCTCACCGCAGTTCGACGACCGACCTGTTCGTCTCGTCGAAGTTTCACCAGGAGAGACCGCCCGTGCTCCATCTCTCTGAAGGTCGGAGGTCGGAGGTCGCGGTGGGCGGTTTTGCGGGTGCCTGGGCGGCAGCGGGAATCCGGCTCCCGTAGCCTCGCGGCTTGTGAGATCGATACGTACGGGGTGGGACCGCGCGTGGCGCAGGCAGGTCAGGGGGAGGGTGGCCCCATCGCAGAGGGCGGCCTTGGACCGGCTCCGGGATCTGTGTGCGGCAGGAGAGTTCGAGGAAGCCGAGGCAGGGGCGAGGGCTCGGCTCCTGAATGAGATGCCGCACGATCCCGAACGGCGAAGGACCGCACGCATGGCAGCACCAGTCGTCCGCGTAGCCTTTGCAACTCGCCGCCCGAAGTTCGGTGAGACTGGTCAATCTTCAGTGAGACGGGACACCCGCGGCAGCGAAGACTGATCCGGTGCCACCGAGGTTCGACTGCAAGCGAGGACTGATGAGCCGCCGTATATCCCGGGGTGTGCTGGTCGTCGGCTCGATTGGCGTCTTGATCAACAGCGTGGACGCGATCGGGGCGGGGCGCCTGGAGCCGCACGATGTCTTCCCTGCGGTAGTCGCGCTCAACGCGGGTGGTGACCTGCTCGAAGAGCGGCGGCCCAGGGCTGCGAAGGCTTTGTCTGCCGTGATGTCGGTGCTGCTGGTGGTTGCCGGGTCTGTCGCGGGTGGCCGGGCCTGGACCTCACTGTTCAGGGGCGCGTCCTGCGCCTGGCTCGACCTCGGACTCGGGGTTCTGGTCGTGCTTTACGTCGCCGTCGGTGCGGGTCAGTTGCTCACACGTCCGTCCCGCGGACCATCGAGATCTCGCATGAATGCCGACATGCTCGGCGAGTAGCACCGGCATTGGTCGCACTTCGATGGCAACAGAGCAGTCTTCGATGTCACGGGAGTGCTGTCCCCTCTCACCTAAGGCTGAGCGGTTCTCGCCGAAGGTCGACGGGCGGGCCCTCGTCTCGCGAGAGACCGGACGCCGAGGTCGTCGGGCCGGGTACCGTCACCGAGGCACTCCCCTCCGGTGGCGATCCGGCTCCGCCGGCGTGCGAGTTGCGACAGGCGGATGGAAACAGGGCTGTCGCGGTGACCATCGTGGAGGTACGCGCTGAACGGCGGTGAGCTTATGAAGGCTGAGCTGGACAGGTACGACTGGGCCGCGCTCCGATGCGCGTGCGAACACGGTGCGGCTCATTTGGCTGGTGACTTCCTGCTGCTGGCAGCCGCGAAGGGGCGAGGAGAGGCGCAGGCTCTCGGCCTCGAGAACCACCTCATGATCCAGTCGTTTCCGCAGGAGCCCGCCGTCCCTGCTGCGTCGGTGCTGATGGCAGCCCTTGCACAAGAGCTGTCCGTCGGTGCGAGGACCGAAATCCTTGATCTGCTGCTGAGACTCGTCGACAACGACGACGAAGACGTCTCGGAAGCGTGCCGGCAGACTGCCCGGCAGGGGCTATGGCTGTTCTACGCCGAGATCGCAGCCGCACGAGGGCCCGACACCGTTGCCTACGCCTGTGACATTTTGAAGCTCATCGAGCCCGATCGCACCCGCCTGTCGGAGCCGGGCCGGGCGGTAGCGGGTCAGGATGCGGTGCACGGTCGAGGACAGCAGGTGCAGCAGGTGGGCGAGGCGGGCCGGTTCTCACCGGCGTAGGGCGCGGGCCTTGATGATCCGTCGTTCGCTGCGGGTCGGTCCGGCGCGGGCTTCTGCCAGGCCGGGAGGAGCGGTCGGCCGTGCCTGCTCCGGCGAGCCGTCGGGAGCGGTCAGAGCGCGGCCGAGGGCCGGTGTTGCCCTCGCCTGCGGTGATCACTAAGGTCGGTGGCGTGACTGCCGGGTCGGCCTTGGGCCATGCACGAGTGGGTTTCCCGGCCTCGGCGTGAGCCCGAGGCGGGCCAGAGGCCCGCCCCCTTCTCCGCGTCCTTGCTCCCGGCGCCTGCGTATGGCGCCTTTCAAACGGATCCCAAGACCGGAGACACACCACTGATGTCCTACAACCAGCCGCACCCGCATGCCGGCGTCCAGCTGAACCATACGGCTGTCTACGCGAGCGATCGCCACCTGTCCGCCGAGTTCATCGCCGCGATCCTGGGATTGGAGGTCGGCGCACCGTTTGGGCCGTTCCTGCCAGTTGACCTCGGCAACGGCGTGACGCTCGACTACTGCGAGAAGAGGGACGAGCCGATCCAGTCGCAGCACTACGCCTTCCTCGTGTCTGACGAGCAGTTCGACGCCGTGATCGCCCGTCTGAACGCGGTCGGGGTCACCCACTACGCGGACCCCGGCCACACCGATCCCGGCCGGGTAAACGATCTGTTCGGTGGTCGCGGCGCCTATTTCGACGACCCGGACGGTCACAATATGGAGGTCATGACCCGGCCTTACGCCCGCCCGTAGAGCATGACAGGGCTGTGATCAAGGGGCGCCTCGGGTGAGGCCTTCGATCCAGATCACCGAGGCGCGCAATCGGAGGCCGGCGAGGTAGCTGTCCGGGGTCTTGTCGTATCTGGCGGCGATGCCTCGCCAGGCCTCGAGCTTGTTGATCAGGCGCTCGACGGTGTTCCTCTCCTTGGAGAGGTCGGCGTCACGGCCGGCGGGCTCATGGACTTGGATTTTCGTCGGTGCGGGGGCGGGTTGTGGGCTGTCGGTCGTTTGCCTGGCGGTCAGGAGGGAGGCCGGTGGGTGGCGATTGTGGTCAGGGGCGAGGTGAACCGTTCTGGCCTTGCCTTCTTCGGCGGCAGTGTTCTCCAGGGCGGTGAGCGCGTCCTTGCCCATGTGCATCCCAGCGGCGTGACGCGTTCCCGCTATGGCTGCGTACCGCATTCACCACAGTCGGCGCACCGTGCTCGCAGGAAAACCACCCGTCAGTCGCGTCCCCAACCTCACAGGGCCATGCACGGGGGAGTCGCCACCGCTGCTGCGCGTGGGTCGTGAACCGCCGGATCGGGTCCGCGGACTGCTGGTGCAGGCGCTCGGGGCAGGGGCCGTACTCTGGCCGGTCGGCAGGTACGGCCGGTGAACTCCCGCTTGTTGTCGGCCGGTTGCGCTGGTGTCGGGCAGAGGGGTCTGCGGGGTCGGGCTCCGGTGCGAGGGGCGGTTCCGCAGATTGGTCACGACTCGATGCACGGCCCAGCCCCCTATCGCGGCCCCTGCCGCGTGGCGCCCGCGATGAGGGGTCGGGAGCGGTCACGCGCGGGGCACCGGGGTCCGCAGGGCAAGGAGGGCGACATCGTCGTCGTTTTCGGCCGGTCGGACCCGACGCAGCAACTGGTCGGTGAAGGAGGCCAGGGGGCGGTGGGCCAGTGCTGCGGCGTGCCGGCGCAGCCGCTGCAGGCCCTCGTCGATGGTGTGGCCGAGCTCTTCGATGAGACCGTCGGTGTAGAGCACGAGGGTGGATCCGGGTGGCAGCAGGGTGGTCGCGTCGGGACGGGGGGCCGCTTTGACGCCCAGGAGGAGGCCGTGACCGTCGGTGAGGTATTCGGCCAGGCCATCGTGGCTGATCAACAGTGGCGGCGGATGACCGGCATTGCTCCAGGACAGTTTCCACCGGCCGTGGTCCGCCTCCTCGAGGCGGGCCAGGATCATGGTGGCCATGGTGACGTCGGTGATGTGCCGGATCGCCTCGTCGAGGCGTTCGACGATCCGGCTGGGGGGCTTGGTCTGCGACCAGGCGTAGGCACGCAGCATGTTGCGGACCTGCGCCATGCCCGCCGCGGCCTCCAGATCGTGTCCGACCACGTCACCGATGGCCAGGGCGGTGGCGCCGTCGGACAGGGGGAAGGCGTCGTACCAGTCGCCGCCCACCTGCGAGGCGTCGGGAGCGGGCAGATAGCGAACGGTCATCTCCAGTCCCGGCACACGCGGCATCTGGGGCAGCAGATGGTTCTGCATGGTCTCGGCGACCTTGCGCTGGCGCTGGTAGAGACGGGCGTTGTCCAGAGCCAGGCCCGCACGGCGGGTGATGTCCTCGATCAGGTGCAGATCCGCCGGGGTGAAGTCCCCCGGATGCCCGGCGCGGCCCAGGGTGAGGGCCCCAAGGACCTCGCGGGCGCTGTGGATGGGGGCGATGGCTGCCGAGCGGATGCCGGTGGCGTCGAACAGCCTGCGCTGCTCCACCGCGATACCGGAGTCCGGCTCCCGCCGGTAGGTCTGGGGGCCGGCCAGGGTGGAAGCGGCTCCGCGCAGCGCCCGCGACAGCGGCATCGGCGACTCCTCCGGGATCGGCGGCATCGGGCCCTGGAGTTCCTCGTGGTACACCAGGCTGTCGCCCTCGGCGTGGACGACGGCCTTGCGCCACACCTCGTCGCGCTCGGTGATCAGGTCGATGACGGCCCAGTCCGCCAGTCGTGGCACCACCAGCGCCACCAGTCGGCGCAGCGCCTCCTCGGCGTCCAAGGTGGAGGTCAGCCGCGTGGTGGTCTCCGCCAGCAGCGCGAGCCGCTCCAGCTCCGGCAGCGGCCCGGCCGCCGCCTCCGGCCGCGCATCCGCTTCCGGCCCTCGGGTGGCGCCGTGGAAGACCACCAGCGCGCCGCTCGCCTCGTCACCGGTGTCGTAGGGAGTGATCGTCCAGGAGACCTGCAGGACGGAGCCGTCCCCGCGGACGAAGTGGTCCTTCTCGGCCCAGGCGATGCGGCCGGCGTGGAAAGCCCGCCGCATGTGGCACCGGGTTTTCGGCAGGGGCTGACCGTGGACGTCCCTGTGCAGCAGGTCGTGCGCGTCATGGCCGAGCAGATCGCCGGCTGTCCGGGCCAGCAGGTCTTCGGCGCGGGCGTTGACCGCGATGATGCGCCCCCGCTCGTCGACGACGTACGCTCCGGCTCCGATGGCCTTCAGCACCTCCGTGAGCGTGGCAGCACGCGCATCCGGGGCGGTTCTCCCATCGGCCTCCGTGTGCTCCGGCACCGCCATCTCCTCTCTCCCTGCCGACCGGCCGTCCTGCCGGCGGCCGGCGGGTCCACGACCCGCCCTTTCTGAGGTGCCCCGGCCCCGCCGGATCCAGCCCTGCGCTGCCACTCTGCTCTCCCACGCGGGGATGAAACCGGGGATGCCCCTGTGCGGCAGGGGTTCCGCGAGGATGTTGAGCAGGACCGCGTACGGGCAGACCGGAGCGGGCGACGGCCCTTTTGCCCATGACGCGGGGGCGAGACGCGTTGCCGTCCCCCCGGATCTGTTCCAGGGCGGCCCGTGCCGCGGATGGGCCGGTCCGGCACAGGCTGAGGAACACGAGCTGTCACCCCGTACCGTCCGGGCCGACCACCGCCGACCGTTTGGGCACGATACAACCGCAGATGAGAACCCGATGCTGGGCCGAGCTTCACGTTTGCGCCGCCGGCCCTCTTCGGTACCCGCACCCCGCGCGCGCCGACCGGTGCGCGCCTCGAGCATCTGATGCCTACGTATCCGCAGCTCGCCGGGGCGTCCTACACGCTTCGGGCGGGGCGGAAAAGGCGGCGGCTCCGTCCTCCGGTGAGGGGAGGGCGGAGCCGTTTCGCCGAAGGTGCGGGAGTGGGGTCAGGCGTGGCGGCGGTTTCCGGTGAGGACCCGGTACAGGGCGAGGAGGATGAGCGAGCCGACGATGGCGGCGATCCAGGTGGACAGGTCGAAGAAGCCGTCGATGGAGTCGACGCCGAAGATGACCTTGCCGAGCCAGCCGCCGAGGAGGCCTCCGGCGATGCCGATGAGCATCGTGATGATGATGCCGCCCGGGTCCCTGCCGGGCATGAGGGCCTTGGCGATGATGCCCGCGAGCAGACCGATGAGTATCCAGGCGATGATGCCCATGACGTGTCTCCTACCTGGTCATATAAAGGCTGTGTCAGAACACCGTGTGTTCCGCTCAGGCGATTTCAAACCTTGTGCAGGGTGGCCGTACCGAGCCGACAGAGATCGCTGGGGGTGTGGCCCGGCGCCAGTATTTGAAGTTGGGCACGCAGTGTCCTGGCAGGCGGGCGGTGTTCGACATCGCTGAGGATGTCCGAAGGCGTCCGGCCCTCACGGCACAGGACGTCTTGGGCGAGTGCTGCTCGCAGACCGGAAGCAGGTTCGGTCCACGAAAGCCGTTCGGCTACCCGTTAGAAAAACGTGCCCATCATCGTCATAGCCCTGAAGGCGACATTGCGGCCTCGCCGGGGCACCGTCCACAGAACCTGCCCTTGGACGTTCCACTGTTCCAGCAATGCGTTGGCGGCCATGAAGCCACTCGTGGCTGCGCGTTCCATGAGGGCGACGGGCAGCTCTGTGCGAACGAGGTCTCCGGCGATCACCAGGCCGGGGTGGCTGGTTCGGACGGTGGGACGGTCGGCGTACCCACCGACCGGGAACATCGGGCAGTCGGTCCGCCACTCGTGGCGTTCGTCCACGACGAGGGCGGCCCGGGTCTCGGGGTAGACCGTGTGAAGCTGGGTGAGCAACCGCTCTTGCTCCACGTCGCGGGCGCAGGTGTGCGGTAGGGCGTAGGCGTGCAGTTCGACGACGGAGCCGCCGGTGCGAGTGGCCCAGCGGGAGGCTTCGCCTTCCCAGCGGTCGAGGACGCTGACGTTGTCCAAGGTTCCGTAACCGCTGGTGCCGAGGAAGCCCGGGCGATCGCGGGCCACGGGCCGGTCAAGCCAGAGCCGCGAGACGAGGAAGGGCGGTGCCGTCCGCAGCCGGGCAACGCTCTGGCGCCATGCCGTACTGCCGAGTTCCGGCGAACTGCTGGCGATGGATTGCAGGCCGGCAGTGTCCAGGGCCAGCACGACGGAGTCGTACCACCGCTCTTCGCCACAGTCGACGATGAAGCCTTGGTCGTGTGTGGGGGTGATGGTCGCGACCGGGGTGGACAGCCTGACGTCGACGTTGTGGCCCCGCAGGTAGTCGCCGAGCGGTCTCCAGAGAGCGTCGGGGAAGGGTTCGTCGGGTACGTCGAAGAGAAGTCCCTCGGCGGAGCCGAGGAAGTAGATGTGGAACATCAGCACCATCTCCGCCGCTGACAGTTGCCGAGGATCAGCGAAGAAGCTGCGGGAGAAGACCTCGAAGGCGAGATGGTGGGCGGCTTCGGGGAAGCGGATCGATCGCAGGAAGTCGTACGCGCTGACGCCGTCAAGTTGCTCATAGACCTCCGGGACGCGGACGTCGAGGAGGGGCAGGGCGGCGAGGGGGTTCATGCGGTACAGGTCGCGGATGGCGAATGTCGGGCTCTGGGCGACAAATCCGATGGCGCTCCACGGTGGTGTGCGAGGGACCTTGCGGAAGCTGTCGTGCAGCCCCCCGCTGTGTTGCAGGGGGTAGTCGGCAAGGCCGGTCAGCCGCTGCAGCCCAGGGTCGGTCCTGCGCAGGAGACCGCGGAGGTTGTAGTACTGCCGGAAGAAGGCATGGAAGCCTCTGCTCATGGTGGCCGTGGTGCCGTCGCGCAGGGTGACCGGCCAGCCGGCTACGCGCCCGCCGAGTGAGGCCTCGCGTTCGTAGAGGGTGACGCGCACGCCTCGTTCGGCGAGGGCGGTCGCTGCCGCCATTCCGGCGATTCCTCCGCCCACGACGGCGGTGGTGGGCGGCTGCGCGCTGTCGACGCGTGGGGTGCCGGGCCGGGGCAGCAGCGTGGAGGCCCGGCGGTCTCTGCCGCGTCGGGCGACGTCTCGTGGCCGCGGCGCCCTCATCGGCCGCCGGCCTCGTCGTCGCCGGTGGCGCGCCGGGCGATGACCGTGTGGGTGATGCCGGTCTGCCATCCCGGCAAGGGCAGCACCCGAACGGAGTCGAAGCCGGCCGACTGGACCCGACGAGCGAATTCCTCGGCCGTGTCGAATTCGACGACGCTGCGCCATAGGTGGCGATACAACTGCCCATCGCCCAGGGCGGTAGCGACGGGCAGGACGATGCCGGCGCACACGGCCGTCCACACCGCTCGGTGGCCGGCCCGGCCGCTGAGGGTGTACTCGTGCACCGCGAGCCGGCCGTGGGCGGCCAGCAGGCCATGCACCGATGCGAGCACCCTGTCGGGATCGGCAACATTGCGGAACAGGTATCCGGCGAACACCGCGTCGTAGGCTTTCCCGACGTTTGCCTCTGTCAGCTGCTCCGCCGGGGCGTGGACGAACGTGACGTGGCCGGGCCAGGGCTTCACAGCTGCGCGTTCCAACATGCCGGCCGAGGCATCGACAGCCGTGATCGAGGCGTGCGGAAGCACCGCTGCCAGTGCGGCGGTCGAGGCACCGGTGCCGCACCCCAGGTCCAGTACCCGCAGGCCGCGGCCGCCGTCCGCCAAGCCCAGGCGGCGCGCGGAACGGCGCAGATGTGCGTGGTAGCCGGGGTTGACGGCCACCAGCGTGTCGTAGCTGCGGGCGGCATGGTCGAACGCGGCGGCCAGGTCCGCGTCGCGGAGCAGGGTCATGCGGTCTCCTTGAGCAGGTACACAGGGGTCCGCCGCCGGATCACGGGCGGGGGAAGGGCCGGCGGGGTAGGTAAAGCAGTTCTGCGGCGGATCGCAGCATGGGCAGCACGGGGGTGCACATTCCCACGGCGAGGTCTTCGTGGAGACAGGTACGGCCGTCGAGGAAGCGCAGCAGCCGTTCCATGGGGACGTGGGTGAACAGGCGGGTGAAGAAGTCGGCGCCGACCCGGCCGCTGTCCAGGGCGCGCAGCATGACGGCGTCCATGGCCCGGGAGCGGGCGGAGTGCGCAGCGGGTGGCAGCGGGTTCCGCCCTGACAGCAGCGCGTTGGCGACTGTTTGGATCTGGCGTTGGATGGCGGCGAAGGTGTATCCCGTCGACGGGCGGGTCGCACCTGCTGCCGCGCCGATCCGGAACACCGATGGTGCGGTCTGCCGGGTGAAGGGTGCGTCCGTCATGGGAATAACGCCCGTCTCCGTCGAGACGACCTTGAGGTCCGGCAGACCGAGAACATCTCGGGTGTAGTGGCTCAGGGCGGCTTCATATGCTTGCTGAGACAGGAGTCGGGGGGAGAATTCGGTGTATTCCACGAGGGCATACGTGGGGCTGGTGGGGAGTACGTAGCCAAAGGAGAGCCCCTGGGCGGGCTGCGGCGTGCGGAAGTCCATCAGTTCGGCCGTGCCGGGGTCGAAGATCGGCTGATCGGATTCGACGAACCGGCCGTGGAAGTGCTGCAGCAAGGTGGTGCGGCCTGCGGGGAGGCTACCCAGCGGGCGGGAGTCGAAGACCCACCGGGCCCGGGCGTTCAATGACCGACCGCCTGCGGTTCGACCGTGGATCAGGGCTCCGCCGGCAATGCCCTCCACTGCTTCGGTGGTCGCTTCGATGCACTGGACGTTGTCGCTCTGCCGGAGGCTGTGAGCGATCAGGTTCTCGAAGTCGTCGGAGCGGATCATCTTGTAACGCAGCGGTGCGATGTGACTCGTGATGATGTGACCGGTGCGGGTGTGAACCCGCAAGTTCTGCCAGGACGCGGTCACGGCGTCGTCGTACCATCCCCGACCGCGCTCCCAAAAGCACCAGGTCCGGCGCGGCGGTCGCAGGGGACCTGGCGGGGCGTCGATGAGGAGCACCGCCAGCCGACGCCTTCCAGGGGGCGGGTCGGACAACAGGTAGGCGAGGGAGAGTCCCGCCGCGCCCGCGCCCACGATGGCGACGTCCGCCCTGAGCACGAGCGTTCCCCTCTCTTGTCGTATCCCGTAGGCGTGGTCGAAATGATTCCCGCTGACGCGGCCCTCCGGATGCAGGACGCGCGGAGAGCTTGACGGGAGACGGCTTTCTGCGTGCCAGCCGTGCTCACTCTCCGCAGGGCAAGGGGCAGGGCTCGCTCGCGGAAGTGCGGCATGCGGCTTCGCATTACCTCGGCTGGCGCATCCGAGACTCCCACCGGCGCGGAAAGGTTAAGGAAAAGGCCAGCTGCGATCACATTGAGAGGATCCGGGATGCGTCCCAGCAAGCCGAACGGCCACTGTGCGGTCGAAGCGCCCCCTGGTTCGGCGCACGCTTCCCAGCAGGGAACTCCAGCCGAGCGGAATTCACAGCAGCTTGATTCCTCGCGCCGCTCGCATGCCCGATCCGACAGCGCCATCTCAGGTGAGCCGACCAGCGCGGGCTTCCAGGAATTGCAGAGGATCGACGCGGATGTGCCCGCAGCCGTCGAACGGCGGCTCGAAATTTTGCTGACCGAGCGCGCTGCCCAGGCAACCGCCCTCGACCCGGTGTTCGCTCACGATCTCGCCGATCGTGTCGCTCGTTTCACCCTGGGCGGTGGCAAGCGCACACGAGCCCAGTTCCTGTGGTGGGCGCTGCGCGCGTGCGGCGGCGGGGTCGGCGATTCGGAGGCCGCGCTGCGTATGGGGTGCGCTCTGGAACTCATTCAGACCTGCGCGCTCGTTCACGACGATGTGATGGACGGCTCCCGGCTCCGCCGCGGGCAGCCCGCCCTGCACGCGGACGTCGAGGCTCAATACGCCGACGCCGTGTCCTCTCCGCACCGAGAGCGTTTCGGCGAGTCGGCGGCCATCCTCGCCGGGGACCTGGCGCTGGCGTGGGCGGACGACGTGCTTGTCGACACCGAACTCTGCCCGACCCGCGCACGACGGGTGCGCGGCCTGTGGAGCGCCATGCGCACGGAGATGGTGGCCGGCCAGTACCTGGACCTTCAAGGCCAGACCACCTCCTCACGCTCGTTGGCTCACGCGATCCGCGCCGCCTGCCTCAAAAGTGCTCTCTACTCGGTCGAGCGGCCCCTGGCCCTCGGCGCCGCCCTTTCAGATGCAGACGACGCCACCACCGCGGCCCTGTGTTCAGCCGGCCGGTGCGTCGGCATCGCCTTCCAGCTGCGGGACGATCTCCAGGACGTCTTCGGCACGGCAGAGCAGAGCGGCAAACCGTCGGGCAGTGATGTCCGCTCGGGCAAGCCCACCTATCTCATCGCCGTTGCGCAGGCCCGGGCTGAGGCCCGCGACGACCACAGCGCCCTGGACGTGCTGCGCAACTCACTCGGCCGTCCCGAACTCTCAGAAGACGGTCTCGCCCGGGTACGAGAGGTACTCGTCTCCACCGGCGCGCAGGCGACAACAGAAGCAAAGATCAGCAGACTGACCGCGCAGGGCATGCGCCATCTCGAAGCAGCGGCGCTCGAGCCCGACGGCCGCAGGCATCTGCGGCAACTCCTGCAGTCCACCGCCGGGATTCCCACGGCCCAAAATGCACCTGCGGGCGGCCCAACCGCCTCCTGCCCTCGCACCGGATCCCTGCTTCTCACCGTGGGCGCAGAGGGGGCCAGCCGATGACCAGGACCATCCCCGGACGCACGGACCACGTCGTCGTTGTGGGTGCCGGCCTGTCAGGGCTCTCGGCCGCACTGCATCTACTGGGTGCCGGTCGCCGAGTCACCGTTGTGGAGCGTGATCAGCTGCCCGGCGGCCGTGCCGGACGCCTTCAGCGCGACGGCTACCACATCGACACCGGCCCCACCGTGCTGACCATGCCGGAGCTTGCCGACGAGGCTTTCGCCGCAGTCGGCGACTCCTTGCGCGAGCGCGTTGAACTCATCCCTCTTCATCCGGCCTACCGGGCCCGCTTCGCCGACGGCACCAGCATCGACGTCCACACCGACGGCGAAGCCATGGAAGCGGAGGTCGAACGGTTCGCCGGTCCCAGGGAGGCAGCAGGCTACCGGCGCCTGCGCGACTGGCTCACTCGCCTCTACCGAGCCCAGATGCGCCACTTCATCGACGCCAACTTCGACTCGCCCTTCCAACTCCTGACACCTGACCTGGCCCGGCTGGCCGCCCTGGGCGGATTCGGCAGGCTGGACACGCGCATCGGACGCTACCTGCACGATGAGCGGCTGCGCCGCGTCTTCTCCTTCCAGGCCCTGTACGCGGGCATCCCGCCCGCCCGAGCGCTGGCCGCCTACGCCGTCATCGCCTACATGGACACGATCGCCGGCGTCTACTTCCCCCGCGGCGGCATGCACGCTCTGCCGCAGGCCATGGCCGACGCAGCCGCCCAAGCGGGCGCGGACTTTCACTTCGGGCAGGACGTCACACATCTGGAACGCTCCGGCCATCGCATCACCGCGGTCGTCACCGGCCAGAACCGCATCCCGTGCGACGCGGTCGTCCTCACTCCCGATCTGCCCGTCACCTACGGCCTCTTGGGCCACACACCCCGCCGGCCGGTACGGATCCGGAACTCGCCGTCCGCCGTCATCCTGCACGCGGGCACCACTCAGACCTGGCCCGGTCTCGGCCACCACACACTGTCCTTCGGAGCCTCCTGGAGCCGCACCTTCGATGAACTGACCCGCACCGGACAGTTGATGAGCGATCCCTCCCTGCTCATCACCCGCCCAACGGCCACGGACCCGCGCCTCGCACCACCCGGCAAGCACCTGCACTACATCCTCGCCCCCTGTCCGAACACGGACATCGGGCCCGAGGCCGATGAGTGGGGCGGGCTCGCCCCGCGCTACCGCGACAGCCTCCTGAAAGAGCTCGAGCAGCGCGGTCTCGAGGGCATCAGCTCCAGCATCACCGAGCAGTGCCTCGTCACGCCCGCCGACTGGCAGGCCCAGGGCCACGCTGCGGGAACCCCGTTCTCCGCGGCGCACACCTTCGCTCAAACCGGCCCCTTCCGCCCCCGCAACCTGGTTCGCGGCACCGAGAACGCCGTCCTCGCCGGCTGCGGCACCACACCGGGTGTAGGAGTACCCACGGTGCTGATCTCCGGGAAGCTCGCCGCCGCCCGGATCACCGGTGGCCACGTCCGCGGGCTGGTCCGTCCGCGCCAGGCCACATCCTCCACCGAAGGACGGCTCGATGAGCGACCGTGAACTCGATGCGGCGGGCATCCGCCACCCTGCACTGCGCAGCGCCTACGCACGCTGCCGGCAGCTCAACGCTCGGCACGGCAAGACCTACTTCCTCGCAACCCGGCTCCTGCCCCTCGAGCGGCGTCCCGCCGTTCACGCCCTGTACGGCTTTGCCCGCTGGGCCGACGACATCGTCGACGTACGTGACACCACGGATACTGCGGAACAGCGTTCGGCGCGCCTAGCCCGCCTGCAAGCAGGCCTGGAACAGGGCCTGCAGGACGCGACCAGCTCCGAACCGGTCGTCATGGCGCTCGCCGACACGGCCCGCCGGTATGACATCGACCCCCGTCACTTCAGTGACTTCATGGACTCCATGCGCAGCGACCTTGACGTCACCGACTACCCGACCTACGAAGATCTGCGCCTGTACATGCACGGCTCGGCTGCGGTCATCGGACTGCAGATGCTGCCAGTCCTCGGCACCGTGGTGCCGCACCAGGAAGCGGAGCCGTATGCCGCCGCACTCGGCGTCGCCTTCCAGCTGACCAACTTTTTGCGGGACGTGGGTGAGGACCTCGACCGCGGCCGCGTCTACCTTCCTGCGAACCTCATGGCAGCCCACGCAGTCGATCGGGACCTGCTGCAATGGAGCAGGGCCACCGGCCGCCGTGACCCGCGCATCACTGCGGCGCTCAAGGCTTTCGAAGACCTCACTCGCGGGGTGTACCGTCAGGCGGCGCCTGGCATCGCGATGCTCGACCCCGTCAGCCGCCCGTGCATCCGGACAGCCTTCGTGCTCTATGGGGGAATCCTGGACGCCGTGGCCGAGGACGGCTACGCGGTCGTTCACCGACGGACTGCGGTAAGCCGACGACGCCGCGCCGCCGTCGCCGTCGACGGTCTGGTGCGCGTCGCCGCAGCGCGGGCACGAACGCGCCATACTGCTCGGCCGACGCCGTCTGAGAATGAGGCGCACTCGCACGGCGGTGCTACGCACCCGTCTCAGCCCGCAGCTGCGGAGGTCGCATGAACCCCGGCCCCCCTGCCCCGCGCAGACGCTTCCCGCTGTCACTGCGCCGCACCCCCGTAGCGTGGGAGCACCAGCATCCGACCTGGCGTGAAGCCCGCCCTGCTGTCATCGCGCATGCGCTCAAACGGGCGCAGAACAGGCCCTCTGGCAACTGGTACGTCATCGGCGCCGCCCGAGACATTCCCGCGGACCGTCCCCTCGCCCGGACCGTCGTCGGGCAGGAGATCGTCGTGTGGCGAAACGGCGACGGGCGGCTTGCCGCCGGACCTGGCATCTGCCCGCACCTTGGTGCACCTCTGCGGGACAGCCCGGTGCGCTGCGGCACACTCATCTGTCACTGGCACGGACTCGCTCTCGACGGAAAGCCGTTCGCCGGCTGGGAACCCCTGCCCGTCCACCATGACGGCCTTTTGGTCTGGGTACGCCTGGACACCGTGGGCGGCGAACCACCACTGGACACACCCGTGCTGCCCGTCCGGCCCTCACTGGCAAACGCCGTGTCAGCCGTCTACTCGGCTCTCGGAACCTGCGAGCCGGAGGACATCATCGCCAACCGGCTGGATCCATGGCACGGCGCCTGGTTCCATCCCTACTCATTCGTCGACCTCACCGTCGTCGACACCCCCGGCAAGCACGCGACCGAGGACAGTTTCACCGTCGACGTCTCCTTCAAGCTCACCGGGAGACTCGTCGTCCCCGTGCGTGCCGTCTTCACCGCCCCCGACTCCCGCACGGTCGTCATGCACATCACCGAGGGCGAAGGACAAGGTTCGGTCGTCGAGACGCACGCGACCCCGCTCGGACCCGACGAGCACGGCAGGCCACGGACAGCCGTCATCGAGGCAATCGTGGCCACCTCCGGCCGACGCGGCTTCGCCGCAGCGCGCAGCGCAGCTCCACTGATGCGCCCCCTCATGCGGGCAGCGGCCGGCCGGCTATGGCGTGACGACCTCGCCTACGCCGAACGGCGCTGGCAGTTGCGCTCCACGGGCCGCTTCCCCGCATGAAGTGATCCAGGTGACGTCCGCGTCAGGCCGTGGGACCGCCCGCATCCTCCTCGCCCACCGCGGCCCCGCTGATCGTGGCCCGGTTCACCAAGAGCCAGTGCCGCCCCTGCCCGGCCCGCACCCGGTGCACCAGCACCGCCGGCGGCTCTGGTCCGTCAGGGCGTGACGATGGGGAAGGCGGGGTCGGGTTCGTCGAGGACGGACATGAGGGTGGCCAGGACGCCGGCGTCACCGGTGTGGTCGATGCCGTCGAGGCCGCGGCCGGAGAGCATGCCCATGAGCTGCGGTTTGGTCAGGGTGAGCGTGAGGTCTGCGTCGTCGGCGGAAGCGTCCGTGACCAAGTGGTGGACGAAGACGCCGTTGTGCAGGCTCGTCCGGTACGTCTGGGCGAGGTCGGAGAACCGCCACAGCACGGCCAGGGAGTGCTCCCATGCCCGGGGACCGTTGACGCGGATGGCGAGGGAGTCGAAGACCTGCTCGACGGAGAGCGCGGTGGCCATGCTGCCGGTGGCGATCGGGACGGGCCTGACGCCGGTGCGCAGCTCCTGGGCGGCCATGAGGTAGTTGTTGCGCCAAGTGCCGCATTCGGCTCCGTGGCCGAGGCGTTCGAAGGTCTCGGCGAGCATTTCCTTGGCCCGGCTGTCGCCGGGGGCGGCGAAAGTGGCGTGCTTGAGGAGCTGGGCGGCGAAGCGCAGGTCGCCGGCATCCATGTAGGAGCGGGCCTTGGCCAGGACGGAGTCGATGCCGCCCATGCAGTCGACGTAGCGCTGGGCGGAGGCGGTGGGCGGGTGCTCCCACAGGGATGCGGGGTGGCCGTCGTACCAGCCCATATAGCGCTGGTAGATCGCCTTGACGTTGTGGCTGACCGAGCCGTAGTAGCCGCGGGCGTGCCAGGCGCTCGCCAGGCGGGACGGCAGCTCGATCATCTCGGCGATCTCGGTGCCGGTGTGGCCCTGGTTGAGCAGGCGCAGTGTCTGGTCGTGGAGGTAGCCGTACAGGTCACGCTGCTCGGACAGGAAGGTGGTGAGGCGTTCGGTGCCCCAGGTCGGCCAGTGGTGGGAGGCGAAGACGACGTCGGAGTCGGCGGCGAACAGGCCGATGGCCTCGGTGAGGTAGCGGGACCAGATCCGGGCGTCGCGGACCACGGCGCCGCGCAGGGTCAGGATGTTGTGCAGATTGTGGGTGGCGTTCTCGGCCATGCACAGGGCGCGGAGTTCGGGCAGGTGGAAGTTCAGCTCGGAGGGTGCTTCGGTGCCCGGGGTGAGCTGGAAGCGGAACAGGACGCCGTCGAGGCGCTCCTCCTGGCCGGTGCGGGTGATGTCCAGGGTGGGCGGCAGGAGGCTGGGCAGACCGTGGGAGGCGGCGAAGCCGAGGCCGACGCCGATCAGGCCGCGCGGGCCGGGCTCGAGTTCGCCGCCGGTGTGGTAGACGCCACGACGCAGCATCGCGGTACCGGCGTAGACGTTCTCGGCGACGGAGTGCTCCATGAAGCCCTCGGGGGCGACGATCGGCACGTCGTCGTCCGGGCCGATCACGCCGAGCGTGCCGCCGAAGTGGTCGATGTGGGAGTGGGTGAACAGCACCGCGGACACCGGCCGCTCACCCCGGTGGGCCCGGTAGAGAGCGATGCCTTCGGCGGCGCACTCCCTCGAGACGAGCGGGTCGACGACCACGACACCTCGCTCGCCCTCGATCAGGGTCATGTTCGACAGGTCGAAGCCCCGGATCTGGTAGACGCCCTGGGTGACCTCGTACAGGCCGGCACGAGCACAGAGCTGCGACTGGCGCCACAGGCTCGGATCGGCCGTGTCCGGGCAGTCTTCCCGCAGGAACGCGGTCGCCTCGAAGTCCCAGACCACCAGCCCGTCCTCAGCCGTGATCTTCGTGTTGGAGGGTCCGGCCACCAGGCCTCGGTCGGCGTCCTCGAAGTCGATGCGATCTGCGAAGTCGGGGGCGATATCGGCACTGCTCACGATGGGACCTCCAGATCGGGGGCGCGCCGAAGGCCGGTGCGAGCCTGGTCCCGCCATCCTCGGCCGTCGCGGGGACGACTGCCCGGCGCAAGGGGACCGAGCGGGTGATGACAGGGACCTGTGGCCTGAGCGGGGGCGTAACAGGCCGAGCCTGGGCGGGCGCTCGCCCCGAAGCCGATCCAGTCTTCCGAGTCAGGAATCTGATGAGGGGCACCCGCCAGGCCCTGCCGATCGGGCGGCCGGCGGATGCCCGGGTAGAGCAGGCCGCCGCCCGAGTCGCTCCCATCAGGGCGACCGGGCAGGCGTGCGTGCTCGGCTCGCGGTGGTGTCAGCTCTTGGGCATCAGGACGGTGTCGATGATGTAGACGTTGGCATTGGCGGTCTTCACGTTGCCGCAGACGACCTTGGCGGAGTCGTTGACCGTGTAGGACTCGCCGGAGCCGGAGGTCGTGAGCTTCGACTTCTCCAGAGTGGTGAAGGAGCCGTTCTCCAGGTCCTTCGGAGTGAGCTTCTGGCCGACGACGTGGTAGGTGAGGATCTTCGTCAGCTGGGCCTTGTCGTTGAGGACCTTGTCCAGGGTGGCCTTCGGGATCTTGGCGAAGGCGTCGTTGGTCGGCGCGAACACGGTGATGTTCTGGGCGTTGTTGAGGGTGTCGACCAGGCCGGCCTTCTTCACCGCCGTCACGAGGGTGGAGAGCGCCGGGTTGTTGGAGGCGGCGGTGGCGACCGGGTCCTTGGCCATGCCGTCGAAGGAGCCCGCGCCGCTCTTGGGAACGGAGGAGCAGGCCGGGCCGAACGGTTGGTCCATGCTGCTCGGGTTGCTGCTCGAGCCGCCGCCCATGCCGTCGCCGCTCTCGCTGGCTGTAGCCGACGCCTTGATCGAGGAGTCGGAGGCGGCCGAGTCACTGCTGCCACTGGAGCAGGCGGACAGGGCCAGAGGCAGCACAGCGGCGGCGGCGAAGAGTCCGGAGGTACGGCGGATACGGGTGTTCATCATGATCTCCTGTTGGAAGGTGCAGCGTGATGCGGCTGCATCGGGGGTGTTGCAGAGAGGTGGCTCAGGGAAGGGGACGGGCCCCTTGGGGTGGTGGTCAGTCGACGGTCACGACGACGGAGTGCCATCCACTGGCACCGCGGGGGATGGTGTGGGTACGTTTGTCGGTCTGCACCGCGCCGGTGCGGTCGGTGGCGCGGACGGTGAGGGTGTGGCCGCCCTTGGCGGCCTGCCAGGGGAGCGACCACTGACGCCAGGTGTCGCGCGTGTCCTCGGCAGCCAGGTCCGCTTCTTGCCAGGAACCGTCGTCGATGCGGACCTCGACCTTGTCGATGCCCCGGTGCTGGGCCCAGGCGACGCCGGCGATCATCACCGTGCCGGCTCCGGGGCGGGCGAAGGGTTCGGGGGTGTCGATGCGCGACCCGGTCTTGACCGGAGCACTGCGAGCCCAGCCGCGCTTGACCCAGTACGGGTCGTAGGAGTCGAACGTGGTCAGTTCGATGTCCTTGATCCATTTGCAGGCGGAGACGAATCCGTACAGGCCGGGGACGACCATCCGGACCGGGAAACCGTGAGCGAAGGGCAGCGGCTCACCGTTCATGCCGAGGGCGAGCATCGCGTCGCGGCCGTCCATGAGGTCCTCGACCGGGCTGCCGATCGTCATGCCGTCCACAGACCGGGACACCAGCTGATCCGCCGCACCTCCCTGGGAAGGAGGTCTGACCCCGCATTCGGCGAGCAGGTCGGCCAGCCGTACGCCGACCCAGCGGGCGTTGCCCACATACGGGCCACCGACCTCGTTGGAGACACAGGTCAGGGTGATGTCCCGTTCGATCAGTTCCCTGCGCAGCAGGTCGTCGAAGGAGTAGACGCCCGGACGGCGTACGCCCTTGCCGTGGATCCGCAGCCGCCAAGTAGTGGCGTCCACCCTGGGCACCACCAACGCCGTGTCCACCCGGTAGAAGTCCGAGCCGGGGGTGACGAAGGGGCTGATTCCAGCGATGCGGAGCCCGGCCCTCTTGGGGACCGGTTGCGCCGGTGACCCGGGGGGTGGCAGCACGACCTTTTCACGGGAGGCGATCGCGTCCTGGCCGCGCGAAGCATTCAGGGACCGGCCGACCGCACCCACCACGGCAGAGGCAGCTGCCGCGGATGCGGCCGCGAGGACGAATCCGCGCCGGTCCCAGCCCGCGGGCGCAGACAGCCCATCGCCCGCTTCCTCGGTCGCAGAGCCGGATTGCGCTGCCGGCCACCTCACCGCAGTCAGGCGGCCCACCAGCACGTACAAAAGCAGGGCTCCGGCAACGGCTCCCACGACGGATGGGAGGGCGTCGGTAATACCCGTGGAGTCGGGGCGACTCACGGCGGCCACCGCGCCTACGGCTCCGAAGAGAAGGACCCCGGCGGCTCCGCCCCGCCGGAACCGTACCGCCAGCGCACCCAGCACCAGAGCCAGCACAGCCAGCACGACGAGGATGCCGAACTGCAGCACGAACTTGTCATTGGTGCCGAAGTGACGGATCGCCCAGTCCTTGACCCCAGCGGGCGTTGCGTCGACGGACGCCCCACCCACCGCGATGACCGGACTGGACTGCGGACGCACCGCTGCCGTGACCGGTTCGGCCACCGCCAGCGACGCGAGGCCGGCCAGCACCCCGCTCAGCGCACCCAGCGCCAGACGCGGCCACCCCGGCCGTACTTGCTGATCCTTCTCTTCATCCCTCACGCGGGGAATCCGGTTCTACCCACCGGATAGATTGGTCTTGAACCCGATCAGGTGAAAAAAGATCGCAGACCAACCCACTTTGTATTCGGCTACGAATTACCTAGTTAAGCGTCGGCAGACTTCGCTGAACCCGCTCCGCCCGGCGCGTGCGTTGTTCTGCTCGGAGGCGCGCGTGTGGGGCTCTAACTTGACTCTGTCGGGGATCTTGGAGTTCCTCGGTGCGGCAGCGTGATCAACGGGCATGCTCGGGGCTGTTTCACGAGCCGATGCAGCTGTCGAGGTGGCCGTTGTCGCTCCGTCCTCGTTCCGGTGAGCAGGTCCCTTCTCTGACCGCGCAGATCGCGCGGGCGGGTAACCCGGGCAGTACGACGGCGATGTGGGTGAGAGACCGCCTCGACGGGCTGTGGTGCGATGAGGACTTCGCCGAGCAGCAGACCCCCGAGTGGAAAGCCCGCTACGCGGTCCGATCCGGAGTCGATGGCACCATCAACGAGTTCGCCCACGGACACGGCATGCGCCACTGCCGCTACCAGGGACAGTTGAAAGCCCACCTGCAACACGTACTCACGGCCATCGCCGTGAACATCGAGCGCCTCAGCGGACTGACACCGGCCGGGGAGCCGCCCTCGCCGCGACCACCGACTGCTTTCCAGATCTTCCTGGACCAGAACGAGATCCCCCGGTCAAAGTCCTGGCGAATCCCTCGGCACCTGAGCCCGACCATCCAAGATGCCCAACAGAGTCAAGCTAGTGCCCTGCGCCGGAAGTTCGATGAATATGTGCAGTCTTGGGGCCCGTAAAGTTAACGGTGGTTTTGGAGTTGTTGGGGTTCAGCGGCGGGCGGTTGAGAGCCGGCCGTCGAAGGTGATCTCGAAGGCGTTCAGGGCCGCCTTCCAACGCTGGGTCCAGCGTTTACGTCCCTGGCCGGTGGGGTCCAGGCTCATGATGGCCATATAGACGCACTTGATGGCGGCCTGCTCGTTCGGGAAGTGGCCGCCAAACCGGACGGCTGCACTTCCGCCACGGCCTCCGCCGACACGGTCACATCTGTCATCAGGCGTCACTTCCTATTCGAAGATCCACCGTTGACCGTACAGACCTGGCACCCGCGACCGATCGCAACGCCAGACGTAATTGCCGTGCAACGTCGAGGCCGGAACCGTGGGCTCTTGCCAAGGGTGGCCGGTGGGGAAGGCGGCGGGGTTCGGATCTGTCCTGTGACCGGGGCCCTGGTGTTTCTACTGGGCGTCGAGTACCTGTGGCGTCAGCTTCAGGTTGTCGTCCTGGGCGCTGCCCCAGGCGTACAGGATGGTGCTGGTGCCGCTGGTGAGGTCCAGGTCGGCCGGTCCGATGACCACCGTGTCGGTGTTGGCGAGAACGACATCAGCGTTGACGGTGCCCGCGTCGACAGCGGCGCCTTCCTGGTTGGGGTTGGTGAGGTCGACGAAGATCGGCTGGCCGCCCGCGCGGACGTCGACGGCCGGGGCGGCGGCAACGTGGCGGACGGTCAGGCGGGTCTTGCCGTCGGCCACCGGTGCCACGTCGTCGTTGTACGCCGTCAGTTGGGGATCGCCGCCGGTCGACAGGTGTGCAGCGACGGTTGCTTCGGCGCCTGCGGCCACCTTGATCTGCTTCTTGACCACCGGTGTGCCGTCCCCGGGGCCCTGGTCGGCCGGGTAGACCTGGATGTCGTAGGTGCCGGCGTCCAGCGGCTGCGGCTTGGTGACCGTGCCGGGCTTGAAGTCGTCCAGCAGTCGCTGACCGTCGGCGTACACGTCCACGGTCGCACCGGGGATGCCGTGGAAGACGGACACCATGGCCTGGGCGGTGGTATCGGCGGGTGCCGCCGTGACGGGCGCGGTGACGCCGAGGGCGAGGGCCAGGGCACCGGCAGAGGCGGCGAGGGCGTAGGAGGTGGGGGAAGTCATGAAAATCACCCCTCAGGAGGGACTTCCGTACGGTGTGAGGTCTCGACAGGATTTCGGAGGCGGGCACGCTTTCGGATGCAGCGATTGGTCCGGATAGATCCCGCGCCGTGCGCCGGTGCTCAGGGGCTGCCCCGATCGGCCGTGAGCGGGGCTCATTGCTGTCGGTGACCGGGTCCCGACGGGAGCCGGTCGGACGGGAGGGACACGAGCGGCGATGTCAGCCGGTGGTTGTCCGTGGGGCGGGGAGAGAGGGAAAGGCAGACGGGGGCGTTGTCACGTTGTTGGGTGCGTGACTGTCTGAATCTGGTCCCAGATGGCGAAGCGGATGGCCATCTGGGCTCGGTGGTCGGAGGCTGTCATCAGGTGGCGGCGGGGCCGGAAGTGGGGTGAGATGCCGCTGAACGCGGACAGGAACCGCTGGGCTTTATTGGTACTGCGGAAGCCCTTCATCGCACGTTCACGCTGCCGCGTGGATCGCGTCCCGTGATGTGGTGTAGCCGATCACGGCTGAGGCGTACGCCGGAGGCGTGTGCTGGGTCGGATTCTGCTCCCTGCCCGTAGGGCGGGCCACCGTGCAACTCTCCAAAGCGAACGGCCAGTTCAACTTAGGAGGTACAGGGTGGCCCTATCTCAGCATGACTTACGAGCTGGTGCGTGATAGCGGGCGAGGTGTGTTTCTCCCGGTCGTGGCTGTTGTCAGCCGGTGGTGCGGTCGGAGACGAGGCTGGCGATAGCTCGGTAGGTGGCGGGCAGCGTCTCGCGTCGGTGGGTCCAGCGCGTCAGTTGTTTCCAGCGTTTGTGGTCGGCGAGGGCGTGTTCGACGGTGATGCGTTTCGAGGAGTGTCGGTGGCGGGCTCGCCGACGGGCTTCGAGGACCTCGGGCGGGCTGATCCTGTTGCCCTTTCTCGGCGGTGTCACCGCCTGTCCGGGGTGATCACGACGGAGCCCGAGATAGCCGTCGTCCAGAAGGATCTCGACATCGGGAAAGTGCTGGAAACAGATCCCGATACCTTCGTTGCGTGCGGCGGTCGCGTCATGCATCCGCCCAGGTCGCAGGGTATCGACCCATAAGACCGTGTCCTACGTGGTGAGGCGTCGTTGACCTCGGTATGGGGCGGGGTACGTGGAGTTGGATTGTTCCGGACGGGCTGTGGGAGATCGCGAAGCCGCTGATTCCGCCGTCGAGGGTGCGGCCGCAGGGCGGCGGAACACAGGACACGCCTGATGAGACCCTGTTCGCGGCCATCGTCTACGTCCTGGTCAGCGGCTGCGCCTGGCGCCAACTGCCGCCCTGCTTCGGGATATCGAAGTCGACCGCTCACCGCCG
>NZ_JBIAQZ010000015.1:0-146473 GCF_042889485.1 Streptomyces sp. NPDC002580 | reverse complement strand
ATTCAGCTCCTCCGGCGTTTGAGGAGCGGGGTCCGGGGCGGAGCCCCGGGGACGGGACGGGACGGGACGGGACGGGTAGGGGCGGCGGGGGCGAAAGTCGCCTGGGGGCAGGGGCGAGAAGCGCTTGGGCGGAGGGGGCGAAAGTCGCCTGGGCGGAGGGGGCGAGAGGTGCCTGGGGCTGGGAGCGACAGGCGTCTGGGGCTGGAGGGCGGAAGAAACCGGGGACCGGGTTGGTTCCGAGGGGGCAGAGGGATCGTTCCCGGCAGCCGGCCCGGCGACCGCCCCCACGGGCAGAAATCCCTCGGTCGTTCCGAGGGCTGGACAGCCGCTACGCGCGTAGATATGGTCGTGTGGTGACCATGCCCACCTCTGCACCTGTTGCTGCACACGCACTCGGCGACGTGACGGCGTCCGACAGCACGCTGCGCCGCTTCCTCCACGGGCTGCCCGGCGTCGACGCGGTCGGCCTGGAGGCGCGCGCCGCCTCGCTCGGCACCCGATCCATCAAGACCACCGCGAAGGCGTACGCCATCGACCTCGCCATCTCGATGGTCGACCTGACGACGCTGGAAGGCGCGGACACCCCGGGCAAGGTCCGGGCGCTCGGCGCCAAGGCGGCCCTCCCGGACCCGACCGACCGTACGACGCCCACCACGGCCGCGGTCTGCGTCTATCCCGACATGGTGGCCGTCGCGAAGGAGGCCGTCGCCGGCTCCGGGGTGAAGGTCGCCTCCGTCGCGACCGCCTTCCCGGCCGGCCGCGCCGCACTCCCGGTGAAGCTGGCCGACGTGCGGGACGCGGTCGCCGCCGGCGCCGACGAGATCGACATGGTCATCGACCGCGGGGCCTTCCTCGCGGGCAAGTACCTGAAGGTGTACGACGAGATCGTCGCCGTGAAGGAGGCCTCGGGCGCCGCCCGCCTGAAGGTCATCTTCGAGACCGGCGAGCTGTCGACGTACGACAACATCCGGCGGGCGAGCTGGCTCGGCATGCTGGCCGGGGCCGACTTCATCAAGACCTCCACCGGCAAGGTGGCCGTGAACGCGACGCCCGCGAACACGCTGCTCATGCTGGAGGCCGTGCGTGACTTCCGCGCCCAGACCGGCACCCAGGTCGGCGTGAAGCCGGCCGGGGGCATCCGCACCACCAAGGACGCCATCAAGTTCCTGGTCCTGGTGAACGAGACCGCGGGCGAGGACTGGCTGGACAACCACTGGTTCCGCTTCGGCGCGTCCTCGCTCCTGAACGACCTGCTGATGCAGCGTCAGAAGCTGGCCACCGGCCGCTACTCCGGCCCCGACTACGTGACGGTGGACTGATCCATCATGGCTTCCGCATTCGAGTACGCACCGGCGCCCGAGTCGCGTTCGGTCGTCGACATCGCGCCCTCCTACGGCCTGTTCATCGACGGTGAGTTCACCGAGGCCGCCGAGGGCAAGGTCTTCAAGACCGTCTCCCCCTCCACCGAAGAGGTCCTCTCCGAGATCGCCCAGGCGGGCGAGGCGGACGTCGACCGCGCGGTGCGGGCCGCCCACAAGGCCTTCGCGAAGTGGTCGGCGCTGCCGGGCTCCGAGCGCGCCAAGTACCTGTTCCGCATCGCCCGGATCATCCAGGAGCGCAGTCGCGAGCTGGCCGTCCTGGAGACCCTGGACAACGGCAAGCCGATCAAGGAGACCCGCGACGCGGACCTCCCCCTGGTCGCCGCGCACTTCTTCTACTACGCGGGCTGGGCCGACAAGCTGAGCCACGCGGGCCTCGGCGCGAACCCGCGTCCGCTGGGCGTCGCCGGCCAGGTCATCCCGTGGAACTTCCCGCTGCTGATGCTGGCGTGGAAGATCGCCCCGGCGCTGGCGACCGGCAACACGGTCGTCCTGAAGCCCGCCGAGACGACGCCGCTGTCGGCGCTGTTCTTCGCGGACATCTGCCGTCAGGCCGGTCTGCCCAAGGGTGTCGTCAACATCCTTCCCGGGTACGGCGACGCGGGCGCGGCCCTGGTCGCCCACCCGGACGTGAACAAGGTGGCCTTCACCGGTTCCACCGCCGTCGGCAAGGCGATCGCCCGCCAGATCGCGGGGACGGACAAGAAGGTCACCCTCGAACTGGGCGGCAAGGGCGCGAACATCGTCTTCGACGACGCCCCGATCGACCAGGCCGTCGAGGGCATCGTCAGCGGCATCTTCTTCAACCAGGGCCAGGTCTGCTGCGCGGGCTCCCGGCTGCTGGTCCAGGAGTCGATCCACGACGAGCTGCTCGACTCGCTCAAGCGCCGGCTGTCGACGCTGCGCCTCGGCGACCCGCTCGACAAGAACACGGACATCGGCGCGATCAACTCCGCCGAGCAGCTCTCGCGCATCACCTCGCTCGTCGAGCAGGGTGAGGCCGAGGGTGCCGAGCGCTGGTCCCCGGCCTGCGAACTCCCGTCCTCCGGCTACTGGTTCGCCCCGACGCTCTTCACGAACGTCACCCAGGCGCACACCGTCGCCCGCGACGAGATCTTCGGCCCCGTGCTGTCCGTCCTCACGTTCCGCACCCCGGACGAGGCGGTCGCCAAGGCCAACAACTCCGCGTACGGCCTCTCCGCGGGCATCTGGTCCGAGAAGGGCTCCCGCATCCTCGCCGTCGCGAGCAAGCTCCGCGCGGGCGTCATCTGGTCCAACACGTTCAACAAGTTCGACCCGACCTCGCCGTTCGGCGGGTACAAGGAGTCGGGCTTCGGCCGCGAGGGCGGTCGTCACGGCCTGGAGGCGTACCTCGCCCCGTCGAGCCCGGAGGGCGAGCGATAAATGAGTGCAGCCGAGAAGTCCGAGCAGCAGCGTCTGAGCGTCTTCAAGACCTACAAGCTGTACGTGGGCGGGAAGTTCCCGCGTTCCGAGAGCGGCCGGGTGTACGAGGTGAGCGACTCCAAGGGCAAGTGGCTGGCGAACGCCCCCCAGTCGAGCCGCAAGGACGCCCGTGACGCGGTCGTCGCCGCGCGCAAGGCGTTCGGCGGCTGGTCCGGCGCCACGGCGTACAACCGCGGGCAGGTCCTCTACCGCGTCGCCGAGATGCTGGAGGGCCGCAGGGACCAGTTCGCGCGCGAGGTGGCCGAAGCCGAGGGCCTGTCGAAGGCCAAGGCGACGGCCGTCGTCGACGCGGCGGTCGACCGCTGGGTCTGGTACGCGGGCTGGACCGACAAGATCGCCCAGGTACTGGGCGGCGCCAACCCGGTGGCGGGCCCGTACTTCAACCTGTCCTCCCCCGAGCCGACCGGTGTCGTCACCGTGCTCGCCCCGCAGGAGTCCTCGTTCCTCGGTCTGGTCTCGGTGATCGCCCCGGTGATCGCCACCGGCAACACGGCGGTCGTGATCGCCAGCGAGAAGTCCCCGCTCCCGGCCCTGTCGCTGGGTGAGGTGCTGGCCACCTCCGACGTGCCCGGCGGAGTCGTGAACATCCTGTCCGGCCGGACCTCCGAGATCGCGGCCCCGCTGGCCGCGCACCAGGACGTCAACGCGATCGACCTCGCCGGCGCGGACGAGGCGCTGGCCAAGGAGCTGGAGATCGCGGCCGCGGACAACCTGAAGCGCGTTCTTCGTCCACAGCCTGTGGATTACGCGGAGACTCCCGGCATCGAGCGCCTCACGGCGTTCCTGGAGACGAAGACGGTCTGGCACCCGACGGGCGCCCTGGGCGCCTCGGGCTCCTCGTACTGACCGAGCCCGCCCGCCCCGCCCCGCCGCACCGGCGGCGCGGTGAGACGTCGGGGCCCCGATCCGTGTCCCCGGGGCCCCGCGCACGGAAGAGCCGCGTTCCCCCTCCGTCCAGGGGGGACGCGGCTCTTTCATGCCCGAGGACCGCCGAGCGGCCGCCCGCGGGCGGTGCCGGTGTGTCAGTGCAGGAGCCCGGCCGCCCGGCCGAGCACCGGGATGCTGCCCACCGACGGGGCCTGCGCGAGGGGGCCGGTCAGCGCCTTCGAGGACAGCGGCTTGAAGTCGGCGAGCTGGGTTCCCACGCCGTTGTCGAGCGGGTCCACGCCGGTACCGGCCAGCGGATTGGGCTTGAGGCCCTCGACGGGGCCCGTGACATGGCCCACCGTGCCGGTCAGCGCCCGGAGGCCCGCCTGCGGGTCGAGGGAGCCGAGGGAGGTGGGCCGGGCGTCCGCGGCGGGGGCCGGGGCAGCGACGGCCGGGGAGGCCGCTGCCGCGCCGGCAGCGACCACGCCGACCGCCGCGGCGATCCGCGCGGTCGTGCGGGCCAGGGTGTTCTGCCGGGCTGCGTGTCGCGCCATCAGGTGTTCCTCTTTGATCAGCGGATGTGAAGAGCGGGGAGCGGAAAGCAACATGAGTGACACGCAGAGTAGTTGACGAAGTGGCGCACCCTGGGCCGTCCTGCGGCGGATTCGCCCCTACGGGTCAACAGGCATATCAGCGCCCGTCGGCAGGCACTCCGGCACCGGGGATAATGGCGGGGAGCCGTGTCGACGCGCGGCGCCGCCGGACCCGTCAGAGAAGGTACAGACCATTGGGTTCCCATCCCCCGATACCCACCCGCGTGGTGCTGCTGTGCGGCCCCTCCGGCTCCGGGAAATCCCTTGTCGCCGCCGACTCCGGGCTCCCCGTGCTCCGCCTCGACGACTTCTACAAGGAGGGCACGGACCCCACGCTGCCCCAGGTCGAGGACAGCGAGGACATCGACTGGGACCACCCGCTGTCCTGGGACGCGGACCACGCCGTCGCCGCGATCGAGGAACTGTGCCGTACGGGGCGTACGACCATCCCCGTCTACGACCTCTCGCTGAGCGCCCGCACCGGCACCACCGCCCTGGCCATCGGGCCCACCCCGCTGTTCATCGCGGAGGGGATCTTCGCCGCCGAGATCGTCGAGCGCTGCCGCGAACTGGGCCTGCTGGCCGACGCGTTGTGTCTGTCGCGGGGCGCCGTCACCACGTTCCGGCGACGCTTCGTGCGGGATCTGAAGGAGGGCCGCAAGTCGGTGCCCTTCCTGCTGCGGCGCGGCTGGCGGCTGATGCGCTCCGAGCGCTCCATCGTGGCCCGCCAGGCGGCGCTGGGCGCCCACCCCTGCGAGAAGGCCGAGGCGCTGGACCGGCTGAGGTCGGCGGCGGCCGGCCACCACACCGCAGCCCCCGCGACAGCCGCGTAGCGAGAACCCGGCAACAAGAAAGAGGTCCAGGCGAACCCCCGTCCGCCTGGACCTCTTCCCTTTTCCCCCGTGGTCCCCCGTGACACGGCGTGTTACCCGTGACCCGTTTCCCCGTGACCCCGTTCGGTTCCGCCGGCTCCCCCCGGAACCGGCGTCCCCCCGTGTCGTCGGCTCCCCCCGGAACCGACGTCCCCGCCCCCTTGTTACCGCTCCCCCCAGACCTTCAGGCGACAAGCTCCCCGAAGGACTCCTCCTCGTCACGGCCGAAGCTGAGGACCTCGTCCTCGCGCATCCGGCGGAGCGACCGCCAGATGCTGGACTTCACCGTGCCGACACTGATGTCGAGAATCTCCGCGATCTCCGGGTCGGTGCGGCCCTCGTAGTAACGGAGGACCAGCATCGTGCGCTGGAGTTCGGGCAGCCGGGCCAGCGCCTGCCACAGGACCGCGCGCAGCTCGGTGCCGCGCATCGCGTCCGTGTCACCGGCCGTCTCCGGCAGTTCCTCGGTCGGGTACTCGTTCAGCTTGCGGCGGCGCCACGCGCTGATGTGCAGGTTGGTCATGGTGCGGCGGAGGTAGCCCCCGACCGCGGCCTTGTCGCTGATCCGGTCCCACGCCCGGTACGTCGAGAACAGCGCGCTCTGCAGCAGGTCCTCGGCCTCGAAGCGGTCACCCGTCAGGTGGTAGGCGGTTGCGTACAGGGAGGCGCGGCGCTCCTGGACGTAGGCGGTGAACGCCGCTTCGGCGTCCCCCGTCCCCGTCACCGGGCGACGCTCCCCCGTGGCCTCCCTGCACGCGGCTCCCCCGTTGCCGCCGTTCTCCCCCGTCGAAGCGTCGACCACCGTCATGTACGCGGTGTGCTGACGCCCGGCGCCGCGGACGCAACCACGCCCTCCCCCGAGGGACGTGCCTCCGTCGGCACCGGACCGCTCCGTCGCCCGGGTGACGTCGTGGAGCCGCGTGACAACTGCGCTAGTGCTTGAGCTGTGCAGCGTGTTCATCTCGCGCCCCCCGTCGTGGAGTCCCGGTTGTTCGGTTCGTTCCGTCGTGCGCCCTGCCTTGTGTCGAAAAGCTTGCCGGGGACACTTCATGGCCGTGTCCTTCGACTGTCACAGACCTGTCACAGGGCCCGTCATCAGGCGCCCCACAGCTCGGTCACAGAGGAGAGCGGTACGACTACGCAGATGCCCCCTCAAGCCCTCCGGGTCGTCCGCGAGACCCCTCGTTGCGTGCGGGAGACGAGTGGGAGCGCTCCAACGGTCGATACCCGACCATGACATGGGCCAGAATGACGTCCGTGCCTTCCCTGTTGCTGATCGAGGACGACGACGCCATCCGGACGGCCCTGGAGCTCTCATTGACGCGCCAGGGGCACCGGGTTGCCACCGCTGCCACCGGCGAGGACGGTCTGAAGCTGCTGCGCGAGCAGCGGCCGGACCTGATCGTGCTGGATGTGATGCTGCCCGGCATCGACGGATTCGAGGTGTGCCGGCGCATCCGGCGCACCGACCAGTTGCCGATCATCCTGCTGACCGCGCGCAGCGACGACATCGACGTGGTGGTCGGACTGGAGTCCGGCGCCGACGACTACGTCGTCAAGCCGGTGCAGGGACGGGTGCTCGACGCCCGGATCCGTGCCGTGCTGCGCCGTGGCGAGCGGGAGGCGAACGACTCCGCCTCGTTCGGGTCGCTGGTCATCGACCGGGCCGCGATGACGGTCACGAAGAACGGCGAGGACCTTCAACTCACGCCCACCGAGCTGCGGTTGCTCCTGGAGCTGAGCCGCAGGCCCGGACAGGCCCTGTCCCGTCAGCAGTTGCTGCGACTGGTGTGGGAGCACGACTACCTGGGCGACTCTCGGCTGGTCGACGCCTGTGTGCAGCGGCTGCGCGCCAAGGTGGAGGACGTCCCGTCCTCGCCCACCCTGATCCGTACCGTGCGCGGCGTCGGCTACCGGCTGGACAATCCTCAGTGACCAAACCGCAGGACAAGCTCCTCGGCTGGGCCGCGGCGCGCAAGGCTCTGCTGTCCGGTCTGCGCTTCACCAGCCTGCGGCTGCGCCTGGTCGTGGTGTTCGGGCTCGTCGCGCTCACCGCCGCCGTGTCCGCCTCGGGGATCGCCTACTGGCTGAACCGCGAGGCCGTGCTGACGCGCACGCAGGACGCGGTGCTGCGTGACTTCGAACAGGAGATGCGCAACCACGCGAGCATGCTGCCGGTGCATCCCGCCCGGGACGAACTGCGGCGCACGGCCGGGCAGATGGCGAACAGCAGCCAGCGCTTCAGCGTGCTGCTGATCGCCGAGGACGTGGACGGCAAGATCATCGCCGGAAACTCCGAACTGGACACCTTCACGCTGGAGGACGTGCCCAAGTCCCTCCAGAAGGCGGTGAACAAGCAGCAGCCGCTCACGTCGAACAACTCGTCCGCGTACCACCTGTACTGGCAGCGGATCACCGACCACGACAAGCCGTACCTCGTGGGCGGCGCGCGGGTGATCGACGGCACCACCACCGGTTACATGCTCAAGTCCCTCGAACCGGAGGCCAAGGACCTCAACTCGCTCGCCTGGTCGCTGGGGATCGCGACGGGCCTCGCGCTGATCGGCTCCGCGCTGCTCGCCCAGGCCGCCGCGACCACGGTCCTCAAGCCGGTCCACCGGCTGGGCATCGCGGCCCGCCGGCTCGGCGAGGGCAAGCTGGACACCCGGCTGCGGGTCTCGGGCACGGACGAACTCGCCGATCTGTCCAGGACGTTCAACCACACGGCGGAGGCGCTCGAGAAACGCGTCGCCGACATGAGCGCGCGGGACGAGGCGTCCCGGCGCTTCGTCGCCGACATGTCCCACGAACTCCGGACCCCGCTCACCGCGATCACCGCCGTGACGGAGATCCTGGAGGAGGAGCTGGACGCCGAGACCGGAAGCGTCGACCCGATGATCGAGCCGGCCGTACGCCTGGTCGTCAGCGAGACCCGGCGCCTCGGTGACCTCGTCGAGAACCTCATGGAGGTGACCCGCTTCGACGCGGGCACCGCCCGGCTCGTCCTCGACGACGTGGACATCGCCGACCAGATCACCGCGTGCATCGACACGCGCGCCTGGCTGGACGCCGTCGACCTGGACGCCGAGCGCGGCACCATGGTCCGGCTCGACCCGCGCCGCCTCGACGTGATCCTCGCGAACCTGATCGGCAACGCGCTCAAGCACGGCGGTTCGCCGGTCCGGGTGTCGGTGCGGGTGGAGAGCGAGGAGCTGGTCATCGAGGTGCGGGACCACGGCCCCGGCATCCCCGAGGACGTCCTGCCGCACGTCTTCGACCGTTTCTACAAGGCCAGCGCGTCCCGCCCGCGTTCCGAGGGCAGCGGTCTCGGGCTCTCCATCGCCCTGGAGAACGCGCACATCCACGGCGGCGAGATCACGGCGGAGAACCATCCCGAGGGAGGTGCGGTCTTCACCCTGCGCCTGCCCCAGGACACGTCGGAGCCGCCCGCCGACGAGCCACGGGGCCGGGGCGGCCCCACGCACGGGAACGGCACGGAAGGCACCGCCGGATGACCACCGCACGCTTCACCCACCCGCGGACCACGCACCACCGGCAGACCACCCGTACCCCGGCCGGCACGGCCACCGGCTCCCCGGAAGCCGTCCGCTCCCCCGCGGCCCCGGCCGGCGGCTCCCCGGAGAGCACCCCTTCGCGGCCCGCCGGCCCGCCGCGAGCCCGCCGCGCGTCCCGGCGTTCCCGGCCTGGGGCGTCGCGGGGCGTCCTGGCCTGGCTGGCCGCCCCCTTGTTCGCCGTACTGCTCACGGGGTGCGGCATCCGTTCCACACAGGTGCCCACCGACTTCGGTCCGGCGCCCTCCCGGGTGCCCTGCGCCCTCTCCGGCACGGACATCTCCACCCAGTCCACGCACGGCGTGCCGGTCCAGGTCTTCCTGCTCTGCTCGGCGCAGCTGGTGACCGTCGACCGGTCGGTGCGGATCCCGGACGGCACGGCGGAGGCGGCACGGCGGGTCCTGGTCGCGCAGGCGCTGCTCGACGAACTCACCCAGACGCCGTCGACGCCCGAACAGCAGGCCGGGTACACGACGGACGTACGCGGCGGCATGACGGTCGGCGGACCGCGCGGCCGGGATCCCGAGGACACCCTGCGGCTGAGCACCTCCCCGGAGGACCTCACGCGGGCGGCCCTCGCCCAGATCGTCTGCACCTTCTCGGACTCGGCCGCGGCGCGCGACGACGGCACCGTCGTCCTGGGCGGTCCGGTCCCCGCGCCGCTGCGCAGCTACCAGTGCACCCCCGAGGTGCGCGCCGACCCGGGCACCGAGACCCCGGCGTCGACGGCGGTCGGGAACTCGTGACGCGGGCGGGGCCGAAAAAAACCGCAACGGAACCGATCGTGCCGGACTCCGCGTCTTGGGGGGCGTGCAGCGTCTTGGTTCAGACGGCGGCAGCGCCGTCACCCGCGTCCGTGTGGCAGGAGGTGTCCTCCTCGTCGCACACCTGGCCATCGTCGCCTGGATCACGCTGCGGCCGCTGGACGTGCCCTGGGTGAGCGCCGCAAACCTGCGGCCCTTCGCGGGTATCAGAGCCGACATCGCGCTGGGCCCCGAGGTGGCGGTCCGCCGCATCGCCGCGGGCCTCGGCCTGCTCGCCCCGCTGGGCGCCCTGCTCCCGATGGCGGGGGGCAGGCTCACCGTCTCCCCGCTCGGCTCCCTGTTGCGGACGATGACCGCCGGCGCTCTGCTCTCGCTGGGCATAGAGCTGTTGCAGACCGGGGTCCCGGGCCAGGTCGTGGACATCGACTCGATCATGCTGAACACCCTCGGCGTGACCCTCGCGCACCTCGCGATCGTGCCCGCCGCCCGGGGCTCGCTCCGTCGCCGGGTGGAGACGTGGCACCGCGCCGCCGTGCTTCGGGAGGAGCCCGCTCAGGGTCGGACCCCGACGATTCCCAGGGTCGGCATCGCCCCGTAGAGCGACGCTTCGCTCCCCTTCGTCCCCGTATCGTCGAAGACATCGGTGAAGGCACCGGTGAGAACGACGAAGCCGGTCCCGCCGGCACTCGACGACGGTTCGCGAAGGAGCCACCATGACCGCCATCGCCCGCCCCACGAACGGCCGCATGATAGGCGGAGTCTGTGCTGCGCTGGCACGGCGCTTCGGCACCTCCGCGACCACGATGCGGGTCGTCTTCGTCCTGTCCTGCCTGCTTCCCGGCCCGCAGTTCCTGCTGTACATAGCCCTGTGGATCCTCTTCCCCTCCGAGGACAAGGCCTCCCGCACCGCCTGGTGACCCGCCCGGGACCCGGCGGAGACACGCGAACGCCGGTGGGCGCACCCTTCTCGGGCGCCCACCGGCGTTCGTGCGGCCTTCGTTCGTACGGCCTTCGCTCCAGCGGCCGAACGGCCCCGTGCTCGGACAGGCAGGGGACCGGGGCCCGGCGGGGAGGCTCAGCCCAGCGGAATGCCGTTCACCGGCAGACCGTGCGTGGGAAGTCCCCCCACCGGCAGGCCTCCGAGCAGTCCGGCCACGGGCGCGGCCGGCCCGTCGGCGAGCAGACGCCCCGCGGCGGGCTTCGCGGCGGCCATGCCCGTGCCGAGCGCGCCCTGGCCCTGGGCGAGCGCCTGCCCGGCGCCGGGCAGCGTCTTGGTGACGTTCTCGGCGGGCAGCGTCTTGGTGACGGTGTCCAGCGCCGAGGAGGCGTCCGGCAGGGCCGGGGCGGCGTTCGCGGCGCCCGCGCCGGCGGCGGCGAAAGCGGCACCGAGAGCGACGACACCGAGGGTCTTGGCAGCAGACTGCTTCATTATGAATGCGTCCTTGGGTGGGTGACGTGGGGATGTGAGCGGTCTAAAACCGTAAACACGTGATCCCGTCCACCGCAAATATCGAAAAGCGGCCGAGTCATGGAGAAGAAGTGAAGACCCGGCCGCTTCCCATTCCCTCAGATCAGCCCTGATCCCCCACGGAACCGCTGGTGGAAGCGGTTTGCTGGAACAGCCATTCGGACTTCAATTCTGCATATCCGGGCTTGATCACGTCATTGATCATGGCCAGTCGTTCATCGAAAGGAATGAATGCTGACTTCATAGCATTGACCGAGAACCACTGGAGGTCGTCGAGCGAATAACCGAACGCTTCGACAAGGTGCTCGAATTCCTGACTCATGCTCGTCCCCGACATGAGGCGGTTGTCCGTGTTCACGGTCGCGCGGAAGTGCAGCCGCCGCAGCAACCCGATGGGGTGAGCGGCGTACGAGTCGGCGGCGCCGGTCTGGAGGTTGGAACTGGGGCACAGCTCCAGCGGGATGCGCTTGTCGCGGACGTACGACGCGAGCCGCCCGAGCTCGACCGAGCCGTCCTCGCGCACCTGGATGTCGTCGATGATGCGCACGCCGTGCCCGAGCCGGTCGGCGCCGCACCACTGGAGCGCCTGCCAGATGGAGGGCAGGCCGAAGGCCTCGCCCGCGTGGATCGTGAAGTGGTTGTTCTCCCGCTTCAGATACTCGAAGGCGTCCAGGTGCCGGGTGGGCGGGAAGCCCGCCTCGGCGCCCGCGATGTCGAAGCCGACGACACCCAGGTCGCGGTAGCGGTTGGCGAGTTCGGCGATCTCCAGGGCCCGGGCCGCGTGCCGCATCGCGGTCAGCAGGGCACCGACCCGGATGCGGTCACCGTTCTCCCGGGCCAGCCGTTCGCCTTCCCGGAAGCCCTCGTTGACCGCCTCGACCACCTCTTCGAGACTGAGCCCGCCCTCCAGGTGCTGCTCGGGGGCGTAACGCACCTCGGCGTAGACGACCCCGTCCGAGGCGAGGTCCTCGGCGCACTCGGCGGCGACCCGCACCAGCGCCTCGCGGGTCTGCATGACGGCGCAGGTGTGGGCGAAGGTCTCCAGGTAGCGCTCCAGCGAACCGGAGTCGGCGGCCTCGCGGAACCAGATGCCCAGCTTGTGGGGATCGGTCTCGGGGAGGTTCTCGTACCCGTTCTCGCGGGCGAGTTCGACGATCGTGCCGGGGCGCAGTCCCCCGTCGAGATGATCGTGCAGCAGGACCTTGGGTGCCCGGCGGATCTGTTCCGAGCTCGGGGTGTTCCGGATCTGGCTCGTCATTTTCGCACTCTAGCCCCTACGCGCGTAGATCTCCTGTTGCGGGAATCCGTCGATACATAACGGTGACCGTGCGGACCGGTGGCGTACACCATCGCTTCTGACACTGTTCTGTCATGGCACAGCAAGCGACGCCGGTTCACAGCGCCCGGCTGGGGAGGGCGATCGGTCCCGAACCGACAGCGGTCAGCGGAGTCGTCCTGCTGCTGCCGGCCGGCGACGAGACCTCCGCCCGCAGACCCTCCCCCATGATGGCGGCCGCCTCCGTACGCGCGTTGGGACGCCGTCTGGCCCGCGCGGGACGCCCCGAGGGCCTGGTCGCCCACGTGGTGCACTACCGGGTCCGCGGCTGGAACGGCAGCCAGGCGGATCTCGCGGCCGACGCGTCGTGGGCCGCGGACGAGGTGGTCCGCCGCTACGGCGACGTCCCGGTGTGCCTGGCCGGCATCGACATGGGAGGCCGGGCGGCACTGCGCACGGGCGGGCACCCGGCGGTCAACTCCGTGCTCGCGCTGGCACCGTGGCTGCCCGAGGAGGATGTCGCCGCGTCGCCCGAACCGGTGAAACAACTGGCCGGACGGCGGGTGCTGATCGTGCACGGCACCAACGACGAGCGCACCGACCCGGAGTTGTCCTTCCGGCTCGCGGCGCGCGCGAAGAAGGCCAACCGCGGCATCTGCCGCTTCGAGGTCCACTCGGACGGGCACGCGCTGTACCAGCACCGGCACGAAGTCCTGGCCCTGGCGCAGGACTTCGTCCTGGGCGCGCTGTTCGGGCACGCGTTCTCCCGTCCGGTCGAGGACGCCTTCGCCGCGCCGCCGCCCCTGGGCCTGCGGATGCCCCTGGCGGCGGGCTTCGGGCAGTCGCTGCGGCGCTAGCGGAAGGCGGCTCCGCCGAGGTGGACCGCCGGGGTCCGCCGGGCCGCCGCGGGACGGCTCCGGCCGACCGGTCCGCGGTGATCGGGTTCCCCTGCCGACAGCCCCGCGGCGGGCTCGCGAGCCGCTCTCGGCGACGGCCCGCGGACGGCACGACGGGCGGCGACCGTTTTGGGTCGCCGGGCGTGACCGGGTGACGGGTCAGTCGGGCAGCAGGTGGCCGCGCCGGGACAGCAGGAACTTCTTGAAGGCGGCCACCGGCGGGGTGTCCGGGTGGCCGTCCAGCCAGGCGACGCCGATCTCGCGGACGGCGCGCGGGGAGGTGACCGTGAGTTCGACGACTCCGGGACGGGCGACGGCCGGTGGCGGCAGCAGGGCGACACCGAGCCCGGCGGCGACGAGTCCCCGGAGGGTCTCCGCCTCCTCCCCCTCGAAGGCGATGCGGGGCCGGAACCCCGCCTCCTGGCACAGGTCGTCGGTGATGCGGCGCATCCCGTAGCCGGGTTCCAGGGTCACGAAGGTCTCGTCGGCGGCCTCGGCGAGGCGGACCCTCTTGCGGGCGGCGAGCGGGTGGTCGGCCGGCACGACCAGGCGGAGCTTCTGCTCGTCGAGCCGGTGGCCCACCAGATCGGGCGCGTCCGGCACCGGGGAGGTCAGGCACAGGTCCAACTCGCCCGAGCGCAGCCCCTCCAGCATCGCCTCGCCGTAGTTCTGCACGAGGCTGAAGCGGACCCTCGGGTGGTCGGCGCGGAAGGCGCGGATCAGCCCCGGCACCGTCTCCGAGCCCATGGTGTGCAGGAAGCCGAAGGCGACCTTGCCGGTGGCCGGGTCGGCGTCCGCGCGCACCTCGTCGGCGGCGCGCTCGACCTCGGCGAGGGCGCGTTCCACGGAAGCGAGGAAGGTACGGCCGGCCGGGGTCAGCGACACCGTCCGGCCGTGGCGGGCGAACAGGTCGACCCCCAGATCCTGTTCGAGCCGGACCATGGCCCTGGACAGGGTCGACTGCGGGACGCCCATCTGCTCCGCGGCCCGGGTGACGTGCTCGGTCCGGGCGACACCGGCGAAGTACGCCAGGCGCGGGGCGAGCAGTCTCGCGAAGTGCGCGCCGTCTTCAGTGTCACTGAACGGTGACAGGTGAGCCTGTGACCTCTGCTGATGCACCATGGGAACGATTATGGCGAATCCATGCATTGGACGGATGAACGACGGGTCCTTAGGTTCGACGTATGCCTTCCGCCAGTACCGGGGCGCCCGTCACCGCGGGCGCCGCCGTCTCCGCTCCCGTCACCGTCACCGCTCCCACCCCCGCCCTCCCCCCTGTCGCCGACTCCCGCATGGCCCCCGGGGGGCCCGGTTACCGCCGGATGAGCTTCGCGCTCTTCCTCGCGGGCGTCGCGACCTTCGCGCTCCTCTACTCCACCCAGGCCCTGCTCCCGCTGGTCTCCGCGGACTTCGGGGCGAGTGCGAGCGAGGCGAGCTGGACGGTGTCGGCCGCGACGGGCGGACTGGCGCTGTTCGTCCTCCCGATGAGCGCGCTGTCGGAGCGCTTCGGACGGCGCACGTTGATGACGGCGTCCCTGGCGGTGGCGGTCGCCGTCGGACTCCTGGTCCCCTTCGCGCCCTCGATCGGCGCGCTGGTGGCGCTGCGCGCGGTGCAGGGCGCGGCCCTGGCGGGGCTTCCGGCGTCGGCGACGGCGTACCTGGCGGAGGAGGTCCGGCCCAAGGCGCTGATCACCGCGATCGGTCTGTTCGTCGCGGGCAACAGCGTCGGCGGCATGAGCGGCCGGGTCATCACCGGCTGGGTGGCGCAGGAGTGGGGCTGGAGGGTGGCCGTCGGCACCATCGGGGTGCTCGCGGTGGTCTGCGCGGTCGCCTTCCGGCTGCTGCTCCCGGCCCCCCGGCACTTCACGCGGGGTTCGCTGCGGCCCCGGGTGCTGGCCCGCACGGTGCGCGACCATCTCGCGAACCCTCTGCTCTGCCGGCTGTACGCGATCGGCGCGCTGTTCATGATGGTGTTCGGCGGGGTCTACACGGTCATCGGGTACCGCCTCGGCGAGGCGCCGTTCTCCCTTCCCCAGGGCATCGTCGGCTCGATCTTCCTGGTCTATCTGGTCGGTACGGTGTCGGCGTCGACGGCCGGCCGACTGGCCGGGCGCCTCGGCCGCCGCGGCTCCCTCTATCTGGCGGGCGGCACCACGACCGCCGGTCTGCTCCTCACCCTCGGCGACTCCCTCGTGCCGGTCCTGCTCGGACTGGTGCTGATCACGGCGGGCTTCTTCGCCGGACACGCGGTGGCGTCGTCGTCGGTGAGCCACACCGCCCGGACGGGCCGGGCGCAGGCGTCGGCGCTCTACCAGTCCGCGTACTACATCGGTTCCAGCGCGGGCAGCACCCTCGGCGCGGTCGCCTTCCACGCGGGCGGCTGGGCGGGCACGGTGGCCATGGGGCTGTTCGCGGTGCTGGGGGTCGTCTGCATCACCCTGTTCGGTTCGCACGCGGCCCGCACCGCCTCCCGCCGCTCCCCCGCGCCGGCCCGCTGAGACCGGGGACTCTCTCCGACACACCCCCTTCGACCTGCTCCTTTCCCAGCTCCGCACGCCATTGTCAGTGGGCTGCGGTAGCTTCCGAAGTGCTGGCGCAACGACGCGCGAAACGGAAGAGCCACAGGGGTGGGTCGGCTATGAGCGACGGTACGGCGACGACATCGGACCTGGACGTCCGGCTGGAGAAGCACCGGGTCGAACTGACCGGGTACTGCTACCGGATGCTCGGCTCGTCCTTCGAGGCCGAGGACGCGGTGCAGGACACGATGGTCCGCGCCTGGCGCAGTTACGACAAGTTCGAGGGCCGCTCCTCGATGCGGTCCTGGCTGTACCGCATCGCGACGAACGTATGCCTGGACATGCTCAACGCGGGCAACCGGAGGGCTCGTCCGATGGATCTCTCAGCTCCCTCACCGCTCGCCCGGGCCGCGCTCACCCCCCGCCCGGACACCACCTGGCTGGAGCCGGTGCCCGACGCCCGCGTGCTGCCCACGCCCGCCGACCCGGCGGAGGCGGCGGTCGCCAAGGAGTCGGTGCGGCTCGCCTTCATGGCGGCCCTCCAGCAGCTGCCGCCCAAGCAGCGCGCGGTGCTCATCCTGCGCGAGGTCCTCGCGTGGCGGGCGAGCGAGGTCGCCGAGCTGCTCGGCACCACGGTCGCGTCGGTCAACAGCGCGCTCCAGCGGGCCCGCGCCACCCTCGCCGAGAACGACGGGGCGGGCGCGGACGCCGCCACCTCGGACCCGCTCGACGAGGAGCAGCAGAAGCTCCTGGAGCGCTATGTGGCGGCGTTCGAGGGGTACGACATGACGGCTCTGACGGCGCTCCTCCACGAGGACGCGATCATGACGATGCCGCCGTTCGACCTGTGGCTGCGGGGTACGGACGACATCACCGGCTTCATGACGACGCTGGGCGCCGGCTGCGCCGGATCGCGGCTGGTCCCGGTCGAGGTCAACGGCCTGCCGGGCTTCGCCCACTACAAGCCGGACGAGGAGGCGGGCGGCTACGTCCCGTGGGCGGTGCAGGCCCTGGAGATCTCAAAGGGCCGCATCACCGGGTTCCACTGCTTCCTGGACACGGCCCGCTGGTTCCCGCTCTTCGGGCTCCCTCTCCGTCTCGACGGATCCGAGGCGGCCGACGAGCTCGCGGCCTCCGGGGTCCACGGGGGCCGCGGGGCGGGCGCCGGCGGAGGTCTCGAAGCGGAGGCCGACCAGGTCGAGTAGGGCCAAGAGCGCCGGGTCCGGGTCGTGCAGGCGTATCCGGCCCCCGGCTCTGCGGGCCGCCAGCTCCAGCCTCGCCAGCACGTCGACGGCGGTGAGGCCGAGCGGTCCGAGGCCGGCGACATCGCAGACCACGACTCCGCCCCCGGCCGCCGCGAGAAGTGCGCGGACGTCGTCGCAGAGCCCGGGCACCTCGTCCCGGGTGACGAGTCCTGGCAGCACGAGTACGGCGGGTGTCGCGGAATCCACAGTCAGTAGACCGCCCGGAGACACGGAACTCATCGCGGGCCGCTCCGTCGCGCCCGCGGCTCCGACGTGCCCGCCGTCCGGAGGCCGGCGATCCGGCCTCCGAGGGTCGGGCAGCCAGGGTCCGTCCGGCCGCCGCCGCGCGGCCCCGGCACTCGGCACTCGGCACTCGGCACTCGGCACTCGGCACCCGGCACCCGGCACCCGGCACCCGGCACCCGGCACCCGGCACCCGGCACCCGGCACCCGGCGAAGGATCACATTGACCTGCGGCCGCTCCTGCCCGTTGGGTTGGGTGCGTGCCCCCTGAATCGGTTCCGCCCGCGATACCCGACGGCCCTCTCCCCACCGGGGAGGTCCCGTGCAAGGGGTGCTGAGCGGCTTCGCGGTCATCGCCGTCGTCATCGGCGTCGGCTACCTCCTCGGCCGGGGCGGTCATCTCGGGGAGCACGGTCGCGAGGTGCTGACCAAGCTGGCCTTCCACGTGGCGTCCCCGGCCCTGCTGTTCACCATGCTCGCGCGGGCCGACCTGTCGGTGGTCTTCTCCAGCCGGCTCCTGGTCACGGCGATGAGCACGGCCGCGGTGGCCGGTGTCTTCGTCGCGGCGGGTGTCGTACGGCGCTGGGGCGTGGGCCGGACGACGATCGGCGCGCTGTGCTCCAGTTACGTCAACTCCGGCAACCTGGGCATCCCGATCGCCGTGTACGTGCTGGGGGACGCCTCGCTGGTGGCACCGGTGCTGCTGTTCCAGCTGATCGGCGTCACTCCCGTGGCGCTGACGATCCTGGACCTGTCGGGCGAGGGCGCGAAGGGCTCGGTGTGGCGCCGGCTGTTCACGCCGCTGCGCAATCCGATAGCGGTCGGCTCGCTCACCGGGGTCACCGTCTCGGCGACCGGCCTGCGCGTCCCCGGCCCGGTCATGGACCCGCTCGTCCTGATCGGCAACATGTCGGTCCCGGCGGTCCTGCTCGCCTTCGGCATCTCCCTCTGCGGCAGCACGATGCCGGGCCGGGGGCCCGACCGGTACCCGGTGTTCCTGTCGGTCGCGCTGAAGTCGGTGGGCCAGCCGGCCGCGGCCTGGGCCCTGGCCTCGGGCGTCTTCGGCCTGCACGGAGCGCAACTGCTCGACGTGGTGGTGACCTCCGCCCTCCCCGCCGCCCAGAACCTCTTCACCTACGCCTCCGGCTACGGCGTGGGCGAACGCCTGGCCCGGGACTCGATCCTGCTGTCGACGGCGGCCTCGGTGCCGGTGCTCGTCGTGGTGGCGACGGTCCTCGGGTGACGCGGTCCGGGGACGGCCGGGGAAGCCCGCGCCGCGCCCCGCCACCCCCACCCGGTCCTCCGGCGGCGGCACGGCGGCATGCCGAACGGGACCGGCGATGGTCCGCCGGTCCCGTTCGTCCGAGTGGGAGAACCGCAGGTCAGGCGATACGGTCCAGCACGATCGGGGTGGCCTTGAAGTCCGTGCCCGCGGGCGCGATGTCGTAGGAGCCCTCGACCCCCTGGAGCGCGTACGCGAAGCGGTCCGGGGTGTCCGTGTGCAGGGTCAGCAGGGGCTGGCCCGCCGTCACCGTGTCGCCCGGCTTGGCGTGCAGCTCGACGCCCGCGCCGGCCTGCACCGGGTCCTCCTTGCGGGCGCGTCCGGCGCCGAGGCGCCAGGCCGCGATGCCGATGTCGTACGCGTCGAGACGGGTCAGCACGCCGGAGGCCGGGGCGACGACGACGTGCTGCTCCTGGGCGACGGGCAGCGCGGCGTCCGGGTCACCGCCCTGGGCGGCGATCATGCGGCGCCACACGTCCATCGCGGAGCCGTCGGCGAGCGCCTTCGCCGGGTCGGCGTCCTTGATGCCGGCCGCGTCGAGCATCTCGCGCGCCAGGGCGATCGTGAGCTCGACGACGTCGGCGGGGCCGCCGCCGGCGAGGACCTCGACCGACTCGCGGACCTCGAGGGCGTTGCCCGCGGTCAGGCCGAGCGGCGTGGACATGTCGGTGAGGAGCGCGACCGTCCGCACCCCGTGGTCGGTGCCGAGGCCCACCATCGTGGAGGCCAGTTCGCGGGCGTCCTCGATGGTCTTCATGAACGCGCCGGTGCCGACCTTCACGTCCAGGACCAGCGAGCCGGTGCCCTCGGCGATCTTCTTGGACATGATGGAGGAGGCGATGAGCGGGATCGCCTCGACCGTGCCGGTGACGTCGCGGAGCGCGTAGAGCTTCTTGTCGGCCGGGGCGAGACCGTCGCCGGCCGCGCAGATGACCGCGCCGGTGGTGTCGAGGACGTTCAGCATCTCCTCGTTGGACAGCAGCGCGCGCCAGCCGGGGATCGACTCCAGCTTGTCCAGGGTGCCGCCGGTGTGGCCGAGGCCGCGCCCGGAGAGCTGCGGGACCGCGGCACCGCAGGCGGCGACGAGCGGGGCCAGCGGGAGGGTGATCTTGTCGCCGACGCCGCCCGTGGAGTGCTTGTCGGCGGTCGGGCGGGACAGGGACGAGAACTCCATCCGCTCGCCCGAGGCGATCATCGCCGCCGTCCAGCGGGCGATCTCACGGCGGTTCATGCCGTTGAGCAGGATCGCCATGTTGAGGGCGGCCATCTGGTAGTCGGCGACCTCGCCACGGGTGTACGCGTCGATGACCCAGTCGATCTGTGGATCGCTGAGTTCGGCGCGGTCCCGCTTGGTGCGGATGACGGAGACGGCGTCCATGGCCATGACGTTCCTTCCGAAAGATGAGCGGCCCCACCCCAGGATCGGTCGATCGGGGAGGGGCCGCACGGCGTTACTTGGTGAGATGCCCCGGACCGAAGGCCTGCGGAAGCATCTCGGAGAGCGGCAGGACTCCGGCCGGGGTCTCCAGGAGCAGTTCGGCGCCGCCGAACTCGAACAGGAGCTGCCGGCAGCGGCCGCACGGGACGAGGATCTCGCCCTGTCCGTCGACGCAGGTGAAGTGCGTCAGCCGGCCGCCGCCGGTGGTGTGGAGCTCGGAGACGAGACCGCACTCGGCGCACAGCGAGAGGCCGTAGGAGGCGTTCTCGACGTTGCAGCCGGAGACGGTCCGGCCGTCGTCGACGCGGGCGGCTGCGCCGACCGGATAGCCCGAGTAGGGGGCGTAGGCACGGGACATCGCCGTACGGGCCTCCTCCCGCAGCGCTTCCCAGTCGACGTTCGCGGAGTCCGCGCCGGCGCGGGTCACTTGCCCTGTCCCTTCCGGTACGGCAGGCCGTCCGCCTTCGGCATGCGCAGGCGCTGTGCCGACAGGGAGAGGACGAGCAGGGTGATGACGTACGGCGTGGCGGAGACGATCTGGTTGGGCACCTCGTTGGTCGTGGCGTACCAGAGGAAGACGAGGGCGCCGATGACCAGGGTGATGGCGGCGGACACGTACTTCTTCTTGACCGCGAGCCAGATCGCGCCGATGACGAGCAGGATGGCGCCGAGCAGCAGCAGGGCGTGGACGTTCTCCGAGCCGCCGCGCAGGTTGAGGCTGTCGGTGTAGCCGAACAGGACCGCGCCCAGGGCGAGCCCGCCGGGCATCCAGTTACCGAAGATCATCGCCGCGAGACCGATGTAGCCGCGGCCCGCGGTCTGGCCCTCCAGGTAGAAGGGGTTGGCGACGATGGAGAGGAAGACTCCGCCGAGACCGGCCAGACCGCCGGAGATGATCACGGCCATGTACTTGTACTTGTAGACGTTCACACCGAGCGACTCGGCCGCGACCGGGTTCTCGCCGCAGGAGCGCAGACGCAGACCGAACGCGGTGCGCCACAGGATCCACCAGGTGCCGGGGATCAGCGCGATGGCGATCAGGGTCAGCCAGGAGACGTCGGTGACCAGGCCGCCGAGCAGACCCGCGAGGTCCGAGACGAAGAACCAGCCCTTGGAGTTCAGGGTGGTGAGCCAGTCGGAGAGCCCTGGCACCGTGAACTGGCCGAGCGATTCGACCGGCGGGGACTGCTTGGCCGAGCCGCCCTGGACGCCTTCGAAGGCGAGCGGGGAGAGGTAGCGGGTGGCGCCGAGCGCCAGGATGTTGATGGCCACACCGGAGACGATGTGGTTGACGTTGAAGGTGACCGTGATGATCGCGTGCAGCAGGCCGCCGAGGCAGCCGCCGATGATGCCGATCAGGACGCCGGTCCACGGGCCCCACTGGTAGCCGGCCCAGGCGCCGAACCAGGTGCCGAGGATCATCATGCCTTCGAGGCCGATGTTGACGACGCCCGAGCGCTCGGCCCACAGACCGCCGAGACCGGCCAGGCCGATCGGGACGGCCAGTTCGAGCGCGGTCGACATCTGGCTGACGTTGGTGATGCCGTCGGCGCCGGTGATGATGCGGACGATCGAGGTCAGCGCCAGGGCTCCCGCGATCACCAGCAGGAGGACGGGCAGCGACATCCGGCGGCCGCCGGGAGCCGCGGGCTGGACCGTGGGCTGGTTGACGTCGGTTGCGGTGGTCATCGTCCAGCCACCTCCTTCTCGGTGTTGTTGGCGCCGAGGACGTGGCCCGCGGCGAGTTCGGCGCCGACGCGGCGCTGCTGGCGTCGCAGACCCCACTCGCGCACCGCCTCGTACGAGACGACGACCGCGATCACGATCAGGCCCTGCATGATGACCGCGATCTCCTTGTCGTACCCGTGGTAGTCGAGCTCGGGAGACGCCTTGTCCAGCCAGGCCCACAGCAGGGCGGCGAAGGCGATGCCCACGGGGCTGTTGCGGCCGAGCAGCGCGATACCGATACCGAGGAAGCCGATGCCGGTCGGGAAGTTCAGGCTGTAGGTGTGGGTGTCGCCGAGCAGGATCGGCAGGCCCGCGAGACCGGCGATGCCGCCGGAGAGCAGCATCGCGGTGAGGACCATGCGCTTGGGGTCGACACCGCTGGCCGCGGCGGCGGACTCGGAGGCGCCGGAGGCGCGCAGGTCGAAGCCGAAGCGGGTGCGGTTGAGGACGATCCAGTAGCCGATGCCGAGGAGCACGGCGAGGATGACCAGGCCGTAGATCTCGCCCGCGTCGCCCATGCTGAAGCCGGGGATCCAGCCGGACTTGTGCATCTCGCCGGTGGTGTTGTTGTTGCCGAGCTTGACGCCGAAGACGTCGGGCAGCCACAGGTAGGCGATGACGGAGGTCGCGATCGCGTTCAGCATGATCGTCGCGACGACCTCGCTGACCCCGCGGGTGACCTTGAGGACACCGGCGATGCCGGCCCAGAACGCGCCGGTGCAGATGGCGGTCACCATCAGCAGCGGGACCTGGAGCACGGCCGGCAGGGCGACGTGCGCGCCGACGACCGCGGCCATCATGGCGGCGAGCTGGTACTGGCCGTCCACACCGATGTTGAACAGGTTCATCCGGAAGCCGATGGCCACCGCCAGCGCCGCGATGTAGTACAGCGAGGCCTGGTTGACGATCAGGACCTGGATGTCGGAGTACGTCGCCTGCTGGAACATCAGCGTGTACGGCTCGAACGGGTTCTGGCCCGAGGCGAGCAGCACGACCGAGGTCAGCGCCACGGCGACGACGAGCGCGATGACCGGTCCGGCCACCGCGAGGAGCAGGCGCTCCTTGTCGAACTTCTTCATCAGCGGGCCTCGTCTTCCGGGGCGTCTTCCGGGGCGTCCGCCGGGGTCTCGGCGGGCCCTTCGGGCTCGGCCGCTTCGGCGAGCTCCTCGTTCTCCAGGTGTCCGGAGGCGGCGCCGGTCATGGCCGAGCCGAGTTCCTCCGGGGTGATGGTGGCCGGGTCGGCGTCCGCGACCAGCTTGCCGTTGTAGATCACCCGGAGCGTGTCGGACAGGCCGATCAGCTCGTCCAGGTCCGCGGAGATCAGCAGGACGGCGAGTCCTTCGCGGCGGGCCGCGCGGATCTGGTCCCAGATCTGCGCCTGCGCGCCGACGTCCACACCGCGGGTGGGGTGGGCGGCGATCAGGAACTTCGGGTTGTGGCTCATCTCGCGGCCGACGATCAGCTTCTGCTGGTTGCCGCCGGAGAGGGAGGCGGCGGTGACGTCGATGCCGGGCGTGCGGACGTCGTATTCCTCGACGATGCGGCGGGTGTCCTGCTGGGCGCCCTTGATGTCGATCCAGACACCCTTGGCGTTGGGCTTCTCGGTGACGTGACCGAGGATGCGGTTCTCCCAGAGGGGGGCTTCCAGGAGGAGGCCGTGGCGGTGGCGGTCCTCGGGGATGTAGCCGATGCCGCTCTCGCGGCGCTTGCGCGTCGACGTGCCGGTGATGTCGTCGCCCAGGAAGCGGACGGTGCCGAAGTCCGCGGCCTTGAGGCCGATCAGCGCGTCGATGAGTTCGGTCTGGCCGTTGCCCTCGACACCGGCGATGCCCATCACCTCACCGGCGTGGATGGTGAAGGAGACGTGGTCGAGGACGAGCCGCACGGCGCCGCGCTCCACCTGGTCCATGAGCAGGGCCGCGGAGCCCTTGCCCATCGACACGGAGCCCTTGGCGAAGACCGTCAGGTCCTCGACCTCGATGACGGCCTTCTCGGTGACCGTCGACTCGGAGGTCTCGGGCGTCGGCAGTTCGCTGCCGACCATCAGCTCGGCGAGCTGGCGCGGGGTCGTCTCGGACGGTACGGCGGTGCCGACCGTCGTTCCGCGCCGGATGACCGTGATGTCGTCGGCGACCGAGAGGACCTCGCCCAGCTTGTGCGAGATGAAGATGACCGACAGGCCCTCGGCCTTGAGTTCACGCAGGTTGTCGAAGAGCGCGTCGACCTCCTGCGGCACGAGGACGGCGGTGGGCTCGTCCAGGATCAGGATGCGGGCGCCGCGGTAGAGGACCTTGAGGATCTCCACGCGCTGCCGTTCGGCGACGCCGAGCTCCTCGACCAGGACGTCGGGGCGGACCCCGAGGCCGTAGCGCTCGGAGATCTCCACGATCTTGCGGCGGGCCTTGGCGCCGATCCCGTACAGCTTCTCGCTGCCGAGGGTGACGTTCTCCAGGACGGTGAGGTTGTCGGCCAGCATGAAGTGCTGGTGGACCATGCCGATGCCGCGGGCGATGGCGTCGCCCGGCGACGAGAAGGCGACCTGTTCGCCGTCGACGGCGATGGTGCCCTCGTCCGGCTTCTGCATGCCGTAGAGAATCTTCATCAGCGTCGACTTGCCGGCGCCGTTCTCGCCGACGAGGGCGTGCACGGTGCCCTTGCGGACGCTGAGGTGGATGTCGTGGTTGGCCACGACGCCAGGGAACCGCTTGGTGATCCCGGCGAGTTCGACAGCGGTCGCCTGACCGTTGACCGCGCCGGCCGGAGGGCTGCTGGACGCGTTGATGGCGCACTCTCCTGAGGGAAAGGGGGTCGTCTACGCGCGTAGCGCCCCTACGGCAACGAAAGGGGCCACGCCCTGCGACAACGGGATACGGGGAGCCAGACTCCTCGTATCCCGTTGAGCGGACGTAACCCCGCGGTTACCAAGCGACTCCGGGGCGGAACGGGTGCGCTTCCGTGCCGGACGGCACAAAGGCGTACCCGAACTTCCCCGGGACCGCGTTGGCAGCTCCTGAGGTACTGCTCGTCAGCTGGTCTTGACCTTGATCGCACCGCTGATGATCTTCTCCTGGGCGGCCTTGACGGCGTCCTGGATCGCGGTGTTGCTCTTGTAGGCCGGGTTGGAATCGGCCAGGCCGACCTCACCGGACTTCAGATCGCCCCGAACGATACCGCTCTCGGGCTTGCCGTCCTCGACAGACTTCGCCAGGGAGTAGACCGCCTTGGCGACATCCTTGGTGGCGGAGGTCAGGATCGAGTCCTTGTACGCCGCCAGCGCCTCCTGCTTGTACTGGTCGGAGTCGACGCCGATGGCCAGGACCTTCGCCTTGGCGGCGGCCTCGATGACACCCTGACCGGACAGACCGGCCGCGGCGTAGACGACGTCGGCCTTCTTCTCGATCTGGCCCTCGGCGGCGGCCTTGCCCTTGTCGGGGCTGGAGAAGCCACCCTCCTGGGCGGTCTGCGTCAGGTACTGCGAGAGGACCTTGACGCCCGGCTTGGTGTCCTTGACACCCTGCTCGAAGCCCGCCCCGAACTTGTGGATCAGCGGAACGTCCACACCGCCGACGAAGCCGACGACGTTGCTCTTGGTGGCCTTGGCGGCGGTGACGCCGGCCAGGTAGGAGGCCTCCTGCTCGGAGAAGACCAGGTCCGCGACGTTCTTCGCCTCGACGGAGGAGTCGTCGACGATGCCGAAGGTGGTGTTCGGGAACTTCGCCGCGGCCTCCTTGACGGCCGGGCCGTAGGCGAAGCCGATGCCGATGACCGGGTTGTAGCCCTTCTTGGCCAGCGCGACCAGGCGCTGCGTCTTGTCCGCGTCCGTCTCGCCGTCGGTGGGCTCGACGTCGGCGGTGTCGTACTTGAACTCGTCCTTGGCCTGCTTCAGCCCCTGGTACGCCGCGTCGTTGAAGGACTGGTCGCCCTTGCCGCCGACGTCGTACGCGATGGCGAGGCCCTTGGTCTCGCCCTTCGAGTCCGAGGACGAGGTCGAGGTGCCGCCACAGGCGGACAGGGCGAGGGCGAGGGAGGCGGTCGCAGTGCCTGCGAGCGCGATGCGGGTAACCCGGCGCATTGTGTTGTGCTCCTGTAATCGGACAAGCGCCTGACGGTTCAGCTCCGGCGCTGGCTTCGCCGCAGATTAACGCGCGTAGACCAACTAGAAAACCCCTTCTGTCCACCTTGTTATCCGCCTGTGCCCGACGCCACTTGCCGGGACCCCCGGCTTGCCGAACGCAAAGGGGGTGCGGCGGAGGGTGATCCGCGGACGGACCCGGGGAACGGGGGCCGGCGGACAGGTGCTCGAAGGGCGGTCGCGGGCCCTGCTCGGGGTGCTCGCGCGGGCCGGCGGGGATGCGCGGACAGCGGAACGGGCGGGCACCTGGGGTGCCCGCCCGTTCCGCGTCGCTACGACCGTGTTCAGGTGTCCGCCGGGTCGACGGACGGTGGCGGGTGGTGGCGGGTCCTGCCCGCCGGGGTCACCCGCCGCTCACGGCGACTATTCGGTCTTGACCTTGATGCTGCCGTCGATGATGGCGGCCTTGGCCTTGTCCACCGCGGCGGTGAGACCGGCGATCTCGGCCATCTTCGGGTTGCTGTCGGCGAGGCCGACACCGTTCACCTTGAGGTCGAAGGTCTGCGTGCCGGCCAGCGGCTTGCCGTCGTGGACCGACTTGGACAGCGTGTAGACGGCGCCGCCGACGTCCTTGAGCGCGGAGGTCAGGATCTTGTCCTTGTACGCCGCCAGCGCTTCCTGCTTGTACTGGTCGGAGTCGACGCCGATGGCCCACACGCCCGCCTTGGAGGCGGCCTCGATGACACCCTGGCCGGAGAGGCCGGCGGCGGAGTAGAGGACGTCGGCCTTCTTCTCGATCTGGCCCTCGGCGGCGGCCTTGCCCTTGTCGGGGCTGGAGAAGCCACCCTCGGCGGCGGTCTGCGTCAGGTACTGCGAGAGGACCTTGACGCCCGGCTTGGTGTCCTTGACGCCCTGCGTGTAGCCGGCCTCGAACTTGTGGATCAGCGGAACGTCCACACCGCCGATGAAGCCGACGACGTCGCTCTTGGTGGCCTTGGCGGCCGCGACCCCGGCGAGGTACGAGGACTCCTGCTCGGCGAAGACCAGGGAGGCCACGTTCTTGCCCTCGACGACCGAGTCCACGATGCCGAAGGTGGTCTTCGGGAACTTCGCGGCGGCCTTCTCCAGCGCGGGGCCGTAGGCGAAGCCGATGCCGATGACCGGGTTGTAACCCTGCTTGGCCAGCGACTCCAGACGCTGCTGCTTGTCGGCGTCCGTCTCGTTGTCGGTGGGCTCGACGTCGGCCGTCTTGTAGCCGAACTCCTTCTTCGCCTTCTCCAGGCCGGAGAAAGCGGCGTCGTTGAAGGACTGGTCGCCCTTGCCGCCGACGTCGTACGCGATGGCGAGGCCCTTGGCCCCGCTGCTGTCGCTGCTGGTGCTGCTGCCGCTGTCGCTGCTGGTGCTGCCGCAGGCCGTGGCGGCGAGTGCGAGCGACGCGACCCCCACCGCGACGCGGGTCAGGCTGGCTATCCGACGCATCTGAAGCTCCCCATTCTCCAAAGCCCCGCAGTGGGTGCTGAGTTCGGCGCACCTTAACGCGCGTAGACCGTCCAGGGAACGGGATTCCGCCGTGCCGTTATCCATTCGTGCCGATGGCCGGTTACGTCCTTGTGAACCAGGGGACCGAAAGGTGCGTCCGGGGACGCAGCGCCCACCACGGCCGCCTCACGGCTCGTCCACCGGACGGAGTCCGTGTGACGGAGCGGGTGGGTACTGCTCCACGGAGTGACTGTTGAGTGACTTCGCACCACGCTACTGCCCGGAGTCGGGGGGCGCGACCGGAGTCACCGGCCGTGCCCTCGCCCTCCTCGCGCCCGTGCGGGAAGCCGTCTCAGTCGCGCTCGTCCAGGAGGGCCGCGGCCGTGAACATCTCGACGCCGACCGTGATCGCGTGCTCGTCCGCGTCGAAGTCGCCCCGGTGCAGATCGCGGGTGGTGCGGTCGCCCGGCGGGCGCACCCCGAGGCGGGCCATCGCGCCGGGCACGTGCTCCAGGTACCAGGAGAAGTCCTCGCCGCCGAGGCTCTGCTCGGTGTCCTCGATGGACTGCGCGCCGCGCCGGGCGGTCATCGCCTCGCGGAGCAGCTCGGTGACGACCGGGTCGTTGACGACCGGCGGGACGCCCCGGATGTAGTTGATCTCGGACTTGGCCCGGTACAGGTTGGCGATCTCGTCGATCGCCGCGTGGACGAGGTCGGGCGCGGCCCGCCAGGCGTCGAGATCCAGGCAGCGGATGGTCCCGGACAGCTCGGCGTGCTGCGGGATCACGTTGCAGGCGTGTCCCGACTCGATCCGTCCCCAGGTCACCGCGAGCCCGCTGCGGGCGTCCACCCGCCGGGCGACGAGCGCCGGCACGTCGGTCACGACCCGCGCGGCGGCGGTGACGAGGTCGGTGGTGAGGTGAGGGCGCGCGGTGTGGCCGCCCGCGCCGTCGAGTGACACTTCGAGCCGGTCGCACGCCGAGGTGATGGCGCCGTGCCGCAGTCCGATGCGCCCCGCGTCGACCCTCGGGTCGCAGTGCACACCGACGATCCGCCCGACCCCTTCGAGGACTCCGGACTCGATCGCGTCCGGGGCGCCGCCGGGCAGCACCTCCTCCGCGGGCTGGAAGATCAGCCGCACCCGCCGGGGCAGCAGGCCCTGGGCGTGCAGGTCCGCGAGGACGAGACCGGCGCCGAGCACGACCGCCGTGTGGACGTCGTGACCGCAGGCGTGGGCGCGGTCGGGCACGGTCGAGCGGTACGCGCAGTCACTCTTCGTGTCCGGGATGGGCAGCGCGTCGATGTCGGCGCGCAGCGCCAGCATGGGGCGGGCGTCGTCCGCGTCCCCGATGTCACAGATGAGGCCGGTCCCGATGGAGAGGACGCGCGGCTTCAGGCCCGCCCGCTCCAGGCGCGCCTTGATCGCCGCGGTGGTGCGGAACTCCTGGTTGCCCAGCTCCGGGTGCATGTGCAAGTCACGGCGGAACGCCACGAGTTCGGCGCGCAGTGCCTCGGGCAGCGCGCCGGGGAGCGACGGCTCCCCGGGGAGATCGGCCTCGGACTCTCGGGACATCAGTTGGTTCACCCTTTGAAGGGTAGGACGGTCGGGCGGCCAACTGACCCACGATCAACAAAAGTTCAGCCCGTTAGGGGAAGAAAATCTGACCGCGCGGCGCATGACCGGCCCGGAGGATGGGTAGACTCGCCCGGCTCTTCGGGCCTGTGGATCATGATCCGGCCTGGTCACCGGCTGTGATCCGACTCGGCCGGGGATCGCCCGCCGATGTGCACACGAGAACGCCCGGCGCGCCCGGTCCCATTCCCGTATCCGGTCTCCACCGTCTCACATCACCGCGTCCGGGTTTCGGATCGGTCACCACCGCGCGACCGGGCGGTCACTTTCCGTGGATCGAGGGGGTCGGTGGGTGCACCGGGAGCCTCGGGTGCGTCAGGTGGCGCGGGTGACTGAACGCGAGAGCCCGGCGCCGCGGGCGCCGGGCTCCTCGTGGTTCGACGACAGGGATCAGAGGGCGGGCGCCGCGGCGACCGCCGACAGCCGGTGGACGTCGCGGGCCGTCCCCGTGACGCCGGACAGGAAGCCCTGTGCCCGGGGCGAGGCGTTCTCGGTCAGCCAGCTCGGGTCGATGTCGCAGACCGCGACCCGGACCTCGGTGCCCGCCAGTGCCAGCGGCAGCGTGTGCACGACCGTGGACGGGAAGCTCAGGATCGTGCGGCCTATGGGTCCGCGCCGGGCGATCAGTTCGAGCGGCAGGTCGGGGCGGACGATTTCCAGGCCCGTCTCGACGGCCAGCCGGTGCAGTTTGTCGACGCTCTCGCGGCGGTGCGCGAAGTAGCGGGTCGCGCCGTGCGTCCTGGCGAGCGCGCGGACCGCCTCCAGGTAGCGGTCCGGGTCGACCACGCCCGTCTCGACGAGCGAGGTGCCGACCATGTCGGCACCCTTGGTGATGCGGGGCGGGCCGAAGCGGGCCCGGGTCCAGGAGAAGTCGTTGGCGGTGATCCGGACGCCGTCCGGTGCCGACTCGATCGGCATCGAGGAGAAGACCTCGACGCTGCGGCGGCCGGAGGGCGTCAGCCGGCGGCGGGCCGAGGCGGACACGGGGGCGAAGAGCACGTCCCGTGCGCCGGGACGGCCACGGCGCCGGTGCCAGCGCACCAGCCGTTCGCCGCGGGCGAGCTGGGCGACGAACTCCATGGTCGCCGTGCCGTCGTCGACCACGACCAGGTCCTGTGCCCGGGTGATGGTCAGCAGCAGCTGCACGTAGCGGGAGAACGGGTCCCCCATCACGATCCGCCGGGCCCTGCGCAGCAGCGGGGCCAGTCCCCCGATCGTGTGGAAGGGGGCCGTGGTGCCGCCGCGCGCCTCCTCCCAGCGGACCGTGTGGCCCTCGTCGCGGGCCAGCTCGGCCATCCGGCGGAGCTGACCGCGGGTCATCGGGTCGTTGGGGGAGAGGACGACGAGGGTGAACCCCGCGCCGGGTGCCTCGGCGGCACTGTGGGCTCGGGTGTGCGCCCACTCCAGCACGTTCAGGAGCTGTACCGGACTCTCGACGAAGGCGAGAGTGTGGGAGCCGGCGGAACCGGCGCGGGGGCTCATCGACGTACGACCGTCCCGTCGTAAGGAATTCAGGGCGTTCAGACCGAGACGGGCTCGCCCGCGGCCGCGGCGATCTCGGCCTCGGCGACGACGCCCGGGACGCGACGCAGCTTCTTCATGGGGCCGAGCTCGGACTCGTAGACCTTCTTGACGCCGTCGCCGAGGGAGGCCTCGATGGTGCGGATGTCACGGACGAGGCGGGTGAGGCCCTGGGGCTCGACGGAGGCGGCCTGGTCGGAGCCCCACATCGCGCGGTCCAGGGTGATGTGACGCTCGACGAAGGTGGCGCCGAGGGCGACCGCGGCGAGCGTGGTCTGCAGGCCCGTCTCGTGGCCGGAGTAGCCGATCGGAACGTTCGGGAACTCGGCCTGGAGGGTGTTGATGACGCGGAGGTTGAGCTCCTCGGCCACCGACGGGTACGTCGACGTGGCGTGGCACATCAGGATGTTGTCCGAGCCGAGGACCTCGACCGCGTGGCGGATCTGCTTCGGCGTCGACATGCCGGTGGAGAGGATGACCGTGCGGCCGGTGCCGCGCAGGGCGCGGAGCAGCTCGTCGTCGGTCAGCGAGGCGGAGGCGACCTTGTGGGCCGGGACGTCGAACTTCTCCAGGAAGGCGACGGCCTCGGTGTCCCACGGGGAGGCGAACCAGTCGATGTTCTTGCTCTTGGCGTACTCGTCGATCTGGCGGTACTCGTCCTCGCCGAACTCCACGCGGTGGCGGTAGTCGATGTAGGTCATGCGGCCCCAGGGGGTGTCGCGCTCGATGTCCCACTGGTCGCGCGGCGTGCAGATCTCCGGGGTGCGCTTCTGGAACTTGACCGCGTCGCAGCCGGCCTCGGCGGCGGCGGCGATCAGCTTGAAGGCGTTCTCGAGCTCGCCGTTGTGGTTGATGCCGATCTCACCCACGACGTAGACGGGGTGGCCCGGGCCGGCGGTCTTGGAACCGAAGCTGCGCAGACGGGAGTTGGTGCTCATGGTGGTGAAGTTCCTTACTTGTCGAGGGAGTCGAGAGAAGGGCCGAGGATCCAGCTGGCGATCTCTCGGATCGCGCCGTCGCCGCCGGGGACGGTGGTGACCGCGCGTGCGGCGCCGCGCACGACGTCGTGGGCGCTCGCGACCGCCACCGGCCAGCCCACGAGGGCGAAGCAGGGGAGGTCGTTGACGTCGTTGCCGACGTAGAGCACGCGCTCCGGCGCGATGCCCTGCTCCTCGCACCACTGCTTCAGCGCGAGGTCTTTCCGGTCGATGCCGTGCAGGACCGGGAGCTTGAGCTTCCGGGCCCGGGCGGCGACGACCGGGTTCTGCTCCGAGGACAGGATCAGCATCGTCAGCCCGCTCCTGCGGAGGGCGGCGATACCGAGGCCGTCCCCGCGGTGCACGGAGACGAACTCCCGTCCGTCGGAGTCGATCAGCACCCTGTCGTCGGTCTGGGTGCCGTCGAAGTCGAGGACGACCGCGTCGATGTCGTCGGCGGTCGGAAGGGTGCCGGGCCGGTTCGCGTCGAAGAGCGGCGCGAGGGCCCGGGCGCGGGCGAGGTCGTGCGGGTCGTCGATCTCCAGCACGCGGGCCGCGTCGGTGCGCACGAGTTCGGTGCGGCCGAAGAAGCGGTGCCTCGCCACGCGGAAGCCGCCGGCCTCCATGGCGTAGACGGCTCCGGTCTCCAGGAGGTCCTGGGGACGGTCCTGGCGGCGCGGGCGGAAGGACTTGTCGTGGTTGATGCCGTACCCGCCGCTGGTGGCGATGTCCGCGACCAGGGTGTCGGTGCCGCCGTCGGCGGCGGAGCGCCCGGTCCCGGCGGCCACCGAGGCCGCGGGATCGTCGTCGCCGTCACGCCACACGAAGCCGTGGAAGGGGGCCACGGTCAGCGCCGTGTCCGCGCCGTTCGCGACGATCGCGTCCACGACGCCGTCCACGTCCTCACGGATGATGAACGGGCTGGTGCACTGGACGAGCAGCACCACGTCGACCGCGGAGCCGTGCAGCGCCTCGTGCGCGTCCATGGCGTGCAGGACGGCGGCCTCGGACGTGGCCGTGTCCCCGGCGATGGCGGCGGGCCGCAGCACGACCTCGGCGCCGGCCTGGCGGGCTGCCGCCGCGATGGCCTGGTCGTCCGTGGAGACGACGACGTCCGTCACGAGGCGGGCGGCGCGGCACTCGCGCACCGCGCGGGCCACCAGCGGCACACCGCCCACGGGGAGGAGGTTCTTGGCCGGCACGCCCTTGGAGCCGCCGCGCGCGGGGATCACCGCGAGTACGCGGCGCACCGGCGCGGCTTGGCCCGCTTCCGAGTTGGTCATGCGGTGTTCTCCTTGACGAGGGAGGCGAGGAAGGCGTGGGGGGCGAGGGAGGCGACCGGGCGCACGACGCCCGCTGTCGGGGTCGCGGCGCTCACAGTTCGCCCATCCGCCGGATCACCGGGGCCACGCGCTGGACGCCGTGGCGGTAGGCGCCGCGGGCGGCCCGGCGCACGACCTGCCGTACGGGGCCGGGCTCCCGGTCCGCCGCGGGGGCGCCGGGCAGCGGGCTGCCGTCCGGGCCGAGGTGGTGGCGGGCGAGGATGCCGGGCAGGTAGCCGGGCGCGGTGACGGGTGTGTAGTAGGGGGCGAGGGGCGGCAGTTTCCGGGCCGCCAGCAGCTCGGTGATGCGCAGCCGGGCCGCGTCGAAGGCCCTCTCGTACGAGTCGCCCTCGGCCGCGACGCCCTGCCGGGCCACCCAGCCCGGGTCGGGGGCCGGCCGGTGCCCCGCGTCGAGCTGGTCCCAGGAGGCGAGGCAGCCGGATCCCACGAAGTGGTGGTTGCCGAGCGCCTCGCGCACCCCGAGGTCGCTGAGGACGACGGTGGGGATACGGCGGTGCAGGGACTCCAGGGCGGCGGTGGAACTGATCGTGACCAGCAGGTCGGTGCGGTCGAGGACCTCGCCCATGTGCCCGTACACCAGACGGAAGTTGGCCGGCGGGTCCGCCTTCTGCACCAGCTTCTGGTAGGGGAGCTCCTCGATGTGCGTGGTGTGTTCGCCCGGCTTGGAGCGCAGTTTGAGCAGGACCTCGCGGTCCGGGTGCAGCCGCGCGTGCCGGACCAGCCGCTCCAGCAGGTACGTACGGTCCTTGCGGCTCTCCGGTACGGAGGGCTGCGCGGCGAAGACGACCGTGCAGGGGTCGTTCTCCTCGTACGCCGCCCCGCCGAGGAAGGGCAGCGCGACCTCGGTCACCGATCCGGCGTCGGCGCCGACCCCCTCGTACACGGCCCGGAAACGGTCCGCGTCCTGGCGGGAGTTGGCGAGGACGAGGTCCGCGCCGTGCCGCAGGAGCAGGCCGTCGGCGAGCTTCTCGTAGACGACACCGACGTAGCCGGTGACGACCAGGGGACGCTCGGACCGCCCTTCCCAGGCGCGGGCCAGGCCGTGCAGCACCGCCTGGACGGCACCGCCGACCAGGGCGAGGACGACCACGTCGTAGTCGTGGTCCCCCTCTCCGGCCCTGCCCAGCTCGCGCAGGAACTCGACGGCGGTGACCTCGCGGAGGGAGTCCGCGCGGACGCCGACCTCTTCGAGCTGGCGGGCGGTCGGGGTGGCACGGCCGCGCAGGAGGAACCCGTCGAGGCGGATGTCCGATCCACCGGGAGAGACGCGGTTCGCGGTGAGCGAACCCCATTTCCACCTGGTGTCGGAATCCGCGAGGACGGCCACCCGCAGAGACTTCGTGGTACTTGCTGGCACGTCCTAGACGCTAGGAAGCCTTTTCGAGGAGCGGCCCAACCTGAATGCAACAAACGGTTAACAGCACATCGCCGATTGGCGAATCAGTCCAGGATCGGCCGAGGAAGCGGCTCGGTTCACAGTTCCGCCACGCGCCGTTCACCTGGCATCTCACCAACGGTAAAGACGAATGCCGGGCCGCCCCCTAACGTCACAGGAGTGGTCAAGCTCTCCGTCATCGTGCCGTTCTACAACGTGCAGCAATATGCGCCCGACACCCTGAAAAGCCTGCGTGCGAACGCACGGCAGGACTTCGAATTCATTCTCGTCGACGACTGCTCGCGCGACGGGACTCCGGACATCCTCGCGCGCGCGGAGCGCGAGCTCCCGGGTGCGGTGCATGTCAGACACGAGAAGAACGGAGGACTGGCCACCGCGCGCAACACCGGGATCGACAAGGCGCGGGGCGAGTACCTCACGTTCCTCGACGGGGACGACTGGCTCGCCCCCGGATACTACGAACAGCTCCTCTCCTCCATCGAGGACCTGGGCTGCGACTTCGTCCGCACGGACCATGTCCAGTGCACCGCCCGGGCGCGCTCCGTCCACCGCGTGCCGAACGGCCGCCGCGGGGTCGTCCTCGATCCCCGCGACGCCATTCTGCCCGCCGACCGGTCCACCTCCGTCGACTACGCCTTCGCCTGGGCGGGCATCTACCACCGCCGGCTCGTCGACCGCGGACTGCTCCATTTCACCGACGGCCTGCGTACGGCCGAGGACCGGCCGTGGATCTGGAAACTCCACCGGGAGGCCGAATCCTTCGCCACCGTGGGTCTGCTGGGTGTGTTCTACCGGCGTGGCGTCGCCTCCTCCCTCACCCAGATCGGTGACATACGCCAACTCGATTTCCTTCGCGCGTTCGATCAGGTCGTCGCGGAAACCGCCGAGGACCGGGACGCGGACAAACTCCTGCCCAAAGCCGTACGCACCTATTGCGCGATCATTTCCCATCATCTGGGATCCATCGAAAGGTTCGAGCCGGCGGTGGCGCGAAAACTGAAGTCCATGAGCGCCGTGGCGCTGCGCCGCATGCCGCAGGACGTGCTGGACGAGGCCCTCGACTCGATGGACGTCCAGCGCGCCACCCGGCTGCGCCGGCTCCGCCGACGGCCCGCGCCCGCCGCGGGGGTGGCCGCGTGACCACCCAGATCTTCATGGCGTCCACGCTGTACGGCACGGCCACGCTCGCCGCGGCCCTCGACACCGACAGCTTCGGACCGGCCGACCGGCGCATCCTGCTCGTCTGCAACAACGCCGCGACGCCCGAGACCACGCCCGCCGTGGACGAGATGCCCGGCTTCGAGCGGCTGCGCGGCCGCTTCGACGAGGTCGTCTCGTGGAACGAGACGTTCTTCCCCTTCCATCCGGGCGGCTGGGCCCCGCGGCAGGACGACGTTCCCCTGTGGGAGCGGCACCTGCGGCTGGCCTGGCGCCTCGGCGACGACGACATCGAACTGGCCGTCGAGTCGATCCAGGTCAACCCCGCCCTCGGCATCTCCCAGATCTTCATGGGCGCGCCCGTCACCGTGTACGCCGACGGCCTGATGAGCTACGGCCCCACCCGCAACAAGATCGACCCGCTGGTCGGGACCCGGATCACCCGGCTGCTCCATCTGGACCTGGTCCCGGGCCTCAAGCCGCTGCTGCTCACCGAGTTCGACGTCGAACCGGAGATCGTGTCCACGGACGCGTTCGTGAAGGTGCTCGCCGAACTCGTCGACACCGGTGACGAACTGCCGTCGGTCGACGAACCGGCGCTGCTGCTCGGCCAGTACCTCTCCGCGCTCGGCATCCTCACCGCCGAGGAGGAGGAGGACCTCCACGTACGGATGCTGAAGGGCGCGATCACCCTCGGCCACACCCGGGTGGTGTTCAAGCCGCACCCGACCGCGCCCGCCCGCTGGTCGCGCGTCCTGGAGCGGGAGGCCGAGAAGCTGGGCGCGGACCTGACCGTGATGGACACCCCGGTCCTCGCCGAGGTGCTCTACCAGCGGATGCGCCCCGCGCTGGTCGTCGGCTGCTTCTCCACCGCGCTGCTCACGGCCTCCGCGCTGTACGGCCTGCCGGTCGCCCGCGTCGGAACCGAGTCGCTGCTGGACCGGCTGACCCCGTACGAGAACAGCAACCGGGTCCCGGTGACCATCGTCGACGCGCTGCTGTCCGACCTGTCGGACGGCGCGGCGCTCACCGAGCGGCGCCCCGGCATGGACGTGGCGGACCTGACGAAGCTCCTGAGAGCCGTGGGCTTCGCGATGCAGCCGAAGATCTATCCGGACCTGCGCCCGGCGGCCGAAAGCTATCTGACGCACCAGCTGACCCAGGAGACATGGCGCTACTTCAAGCGCAAGCGCCTCACCTCGCTGGCCCTGCCCGGAGCGGTACCGGCCCAACTCGCCTTCATCCCGCGCAACGCGACAGTGCGCAGGGTCGCCCGGAGGGCGCGCTCCCTGAAGCGGGCGGTGGGCCGCTGAGGCGGCGAGGGGGACAGGAGCGCCCGCGCGAGCGGGGCGCTCCGACGACGAAGAACCCAGGGGGCGGGGCCGTGTCGATACCGACCGGGCTCCGCCCCCTTGGGCTGTGCTGAACTCTTCAGTCCGCGCCGAACCCTTCGGCCGCGGCGGCCTCTTGGGCTCGCCTTGATCGTTCCCTTACCGCGTTAGCGGGCCGGCACGTCCGTCCGCGGAGGTGCGGTCGGCGCGCGCTTCAGGGGCGGGGACTTTTCGCGCACGTCCTCTGTGCGCGCCTCGCACACCCTTCCGCGCTCCGCGCGGGCACTCTTGAGTGCTCACGCGCTTCCATACTTCCGCGACACTTGTTCGACGGCACTTCCAGCACGGCAGTCGATTTGTGACGATTCGGAAGAGTTCTCAACGCGGGGGCATCACATAGATGAACTCCCGTGGGCGAGACGACAAACCGGCCTCGCTGGGGCGTAAGCATCCCCGACTATCGGACTAACGTGCTGTGGGCCAGCTGAGTCCCGTTGAGGGGAACCTTGTGATCGACACTCCCGAGAAGGCCCGCGGGACGTCAACCGGCACCGTGGTCCGTACCGTCCTGCCTCCTGCCGAGACGCCTCCGGCACCCCGGCCCGCCCCGCGCCGGGAGAACCGGTTGCGCGCCCTCGACGGGCTGCGACTCGTCGCGGCCCTGATGGTGGCCGGGTACCACTACGGCGGCCGGGACGGCGAGGTGGTGAAGTCCTGGGGGACTTCGCCCCGGCACCAGTTCCCCACCCTGCACCATCTGTTCGCCTACGGCTGCCTGGGTGTGCAGGTCTTCTTCGTGATCAGCGGCTTCGTCATCTGCATGAGCGGCTGGGGCCGGCCGCTGCGCTCCTTCTTCGCCTCCCGCGCCTCCCGGCTGCTGCCCGCGTACTGGGCCGCGATCATCATCGTGACGGCCGTGTTCGCCCTGCCCGTCGTCGCGTACAAGGCGGTCTCCCCGAGCGACGCGCTGGTCAACCTCACCATGCTCCAGCAGCCGCTGGGCGTCGACCGGGTGCTGGGCGTGTGCTGGACCCTGTGGGCGGAGGTCCGCTTCTACGTCCTCTTCGCGCTGTGCATCGTGCTGCCGGGGGCGAACCGGCAGCGCGTGATCATGTTCTGCGCGGGCTGGACCCTGGCGGCGGCCATCGCGCAGGGCGTGAACGAGCCGCTCCTCAACATGGTCCTGATGCCGGAGTACGCCCCGTACTTCATCGGCGGCGTCGGCCTCTACCTCGTCCACCGCAACCGCCGTGACGCGCACGCCTGGGGCATCGTCGCAGTGAGCTGGCTGATCGGCCAGCACTACGCGGTCCAGCACCTGTGGCACGCCCCGAACCCGGAGTTCTTCTCCAACCGCTCGTCCCTCGGCATCGTGATCGTCGTCACCTTCGGCTACGTCGCCGTCGCCGCGGTCGCGCTGGGCTGGCTGCACTGGGCGAACTGGCGCTGGCTGACGGTCGCGGGCGCGCTGACCTACCCGTTCTACCTGGTCCACGAACACCTCGGCTGGGTCGTCATCAAGGCCTACCACCAGACCCTGCACATCCCGTCCTACGGCACCATCCTGGCCACGGTCGCCACCATGCTGCTGCTCGCCCGGCTGCTCAACCGGTCCGTGGAGAAGTGGCTCGCCCCGAAGCTCCGCACGGCGCTGTCCAAGCCGCGTCCGTAGCGTTCCTCACCGACGCGGGAGGGGCTGAGCCGTTCGGGCCCGCGCGGGTCTGCCCCCGGACGCGGGCAGGATCTGACGGGACCAGTCCTCGCTTCCCAGGGCCTGCTTACTACGCGCTGGCGAGCGTGAGCTTGACCGCGAAGCCGAGGAACAGGGCGCCGGCGGCGGTCGTGGCGCCCGCGGAGAGGCGCTTGCGCCGGCGGAAGGCGGCGGCGAGGCGCGTACCGCTGAATATCAGCGCGGTCAGGTAGAGGACGCTCGCGAGCTGGGCGAACGCGCCGAGCACGACGAACGAGAGCGCCGGATAGGCATAGCCGGGATCGACGAACTGGACGAAGAAGGCCACGAAGAACAGGATCGCCTTCGGGTTGAACAGACTGATCACCAGTGCCCGCCGGAAGTGCCGCTCCCCGGCCTCGGCCTCGGGCTCCGTGCTCCGCGCGACCGGCTCCCGCCGGGCCCGCCACATCGCCCACGCGGCCCGCAGCATCCCGATCGCCAGCCACGTCAGATATCCCGCACCGGCGTACTTCACGATGCCGAAGAGCACCGCGTTCGCCTGGAGCAGCGACGCCACACCGGCCGCCGACAGCGTCATCAGCACGGTGTCCCCGCACCACACACCCGCGGCGGCGGTGTATCCGGTGCGAACGCCCTTGCGGGCGGCGACGGACAGCACGTACAGCGAGTTCGGCCCCGGCAGCAGGACGATGAGGACCAGACCCGCGAGATAGGTGGGGAGATCGATGACACCAAGCATGTGAGCGAGTGTCGCACGAAGGTACGACATCGGGTACGGGCGTCTCGCCGGTCAGCCGCCGTCCAGGAGGGTGTCCGCGGAAAGGCCCGGGGTGACGCCGACGGACTCGGGGACCGGGACGCTCCGACCCCGCTCGTAGCGTTCGGGAGCCGGGTACCTGCCGTCGACCGGATCCCGGTGGAGCAGGACCTCGTCGTGCTTGTGGTCGGCCACGAGGCAGACCGGGAGGCCCGCCTCCGCGTAGCACCCGACCTCGGGGCCGAGGCCGTCGGACCAGTCTTCTCAGGGGTCGCTCCCCCTGAGCGGAACCGGGGCGGGCGGCATCCGCTCCCGATCACCCGTACGGATGAATCGCCCAGGTCAGAAGGTGTCCGAGGGCACGTACACGCCCCAGATCCCGCGCAGCGCGTCACAGACCTCGCCGACCGTGGCGCGGGCGCGCAGGGCGTCCTTCATCGGAGGGAGGACGTTGTCCGCGCCCCCGGCGGCCTTCCTCAGGGCGGTGAGGGCGGCGTCGACGGCGGCCCGGTCGCGCTCGGCGCGGAGCCGGGCGAGGCGTTCGGTCTGCCGGGCCTCGATGGCCGGGTCGACGCGGAGCGGTTCGTAGGGTTCCTCCTCGTCGAGCCGGAAGCGGTTGACGCCGACCACGACCCGCTCTCCGGAGTCGGTCTCCTGGGCGATCCGGTAGGCGGAGCGTTCGATCTCGCTCTTCTGGAAGCCGTGCTCGATGGCCCCGACCGCGCCGCCCAGGTCCTCGACCCTCGCCATGAGACCGACGGCGGCCGCCTCGACGTCGTCGGTCATCCGCTCGATGACGTACGAGCCCGCGAAGGGGTCGACCGTCGCCGTCACGTCCGTCTCGTGGGCCAGCACCTGCTGGGTGCGCAGGGCCAGGCGCGCCGACTTGTCGGTGGGCAGCGCGATCGCCTCGTCGAAGGAGTTGGTGTGCAGGGACTGCGTGCCGCCGAGGACCGCGCCGAGGCCCTGGACGGCCACGCGCACCAGGTTCACCTCCGGCTGCTGCGCGGTGAGCTGGACCCCCGCCGTCTGTGTGTGGAACCGCAGCATCAGCGACCTGGGGTCCTTCGCGCCGAACTCGTCCCTCATGACGCGGGCCCAGATCCGGCGTGCGGCACGGAACTTGGCGACCTCCTCCAGGATCGTCGTACGGGCGACGAAGAAGAAGGAGAGGCGGGGCGCGAAGTCGTCCACGTCCATGCCGGCGGCGACGGCCGTACGGACGTACGCGATGCCGTCGGCGAGCGTGAACGCGATCTCCTGCGCGGGAGAGGCCCCCGCCTCGGCCATGTGGTAGCCCGAGATCGAGATCGTGTTCCACTTCGGGATCCCGGCCCGGCAGTACCGGAAGATGTCGGCGGTCAGCCGCAGGGACGGCTCGGGCGGGAAGATGTACGTCCCGCGCGCGATGTACTCCTTGAGGACGTCGTTCTGGATCGTGCCCGTCAACCGGCTCGCCGGGACGCCCTGTTCCTCTCCGACCAGCTCGTACATCAGCAGCAGCGGGGCGGCGGGCGCGTTGATCGTCATCGAGGTGGAGACCTTGTCCAGCGGGATCCCGCGGAACAGGACGCGCATATCGTCGACGGAGTCGATCGCCACCCCGACCTTGCCGACCTCGCCGTGCGCGAGGGGGGCGTCGGAGTCGTACCCCATCTGCGTGGGCAGGTCGAAGGCGACGGACAGGCCCGTCGTGCCGTGCGCGATCAACTGCCGGTAGCGGGCGTTGGACTCACCGGCCGTGCCGAAACCGGCGTACTGCCGCATCGTCCACGGGCGGCCCGTGTACATCGACGGGTACACACCGCGGGTGAAGGGGTAGGCGCCCGGCGCGCCCAGTTTCTCGGCGGGGTCCCAGCCGTCCAGCGCCTCCGGGCCGTAGACGGGTTCGATGGGCAGTCCGGACTCGGATTCACGCACCATTGCCGTACCTCCCGTGAGGCCGCCCGGTGACGGGAACCGCCCCTGGCGACGGACTGTGGTGGCCGATGTGCACCCGGTGGGGGGACCCGCGCCGGGCCATGCCCACCGACCGGTTCGCAGGCCCGGTCCGCGGACCTGTTTCGTGGTTCCCTTCCACCATGCCGCCTGGTTCGCAACCGGTCACCCGCGGGGAGCATCTCAGGTGATACGACGGTGGGACGGGGGCCTGATGTGCACGACAGGACGGGTGGAACAGGGGTCCGGATGCGTACGACTGGCATGAAGAGATCGCTGGCCGCGCTCGCGGCGCTCGCCGCGGTGAGCGGCTGCACGGCGCACGCCGGGGACGCGCGGGGGAAGACACCTCCGCCGGTACGGATCGAAGGTTCGCTCGGCCCGGCCCCCACCGCGACGGGGAAGGGCGACGACGCGAAGGGCGGGGACGGCAAGGGCGGGGGCGACAAGCCGTCCGCCGCACCCGCGAAGAAGGGCGGCGGACCGACGGCCGCCCCGGCCGAGGTCCTCTGGTCCCGCGGCGACCGGGGCGACGAGGTCCGCAGGGCGCAGGCCCGGCTGCACCAGGTCGCCTGGCTGATCACCCCGCCGACGGGGACGTACGACGCCCGGACGGTGGAGGCCGTGAAGGGCTTCCAGGGCAAGCGGGGACTGCCGGTCACCGGTGAACTGGACGCCGTCACCTGGCAGCGGCTGCGGAGGATGACGCACGAGCCGGCCGACTGGGAGCTGTACCCCTACGGCGGACAGCCGGCCGCGAAGCCCGACCCGCGCTGCATGACGGGCCGGGTCCTGTGCGTCAGCAAGACGAGCCGCACGCTGCGTTGGATGATCGACGGGCGGACGGTCTCGGAGATGGACGTCCGGTTCGGCTCGCAGTACACCCCGACCCGCGAAGGCGTGTTCAGCGTCAACTTCAAGTCGCGCAACCACGTGTCGACGATCTACCACACGTCCATGCCGTACGCGATGTTCTTCAGCGGCGGCCAAGCGGTGCACTACTCGGCGGACTTCGCGGCGCGCGGCTACTACGGCGCGTCGCACGGCTGCGTCAACGTGCGGGACGAGGGAAAGGTGGCGGCGCTGTTCGCGCAGGTCCGTACGGGCGACAAGGTCGTCGTCTACTGGTGACGGACCCTCACGAGGGAGTGCGGCGGGAGGGAATGGGGCGCGGGCGGGACCGGGGGAACGTGTCCCACCCGCGCCAGGTGCACAGAGCCGTGGGTACGGGGGGAACCCCTGCTCCGTGCGACGGCCGATGACCAGTCGGCTCACCTCTTACTGCGCCGCCAGGATCCAAAACGTCACACCTGGCCCGAAGAAAAATCAGATATATGCGAAGTCGCAGGTCAGGAGCGTGCCGCACGAGGCGGCAGAGGCGGGGCGACCGGGCCGGACGGCCCGTCGGGGCAGTTGGCGGGAGGGCGGGCGCGCACTTCGGCCGTGAGGGCGCTCGTCACGGAAGCGCGCTGGCCGAAGAGTCGGAGTGGCCTGGTCGAAGAGCCCGGGTGCGCTGGTCGGGAACCGTCCGGAGAGCTGACGGTCCGGCGACGCGACGGCCGGGGGCGACCGGCTGACCGGCGTCCGGACCGACGGTGGTTCAGGACGGCGCGCCGTCCAGCGGTCCCGGCGTCGGCCTGGGGCTCGGCACCGGGATGCCCCGGATCCCGACCGGCCGGACCGGCAGGAGCCGGGCCGGCCCCGGGTCCAGCACGGACGGAGTGGCGAGGCCGCCGTCGCTCCGGGGGTCGTTGCCGCGCGGCCCTATGTGGTGGCCGTCGCCGTCGCCGTCACCGCCGCCCTGATCGCCCGGGTCCCCCTGGCCGCCGTGGCCGGAGTCCTGCCCCGACCCCTGGCCGCCGCCGTCGTCCGCGCCGTCGCCGCCGTCACCGGAACCGCCCGACCCACGGCCCAGGAAGACCGAGCAGTACCTCTTCACCCGGGCACCGCCACCCGCCACGTGCTCCAGGGCGCGCCGGTGCTCCGCGTCGAGGTCCTTGCCGTCGAGGACGTCACGGCAGTACGAGCGGGTGCGGACCCACCACTCCCGGGTGCGTTCGGCCTTCCCGGTGGAGTCCGGACCCGGCACGCCGGTCGCGTCGTCGGCTCCGTCCTCGGCCGTCGGGGTGGAACCGTCGGACGGGGAGTTCGACGGACCGTCAGGCACCGGTGCCACGGGGGTGGTTCCGCCGGAGACGCCGGGCGAGGGCGGGACCGGGGCGAGCGGCTGCTCCGGGGTTCGTGCCGCCGTGGCCGAGGCGGCCGGTCCCGGGTGTTCACGGGTGAACGGCGTCGGCAGCACTCCGGTTCCGGCCCCGACGGCGACCCCGCCGACCATCCCGACGGCCAGGGCCGCGGCCAGCCCGAACCGGGTGGGGCGCCCCCAACGCGTCCGTCGTCCGTGCGCGGCGGGGCGTCCGAGGCGTACCAGACCGGCGTCCGCCGCGTGCGCGCCGGACCGGGCGCGACCACGGCGGCCGAGCTGCGTCACGGCGCCGTCCCCACCGGCGCGCGCCTTGCGGAACTCGGCCAACGCGACTGCCTCGCCGGGGAGTTCATCGCTGTTCAGACCGGGTTCGACGGCCAGCGCGGCAAGCGTCTCGGCGAGCCGGTCCACCTGGGCACGGGTGCCGGCGTCGACGGCTTCCAGCGGCTCTCCCCGCAGCAGACGCTCCGCGGCGTCGCGGTCCAGCCACCTGTACTGCTCGTCGGCCATCACATGTCCTTCTGCGCCCGCGAACGCGTATGCGTCACACCGGCGGACGTCACCGCGCGGGTGCGCGAACCTCGTTGCGGGGGAACGGCGTCGAGCGCGGCGGCGGATTCCGGATCCGCGCCGAGCAGCTCAGCGAGCCGTTTCAGACCGCGGTGCGCCGCCGTGCGGACGGCTCCGGGGCGCTTGCCGAGGGTCTCGGCGGCCGTCTTGGCGTCGAGTCCGACCACGACGCGCAGCACGACGGCCTCCGCCTGGTCCTGCGGGAGCTGGGCGATGAGCGAGAGGGTGCTGCCGGTCGCCAGCGCCTCCATCGCCTCGGTCGCGGTGTCGGACTCGGCGGCCTTGCCGGCCAGCTCGGTCTCGTCGCCGCCTATCGCGGGGCGGCGTCCGCGCATGCGTATGTGGTCCAGCGCGCGGTTGCGGGCGATCCTCGCGGCCCAGCCGCGGAACCGGTCCGCGTCCCCGTCGAAGCGCTCCAGGTCACGGGCGATCTGGAGCCAGGCCTCGGACGTGACGTCCTCCGCGTCCGGCTCGCCCACCAGCGTCCGTACGTATCCGAGCAGGCGTGGGTGCACCGCTCGGTACACAGTCCGGAACGCGGTCTCGTCCCCGTCCTGTGCAGCAAGTACCGCGGCGGTCAGCTCCGCGTCGTCCCCCAGCACCCCCGCGCCCCTCTTTGCGCCTCAGCCGGCGCCGCTCTCGCGGACCGGTTCTCGCCGTCGTGCTTCCTCGATGAGCGGTCGTGGTCTCAGTGCCCCGTGGTTCTGGTCTCAGGTCCCACGTGGTCGTGGTCCCCGGTTCCACACGGTCGTGGTCCCGGATTCCTCGTGGTTGCCGTCGTCCGCTCTCCGCACCCGGCGCGAAAGGCACGTTACGGCCTGAAACAGCTCCCCGTCCATGTTCGTACAACGTGCAACTACATGGTGACAGAGAGAGGTGTGACACAAAACGCAGTCGCGGCGCTGTAGGGAGTACGGGTCGCCGCGCGGCCCGTGCCGCGCGACGGTCGGGGCCTCTCCTGTGGGGGGTGGCGGCCCCGGCCGTTGCCATCGGCGGACCTGTACACCGCCGTCGGCGGAAACACGCGCTCCGCCCTCGTACACCGGGTGCCCGTCGCGTCCCGGGCCCGCTCGCGAAACGGGACCGCCCCGCGGACCCCGTCACGATCCCGGTGCCGACCGGACGTCCTCGGCACGAAGTTCGCCGACTCCGGCTCCCGTCACTTCCCGGCCCCCGCCGCGGCCCGCCCCGGCGGGCACTTCCCGTCCGGCGTCATTCCGGTCCCCGTCACGTCCGGCCGTGTCGCTTCCGGCCCCCCGACACTTCCGGACCTCCGTCACTTCCCGTCCGCGGACCTCGTCGGCTTCGGCGTGCCGGTGGCGGCTCCCGGGGCCGACACGCCGTCCGCCTCCTCCTTGTCACCGCCGTCGCCGGTGGCGACGCCCGTGTCGTCGGCGTGTCCGGCATTCCCCGTGTCCCGGTTCCTCGCCACGTCCTCGGCCAGTCGCCCGGCGCAGTACGCCTCGACCTCGTCCTCGCCGCCGGCGGCCGTGACGAGCCGTCTCCAGGCCGTCGCGTTCAGGGCGTTGCCCCGCCTCCCGACCGACACGTACGCGCGGCAGTGGGCCTGGGTGTCCCGGTCCCGTTCCGAACGGTCCGGGGGTTCGGTCCCCGGGGAACCGGTCGGGGGAGGCGGACCGGAGATCCCGGGACTGTCCGACGGTACGGTCCCGGCGCGGGGTACGGCCTCGGCGGACGGCCGGTCCGGAACGCTGTTCGACGGCCGGGGTCCGGCGCCTTCCCCGGCACCGTCGCCGTCGCCGTGCGCGAACGGTCCGGCGGCGTAGGCGACACCGCCCAGGGCCAGTCCGGCCAGCAGCACGGCGGCCACGGCCTTCATGGACCGGCCCGGCGACCACCGCCGCGTCGGCCGCCAGTCGTCCCGCCGCCGGGTGCGCGCGGCGATCCCGCCCCCGTCCCGCCCGGCCAGGAAGGCGGCCACGGCCCGCGCCTCCGCCTCGGCGCTGTCCGCGCGACCGCGCATCGCCGCGGCGAGCGACGTCTCCAGCGCGGCCCGGCCGCTCCCGGAGTCCACCGGGCGTGCGACAGGACGGCCGGAGGTCCCGCCGTCTCCACGCCGTTCACCCATGTCCGGTTCCCTGTCCGGTTCCATCTCCGCCCGCCGCTCCGCCCGACAACTCCTCGCCGTACGACACCTGTCGGGCGCGCGACGCCGTCCCGCCGCCCGGCACCCCCGTTCCGCGACGCCGGCCCACGCCGGACGGTGGATTCCCGCCGAGGGGTGCCTCCGCGCCGCTCCGCGCCCGGGTACCGGACGACGGCCTCGCTCCGTTCGGCGCGCGCGCCGCGTACACCGGCGCCTCGCCGTGGACCGGCTTCCCGTCCGGCGGCGGTGCCCCGCGTCTCATCCCGACTCACCCAGCGTCGGAGGTGCCTCATCCGTCACACCCGGGCCGCCGAGCCGGCGCGCGAGCCGCTTCAGACCCCGGTGCGCGGCGGTGCGCACGGCGCCCGGACGCTTGCCCAGAACCCGCGCCGCGGCGGGCCCGTCGAGGCCGACCACGACCCGCAGCAGCACGGCCTCGGCCTGATCGCGGGGCAGGTCCGCGAGCAGCTCCAGGGCGTACGCGGTGGACAGGGTCTCCAGTGCCTCGTCGTCCGTGCTGTGCCGGCCGGGCAGTTCCAGTACGTCCGCTTCGATGGCGGTCCCCCGGGGCCGGACCTTCAGACGCCGCAGATGATCCAGCGCCCGGTGCCGGGCGATGGTCGCGGTCCAGCCGCGGAAGCCGGCGCCGTCCCCGCGGAACCGCCCCAGATCCCGGGCGATCTCCAGCCAGGCGTCGGAGGCCACGTCCTCGGCGTCGTCGCCGACGATCCCGCGCAGGTAGCCGAGCAGTCCGGGATGCACGATCCGGTACGCGACCGAGAAGGCGGCCTCGTCCCCGTCCTGCGCCCGCGCGACGGCCGCACCCAGTTCCCCGTCGTTCGGCTGCACGCGGCGGGATTCCCCTCCCTGGCCCAACACTGTCTTCCCCGTGCCGAGTTCACTCGCTCGTTCCGCCGGCCCTCGGGCCGCATCGGCACCTCATGGTCATCAGCGTCACGCCCCACGGAAGTGTCACAGCCCGTCAGGGGACCCGCCCGCCCCGGACGGATCGACGGCCCCCACCGGCGGCCCCCACCGGCGGGGCGACCGGACGCGCGCCCGCGCGGGTACGGCTTCGGAGGCTGAACGCCCTTGCGCCCGGAGCCGGTTCACCGTACGAGCGGCAGCGGTCACCTCAGCCGGGCCCCGGGCCCCGGGCCCCACCGACCGTCCGGCTCACCGCCCGGCTTCGTCTCACCCCGCCTCGCACACGGCACCGCCGGGCCGCACGGATCCGTGCGGCCCGGACCGACCCCGGCGTGCCCGGCGTGCCCGAGCAGATCCCGGCGGACCCGAGCGGACTCGGGCCGACCCGGGTGGCTACCGCGCGGCCTCCTGGCACAGCAGGCGCAGCGAGCCGTCGCCCTCGTAGCAGCGGCCGGCCTCCTCGATCGGGTCCCAGAGCCGCCCGTCGGGCGTGCGCAGCCAGTGCCGGCCGCCGGTCTCCCCCCACTCGGCGCCGGTCTCGCGGGCGACGACCTCACCGGCGTACGCCCCGAATCCGCGCAGCACGCTCGCGACGGCCGCGTACGGCGCGCCGTCCCGGCGTATCTCCTCGATCACCCGGTCGACGCGCCACAGGCTCCGCGCCGAGTAGTCGAGGCGCAGCCGGGCGCCCTCGCGCATGGCCGCGACCGTGTCGGCCGCCCAGCGAACGGGCTTCGTCGCCGCTGAGGGCCTGGTTGCTTGAGTTGCGTTCACACTCGATAGAGCGCGACGCCGACGGGATTCGTCACCCGTTCGGGCAGGGGTTCGCGACACCGGCCCAGGACCGCCACCTCGCCCCCGGAACCGTCACAGAAACCCCTCAGGAACGAGGTTTGGGCGCACCGGAGGCGTATCCCGCCTCCGGTGCGCCCGCGACCCTGTTCTACGCCGTCCGGCGCATCCCTCCCGCTCTACGCCCTGCCGCGCGCCCGGCGTGACACCACCGCCCGCAGGACGCGTCGCCCCTCCGTCGACGCGTCGAGCGCGAGCCGCAGTCCGCCCGCGCCGTGCTCGGCGAGCAGTTCCAGGATGGCGACCTGCTTCCGCAGCTCGGCGGAGACGAGCGGGGACATGCCCTCCGTACGCCCCTCACGGCGAGCCGTCACGCAGGCCTCGGCGTCGTCGGCGTGGTCGAGGAACCGGTGCACCTGCAGGGCCGCCACCGAGCAGGCGTCCGACCAGGCACGCAGCTCCTCCGCGGAGGGCTTCGCCGGGACGTCCTCGAGCATCCGCCGGGCGAGGAGCGCGGCGTGGTCCTCGTCGGTCACGGCCGGCTCGGGGTCCTCCGCGTCCAGCTTCGCGCGCGCCTCCTCCAGGCGCGTGCCCCACTCGGCCCAGGTGTCCGACTCCGCCAGGCTCGCCCACAGGGGGCGCAGGACGTCGTCGTCACCACCCAGCAGCGGTACGCACCGGTCCAAACAAGCCAGACCGCTTGCCGCCAGGCCTCGCTCATCGGCCTGAGCGATCAGATCCACCAGACTCATCACGACTCCCTCGAAATGCCTCGACAGGGCGCCCTTGCCTTACGGAGCCCGCACTTCCCCTTACTGCGTGCAACGGACCAGGAGTGTCACAGTGCCGCCTCGCGGAGTCGCCGGAAGGAGCGGAAGAACAGGTTTCGGCCAACCGCTCGCGCTCGGCACCCGGCCCGCCCGCAGGGGTCCCGACCCGAGCGGAGTGACCGTTTCCGGCGGGTGCGCCCGGATTTCCGGGCGGGCGCTCCCGGGCTTCGGGTCCCGCCGCCCGCGTACGCCGGACACAGCGGCACCGCGTTCCGCGGTGCCGGGGCGGGCACCCCCGGGCGTGCCGTTCGGCGGCCGGGCCGAACACGCCCCAGGGGTGGGGATCGATCAGGGAACCGGGCGGACCGGCGCGCGTCAGAGGCCGGCCGGAACCGGGCCGCCGCGCGCCTTCCGGTCCTGCATGCCGGTCAGCTTGAGCACGACGAGGATCGCGAGGCCGGCGGCCACCACGTCGAGGCCGTCGGAGAGCATGACCGTGCCGACGGCGTCATGGATCTCCTGGGCGGTGACGGCCTTGCGGTACTCGGAGAATCCGACCCGGCCGACGATCAGTCCGAGGAGCCAGAAGGTCCACCAGAGATTGACGAGCGCCTGCGAGTCACGGGGCCCCTTGGGGCTGCTCGCCGTCCAGATGTCCGACATGATCCGGCGGGGCAGCCACAGGTTCGCGAAGGGGACGAACCAGCCCCAGCCCGCCCAGGCGCGGGACTTGGCGTGCCCGAACGGGTTGAAGACCTCGGCGTTGACGCGGACCCGCAGGAACCAGACCAGGAAGACGACGACGGTCGCGACCAACGCGATCGTCTGCGCCACCCCGGCAACCAGGTAGAGCGAGTCCGCGTCCGCGGCCCGCTCCTGGAGACGGTCACCGAATCCGCCCGCCGCGAGGGAGCCCGTCACGTCGGACATGGTGCGGTCCGCCCAGAGCGCGAAGAGGTCGGTGGCGATCACCAGGCCGAGCAGCGTGGCGGTGGCCCTCCCGAGGGCGACCGGCGAGCGCAGCCAGGCGGGGCCGTGCGGCGTGGTGAACGGCGGCGGACCCAGCAGCGCCGAGGTGAACGGCGGCGGCGGGACGGACCCCTGCGGGCCCGGCGGCGGACCGGGCTGCGGACCCGACTGCGGGACGGGCTGCGGCGATGGTGGCGTGGCCATGAGAACCCCCGACTACGGACGGCACCGCGTGGTGCCGGCGCGAGAAGCCGGGCGCTCCCCTCCCCAGGGATCACGCCCGGCACACGAACACACGCATACGGATATCCGTTCGCATGCGTTTCCGGAAGATACGGTTCGACGCTCCGTCGCGTCCAGCGGGTTCCGCCGCGGCGCCCGGGCTCAGCCCAGTCGGCTCGCGAGTGCCCTGAACTCCGTCCAGGACAGGGCCGGCTTGCGCGGATCCCACAGTTTCTGGGTCAGGGCGCGCAGCGGCATGCGGATGCCCGCCGCGACCTGGTCCTGGGTCTGCGAGTTCGCGAGGTCGCACCAGACGGCGAAGGATCCGCCGAGGATCTGCGGGTCGTACTTCGCCGGGACCGGTGTCGAACCGCGCAGGACGAGCGGGGTCCACTGCTCGTAGATGCGCTGTCCGGTCGGGTAGACGAAGGTCTGCGGTTCGCCGAGGACGTAGTACAGGTACTCGTCGTTGTAGTTGATGACCTTGCGGCCCGTGCTCAGGTACGCGACCGGTTGCCGGGCCCCGATCTCCTTGCCGGTCCAGTACGCCACCTGGAGATCGGCGTTCGCCTGGACGGCGCCGCCGCTGAAGACGCCGTCGTTCCAGACCCGCGCCGTCCGGTCGTGCCCGTGGATCAGCTTGGCGCGGTCGTTCAGCCAGCCGGTCGCGAGGTCGGCGACGCTCGCGCCCGCTCCGTACTTGTTCCTGGCCGCGGTGACCAGCTGCGGGAAGGACGCCGCCGGGTTCGCGACGGTCAGGGCCTGGTACTCGTCGCCGCCCAGGTGCCAGTAGGAGCCCGGGAAGAGGTCCGCGTACTCGTCGAGCAGGTCGTCGACCATGGCCGCCGAGGCGGGCTTGGAGATGTCCACGGCGCCGCGCACGGGGACCCCCGAGACGTTGCGCAGCTGGAGGTCGGGGTGGGCCGCGATGACGGCGCCGAGGTGTCCCGGCGAGTCGATCTCGGGCACGACGGTGATGTGCCGGCTCGCCGCGAGGGCGAGGATCCGGCGGACCTCCGCCTTCGACAGGTGCTGCGTCGACACGATCTCGGGGTGCCGGTCGGACTCGATGCGGAAGCCCTGGTCGTCGGAGAAGTGCAGGCCGAGCTGGTTGTACTTCAGGTCGCCGAGCTCGCGCACCCGGTCCTCGATCCAGGCCGCCGTGAAGTGCTTGCGGGCGATGTCGAGCATGAACCCGCGTACCGGCTTCGCGGGCCGGTCGCGCACGACGCCCTCGGGTGCCGTACCGCCGCCGCGCACCTCCTGCTTGAGGGTGCGCGTGCCGTAGAAGACACCGGTCTCGGCGGGTCCGGAGATGACGGCCCGGCTGTTCTTGACGGTCAGGGTGTACGACTCCGGGCCGGTGTTCTTCTTGTCGAGGGCGAGCTCGACGTCGCCGGCCTCGGCCCCCGTCCGCCCCGCGTACTCGAGCTTGAGCTCACCGGCGAGCAGTCTGCCCTCGTCGGCGAGGCCGTCGTTCCTCACGACCACCCGGCCACCGGCGGCGGGGCGCCAGCCGGGGCCGCGGGCCGCGGTGTGCTCCCGTACGGCGGGAATGGTCCGCGGGGCCTTGGAGAGGGGATACGTCCGGGTCGGCGAGGGGCTGGCCGCGGGCGACACGCCGGCGGTCACGGCCTTCGACCGGTCGCCCGCCCCGGCCGGCTGCCCGTCACCGCCGGGCCAGACCGCCACGGCCACCGCGACCGTCCCGGCGACCGCCAGACCCCCCAGGGCCAGCCCGGCCCGCCCGGTCCGCACGGTCCGCCGCCGCGGCGCCCGACGCCTGCCACCACTCACTGCGCCACCCTCGTCTCTTCCCACTCGTCCGTGATGCCGGCGCAGCCGTACCCGTACAGGCCCGCCCGGGTCGTCCCGACCATGTCGTCCCACGCGTGTCGCCACGCCGCCGACGCCACGCCGGTGTCGCCACCGAATCGGTTTTCCCCCATCCAGGTGTACTCCTCCGACGAGGTGTCCACCTCTCCGGCCGGCTCTCCGCTCCACCCCGAACTCTGCCCCGCCCGTCACCCGGACCGTCCACCGCACGCTCCGAAACTCTCTCGTGCGGGTGAAAACCGGGCATCCGTCGGACAGCTCTGGACACAGCTCGATAGCGTGAGCGGCACAGCTTTCACTTCTCCCCCTGCCAAAACACACGTACCGCGCGCACGTCTTGCTCACCGGACACCGCGCGTCTCCATCCCACCGCCGAGGACCCACGCTGACGTCTCACCGTCTCCCACGCCTCCCCGGCCAGGTCGCCCTCCCCGAGCAGAAGAGCGCGGCGCCGTCCCCGGCCCGGCTCGACGGATTCAACTACGCACCCGTCGACGTGGTCACCCACGCCCTGCTCACCTGCTGCCGCAGCCTGCGCTGGGCCCACCGTCTGGCCCATCACCGCCCCTACCCGGACCTCGGCGCCGTACTGGCCGCGGCCGACGAGGCGGCGTACGACCTGACCCCCGCCGACCTGGCCGAGGCCATGGCCGGTGAATCGCTCACCCTCCTCCCGGACGGCGCGTACTCCGCCGCCCACACCGCGCTGAGCGCCGCCCACGCCGCGTACGAGAGCCGATTCGGACATGTATTCGTCATCTGTCTCGATGAATTCACTCCCGGGGAGGCCCTCGACCAGGTACTCGTCGGCATCCGCTCGCGGCTGGCGAACGAACCCGAGGAGGAACGGGTCGTCACCGCCGACGAACTGCGCAGACTGGCCCGCGGCCGGCTGGCGCGCCTCGTGCGCCGCTTCGCCGACGAGGCGCGACACACCGGCATCCGAGGCCCGGAATAGCCCGAACGTGGCTGATTGATTGCCAGTTTGATCACATTGATAGGGCCGCTGTAAGCGTTCCGACAACACGTCGCTACGATGGCCAGGGCCGGTGGACCGTACCCGGCCGGGCCCGTCCGACAGAGAAGCCGGCGCGGCCCCAATCCCCGCTCCCGGAGGGTTCTTCCGTGCCGGCTGGAACGCTGTACCGCGGCCGGGAAGGAATGTGGTCCTGGGTGGCTCATCGAGTCACCGGCGTCCTCATCTTCTTCTTCCTGTTCGTACACGTCCTGGACACCGCTCTCGTCCGTGTCTCCCCCGAGGCCTACGACGACGTCGTGGCCACGTACAAGACGCCGATCGTCGCGCTGCTGGAGTACGGCCTCGTCGCCGCCATCCTCTTCCACGCGCTCAACGGCCTGCGTGTCATCGCCGTCGACTTCTGGTCCAAGGGCCCGCGCTTCCAGAAGCAGATGCTCTGGTCCGTCGTCGGTATCTGGGTCGTGCTGATGGCCGGGGCCCTGTACCCCGTCCTCGGGCACGCATTCCGCGAAGTCTTCGGGAGCTGACGCAGATGTCCACTACTGACACCGCCGCTTCCGGTATCGGCCCCGTAGAGGGCGCCGGAGAGTTCTCGGCGTACAGCGTCGACAACCCGGCCCCGTTCATCGAGGCTCCCCGCAAGCGCACCAAGAAGACCCCGAAGTCCACCCGTGGCAACTTCGAGATGTACGCCTGGCTCTTCATGCGCCTGTCCGGCATCGTCCTGGTCGTCCTGGTCATCGGCCACCTGCTGATCCAGCTCGTCCTCGACGGCGGCGTCTCCAAGATCGGCTTCGCCTTCGTGGCCGGCCGGTGGGCGAACCCCTGGTGGCAGGTCTGGGACCTCGCCATGCTGTGGCTCGCCATGCTGCACGGCGCCAACGGCCTGCGTACCGTCGTCAACGACTACGCGGAGCGCGCGAACACGCGCCTGTGGCTGAAGGGCCTGCTGTACACCGCCACGGTGTTCACGATCCTGCTGGGCACGCTGGTGATCTTCACCTTCGACCCGAACATCCGCTAGGCACGGGGCTGAGGCAACCACTCATGAAGATCCACAAGTACGACACCGTCATCGTCGGCGCCGGCGGCGCCGGCATGCGCGCCGCCATCGAGTCGACGAAGCGCAGCCGCACCGCCGTGCTGACGAAGCTCTACCCCACCCGCTCCCACACGGGCGCCGCGCAGGGCGGCATGGCCGCCGCGCTCGCCAACGTGGAAGAGGACAACTGGGAGTGGCACACCTTCGACACGGTCAAGGGTGGCGACTACCTGGTCGACCAGGACGCCGCCGAGATCCTGGCGAAGGAGGCCATCGACGCGGTCCTCGACCTGGAGAAGATGGGTCTTCCGTTCAACCGGACGCCCGACGGGACGATCGACCAGCGCCGCTTCGGCGGTCACTCCCGCAACCACGGTGAGGCCCCGGTCCGCCGGTCCTGCTACGCCGCGGACCGCACCGGTCACATGATCCTCCAGACGCTGTACCAGAACTGCGTGAAGGAGGGCGTGGAGTTCTTCAACGAGTTCTACGTCCTCGACCAGCTCATCGTCGAGGTCGACGGGGTCAAGCACTCCGCGGGCGTCGTCGCCTACGAGCTGGCGACCGGCGAGATCCACGTCTTCCAGGCGAAGGCCGTGATCTACGCGTCCGGCGGCACCGGCAAGTTCTTCAAGGTGACCTCCAACGCGCACACCCTGACGGGTGACGGCCAGGCGGCCGTCTACCGTCGCGGGCTGCCGCTGGAGGACATGGAGTTCTTCCAGTTCCACCCGACCGGCATCTGGCGCATGGGCATCCTGCTGACGGAGGGCGCCCGCGGTGAGGGCGGCATCCTCCGCAACAAGGACGGCGAGCGCTTCATGGAGAAGTACGCGCCGGTCATGAAGGACCTCGCGTCCCGTGACGTCGTGTCCCGCTCCATCTACACGGAGATCCGTGAGGGCCGCGGCTGCGGTCCCGAGGGCGACCACGTCTACCTCGACCTCACGCACCTCCCGCCGGAGCAGCTGGACGCCAAGCTGCCCGACATCACGGAGTTCGCGCGCACCTACCTCGGTATCGAGCCCTACACGGACCCGATCCCGATCCAGCCCACGGCGCACTACGCCATGGGCGGCATCCCGACGAACGTCCAGGGTGAGGTCCTCGCGGACAACACCACGGTCGTCCCGGGCCTGTACGCCGCCGGTGAGGTCGCCTGCGTGTCGGTGCACGGCGCCAACCGCCTCGGCACGAACTCGCTCCTGGACATCAACGTCTTCGGACGCCGGTCCGGCATCGCGGCCGCGGAGTACTCGGCGAAGGCCGACTACCTCGAGCTGCCCGAGGACCCGGCCGGCCAGGTCGTGGCCCAGGTCGAGCGTCTGCGTGCCTCCACGGGCACCGAGCGGGTCGCCGACATCCGCCGGGAGCTGCAGGAGTGCATGGACGCCAACGTGATGGTGTTCCGCACCGAGCAGACCATCAAGACGGCGGTCGAGAAGATCGCGGAGCTGCGCGAGCGCTACCTCAGCGTCTCGGTCCAGGACAAGGGCAAGCGGTTCAACACGGACCTCCTCGAGGCCATCGAGCTGGGCAACCTGCTCGACCTGGCCGAGGTCATGGCCGTGTCCGCGCTCGCCCGGAAGGAGTCCCGCGGCGGTCACTACCGCGAGGACTACCCGACCCGGGACGACGTCAACTTCATGCGCCACACCATGGCGTACCGCGAGGTCGGCGAGGACGGCACCGAGTCCATCCGTCTCGACTACAAGCCGGTCGTCCAGACCCGCTACCAGCCGATGGAGCGTAAGTACTGATGGCTACTCCCACCCTGGACAAGGCGGACGCGGCGGGCACGCCCGAGCCCGGTTTCGCCGACTCCCCGTACATCACCGCCACCTTCCGCGTGCGCCGCTTCAACCCGGAGATCTCGGCGGAGTCGGTCTGGGAAGACTTCCAGCTGGAGATCGACCCCAAGGAGCGTGTCCTCGACGCGCTGCACAAGATCAAGTGGGACCAGGACGGAACGCTCACGTTCCGCCGCTCCTGCGCGCACGGCATCTGCGGATCGGACGCCATGCGGATCAACGGCAAGAACCGCCTGGCCTGCAAGACGCTGATCAAGGACCTCAACCCCGAGAAGCCGATCACGGTCGAGGCCATAAAGGGTCTGACGGTCCTGAAGGACCTCGTGGTCGACATGGACCCGTTCTTCCAGGCGTACCGCGACGTGATGCCCTTCCTCATCACGAAGGACACCAACGAGCCGACGCGCGAGCGTCTGCAGTCCGCCGAGGACCGCGAGAGGTTCGACGACACGACCAAGTGCATCCTGTGCGCGGCGTGCACGTCGTCCTGCCCGGTGTTCTGGAACGACGGCCAGTACTTCGGTCCGGCCGCCATCGTGAACGCCCACCGCTTCATCTTCGACTCGCGTGACGAGGCGGGCGAGCAGCGGCTGGAGATCCTGAACGACAAGGACGGCGTGTGGCGTTGCCGCACGACGTTCAACTGCACGGACGCCTGCCCCCGAGGCATCGAGGTCACGAAGGCGATCCAGGAGGTCAAGCGGGCGCTGATCACCCGGCGCTTCTGACCTCCGGTCCGTACACGGACGAAGGGCCCCGTTCCCGACCGGAAACGGGGCCCTTCGTCGGTTCGCCGCCCGTCGGCTCCGGCCTGCCGCCGCCAGTGGCCGGTCGAGGGCGACCACTGACGTCAGCCGCGCAGGACGCGGCCCTGCTTGTCGGTGCGGTCGTTGCTCGTGAAGAACAGGATCGCGTCGATCAGGGCCCAGACGCCGAGGCCGCCGCAGGTGAAGAGCTGGGCGATGGCGACACCGGTGGAACCGACGTAGAAACGGCCGGCACCGAAGCCGCCGAGGAACAGCTGGAGAACTCCGGCGATGACCTTGGACTTGTCGGAGTAGGGACGGCCCTGCGGGTCGTGGCCGAAGGGGGCGTCAGGGGTGGGGACGGTCATGAGAATTGCTCCTGGATGACTGAGTACAACCGGAACAGATCGTTCCGGAGGGGGTCCCAGGAGGGATCTCATGGCAGAGCTCGCCCATGGATTGTGCGCCCGCCATCCCCCCTGCGCCTTCGGAGCGTACGGAAATTTGAAGCCTCAATGGGAGAGAAATCGATCAATCGTTCCCATCCCGTGATCGTATTCCGTCAACCTCCGACAGCCCCTCAGGTGACGCCGTCTCCCCTGGTGGCCCGTCAACTCCGGTGCCTGTACGACAACCGTCCGAGCACAGGGCCCGGGGGTGGCCCGCCGGGACCCCAAGGAGGGTCTGAACGGCTCTAGAGGACGTTGCGGAGAACGGTCCAGGACACCGCCGTCAGCAGGACCAGCGCCTGCGCGCGGGGCTTCAGTACGGGCCGCCAGCGGCGCCCCCGCAAGCCCTCGGTGATCCAGCGCGCCAGTAGCGCGAGGGCGAACGGCGAGGCGAGCAGCATCACCCTGTTGTCGAGCCAGGCCGCGCCGACATGACCGTGCATCAGGTCGTACACCATGCGGGTGCCGCCACAGGCCGGGCAGAGCAGTCCGGTGACGAGGCGGAACGGGCACCGGGGCAGGACATGGCCCGGCTCGTGCGGATCGGTGACGTACAGATAGCCGGCCCCGGCCACCCCCGCGGTGAGCACCGCGAGGGGGGCCGTGGCCGGATGCCGCGGCGCGACCGGGCGCGCCGCGCCGGAATCAGCCACGCAGGATCCGGCCCTCGGAGTCCGTGGCGTCGTTCCCGACGAGCAGCATGATGCCGTCGATCAGGGCCCATATGCCGAGGCCGCCGCAGGTGAAGAGCTGGGCTATGCCGATGCCGACGTTGCCCATGTAGAAGCGCCCGATGCCGAGGCTGCCCAGGGCGAGCTGGAGGACACCGGCGACGATCTTCGACTTCTCGGAGTACGGGCGGCCGTAGGGGTCGTAGCCGTACGGGGCGTTCGGGTCGCCGGTGTAGGTGCCGGGCGGGACCGGACCCATCGGGTAGCCGCCGGGCGCCGGGTAGCCGTACGGCCCGGGGGGCGGGTAGGCGCCGGGCTGGCCGGGGCCGTAGGCGCCGGGGCCGTACGGACCCGGTCCGCCGGGCGGAGTCGCTCCGGGGGGCGTCGCGCCGGGGTTCGGATAGCCGTAGCCGGGCGGCTGGTCCGAGGGCTGCGGCGACTGCGGCGGCTGGTCGGTCAAGGTGCTGGCTCCTGGTGTGCCCACGCGTGGTGACGTAGGACTCGAGTTCGAAATTCGAAAATCAGTCAGGCCATCTTGCAGGAGGAACCCCTCTGCGGAGAAGTGGGTTCGTCCACGGACACCCGAGGTCGTCAGATCTGACTCAGGATCGTCGGATCCGTGATCCGCAGATCGTCCGCCAGCAGCATCGCCTTGCTCAGGATCACCGCCAGCGTCCGGTCCCCCTCGAACGGCAGATAGCCGGAGCGCGGTTCTCCCGTACCGGCCTTCGGGACGATGCACAGATACTGGTCGTTCGGGCTCATCATGATGTTGCCCGAGCCGAGGTGGATCTTGTACGTGTGGCGCTCGCCCCTCACGTGCAGGAAGCGGCCCTCCAGGGTGCAGCGGTCGGCTATCGCGAGGCGTGGGACCAGACGCTCCAGCAGCACGCGGCGGGTCTCCGCGCTCTGGTTCAACTCGCCGAAGCCGTAGGACGTCCAGTACGCCTGGAAGCGGCCGCCGGGGCCGCCGTCCTGCCAGGTCGGGTCGTTGCCGACGCTCGCGACACCCACGAACAGGTCGACGTCGCGCAGGACTTCGGACAGGACCAGGGGCGGGATCTCGGTGAGGGGCAGGGGCTCCACCGGGTCCTGGCCGTCCCGCAGCCACATGCGGTAGCCCCCGCCGTAGCAGCTCGCCGAGTTCTCGGGGGCGTCCAGCGGGTAGAAGCGCACCTGGTCGGTGCGCAGCCGCAGATAGCTGCCGGACTCGGTGGTGTCCACGCCGTACTCCTCGCCGTCGCCCTCGATCCAGTACTCGGCGCGCAGGCCCCAGTGCGGCAGTTCCCGGGTGGCCGGGGGCGCCTGGTCGTCGACGCAGAGGCGGAGCTTGTTGCGCCAGCCCCGGACGGCGGCCAGGGAGTGGAACTGGTGCTGGCGCACGAAGTGCGCGGCGAAGCGGTTCGAGTACGTGCCCGTCGCGCGCTCGGCGTCGGTGAGCAGGTACACCTCGCGATGGGCCTGCTTGAAGGGCTGGGTGATCTCGTGGCGCTCCAGCCAGTCCCGCCAGGCGACCACCTCGGCCGGCTCACGGCCGACCGGGTGCCAGAGGGTGACCTCCCGGCCGCCCTTCACCGGGTCGTCGGTGAGGGTGGACAGCTCGCCGTTCGCGAACCCGACCGTCGTGCCGTCGACCGTCCACAGGAGCCGGCGGGCGAAGGTGCCGACGAGCGGGTGGTCGAGGTAGCGCTCGCGCCAGGTGTCGTACGCCCAGGTGCGCCGGGCGAGGAACTGCCGGTCCAGGCGCTCGGACTGCGCCGACAGCATCTTGTCGAGGTCCTTGACCGCCGCCTTCAGCTCCTTGAGCTCCTCGGCGTACTCGCGCCGCACGGCCGCGGGCACGCTCTTGACGGCCTTGCCGGTCGCGCCCCGCCAGCTCAGCACGGCGCGGGTGCCCTGGACGTCGACGAGGGCGGCGATCTCTCCGAAGTCGTGCCGGGCGTGCCCCACCTCGGTGAGTCCGTACGCCGGGACGGCCAGTTCCTCGATCTCCTCGCGGCTCAGGCCGAGGGCGGTGGCCCGCGCCTCGAGGGCGCCGTCGATGAGCTTCGCCGTGCCCTTGTACGTCACCCGGGTGGCCAGCCTGGCCAGTTCGGCGAGGGCGGACTCGCTGTCGGTCCGGGCGAGCGCGACTACACCGGCGTTGGCGACTTTCGGGTTGCGCGGGCCGAGTCCGGCGACCTTCTTGAGGGAGGTCTCGACGAGCGCGCCGAGGGCCCGGGCGGTGTCGGCGTGGGGCGGCAGCAGGGAGACCAGCCAGGCGAGACCGCGCAGGGCGTTGGCGTTGTACGGGTCGTATGTCTCATTCGCGTCCGGCCCGTACCGCCCGTCGGACAGCGGGAAGGTCCGGGGGCGGCCGGCGAGGGCCAACCAGGGCAGCACGGTGACGCGGACGCGGTCGGCACCGAGGGCTTCCACGAGGGCGTGGGCCCGCTCGTCCCACTTGGCGGAGGGCTTGGCGGCGGCGGCGGTCGTCAGATGGGTCAGAAGCTCCCCCCAGCCGGAGCCCGAGCCGTCCGCCAGCGCCTGCTCGGCCCACGGCTCACCGACGTTGAGGACGGGCTGGGCGAACTCCTCGGCCACACCCCTCAGAGGCCGGGAGTGGCCGGAGTCAATGAACGTGCGGCGGAACGCGGCGACGACGGCGGGGGCCAGCCGGCGTCCGGCCACCAGCTCGGTCTCGACCAGCTCGCCGATCCCCGTGATGTACCCGCAGGCATACAGGTTGCCGAGTTCGTCGACCTGCCGCTGCCGCTCCACGGAGAGCCGGTCCTCGGGGAGGTCCCGGGAGATGACGCCGTGCAGGATCAACACGCTGATCCAGGCGTTCCTCCCGTCACCGACCGAGTCGTAGCGATCCGCCAGCGCGTCGGCCAGTCTGGTCCGCTGCTCGACGGAGAGTGCGCGCAGCGTTCCGAGGATCTCCCCCCAACCGCCGCTCCAGAAACCCTTCTTGGACGAGGCCGCCTCGATCACCGCGGTGGCGAGCTCCCCCATGTTGCCCTCGGCCGCCCGCTCGCGGACCCGCTCGGCGTATGTACCGGTGCCGTTCATCGTCATCCCCCCACCAGCGCGACGAGCTTGAGGAACGTGACCTCGGTGCCCAGGAGCAGTTCGATCTCCTCGTCGAGGTCCGTCACCTGGCGCTCCCCGACGAGCACCAGGAAGCCGTTCCCCGTGAAGGCCCTCAGCGCCCGCCTGGTCTGCGCCTCGGGATCGATCCGCCGCGGTGTCCGCACCGCGTAGCCGTTCAGCACCCGTTCGGTGTTCTCGGGCTGCACGAGCCCCTGGAACACCTCCGGCGTACCCGCGTTGTACTCGGCGACCTCCTGGAAGATCCTTCGCCGGATCAACTCGCGCAGCGCGAGCCGCTCCTCGGCGATCTCCAGTCCCCAGCCGGCACCGCGGTCCCCACTGGTCGTCTCGTCGACGAACATCACCATTCCCATGCGGACGACAGTACGAGTCACCACTGACAACCGATCAGCGGGACCGGATCCGCCCCGCCCTCGCGCGAGGGCGGGGCCGCTTCACCTCAACGGGTGATCACATGTTCGGCCCGCGACCGGGACCGCCTCGGGCCCTCCTGTCCGCACCTAGCCTGACGCCATGTCAAATGCCGTGTCATACGAGCTTCTCGGGCTCGACAACGTCCTGCTGCCCGTCGGGAGTCTCGGCGAGGCCGTGAGCTTCTACGAGCGGGCCGGACTCCCGACCGCCTTCCGGCTCGACGAGGCCGGGATCGCGCTGCTGAAGGTCGGCAAGGAGACGCCGGGCGTGCTGCTGCGGCTGGACGAGGAGCTGAGCCACCGGCCGCCGCCGTGGGCCTCGCCACGGCTGTGGCTGGAGGTGGCGGACGCCCGGGCGGCGGCCCGCTCGCTGACCGCGGCCGGCATCGCGCCCCTCGACGAGCCCTTCTCCGGAGCCACCGGCTGGACCGTCGAGTTCGCGGACCCCTGGGGCAACGTCATCGGTCTGACGGACTACACCAAGCGGCCCGAACTGGCCCGCCGGGCCCAGCGGTAGCCCTTGCGCCGCGACCCCGGAGGGTCTTCGCGAGATCGGACTTGAACATGTTCAAAAGCAGGTCTACATTCATGTACGACAGCGTTTTGAACGCGTTCAAGAAGGGGTGGGGACATGGACCTCACGGTCGTGGCGTACGTCATCTATCTGCTGGTCAGCATCGCGCTGACGGTCTGGGTGGCGCGCACGCTGAGCCGGAACGGGCGGATCTTCCTGTCGGACGTCCTGCACGGGAACGAGCGGCTCGCCGACGCCGTCAACCATCTGCTGGTGGTCGGCTTCTACCTCGTCAACCTGGGCTTCATCGCGCTCTATCTGCGCCAGAGCGACGAGATCTCCAACGCCCGCGGGATCTTCGAAGCCCTGTCGACCAAGCTGGGTGTCGTCCTGCTGGTGCTCGGGGTCATGCACCTGGGCAACGTGTACGTGCTCAACAAGATCCGGCGGCGGGGCGTCCTGGAGCGCGAGCAGACCCCGCCGGTGCGGCCGACCGACTGGGTCGCCCCCGCGGCCGGGATGTGAGACCCGTGGCCGGCACCTCCGCCGCCCGGGACCGGGACGCCGCGCGCGTCCCGGTCCTCCGGCTCACCGTCCTCTACGACGCCCGCTGCCCGCTGTGCGCCTTCCTGAAGGAATGGCTCGGCAGGCAGGCGCAGCTCGTCCCGCTCCGGTTCGTTCCGGCGGGCTCCGAAGAGGCCCACCGTCACTACCCGCGGCTCGATCACCGCGCGACCCTGGAGGAGATCACCGTGGTGGGGGACGCAGGGCAGGTGTACCAGGGGGCCGCCGCCTGGGTCGTCGTCCTGTGGGCGCTGCGCGAGTACCGGGCGCTGGCCCATCGGCTGAGCACCCCCGCGGGTGCCAGGCTGGCCAGGGGCGCGACCCTCGCCGCCGCCCGCTGGCGCGAGGCCCGGTCGTCGAAGCGGTGGGGCGGCGGCGCGTACCACCGGGGCGACGGATGGAGTTACGACCCGGCGACGGGATGGACGTACGTGCCCTACGCTCCTCCCGCCTGCGACAGCGGCGCCTGTTCCCCCCGGGCCACTGGTTAGGCTCGTCCCGTGCCAGCACCGACAGACAGCCCCGGCCCCGACGCCTCCCCCGAGCCCTCCGGCGCCTCCGAGCCCTCCCCCACGGTCGACAAGGAGGTGGCGAAGGGTCCCGCCAAGAGCGAGCAGACCCGTGCCCTCATCCTGGAGACGGCGATGCGGCTCTTCCAGGAGCGGGGCTACGACAAGACGACGATGCGGGCCATCGCCCAGGAGGCCGGGGTCTCCGTCGGGAACGCCTACTACTACTTCGCCGGCAAGGAGCACCTGATCCAGGGCTTCTACGACCGGATCGCCGGCGAGCACCAGAGGGCGGTCCGGGAGGTGCTGGACCGCGAGACGGACCTGGAGGCCCGGCTGGGCGGCGTGCTGAAGGTGTGGCTGGACATCGCCACGCCGTACCACGAGTTCGCCGTGCAGTTCTTCAAGAACGCCGCCGACCCGGACAGTCCGCTCAGCCCGTTCTCGCCCGAGTCGGAGCACGCGCGCGCGGAGGCCATCAGCGTCCACAAGGAAGTGCTGGCCGGTGCCAGGACCAAGGTGCCGGAGGAACTGCGCGAGGTGCTTCCCGAGTTGATGTGGCTCTCCCAGATGGGGCTCGTCCTGTACTGGGTCTTCGACCGCACGGAGGGCCGCGAGCGCAGTTACCGGCTCGCCGAGCGCGGCGCGCGCCTGACCGCGCGCGGTGTCGCGCTCGCCCGCTTCCGTCTGCTGCGGCCCCTCGTCCACGAGGTGCACGAGCTGTTCACGGACTTCCTGCCGGGGATGACGAAGGCGCTGCCCGACCCGGCCAGGGCGAAGGGCTGACGGGAGGGGGTGAGGGGCGTCCATCCGTTGGACGCCCCTCACCCCGGACGGTTCTCGCGTCCGGCGGCCTCAGTTGACCGCGTCGGCGTCCACCTCTCCTTCGGCCAGTTCCACGTCGTGCACCAGCGGTTCGTCCGTGACTTCCACGTGCCGTACGCGCGCCCCGTACGAACGGGCCGTCGCCGACAGCAGATACGTCCCCGGGGCCGGGACCGAGACGATGTAGGAACCGTCGGCCAGCGAGGTCACCCGGTCCAGCTGGCGGCCTCCCTTGGACAGCAGCGTGAGGACCGCGCCGTCGACGGCCTCGCCCTCCGCGTCCCGGACGAAGCCGTGCACGGCCGAGGCCCCGCCCCGGGCCGAAGGCGCGTCCTTCGACGGCTCCTCGGCGGGTTCCACCGCGAGGTGCGGCAGCCGCTTCTCCAGGCCCGCGGGCAGCCACCAGTTGGAGTCGCCGAGCAGGTGCATGGCGGCGGGGACCAGGGCCGTACGGAGGATGAAGGCGTCCAGGGCGACCGCGGCCGCGAGGCCGACGCCCGCCATCGCCGCTCCCGAGTCACCGCTCAGGACGAAGGCGAGGAAGACGCAGACCATGATCAGGGCGGCGGAGTTGATGACCCGGCCGGTCTCGGCGAGACCCACGCGCACCGCGCGGGCGTTGTCCTTCGTGTGCACCCACTCCTCGTGCATGCGGCTCACCAGGAACACCTGGTAGTCCATGGAGAGGCCGAACAGGAGCGACAGCATGATGACGGGGAGGAAGGCGTTGATCGGCCCCTCCTTGCCGAGGCTGAGGAGGTCGAGGCCCCAGCCCCACTGGAAGACCGCGACGAGGACGCCGAAGGACGCGGCGGCCGCGATCAGGTTCATCACCGCCGCCGTCAGCGGGACCACCAGGGAGCGGAAGGCGACCAGCAGGAGCAGGAAGCCGAGGCCGATGATCGTGGCGACGAACCAGGGCAGCCGGTCACCGGTGATCGCGGCGAAGTCCTTCGACACCGCGGTGACACCCCCCACGTTGGCCGGTACCCCCGCCTCCGGGATCACCCGGTCCCGGAGGGTGTCGATGAGCCGGTCGGTCTCCACCGACTGGGGCGAGGTCGTCGGCACCACCTGGATCACCGTCACGCCGTGCGCGGACGGCAGCGCGGCCGCCCGGGCGACCCCCGCGGTGCCCTTGATGCCCTTCACCAGGGCGTCCGTGTCGCCACCGGTGGCGACCACCTGCAAGGGGCCGTTGAAGCCGGGCCCGAAGCCCTCGGCGAGCAGGTCGTACGCCTGCCGGGTCGTCGTCGTGGAGTCGTCGTTGCCCTGGTCGGTGGCGCCGAGGCGCAGCGACAGGACCGGGATCGCGAGGACCGCCATCACGGCCAGCGCGATGGCGGCGATGGTACGGGGACGGCGCTGCACGGTCGTCGACCAGCGCGCCGCGGCCCCGCTCGCCCGCTCCGGCTCGGGCCCCCGCGCCGCCAGTCCGCGCCGCTGGCGCCTGCTGAGCACCCGGGTGCCGAGAAGTCCGAGGAGCGCCGGCAGCAGGGTGGTGGCCGCGAGCACGCTGAACACGACGGTGAGGGAGGTGCCGATGACCACGCCGTCCAGGAAGCGGAGGTTGGTCACCAGCATGCCCGCGAGCGCGATGCACACGGTGCCGCCCGCGAACAGCACCGCCCGGCCCGAGGTGTTGAGGGCGACCACCGCCGACTCCTCGGGCGCCAGGCCGCGCAGGATGCCGCGCCGGTGCCGGGTGACGATGAACAGCGCGTAGTCGATGCCGACGCCGAGGCCGATCAGGGTGGCCAGCAGCGGGGCCAGGTCCGGGATGTCGGTGGCGTGGCTGAGCAACTGCGTGGAGAACAGCCCCGTACCCACCCCGAAGATCGCGATGCCGATGGGCAGCAGCATGGCGAAGAGCGAACCGAAGGCGAAGAACAGGACGACGGCCGCGGCCAGGATGCCGACCATCTCGGCGAGCCCGGTGGGCGGCTCCTGCACCCGCTGGATCGCCTGACCGCCCAACTCGACCTGGAGCCCGGCGCGTTCGGCGTCCTCGGCGAGATCGACGACGTCCTGCACCAACTCCTTGGGCACGGCGTTCGCCTGCTCGGTGAAGGTGATCTGGGCGTACGCGATCTTGCCGTCGCGGCTGACCTGCGCGGCGCCCCCCTTCCCCTCGTACGGTCCCGCGACCTGGCCCACGCCCTTCATGCCGGCGATCTCGTCCAGCACGGGCCGCATCCGGGAGCGTACGGCCGCGTCCCTGACCGTGCCCTCGTCGACCTTCCAGACCACCGTGTCGGTGTCCCCCGCGCTGTCCGGGAAGGCCTTCTCCATCTGGTCGTACGCGCGCTTGGAGTCCGTGTTCGGGAGGGAGAAGACGTTCGCGTAGTCCGTGCCCGCGGTGGTCGCCGCGAAGCCCAGACCGAACAGTGCCCCCACCCACAGCAACAGGACCACCAGCCGGTGCCGATAGCACCACCGTGCCAATACCGCCACGTTCGAGCTCCTTAGTCGGTCGGTCCCCCAGGTCCTGGGCAACAGGATCGGCAGCGGCGCGGGTGCGGGGACACGACCCGCCCATGACTCTCAAGGAACTCCAAGGCGCGGACGGCTCGCACGGCCGGTGGCCCCGCCGATACTGGAGGCATGACCGCCCACGAGGGAGCCACCGTCCTCGTCGTCGAGGACGAGCCGAGCATCGCGGACGTCCTCACCATCGCGCTGCGCTACCACCGCTTCGAGGTGATGGCCGCGGGCACCGTCCGCGAGGCGCTCTCGCTCGCCGAGCGCACCCGGCCCGACGCGGCGCTGCTCGACGTGATGCTCCCGGACGGCGACGGCCGGGCACTCGGCCGTGAACTGCGTTCACGCCAGCCCGAGTTGGCCGTAGTGTTCCTCACCGCACGGGACGCGCCCGCCGAGATCGTCGGCGCGCTCGCCTTCGGTGACGACTACATCACCAAGCCGTTCAACATCGACGAGGTCGTCGCCCGGATCACCGCCGTCCTGCGCCGTACGCGACCCGACGACGTCCTGCCGCAGCGCCCGCCGCTGCGCTACGGCGATCTGGAACTGGACGAGACGACGTACAGCGTCCACCGCGCGGGCACCACGGTGGACCTCACCCCCACCGAGTACGCCCTGCTGCGCTTCCTCGTCCGCAACGGAGGGCGGATCGTGCCCAAGGAGCAACTCCTGCGCCACGTATGGCAGTACGAGCACCCGGCCGAGTCGACGGTCGTGGAGACGTACATCAGCTATCTGCGGCGCAAGCTCGAACCGCTGGGGCCGCCGGTGATCCAGACCCGCCGGGGCGTCGGATACGGACTCGCGTGAACCCGCCCGTCCGGATCGGATTCCGCCGCCCACGCTGCAAGCACGGCGTCCACTCACTGCGCGGCCAGCTGACCCTCGCGAACGTGGGACTGCTCGCCCTGGGCATCGTGGTGGCGACCGCCGTGAGCCTGATGGGCATGCGGCACTACCTGCTCGACCAGGTGGACACCCAACTCGCCAGGACGCGGGAGTCGCTGGGCGCCTCCCAGCTCACCATGAGCCAGCTCGACTCGCTGAGCGCCCTCGCGTTCGTGCGCGACCGGATCGGTCCCGCGGTCGCCGAGTCGCCGAAACCGGACTCGCTCTTCGCCGCCGTCGACCGGCGGGGCGAGGCCGTCGAGGTGGCCGGGTTCCAGCCCACCGAGACCCAGCGGGCGTTCGCCGCCGCCGTGGACGACCCGGGCGCGCTCGCCCGCGACCGCGAGCCGCGGGACATCAGCGTGCACGGCGCGGACTACCGGGTGACGGGGGGACGGCTCGCCGACGGGACGTACGTCCTGTTCGCCGCCTCGACCGACGGACTGCACAAGGGCATCGCGAAGGCGCTCAGGCTCGATCTGACCGTGGGAACCCTGCTGTTGGCGCTGCTCGCGTGCTGGACGATGTTCAGTGTGCGCCGCCGGATGATCCCGCTGGAGGCCATGGTGGAGACCTCGTCGGCGATCGCCGAGGGGGATCTGACCCGGCGCGTGCCCTCGAGCCATCATCCGACCCAGGAGGTCGAGCAGCTGCGGCTCGCGCTCAACTCCATGCTGCACCAGGTCGAGTCGGCCTACCGGACGCGTGAACGCAGCGCCTCCCAGCTGCGCCGGTTCGTGGGGGACGCCTCGCACGAGCTGCGCACCCCGCTGGCGGCGATACGCGGCTATCTCCAGCTGTACGACAAGGGGATGCTGACCGATCCCGCCGAACGCGAGCGGGCCTGGGACCGGATGAACGCGGAGACCGACCGCATGGGCCGGCTGGTCGACGAGCTGCTCACCCTGGCCCGCCTCGACCAGCGGCCCGAACTGCGCTTCAGGAACGTCGACCTGAGCCGGCTCGTGCGGGACGCCGCGGCGGACCTGCGGGCCCAGCAGCCGGGCCGCCCGGTGGTGGTGGACGCCGACGGCACGCTGCTGGTGCGGGCCGACGAGTCGGGGCTGCGGCAGGTGCTGGGCAATCTCGTGGGCAACGTCCGCACCCACACGCCCGACGACGTGCCCGTGCGGCTCGCGCTGGAGCGCGCGGACGGTGCCGTACGCCTGTGCGTCGCGGACAAGGGGCCCGGGCTCCCGGAGGAGGACGCGGCGCGCATATTCGACCGCTTCTTCCGGACCGGCGGCGGCGCGGGCAGCGGGCTCGGCATGGCGATCGTGCAGGGTGTGGTGCGGGCGCACGGGGGGACGGTCGCGGTCCGGACGGCGCCCGGTGAGGGCCTGGCGGTGACGGTGACCCTGGCGGTGCGGTGAGCGTGCCGGTGCGGTGGGCGTGCCGGAGCCGGTGCGACACGACTGTCGCGGCGGTGCCGTCGGGGCGACGGTCCGGGCGTGGGGCCCGTGCCGCTCCCGGGCCTGTCGCGCGACCCTCGAAAAGTCTCACTTTTACCGCCCTGACCTGCGAAAATGAACTTTGGGAGAACCTGACCGAGCCGGTTGAACACGTGCCGCCACGGCGCCGTACACCTCATTGAGGGCGGTATCGGTCGCATCCGGTCGGTCCGCCGCACCATGACCGCGCTTCGCACGGAAGGACCGCCGGGTTGTCGTTCAATACGAGCTCTCGACAGCTGCCGAACACGGACGGGGCGCCTCCGCGCGACGAGCCGACGCCCGAGCCGCTCGTGGACGGGGCCCCGGACGCGGGTACGGACCCCGGTACGGACGCGGACCCCGGTACGGACGCGGACGCGGGTACGGACGCGGACGCGGGTACGGACGCGGACGCGGGTACGGACGCGGACGCGGGATCAGGCTCGGGAGAGGTCGCCGCCGCCTCGGCCGAGGGGGAGGCGTCGGCCGCGCCCGCCCCCGGAATACCCTCGGCCGACGAACCGGCCCCGACCCCGGCCGCGCCGACCGCCGGTGCCGCCCCGCTCCCGCCGGAGGACTCGGCGGAAACCCCGACGGAACCGTCCTCGACCGAGACGGAGACCGGGACCGGGACCGGCACCAGCACCAGCACCAGCACCGGCACCGGCACCGGCGAGAGCGGTGACCCCGGCAAGACCGACGCGGACCCCGATGCGGGCGGCGCGGACGCGGACGGTGCTCCGGACCGGGCCACGGGCACCCAGGAAGAGGAGACGGCGGCGGACGTCCCGGACGGGACCGTCGCGGGCGGGGAGGAGCCTCCGGCGGGAGCGCCGCCGGCACGCGGCCGAGGGCGCGGATGGCGGGACCGGCACCCCGCCGTCGCCCGCGCCCTCGCGTGGACCACGACCGTTCTGGCCGCCGCCCTCGTCCTGTTCGCCCTGCTCCTGCCGAGCCGGGCGGACCTGATCCGGCCGGCCGAGTTCGTGCGACTCCCGGTGGAGGCGATCCTCGCGTCCGCCCTGCTGATCGTCCTGCCCCGCCGGCCGAGGATCGTCGTGGCGGCGCTCTGCGGACTGGTCCTCGGCGTCCTGACCGTCCTGAACTTCCTCGACATCGGGTTCAACGAATACCTGGGGCGAGGCTTCAACGTCGTCCTCGACTGGCCGCTCTTCAAGGACGCGCAGGCGTACCTCCAGGACACGTTCGGCGGGACGGGCGCGACGGCCGTCGCGGTCCTGGCCGTGGTGCTCGTGATCGTCGTTCTGACCCTCATGGCGGTGTCGGTCGTGCGGCTGGGCAACCTGCTCGCCCGGCACACCGAGCCGGCGACGCGCACGACACTGGTGCTGGCCATCGCCTGGGTCACCTGCGCGGCGACGGGGGTCGAGTTCTCCGGGGTGCCCGTCGCCTCCGAGCACGTCGCGCTGACCGTCCAGGACCGGGCGGCGCGCGTGCGCAAGACGCTGAAGGACGAGGCGGAGTTCGCCAGGTTCGCGAAGAAGGACACCTTCGCGAACACGCCGCCCGGTGAACTGCTCACCGGTCTGCGCGGCAAGGACATGATGATCACGTTCATCGAGAGCTACGGCCGCAGCGCCATCGAGGACCCGGTCATGGCACCGGGCGTCGACGCGACGCTGGCCTCGGAGAACGAGAAACTGACCCGGGCCGGCTTCGCGGCGAGGAGCGGCTGGCTCACCTCGGCGACGTACGGCGGCAACAGCTGGCTCGGCCACTCGACGTTCCTGTCGGGCCTGTGGGTCAACAACCAGCAGCGCTACCGCACCGTGACCGCGGGCCATCACCTGACGCTGCCCGGGGCCTTCGAGAAGACGGGCGCCTGGGAGACCGTGGGCGTCATGCCGGGGGTCCAGAAGGCCTGGCCGGAGCAGAAGTTCTACGGCATCGACCGGCTCTACGACTCCCGCGACCTCGGTTACCAGGGTCCGAAGTTCAGCTGGTCGACCATGCCCGACCAGTACGCCCTGAGCGCGTTCGAGCGGCTGGAGCACGGCAGGAAGCACGACAAGCCGCTGATGTCGACGATCATCCTGACCTCCAGCCACCAGCCGTGGGCGCCGCTCCCCGAGACGGTCCCGGACGACCAGGTCGGCGACGGATCGGTCTACGACTCCATCGAGAAGGCCGGCAAGAGGCCCGGGAGCATCATCACCGACTCGCGGAGGTCGAAGGAGGAGTACGGCAAGTCGATCCAGTACTCGGTGACGAGCCTCATCGACCACCTGGTGAAGCACGGGACCAAGGACACCGTGCTGATCTTCCTCGGCGACCACCAGCCGCTCGCCCGGGTCAGTGGCGACCACGCCAGCCGTGACGTGCCCGTCTCGATCGTCGCCAAGGACCCGAAGGTGCTCAATCGGATCGCCGCCTGGGGCTGGTCGGACGGCCTGAGGCCCGAGCACGACGCCCCCGTGTGGAAGATGGACAAGTTCCGCGACCGCTTCCTGACGGCGTACGGGTCCACGCCGCACCCGTAGCGGGCCCGCCCACGGAGGTCCGGCGGGTCCGGCACTCCGTGGGCGGTGGAAGGCGTCAGACCCAGGTCAGCAGCCAGAGACGGAAGACGCCGGTCCCGTCGGACAGGTACTGGGCCCCGGCGATGTCCTCGCCGCTGACGACGTAGTCCTTGCGCTGCCACAGGGGGATCAGCGGAACATCCCGGGCGACGGTCTCCTGGAGCCGCCGGAACAGCTCCGTCGTCCGGCCGCGGTCGACGACCCGCTGGGTCTCCTCGATGAGATGGTCGACGTCCTTGCTGCTGTAACCGTTCTTCATCGAGTTGCCGGTGCCGACGAGCGGCGCGCCGAAGGTGTCCGGGTCGGGATAGTCGGCGACCCAGCCGACCGCCCAGGCGTCCAGCCCGCCCTCCGCGTACCGCTTCTGGAACTCGGTCCACTCGAAGCCCTTGGTCGTCACCTGGAACAGCCCGCCCGCCTCCAGCTGCCGCTCGAGCTCGGCCGCCTCCTCACCAGCCGCGCCGCGCCCCTCGGCGTACCCGTAGGTGAAGCGCACGGGCAGCGGGACCCCCGCGTCGGCCAGCAGGGCCCGCGCCTTCTTGGCGTCCGGTTTCGGGTAGGCGTCGAAGTACGACGTCGAGTGGCCCGTGATCCCCGCCGGGATCAGCCCGTACAGCGTGTCGGTGGTGCCCTTGTACGTCCGGTCGACCAGCCGGTCGCGGTCGACCAGCATGGCGACGGCCTGCCGGACCCGCCGGTCGTGCAGGGGCGAGTGCTCGCGCGTGTCGAGGACGAGGTTGCGGGTCTCGGCGCTCTCGTCCTCGGTGACCCGCCGGTCGGGGTCGCTCGGCGAGAGCCCGGCGAGCACGGTGGGCGGCAGCTGGCGGGCCGCGACGTCGAACTCCTTCGCCTCGCGGGCCGCCTCCAGCGCCTGCGAGCCCGCGTAGTAGCGCAGCACGACGGGGCTGCCGCTGTCGCTGTCGGCCCCCACGTAGCGGGAGTTGGGTTCGAGGACCGCCCGGGCGCCCTTCGTGTAGGCCTTCAGGACGTACGGTCCGGTGCCGTCGGCGCCGGTGTCGGTGCGCAGGCTGCGCCTCGGGTAGCGGGTCCGGTCGACGATCGACCCGGCGCCGGTCGCCACCTTGAACGGGAAGGTCGCGTCGGGCGAGGACAGATGGAAGGTGACCGTCCGCCCGTCGGCGTCCACTCTGCCGAGGGTGGAGAGGAGCGAGGCGGGCCCCAGCTCGTCCTTGATGCGTTTCACCCGGTCGAAGGAGAACTTCACGTCCTCGGCCGTCATCCCGCGTCCGCTCGCGAACGTCACGTCGTCGCGGAGTGTGCAGCGGTACGTGCGCAGCGCCGAGTCCGAGAAGGCGCAGTTCTCGGCGGCGTCCGGAACGGGCTCGGTGCCGCCGGGCGCGAAGGTGAGCAGCGACTGGAAGACGTTGCTGAACAGGGCCCAGGATCCGGCGTCGTAGGCACCGGCCGGGTCGAGCGAGGTCACGGCGTCCGTCGTGCCCACCGTGATGGTGCGGTCGTTCTCCTCCAGCGGCAGTAACTGCCAGCCGGCCACGGCCGCGGCCGCCAGGACGAGCAGCGCCGCGAGCATGCGTAAGCGAACCGATCGCAAGGGTGCCTCCCCAGGCCCACCGCGGGTCACTCCCGAGTGACGCGGATCACCTAACCACAGGTGTTTCCGCCGGGGAAGCGGATTCGAAAGAGTGTGCCGAACCGGTCCTCATGATCATTTCCGGCCCGTTCCACAGCGGATTCTCAGGCTTCTCGCGAGGCCAGTTCCACGACCGTGATGTCCGAGGGCGCGCCGACCCGGGTCGGCGGCCCCCACGCTCCGGCGCCCCGGGAGACGTACAACTGTGTGTCTCCGTAGCGGTCCAGACCGGCGACCGTCGGATTGGCGGCGGCCGCGATGAAGCTGCCCGGCCAGAGCTGGCCGCCATGGGTGTGTCCGGACAGCTGGAGGTCGACTCCGTGGCGTACGGCCTCGTGGATCTGGGTCGGCTGATGGGCGAGCAGCACGCAGGCCCGGGTCGGGTCCCGGTCGCCGAGCGCCTTGCCGAAGTCGGGCCCCTGGCCCTCGTTCTCCCCGGCTACGTCGTTCACGCCGGCGAGGTCGAACCCGGCCAGCTCGGTCCGCGCGTTCTCCAGGGGATGGATGCCCAGTTCCCGCACCTCCTCGACCCACTGCTCGGCTCCGGAGAAGTACTCGTGGTTCCCGGTGACGAAGTAGGCCCCGTGGCGGGCCCGGAGCCGGGCGAGCGGCGCGGCGGCCGGGCCGAGATCCTTCACACTGCCGTCGACCAGGTCACCGACGACGGCGATCAGGTCGGGCTGCGTGGAGTTGATGGTGTCGACGACCTTCTGGGCGAACCCGCGCCCGAGCACCGGCCCGAGGTGGATGTCGCTCACGACGGCGATCCGGAAGCCGTGGGCGGAGCGGGGCAGCTTGGCGAGCGGTACGGTGACCCGCTTCACCGACGGGCCGCGCAGGACGCCGTACGTCCCGTACCCCACGGTCCCCACCGCCGCGGCCGCGGCGGCGCCACCCACGACACGGGAGACGAACAGGCGCCGGGACAGCGGAGGAACGGCTCCGGCCGGCTCCGCCGCTGTCGCGGGTTCGACCGGTTCCGGCCGTTCCGCCGGGGGTGACGTGGACGGCGGGCCGGCCGGGCCGGTCGACGCCGCCTGCGCGTCGGCGGTGCCGTCACCTGTCGGGGCGGGCGCCGCGCCGGACCGGGAACGCGCGCTCGCGTGCGACTCCTCAGCCACGACGGCCGTGGGGGGCGCGGAGGGCGCGTCCTCGACGTCGGCCCGGCGTGCGACGGCCCGGCGTTCCAGCGCCCTGCTCAGGAGGGGCCGGACGAGCTCCCCCACCAGCAGTGCCAGCACGAGGTAGAGCAGCAGCGCCATCCACAGGAACCCCGGCCAGGCCAGCGTCCGCTGGAGCCAGAAGGGGGCACCGGCGCGCTCGCTCGCGAGGGCGCCGAACATCAGCAGCGGCGCGAGGGCGAGGACGACCGTGCCCGTCCGGCGGAGCGTTCCGGGGCCGGCCGTGGTGTCGCGCACCAGCCGTCTCCAGACATACCGGTGCGATCCACCGAGCACGGCCAGGACGGCCACACCCACCAGCACGAACACGATGACCATGACGCCGTATCCCCTTTATGACGTCTGGCGCAAAGCGCGCACGCCGCGCAACCCGATGACCCCGACGACCGTCCCCAAGACAAAGGAAACGACGGCGAGCGTCAGATGAACCCAGAAGTACGCCGTCGGATCGCCCGCGTCGTCGAACGCGAGCCCGCTGCCGTCCTTGTACAGGTTCTTGACGAAAGTGATCCAGATGACCCAGCTCCACGCCCCGAAGGCGAGCAGGAACCAGGACACGGGGCGGCTGAGCTTCATGTGTTCAGTATCGCCGCCGCCGACCGTGGCCCGGCGCCGGGGTGGGGACGCCGAGGTGACTCTCCCGGGAGGTGATGGAACTTCCCGTCGCGACCCCTGTACTTTCTCGACCGTGTCTGCCTCGAAAAAGACCGTCGAGCGATCCCTGTTGGTCGCTTCCAGTGCTTTGTTGACCCTTTCGCTTGCGGCGCCCGCGTTCGCCGACGCGAGCCCGACGAACAGCCCCACAGCCTCACCGTCGGCCACCCCGCCGGCGGACATGTCGACCCTCGGGGGTGAACAGCTCGGACGGCCCGGGAGCCAGGTCAATCTCGGCAGCGGCGTCCCTGTCCTGCCCAAGGACGTCACCGCCCGCTCCTGGATCGTCGCCGACGCGGAGTCGGGCGATGTCCTGGCCGCGCACAACGCGCACTGGCGGCTGCCCCCGGCGAGCACCCTGAAGATGCTGTTCGCCGACACGGTGCTGCCGAAGTTCCCGAGGACCGCCTCGCACAAGGTGGTCCCCTCGGACCTGGCGGGCATCGGCGCGGGCTCCAGCGTGGTGGGCATAAAGGAGAACGAGTCGTACACCGTCCATGACCTGTGGCTCGGTGTCTTCCTGAGGTCCGGCAACGACGCCGTGCACGTGCTGTCCGCGATGAACGGCGGCGTCGACAAGACCGTCAAGGACATGCAGGCCCACGCCGAGGACCTCCAGGCCCTCGACACGACCGTGGTGAGCCCGGACGGCTACGACGCCCGCCGCCAGGTGTCGTCGGCGTACGACCTGACACTGTTCGCCCGTTCGGGGCTCCAGAAGAAGGACTTCCGGGAGTACTGCTCGACGGTGCGGGCGGAATTCCCCGGCGCGACGGCCAAGCACAAGAAGGGCAAGGCCACCCGCGAGTCCACCGAGATCCGGAACACCAACCGGCTGCTGAGCGGCGACAGCGACATCAACACGTACCAGGGCATCGCGGGCGTGAAGAACGGCAATACCACCAACGCGGGCGCCACTTTCACGGGTGTCGCCGAGCGGGGCGGCAAGGTGCTGCTCGTCACGGTCATGAACCCGGAGAAGGACGAGCACAACGAGGTCTACAAGGAGGCCGCGCGGCTCCTGGACTGGGGGTTCCAGGCTTCCGGCAAGGTCCAGCCGGTGGGTGAACTGGTCCCGCCGAAGGGCGTCGACACCACCGCCCAGCCCGGGGCGAAGGCCTCGGACGGGGCGAGCCCGGACACGGGCTCCGGCAGCGGGTCCTCCGGTGCCTCCACGAAGCCGGTGGCGGCCTCGACCGACACGGCGAAGGGCGGTACGACCGGCATCGGCGTCGCGCTCGGCATCACGGGCGGCCTCCTCGTCCTGCTCGCGGCCGGCGTCTTCCTGGTCAACCGCCGCTGGCCGCTGCCGGACCTGATGCGCCGCCGCCGCTGACCACCCGACACCCCGGAGCCCTCAGCCCACACGCCCTACGAAGCCCCCGGCCCCCTCCGGCCCTGCGAGCCGGGGGGTTCGGCGGAGCCGGGAGACTCGGCGGAGCCCGACGGCCCGCTCGGACCCGACGGCCCGCTCGGGCCGGGGGGCTCGGCGGAGCCGTCCGCCTCGGTCGCCCCCTCCGCGCCCTCCGCGCCCTCCGCCCCTTCCGTGCTCCCCGTCGCCGTCCACGCGGCGCAGTAGAGGAGCAGTTTCGACGTGAAGTTGATCCACAGGAGCAGCGCGATCGGCACCCCGAAGGCGCCGTACATGCTCTTCGACGCCACGCCCCGCATGTAGCCGCTGAGCAGCAGCTTGAGCAGCTCGAACCCGGCCGCGCCGATCAGCGCCGCCACGATCAGCCGACGGTGCGGCGGCTCGACACCGGGCAGCAGCGTGAGGACGTACAGCAGGACCAGGAAGTCGGCGAGCACGGCCACCGTGAAGGCGGCGGCCTGCAGCAGGACGCTCCCCCAGCCGTTCTCGTCGAGGCCGACCTGCCGGGCCGACCAGCCGACCGCCGTGGAGGCGAGCGTGGAGACGGCGATGGTGGCGAGCACGGCGCCGCCCAGCCCGACGAGCACCCCACCGTCCTTGAGCTTGCGCAGGAAGGGGTTCTCCTCGCTGTCGGGCAGTTCCCAGACCACGCGCAGGCACTCCCGCATCGAGCCGACCCAGCTGATGCCGGTGATCAGCAGCAGGGCGCCCGCGATGACCCCGATCGTGCCGGCGTTCTGGACGAGGCCGTTGATGTCCAGCTGGTCGGAGATGCCCGGCACCTGCTCGGCGAGCTTGTCCTGGAGGTCCTTCTGCTGCTGGGCGCTCAGCGTGGCGGCAGCGATCGCCGCGGCCACGGTCAGCAGCGGGAACAGCGCCACGAAACTGATGAAGGTCATCGCCGCGGCGAGCCGTGTCCACTTCACCCGGTCCAGCCGCTCGTACGACCGCCACGCGTGCGTCGCCATCAGGCGCACGACCAAGGGGCCCACGCCGGGAATCCTCTTCAGCCAGTCCATGATCCGACCCTGCCCTCGTCTCGGCCGTCACCTCGGAACACCCATGACCTTGTACCCCAGAAGCGCAGGACCGTGGCGAGCGCCATGCCGACCCCCGCGCCCGAGACGGTGTCCGCGCGCCGCGAGGTGAACCCGAGCCCGTAGTGGCTGACGGTGATGCACAGGAGCTGCACCAGGGCGCCGGCGACGTTCACCGCGAAGAAGGTCAGGTACGGGCGCGGGCCGCGGGCCGTCGCGTGCCGGTAGGTGCCGAGCGCGTTCCCGGCGTAGGCCACCGAGCAGCCCGCCAGGAAGGACAGCGCCTTGGCGGTCAGCGGGTCCAGACCCACCGGACCGCGCAGCGCGACGAACAGGCCGAGGTCGACGGCGTAGGCGAGGATTCCGACGGCGGCGAACCCGAGCACCTCGCTCAGGAACCGGCCACGGCCACCGGCGGTCCCGAGGCAGGCGGCCTGCTCGGTGACGGTGGTCCCGGGTCCCGCCGGTTCCACGGCGGCGGGACCCGGGACGGCCGGTGTCACGAGGACGGAAGGGAGGGCGGGAGGGGGCCCGGAGCCGGGCCGGTCCTCGGTGACGCTCACCAGTTCGCCACGGCGAGCCCGTACATCGCCAGCCACACCAGGCCGATGACGGCGAGCGCGCGGTCGCCCAGGACGACGTCCTCCGGTTCGCCCGCCGTACCCCGGTCGGCGAAGACGGCGTACCGCAGGACGGCGAGGATGAAGGCGACCATCGACAGCTGGCGCCACGGCAGCACCGCGGCGCTCGGCACTCCGCCCTCCTCCAGGGCCCAGAGGCAGTAGCCGAGGATCGAGACCCCGGCCGCGAGCTGCCAGACGAAGCGCAGGTAGCCGGTCGTGTACTCGGTGAGCAGCGCGCGCGTGGCACCCGCCTTCCCCGTCATCTGCACGGCTTCGGAGTAGCGCTTCGCCGCGACCATGAACAGGGCCCCGAACCCGGTGGTGATCAGGAACCAGCGCGAGAGCGGGATCCCCAGGTCCAGCCCGCCGATCATCGCCCGCATCAGGAATCCGGTCGTGACGACGACGAGGTCGACGACCAGCACGTGCTTGAGGCTGACGCAGTAGGCCAGTTGCATGCCGAGGTACGCGGTCAGCAGCGCGCAGACGGCCGGCGGGCAGAGCCAGGCCGCGGCGGCGGGCGCGAGGACCCCGAGGACGCCTCCGACGGCGTACGCGACCGGGACGGGGACCTGGCCCGCGGCGACCGGGCGATGGCGTTTCACCGGGTGGGCCCGGTCGGCGACGGCGTCCCGGGCGTCGTTGATCAGGTACACGGCGGCGGCACAGGCCGTGAACAGGAGGAAGACGAGGGCGAGTTGACCGAGCGCGTGCCGGGAGAAGAGCTCGCCTGCGGCGGCCGGGGCGGCCACGACCAGGACGTTCTTCACCCATTGGCGGGGACGCGCGGTCCTGACCAGACCCCGGACGAGTCCGGTCACGCTCCTCGGCGGCGGGGCGAGGGCCGGGGCGCGCTCCAGCAGTGCCACGCGCTCAGCCATGACCGGCCCCGATCCACCGGGTGCCCAGCCCGGCCGCGGCGGCGCCCAGGGCCGCGCCCGCGGCCACGTCGGTGGGGTGGTGGACGCCGACGACCAGGCGCGAGACGCACATGGCGGCGGCCAGCGGCGCGACGGCGTAGGCGCCCAGGGTGCCGTAGGCGACCGCCGCCGCCGCCGCGGAGGTGGCGTGCGAGCTGGGGAAGGAGTGCCGTCCGGCCGTGCGCACCAGCGGTGTGACGTGCGTGGGACGCGGGCGGCGCACGATCCGCTTCACTCCCATGCTCACGAGATGGGCGGTGGCGGTGAGCGCCGTCGCGCGCAGCCACGCGCCACGGCGCTCGCGGTCGGTGGCCGCCCCCGCGAGTCCCGCGGCGAGCCACAGGGCACCGTGCTCCCCGCTCCAGGACAGGGCGCGCGCGACGGCCGCGACGCGCGGGTCCACGCCGTACGCGTGGAACGCGGACAGCAGCCGACGGTCCACGGCGTCGAGCCTGCGGTCCATGTCCTCGAGCCGGCGGCCCGTGTCGTCACGTCGCCGGGCGATGCCGTCACGGTGGACGCGGTCGTCACGCTCGTCCTTGTGGGCGCGGTCGTCGCGGCCCGCACAGTGGTCCCGGTCGTCGCCGTGATGCCGGTCGTCGCGGTGATGCCGGTCGTCATGCCGTCGTTCCGTGTCGCCGGGGTGGCCGCGCACGTCGGGCCGCCGGTCCGTGTCACCACGGTGACCATGGTCGTCGAGCCGCCGTCGCGCGTCGTCTAGGTCGTCCATGCGATCCCACTCTTCTAGGGAGCGGTCACGGAATTACGGCAATCTAGGACGACATCTCATTAATCACCCATTTCGGTGAGGAGCCGTGAGGGCCGGTTAGATTGCCCCGTCGCGCACCCTCACCGGCGCTACGGTCACGGGCATGCCTGCCGACACCGTCTCCGTCACGGGTTGGGGCCGCACCGCCCCGACCGCCGCACGTATGGTCCGCCCGCGCACCTACGAGGAGGCGGTCACCGCCGTCCGGGACTGCGGAGCGCGGGGAGGGATCGCCCGGGGGCTCGGGCGGGCGTACGGCGACGCCGCGCAGAACGCGGGCGGAGCGGTGCTCGACATGACGGGCCTGGACCGGATCCACGCCGTCGACCTGGACGCCGGCACGGTCGTGTGCGACGCGGGCGTGTCCCTGCACCGGCTCATGGAGGTCCTGCTCCCCCTCCGCCGGTTCGTGCCCGTGACGCCGGGGACCCGTTACGTGACCGTGGGCGGGGCGATCGGCGCGGACATCCACGGCAAGAACCACCACGTGTCGGGCTCGTTCGCCCGTCACGTGCTCTCCTTCGAGCTGCTCACCGCCGACGGCGAGATCCGCACGGTCGGACGCGGCACCCCGCTCTTCGACGCCACGGCCGGCGGCATGGGCCTGACCGGTGTGATCCTCAGGGCGACCGTCCGCCTCCAGCCGGTGGAGACCGCCCTGATGACGGTCGACACCGAACGCGCGGTGGACCTGGACGACCTGATGGCCCGCCTCACCGCAGGCGACCACCGGTACCGCTACTCGGTGGCCTGGATCGACCTCCTCGCGCGCGGGGCACGCATGGGGCGTTCGGTCCTGACCCGCGGCGATCACGCGCCGCTGGACGCGCTGCCCGCGCGGGCGCGCCGCCGGCCGCCGGCCCTGCGCGCCTCGCGGCTGCCGGCCGCCCCCTCCTTCGTACCGGAGGGGCTCCTCGGACGGACGACGGTGGGCCTCTTCAACGAGCTCTGGTACCGCAAGGCGCCCCGCGCGCGGACCGGCGAACTCCAGTCCGTTCCCGCCTTCTTCCATCCCCTCGACGGGGTGCCCCACTGGAACCGGGTCTACGGGCGCGGCGGCTTCGTCCAGTACCAGTTCGTCGTCGGCCACGGACAGGAGGAGACCCTGCGCCGGATCGTGCGGCGCATCTCCGAGCGCCGCTGCCCGTCCTTCCTCGCCGTCCTGAAGCGCTTCGGACGGGGTGATCCGGGCTGGCTGTCCTTCCCCCTGCCCGGCTGGACCCTCGCCCTGGACATCCCGGCGAACCTGCCGGGGCTCGGCGCCTTCCTGGACGAGCTGGACGAGGAGGTGGCGGGCGCCGGAGGACGGGTGTACCTCGCCAAGGACGCGCGGCTGCGGCCCGACCTGCTCGCCGCGATGTATCCGCGGCTCGGCGTGTTCCGCTCCCTGCGGCGGGAGCTGGACCCGCGGGGGGTCTTCACCTCGGACCTGTCCCGCCGCCTGGGCCTGTAGGCCTGTGGACCGCCTCCCGATGCCGCCGGCCGCCCCGCCGCCCGCCGCCCCGCCCCTCCCTTCGTTCTCCCGTCCCAAGGAGCTGTCATGAAGGACGCCTTCGGCATCCCCCAGTCCCTGTTGATCCTCGGCGGCACGTCCGAGATCGCGCTGGCCACCGCGCGCCGGCTGATCGCCCGGCGCACCCGCACGGTGTGGCTCGCCGGGCGGCCGACCCCCGCTCTGGAGGAGGCCGCCGAGCAGCTGCGCCGACTGGGCGCGGACACCCGTACCGTCGCCTTCGACGCCCTCGCCCCGGAGTCCCACGAGGCCGTGCTCGGCAAGGTCTTCGCCGAGGGCGACATCGACCTGGTCCTGATGGCCTTCGGGGTGCTCGGCGACCAGGCCGTGGACGAGCGGGAGCCGGTCCTGGCGGTGCGGATCGCACAGACCAACTACACGGGCGCGGTGTCGTCCGGCCTGGTGTGCGCGGGGGCCCTCCAGACCCAGGGGCACGGTTCGCTGGTGGTGCTGTCCTCGGTCGCCGGTGAACGCGCCCGCCGCTCGAACTTCATCTACGGCTCCAGCAAGGCGGGCCTGGACACCTTCACGCAGGGCCTGGGCGACGCCCTGTACGGCACGGGCGTGCACGTCATGGTCGTACGCCCCGGGTTCGTCCGTACGCGGATGACGGCCGGTCTGCCGGAGGCACCGCTGGCGACCACTCCGGAGGCGGTGGCGGCGGCGATCGAGCTGGGACTGCGGCGCCGTTCCGAGACGGTGTGGGTGCCGGGGGCGCTCAGGGTCGTCATGTCGGCCCTGCGGCACGCGCCGCGCGCGGTGTTCCGACGGCTGCCGATCTAGGGCGGGAGCCCCGCCGAGGCGGGCCCCCGGCTCCTCGGGCGGCGGGACCTAGAGCGCGGGCTGGGTCGTGTCCCGCTCGGGCGATCCGGCCTGCGGGGGCACCACGGCGCTGCCGAAGGCGAAGTCGCGGAGCTTGCGCCACACGCCGTCGGCGCCCTGTTCGTAGAGGGCGAATCCGGTGCAGGGCCACTGGGCCTCGTATCCGGAGAGCGCCTCGAAGGCGCGGTCCATCGCCTCGTCCTCGATGCCGTGGGCCACGGTGACGTGCGGGTGGTACGGGAACTGCAGTTCGCGGGCGACGGGACCGGAGGCGTCCCGGACCTGCTTCTGGAGCCAGCCGCAGGCCTCCGCGCCGTCGGCCACCGTCACGTAGACGACCGGCGACAGGGGACGGAAGGTGCCCGTGCCGGACAGCCGCATCGGGAACGGGCGCCCGGCGGCCGCGACCTCGACGAGGTGCGCCTCGATCGCGGGCAGCGCCGAGTCCTCCACCTCGGTCGGCGGCAGCAGGGTGACGTGGGTGGGAATGCCGCAAGCCGCGGGGTCGCCGAAGCCCGCGCGCCGCTCCTGGAGCAGGCTGCCGTGAGGCTCCGGGACCGCGATCGACACGCCGATCGTTACGGTCCCCACGTCGTCTCCTGTCGTCGTTCGGTGGTCCTGGTGGTGCGGTTGTACCGCGCGGGCGGGGGCGGTTGTTCCGACCTGCCCGACTATCGACTGTACGGCGGTATCACCCGCGTTCGGCGGCCGTACGAGTGTCGCGCTCGTCTCGTACTGACTGCCGAGGTGGCTGTGGTAGGGGTCCTGCCGTCACCGCACGGCGGCCGGGTGGCCGCGGGTGCGGTGACGGCACCGGCGTCAGTGCTTGGCGGGCAGGAATCCGACCCTGTCGTACGCCTGGGAGAGGGTCTCCGCGGCGACGGCGCGGGCCTTCTCGGCGCCCTTGGCCAGGATCGAGTCGAGGGTCTCCGGGTCGTCCAGGAACTGCTGGGTGCGCTCACGGAACGGCGTCACGAAGTCGGTCATCACCTCGGCGAGGTCCGTCTTCAGCGCACCGTAGCCCTTGCCGGCGTACTTCTGCTCAAGTTCCCCGATTCCGGTCCCGGTGAGGGTCGAGTAGATGGTCAGCAGATTGCTGATACCCGGTTTCCCCTCCGTGTCATACCTGATGACGGTGTCCGTGTCCGTGACCGCGCTCTTGACCTTCTTGGCCGTCGCCTTCGGGTCGTCGAGCAGATTGATGAGCCCCTTCGGCGTCGACGCCGACTTGCTCATCTTGATCGACGGGTCCTGGAGATCGAAGATCTTCGCCGTCTCCTTGAGGATGTACGGCTTGGGGACCGTGAACGTCTCGCCGAAGCGGCCGTTGAAGCGCTCCGCGAGGTCGCGGGTGAGTTCGATGTGCTGGCGCTGGTCCTCGCCGACCGGGACCTCGTTCGCCTGGTACAGCAGGATGTCCGCGACCTGGAGGACCGGGTACGTGAAGAGGCCGACGCTCGCCCGGTCGGCGCCCTGCTTCGCGGACTTGTCCTTGAACTGGGTCATGCGCGACGCCTCGCCGAAACCGGTCAGGCAGTTCATGATCCAGGCGAGCTGCGCGTGCTCGGGGACGTGGCTCTGGACGAAGAGCGTGCAGCGCTCCGGGTCGAGACCGGCCGCGAGCAGTTGCGCGGCGGCGAGCCTGGTGTTGGCGCGCAGGTCCGCGGGGTCCTGCGGAATCGTGATCGCGTGCAGGTCGACGACCATGTAGAACGCGTCGTGGGACTCCTGGAGGGCCACCCACTGACGGACGGCGCCGAGGTAGTTGCCGAGGTGGAACGAGCCTGCCGTGGGCTGGATTCCGGAGAGCACGCGAGGACTGTCAGAGGCCATGCCCACCATTCTCTCAGGTGCGGCGGCCCGCTCCGGAACTGGCCGGAAAGAGACGGGACTCGGATGGACCGGTGTGCCTGGTCCCGGGAACCGCGTCCTCCGGGTCTCCGGCCCGTCGGCACAGACGGTCACCATTTCGCTCAACTGAGCGCCAATTGATCACTGATCGTCAGGCAAGTGCAACGGTGAGGTGACATTCCTGCTGGAGGGGGTGTCTTTCGAGGTCACCGGTGTTTAAGAATGCCGGAGCGCCCGGTACCGGAATCGGCAGGGCGGAGCGCGGCTCGGACGTCACCGTCGTGGGGAACCCCGGTGGGTCCGTCGGCGCACCCAGGAAATTGGCACAACGGTGTGCGGGCCGACTCTGCGTCGGCCGTTTGGGGGTTCCATGCGCGGGCTTCGTCAAGTGGTCACGGTGGTCGGGGCTTTGGGGGCGACCGCCGCGGCGGTGGTGTCGGCGGCACCGTACGCCGTGGCCGGCCCGACGGCCGGTGCGCCGGTGGCAGCGCCTGCGGTCCCCGACAGCGCGGAGCAGGCCGCGCGGAGCACCTCGGCGGAAAGCCCGGACGTCGCCCTGACCATCGCGGGCGACACCGGACGGACGACCACCCTCCACAACGAGGACCAGGACTTCGGACGGCTGTGGCGGCTGCTGTCGCCCCGGTACACGGGAACGCAGAAGGCGCCCGACGGATGGAAGGACGGCCACCTCCCCGAACCCCAGGCCACGGTGATCTGGGGGGTCACGGGGCCCGGGGACGGGACGCGGACCGCCCATCGGACACCGGGCGGCGACGTCACCATCGCGCGCCAGGACCAGGTGTACCTCTCCGTGGACGGTACGCCGTGGGTGCGGTCGAACCTGTCACCGGACTCGATGAACCACGAGATCCGCTGGCATTCGGCGTCCCGTTCGGTGTTCGACGAGCTGATGAAGGAAGGAAGACTCTTCGGCTCCAGATCGGTCGTGTCCGCCACCCGGGTGGCGCCGGACCCGGCGATGTGGGCGGTGCCCGGGCTCGCGGCGGGCGTGGCGCTCGGTGCCGGGGCCACGTGGTTCATCTGCCAGGCGGCGTTCCGGGCCCGGCGCGAGAACGCCGGGCCGCTGCTGGTGACACGCCAGGAGCTGATCGAGGTCCAGTGACCGGCCGGACCGGCCCGCCCGAGCGCCTCGGGCCGGGGGGCCCGGCGCGGGGACGAGACCGGACCGGCCCGGGTGCGGCGGGTCAGCCGAGGTCGATCTCCGGGTAGAGCGGGAAGCCGGCGAGCAGGTCGGTGGCCCGGTGGGCGATCTCGTCGGAGATCTTCGCGTCCAGGACGTGCTGGGCCTTGGAGGGGGCACCCTTGGCGGTGGTGCCGGCCTCGGCGGTGGTGAGGACGCGGTCGATCAGACCGGCGATCTCGTCCATCTCGGTGACGCCGAGCCCGCGGGTGGTCAGCGCGGGGGTGCCGATGCGGATGCCGGAGGTGTACCACGCGCCGTTGGGGTCGGCGGGGATGGCGTTGCGGTTGGTGACGATGCCCGAGTCGAGCAGGGCGGACTCGGCCTGGCGGCCGGTCAGGCCGTACGAGGTGGCGACGTCGATGAGGTTGAGGTGGTTGTCGGTGCCGCCGGTGACCAGGGTGGCGCCACGCCGCATCAGGCCCTCGGCGAGGGCGCGGGCGTTGTCGACGACGGCCTGCGCGTAGCCGCGGAACTCGGGGCGGCGGGCCTCGGCGAGCGCGACGGCCTTGGCGGCCATGACGTGCGGGAGGGGACCGCCGAGGACCATCGGGCAGCCGCGGTCGACCTGCTCGGCGAGGGACTCGTCGCACAGGACCATGCCGCCGCGCGGGCCGCGGAGCGACTTGTGCGTGGTGGTGGTGACGATCTGGGCGTGCGGAACCGGGTCGAAGTCACCGGTGAGGACCTTGCCCGCGACCAGGCCGGCGAAGTGGGCCATGTCGACCATGAGCGTGGCGCCGACCTCGTCGGCGATCTCCCGCATGATCCGGAAGTTCACCAGGCGGGGGTAGGCGGAGTAGCCGGCGACGATGATCAGCGGCTTGAACTCGCGGGCGGAGGCGCGCAGGGCCTCGTAGTCGATGAGGCCGGTCGCGGGGTCGGTGCCGTAGGAGCGCTGGTCGAACATCTTTCCTGAGATGTTCGGGCGGAAGCCGTGGGTGAGGTGGCCGCCGGCGTCCAGGGACATGCCGAGCATGCGCTGGTTGCCGAAGGCCCGGCGCAGTTCGGCCCAGTCGGCCTCGGAGAGGTCGTTGACGCCCCGGACACCGGCCGCGGCCAGGGCCGGTACCTCGACGCGGGCGGCGAGGACGGCCCAGAAGGCGACGAGGTTGGCGTCGATGCCGGAGTGCGGCTGGACGTAGGCGTGTTCGGCGCCGAACAGTTCGCGGGCGTGCTCGGCGGCGAGGGACTCGACGGTGTCGACGTTGCGACAGCCGGCGTAGAAGCGGCGGCCGACGGTGCCCTCGGCGTACTTGTCGCTGAACCAGTTGCCCATGGCCAGCAGGGTGGCCGGGGAGGCGTAGTTCTCCGAGGCGATCAGTTTGAGCATGTCGCGCTGGTCGGCGACTTCCTGGCCGATGGCGTCGGCGACGCGGGGCTCCACGGCCCTGATCACGTCGAGGGCGCTGCGGAAGGCGGTGGACTCGGTGGAAAGGGGCTCTGGCATGACGGCCTCCGGACGTGGCGTTCAGCGTTCACGGGTCGGCCCAGGCGCACGGCACTCGGTTGCCACGACTCCTCGCCCGGACACTCCGGGTCCCCTCGGGACGGCCTGTTTCTCCGCTCAGAGGTCCGGGGATCGCCCCGGTGAAGCCACAGCGCGGGTGCCGCTCCCCGATGGTCGGTCCCATCCCAGCGCGCCAGTCACGGCCCCGCCGTCAGCGTACCGGGCGCGCCGGATCACCGGGGTCCCCGGTCCACCATGCGAGCGACGATAGGAAATAGGCCACAAGCCCATCCCCGCGCGGGCGTCCGTGCCCGTTGCGGGGAGAACGCGCCGTGCGGCGTGCCGGGAAAGACCGCGCCACTCCCCGCGCCGCTCGTCAGAGAACGGAGTTCCCGTGACCGCTATGGATGCCAGGGCGACGACGGAGGCCTTCATCGCCTCGGCCGACGCGCACAGCGCGCACAACTACCACCCGCTGCCGGTCGTCGTGGCGACGGCGGACGGAGCCTGGATGACGGATGTCGAGGGGCGCCGCTTCCTCGACATGCTGGCCGGCTATTCGGCGCTGAACTTCGGCCACGGCAACCGGCGGCTGATCGAGGCGGCGAAGGCCCAGCTGGACCGGGTGACGCTGACCTCGCGGGCGTTCCACCACGACCGGTTCGGGGACTTCTGCCGGGAGCTGGCGTCCCTGTGCGGCATGGAGATGGTGCTGCCCATGAACACCGGCGCGGAGGCGGTGGAGACGGCGGTGAAGACGGCCCGGAAGTGGGGGTACCGGGTCAAGGGCGTCCCGGCCGAGATGGCGAAGATCGTGGTCGCGGGCAACAACTTCCACGGGCGGACGACGACGGTCATCAGCTTCTCGACGGACCCGGAGGCGCGGGCCGACTTCGGCCCGTACACGCCGGGCTTCGAGATCGTGCCGTACGGGGACCTGACGGCGATGCGGGCGGCGGTCACGGAGAACACGGTGGCCGTCCTGCTCGAACCGATCCAGGGGGAGGCGGGGGTGCTGGTGCCGCCGGCCGGTTACCTGCCGGCCGTGCGGGAGCTGACGCGGCAGCGGAACGTGCTGTTCGTCGCGGACGAGATCCAGTCGGGGCTGGGCCGGACCGGCGTCACGTTCGCGTGCGAGCACGAGGGCGTGGTGCCGGACATGTACGTCCTCGGGAAGGCGCTCGGGGGCGGGGTGGTGCCCGTGTCCGCGGTGGTGTCGAGCGCGGAGGTGCTCGGCGTGTTCCGGCCCGGGGAGCACGGGTCGACGTTCGGGGGGAACCCGCTGGCCTGCGCGGTGGCGCTGGAGGTGATCGCGATGCTGCGTTCGGGTGAGTACCAGCGGCGGGCGGCGGAGCTCGGCGAGCATCTGCACCATGAGCTGGGCCGGTTGAAGGACTCGGGCCAGGTCACCGCGGTGCGCGGGCGCGGGCTGTGGGCGGGCGTCGACATCGCACCGGCGCACGGCACGGGCCGGGAGGTCTCCGAGAAGCTGATGGACCGGGGCGTCCTCGTCAAGGACACCCACGGCGTCACCGTGCGGATCGCCCCGCCCCTGGTGATCAGCGAGGAGGACCTGGACTGGGGTCTCGCCCAGCTGCGGGCGGTCCTGGGCGCGTAGGGGCGAATCCCGGCGGGTCCCCGGCGGCTAGAGGATCACGTGGGGCAGGAAGCGGGCGTACTCGTCCGTGATCGGGCCGGACGACTCCCGGATACCGAGGCCCGCCGACTCGTCCTCGACGACCCAGGCGCCGAGGACGACACGGTTGCCGTCGAAGGCCGGGAGCGGTGCCAGCTCCTGGTAGCAGCAGTCCTCCTCGCGGACGACGGGGTCGGCGCCGGGTTCGTGGATCGTCACCCCGGCGCCCTCGCGGCCGAGCAGCGGCTTGGCGACGTACCCGTTCGTGCGGGCCAGCTCGCGAGGACCGTCGAGGTAGGCGGGGAGCAGGTTCGGGTGGTCCGGGTAGAGCTCCCACAGGACGGCGAGGAGGGCCTTGTTGGACAGGAGCATCTTCCAGGCGGGCTCGATCCACAGGGTCGTACCGGTGCCGCCGCCGTTGTCGAGGGTGTCCAGGACGTGGCCGGCGAACTCGTCGGAGGTGAGCCACTCCCAGGGGTAGAGCTTGAAGCAGCTGCGGATGAAGCCGAGCCGGTTGTCGACGAACCGGCCGGAGAGGGGGTCCCAGCCGATCTCCTCCATCGAGATCCAGTCGGTGGCGAGGCCGGCCTGTTCCGCGGTCTCCTTCAGATAGCCGACCGTCATCAGGTCCTCGCCGAGCTCGTCGGCGGCGGAGTGCGCGAAGTACAGGGGGCTGCCCGGCGGAAGGAGGGCGCCCTGCTTCTTCCAGGCGGCGACGAGACGCTCGTGCAGGGAGTTCCACTGGTCGGCGCCGGGGAAGCGGTCCTCCATCCAGAACCACTGGGGACTCGCGGCCTCGACCAGCGAGGTCGGCGTGTCGGCGTTGTACTCGAGGAGCTTCGCCGGGCCGGTGCCGTCGTAGCGGAGGTCGAAACGGCCGTACACGGAAGGGAGTTCGGCGCGGCGGTGCCAGGACTCGGCGACGGCCTCGGCGACCCGCGGATCGTCGATCCCGAGGTCGGCGAAGCGTCCCCGCTCGACGATGTGACCGGCCGCCGCCAGGCACATGCCGTGGAGTTCCTCGACGACCTCCTCCAGCGCCTCCACCTCGGCGAGCGAGAAGGCGTAGTAGGCGCTCTCGTCCCAGTAGGGGCGCAGGGAGTCGTCGGGGTGGCGGGTGAGCGGGTAGACGAGTCCCTGCGCCTCGACGATCTGCTGCCAGCCGGGGCGGGGGGCGATGGTGTGGCGTTCCATGGGGCGTGGGTTCCCTGTTCGGCGGGGCGGTCGGGCTGGTGGTCGGCCGGAGTGGCGAGCGCGTTCGTGCACGCCCGGTGCGTGGCGTACCGGTGTGGGCCGGACCCGCGTGTGCGGGCGCCGCGGTCACGGGCGGGTCGGACACGCCGTGTGCGGGCGCGTCGCGTGCGGGGCTCCCGCTGCCGCGCCGCGGCCCCGCGTACGGGCGGGTCGTCCGGCGGGAGGGTGGGGCCGGGATCGTCCGCCGCGGGTCCGCCCGGTGGGCGCGTCCGGCGATCAGCCGCCGGAGCCGCCCTTGCCGCCGCCGAAACCGCCGCGGTGGACGCCGCCGCCCGAACCGCCCGAGCCCTTGGCGGGCTTGGTCAGGGAGCCGCCGTCGACCCAGCTGCTCTTCTTGTCGCCGCCGTAGTACCAGACGCCGCCGGACGAGGTTCTGGTGGACTTGCAGTTCTCGTCGGCGACGACCTTGTAGCCCTTGTCCGCGTTGTAGCTGTCGCGGTCGACGCAGCGCTTGTCGGGGTCCGAGGAGCAGGCGGTGAGTGCCGCCGCGAGGAGTCCCATACCGCCGAGGACGACCGTGCCCGAGCGGAGCTGCCGTCGCATGTCTGCCATTTCCGTTCCCCCGTTTGATCAATGCGCTTCAGGTTCGACCGAAGAGAAACAGATTAGAGATCCCCGACGGCGGGTCAATGGCGGCCCCCGGAGAAGCGCCGCCCCCTACAGTCGCTTCGTGCTCTTTGGAATGGTGTGCGCCCTTGGTGCCTCGGTCTGTTTCGGTACGGCGACGGTCCTCCAGGCGATGGCCGCGCGGGCGGCGGGCGAGGGAGGTACGGGCGGCGGGGCCGGCGGGGCGGCGGCCCTGTTGCTGCGCGCGCTGCGCGAGTGGCGCTATCTGGCGGGGCTCGCCCTCGACGGGGTCGGATTCCTGCTGCAGATCATCGCGTTGCGGTCGCTCCCGATCTACGCCGTCGGCGCGGCCCTCGCCGCCAGCCTGGCCGTGACCGCGGTGGTGGCCTCGCGGCTGCTCCACGTACGGCTGAGCGGGGTCGAGTGGGGCGCCGTGGCGGTGGTGTGCGCGGGGCTCGCGATGCTGGGGCTGGCGTCCGGCGCGGAGGGGGACCGGACCGGGTCCCTGGGGCTGAAGTACGCGGTCCTCGGGACGTCCGTGGCCGTCCTGGTTCTGGGCCTCGTCGGCGGCCGGCTCCCCGACCGGGGGCGGGCGCTCGCCCTGGGCCTCGGGGCCGGGTTCGGGTTCGGCGTGGTCGAGGTCGCGGTGCGGCTCATCGAGGACCTGGATCCGGGGACGCTGCTGGCCAACCCGGCGACGTACGCGCTGCTGATCGGTGGCGGGGCGGCCTTCCTGCTGCTCACCACGGCCCTGCAACGGGGTTCGGTGACGACGGCCACCGCCGGGCTGGTCATCGGCGAGACCATCGGGCCCGCGCTGGTCGGGGTGGTGTGGCTGGGCGACCGCACCCGCGAGGGGCTGGCCTGGCTCGCCGTGCTCGGCTTCGCGGTCGCGGTGGCCGGGGCCCTGGCGCTGGCGCGGTTCGGCGAGGCGCCGGAGACCGAGCCGGTGGCCCCCTCCACGTGAACCCCGGCCCACCCGGCCGGCCTCAGGGCAGCGCCCGGCACAGCGCGTCCAGCGCGCCGGACCACGCGTGGTCCGGCGGGGTGCCGTAGCCGACGACCAGGGCGTCCTGGGCCGCGACGGCAGCGCCGGGGTGGCGGTGGCGGTCGAGACCGTGGACCGCCAGGCCCTGCCAGACGGCGGCCTCGACGACCGCCCGCTCGGTGCCCGGCGGGAGCCGGAGCACCGCGTGCAACCCGGCCGCGATGCCGGTGGCGTGCACGGCGGGGGCACGGTCCGTGAGCGCGGCCACGAGGGCGTCCCGGCGGCGCCGGTAGCGCAGCCGGGCGGAGCGGACGTGGCGGTCGTAGGCGCCGGAGGTGATGAACTCGGCCAGGGTCAGCTGGTCCAGCACTCCGGTGGACCAACCGCCCTCCCCCTTCAGGGAGATGACCTCGTCCGCCAGGGACGGCGGCAGCACCAGCCAGCCCAGCCGCAGCGCGGGCGCCAGGGACTTGCTCGCGGTGCCCAGGTAGACGACGTGGTCGGGGTCCAGTCCCTGCAACGCGCCGACCGGCTGCCGGTCGTAGCGGAACTCGCCGTCGTAGTCGTCCTCCAGGACGAGCCCCCTGGTGCGACGGGCCCAGCCGACGACGGCGGCCCGGCGGTCCGGGTGCAGCGGCACGCCCAGCGGGAACTGGTGCGCGGGGGTGAGCAGGACGGCTCGTGCACCCGCCATGTCCCGGGTGTCGGTGCCGAGTTCGTCGAACGGCAGGGGCACCGTGCGCAGGCCCGACCGGTGCAGGAGGTTCCAGTGCACGTCCAGGCCGTACGACTCCACGGCGATGGAGCGCAGACCCCGCCCCCGCAGAACCGCGCCGAGCAGCGTCAGTCCGTCTGAGAAGCCGGAGCAGATCACGATGCGGTCCGGGTCGGCCCGGACCCCGCGGGCGCGGGAGAGGTAGCCCGCGAGGGCGGTCCGCAGTTCGGGGCGTCCGCGCGGGTCGCCGTAGCCGAGGGCTTCGTGCGGTGCGGCGGCCAGGGCGCGGCGGGCCGCCTTGAGCCAGGCGGCCCGCGGGAAGGAGGCGAGGTCGGGGCGGCCGGGGACGAGGTCGTAGCGGGGACCGCCCGGCGCGCGGCGGGGCGGCGCGGCCTCCGGCGCCGGTCGCACGACCGCCCGCCCGGCCACCTGGGTGCCCGAGCCCTGGCGCGCGGTGAGCCATCCCTCGGCGACAAGGTCGGCGTAGGCGTCGGCCACCGTGTTGCGGGCGACGCCCAGGTCGGCGGCGAGCGAACGGGAGGACGGGAGACGGGTCCCCGGGGCCAGCCGCCCGCTGCGGACCGCCTCGCGCAGCGCTTCCGTGAGTCCTCTGCGCACTCCGGGGCCGGCCGGCTCCACATGCAGGTCGACGCCCAGAGTGGCCCATGTTCTCGCCATGGAAATGGACCATACCCCTGGGCTACTCATCTCGTAGGGTGGATCACATGACAACCCAGGACATGACAGCACAGAACACCCCCAAGGCGCCGACCGGTCGGACCACCGCGACGGCCGACGGCGGGAGCGCCCGGTACGCGCCCGAGCGCGCCCCCCGGCTGGACTGGGCGAAACTCGCCCCCGACGTCTACAAGGCGATGGTCAGGCTGGACGCGGCGGCCCGGCAGGGGGTGGACCCCGTGCTCCTGGAGCTGGTGAAGATCCGTGCCTCGCAGCTCAACCACTGCGCGTTCTGTCTGGACATGCACACCAAGGACGCGCTCGCGGCGGGCGAGAGCGTGGAGCGCATCGTGCAGCTCGCCGCGTGGGAGGAGTCGCGGCACTTCTACACCGAGCGGGAGATCGCGGCGATCGAGCTGACCGAGGCGGTGACCGTGCTGACGGAGGGATTCGTCGCGGACGAGGTCTACGCCCGCGCGGCCCGGCACTTCGAGGAGGCCGACCTGGCGCAGCTGATCGCCTCGATCACGGTGATCAACGCCTGGAACCGGTTCGGCGTGACCTGCCGCCTGGTGCCCGGCCACTACCAGGCGGGCCAGTACAAGTGACGTCGCGGCGCGAGCCCTCGGGGAGTACGGCGTGGTGACCGGGGCCGAGGCGTTCCGCGCGCTGCACCACGGCCGCGCGCCGGGTGATCCGCTGGTGCTGCCCGGGCCCTGGGACGCCGCGAGCGCCCGGGTGTTCAGGGACGCGGGGTTCCCCGCGCTCGCCACACCGAGTGCCGGGGTCGCCGCCTCGCTCGGGTACGCGGACGGGGAGACGCCCCCCGACGAGATGTTCGCCGCCGTCGCCCGGATCGTCCGGGCGGTCGACGTGCCGGTGTCGGCGGATGTCGAGGACGGCTACGGGCTGGCGCCCGGGGAGTTGGTGGAACGGCTGCTGGAGGCGGGCGCCGTCGGCTGCAACCTGGAGGACTCCGAAGGCGGCGTCCTCAAGGACGCGGCGCGGCACGCCGACTGGCTGGCCGAGGTGCGGAGCGCGGCGGCGGACCGGCTCTTCCTCAACGCCCGCGTCGACGTGTTCGCGTACGGGGACGGGAATCCGGAGCGGGCCGTCGAGCGGGCCGCGCTGTACGTCGCCGCGGGCGCGGACTGCGTGTACCCGATCGGGGCACCGCCCGAGGTGATCCCCGTACTGCGGTCGGGTATCCGCGGGCCGCTGAACGTGTTCGCCCGGCTCGACGGAGTTCCGGTCGGCGAACTGGGTGAGCGGGGGGCCACACGGGTCACGTTCGGACCCGGGTTGCAGCGCCGGGCCGCCGAGGCGCTGGCGGACATCGCGGCGAGGCTGAGGTAGACCGGGCCGGCCGGGCCTCCGCGAGTCGCCCGGCCAGGTCGGCCCGCGCCGCGCCGGCCCTCGTGGCACCGGTCCGCATGGGGCTGATCCCTATGGGGCGGGTCTCCATGGGCGTGCCATCCATGGGGGCGCCGCCCATAGAAGCGCTCTCCATGGGGCACCCGACGCCGGCCGAGGGACGAGGACCGCTCGTTCCCGGCCCCCTCCCCCCGCACCGCGCCCCGACAGGACCTAGGACCGCAGCCACGCCCGCCATGTCGACGCGTGCCGGTCCACCCACCGTTTCGCCGCCTCCTGGGCCGTCAGCTTGTCGTCGGCGATCATCAGGGAGACCTCGTTCTGGTCCTCGGTGGTCCACTCGAACTTCTTCAGGAAGGCCGCGGCCCTGCCGCCGGTCCTCGCGAAGTCGGCGTTCAGGTACTTCTTCAGCGGGGTGTGCGGGTAGGCGCAGGCGACCTTCGCCGCGTCGGCGTCGCAGCCCTCCTTGTAGGCGGGCAGTTTCACCTCGGTCATGGGGACCTTCTCGAACAGCCACTGCGGGGAGTACCAGTACGTGAGGAAGGGCTTCCGCTCCTTCGCGAACTGCTTCATCTGCGTGATCTGCGCGGCCTCCGAACCGGCGAACACCACCTGGTAGTCCAGCTTCAGGTTGGCCACCAGCGCCTTGTCGTTGGTGACGTACGACGGGGAACCGTCGAGGAGCTGTCCCTTGCCGCCGCTCTCGGGCGTGCGCATCCGGCCGGCGTACTTGTTCAGGTTCTTCCAGTCCGTGACGTCGGGGTGCTGCTTGGCGAAGTACGTCGGGACGTACCAGCCGATGTGGCCGGTCACGCCCAGGTCCCCGCCGGACGCGATCGTCCTCTTGTCCTCGACGTAGCGCTTCTCCTGGTCGGGGTGGCCCCAGTCCTCCAGGATCGCGTCGACGCGGCCCTGGCTGAGCGCGTCCCAGGCGGGTACCTCGTCGACCTGGACGGTGTCGACGCGATAGCCCAGCTCGTGTTCGAGGAGGTACTGCGCCACGGCCACGTTCGACTGGGCGCCGACCCAGGACTGCACGGACAGGGTCACCGTCCTCGCGCCCTGGGCGTTCGCGAAGGGCGAGGCCTGCTCGGTCATGTCGGCGGCGCCGCAGCCGGTGAGCAGCAGCAGGGCCGAGGCCCCGGCCACCGTGGAGGTCGTACGGACACGAAGTCCCATGTCAGGCTCCCTTCTTCGCGCGGCGCCCGGTCGGCTGGGTGACCCGGTCGAGCATCAGGCCGAGGCAGACGATGGCGGCGCCCGCGACCAGGCCGGTGGCCAGATCCCCCTGGGCGAGGCCGAACACGACGTCGTAGCCGAGCGCGCCGCCGCCGACGAGACCGCCGATGATGACGACGGCGAGCACCAGGACGACCCCCTGGTTGACGGCGAGCAGGAGGGCGGGGCGCGCCAACGGCAGCTGGACCTGGCGCAGTTGCTGCCACGGGGTCGCCCCGAGGGAGCGCGCGGACTCCAGTGCCGCCGGGTCGACGGCGCGCAGTCCCTGGGTGGTGACGCGGACGACGGCGGGCAGCGCGTAGACGACCGCGGCGGCGACGGCGGGGGCGCGGCCGACGCCGAACAGCGCGACCACGGGGATGAGGTACACGAACTGCGGCAGGGTCTGGCAGACGTCGAGGACGGGCCGGAGCAGCCGCTCGAACCGCTCGCTGCGGGCGGCCGCGACACCGGTGGCGAAGCCGAGCACGAGGGTCACGGCGACGGCCGCGAGTACCTGCGAGAGCGTGTCGAGGGACGGCTTCCACACGCCCAGCACGCCGATCGCGGCCATCGCGAGGACGGCGGTGAGCGCGGTGCGCCAGGTGCCGATCAGCCAGGCGAGTGCGGCGACGATCAGCAGGACCGACCACCAGGGCAGCCACTGCAGGCCGTCCCGGAGCGGGTCGAGGACCCAGGTGGTGAAGCGGCCCGCCCAGTCGGCGGTGCCGCCGATGTACGGGACACCGGAGTAGAGGTGGCCGGTCATCCAGTCGACGGCACGGTTCACCGGCCCGGCGATGCCGACCACCCACGCGTCGGGCCAGTCCAGCCGTCCCGCGAGACGTCCGGCGACCGCGACGGCCCCGGCGGCGACCGCCGCGTACACCCAGGGGCCGCTCTCGCGGGCCTCGCCGAGCCGCTCGCCCGCCGCGGCCGTGACCCGGTCGAGGACGACGGCGAGGAGCACGATCGGGATGCCGGCGGCGAGCGCGGCGCCCACGTCGACGGAGGCCAGGGCCTGATAGACGCGGTCACCGAGCCCGCCGGCGCCGATCACGGAGGCGATGACGGCCATGGACAGCGCCATCATGATCGTCTGGTTGAGGCCGAGGAGGAGTTCCTTGCGGGCCAGCGGGAGGCGGGCGGTGAGCAGGCGCTGGCGGGCCGTGGCGCCGAGCGAGGCGACGGCCTCCATCACGCCCTCGTCCGCGTCGCGCAGGCCGAGCGCGGTGAGCCGGGCCATGGGCGGGGCGGCGTAGACGACGGTGGCGAGCACGGCCGCGGGGACGCCGATGCCGAAGACCAGCACGACGGGCAGCAGGTACGCGAACGCCGGGAGCACCTGCATGGTGTCGAGGACGGGGCGCAGTGCCCGGTGGGTGCGGTCGGAGAGCCCGGCGGCGAGGCCGAGCAGCGCTCCCAGGACGACGGAGGCGAGGACGGCGACCACCATGACGGCCAGCGTCTGCAGGGTGGGCACCCACATGCCGAGGAGCCCGCAGGCGAGGAACGCGGCGGCGGTGCCGAGCGCCAGGCGGACGCCCGCCGCGCGCCAGGCCACGAGGGCGGCCACGGCGGTCACCCCGGCCCAGCCCGCCGCGAGGAGCGCGAGGTAGACCCCGCGCACGGAGAGGACGACGGCGTTGCTGACGTGGCCGAAGAAGTACAGGAACAGCGGGTGGCTGTCGCGGTTGTCGATGATCCAGTCGCCGGCTCCGCCGAGCGGGCCGGTCAGATCGACGGTCAGCGCGTCGGGCCAGCCCCCGTCTGCCCGTCCGGCGTCGGCGAGGGGCACCAGCACGGCGGCGACGACGGCGAGGACGGCCAGGAGCAGGAGCTTGCCGACGGCCGGACGGTGCCTGAGGCGGCCGGGAAGGCCGGCGCGGGGAACGGATGCGGTGACCGCTGCCATCTCACACCGCCTCCTTGCGCGGGCCCTGACCGGTAAGCGGGGCAGGACCGCTGAGCGGGGCAGGGGTGCTGAGCGGGTCCGGCCCCGTGCACTGGTCCGGGCCGGTGCGCCGGTCCGGACCGCCGTCCGGGTCCGCGCCGGTGCGGGTGGCGTCCGGCCGCCCGTCCCGCGGGTCCGCCCCGGCCACGACGCGGAGCAGCCGCTCGTGGTCGACGACGCCGAGGCAGCGGCCGTCCCGTACGACGCAGGCAGGTCTCCCCGTGAGGGCGACGGCCCTGATGGCTTCGGCGACCACGGTGTCGGGGGCGAGCCCGGCGGGGTGGTCCGGTCCGCCGGAGTGCTCCGGCGCGCCGCAGCCCCCGTCCCGCATGACCGTGCGGACCGTCATGACCTGCTCGCGGGGCACGTCCCGGACGAACTCGCGGACGTAGTCGTCGGCCGGCGAGCCGACGATCTCCTCGGGGGTGCCGAGCTGGACGATCCGCCCGTCGCGCATCAGGGCGATGCGGTCGCCGAGGCGCAGGGCCTCGGTCAGGTCGTGGGTGATGAAGACCATCGTGCGGCCCTCCTCGCGGTGCAGCCGGACGACCTCCTCCTGCATGTCGCGCCGGATCATCGGGTCGAGCGCGCTGAACGGCTCGTCGAAGAGCAGGACCTCGGGGTCGACGGCGAGCGCGCGGGCCAGTCCGACACGCTGCTGCTGACCGCCCGACAGCTGTCCCGGCCTGCGCTCCTCCATGCCCTCCAGACCGACCTTGGCGACGATCCCGGCGGCCTTCGCCCGGCGTTCCTCGCGCGGGACGCCCTGGATCTCCAGGCCGTAGGCGACGTTGTCCAGCACGGACCGGTGCGGCAGCAGACCGAAGTGCTGGAAGACCATGGCGGCGCGGTGGCGGCGCAGTTCGCGCAGCCGGACCCGGTCCATCGCGAGGACGTCCTCGCCGTCGATCGTGAGGTGCCCCGAGGTGGGCTCGATCAGCCGGGTGAGGCAGCGCACCAGCGTGGACTTGCCGGAGCCGGACAGGCCCATGACGACGAAGACCTCGCCCTTGTGGACGTCGAAGCCGACATCGCGGACGGCGGCGGTGCAGCCGGTGGCCGCGCGCAGCTCGGCCGGGCCGAGAGCGGCGAGTTCGGGGTCCGCGGGGACGCGGTCGGCCTTCGGACCGAAGACCTTCCACAGGTTGCGCACGGAGAAGACGGGGGTGTTCCCCGTGTCCCCGAAGGCGTTCCCCGTTTCCGCGGCCGGGGTCGCCGTGCTCGGGCCGGCGGTCGCCGTGCTCCCGGAGCGGCTTCCGGCGGTGCCGCCGGGGCTGCCTTCGGTGGCGCCCTCGGCGCTCGTCGTCGGCGTACTCATCGGGCACCGCCTCCGATCAGATCGGCGGCCTTCTCCCCGACCATGAGCACCCCGACCATCGGGTTCACGGCGGGCATGGTCGGGAAGACGGAGGCGTCGGCGATCCGGATGCCGTCGAGGCCGCGGACGCGCAGTTCGGGGTCCACGACCGCGAGTTCGTCCGAGGGCCCGCCCATCCGGCAGGTGCCCGCCGGGTGGTACACGGTGTGCGCGACCTGGCGTGCGTACGCGCTCAGTTCCTCGTCGTCCGTGATGCCGGGGCCGGGACACACCTCGCGCTTGAGCCAGCGGGCGAGCGGCTCGGCCGCGGCTATCTCGCGGGCGATCTTGATGCCGTCGACGAGCGTACGGCCGTCGTAGTCGTCCTCGTCCGTGAAGTACCGGAAGTCGAGGGCGGGTTTGACGGCCGGGTCGGCGCTGGTCAGGTAGAGGCGGCCGCGGCTGCGGGGCTTGGGGATGTTGGGCGTCATCGAGACGCCGTGCGCGGGGCGTTCGTAGCCGAGGCGCTCGGGGTTGTCGGTGAAGGGCACCTGGTAGAAGTGGAACATCAGGTCCGGGCCGGGTTGTTCGGGGTCGCGACGTACGAACAGGCCCGCGTCGGAGTCCATCGCGGAGTTCTCCGGGATCGGCCCGTCCGTCTCCCAGACGATCACCGACTCGGGGTGGTCGAGCAGGTTCTCCCCGACGCCCGGGAGATCGTGGGTGACCGGGATGTCCAGCTCCTCCAGGTCGCCGGCGGGTCCGATGCCGGAGTGCAGCAGCAGGCGCGGCGAGTCGACGGCGCCGGCGCAGAGCAGGACCTCGCTCCTCGCGCCGATGAGGACCTCCTCGCCGTCCTTCGTGCGGACGTGGACTCCGGTGACCCTGGTCCCGTCGAGTTCCAGCCGGTACGCCCACGTCTCCAACAGCAGTGTCAGGTTGGGGCGTTCGTCCATCACCGGGTGCAGGTAGGCCACCGAGGCGCTCGACCGCTTGTTGTCCTCCGGGTGGTACGCGAGGTCGAAGAAGCCGACGCCCTCGGTGAACGGCCGCCGGTTGAAGCCCTCCACACGGGGCACGCCGAGCGCCGACCGCGCGGCCTCCACGAAGTCCCTCGCGACGGCGTTCCGGTCCTTCTCGTCGACCGGGACGATGTTGTTGAGGAGCCGCGCGTAGTACGGCTCCATCGGCTCCGCGCCCCAGCCCTCGGCGCCGGCCGCCTCCCACTCGTCCCAGTCGGACGGCAGCGGCTTGAACGCGATCAGCGTGTTGTGCGACGAGCAGCCGCCGAGCACCCGGGCGCGGCTGTGCCGGATGTGCGAGTTGCCGCGCGGCTGTTCGGTGGTCGGGTAGTCGTAGTCGAGCTCCCCGCCGAGCAGGTCCGTCCAGCGGCGCAGGGTGAGGACGTCGTCGCGGCCCACGTCACTGGGGCCGCCCTCGACGACGGCGACGGTGACGTCCGGGTTCTCGGTGAGGCGGGACGCGATCACGGAGCCCGCCGTGCCGCCGCCGATGACGACGTAGTCGTACGTTTTCTCGTGCTGGGACATGAAGTGGTGCTCCAAGTGCCTTGTGCCGTGGGGGTGTCGGAGAGGCGACGCGGGTGCGGAGGCCCGCGGGACGGGTGCCGGGTCAGCCGGCGAACCAGCGGACCGGCTTCGGCGCGAGGTTCTGGTAGACGTGCTTGGTCTCGCGGTACTCGGCGAGCCCGGCCGGGCCGAGTTCGCGCCCGACGCCGCTCCTGCCGAAGCCGCCCCACTCCGCCTGCGGGAGATAGGGGTGGAAGTCGTTGATCCAGACGGTGCCGTGGCGCAGCAGGCCCGCGACCCGGCGGGCGCGGCCCGCGTCGGCGGTCCAGACGGCGCCCGCGAGGCCGTACTCGGTGTCGTTGGCGAGGGCGACGGCCTCGGCCTCGGTGGTGAAGGTCTCCACGGTCAGGACGGGCCCGAAGACCTCCTCGCGGACGACGCGCATCCCCCGGTGGCAGTGGTCGAGGACGGTCGGCTCGTAGAAGTACCCGCCGGCGGGCCGGACTCCGGACGGTTCGGGCCGCTTGCCGCCGGTCCGCAGCACCGCGCCCTCGGCCAGCGCCGAGGCGACGTACGCCTCGGTCTTCGCCCGCTGTTGCTCGGAGACGAGCGGCCCGCACTCGACGCCGTCCTCGGTGCCGCGGCCGAGCCGGACGGCACCGGCCCTGCGGGCGAGTTCGGCGACGAACCGCTCGCGCAGCGACTCCTCGACGATGAGCCGTGAACCGGCCGAGCACACCTGGCCGCTGTGGATGAACGCGGCGTTGAGTGCCTGGTCGACGGCGGTGTCGAACCCCTCCTCCGTGGCGCAGGCGTCGGCGAAGACGACGTTGGGGTTCTTGCCGCCGAGTTCGAGCGCGACCTTCTTGACGGTGTCGGCGGCGGCGCGGGCCACCTTCGTCCCGCTGGCGAGACCGCCGGTGAACGACACGAGGTCGACGTCGGGGTGCTCGGCGAGGCGGGCGCCGACGGTGTGTCCGGGGCCGGTGACGAGGCCCGCGACCCCGGCCGGGAGCCCGGCCTCGGCCAGCAGGCGGAGCAGGGCGACCGTGGTCAGCGGGGTGATCTCGCTCGGCTTGACGACGAAGGTGTTCCCGGCGGCGAGAGCCGGGGCGATCTTCCAACTAGCCTGGAGGAGCGGGTAGTTCCAGGGCGTGATCAGCGCGCACACGCCGACGGGTTCGTGCACGACGACGCTGTGGACCTCGCGGGACCCGGCGTCCACCACGCGCCCGCCGCCCTCGCCCACCACCAGGTCGGCGAAGCAGCGGAAGGCGTCGGCGACGCAGTCGATGTCGACCCGCCCCTCCGCCACGGTCTTGCCCGCGTCCCGGCTCTCCAGCAGCCCGAGTTCCTCGCGGTCGCGGACGAGGAGGTCGGCGACACGGCGCAGCAGGGCGGCGCGCTCGGTGACGGGGGTGCGCGGCCAGGGGCCCTCGTCGAAGGCGCGGCGCGCGGCCGCGACCGCGAGGTCCGCGTCCCTCTCGTCACCCTCCGCGACCACGGCGAACGGCTCGGCGTCCGCGGGGTCGAGGATCCCGCGCGTCGCCCCGGAGAGCGCCGGGCGCCACTCGCCGCCCACGTGGATGGTCTGTTCTGCCTGCTGTCCGGCCATGATCGGTGTTGCCTTCCGTTCCTGTTCGACGCCCCCGTGTCACGTGAACGCGACTCCCGGGAGCTGTGAGCGCCTGCCCTCCGCCCCCGGACGCATGCACAATCCGTCACCAAAAGTGCGCCGGGTCACGGAAAAATCGACCGAGAACGGACGAGAACGACCGATAGACACCCTCCTTCTCTTTGACTAAAGTCAAAGAAACAGCGATCCGGAGGCGAAACCGGTGAGGGAGGCGGAGCCCGAGATGGAGCTGGGGATGGAGCCCGTGGAAGCGGGCCAGGTGACGGCACTGCGGCGCTTCAACCGCTACTTCACCCGGCGCATCGGAGTGCTCGACGACCACTACCTCGGCCAGGACCGGCCCCTGGGCGAGGCCCGGCTGCTGTTCGAGATCGGCGCCACGGGAGCCTCCCTGCGGGACCTCCGGGCCCGGCTCGGCCTGGACGCCGGGTACTTGAGCCGGATGGTCCGGGCCCTGGAGTCACAGGGCGTCGTCCGGGTGAGCGTCCATCCCGGCGACAGCCGACTGCGGGTCGCGGAGCTCACGCCCGCCGGGCGGGCCGAGGTGGCGGAGCAGAACCGGCGGGCCGACGAACTGGCCGAGGGCCTGCTCGGCGGCCTCACCGCGCCCCGGCGCGCGGAGCTGACCGCGGCCCTCGACTCGGCGCACCGACTGCTCCGCCTCGCCGCCATCACCGTCGAGACCGTCGACGGCGCCTCCCCCGACGCCCGCGCCTGCCTCGCCGCGTACGCGGCCGACCTCGACGAACGGTTCCCCGAGGGCTTCGATCCCGGCGCCCTGGTCCGGCCCGAGGAGGTGTCGGGCGACGCGGGCGCCTTCCTGGTCGCCTACGAGGAGGGCCGGCCCGTGGCCTGCGGCGCGCTGCGCGGGCTCGCTCCCGGGGTGGGCGAGATCCGCCATGTGTGGGTGCGTCCCGGCGCCCGCCGGCTCGGCCTGGGGCGCCGCGTCCTCGACGGTCTCGAACAGCGGGCCGCCGAGCGGGACTTCACGGTCGTACGGCTCGACACGCACGCCGTGCTCACCGAGGCCCGGGCGATGTACCGGGCGTGCGGCTACACGGAGATCCCGCGGTACGACGACAACGTGTACGCGGCGCACTGGTTCGAGAAGCGGCTGCCCGGCGCCCGGGACCGGTCCGGGGCGGGGGAACCGCGCACGGTTTAGAGAGCGGCGCAGTCGAACCCGGTCGGGCAGAAGGAGTTCACGGCCGTCGCGAGCTGCTCGGTCAGATCCGTGCCGGCCGGGCTGCTGGCCACGACGGCGTACGGCGTGCCGTCGGCGGCCCGGAAGCGGTGGTCGACGGTCTGGGTGACTCCCCACTGTCTGCTGTCGTAGCGGTAGCTGAACTCCGTCCAGTCCGCGCCGCTCCGCCGGTCGAGGTACCGGTAGCCCTTGAACCCCTCCGCGATCTCCTGGGCCTGGGCCGAGGACTCCGTCGCGGAGACCTCCTTGACCTCGAACACCATGAGCCGACGATCGCCGCCGGGGGCCGTGTAGGTGACGACGGGCGCCAGCTTGCCCTGCGTCTCGTCGCGCACCCAGCCGTCCGGCACGTCCACGGTGTAGCCGAGCGGATCGACCGACCGGCTGTACCCGGGCGACGGGTCCGGGACCGTGGCCCTGGACGGGTCGACGTAGACGCCCTCGCTGCCGGTGGTGTTCCGGGTGTCCGGACTCGCACCGGGCGGTGCCGCCGTGACGGTCACCGCGGAGCCGGTCGGACCCGCGTCCGGACGCCCCGCCGGGTCGTCCCTGGTCAGCGCCCAGAGACCGCCGCCCACCCCACCGGCCAGCACGGCCACGGCCACGATCACCAGCAGCAGCCGGCGCGAGTCACCGGCCCGTCGCGCCGGACCGCCCCCGGGCGGCACGGCGTCCCCGTGCCACGGCTGGGACTGCGGGGGCGCCTGCGGATGCGACCAGGACTGGGACTGCTGCTGCGACGGCCACGGCGGAGGCTGGGGCGGCATCGGCTGCGGCGGTGGGGGCGGGAAGGCGTCGGGCCGCGGCGAACCCACCTGCGTGGCCGCAGCCCACCACTGCCGCTCCCCGTCCGGCGGCGCTCCGCCGGCCTCGGCACCGTCCCGGACCCCGCCGTCGGACTGTCCCGTACCGTCGTCGACCCATTGCCGACGGTCCGCGTCCCATCGCTGCGCCATCCCGTCACCCCCCGCTCCCCGTCGGCCCCGCCCGGCGGCCTCGGCGCGTTCCCGCCGAACCCCTGCCGTGCCCTTGCCCCCTGACGGACCGTACGTGACGACGATAGTGAGGATTCAGCCCACGGCACCCCTCTTTATGAGGACAAAGCACACACGTTCGATACGTACTTTCCGTACGCACCGCCCCGTGGCGCCGTTGGTTCCACGCCCCGGAACACAGCGATGCCCGGGTGGTGACAACCACCCGGGCATCGTGCGCGCTACGGCGGAACCGGACCGGCCGAACCGGATCCGGTCACCTCACGTCGGATCAGATCAGGCCGAGGGCGCGAACCGCCTCGCGCTCCTCCTCGAGCTCCTTCACGGAGGCGTCGATGCGGCTGCGGGAGAACTCGTTGATGTCCAGGCCCTGGACGATCTCGTACCGGCCGTCCTTCGTGGTGACGGGGAAGGAGGAGATGAGACCCTCCGGCACACCGTACGAACCGTCCGACGGGATACCCATGGAGGTCCAGTCGCCCTCCGCCGTGCCGTTGACCCACGTGTACACGTGGTCGATGGCGGCGTTGGCGGCCGAGGCGGCCGAGGACGCGCCACGGGCCTCGATGATCGCCGCGCCGCGCTTGGCGACGGTCGGGATGAACTCCTCGGCGAGCCACTTCTCGTCGTTCACGACCTCGGCGGCGTTCTTGCCGGCGACCGAGGCGTGGAAGATGTCGGGGTACTGGGTGGCCGAGTGGTTGCCCCAGATGGTCAGACGCTGGATGTCGGCGACCGTGCTGCCCGTCTTCTTCGCGAGCTGCGTCAGCGCGCGGTTGTGGTCCAGACGGGTCATGGCGGTGAAGCGCTCGGCCGGTACGTCCGGGGCGGCGGCCTGGGCGATCAGCGCGTTCGTGTTCGCCGGGTTGCCGACGACCAGGATCTTGACGTCGTCCGCGGCGTTGTCGTTGATGGCCTTGCCCTGCGGCTTGAAGATGCCACCGTTGGCGGAGAGCAGGTCACCGCGCTCCATGCCCTTCGTACGCGGGCGGGCGCCGACGAGCAGACCGACGTTGGTGCCGTCGAAGGCGACGTTCGGGTCGTCCGTGATGTCGATGCCCTGAAGGAGCGGGAAGGCGCAGTCGTCGAGCTCCATGGCGGTGCCCTCGGCGGCCTTCAGCGCCGGCGTGATCTCCAGGAGCCGCAGCTTGACCGGCACGTCCGCGCCGAGCAGCTGGCCGGAAGCGATGCGGAAGAGCAGGGCGTAACCGATCTGGCCGGCAGCGCCGGTGACGGTGACGTTCACGGGAGTGCGGGTCATGGCGTTCTCCGTATGACAGCTGGCGGTGGGGCGTCCCTGCCCCGGGTGCAGGATCGTCCCTGGCAACCACCGCAATGATCGATCAAAGGTTCCGATGATCGATCTCTCGGCGTCAAGAGAGATCCGCCGTCAGGCTATCGCGCATCCGGGACCCCGGACATCCGGGTCCGTGTGGCCCACCCCACAGATCCCCCCGGAAGGCGGCCGCGGGCCCGGGAGAAGGTGAGCCCGACGACCGCCAAAGGGGTTACCGGAGACCACCGGATCCCGTGGGGTACCGGTCCCCATGCCCCCTTCCGAGGAACTCAATCCTCAACTCCCGAGGTTTTCCACCCCACCCGGACCCACCGTTCCTCCGCCCCCGCCGCCCCTACCCGACCCACCCCGGGGGTCCGCCCCGGACCCCGCTCCTCAAACGCCGCAGGGACTGAGTCCTGCCCCCGGCCGAAGACTGAAGAACCGAAACGCACCGGCCCCAAGCCGAACAGCGAACACCGGCACGAGCGAACCCCTACTTCGTGCACCCCTTCTGACCGGACACCAGCGTCACGCAAGCCGTGGCGTCCCCGGCGTCCTTCACCGCGACCATCGGCGTGTACGCGTCCACGTCCGCGTTCCCGTCCACCACACCCGTCTGCTTCGCCGAGGCCCCCGACGACACCTCGACCCGGTCCCCTGCCGCCGCCTGCGTGATACGAGCCCACGCCGTGCCGCACGTCTTGCTGTACCGCACCTCCACCAGCGTCGTCCCCACGGTCACGCTGGTCGCGGTCTTGGCCAGTTCACCGCCGCAGCCCATGTTCTCCGGGTCCTTGCCGGTGCACGAGGCACCGGCGCACTTCACCCCGGGCGGCAGATCGGGCTGCGTACTGGCGGAGGCCGAAGGCGTCTTCGGCTTGTCGCCGGCGGCATCGTCCGCCCCACCCCGCGTGAGGTACACGGCGGCCGAGACGACCACCAGCGCGCCCACGACCCCGGCGAGGAACATCGTCAGCCGCCGCTTGCGCCGCGCGCCGCTCTCCCCCGAACCGGAACCAGAACGGGATCCGGCGCCGGAACCTCCACCGGCACCGACAGGCCGCGCGTCCTCCGGCGGCGAGCCCCCGGCCGCACGAGCCGGTCCCGCCGGAGCCGCCGGACCGAACTGCCCGGCCGACCCGTCGAACGGCGACGCGACGACCCCCCAGCCGCCACCGGCCCGCCCCGCGGCACCGGCCGAGGAGCCGGAGGCTCCACCGGAACCGGCCGCCGAGGCCCCCTCGGACGAGGACCCCCCGTACGACACCGCGTCCCCGTCCCGCGAGGACGGCTGCAGCGGCACCGACGGCGGTGCCATCGGCGGCGCCCCCACGGGACCCCCGGACCCGGTCGCGGGCGCCGCGGTCCTCCCGCCGCTCCTGCGGGCCGCCGACTGCCCGCCGCTGCCCTTCGCCGGAATCGGCCCGGACTCCCCGAGCGCGGCCCGCGCCTGGGAGATCCGTATCGCCTCCATCGTCATGTCGTGGCGCATCTCCGAACGGCTCCAGGCGCGCTCGGCGAGCTCCCACATGGTCGTCAGATGCACGGGACTGGCCCCGGTCACCTCGGCCAGCGCGACGACCGCGCCCTTGGGCGCGAGCAGCCGGCCGTTCAGGTACCGCTCCCAGGACGTCTTGCTGTAGCCCGTGCGGTCGGCCACCGCGGCGATGTTCAGCCCGCTCCGGTCGACGAGCCGTCGCAGCTGACTGGCGAACTCCTTGACCTGCGGATCGAGTTCATCCGGCAAGTCCTTCCAACGAGGCATTCTTTCCCCCCTCTTCCCCCCGTACGTGCACAACTGTTCCCCGCGTGCGGCCCCCCGGCCTCTCGGCGTGGAGCGAGGGAACCCCCGCCTCCGCCGAGTCCCCGTTCTGACTACCCACAGAGATGCGCTCGGCCGGGATCCCAGTTCCCGGAACGGGGGCGCACGGGAGCATTCGAGCCGGAGCATGCACCGTTGCACGCCCGTCGGACCACGGTCCAGTGTTCCACCGACCTCGCGTACGACCGGTCGAACCCCCGCTCCTCGCGCGGGACGTCCCGTCCCGCACCGATTGGCCAGGTTAGCCCGACTCTCCCGACAGATCCGCCCACATCGCCGAACTTGTCAAGACATCGACACATCGGGGCACGAGGACGACCCCGGACGCCACACGGACGACCGACACCCTTCCCATGATCCGCGGACCGGCCGACCGCCCCCGGGGCCGGATTCGGGCGGTTCCCGTCACACAGCGCGCACACCGTACCGGAATGGTCACTTCCGTGCCACAGGGGACCGCCCGCTGTTGAACAGCCCGTTCCCGTGCACAAGGGTTGACCCCGGGCGGAGCACTCGCCCGACGGCGGCCCGTCCTTGACTCGGGGGAGAGGACGGGCCTCCGTCGTCCCCGGCCCGGCGGGAACCCGGCCGGGGACGGCGGCGGGACCGGGACGAACGGCCCGCCCTCTCCCTGGGGAGAGGGCGGGCCGCCGGTGAGCACGGGGAACCCTGTTCGCACGGACCCTCCAGCCCGTGTGAACCGTCCGCGGTTCAGCGCACCGTGAAGTGCAACGTGTCGTCCAGGAACGGGATCTCCAGCCACGGTTTGGGCTGGGCCATCAACGCGAGCAGGATGATGGCGGTGCCGAGGACGCCGTACGTGAGCATGTCCGTGAAGCGGGAGCGGACCGCGAGCATGCCCACGCTGGGCAGTATCCAGCGCATCACGGCACCGGCGAGCAGCGCGGCGCCGATCAGGATCGTCCCGACCCGGAACACGTCGAGCGCGGTGAGCAGCAGACCGAGCGCGACGGCCGACAGCACGGCCAGGATGGGCCACTGCCGCGCGGGCGCGGGGGCGTCCTTGGGTGCCGCCCGGCCACCGCCCTCGGGCCGTGCCGTGTCCCGGGTGAACAGCGGGAAGCGCCGGGTGGTGCGTCGCGGCCGCCCCTCGGCGTCAGGCGCGCTGACGGCGTCCGTCACGGTCACCTCGTCCTGCTCCCCAGCCGGTTCCCCGGCCTTCCGCTCGGCCTCCGCCCCGGCCCCGGACTCCGACTCCGGCTCGACCACGGAGTCCGACGCGACCGCGGCCGCGGGTTCCGCCCCCGCCGCCTCGGTACCGGACGCGGCACCGTTCTCGGGCACGGACACCGGTTCCGTCACGGAACCGGCCTCCGTCCGCGCGGCGACCTCGCCCCGCACTCCCGTGACCGCGTCACGCACAGCACCCTCCGTGTCCCGTACGGCCGACTCGGTACCGGCGGTTCGCGCGCCGCGCGCCGTGCCGCCCCCGGACTGATGTGTGCCGCCGTCAGCCGACACTGCGCTCCGCCGCTTCCACCACGTTGACGAGCAGCTGGGCGCGGGTCATCGGGCCCACACCGCCCGGGTTCGGGGAGATCCAGGCGGCGACCTCGGCGACGTCCGGGTGGACGTCTCCGACGATCTTGCCCTCGGCGCTGCGCGAGACACCGACGTCGAGGACGGCGGCGCCCGGCTTCACGTCCTCGGCCCGGATGAGGTGCGCGGACCCCGCGGCGGCGATGATGATGTCGGCCCGCTTGAGGTGCGCGGAGAGGTCACGGGTGCCGGTGTGGCACTGGGTGACCGTGGCGTTCTCGCTGCGGCGCGTCAGCATCAGCGGCATCGGGCGCCCGATGGTCACTCCTCGGCCGACGACGACCACCTCGGCCCCCTTGATCTCCACGCCGTAGCGGCGAAGGAGTGTGAGGACGCCGTTGGGGGTGCAGGGCAGCGGGGCGGGCTCGTTGAGGACGAGACGCCCGAGGTTCATCGGGTGCAGGCCGTCCGCGTCCTTGTCCGGGTCCATCAGTTCCAGGATGCGGTTCTCGTCGATGCCCTTGGGGAGCGGCAGCTGGACGATGTAGCCGGTGCAGGCGGGGTCCGCGTTCAGCTCGCGGACCACCGCCTCGATCTCCTCCTGTGTGGCGGTCGCGGGGAGTTCGCGCTGGATGGAGGCGATGCCGACCTGGGCGCAGTCGCGGTGCTTGCCCGCGACGTACTTCTGGCTTCCTGGGTCGTCGCCGACCAGGACCGTCCCGAGGCCGGGCGTGACGCCCTTCTCCTTCAGGGCCGCCACGCGGACGGTCAGGTCGGACTTGATCGCGGCTGCGGTGGCCTTGCCATCGAGAATCTGGGCGGTCATGGCCCCCATACTCCCGGATGACCGGGTCCCGGTTCCAATCCGGGCCCGAAGCGGCCTTCCGGCACCCGATTCGCCCGTATCCGGCCATGATCACCGATGTTGCACTTGCACAACGCATAGGGAATGCCGCTGGACAAGTAAGAGTCCGCTAAAGAACGATGAGTACACAGTGTCGCGGGCAAGTACCGGGGGGACAGACCGCTCTGTAGAAATTCCTCCGAACCGTGCCGCGCGTCGTCCCCGCACGTGGAACAACGGAGGAAAGACCGCGATGAGCTTCGGCGACCCGAACAACCCCTACGGCCCCCCGCCGGGCCAGCAGCCCGGATACCCGCCCCAGCCGCCGCAGGGCCAGCCCGGCTACGGCTACCCGGCCGCTCCGCCGCCCCAGGGCCAGCCCGGTTACGGCTACCCCATGGCCCCGCCGGTCCCGCAGTACGGCTACGGCGGCCAGATGGAGATGCCGGGTCTGATGAAGACCGCGCGCGTGTTCCTGTTCATCCTGGGAGGCCTTCAGCTCCTCGCCGGTGTCTTCATCGGTATCGCCGTCGGCGCCGCCCAGGACGTCTCCAACGGCATCGGCTCCGGCGACTCCACCGACGGTCTGGCCGGCCTCGGATTCGTGATCGCGGTGCTCGTGCTGGCGATGGGCGCCCTCTCGATCTTCCTGGGCGTCAAGTTCAAGAACGGTGGCAGCGGCATCCGCATCACCACCATCGTGTACTCCTCGATCATGCTCCTCGGCTCCGTCGTCAACATCGCGAACGGCGAGAGCGGCTCCGTGACCTTCGGCGGTCTCATCTCGCTGACCATGGGCGGCATCATCCTGGCCTCGATGGTCACCAGCAGCGCCTCGGCGTGGTTCAACCGTCCGCGGTACTGAGCGGGCTCACCGCCGCATACGCACCAGGGCCGTGGTCCACCCCGGCGAGGGGGGGGACACGGCCCTGGTGCGTGATGGAGCCCCGTGTGTCACGGAGCCCGGTCGGGTCAGTGGAAGAAGTGCCGCGTCCCGGTGAAGTACATCGTGACGCCGGCCTTCTTCGCGGCCTCGACGACCAGCTCGTCGCGGACCGAACCGCCGGGCTGGACCACGGCCTTGACGCCCGCGTCGGCGAGGATCTCCAGGCCGTCGGGGAACGGGAAGAACGCGTCCGAGGCGGCGTAGGAGCCGCGGGCGCGGTCGGCACCGGCCCGCTCGACCGCGAGCTTCGCGGAGTCGACGCGGTTGACCTGGCCCATGCCGACGCCGACCGAGGCGCCGTCCTTGGCGAGCAGGATCGCGTTGGACTTCACGGCCCGGCACGCGCGCCACGCGAAGGCCAGCTCGTCGAGCTCGCCCTCGCTCAGCGCGTCACCGGTCGCCAGCGTCCAGCTCGCCGGGTTGTCCCCGGCGGCCTGGAGCCGGTCGGTGACCTGGAGCAGCGCGCCGCCGTCGACGGGCTTGATCTCGACCGGAGCGGCCGGGGCCCGGTGGGCCCGCAGCACGCGGATGTTCTTCTTCTTGGTGAGGGCTTCGAGGGCGCCGTCCTCGTACTCGGGCGCGACGATGACCTCGGTGAAGATCTCCGCGACCTGCTCGGCCATCTCCTTGGTGACCGGCCGGTTGACCGCGATCACACCGCCGAACGCGGACAGCGGGTCGCAGGCGTGCGCCTTGCGGTGCGCCTCGGCGACGTTCGACGCGACCGCGATCCCGCACGGGTTGGCGTGCTTGATGATCGCGACGCAGGGGTCCTCGTGGTCGTACGCGGCACGGCGGGCGGCGTCCGTGTCCGTGTAGTTGTTGTACGACATCTCCTTGCCGTGCAGCTGCTCGGCCTCGGCGAGGCCACCCGTGCCGGAGGTGTACAGGGCGGCGGGCTGGTGCGGGTTCTCGCCGTAGCGCAGCGTGTGCGCGCGCTCCCAGGTGGCACCGAGGAAGTCGGGGAACTGCGAGTCGTCGACCGGCGCGTACTCGGAGGCGAACCAGGAGGCGACGGCGACGTCGTACGCGGCCGTGTGCTGGAAGGCCTCGGCGGCGAGCCGCTTGCGGGTGCCCAGGTCGAACCCGCCGCCCTGAACGGCGGCGAGGACGTCGCCGTACCGGTCGGGGCTGGTCACGACGGCGACGGAGGGGTGGTTCTTGGCCGCCGCGCGCACCATCGAGGGACCGCCGATGTCGATCTGCTCGACGCACTCGTCGGGACTCGCCCCGGACGCCACCGTCTCCTTGAACGGGTAGAGGTTGACGACCACGAGGTCGAACGGCTCGACGCCGAGCTCGGCGAGCTGCTGCCGGTGGCTGTCGAGACGCAGGTCGGCGAGGATCCCGGCGTGGACCTTCGGGTGCAGGGTCTTGACGCGGCCGTCGAGGCACTCGGGGAAGCCGGTCAGCTCCTCCACCTTGGTGACGGGCACACCGGTCGCGGCGATCTTCGCGGCGGTGGATCCGGTGGAGACGAGCTCGACGCCGGCCGCGTGCAGCCCTCGGGCCAGATCTTCGAGACCGGTCTTGTCGTACACGCTGACGAGCGCGCGACGGATGACCCGCTTGGTGCCCTCGGTGTTCTGGGCCGTGACTGTGCTCTCGGCGGTCACTGGATAACTACCTTTCGTCCCTCGATGCGATAGCCGTTGCGGGCGATCCGCCCCACGACATCGACGAGCAGCGTTCGCTCGACTTCCTTGATGCGCTCGTGCAGAGCGCTCTCGTCGTCCTCATCACGGACCTCGACCACGCCCTGGGCGATGATCGGTCCGGTGTCGACGCCGTCGTCGACGAAGTGGACGGTGCAGCCGGTGACCCTGGCTCCGTACGCGAGCGCGTCGCGGACACCGTGGGCGCCGGGAAAACTGGGGAGCAGCGCGGGATGGGTGTTGACGAACCGTCCGCCGAACCGGGCGAGGAATTCCTTCCCCACGATCTTCATGAACCCGGCGGACACGACGAGATCGGGCTCGTACGCGGCGGTCGCCTCGGCGAGCGCCCGGTCCCAGTCGTCCCGGCTGCCGTGGTCCTTGACCTTGCACACGAAGGTCGGGAGTCCGGCCCGCTCGGCCCGCGCGAGCCCCTCGATGCCGTCCCGGTCGGCGCCGACGGCCACGATCTCGGCACCGTAGGCCGCCGAGCCCGCCTCGGCGACGGCGTCGAGCAGGGCCTGCAGATTCGTACCTGATCCGGAGACCAGCACGACGAGGCGCTTGGCCTTGGCCACGGCGGGGCCCTTTCTCGGAGGGAGCGTCTGTGTGATCGTACGAATGCTTCGCGCCCCGGGATACGGGGAAGTCTACGAAGCGGCCGACCGCCAGCAACGATACCGGCACACCGGGCGGCCCCCACGGGACGGGGGCGAGGCCGGAAGGTAGCGTCTGGGGAGGATCCACCCGGGAACGCCTCCGGCACGGGGAACGCCCTGTGCGCGCGGGACGTTGACCTGGGACGAGTACGAACGTTCGGGGCACGGCCCCCGACAGCACCCGCGACACGGCCCCGGAGACTTCCGGAGCGCGTGTCCGGGGGTACGAAGCTCGGGGCGCGAGTCCGGAGTGCGAAGCTCGGGACGTCGGTCCGGGGCGGACCGAACCGAGGCGTCAGCCCGGGCGGACCGGCCCGGGGCGCGCGTCGCGAGCGCGAAGCTGTGTGGACACGCCGCCCGCCAGAACCACCAAGGGGAAGACACTCACCTGATGCCGGACCGCAGTCTCCGACTCCCTCCGCTCCTGCTGCGCGAGCGGCACCCTTCGTCCACCCCGCCGAGGTCGGACGGGGGCGGCTCCACAGGCGGCCCCGGCCCCGCGGACGGACACGGCGGCGGCTCGGCAGGTGGCAGCGGCGGCCCCTCGGGCGAGCGCGGACCCGACGGGCCCGACACTCCTCCGTCCGGCCCGTCCGGCCCCTCCGACTCCGACGACAACCCGTTCGCGCCACCGCCGGAGGGGACCCCCGACCGGCCGTGGCAGCCGCGCGGGCACGGCCAGAATTCCGGCGAGACCGGCGAGGGCGGACAGCCCGGACCCGGGTACACGCCCTGGGGCAGCCAGTGGAGCGACCGGCAGCCCGGCCCCTCCAGCGGCGGCGGTTTCGGCGACCGGCCGCGTGCGCCGCAGGGCCAGGGCGGTCCCGAGAAGCCCGGCGGCCCCGGTACGGGCATGCGCTGGGACCCCACGGATCCGGCCCAGCGCCGGGCCCGTTTCGCGCTGCTCTCCGGCATGTGGGCGTTCTTCTTCGCCCTCTTCGGCTGGCCGTACGTGGCACTGATGCTCGGCTCGCTCGCCCTGTACTGGGGCATCAGCGCGCTCCGCGCCAAGGCGCGTACCCCGGACCCGGACGCTCCGGCGCCCGACCCGAACGTCCGTCCCCAGAAGACGGCGGCGGTGAGCGGCATCGTGACCGCTTCGCTGGCCCTCGTGGCGGTCGCCGGGATCTTCACGACCCACCTCGTCTACGACGACTTCTACACCTGCACGGACGACGCCCTGACGACGGCCGCGAAGAAGTCCTGCAACGACCTGCTCCCGGAGGACCTGCGCGGCGTGCTCGGCAACCGCAACTGACGGTTCACCGGCCCCCGCCGACGACTCGCCCTCCTGCCAGGGTCCACCCCCGGCAGGAGGCCGGTCCCGCACCGGCTCCTGCCGGGGCCCGTCCCGTCCCGGAGAGGCAGCGGGACGAACCCGGTCCGAGGCGGTGACGCGCTCCCCGGGTCACCGCCCCGGCCGCCGATCCGGGGCCCCTCACCGGCCCACGGGTCACCCCGGACGCCGACCCGTGAACCCGCCCTCCGGCCCACGGGTCACCCCCGCCGCCGACCCGAGAGCCCCCTCGCCGGCCCACGTCACCGGAGCCCGCCGCGCGGGGCCGCGCTCAGCGCGAGTCCTCCGCTCCCGGGATCCGTCCCCGGTCCGAGTCCGAGTCCTCGGACCTCTCCGTCCCGTCCGAGGACTCCGGATCCTCCGGCCCCTCCGGGCCGGCGGGCCGGTTCGCGTTCTTCAGCGCCTCCCAGCGCATCTCCCGCGACGTCTCCTCGTGCCAGGCGACCGCCGCGGCCTCCTCCCGGAGCAGGCCGAACGAGCCGTCGGCGCCCCGGCCGCCGTAGAGGTCGTACGGCTCGAAGTCCTCGAGGACGGACTCCAGCACCTCGGGTTCGACCCGGGCCACCCGCTTCGCCCCGGCCGCGGCGGACGGCGCCGTCGGCGACGCCGGTCCGGGCACCGGCGCGGCCGACGGCGTCAAGGGAGCGACTCGCCTGCGGCGCGCCATCAGGGCGGGCATCCGCGGCCGGCCGATCCACCGGCGGCCGCCCGCGGCCCGGCGGGCCCCCACCGGCCTCGGGGCCCGGCGCCCACGCCCCCTCCACTCCCCCACGCCCCACGCGACGGGAATCCCGACCATCACCGTCCACGCCGCCGCGGCGGGCCCCACCTGCCACCACACGGGCCCGAAGTGGGTCAGGGCGCCGACCCCCAGCGGCCCTCCCGCCAGCCCGGCGAACGCGCCGAGCGCGGCACCGCACCCCGCGGCGGCCAGCGAGACGACGGCCGCCGTCCGCCCGGGCGACCAGGGCTCCGCCCGGCCCGCGGCCCCGCGCGCGGCCCCCGCCCGCACCGCGGACCACGCCACCGTCACCGCGGCGGCCACCGGCACCAGGACGCCCAGCCAGTTCGGCGGCCCGCCGGACCCCGCCGCCGGAACCGCCGCGAGCAGCGGAAACGCGGGCAGCAGATCGGTCGGCGCCCGCACCCCCGCGGCGGTCGCGTACAGCGGACCCGCGACATGACCGGCGCTCAGCACGACACCGGGCCCGAGCCCGTACGCCGCTCCCCAGACCGCCGCGTTCGGCACCAGGAGCAGACACAGCAGCAGAACGGCGAACCTCCCCGACCACACCTCGGTGAGCTGGACGAACGAACCGCGAGCCGTGTCCCCGTGCCACACCAGGGACACCGCGACGAGCAGGGCGCCGCCGCCGACGAGGACCGCGACCCCGGCGGCGGCGGCCCGCATCGCGGCACCGAGCACGAGGTCGTCGGCGGTGGCGAGACGGCGTAGGGCGGACATCGGACGTGCTCCACCGAGGGGAAGGGCCTCCCCGGCCCGCTTCCCCCAGCGCGGAGCCGGCATCCGCGGGCGGCCGTACGCCGTCCAGACCCCCGCTCCCGCGGCGGTGGCCGCCACGAGCGGCAGACAGATCGCGGCCCAGGCCCAGGAGGGGCGGAACTCGCCGCCCGAGGCGTAGAGCGCGGCGGCCCCGCCGACGCACAGGTAGCCCGCCGCGACACCGGCCCACGCCGTGCGCGGTGACGCCTCGGCGTCGGCGGCCTCGCGCGCGGCCCGGTGCAGCAGCCAGACCGGAAGCGCGACCAGGAGGAGCGGTGTCACCCCCACGGGCATCGGCAGACCGGACAGCGTGTCGGTGCGGACCAGCTCCACGCCGTGCGCGAGCAGCCAGAGCGCGGCGGCCACGTGCAGCGCTCCGCCGGGTCCGCTGTCCGGGTACGGCGAGCTGATCCACAGCACCATGACGAGGACGGCGAACGAGCCGAGCCCGAGCCCCGCCGCGAGGGCCCCGCCCAGGAGGCCGGAGGCCAATCCGGGGGATCGGCCGCGCATCCGGGTGAGCAGGGGTGACAACGAGAGCCTGCGGTCGGTGATTTGGGTCACGACCCTCATGCTCCCAACGACACGCTCTTTCTCGCCGTAACAGGCGAACCTCGGATGTGTCGCTCAATATGCAGTTATGTACTTTTTCGTACGAAGGGGTGTCCTGTGGGATCCGACATGACACAGAGCCCCGCCACCTCGCTGCCTGCGCCCAAGGAGCGCCGCCGTCTGCGCGAGGAGCAGTCGCTGACCCAGGCCGAGATGGCCACCCGACTCGGCGTCAGCAGGGCGACGGTGCGGTCGTGGGAGACCGGCCGTACGACGCCACGCGGCCGCAAGGGGGAGGCGTACGCGAGACTGCTCACCGCCGAGCCGGCGCACACGCCCGCCGACCCGCGCGCCCACGAACGCGCCGAGGTGAGCGCCCGTCAGGAGGAGGGCGCCCACGAGCTGGTGGGCGCGGGGACGGCGGCGCCGTCGGCGCGCCCGGCCCGCGCCACGGGCGACGAGCCCCGGTCCGCCGACGGCACGGACCTGCCCTCGGACGGCGCGGACCTGATCTCCGCCGGCGAGGACCGGGCCTTCGACGGCGACGAACGGTCCACCGCACCCCCCCGGGGCGTGGAGCGGTCCAGCGGGTCCGCTCGGGGAGGGGAGCGGTCCGCCGGAGGCGGCAGGTGGTCCGCCCTGGGCAGGTCGCTGACCGCGGCGGACGGAAACCGCGGCGGCCGGTCCACCGGTGCCCGCCCGCGGCCCGCCCGGACAGAGGAGCGGTCCCCCGAGGCCGAGGACAGTGCTGCCCCCGGGGCCCCGCTGACACCCGCTCAGGCCTTCGACGCGCTCTACGCGTTCTGCGCGCCCGCCCTCGTGCGCCAGACCTACCTGCTGACCGGGCGGCGCGAGCTGGCCCGCGAGTCCGTGGAGTGCGCGTTCCAACTGGCCTGGTACCGCTGGCCCGAGGTGGCCGTGGACCGGGACCCCGCCGGGTGGGTGCGCGCGACGGCCTACGAGTACGCCCTCTCCCCCTGGCACCGTCTGCGTCCGCGGTACCGGAACCCGGAGGCGCCGCCGGCCGGTGCCGCCGACCGCGCGCTGCTCGACGTACTCCTCGAACTGCCGCCCGTGTACCGGCGCACGCTGCTGCTGTACGACGGGGTCGGACTCGGGCTGCCGGAGACCGCCGCCGAGACGGAGGCGAGCACGCCCGCGGCGGCCAACCGGGTGCTGCACGCGCGGGAAGCCGTCGCCGCCCGGTTGCCGGAGCTGGCCGAGCCGGAGGAGCTGCACTGGCGGCTCGCCGAGCTCGCGAGCGCGGAACGGCTGCGCGCGGCGAAGCCCCGCACGGTCCGCTGGTACGGCGAGCGCCGCGCCCAGCGGTGGACCCGGGCGGCCATCACCTTCACGATCCTGCTCGTCGGGGTGACCGCCCTGACGCTGCGCACCGCGCCGGACCACTACGAGGCTCCCCTCGCCCCGCCGGAGACCGTCCGCGGCCTGCCGCCCCGGGCCGCCCCCGGGCCGCTCTCCGAGGCGGAGCTGAAGCTCCGGGCCAAGCTGAAGGCCGAGACGGCGAAAGGGCCCGAGCGGCTCATCCCGGATGTCCGATGACGTCCGACGCCGGTCGATGCCGACCCATGAGGTCCGACGAGGTCCGACGAGGTCCGCGTGGGCGAACGCCGGTGGGCCCGCATCCACGAAGGATGCGGGCCCACCGGCGTTGGGACTGGCTGCTGATCAGCCCGCGAGGATCTCGCGCGCGAGCTTGGCCGTCTCGGTCGGCGTCTTGCCGACCTTGACGCCCGCGGCCTCGAGGGCCTCCTTCTTCGCGGCGGCCGTGCCGGAGGAGCCGGAGACGATGGCGCCGGCGTGGCCCATGGTCTTGCCCTCGGGCGCGGTGAAGCCGGCGACGTAGCCGACGACCGGCTTCGTCACGTTCTTCGCGATGAAGTCCGCCGCACGCTCCTCGGCGTCGCCGCCGATCTCGCCGATCATGACGATCAGGTCGGTGTCGGGGTCGGCCTCGAACGCGGCGAGCGCGTCGATGTGCGTGGTGCCGATGACCGGGTCGCCACCGATGCCGACGGCCGACGAGAAGCCGATGTCACGGAGCTCGTACATCATCTGGTACGTCAGCGTGCCGGACTTCGAGACCAGGCCGATGCGGCCCGGCTTCGTGATGTCGCCCGGGATGATGCCGGCGTTGGACTGGCCCGGGGTGATGAGACCGGGGCAGTTCGGGCCGATGATGCGGGTCTTGTTGCCCTTCGACTTCGCGTACGCCCAGAAGGCGGCGGAGTCGTGGACGGCGATGCCCTCGGTGATGACGACCGCGAGGGGGATCTCCGCGTCGATCGCCTCGACCACGGCGGCCTTGGCGAAGGCCGGCGGCACGAAGAGGACGGACACGTTGGCGCCCGTCTTCTCCATCGCCTCGGCGACCGTGCCGAAGACCGGGATCTCGGTGCCGTCGATGTCGACGGACGTGCCCGCCTTGCGCGGGTTCACACCACCGACGATGTTGGAGCCGTCCGCGAGCATGAGCTTGGTGTGCTTCATACCCGTGGCACCGGTCATGCCCTGGACGATGACCTTGCTGTCCTTGTTCAGGAAGATAGCCATGGCTGTTTAGTCCCTCGTCCCTTACTTCGCAGCCGCGAGCTCGGCGGCCTTGTCGGCCGCGCCGTCCATGGTGTCCACGCGCTGGACCAGCGGGTGGTTGGCGTCCGACAGGATCTTGCGACCCAGCTCGGCGTTGTTGCCGTCGAGACGCACGACCAGCGGCTTGGTGACTGCCTCGCCCTTGTCGGCGAGGAGCTGGAGCGCCTGGACGATGCCGTTGGCGACCTCGTCACAGGCGGTGATGCCACCGAAGACGTTGACGAAGACGGACTTGACGTCCGGGTCGCCGAGGATGATCTCCAGGCCGTTCGCCATGACCGCGGCGGAGGCGCCGCCGCCGATGTCGAGGAAGTTGGCGGGCTTGACGCCACCGTGGTTCTCACCGGCGTACGCGACGACGTCGAGGGTGCTCATGACGAGACCCGCGCCGTTGCCGATGATGCCGACCTCACCGTCGAGCTTGACGTAGTTGAGGTTCTTGGCCTTGGCGGCGGCCTCGAGCGGGTTGGCCGAGTCCTTGTCCTCGAGCGCGGCGTGGTCCGGCTGGCGGAACTCCGCGTTCTCGTCCAGGGACACCTTGCCGTCGAGGGCGATGACCTTGCCGGAGGCGACCTTGGCGAGGGGGTTGACCTCGACCAGGAGGGCGTCCTCCTTGATGAAGGTGTCCCACAGCGTCACCATGATCTCGGCGACCTGCTCGGCCACCTCGGCCGGGAACTTCGCCTGGGCGACGATCTCGCGGGCCTTCTCGATCGACACGCCTTCGTTGGCGTCGACCGGCACCTTCGCGAGGGCGTCGGGGTTCTCCTCCGCGACGACCTCGATCTCCACGCCGCCCTGAACGGACGCCATGGCGAGGAAGGTGCGGTTCGTGCGGTCGAGGAGGTACGAGACGTAGTACTCCTCGACGATCTCGGGCGCGGTCTCGGCGATCATCACCTTGTTGACCGTGTGGCCCTTGATGTCCATGCCGAGGATGTCCGTCGCGCGGGCGACGGCCTCGTCGGGGGTGGCGGCGAGCTTGACGCCACCGGCCTTGCCGCGGCCGCCGACCTTCACCTGGGCCTTGACGACGGACTTGCCGCCAAGACGCTCGGTCGCCTCGCGGGCTGCCTCAGGCGTGTCGATGACTTCACCGGCCAGCACCGGTACACCGTGCTTGGCGAAGAGGTCCCTCGCCTGGTACTCGAACAGGTCCACGCGCGTCCGTCCCTATCAGTGATCTCGCGGTTCGTTGGATGCGTGGGCGTGCCGCGAAGGGCAACGTGACGTCCGCTTGTCACAAGGGTGGCGCACACGGTGTCCGAGCGCGCGGCATGTCCGTCCCGCAGGTTATCGCCGCAGGACGCGGGTCCCTAAATCGCAGCTCACACGACAGCGGTGATACCTGTCACAGAACGGGCCCGGACAGCCCCTCACCGGGCCGGGATCCGGCTGGTGAGGACCCTGGAACGGCCCCTGAGGGGCCCGCTGGAGTGCCGCCGGGCGCCCCACGTGGTGGCCCCCGTCCCCCTGGGTGCCGCCGGCCCCTCCTCGGGGATCCGGTCCCAGGGATGCCCCGCCCTTTTTCGGCCGTCCGGGTCCCGGGGCCCGCGTCCCGGGTTCCCGGTCCCGGTTCCCGGGGCCGATTCCTGGGGCCTGGGATTCGGCTTCCGGAAGTCGGCCACCGGCCGGAAGCCGTTCGTCCGCCGCGCGAGGGTCCCCTCCCACCCCAGCGGCTTCTCCGGGCGAGGGGGTGGCCGGGGCGGGAGGGCCACCGGGGCCCGAGGCTCACCTCGTGTCCGGTACCGGAAGCGGCCGCTTCTCGATCGCCGCCGCCATGACCTCGGGAAACAGATCGGGCGTACAGGCGAACGCCGGCGCGTCGAGTGCCGCCAGTGCCGCCGCGTGCTCACGGTCGTACGCGGGCGCGCCCTCGTCGGACAGCGCGAGCAACGTCACGAACTGCACCCCGGACGCCTTCATCGCCGCGACCCGCTTCAGCATCTCGTCGCGGATCCCGCCCTCGTAGAGGTCGCTGATGAGGACCACGACCGTGTCGGCGGGCCTGGTGATCTGGGACTGGCAGTACGCCAGTGCCCGGTTGATGTCCGTGCCGCCGCCGAGCTGGGTGCCGAAGAGGACGTCGACCGGGTCGTCGAGCTGGTCGGTGAGGTCGACGACGGCCGTGTCGAAGACCACCAGCCGGGTGGCGATGGACCGCATCGACGCGAGCACGGCGCCGAACACGGAGGCGTAGACGACCGAGGCCGCCATCGACCCCGACTGGTCGATGCAGAGGATGACCTCCTTCTTCACGGACTGCGACGCCCGCCCGTAGCCGATGAGCCGCTCGGGCACGATCGTGCGGTACTCGGGCAGGTAGTGCTTCAGGTTCGCCGCGATCGTGCGGTTCCAGTCGATGTCGTGGTGGCGGGGTCTGCTGATCCGCGCGCTGCGGTCGAGGGCGCCGGTGAGCGTCGCCCGGGTCCGGGTGGCGAGCCGCTTCTCCAGGTCCTCGACGACCTTGCGCACGACGGCCCGCGCGGTCTCCTTCGTCGTCTCCGGCATGGCCTTGTTGAGGGAGAGGAGGGTGCCCACCAGGTGCACGTCGGCCTCCACCGCCTCCAGCATCTCGGGCTCCAGGAGCAGGGCGGAGAGCCCGAGCCGGTCGATGGCGTCGCGCTGCATCACCTGGACGACGGACGAGGGGAAGTAGGTGCGGATGTCGCCGAGCCAGCGCGCGACGGACGGTGCCGACGCCCCGAGCCCCGCCGACCGGTCCCGCCCCGACTGCCCCTTGCCGCCTTTTCCGTACAGCGCGCCCAGCGCGCCGTCCATGGCGGCGTCCTGCCCGGAGAGCGCGCGCCCTGTGCCGTCCGCCTCACCGCCGCCCAGCACCAGCCGCCATCTCCGCAGCCGCTCGTCGCCGGCGCCCACCGCTGCCTCGGTCATGGAAACACCCTCGCAAGGTCGTTGTCGTGACGTGTCCGGCCGGAGCCGTCCCCGCCGCCGGTCCGGTCGTCCGCGTCGGAGTGGGGGGTCTCGGAGCCGGAGTCGATACCGGAGCCGGTGTCGATGCCGGAGTCGGCGGGGGCACCGGCGTACGCGTCGCCGGGCTCTCCCAGCCCCAGCAGGAGGCTCAGGACCGGCAGTACGGCGTCGGCGCGCCCGGAGTCGAGGTCGGCGGCGAAACCGAACATTCCGGAGCCGGTGGCCGCCGCGCTCGTCCGTGTCCCCGGACCGCGTCGGACGAGTTCGCCCAGCGTCCGGCGCACACCCGGCTCGTACGCCGAGAACGTCCGGCGCAGCAGGGGCAGCACATCGGTGAACGCCTCCGTCGGCACCCCGGTCAGCCAGGCGTCCACCAGTCCGAGCAGCCGCTCGTCGTGCACGAGCAGCATGCCGCCCCCGGAGCCGCCCCCGACGAACCCCTCGATCCACGCGGCGGCGTCCGCGGGCTCGGTCCCCGGCGACAGCACGAGGCCCATGAGCCGGGCGGCCTCCTCCTGCGCGAGTTCCCCTTCGTCGAGGAGCAGGCGGACCGCGCGGCCTCTGACCACCCCCGGCGCGGTGTCCCGCGCGGCGAGCACCCCCAGCACGGAGTACCAGCGCCGGCGTGTGCCACCGCCGGGGACTCCGTCGCCGGACGCAGCGGACCCGTCGGCCGGAGACGGGCCGCCGCGGCCCGTCTCCGGGGCGGTCCGGGTGCCCGGCCCCGTGGACCCCGGCGCGCCCGGGGGCGTCCCGCCGCCGGACGCCTCCGCGGCGGTCTCCGACAGCAGCCCCACCGCCCCGTGCACGGCGTCGATGTGGCGGCGCATCTCGTCGGCGGCGTCGCTGTCGAGGGCCGCGCAGGCAGGGGGGAGGCCGACGAAGACCCGCTCGGCGAGGCCGGCGGCGACATCGGCGAGGGCATGGGTGTCCGTACCGCGCACGTCGCCGTAGCGCAGCGAGCGGACGAGGGCGGGCAGGGCCTGCGCGAGGTGGCCCACGTCCGCGTCGAGGGCGGCCCGGTCGGCGAGCACCCGCATCACCACGGGAAGCGCGTCCGGGAGGTCGGCGAGGAGACAGCGCTCGGCCAGTGCCGTGACATCGGCGAGCGAGGGCGCGCCCACGGCGTCCGCCTCGGCCTTGGCCGTCGCGGCGGCGAGGACGGTCGTGCCCCACACCCCGGCCTCGGCGACCCGCACCGACAGCTCCGGCTCCCAGCGCAGCCGCCAGGTCTCCCGGAAGGTGCCCGTGCTGCCGCGGGACGTCACGGGTTCGCCCCACGCGATGCCCAGGAGGCCCAGCCGGTGCAGCAGCCCGCTGCGTCCCGCGTCGTTCTCCTTGCGCAGGTCGAGCTCCACCTCCCGCTCCAGCGCCTCGGGTCTGAGCCGCAGGCGTCGCTGCGAGCGCGCGAGGTCCCGTTGCAGCGGCACCGCCGGCGCGGACTCCGGCACCTCCCCCAGGACGTCCCCGACCACGAGCCGGTCGCGCACCAGCGCCAGGGGGACGTCGGATCCCTCGCACATCACGGCGCGGACGGCGTCGGTGGTCTCCGTCAGCCCCGGCAGCGGGCGGCCCCGCATCGCGGCGAGGGTGTCGGCGAGCCGCACGGCCTCGATGACATGGGCGGACGACACGCCGTGGTCCTCGTCGCGCAGCAGCCGGGCCACCTTCGTCATCCACCGCGCGACCGGGCGGTCGGGTGCGCTGAACAGATGCCCGTACCAGCCGGGCGAGTCGATGCCCGCGCCGTACCCGCTGGCCCGGGAGAGCCTGCGGTACGTCCAGGGCACCCAGGTGAGGTCGACCTTCACCTTGGGCAGGCCCTTGAGCAGCGCCCGGTCGGCCCCGACCGCGGTCCTCCCCTTCAGCGCGGGCACGTGCCAGGCCCCGCAGACCACGGCGACGTCGTCCCCGAACTCTCTCCGCGCCGCCCTGATCCGGAGCCGCATGTACGCCTCCCGCACCAGGTCGCGGTCGTGTCCGCCGACCCCGTACGCCTCGCGCAGCGCCCCCATGGCCTCCGCCAGCACGGTGAACGGGGCGAACGGATCGGCCGCCGCGGACCGGTGCTCGACCACGTCCTCCCACCAGCGCTCCGGGTCGTCGTACCCGGCCGTCTCGGCGAGCACCGCGAGGGGGTCGACGCGCACGGCGGTGTCGAGGGACCGGTCGTCGTCACCCCCCTCGTCCGCCGGCCCCGCCCCTCCTGCGGGACCGGCGGACGCGTCGGGGCCGGCGGACACGTCAGGGGCCCCGGACGCGTCGGAGGGCTCTGCCCCCTGCTCGCCCCGGGCCGGGACCGGGTCCCGGGTCGGATCCAGGTCCCGGGCCGGGTCCGCCGTCCCCCAGGCCAAGGTGTGGGACGCCGGGAGGTCGATGAAGCGGACCGGCGCTCCGTGTTCCAGGGCCCACCTGATCGCCACCCACTCCGGTGAGAACTCGGCCAGCGGCCAGAAGGCGGAGTGACCGGGCTCGTCCACGACATGGGCGAGGAGGGCGACCGGGGGCCGCATGTCCTTCTCCGCGGCCAGCGGGACGAGCGCGTCCGCCTCGGGCGGGCCCTCGATCAGGACGACCCGCGGGGCCGCCGCGTCCAGCGCCGCCCGCACCGCCCGGGCCGACCCCGGCCCGTGGTGCCGCACGCCGAGCAGCAGCGGCCCCGGGCTCCGGACGCCCGTCCCGTCGTCCCGTACGGACGGCTCGGCGTCCCGCACTCCGCTCATGCGCTCACCTCGCGGCAGGCACGGTAGAAGTCCTTCCAGCCGTCCCGCTCGCGGACGACCGCTTCCAGATACTCCTGCCAGACGACCCGGTCGGCCGCCGGGTCACGGACGACTGCGCCGAGAATGCCCGCGGCGACGTCCCCCGCCCGCAGGACGCCGTCACCGAAGTGGGCGGCCAGGGCGAGGCCGTTGGTGATCACGGAGATCGCCTCGGCCGTGGACAGCGTGCCGCTGGGGGACTTCAGCTTGGTCCGCCCGTCGGCCGTGATCCCGTCGCGCAGTTCGCGGAAGACGGTGACGACCCGGCGGATCTCGTCGATCCCCTCCGGCACGGCGGGCAGGTCCAGGGAGCGGCCGATCTGGTCGACCCGGCGCGAGACGATCTCGACCTCGGCGTCGGCGCTCGCCGGCAGGGGCAGCACCACCGTGTTGAAGCGGCGGCGCAGCGCGCTGGACAGTTCGTTGACCCCGCGGTCCCGGTCGTTGGCGGTGGCGATCAGGTTGAAGCCGCTCACCGCCTGCACCTCCTGGCCCAATTCCGGTATCGGCAGGGTCTTTTCGGAGAGGATCGTGATCAGGCTGTCCTGAACGTCCGCGGGGACACGGGTCAGTTCCTCGACGCGGGCCGTCATGCCCTCGGCCATGGCCCGCATGACGGGGCTGGGCACGAGCGCGTCCCGGCTGGGCCCGTGCGCGAGCAACTGCGCGTAGTTCCAGCCGTACCGGATCGCCTCCTCCGGTGTACCGGCCGTGCCCTGCACCAGCAGGGTCGAGTCCCCGCTGACCGCGGCGGCCAGGTGTTCGGACACCCAGGTCTTCGCGGTGCCGGGCACCCCGAGCAGCAGCAGCGCCCGGTCGGTGGCGAGCGTGGTGACGGCGACCTCGACGATGCGGCGCGGTCCCACGTACTTCGGGGTGATCACGGTGCCGTCAGGCAGGGTGCCGCCGAGCAGGTAGGTGGCCACGGCCCAGGGCGACAGCAGCCAGCGAGCCGGGCGGGGCCGGTCGTCCTGAGCGGCGAGCGCGGCGAGTTCGGCGGCGAAGGCGTGCTCGGCGTGCGGTCGCAGCGCCTCGCCCTGTGCCCCGCTCGTCCCCCTGTCTCCCGCGGGTGTGTCGACGGACGTCGGTTCAACGGACACGGACATGCCGGGTCCCCCTCCAGCTCGGCCGGTTCGGATCTGGTTCCACCGTGCACCACACCACTGACAATGCACTCTGACCTGCACGGATGTATCCGTGAGGGCTGATTGTCAGTGGGGGGACCTACCTTCGAAGACATGACACAGCAGGCGGTGCGCTGGACGGCGGATCAGGTGCTGGCACTGGCGCCTGACGCCGCGTCGCGCAAGGCGGGGAGCAAGCTCGGCGTGGCCGGTCCGTGGTCGCAGGCGGGCGGTTCCGAGGAGGGGACGGTATGGGGACTGTGCAGGGGGAGCGGCAGCAAGCCGTACCAGACGGTCATCGACATCGCGGACCCGACGGGTCCCGCGTACAAGTGCAGTTGCCCGAGCCGGAAGTTCCCGTGCAAGCACGCGCTGGGTCTGCTGCTGCTCTGGGCGGGCGCGGCCGACGCGGTGCCGTCCGGGCCGGCGCCGGACTGGGCCGCGCAGTGGATCGAGGGAAGACGCGGGCGCGCCGAGCGCAAAGCGGCGGACGGGGGATCTGGAGCGTCCTCGCCGGCTGATCCCGAGGCGGCGCGGCGCAGGGCGGAGCGGCGGGCCGGGCGCATCACCGCGGGGGCGACCGAGCTGGAGCGGCGGCTGGCGGATCTGCTGCGCGGCGGCCTCGCCTCCGCCGAGAGCGCGGGGTACGGGCTGTGGGAGGAGACGGCGGCCCGGATGGTCGACGCGCAGGCGTCCGGTCTGGCGGCGCGCGTGCGGGAGTTGGGCGCGATCCCGTCGTCGGGACCGGGGTGGCCGGTGCGCCTGCTGGAGGAGTGCGCGCTGCTCCATCTCCTCGACCAGGGGTGGCTGCGACGGGAGCGGCTGCCGGACGACCTCGCCGCGACGGTCCGCTCCCGCGTCGGCCTGTCCGGTTCGGCGGACGGTCCGCCGGTGCGCGACCGCTGGCTGGTCCTCGCGCAGTACGACACGGCCGACGCCCGCCTCACCACGCGCAGGATCTGGCTGTACGGCGCGGAGTCCGGCCGCACCGCCCTGCTCCTCTCCTACGGCGCGGCGGGCCGGGCCCCCGAGCTCGCGCTTCCGGTGGGGCTGGCCTTCGAGGCGGAGGTGTCCGCGTACGCGGGAGGCGGGCAGTCGCGGGCGGCGCTGGGCGAGCGGTTCACCCCTCCGGCGCCCGCGGCGATACGGCCGGCGGGGCTGACCACGTTCCAGGCGGCCGCCCGCTACGGAGAGGCCCTGCGCACCGACCCCTGGCTGGACTCCTGTCCGGTCACCCTGGACCGGGTGGTCCCGACCCCGGACGGCGACGCGTGGCAACTGGCGGACGCGGACGGCGAGTCGGCCCTCCCCCTTACTCCCGCTTCGCGGTCCCGGCCCGAGTTGTGGCGGCTGGTCGCCCTCTCCGGCGGCGCCCCGGTCACGGTGTTCGGCGAGTGCGGACACCGCGGGTTCACTCCGCTGACCGCGTGGGCGACGAGCGGGAGCGACGCGGTGCCGCTGTGCTGACCGCCGTCGCCCCGACCGCCCGTCCGGGCACCGCGCTCGGCTCACCTCCTCCTCGCCGCTTCGCCTCCCGGGCGACCACCTCGCTCCTCACTCCGGGCACCCCACCAGCCGCCCCGACGGCCACCACCGTCGCGGCCATCCGGCCGCCGCTGATGCCCTCCGTACGGAAAGGACGCTCGTGAACACGACCTCGGCTGCGGCGGGACCGCCCGTCGGCGCCTCTTGGGAAGAGCTCGTCACCGTGGCGCTGCTCGGGACGGAGCGACGTACGCCTCCGGGCCTGCGCCCGGGGCAGCAGGCCTCCGTGGCCCTGCTGGACGCGGCCGCCGTGGAGACCGTGCGGCGACGGGCCGGGATCCGGCCGGCCCGGGCGGCGGCCCGCCCGGAACCGGCGGCGCCGGACCCGCGGGCCGCGCTGCCGCCCGCCGCGGCCGGCCGACTGGCGACCTTGCTGGCGGACCGTCCCGGCACGGGCGGGAGCGGTCGCAGGGGTGCGGCACCCGACCTGATGGAACTGCTGCCCCAGTGGCTGGCACTGGCGAACGCGCGCGGTTTCGCCGCGCCCCCGCAGATCCTTCCGGCGCTGCTCGACGCGGCCCGGGGGCGCACCGACCTGCGCCCCGCCGCGCTGGCCTTCGCGGGGCCGCGGGCGTTGTGGCTGGCCCGGCTCAACCCGGAGTGGCGGTTCGCGCTGCGTTCCGCGCCGGGCGGTGGCGCCGAGCTGCCGGAGCCGGACGAGGTCGCTCGTGTGCGACAGCTCTGGCAGGAGGGGCTGTTCGCCGAACGGGTCGCGCTGCTGACGTCGGTGCGTGCCAAGGACGCCTCCGCCGCGCGCGAGTTGCTCGTCACGACGTGGGCGACGGAACGTGCCGAGGACCGGCTGATGTTCCTCGACTCGTTCCGGTCCGAGCTGTGCGCCGAGGACGAACCGTTCCTCGAGCTGGCCCTGGCCGACCGCAGTCGCAACGTACGGGCCACGGCGGCCGATCTGCTGTCCGCGTTGCCGGGGTCCGCGCTGGCCGCGCGGATGGCTGCCAGGGCCGGTTCGTGCGTGGCCGTCGACCGCACCCAGGGCACGCCCGTGATCGTGGTCGAGGCCCCGCACGAGTGCGACGCGGGGATGGAACGGGACGGCGTGGTGGCGAAGCCTCCGGCGGGACGGGGCGAACGGTCCTGGTGGCTGGGCCAGTTGGTCGAGGCGGCACCGCTCGGGAGCTGGCGGGAGCGGTTCGGCGGGCGTTCCCCGGAGGAGACGGTGGCCCTGCCCGTGGCGGACGGCTGGCAGGGGGAACTGCACGCCGCGTGGTGCCGGGCGGCGGTCCGGCAGCGTGATCCCGGGTGGTCGAGGGCGCTCCTCGGGGCACCCGGAGCGCCGGAGGCCGGTGGGCCGGGGGCGGTGTCCCTGGCCGAGCGGTCCAAGCTGCTCGCCACCCTGGGCGCGGAGGAGCGGGCCGACTGGGTGGCGGGGTTCATCGGTACGCACGGGCTGTCCGAGGCGTTCCAGCTGCTCGGGGCGTGCGCCGTCCCCTGGTCGGGGAACCTCGGGCGGGCGGTGGTGGACGCCCTCGACATCGCGCGGGACGCGGGGAGCTTCCCGTGGAGTTTCAGCGGGGTGATGGGACTGGCCGAGCGCTGTCTCGACCCCGTGGAGGCGGGGCGGCTCGACGCGCTCACCTCGGTGCCGGACGAGTCGGAGCACACGGTGCCCGGGGCCGGGGGCTACTGGGCCGAGGCGTTCCAGCGGCTCGTGACGACGTTGCGGCTGAGGGCGGCGATGGCCGCCGAGCTCACGGCCCCCTGAGGCTCCGCCCGACACCGGCGCGCCCCGCCCCCGTAGGAGACCCGGGCTCCGGACGGTCCCGGACGAGGTCCTGGAAGCCTCCGTCACGCGGATCGCTCCGCGCCACCCGAATCCGCCGGGTGACGCGACCCCGACACCGGCGGTCCGCCCGGCCGACGGCACGGAAGCACCGGGCCGCCCAGGTACGCACCTGGGCGACCGAAGTGGTCGCACGACCGGGCAGGGTGGCCCACGCCCGGTGGACCGGGGCGGTCACGCCCGGTGGGCCACCGCGGGGCGCACCCATCGAACGGGGTGCCCCGGCCGGAGGACCAGGACCGTCGCGCCTGACCGGCCAGGGGTCGCGCTCCGGGCGGAGCGGTCGCGCCTCGGCGACTCGGGGCGGTCACACCCAGCCGAACGAGGGGGCACGCCCGGTGGACTGCGGTGGTCGCACCCGGTGGGCCGGAGTGGCCCCGCCCGATGAGTCGGGACCGTCGCGCCGGACCCGACCAGGGGCGGCCCCGACCGGAGTGGTTACGCCCCGACGGATCGAGGCGGTCACACCAGGCCGGCCAGGGGTCACCCCGGTCGCGGTGGTCACCCCCCAGCAGATCGAGGCTGTCGCACCCGGCCGGCCAGGGGGTCAGGTCCCGGCCGGGGTGGTCACGTCCCGTTCGGACCGGGCACGCTCGATGGCGGGGTGGTCGTGTCAGGCCGGCTGCCTGACGTTCGCCCGTACCCAGTCCACGATCGACGTGGTCGTCGCGCCCGGCGTGAAGAGTTCCGCGACGCCCTTCTCCTTGAGCGGGGCGATGTCCGCCTCGGGGATGATGCCGCCGCCGAAGACCTTGATGTCCTCGGCGTCGCGCTCCTTGAGGAGCGTGAGGACGGCCGCGAAGAGCGTGTTGTGGGCACCGGAGAGGATGGACAGGCCGATCGCGTCGGCGTCCTCCTGGATCGCGGTGTCGACGATCTGCTCGGGGGTCTGATGAAGACCGGTGTAGATGACCTCCATACCGGCGTCGCGCAGCGCCCGCGCGATCACCTTGGCCCCGCGATCGTGGCCGTCGAGCCCCGGCTTGGCCACCACCACGCGGATCGGACCGGCTGCCACACCCATCACTGCCTCCATGAACCGACTGCATCAATCTGTACCGACGAGGACTGCCGGCACATACCTGCGACTACCGACCGACCGGTACCGATCAGGGCCACCACCCGGTGACCACCCATCGGAACACGTCGACCACTTACTGTTACCAGGCGGTATCCACCGACCGCCCGACTACTGACCATCGACACATACCGCACATTTTTTTCGCCCGCCGTCCCCGGCGCCTCCGGAGCACCGGTCGGGCCAAGCGGCACAGGTGCCCCGAGCCGTATTCGGCCGGGGAAGTGAACGAACGTTATCGCCAGCATCCCGTAACCGGCAGTTTCACGGTGGAGACCGAGGGGGAAATCACACAGTGGGACAAGTTCGCCGCGCACGGTTCCGTACCGCGGCACTGGCGCCGCACACATGAGCGGCGTACGGGCCACGGCCGGAGCCTCGCGCAAGAAGAGCCGCGATCAGGTGGCCACAGCACCGCGCCGTCAGCGGGACGGCGTGGCGATGGGGCACATCGGCAACGGCACGACAGCGGGGAGCCACGCCGGGAAGAGGACAGCGGGACGACGAGAACGACTCCACGCCACGGCACGATGTCGGCTCAGCCTGCCGACGGACCGCCGCGGAGCCGGGGTCGGTGTCGTGTCCCCCGATCCTCGGCACGGCACTCCGTAGCGTCACCGGCCTCCCATGCGCCGAGGACGCGCCGTCGGCCACCGCCGTCGCCGACCTCACGGCTTTCCGCTAGGGCACACGGGGGACGGAGTGGTCCTGCCGCGTGCCGACTGGAGGTCGGCCATGAAGGTCACCGGGGCCGCGACGCCCTTTCTTCCCCTCTGTCAGCGCCTGTTTCCGACACGACTGGCCGGCCTATCGGTAGCCCTGCTGAAGGCAACAGCCCTGGAGATCGCGATCCTCGCCGGACACCTCCTCCTCTACCCCTCCGGCATCACCCAGGAGCGCCGCGCCACCCCCTCGCTCCCCTCCCCCGACGACGCCGCCAAGCTGCCCACCGAGGACAAGCCCCCGGTCGTGCTGCTCCACGGCTTCATCGACAACCGTTCCGTCTTCCTGCTGCTGCGCCGCAACCTCGCCCAGCACGGCAGGCAGCACATCGAGTCGCTGAACTACTCGCCGCTGACGTGCGACATCCGCACCGCGGCGGAGCTGCTGGGCCGGCACATCGAGGAGATCTGCGAGCGCACGGGCCACGAGCGGGTCGACATCGTCGGGCACAGCCTCGGCGGACTGATCGCGCGCTACTACGTGCAGTGCCTCGGCGGCGACACCCACGTCCGCACGCTGGTCACCCTCGGCACCCCGCACTCGGGCACCCGCGTGGCCCCTCTGATGAACGCGCACCCGATCGTCCGCCAGATGCGCCCCGGTTCCGCGGTGATCGACGAGCTGACCGGACCGGCCCCGGGCTGCCGCACGCAGTTCGTGAGCTTCTGGAGCGATCTCGACCACCTGATGGATCCGCTGGAGACGGCCTGCGTGGACCACCCCGACCTGCTCACCCAGAACGTCCGGGTCAGCGGTGTCGGCCATCTCGCGCTGCCCGTGCACCCGGCCGTCGCGACAGGGATCCGCCAGGCACTCGACATCGAGGCGTCCGGAGCCCGCGGCGCCGCCCGGGTCGGCGGTCTCACGGTGGCCTGACGGTCCCCTGACAGCCGCCTCACACCCCCGGCAACTCGAACGTATATCGAACGCCAGGCCAAAGCCTGGTCCGCCCTCCCCCGAAACGCAGCCGAATGCCCCTTTCCGCCGAAGGGGAAACCTGCCGAAGATTGTCGCGCCCGCATACCGCCGGGTACAGTCGCCGCACTGCTCTGCCAGCCCCTGTTGTCGAGGCGAAAGAGAAGTTGGTGAACGACCGTCACCCGTCGGGGATCGTGACTCCCCCGGCCCCGGCTTCCGATGCCGATCCGGCGCTCTACGCGCCGTACGGCGCCCACGAAGCCCAGTACGGCGATGTCACCGCGCACGGCGACTACTCCGCCGCCGCTTTCGGCCCCGGCGCGAACACGGCCACCGCAGATCCCTACGCCACGCACTACGACGCCGACCCGCTCTTCGGCAACATGCCGGGCGGCGGCACCGGTTCGTACGACGCCACGCAGTGGAACTCCGGCGCCCAGCAGGCGCAGGAGTACGACCCGTACGCGGCGCAGCACCAGGCCTCCTACGACACCGGCGCCTACGGGACGACGGCCTGGGCTGCGGGCTACCAGCAGCTCGCCGACATTCCCGCGCAGCACCAGGGTCCGGACGCCTCGGGCCAGTGGGACGCGAACACCTGGGTCCAGCCCGGCCAGTCGGCCGACGGGACGCAGCAGTGGGGCGCGCCGACGCAGGAGACGGGCGCGTACGACGCCACCCAGTGGAACACCGCCGGCGGCCAGGGCGCGTACCAGGCGTACGAGCACCAACAGCCGGAGCCGTACGAACACCAGCACTCCCAGCACGAGTACCCGCAGCAGCACGAACACCCGCAGCAGCACGCCGAGTCCGAGGCGTACAACCACGAGCTCACCCAGCTCGACATGACGTACGAGCCGCCCGCCGATCCGACGGCTCCGGTTCCCTTCGACCAGCTGGCGACCGCCACCTTCGAGCAGGCCCGCGATCAACTCGACCTCGACGAGGACGAGTTCGACGAGGGTGAATTCGACGAGGACGAGGACGAGTTCGAAGAGGGCGACGACACCGAGCCGGACGACTCCCACAAGGCGTACGACGCGTACGCCGAGGGGCGCGAGACGCCGTTGCTCGAAGGCGTGGAGGAGATCACCCCGGCGCCGCGTCCGGCGTCGCGGTCCGCCTCCCGTTCCCGGCGCCGCAGTCCCGCGAAACGTTCCGCCCTGCTGACCGTCGCGGTGCCCTCCGCCTGCGTGATGGGCGTCGCGGGGATCGCGGCCGCCTCCGTGGTGGACACCGGCGGGAGCGACACGCGGGACACGACGGCCAGCGCCTCCGACACGGCCGCGGTGAAGCCGTCGGCCGCCAACAACAAGCTGGACACCCAGCTCAGGAGCCTTTCCGCGGGCGCGGACGACTTCGCCGACCGGGCGAGCCGTACGCAGGAACGCATCGACCTCAAGGCCCAGCAGGTGTCGGAGAAGAAGAAGGCGGCGGAGGAGGCGGCCCGCAAGGAGCGGCTGCGCCCGAAGTTCGCCCTTCCGGTGGCGCAGCAGGGCCTCAGCGCCTACTACGGCCAGGCAGGCATCAACTGGATGTCCGTGCACACGGGCATCGACTTCCCTGTCTCGTACGGCACTCCGGTGATGTCCGCGACCGACGGGACCGTGCGGACGCAGTGGAACAGCGCGTACGGCAACATGATGATCGTGACCGCGATGGACGGCACCGAGACGTGGTACTGCCACCTCTCCACGTACAAGGTCCCCTCGGGCACCACCGTGAAGGCCGGTGACCAGATCGCGTTCTCGGGGAACTCCGGCAACTCGACCGGCCCGCACCTGCACTTCGAGGTCCGGCCGGCCGGCGGTTCGGCGATCGACCCGCTGCCGTGGCTGCGCAGCCACAGCCTGGACCCCACCTGACCCGCACCGCGCACCTCGCGGCGACGGTCGTCCTCTGATCCGCCCCGCATGCGGCGGCGAACGGCCGTCGATCCCCGGCGCCCTCCGGCGGCCGGGGATCTCCCGTGACCGGGTGGCCCCCGCTACAGCTTCTCGACCGGCGCGTACCGCAGGAGCAGCCGCTTCGGCTTGGGCTCTCCGAAGTCGACCGTAGCTTCCGTGTTCGCGCCCGTCCCCTTCACACCGACCACGGTGCCGAGGCCGAACTGGTCGTGCGTGACCCGGTCCCCGACCGCCAGGGAGACCACCGGCTTCTCGGAGGCGCCGCGTCGCGTGGCGAACCCGGAGGCCCCCGAGGCGGCGGAACGCGAGCGCGACGACGACAGGGACGCGGCGACTCCCGAGACCGGGCCGGCAGCCCTGGGCACCGTCGCCCCGGTGCGCTTCCAGTCCAGATGGACCGCCGGGATCTCCTCCAGGAAACGCGAGGGCGGGTTGTACGAGGGCTGCCCCCAGGCGCTGCGCATCGACGAGCGGGTGAGGTAGAGCCGCTCCCGCGCGCGCGTGATGCCGACGTAGGCCAGGCGCCGCTCCTCCTCCAGCTCCTTGACCTGTCCGAGGGCGCGCATGTGCGGGAAGACGCCGTCCTCCATGCCGGTCAGGAAGACCACCGGGAATTCGAGGCCCTTGGCGGTGTGCAGGGTCATCAGGGTGATGACGCCGTTGCCGTCCTCCTCGTCCGGGATCTGGTCGGAGTCGGCGACGAGCGCGACCCTCTCGAGGAACGCGGAGAGTCCGGCCGGGGCCTCGCCCTCACCGGTCTCCTGCTCGAACTCCAGTGCCACGGCGGCGAGTTCCTGGAGGTTCTCGATCCGGGTCTCGTCCTGCGGGTCGGTGGAGGCCTGCAACTCGGCCAGGTAGCCGGTGCGTTCGAGGACGGCCTCCAGCACGGTGGCCGGGCTCGCGCCGGACTCGGCGATGGTGCGGAGGTCCTCCATGAGCACGTTGAACCGCTTGACCGCGTTGGTGGAGCGCGCGGCCATGCCGTAGGCCTCGTCGACGCGGCGCAGCGCCTGCGCGAAGCTGATCTTCTCGCGCTGCGAGAGGGCGTCGATCATCGCCTCGGCGCGGTCGCCGATGCCGCGCTTGGGCACGTTCAGGATGCGGCGCAGCGGGACCGAGTCCTCGGGGTTGGACAGCACCCTGAGGTAGGCCAGGACGTCCCGGACCTCTTTGCGCTCGTAGAAACGGACTCCGCCGACGACCTTGTACGGCAGGCCGACGCGGATGAAGATCTCCTCGAAGACACGGGACTGCGCGTTCGTCCGGTAGAAGACCGCGACGTCGCCGGCCTTGGCCTCGCCCGCGTCGGTGAGACGGTCTATCTCCTCGGCGACGAACTGGGCCTCGTCGTGCTCGGTGTCCGCGACGTAGCCCGTGATGTTCGCGCCCGCGCCCGCGTTGGTCCACAGGTTCTTGGGGCGGCGGGATTCGTTGCGCTCGATGACCGCGTTGGCGGCGGACAGGATCGTCTGGGTGGAGCGGTAGTTCTGCTCCAGGAGGATCGTGGTCGCGCTCGGGTAGTCCTCCTCGAACTGGAGGATGTTGCGGATGGTCGCGCCGCGGAAGGCGTAGATCGACTGGTCGGCGTCGCCCACGACGCACAGCTCGGCGGGGAGCAGGTCGAACTCGCCGGACGGTACGTCCACGGGGTGGGCGGAGGTGCCGACGAGTTCCCGGACCAGCGCGTACTGCGCGTGGTTGGTGTCCTGGTACTCGTCGACCAGGACGTGCCGGAACCGGCGGTGGTAGTGCTCGGCCACGTCCGGGAAGGCACGCAGGAGATTGACCGTGGTCATGATCAGGTCGTCGAAGTCGAGCGCGTTGGCCTCGCGCAGCCGCGACTGGTACATCGCGTAGGCCTGGGCGAGGGTCTTCTCGAAGCCGTCGGTGGCCTGGACCGCGAAGTCCTCCTCGTCGATCAGCTCGTTCTTCAGGTTCGAGATCTTGGCGCTGAACGACTTCGGCGGGAAGCGCTTCGGGTCGAGGTCGAGATCACGGCAGACGAGCGCCATGAGCCGCTTGGAGTCGGCGGCGTCGTAGATCGAGAACGACGAGGTGAAGCCGAGCCTCTTGCTCTCGCGGCGCAGGATGCGGACGCAGGCGCTGTGGAACGTCATCACCCACATCGCGTTGGCGCGCGGGCCCACGAGCGCCTCGACGCGCTCCTTCATCTCGCCCGCGGCCTTGTTCGTGAAGGTGATCGCGAGGATCTGGCCGGGGTGGACGTGGCGCTCGCCGAGCAGGTGGGCGATCCGGTGGGTGAGCACACGGGTCTTGCCGGAGCCCGCGCCGGCCACGATGAGCAGCGGGGAGCCGGCGTGCACCACGGCCGCGCGCTGGTTCTCGTTCAGGCCGTCCAGCAGGGCCGCCGGGTCCACGGCGGGCCTGGGCGCGCCGTCGCGGTAGTACGCGTCCCGGTTCGGCGGCACGTCGAACCTGCCGCCGAACAGATCGTCCGGAACCGACTCCGGTACGTGATCGTCCTCGGGCGGCGGCGGGTGTTCGTCCTCGTGAGCCGCGGAGGGCTGGAGGGCCGCCAGGAAGCTGTCATCAAAGAGGCTGCTCATCGCTCTCCGAGTCTAGGCCGCCCCACTGACAGCCCGCCGCCACCCCGGAAACTCGGCCGGAAGTCATGACGCGGCTCGCTGGCGGACCGGCTCGCTCCGACGACACCGGAGGCGGTGACCGTACGCGTCCGCACCGCGACGGCGGCGAACCGGCCCCGGGTCGGCGCCGGGGCCGAACCCCGCAGCCGGCCGGGGTCGGCACCGGGGTGGAACCCCCACGCACCCGCACCCCCCGGCGGACACCCGGGCGCGAACCGTCGCCCGCCCGCTCGGGACACACTGCCACGAAGGCGCCGACGGGCACGCGGATCATCGTGAATGCGTCATGGACGGCGGGACGCGCGGAAAAGGTCACGAAAATGTATCGGACATATCGCACATCAACCTTCACACGGGCCACACCAGTTGGTTAGCGTGCGGGAAGGCCGCTCGACCGCAACCGGCGAACCTCGCCGGGCCGGGCGGCCTCCGCCGAGTTCGGCACGTCCATGGGGCGGCCGGAGCCGGGGACCCACCGACCTTGGGGTGAATCGGTCCAACCGCCTTGTGGGGCAAGGACCGTAGGGCAACCTTCCGGAACCACCCGCCCGAACCCGACAGCTAACCCGGTAGGCGGATGACGGAAGGAGTCGCCTCTCTTGGCGTCATACCGCACAGGGCGTCGCACGGGCACGCGGGCCGGCATACGGACCCCGGCCCTCGCGACGGCCGCTCTCGCCTCCATGGCCCTGTTCTCCCAGACGGCGAACGCCGCCCCCGCCGCCGAACCCAGGCCCAGCCTCGAAGAAGTCCAGAAGAAGGTCGACGACCTCTACCACCAGGCCGAGACGGCCACCGACAAGTACAACGCGACCCGGGAGAAGACGGCCAAGCAGCGGAAGCGCGTCGACACCCTGCTCGACGACGTCGCCGAGCGCACCGAGAAGCTGAACACCGCGCGCGAGGAGCTGGGTTCGTTCGCCGCCGCCCAGTACCGCACCGGCGCCGCCGCGCCCAACAGCACGAGCCTGCTGCTGGCCGACGACCCGCAGGACTACTTCGACCAGACCCAGCTGATGAGCCGTCTGACGACCCGCCAGAAGGCGGCCGTCGACGACTACGCCACGGAGCAGGCCGCCACCGCCAGGAAGCGGACGGAGGCCACCGAGAGCCTGCGGTCGCTGACCGCCTCGCGGAACGCGCTCAAGACGTCCAAGGCCACGGTGCAGCACAAGCTCACCGAGGCGCGTGACGTCCTGTCGAAGCTGACCGCCGAGGAAAAGGCGCGGCTGGCCGCGATCGAGGAGAAGAAGCGGGAGCGGGCCACGGCCGAGGCCGCGAAGCTGGCGCGTCAGCAGGCCGCCGCGCAGGAGGCCGCCCGGCAGCAGTCGCCGGACTCCACGGCCGGCTCGGCCTCCGGCCCGGCTTCAGGTTCGACGTCCGGCTCCACGGCCACGGACCCCTCGTACGCGGCGAAGGCGGCCAAGGCGCTCTCCTTCGCCCGCACGCAGATCGGCAAACCGTACGTCTGGGGTGCCACCGGCCCGGACTCCTACGACTGCTCGGGGCTGACCCAGGCCGTCTGGAAGGCCGCCGGCGTCAGTCTCCCGCGCGTCACCTACGACCAGGTGAAGGCCGGCACGACGGTCTCCCTGGCCGACGCCCAACCCGGTGACCTGGTCTTCTTCTACGACGACATCAGCCACGTGGGCCTGTACATCGGCAACGGCATGATGATCCACGCGCCGAAGCCGGGGGCGTACGTCCGCGAGGAGTCGATCTACTACGACGGCACCTCGGCGATCCACAGCGTGGTGCGCCCGGCGTAGAGCGGACGCGAACGACGCCTCTCGCGGGGCACGCGCGCGTGGAACCGAAAGGCCCGCGCCGCCGTGCCCCGCGCCCCCGCCGCACCGTCCGCGCCCCTCGCCCGCGCGCGCCCCTCCCGCCGGCGCCCCGCGTTTTCGCGCTCCCCGCGCGCGTGCCCCACCGGCAACGGCGCCGGAGATCCCTAGCATCGGGCGCATGCCAGACACACCGGCCGTACCGGACCCCTCCCTCCGCGCCTGGTGGGCGCGGCGGTCGCCCGCCGCCGGGGCCGCCGTCATGGCCACCGGGATCCTCTCGGTCGGGCTGCGCCTGACCGGCCACGAGGCACTCTCCCGTGTCGCGCTGGTCCTCGCGTCCGTCGCCTGGCTCGGGCTGGCCGCGGACTTCTCCGTCCGGCTGGTCCGCGACCGGGAGCGATGGGTGCGGCAGGCCGGCACCCCGGCCGGACTCACCGCCGTCGCCGCGACCACCGTGCTCGGCACCGGGCTGTCCGTACGGGGCCGGCAGGTGCTCGCCGAGGCCCTGCTCGCGCTGTCGGCCGTGCTCTGGCCGGTGCTGGTCCTGGCCGTCGTACGGAACTGGCGGCGCCGTATGACGGGCGCCGTGTTCCTCGTCTGCGTGGCCACCCAGGGACTCTCCGTCCTGGCCTCGGCGATCGGCCCGGCCGTGGGCGCCGCCTGGCTCACGCACGCGGCGCTGGCGCTGTTCTGGCTGGGCATCGTGCTCTACGGCGTGTCGTTCGCGCACTTCGACCTGTGGGAGGTGAAGCGGGGCGCCGGGGAGCACTGGGTGGCCGGCGGGGCCCTGGCGATCTCGGCGCTGGCCGGGGCGGGACTCGTCGCCGCGCACCACCTGGACCCGTACCTGTGGAACGACGACGACCAGGGCGTCCTGCGCGCCACGACCGGGGCCCTGCTCGCGCTGGACCTCCTCTGGTACTGCCTGCTGCTCGTCGCGGAGGTCGTGTGGCCGCGTCCGCGCTACGACGTGCTGCGCTGGGCGACCGCGTTCCCCATGGGGATGACGGCGGTGGCGACGCTGTCGGTGGCGGACGCCCTCGACGTGTCCTGGCTGGAGGGGCCGGGGCAGGTCCTGCTGTGGATCGCGGTGGCGGCGTGGGCCGTGGTCGCCGCGGGGGCCGTTCTCGCCGTCAGGTCCGCGACCCGGGGCCGAGGCGCCTGACACCCCCGCCCCCACACCCGAACGTCCGGTCCGCGAGGTCCCGCCGGTCCGTGCCTCTTGGCCCCGTCCCTCTTGACCCCGTTCCGCTTCGCCGTCCCCGTGCCGGCCGGACGGCCCTGCCCGAGCGCTCCACGTTTCCCGGGATCGTCCCGTTCCCGCCGGGCCGTCATGCCCGCGCGCCCCTCGTTCCCCAGGGTCGCCCGTTCACCCCGCCCGCCCGATTCGCCCGGTCCGCTCCGTGCACTCTCGCCACCCGTCCCTCTCGTGTCATCCATAGCACCGGGGCCACTCCGGTCGTCCGGGATTCGGCGCATCGGTCATCACTCTGCGTGAACCCGGCGGCGCAAGGCCGGAATCTCGGTCACATGAGGTCGCCGGGCAATCCAATGCGGACAGTTCCGCACAAGGCGTTACCAACGCCGCGCTCCCAGGTTTAACGTCCTCCCCCAGGTGACCGGCTCCCCACCGCCGCCCGGGCCAGGGGCGGCAGTCGGCCACCACCGCCGAGAAGGTCCGGCGGCGGCCCCGCTCCCCCTGTGTGAGCCGCCGCCGGACGTGTCACCGCTTGACCGCTCTCACGAGGGCGGTCGTACGGAAGGATGTGGGCCCTCGTGGCAGCGCACCGCAGGACCAAGCAGCGCTCGATCGGTGGAAACACGGCCCGCACAGCAGTCACCATCGCCCTCGCGGGCGCGGCGACGGCGACCGGCTTCGACGGGATCGGCCACGCCGACCCCCAGCTGTCCCCGACGCAGGTGAAGGCCAAGGTCGACAAGTTGTACGAGGAGGCGGAGGCCGCCACCGAGAAGTACAACGGCGCCAAGGAGAAGGCCGACAAGGCGGAGACGCGCCTGGGGACGCTCCGCGACGAGGCCGCGCGCCGCCAGGACCGGCTCAACTCGGCGCGGGACGCCCTGGGTTCGATGGCGGCGGCGCAGTACCGCAGCGGTGGACTCGACCCCGCGGTACAACTCGCGCTGTCCGACGACCCCGACCGGTACCTGGACGGCGCCGCGATGGCGGAGCGGGTCGGCAGCCGGCAGTCCTCGGCCGTCGCCGGGGTCCGCAGGGAGCTCCGGGAGATCGAGCAGTTGCGCGGCGCCGCGCACGTCGAACTCGCCTCGCTCAAGTCGCGGCAGACCGAACTGAGGCAGCAGAAGAAGACGATCAACGAGAAGCTCTCCACGGCACGCAGGCTGCTGGCGCGGCTCAGCCCCGAGCAGCGCGCCCAGTACGCCGAGCGGGGTGCCGCGGGCGAGCAGCAGCACGTCTCGCGCTCCTCGGCCCGGGAGTCGCTCCCGGCGCCGTCCGGCGCGTCGGCCGCTTCCGGTACCGCCGCCGCGTCCACCAGCTCCCGGGCCGCGGCCGCCGTCTCCTACGCCTACGCGAAGCTGGGCAGCCCCTACGTCTGGGGTGCCACCGGGCCCGACGCCTTCGACTGCTCCGGGCTCGCCCAGGCCGCCTACCGTTCGGCGGGCCTCTCGCTGCCCAGGACGACCTATTCCCAGATCAACGCCGGCCAGCGGGTCTCCCGGTCCGAACTGCGCCCCGGCGACCTGGTGTTCTTCTACCCGGGGATCACCCACGTGGGCATCTACGTCGGCAACGGGCAGATGATCCACGCGCCGAATCCGTCGGCACCCGTGCGGCTCGCCCCCCTCGACGAGATGCCCTTCGTGGGCGCCACCCGGGTGGTGTGACCCCGTCCGCCCGTCCGCCCGCCGGTTCCGGCCGAGGCGGCCGAGCCCCTGCCGGGAGCCGCCCGCCGAGGCCTCCCGGCAGGCTCCGTCAGGACGGCCGGTCCAGGAGCGCGTCCGCGATCACCGCCACGCCTTCCGCGATGGCGGTCGCCGGGGAAGCGGCGTACCCGAGGAGCAGGCCGGGCGGGCCGGGTCGCTGCCGGTGCCAGGACAGCGGATGGACCTTGACCCCGCGCGCCAGGCAGGCGGCGGCGAGGCCGGTGTCCGTGAACCCGGTCGCCCCGTCGCCGCGTACGGCACCCCCGGCCGGCTCGGGGAACGTGATCAGGAGGTGCAGCCCGGCGGCGGCGCCGTGCACGACCGCGCCCGGTATCCGCTCGCGCAGCGCCGCGATCATCGCGTCACGGCGGAGGCGGTGCCTGCGGCGCACGAGACGCAGATGCCGCTCCAGCTCGCCCGACTCCATCAGCCGGGCGAGGACGAGTTGGGGCAGGACGGCGTTGCCGAGGTCGGCGAAGCGCTTCGCGGCGACCAGCGCGTCCTGATGACGGGCCGGGGCGAGCAGCCACCCCGTGCGCAGCGCGGGGGCGAGCAGCTTGGACACGCTGCCCGCGTAGTAGACCCGCTCGGGCAGCATCGAGCGCAGCGCGGACACCGGCGGCCGGTCGTAGCGGTGCTCGGCGTCGTAGTCGTCCTCGACGATCAGTCCGCCCGCCGCGGCCCAGTCCATCAGCGCCCGGCGCCGCGCGCCCCCGAGCACGACCCCGGTCGGGAACTGGTGCGCCGGGGTCAGCAGCACGGCTCCGTACCCGCCCAGTTCCCGCACCCGTACGCCCTCGGTGTCCACGGGCACGGGCGGGGTGCGCAGCCCCTGGCGGCCCAGTTGCTGGCGGACTCCGAGCGAACCCGGGTCCTCCACCGCGATCTCCTCCACCCCGTCGGCGCGCAGCACCTGTCCGACGAGGGCCAGCGCCTGTGCGGTGCCGGCCACGACGATCACCTCGTCGGGCTCGGCGCCGATGCCCCGGTTCCGCGCCAGCCAGTGCGCCACGGCCCGCCTCAGCTCCGGTACCCCGCGCGGATCGCCGTACCCGAGCCCCGAGGCCGACAGCCCCGCCAGCGCCTCGCGCTCGGCCCGCAGCCAGGCCGCCCGCGGGAACGCGGCGAGGTCGGGCACGCCGGGCGAGAGGTCGATGCGCGCGGGGGCGGAGCGGATCAGGTCCAGGAGGTCGTCACCGGGCTCGGTGGTGAACAGGTCCCCGCGGGAGGCCTGTCGGGGTGGCGCGGGCGACGGAGCGGGGCGGACCGGGGCCGCGACGACGACGGTCCCGTTGCGTCCCCGGCCCGTCACGTGCCCGTCCTCCGAGAGCCGCCGGTACGCCTCGGTGACCACGCCCCGGGAGACGTCCAGTTCGGCGGCCAGGACCCGTGTCGCGGGCAGCCGGCCCCCGACCGGCAGCCGCCCCTCGGAGATCGCCCGCCGCAGGCGTTCCGCGAGCCAGGCGGCGCGCCCCCCGAACGGCGCCTCTCCGATGTCGAGTTGGAGGAAGTCCGAGCCGGGGACGCCACGGGTTATGGACCGGTCGGCACGCTCGTCATTGGACCTGTTCACCGGGCCATTCTCGGACGAGGCTCGACCCATGACCACACCGATCGACGCCATGGAAACGAACCGGGATCCGAGCGGGGACCGGGTCACGGACATCGACTACGTGCACGGCTACTCCGACCGCGAGACCCGCCGCCTCGGCGACCAGGCCGACACGCTGGCGGAGCTGCTGCACTCCGGCACGGCGTACCCGCCCGGCAGCGAGGTCCTGGAGGTCGGCTGCGGAGTGGGCGCGCAGACGACCCACCTGGTGACGGCGAGCCCCGGAGCGCGCTTCACCGCCGTCGACGTCTCGGCCGACTCCCTCGCCCGGGCCAGGGCCCGCGTCACGGCCCACGCCCCCGGCGCGCACGTCTCCTGGCACCAGGCGGACCTCTTCGAACTCCCCTTCCCCGACGCGTCGTTCGACCACGTATTCGTCTGTTTCGTCCTGGAGCACCTGGCCGCCCCGGACCGGGCGCTGACCGCCCTGCGCCGCGTGCTGCGCCCGGGAGGCACCCTCACCGTGATCGAGGGAGACCACGGTTCGGCGTTCTTCCACCCGGACAGCGCCCACGCACGGGCGGCGATCGACTGCCAGGCGAGACTCCAGTCCGCGGCCGGCGGCAACGCCCTGATCGGCCGTTCCCTGCATCCCCTCGTCACGGGCGCCGGGTTCGAGGAGGTCGAGGTGCGCCCCCGCACGGTCTACGCGGACCGCTCCCGCCCCGCCCTGGTCGACGGCTTCACCCGCGACACGTTCATCGCCGCGATCGAGTCCGCGGGCCGGGACGTCCTCGCGGCGGGGATGACGACGCGGCCCGCCTGGGACCGGGGCGTCCTGGACCTGCGGCGCACGGCCACGGGAGACGGGACGTTCCACTACACGTTCTTCAAGGCCGTCGCCGTGAACCCGGGCCCGGCCACGGAAGCGGACGGATCCGGCACCGGCTGACCCCGGACCGGCCGCCGCCCGCGACCCGCGCGGCGCCGTTCCCCGGGTCGCGGAACCTCCCCGACCCCTCCGGACCGTCCATGGCGTCCGTCGGTCCGTCAATTCGTCAGTCCGTCAGGAGCGCAGGCCCCGCCTCACCGTCCGGGGCCGCGGGGCTCTCCCGCTGCTCCCGCACGTCACGGGCGCCGGGTCAGACCAGCCGCCGCGCCGTCGCCCAGCGGGTCAGCTCGTGGCGGTTCGACAGCTGGAGCTTGCGCAGCACCGCCGAGACGTGCGACTCGACCGTCTTGACGGAGATGAACAGCTGCTTGGCGATCTCCTTGTACGCGTACCCGCGGGCGATGAGGCGCAGGACCTCGCGCTCGCGCTGGGTGAGACGGTCCATGTCCTCGTCGACGGGCGGGGCGTCCGTGGAGGCGAAGGCGTCGAGGACGAAGCCGGCGAGGCGCGGGGAGAAGACCGCGTCGCCGTCCTGGACGCGGAAGACGGAGTCCACGAGGTCCGTGCCGGTGATCGTCTTGGTCACGTACCCCCGGGCACCGCCGCGGATCACGCCGATCACGTCCTCCGCGGCGTCCGACACGGACAGCGCGAGGAAGCGCACCGGCCGCTCGGCGTCGGCCATCAACGGGGCGCAGCGGCGCAGGACTTCGACGCCTCCGCCGCCGGGAAGGTGGACGTCGAGGAGGACGACCTCGGGGCGGGTGGCCGTGATGACGGTCACCGCCTGGTCGACGTCCGCGGCCTCGCCGACCACCTCGACGCCGGTCCGCTCGGTCTCGCCGATCTCGGCCTGCACTCCCGTACGGAACATGCGGTGGTCGTCGACGAGCACCACACGCACCCGGCGCCCGCCCTCGGCTCCGGCCGGTCCGGCCGCGGGGGCGGCTGCTCCGGATGCGGCCGCCGAGGGGGTCCCCCCGGTCGAACCGCCGGACTCCACAGGCTCGTTCGCGTCGCTCATGACGTCTTCTCCGCCCTCTCCATCTCCAGCTCGACCTCGGTGCCGCCGTCCGGCACCGCGCGCAGTCGCGCCGTACCGCCGTTGCGCTCCATGCGGCCGATGATCGATTCTCTGACGCCCATACGGTCGGCGGGTATCGCGTCGAGGTCGAAGCCGGGGCCTCGGTCGCGGACGGACACGAAGACCGTCCTGCCCTCGACTTCGGCGTAGACCTGTACGGCGCCGCCCTCGCCACCGTACTTGGCCGCGTTCACCATCGCTTCGCGCGCCGCCTGCATCTGCGCCGTCAGACGGTCGTCGAGCGGGCAGTCGCCGACCACGACGACCTCGAGGGGAACGCCGTGCTTGTCCTCGACCTCGGCGGCGTGCCGGCGGACCGCCTCGGCGAGGGTGTCGGGCTCCTCGTCCTCGTCCTTGCCGCTGCCCTCCGGTTTGTAGAGCCAGGCCCGCAGATCGCGCTCCTGGGCACGGGCGAGGCGCCGGACCTCGCCCGCGTTCTCCGCGTTGCGCTGGATCAGGGTCAGGGTGTGCAGCACCGAGTCGTGGACGTGAGCGGCGACTTCGGCCCGCTCCTGCGCGCGGATGCGCATCAGGCGCTCCTCGGAGAGGTCCTGGGTCATCCGGATCAGATAGGGGCCGGCGAGGAGGGCGACGCCGACGAGGACCGCGAGCGCCGCCTGGAGCACCGAACCGAGGTGCGCCGCGGAGCCCTGAAGGACGAATATTCCGGAGACACCGGCGGTGACGAGCAGGACTCCCGCCGCGGACCGCAGCAGCGTGAGCGTGCGACGACGGCGGCCGACCTCCACCCAGCGGGCCCGGCGCGCGTTGTCAGCCTGGCGCCAGACCAGCGCGACACCGGCGCCGACGAAGACCGTCGGCCACAGGTACGCCTTGGTGCCGCCGCCGAGATTCACGTTGCCGACGAAGACCATGGCCACGACGACCATGAGGAGCAGGGCGAGGATCTGGCCCTTGTCCGGCTTGCGGGCCACCAGTCTGCGCCGCCCGTCGGGCGAGGTCTCGGTGGTGAACGCCGGCGTACGGACGGAACCGACACCGCCGACGCCCAGCGGCACGAAGAACCAGAACGCGGCGTACAGCAACGCGCCCAGCCCGTCCGCCACGAACAGACCGACGAACATCAGCCGCACCCAGACCACGGGCAGCCCGAGATGCCCGGCGAGCCCCCGCGCCACGCCCCCGAGCCAGCGTCCGTCGCTGCTGCGGTAGAGCTTGCGCGGGGGCCGCGGATCGTCGACGGGCATGGCTGCGGCTTCCGGCATGGCACCGATGTTCACACGCCCGGCGGACCGGAGCATCAGGGTCGGCCCCCGATACTCCCCTGATCTTCGGGAAACCGCGATCGAATCTTCGCGAAACCGCGATCGGGGAGCCGGCTCCCGGCCCTGGACTCCGGCCCTCCCCCGGGACGGATATCAGGGTTCGGCCAGGGTCATCCCGACTGCCGCCGCGCCGTCCCGCCCGTCACCATGGACGCATGACAGATCACCAGCACTCGGCGGCGGAGCCGGACCCCGGCACCGCTCCGGGCGATGAGCCGCGCGCCCGCGGAGGAGCGGGCACCGCACGGCCCGGGGACACGGACACCGCCTCCGAGGGGCTCCGCGGGTTCCGGCGCGACCACCGGCAGAAGATGCTGGGCGGGGTGTGCGCCGGGCTCGGCCGGCAGTGCGACATGGACCCGGTGATCTTCCGGATCGTGCTCGCGGTGCTCGCCGCGACCGGCGGCATCGGCCTCATCTTCTACGGCTTCGCCTGGCTCTTCGTCCCGTACGACGACGAGGAGGAGAACGAGGTCCGCAAGCTGCTCACCGGCCGTGTCGACGGCCAGGCGCTGGCCGCCGTGCTCTTCGCGCTGGTCGGCTGCGGGGTGTTCCTGTCCATGCTCAACAACGGCAGTGTGATGACGTTCGCCGTCGTCCTGTCCCTGCTGCTGGCCGGCGCGGGGTACTGGTCGCAGCACCGCGGCGCCGCCGACCCGGCCCCCTCCCCGAGCTCCCGGCCGCGCGCGAGCAGGGGAAGCCCCATCGCCGCGCAGGCCGTCGCCGACGCCCCGCCGGAGGCGAAGGCGCCACCCGCTCCCGCCTCGTTCTCCTCCTGGTGGCGCGACCCGATCGTCAAGGACGGCTCGCACGTCGGCGGCACCGGCTATCTGTGGGGGCCCCAGGAGGCACGGGAGCCGGACGCCGCGGCGGCCCTGAACACCGCCCTCGGCACCACCGGCCCCGGCCCGAGCGCCGGGCGGGAGCCCAAGCCCCGCGGTCCCCGCCGGATCGGCGGCCGGGTCTTCCTGCTCGCCCTCGCGGCGGGTGCCGTCGGCACGGGTCTGACCTGGGACGAGCAGGCGCTCGGCACCAGCCTCCAGGCGGGGCTGGCCGCCGCTCTCATCGTGTTCGGCCTGGGCATCGCCCTCAGTGCCTTCCTCGGACGCACGGGCGCGGGCACCGTCTTCCTGGCCGTGGTCACGGCAGGACTCCTCGCCGCCTCCGCGGCCCTGCCGAAGGACATCGGCACGCACTGGGCGCGGAAGAACTGGACTCCGGCGACAGCGGCCGCCGTACGGCCGAGCTACGACCTGGGCACGGGCGTGGGCACCCTCGACCTCAGCCGCCTCGATCTCGCCAAGGGGCAGACGGTGACGACCGACGCGGAGGTGGGCGCGGGCCGGCTGAAGGTGATCGTTCCCAAGGACGTGACCGTGCGGCTCACCATCGAGGTGGGCGTCGGAGACATCCAGTTGCCGGGCGACGACGAGAAGGACGTGGACGTGGAACCGGGCAAGCACAAGCAGCTGACCCTGCCGCCGGAGACGGGCGGCAAGCACGGCGGCACCCTCGACCTCGATCTCCAGGTCGGCGTGGGCCAGGCGGAGGTGGCCCGTGCCACGTCATGAGTTCCAGCCGGGAAAGCTGGTGACGGGGCTCTTCCTCGTCGCCGGAGGCATCGCCTACGCCGGGGACGCGGGCGGCTGGTGGGACACCGAGTGGTTCGCGATCATCCCGATCGTCGTCGGCGGCCTCTGCCTGGCGGGCCTCGTCGCCTCAGTGACCCACGCCGTACGCAGAAGCCGCGCCGACAGGGGTCGGCGCGGCGCGCGGTCGGAGACCGGGTCGTAGACGTGCGGTCGCCTCCCCGGCCCGGGGAGGCCGCAGGGCCCGGCAGGGCCTAGCGGTAGGTCCCGGCGCGTTGCCTGCGCCGGGCCCGCAGCGCCGCGTCCACGGAGAGGACCGAGGCACCGGCGAGGACCAGGGGGAGCCAGGCCATCAGGTAGGCGAGGTCGTTCCCGTAGTAGTACGGGGTGGCGGCCCAGCTCACCGTCAGCCAGAGGCTGAGCGAGATGAACGCGCCGCCCAGCGCGGCGAGGCGGGCGAACAGGCCGATCAGGGTGCCGATCCCGACGGCCAGTTCGCCGAGGGCGATGGCGTAGCCGAAGCCGACGGGACTCTTCAGGGCCAGGTCCACCAGGGCCGGGATCGCGGAGGAGTCCCGCACGGCGTGCATCATGTCGCCGATCGAGCCGGAACCGGAGGCCTTCATGAAGGCGCTGTCGGTGAGTTTGTCGATGCCCGCGTAGATGAAAGTGACGCCCAGGAAGATCCGCAAGGGCAACAGGGCGTACCGGGTGGCCGTGTCCCGCCAGTCGCGCCGCTCGTCGAGATACTGGTCGTGAGTGTCCGTCCGCATACCGTGAGTCATCGTTCTCCGCCGCCTCTCACCCACGTGCTGTTGACTCCTCAACAGACCATACGTACGGACGGTGCCCCCCGCTCAGGGGTCGTCACCCTTTTCCGGCCCCCACCTCCCGGAATCCCCCGGAACACCCGACGTGTCCCCTCGCCCCCGCCGCCCCTACCCGTCCCCGGGGCGCCACCCCGGACCCCGCTCCTCAAACGCCGGAGGAGCTGAAA
>NZ_JBIAQZ010000014.1:117251-172834 GCF_042889485.1 Streptomyces sp. NPDC002580 | reverse complement strand
CGAGCCCGCGCTGCTGCCGCCGGCACCCGCACCGGCGCAGGCGTCCGCCCCTGCCGCCGCCGCTCCCGTCGCCCCCGCGGCGCCCGGGCCCCTGGAGCTGGAGCCGACCGGATCCCCGGCACGCCCACTGCCGGCCGAGCCCGTCCAGCAGACCCCGGAGCAGGCCGAGGCACAGGCCCGGGCAGGGGCGCAGATGTCGGCTCCGGCATTCCAGGATGCTAGTGACAGCGATCTGTTCGCGGACGCCTACCTTTCGTGGGTCGCTCAGTTCCTCGTGGCGCCCACGCCAGGCCAGTTCGCGCTGTTCCTCCGTGACCAGTTCGCCATCACAACGGCAGCAGGCAACCCCCTGTCCGATGAGCAGCTGTCCCCCATTTTGGTCAGCCTGCAGCAGCGTTACGAGCCGACCGCCACTGCCGCTGCTGAGGGCGGGCGGGCCGGTGATGACGTGAACTGGGAGGAGTTCTTCTACCGGGCCTGGATCAACTTCGCACGTGAGTACGGCAGATACCCAGACGCGGCGGCTCTAGCCCGCTACGTCTTCGAGCGCGACGGCATCACCACCGCGGCCGGTGAACCCCTCGTCGCGCAGGACCTCCGCACCTTCGTCCGCGCCTTCCAGCAGCGTGACTTCGGTGACGACGGGCCACCCGCCGACGAGATGGTGACCGACACCGGCGACGCGAAAGACACGCTGGAGCCTGCCCCCACCGTGACGCCTGTTCCCAGCGCGGCAGCGCACGCCACCGAGGAGATACCCGGCCCGAAGGTGAACACGTCCATCGACGAGCGTCCATCACCTGCGAGCGAGGACAACACCCTCACGGTGGTCGACCGGTACTACCTCGCGTGGAAGAACTACCAGAACGTGCACGGCCAGGAGCCCACAGACAAGCAGCTCTCCACAAGCCTTGCCAGCGAAAGCGTGACCAGCCGCAGCGGCAACCCGATCAGCCCGTCCACGCTGCGCCGCTACTTCCTGTCCTTTCGCATGTACCACGTCTGGGCCGACCACCGGACAGAGGTGGACAATCCATCTGCCGAGAGCGTGGCCCACGGCTGCGCCCATCGGGGAATCACCGCCCAATACAACAAACCCATCACCGCCAACGACATCACCAAGCAGGCCAACGACTTCGAACGCCGCTGGCACACCATCACCAACAACGCTGGCGAAATGTAGTCCAGCCAGACAGCTGGCCGGGCCGGTGCCTCGGTGGTGCTCCGCTCAAAACGGCATCCACACCCTGGCCCTGGTCATCGACGAGAACCAGCACCGGCCCCTGGCCCACTACTGCCACCGCATGCTGCGCCGACTGCAGGAGCACTACACCGCGCGCGCCCGGGCCCACTGACCGAGCGGCATCGCTCCTGTCCGGCCCCGGTGGCGGTGCCGTTCAGCCAGATGCCTCCCAGCCGGTGGTGAACAGCGCGCATTCGAGGAGGTCGGGGCTTGCACCGGAGGGCCAACTGTCATCTGTGGCCAGCTGGTTGGCGGCGGCGTGCATAAAGGAGAGGTAGACCCGATAGCGGTGGGGCGTCCAGTTGTTGTCGGACCAGACCCAGGTGGCGATGGAGCCGTCCTGGTCGTGGCCGCTCTCGCGGCCGACGGCAGCGGCCATCTGCCGCAGGCGTCTGGCCAGCACGCGGTCGAGGATGAGCGGCCGCGGCCCGTGGGCGGGCGGTACTGCGGTGCCGGTGAAGTAGAGGAACTTGGTGAAAAAGGCGGGCCCGAGCCCGGGCACCTGCCCCTTGAACGCGGCATACGCCTCTGGTGCATCGTGCTCGCGCAGTGCGGTGACCGCGGTGGCCAGCGCCGCGTCGAGGCCGTCGAAGGCCAGGATCTTGTGGAGGGCGGCGGGTCCGCTGCCACCGGGAGTGCCGCGCTTGCCCTTGCCCCACACATACGTCGCGACCAGTGCCTCCCTGAACGCCTCCCGTTGCAGCGCGTCGGCGACGGTCGAGGCGACCTCAGCCCGGTTGACCGCCGCATCCCCGCTGGCGGAGGTGGGCGCCAGCGCCTTCGGCCACGGAGTGATCTGCGCCCACCGGCTGGGCGTGTAGCGGACGGCGTGCGCGCCGGGTGTCCCATCCGCGTAAGCAGCTGCATTTGTCTCCCACCAGCGGCCCAGCGCCCGCACCATGGACCCGGGCAGCAGGCGTGCGGCCATCTCGCGGTCCACCGCGTCCGCACGCTCCTGACGGCCTCGTCCGTCCTGCCCGTCCTGTTCGTTCACGAGCCGCTCCCTGCCTGACGTTCTACCGAGTCCGGGGAGGACGCGGCGGATTCCGGCGGTTCAGGCTGCTCCGGCACGCCCCCGCCCTGCACGAGCTCGGCGGCTGCCTGTTCCATTTCCTGCCGGCGGAGTTCGCCGCCTTCGATCAGGTACTTGTCGGGCAGGGGCCGTGCCGGCAGTCCCCAGGCGCGGGCGCGGGTCCGTACGCCGATGTCGCGGCTGACGACGACCACCTCCGCGGGAGCGACGGCCTGGTGCAGACGCAGCGCTGCAGCCACCAACTCGTCGTCCGGCACGGGAAGGCGGGCGTGCCCGGGCTCATCGGCCGCGATGAACACGAGGGTTTTGTCGTCCGCGGTCGCTTTCTCGGGCCCTGCTTCCAGCACCGACTCCAGCAGCCGGAACACGCCGCGCGCCCGCCGGGAGATCTTCTTGTCCCCGGTCTGGTAGCTCTTGGTGTCGATCTCGTCGACCACGACGTGCGGCACCATGACCGCGGTGCCCTTCCCGAACTCCTTCTGCCAGGGGACCTTGTCGAACCGCGTGAAGTGCAGCATGGTGTTCGTGTCCAGCACCGCGTACCGCACGGCACCGGCGTGCCCGTACCGCTCCTGCAGGGCACGCACCCGGTTCGCCAGGGTTCTGAAGTAGTCCTGGAGCTCGGCAATTTCCAGGTACATCATCAGCCGGGCCTCGTCCAACGGCGCGGTGAGGATCGCCCGGTAGCGGCCCGCGCGGAGCTGTCCCGCGATCTCCCGGTCGCTGAACCGCAGGTTGAGCTCCTCGGCGGCCGTCCACGTCCACTCGTCGTACCGCTTGCGCACGGCCCGCATCGCCTCCTCGGCATCCGCGCCGGTCCTCATCGCGTGAGGGATCTGGTTGGAAACGTCGTTGAGGCTCCCGGCCACGAGATCTTGCTCCAGGAAATTGATCGCGTCGGTGCAGCTCGTTCCGGCTCTCAGCATGCCCTCGTTCTCCCCCGCCCCAACAGGGCTCGGTGCGCCCTCCGGTCCATCCTGCCAGTGCAGGCACCGCGGAATCCTGTCTGAGCGGGGCCGCGCCGCCCTAGGGGGTGGAGGGGTGGCCCGTGAGGGGCGCGTCCTGTGCGCGAGAGGACAGATCATGACCGAGCCCGACCACTTCTACGCGGCCGTCAACCCCGAGGCTGTCGATGCCGAGCCTCGCCTTCACCACGGCCAAGCCCGCCGGCTCCGTCGTCTGGACCTCGCCGGAGTCCGTCCCACGGCCGGGTGGATCATCTCCGCCAGGAAGCGGAGCAGAACCTCGTCGGTGCCGTCGGCGAGACCGAAGCGGTCGTTGCCGAGGACCCAGGCGTCCTCCCAGTCCCCGGGTTGTTGTAGCGGGGCTGGACGATGTCGCCCTCGGCCGTTGCGAATCGCGGGTCATGCCTTGCGTGCTCAAGGGCCAGGGTCGCGACGGCGCGGGCTGGAGAGAGCGTCCAGACGCCTGCGGTCACTGGCCGGGGTGGACGGCCTGGACGCCGGTGCCCGCGTACGCCTTCGGTGTCAGCGTGAGCAGGAACCGCCCGGCCGGATGGGCGGCTGAGGGGCGGGCGGCGTGGATGGCGTGGACGGCGGCCCAGGAGTGCCCGAAGCGCAGCAGTTCGGTGGCGGTGACCGCGGCGTCGGTGTCGAACGCCTCGATCCGGATGAACCGCAACCCCTTGATGTAGCCGAGCAGTCCGGGCCGCTCGGCGTCGCCGGCCGTCAGCGACAGCACCGGCGCATACAGATCACCGAGCCCGCCGGAGGCCTGGACGTAGAACGCGGCGACCGCCTCGTTGAACGGGTCCTTCGGGTCGTACAGGGCCCTGGCGGCGGTGTGGTCCAAAACGACCGCGATCGCCGCCACTACGCGGCCGCCCGCGGCCCGTGCGAGGCGGCGCCCAGACGCTCCAGCAGGGCTCGGGCCTTCGCCTCGGCCTCCGGGCTCGGCGCGCTGCCCAGAGCGGAGGCGAGCTCGGCGCGGGCCAGCTCGGCACGCTCGGCGTACTCGGCCTGCGTCGGCGTGCTCTGCGCCAACTCCTCGACCAGGCTGCGGATGGTCGTGCCGTGCTCGGCCGCCAACCGCGCCAGCCGGTCCCGCGCGGCCGTGCTCACCTTGATGCTCGTCTCGTCTGCTGCCATATCCCGACTCTACCGCGTTCCTCTACTGGCGGTAGAGGAACGCGGTATCCGGGGCACCAGCACCGCCACCTCCGGGCCGCCGCCCGGGCATACCGTCCTGCTCCCTGCCGGTCCCCATCGTGACCGCCGGTGGCCGGCGCGGCGGAACCGCAGGGGCACCGCCGGAAGTCGCTGGTCAGGGGTGACATCAGGGCGCCTGAAGATCGTTTCCCGCGCTGTGGGGCCGCTTCTGCCGCGGGCCTGGATCAGGGCCGGCCCCTGCGTCCTTCTTCTGCCGGTCCACGGCGTGACCGGCACCGTTGGCGGGCGAGAGATCAAGCTCCGTGGAGTTCGAGAGTGCAGCACTTGACGCTGCCTCCGCCCCTCAGGAGTTCGGCGAGGTCCACACCCAGCGGATTGAAGCCGCGGTCCCGCAGTTGCCCGATGAGCCCGGTGGCAGCCTCGGGGAGTATGACGTTCATTCCGTCGGAGAAAGCGTTGAGACCGAACACCGCGGCGTCCTGATCCGACGCCAGGATCGCGTTGGGGAACATGTTCCGCAGCACTGCCTGACTGCCGGGAGTGAAGGCCTGCGGGTAGTACATGATCTCGTCCTGCGACAGGACGGACAGTGCGGTGTCCAAGTGGTAGTGCTTCGGATTGATCAAGGTGAGACCGACCACGGGGAGACCGAAGAACTCCTGCGCCTCCGCATGCGAGCGCGGATCGGTGCGAAAGCCGGTACCGGCCAGAATCAACCCACCGACCCGCAGGTAATCTCCCGCGCCCTCGTTGATGTGTTCGGGCCACAGGATGTCCTCGAAGCCATTGCGGGCGAACCACTCCAAGTAGGCGGGCCCCTCGGCGGTTCGCTCCATGTGACGGAACCGGGCACCGAGCACCTTGCCGTCGAAAACAGTGGCGCCGTTCGCGGCATACACCATGTCCGGCAGCCCCGGGAGCGGGTCGATCACCTCGACGGTGTGACCGAGCGACTCGTAGGTGTCCCGGAGCCGCTCCCACTGCGCCAGTGCCAGTGCGGTGTCCACCGGCTTCGCGGGGTCCATCCACGGATTGATGCTGTAGCTGACCTCGAAGTACCGCGGGCGGCACATCAGCAGCCGGCGCGGTACGGCGGTGCGGGCGGGGCGGTGGTCGAGGACATCGGTCCCGGGCATGACAGGGCTCCTTCGAATGAGCGGTCGACAGATGGGTTGGCGGGCGCTGCAGGTGGCGGTGCTCGGTTCAGGCTGCCGCGGACGCCGCCTCGATGACCACCGAGGTGGTGATCAGGTCGTCCTCGACGGCCCAGCGCCCGCTCATGGCGGTGAGGGACCGTCCCGTGCCGTGCAGATGCGTCTGATGCAGTTCCACATCGAACGCCTGACGGTCCGGGTGGAGGGTGAGAGTCGCGTCGTGGAAATCGAGCCAGCGGCGGGCAAGTGGGAACCACGCCTTGTAGACCGACTCCTTGGCGCTGAACGTCAGACGGTCCCAGTGCACCTCCGGACGGCTGGCATACAGGCGGGTCAGCCGGGCGATCTCGTCCGGCCGGGCCACCGCCGGCAGCATTCCGTCGGGAAGCCGCTCGTGCGGCTCGGCGTCGATACCCAGAGAGAGGACGTCGCTCGCCCGGGCCACGGCGGCGGCCCGGTAGCCCTTGCAGTGCGTCATGCTGCCGACGATGCCCTCGGGCCACTGCGGATCCCGGCGCCGCCCGGGCAGGATGGGCAGGGGGGGGATGCCCAGCTCCCCCATAGCCTTGCGGGCGCAGTGGCGCACGGTCCGGAACTCGACGCGTCGCGCCTCCACCGCGCCTTGGGTCACGGCCTCCTCTTCGGGGAAGAGCACCATGTACGGCGGGTCGCGGAACGTCTCCGCGGAGGCCACCGTGGCGGGCAAGATCCCGTCGATCACGGCGCACCGCGCCGGGTTTCGGTGAAGAGGCGGTTCAGCTGGGCGAGGGGTGTCATCGCTGCTCCGTGCTGGTGAGGGGCGTTCGGTGCTTGTCGGGCTGTTTCACAGAGCGATGCGCACGTCGTACAGCTCAAGCCAGCGGTTCAGTTCGAGCAGGTAGGACAGGCTGATGGCGGGAGTGACGGCGGTGATGGGGCCCGGCAGGCAGGTCAGCTCCGAGGTGACCATCGCCCTGGCCCGATCCCGGTCGACGAGGTCGAAGACGCGGGCGTGCGGGTCGGCCAGCAGTTCCAGCACCAGCCCCTTCATCCGCTCGACGTACTCGTCGTTGCGGCTCGCCGGGTACGCGCTCTTGGGCCGGTCGACGATCTCGTCCGGCAGCAGTCCGCGGCTTGCCTCGCGCAGCACCGCCTTGGCCGTTCCGTTGTGTCTCTTCAGCTCCATGGGCACGTTGAAGAGGTACTCGGCCAGCCTGTGGTCGGCGAACGGGACCCGGACCTCCAGGCCCAGAGCCATGCTGAGCCGATCCTGGCGGTCCAGCAGAGCCGTCAGCCAGTGGGTTACTCCCAGATGGAAAACCTCGCGTTCGCGCCGCCGGGCCGCGTCCTCACCTGCCAGCCGCGGCACCTCCCCGAGTGCCTGGTGGTAGCGATCGGCCTCGTAGCGCTCCGGCTCGATCAGGCGGCGTACGTCGTCGCGGAGCAGGAAATCGGGCTGGCGGCGGCCGTACATCCAGGGGAACGAGGAGTGGGAGACGTAGCCCGGGTCGAGCTGCCACAGGTAGCCGCCGAACATCTCATCGGCCGCCTCGCCCGACAGCGCGACCGTGCAGTGCCGGCGGATCGTCTCGAACAACAGGTACATGGAGGTGTCCAGGTCGCCCCAGCCGGGCAGGTCACGCGCCTGCAACCCGACGTCGAACCGGTCGACGAGGGCGTCCACGCCGACGTCGGTCACGACGTGTTCGATCCCGAGCGAGGAGGCCGCCAGCGCGGCGAAGGGGCCGTCGGGACTGGGCCGCCAGGCGTCGGAGCCGGGGCTGCCGGACGAGGGCGGGGCGACCGCGAAGCTCGACAGCTTTCCGTTCAGTGCCCGGGCGGCCAACGCGGTGACGGCGCTGGAGTCGATACCGCCGGACAGCAGGGTGCCGACGGGCACGTCCGCGACCACCTGGTGGTCGACGATGTCCTCCAGCAGGGAACGCACGTGCGCGGTGGTGCCGGCGAAGTCGTGGGGGTGCGGCCTGGCTTCGAGCCGCCAGTACGGCTCCTCCCGCGCACCGGTGTCGGTGGCGACCAGCAGGCGGCCGGGCCTGAGTTCGCGCACACCGCGGAAGGTGCCGTGTCCGGGAGTCCGTGCGCGCGGCACCGTCATGAGCTCGGCGATGCCCTCCGCGTCCAGCTCGGCCGACAGTTCGGGGTGGGCCAGCAGGGCCTTGGGTTCGGAACCGAAGATCAGACCGTCGCCGACAGGGGCGAAGTAGAGCGGTTTGATGCCGAACCGGTCACGGACCAGGACGAGCCGGCGGGTGCGCTCGTCCCAGATCGCGAAGGCGTACATGCCGTCGAGACGGCGTGCGAAGTCGAGCCCCCATTGCAGATACGCGTTCAGCAGGACCTCGGTGTCCGAGCGGGTGGTGAACGACCAGCCGTGCGACCGGAGTTCGGTGCGCAGCTCCCGGAAGTTGTATATCTCGCCGCTGAAGGTGAGTGCCACCCGACCGCCGGCGCGGTCCGTGCGCACCATCGGCTGCCTTCCGCCGTCGAGGTCGATGACTGCCAGGCGGCTGTGCCCGAGCGCGGCGTGCGGGGACAGCCAGACCTCCTGGGCGTCGGGTCCCCGGGGCACGAGCGTCTTCGTCATGCGTTCGATGACCGGCCCGCTCTCCGACAGGTCGCGCCGCCAGTCCACCCAGCCGGCAATACCACACATCGTCAGCTCCTCTTGAGCCTTCGCTCGGCGAATTTCAGGGAAAAGGGAAGCGCCCGGTCCAGGAATTCCAGATCGTGACCGCCGGGACGCTCGAAGAATTCCGTCTCGATACCGGAAGCAGTCAGCTTCCGCGCGGTTCTCAAGTTCATTTCGATAATTCTTGGATAGTCTTCCGACCCCACATCGGCATAGACCGAGAGGCGCTCGGCGAAGCGCCCCTCACCCAGCAGGGCGGAGACGTCGTAGCGGTGTCTCACGGGGCTTCCCGGCGAGCCCCACACCCGTTCGTGCGCCTCGGTGGAGGGGATGGCCATGTCCCGGTTCCATCGCTGTTCGGCGTAGGGATCACCGACCCGCGACGGGGCCTCGAACGCGCCGGCATGGCTCACCGCCACGGGGAACACCTCTGGGTGGCGGAGCGCCTGCATCAGCGCCGCGGCCCCGCCCATCGAAAACCCCCCGATGCCCCGTGCGCCGGGCCGGACATGCACGGCGTAGCGAGCATCGACGAAAGGCACCAACTCGTCGAGAAGATAATCCTCGTACCGAAAACCCCGGTCGTCATTGATGAACCAACGGCGACCGCTTTCCGGAAGCACGACCAGCAGATCGAGTTCCGCGAGATGCTCGGTCAGCCGGGTTCCGGTCAGCCAGGTGGTGCGGCTCCCTCCGAAACCGTGCAGCAGAAAGAGCACGGGAACCTCGTTCCCCGCCGATGTACACGTCCTGGGCACCAGCACGCTGGCGCGCTTGGCACAGCCGAGGGACGGACTGACCCACTCCCAGGTCTCCAGGGTGTGCGCGGGCAGCTGGCGTTTCTCCACTAGCGTGTGCACCGCTCACCGCCCCGCGTGGACGCGCCGCGCCAGGGACCTCCGGTCGATCTTGCCTGTGGACGTGTAGTCCAGGGCGGTCACGACCTCGATGAACTCGGGCACCATGTAGCCGGGCAGGAACTCCCGGCAGTGCCGTCGCAGGGCCCGCTCGTCCGGTTCGGCGCCGGGTGGAGCGGTCACGAACGCCGCAATGCGGTCCGTGCCGTCCGGTCCGGGGGTGAGCACGCACACCGCGTCCCCGACGTCCGGCCATCCGTCCAGGACGGCCTCGATCTCCCCCAGTTCGATGCGATGGCCCCTGACCTTCACCATGGTGTCGTCGCGCCCGACGAAGACCAGCCGGCCGTCGGCGAGGCGCCGGACGAGGTCTCCGGTGCGGTGGAAGCGCCGGCCGTCGCGCTCGATGCCGACGGCGGCCGTCCTGACCGGGTCGTTCCAGTAACCGCTCATGACCGATCCACCGCCGACGCACAGTTCACCGGTCGTCTCGCCGGTCTCCGGCAGCGCCGTACCGTCACCGTCCAGCAGGAAGGCCGTCGCGTAGGGGCAGGGCCGTCCGATCGGGGGGGACGTCAGCGCGTCCTCGGCCAGATCCTCCGGACCGAGACGGTGGAACGTGCATACGTTCGTCTCTGTCGGCCCGTACAGGTTGTACAGCGCGCTGTGGGCGGGCAGCGCTCCCCGCAGCGACCGCAGATGCCTGGTCGGGTACTCCTCGCCCGCGAAGGCCACCAGACGCAGCCGCGTCGCGGCCAGCGTGCCACCGTTCGTCCCCTCGACCATGCGCCGCAGTGCGGTGGGCACCGAGTACCACACGGAGACGTCCTGGTCGGCGACGAAACGGACCAGGGCCGGCCCCAGACCCTGTCGGCTCTCCGGGACCAGGGCCACAGCCCCGGCACAGGCCGCGGCGCCGAAGACGTCGAGGATCGAGAGGTCGAAGTGGAACGGGGCGTGGCTGGCCAGGACGTCGGACGAGGTCAGCGAGAACTCGTCGACGGCCCAGTCGACGAAGGCCCGGGCGTTGGCGTGGGTGAGCACGACGCCCTTGGGGGAACCGGTGGAGCCGGAGGTGTACAGGAGATAGGCCACGTCATCCGGTTCGGCGGGAACCCTCACCGGGGCGGCGTCCGCGTACCGGGTGAGGGCGTCCTCCCATGTGGTCGACCCGGCTCCGGCGGGGAGTTCCTCCTCACCGACTCCGACGTACAGGAGCGAGAGCGTCTGCACCAGCTCCGGTGCGCAGGCACGTAGGCTCTGCGCCCGTTCCGGTGTGGTGATCAGCCACGACGCCTGGCAGTCGGCGAGGACAGCGGCGGCCCGGCGCGGCGGTGCCGTGGGGTCGATCGGCACGTACGCCGCGCCGGAACGGAGCACGGCATGGATCGCGGCGACGGCCTCCACCGACTTGTTCAGCCAGATTCCGATGCGCCGGCCGGAGACGGAACCCGGAGCGGTCAGGGCCGAGGCCACGCCGCTGCTGATCCCGTCCAGCTCCGCGTAGGTGACCCGGCGCTGTTGGTCCTTGACGGCGACGGCGTCGGGGTGGCGGCGGACCGCCGCTTCCAGATAGGTGGTCAACGTCCCTTCGAGGACGTCGGGTTGCTGTGTCACGTTCACCTCAATCCGAGCTTGGCAGCGACGACATCGCGTTGCATGTCGGAGGTCCCGGAGGAGATCCGGGTCCCCAGGGCGTCACGCAGCCGTTCCTCGATCCCGGCGTCCTCGGTGTAGCCGTGGCCCCCGAAGATCTGCATGGCGTCCTCGAAGGTGGCGACGGCGGACTCGCTCACCTGGAGCTTGACGAGTTCCGGGAGTGGGGAGGAGCGCTTGGCGCGTCCGGGAGTGGGCAGGTCCAGCTCCCAGGCCGCGGCACGCAGCAGGCCGCGCGAGGTCTCCAGCCGCAGCCGCATGTCCACGATCCGGTTGGTCACCGACTGGAAGGAGCCGATGCGCCGGCCGAACTGGCGTCGCGACCCGGCCCGGTCCACGCACTCCTCAATCTGCCGTTCGATGGCGCCGAGCAGTGGCGCCAGCAGGAGGGTGCGCTCCCAGGCCATCACCGTGGCGAAGATCTCCGAGCCCTGTTTCTCGGCCCCGAGCCGCATGCCGGCATCCACGACGCACTCGTCCAGCACCAGTTGGCCCCATGGGCACGAGCGCAGGCCCATCTTCTGCTGCTCGGTCTCCACCCGGACGCCTGCCTGGCCGCGTTCGACGAGAAAGGCGGTGACGCCGGTGAAGCCGAGCCGACTGCCGAGCGTCGCGTAGACGAGGAACACGTCCGCGTCCGGCGCGTTGGTGATGAACCTCTTGCGGCCGGTCAGCACGTACTTGTCACCGTCGCGACGGGCGACGGCCCGCATGGCGAGCGCGTCGGAACCGGACTCGGTCTCGGTGATGGCGTGGGCACCCACCAGCCGTCCGGCGGCCAGACCGGGCAGGAAGGTCTTCCGCTGCTCGGGAGTGCCGAAGGTGGCCAGGGGCAGTGCGACGGCCCACATGTGCGCACCGGCGGCGATCAGCACTCCGATGTCCCGGCAGCCGTACCCCAGGCCTTCGAGGGCGAGGGCGCTGGTGAGCGCGGAGTGGCCGAGGCCGCCGTGTTCCCGCGGGATGTGCAGGGCCATGACCTGTGCGTCGGCCAGTGATTTCCAGGTCGCGTCGGCGGGCAGGCCGCGCAGGCGGTGGTGCAGCTCCGACTGTTCCGGTGTCCAGGCAAGTTCCATGGTCGGCTCCCTACCGGATCGCCGTCTGGGACAGCCTGGCCAGCGCCTGTTCCACCTCGGCCTCGGCCGCGGAGTCGTCCTCGAGCATCCCGGTGAGGTACTTCTCGTACGAGCCCAGGTCCATCAGTCCGTGCCCGCTGAGGTTGAACAGGATCGTTTCGGGCGTGCCGGTCTCCCGGGCCCGCACGGCTCGGTCGATGACGTGCCGAATGGCATGGGCCGACTCGGGGGCGGGGATGACCTGCTCCGCGCGGGCGAACGTCACGCCGGCCTCGAACACCTCGCTCTGACCGTAGGCCACGGCGTCGACAAGTCCCTTGTGGTACATCCAGCTGATCACGGGTGCGGCACCGTGGTAGCGCAGCCCTCCGGCGTGGATGGCCGACGGGATGAACGTGTGGCCCAGCGTGTACATCTTGGACATGGGCGTGTTGCCGAGCGCGTCGTGGTGATCCCAGGTGTACACACCGCGGGTCAGCTTGGGGCAGGACTTGGGCTCGACGGCGACCAGGCGGGTGCTGCGGCCGGTGGCCACGGCGTCGCGGTAGAAGGGCATGGTGAGGCCGGCGAAGTTGCTGCCCGCGCCCAGGGCGGCCACCACGGTGTCGGGGTACTCCCCGAGCTCCCGCATCTGGGCCAGGGCCTCCTGCCCGATCACGGTCTGGTGCAGCAGGACGTGGTTGTCCCCGCTGCCCGCCGAGTAGCGCACGCCGTCGCCCTCGTTGGCGTACTCGTGCGCCTCGGAACTGGCGACGGACAGACTGCCGGCGCAGTCGGGGTCGTCGGCCAGGATCGACTTGCCGGCCTCGGTGGTGACGCTGGGGCTGGGGATGACCCGGGCGCCGTTGAGCTCCATCATCACGCGCCGGTGCGGCTTCTGCTCGTAGCTGCAGCGCACCATGTAGACGGTGCATTCCAGGTCGTAGACGGTGCAGGCCATCGCCAGGGCCGTGCCCCACTGCCCGGCTCCGGTGCCGGTGACGAGCTCGCGCACCCCGGCCTTCTTGTAGTAGTAGGCCTGGGCGATGGCGGAGTTCAGCTTGTGGCTTCCCGAAGGACTCGCGGCCTCGTACTTGTAGTAGATGCGGGCGGGGGTGCCGAGGGCCTTCTCCAGCCGACGGGCCCGGACCAGAGGGGTGGGTCGCCAGTTCTCGTACTGGGCCCGGATCTCGGCCGGGATCTCGATGTAGGGCTCGTCACTCACGCTCTGCCGGTAGATGGACAGCGGCAGCTGCGGTTTGAGGCCGTGCCGGCCTGGCTGCTGGGCCGGCCGGCGGTCCTGCGAGACATAGCCCGCGAGGTCGGCGATGACGTTGTACCAGTGGGTGGGTACCTGGACTCCGGTGGCTGGGCGGGAGTCAACGCTGGTGTTCACGGTGCGTCTCCTTGGAGTGGGTCAGCGGCCGGCGGGGTCCGGGACGACGCCAGCCAGCGCCAGTTGGGACCGCACCAGGTCGACCAGACTTCCCACGTCGACGAGTTCTGCGGTCATCACGGCCTCGTCGTTGATCTCGCAGGAGAAGGTCCGCTCCAGCTCGGTGATGATGCGCAGCAGAGTCAGGGAGTCCAGGCTGACGGTCGTGGAATAGAGCGAGATGTGGTCGGAGATGTCCCCGGGACCGAGGTCGAGGTCGAGGATGTCCACGAGGACCTGTTTGACCTGCGTGGAGATGGAATCGGGCATGGAAGTCCCTCCAGTGCACGGCACATGTCGTGCCGATCGGATGACGGGGCCTGAGACCGGGTGCGACAGGACTCAGGCCGAGGCGGGCACGCCTGCCTGCCGCGCGGCGTCGCGACGTACGACGAAGGCGACCAGTCGGCCCTGGCATGCGGTCACCACGGCCTGGGCGACCTCCGGGTGCGTCTGCAGAACGGCCTCGACCTCGCCGGGTTCGATGCGGTGACCACGGATCTTGAGCTGGTCGTCGGTACGGCCGATGACGACCAGCCGGCCGTCGGGGAGCAGGCGTCCCACGTCGCCGGTGCGATACCTGCGGCCGGCCGGATGTTCCGGGAACCGCCGGGCGGTGAGCTCCGGGTCACCCAGGTAGCCGTCCGCCAGCCCGGCCCCTCTCACGTACACCTCACCGAGTTCGCCGGTCGGAACGGGTTCCCCCGACTCGTCGAGTACGAGGATCCCCGCCCCGTCGACGGGCAGCCCGACGGTGACCTCCCGGCCAGGCGTCAGCTCGGTGCCGGTGCACCACACGGCGGCCTCGGTGGGCCCGTACTCGTTCCACAGCCGGGTATCCGGCTGCAGGCGGAAGTGGTCCGTGAGCAGTTGCTCCGGGCAGGGTTCACCCGCCACGAGGACATTGCCGGGGCCCGCCGCGGGGCCGGACAGCCGTTGCAGTGCGGCGTGGTAGTGCGAAGGCGTCATCGCGGTGTGCGAGATCCGCCGCTCGCCGGCCAGCATGGCGTCCACTGCGGCCATGATGCCGTCGAGCGAGGCCGGCGCGAACTCGACGGTGCCTCCGCAGGCCAGCGTCCACCAAACGCATCCGATCGCGGCGTCGAAGGTCATCTGCCAGATCATCAGGAAGCGTTGGACCGGCTCGGGGTAGTGCCGGAACCGGGCGAGCGTGGTGCTGACGATCGCGCGGTGGGACACGACGACACCCTTGGGTTCTCCGGTCGAGCCCGAGGTGAAGACGATGTAGGCCGTGTCGTCGGCGGTGGCCCGCGGAGCGAGCCGCTCGGCGCTGCGGTCGCCGAGGCCGACGGGCAGGGAGAGCGGGGTGAGGTCGGCCAGGTCGCCGATCCGGTCCGCCGGGGCCAGCACGGCGGCGGCCCTGGTACGGGCGGCCAGCAACCGCAGGCGCTCGCCCGGGGCTTCGGGGTCGACCGGCACATGCGCTGCCCCGGCCTTGAGGACGGCCAGCTGAGCCACGAGGGCGGCGGCGCTACGGGGGAAGGCGCTGAGCACGGCCTGCCCCGGCCCGACTCCCAGGGCGACGAGTTCCCGGGCGGCGTGGTTGGCCGCCCGGTCGAGCTGCCGGTAGGTCAGCTCCCCGTCCGGGGCGCTGACGGCGAGGGTGTCCGGGCGCCGGTCCGCCGCCCGTTCGAACAACTGGGAGAGCGTCGGGCCGGAGTCGGGCCGGGGGTAACCGGCGAGGGCGTGTATCGCGCTGCTCACCGGGCGGGCTCCGGGCTCCGCAGACTCAGCGGACGCATGTCGGTCCAGACCTCGGCGATGCGGTCGAGGCACGCCTGCTTGTCTCCGGTGAAGCCCTCGGCGTGCCAGCCGCTCGGCACCGGGCGGTCGGCGGGCCAGATCGAATACTGTTCCTCGTCGTTGACGACGACAAGCTGCATGTCCATGCAACACCTCGGGGGCGTGGGGTCGGTCGGTGCACTGGTCCCGCCCGACGGCGGGTCACGGCCCCCTCCGGCCGCACCGGGTGAGGCGGTGCGACCGGAGAAGGGTGCCGGGCGATCAGCGGCCCGGCTTCACGGCCTCGACAAGGATGTGGTAGCCGAGGTAGTTGAACGGCGGGACGTCGCCCAGGTTCTTCTCCAGGGCGCGCACCACACCGGCGACGCCGCTGTCGGCGAGGACCTCGTCGGCCAGCCATGCGGAGATCGTGGAGTTGCCGCGCAGATGCGTCATGATCAGCCCCGAGGCGGCGAAGAGGGCCTTGAGCTCGTGCGGGCTGAAGCTGTACCAGGGGGCGGTGAGGTCGTTGCCGCCGCGCGTCTTGGTGAAGAGCAACGTCTTGCCCTCGACGTCGGTGATGTCGACGGCGGCGAAGCGGTCGCCCTTGAAGAACTGCTCGAACAGACTGTTCTTCACGCCGATGACGAGCTTCCCGCCGGGCTTGAGGACACGGCTGACCTCGGCGAAGACGCGCTCGCGGTCCTCCAGCGGGATGTGCATCAGGGCGAGCATGCTGGTGACCACGTCGAAGGAGTTGTCCTCGAAGGGCAGGTCCGCCATGTCGCCCTCGTGCAGGTCCGCCGACAGGCCCTGCGCGGCCAGCTTGCCCTCGGTGACGTCGAGCATGGCCCGGGAGATGTCCAGGCCGGTCACCCGAGCGCCGGCGGCGGCCATCGGGACGGTGAAGCGGCCGGTGCCGCAGCCGATGTCGAGAACCTTCTGGCCGGCACGCACCTTGCTCAGGACGAACTCGTGCTCGGACTCGGTGAAGGTGTCGTCGCTGGGGCCCTCGCCCGGGATGCGCTCGTCGTACTCGGTGGCGATCTCCTGGTACACCGAGCGGACCTGCTTCTTCTGCACCTCGGACAGCTGGGTCGGCGCATTCTCCAGAATGGTCACGGAATTCTCCTTCAAGGAATCTGTGATGACGGTGGAAATCGAGGTTGAAAAACTCTCCGAAAGCAAGCCCGAGTAAATTCCCTCTAGGGCTTCTCTCCTTCACCTGAATTCAGGTTAGCAGTTGCTGCAGGAATTTCAATCCGCTCAACCCTGCGAATCATTCGCCCGGAATTACGGACGGCCGACACGAGGGCGGGCAGCAGAACGAGGGCACCGGTCGCCACGAAACACCAAGCCAGGGACAGGGGAGCCAACAGCAGGCCGATCCCGGCCGAGCCGGCCGCGTTCCCGGTATTGAAGGCGGTGTTGACCCAGGTACCGGCCTCGGTACTACGGGCTCCAGAATCGACCTCACCGGCGATCAGATAGGACGTCGTCAAGGTCGGCGACATGAAGAATCCGACGGCGGCGGCCAGCACGACCAGGCCGATCATTCCGGTGGCCTGCCCTGCCAGGGCGCAGAAAATACCGAGAAAAGCGGCCAGGATCGGCAGCCGGGCCCGCGCGGCGAGTTTCCAGCCGACCGCTCCGTACAGCAGGCCGCCCATTGCACTGCTGACCGCCATCGTCGCCGACACCCACGAGACCGAGGCGGCGGTGCCGTGCTCGTCCGCGAAGGCCACGGCGAGGAGGTTGAAGGCACCCATGCAGGCCCCGAGACCCGCGGTGACGAGAACGGGGTCGATCAGCTTGGTCCACCACCTGGCGCCTCCCGCGGGCGGGGCGGGCGACGCTTCGGCCCCGGTGGCCTGTGGGGGTGCCGAAGCAGCGCCGACGGCGCGGAAGGACGCGGCGACCGGTGAGGTGGCCAGGACCGCCGTTCCTCCCAGCAGCAGTACCGCGCTCAGGGCGACACCCAGCGCGGGCTCGGCATACGCGGTGAGCGCGCCGGCCAGCAGCGGGCCGACGACGTACAGGAGCTCTTCCGCGACGGTGTCCAGCGAGTAGGCCCGCTGGAGCAGTTCCTTCTCGTCGGGTACGAGGACGCCCCACAGGGTGCGCATGAACGGACCCAGCGGAGGCGCGAACGCGCCGGCCGCGGCACCCAGAACCCACAGGGCGGCCCGGGGGGCGCCGGGTTGCCAGGACACCGCGGCGATCAGTCCGAGCAGCGACGCGCACAGAACCGCCATGGGCAGCAGGGCCCGGCGTACCCCGTGCCGGTCGATCAGGCGGGCACGGTAGGGCGCCAGCAGGGAGCTGGAGAGCCCGAAGACCGCCAGGACACCGCCGGCCATGGCGTACGAGCCGGTCGCCCGGGTGACGGTGAGCACCAGGGACAAAAAGACGATGCCGTAGGCGAACCGGGCGATGAGCGCGGCACCGAAGGTGCGCGCCGCATGGGGGATCTTCAGAACAGTCAGATAGGACGCGGTTTTCGCGGTTGACACGACATACTCCAGCAGAGTTGCGGCGGGCGGGATGCGCACGCCGCCGGAAGGGACACCTGGGCCGGGCGTGGCGACGGAACCGACGGGGCAGTGGGCCGGAACCTACGGAGGACGAGCCGCCCCGCCCTCCGCCCCGACACCGCGTTCCGTCCCGCTCACCGGCATTCGGCTCAGGGACAGACGTACGGCGGCGTCGAGGGCGGCGGTCGTGGCGGCCGGGAGACCGTGGTGGTCCAGCGTGTGCAGGGCCCGCTCGGTCATGCCGCCGGGAGAGGACACGGAGGAGATGGTGTCGGCGAAGGTCGTACCGGCCCCGTCGAGCAGGGCGCCCGTGCCGCGTACCGCGTGGCGTGCGAGGTGCTCGGCGAGCCCGGGAGGCAGCCCGAGGGCAGCCGCACCCTCCGCCAGGGTCTGGGCGAACCGGGCGAGCAGGGCGGGACCGGCGCCGGAGAGGGCACTGACCGTCTCCAGGTGGTGGTCGTCGGCCACGAAGACGGGGCCAAGGTCACGGAACAGTTCCTGGACCAAGGCCAGTTGGGCGGGTGCGACGGCCGGGTCCGCGGACAGCACCGTCGCGCCGGCCCGCGCGGCCACGGCCACGTTCGGAACCGCACGCAGCACCGGGACGGCGTACCGGACCGCCTCGGCGACGGCCGCCACGGGCCAGGAAGCCACCAGGGACACCAGGATCTGGCCCTCGGTCAGGTGAAGGCGGGTCTCGGCGAGGACCTCCGCGGCTTCGTGCGGGTGCACGGCCACCACGACGAGACCGGCACCAGCCATCGCTTCGGCGATGCTTTCGGCCGCCACCAGTCCGGTGTCGGCGGCCAGGGCACGGGCGCTGCGCCCGTGCCGGGACGCACCGCGCAGCCGCCACGGCCCCCCGTCGGCCGCGACCAGCCCCTGGGCGACGGCCCGGGTGATGCGCCCGCAGCCGAGGAAGGCCACCGTACGGGTGCTCATACGGTCTCCTCGGCGGTACTGGTCGCCTCGATGAGGTCACAGATCGCCTCGACGCCGCGCAGCAGACGGTCCTCCGGTTCCGCGCCGACCGAGACCCGGACGAAGCGGTCGCAGGACACCCCGTAGGAGATCCCGGCGACCGTGCTCACCCGGTGGCGCCGCAGCAACTCGTCGGCGAATTCGATGGAGTTCAGCCGGGAGGAACCCAGCGAGGGGAACAGGTAGAAAGTGGAGTCGCCGGGCAGGCTGGTCACCCCGCGGGCGGCGAACGCCTCGGCGACCCGGTTGCGCCGCTCGACCACCTCGCGGATCTGCGGCCGGGTGTGCGCCAGGATCTGCTCGAAGTTCTCCGCGAGGTAGTGACACAGGATCGTCGGGGCGCAGGTGACCAGGTGCTGCTGCAACTTGGCCAGCTGCCGGATCAGGCTTTCGTGGGCGATGACGTAACCGACCCGCCAGCCGGATATGCCGAAGTTCTTGGACATCGAATTGCAGACAACGGTGTGCCGCTTGTCGGGGTCGAAGGCGCTCGCCGACACGAACGGGTTACCGCCCGGCACGAACTCGCTGTACACCTCGTCCACTATCAGGACCAGCCCGTGGGTTTCGGCCAGGACGTGCAGCGTGCGCAGTTCGTCGTCGGACAGCCGGCGTCCGGTCGGGTTGTGCGGGTTGTTGACGATGATCGCCCGGGTGCGGGCGGTGACGCGGTCGGCGAGGTCTTCGACCGTGGCATGCCAGGGCAGGGCGACCGGAATCCCGCGGCACAGCCGCACCTGATCGGGATAACTGACCCACAGCGGCTCGGGGATGATCACCTCGTCGCCGGGTTCCAGGATCGCGGCGAGCGTCATGAACAGCGCCGACTTGGAGCCGGCGGTGACCATGATCTCGCGGTCGGGGTCGACGGACGTCCCGGACCCGCTCTCGTGGTACTTGGCGAGCTTGTGCCGCAGCAGCGGGACGCCCCGGGTGTGTGAGTAGTGGTGCGCGGCGGGCGTCAACTCCTCGAAGGAGGGCGCGGGGACGTCGAAGAAGGCCTCTCCGAGGGAGAGCGTGATGATGTCCGCGCCGTCGGCCTGCAACTCGTAGACCAGGTTGTTCTGTTTGATCGACGCGGCCTCGCCGATGCTGTCCACCAGGGCCGAAGGACGTAGGGGTGCCACCGTGTCTCTCCTCTCGTAGCACGGATGCGATGACGGGCGCTGCCCTCCGGCCGTCACAGGACGCGGATCTGCCCCTCGCCCCACACCACGTTCTTCACGCAGGTGAGGGACTCGAGTCCCATGGGGCCGCGCGCGTGCAGCTTCTGCGTGGACACGCCGATCTCCACGCCGTAGCCGAACTCGCCGCCGTCGGAGAACCGGGTCGAGGTGTTGACGAAGACACTGCCCGAGTCGATCGACAGGGCGAACCTCCGTGCCACGGAGATGTCCTGTGCGACGACGGCTTCGGCGTTGCGGGTGCCGTACCGCTCGATGTGGTCGAGCGCCTCGTCCAGGTCGCGGACCACCTTCACCGCCATCACCAGGTCCAGGTACTCGGTCGCCCAGTCGTCCCCGGTGGCGGCCTCGGCCTTGGGCCACACCTCGCACGTGCGTTCGTCGCCGCGCACGGTCACACCCAGCGCGGCCAGCTCGTCGAGGCAGCCGGGCAGCCAGGTGGCCGCCAGCGCCTCGTGGACCACCAGCGTCTCCAAGGCGTTGCACACGCTCGGCCTGGAGGTCTTGGCGTTGACGACGATGCTCGTGGCCCTGGCCGGGTCCGCCGAGGCGTCGACGTAGACGTGGCAGTTGCCGTCGCCGTCGATCACGGTCGGAACCCTGGCGTTGTCCTTGACCGTCTGGATCAGGCCGGGGCCGCCGCGCGGGACCACAAGGTCCACGTACTCCTCGGCCGCCAGCAGCTCAAGCACCCCCTCCCGGGAGGTGTCGGGGATGAGCTGTACGGACGCCGCGGGAACCTCGTCCTGCGCGTCCAGCACCTCACGGATCACGGCGGCGATGGCCGTGTTGCTGTGCAGGGCGATGGACGAACCGCGCAGCACGGCCGCGTTGCCGGACTTCAGGCACAGCGCGGCGACGTCGGCCGTGACGTTGGGCCGGGCCTCGTAGACGACGGCGACGACACCGAGAGGCTCGCGCACCTGCTCGATGCGCAGGCCGTTGGGGCGGCTCTGGCCGCCCGTGACGGCCCCCACCGGGTCCGGCAGGCCGATGATGGTACGGATCGCGTCGACCATGCCGGTGATGCGCTTGTCGGTCAGGGTGAGCCGGTCGATCAGGGTCGCCGACGTCCCGGCGGCCCGGGCCGCCTCGATGTCCAGGGCGTTGGCCGCCTTCAGACGCCCGCGTTCGGCGTCCAGGGCCTCGGCGATCGACTCCAGGACCCGGTCTTTCACCTCGGTGGGTGTCTCACGCAGCACGCGCGCCGCAGCAGCGGCGGTGCGGCAGATTTCGATGACGGACATCAGCAGGCCTCCAGAAGACTCACGTATTCGCTGGGGTGAAGAACCGTGGCACCGTCCGCGGACAGGGCCTCGGCCAAGGACAGGGATCCGAGCCGGGTACGGCCCCGGGCGATCGGCGGGGTGCCGTCCACGGCCACGTCGACGACGTCGCCGGCCGCGAACGCCCCCTCGGCACGCGTCACCAGGGGCAGCGGCACGGGCCGCCCCGCCTCGATCGCGTGCCGTGCGGCCGGGCGACAGACCACCGTGCCGCGCGGCGGAGCGGAGAAGGCCCGCCACAGCGGCTCCAGGCCGTGGTCGCGGACGGTGTCCCGAGGGTGGACGAGCGTGCCCACCGGTTCTCCACCGAGCAACCGCGACAGGACCCGCGGTTCGTGGGCATCCGCGATGGCAGCGGTGACTCCGGCCAGGGTGGCGATCCACACCGCGCCCAGCTTGCTGATCATGCCGCCGGTGCCCGGACCACCCGCGGAGGACCCCGCGAGCCGCTCCAGCTCCACGGTCATCCCCTTGGCCTCCGGTATGAGCCGGGCGTCGGGATCGGTACGCGGATCGCTGCCGTACAGGCCGCGGACGTCGGTGAGCAGCGCGAGCAGCCGGGCCCGCAGCAGCACGCTCAGCAGGGCGGCGAGGATGTCGTTGTTGCGGACCTGGACGGCGTCGTTCTCGTTGACCACCGGAACCACGCCGCGGTCCAGGGCATGGTCCAGCGCGGAGCGCAGTCCGTCCCGGTGCAGGTCGTCGCACAGGTCGAGCGGCGTGAACAGGAACTGGGCCGCCGTCAGACCGCGCCGGGCCAGACCGGCCCGGAAAGCCTCGAACAGCGGCCCCTGGCCGACGGCCGCGGCCAGCCGAAGGCCCTCCTCGCCCGCCCCGCCGCCGCCGCCCAGCACGCTGCGGCCCTGGGCGATGGCCCCCGAGGTGACGAGCACCGGGCGCAGCCCCGAGTGCGTCAGGTCCGCGACGGACGCCGCCAGGGCGTCGGCCTTGTGCGGATCCAGGCGGCCGTCGGTGACCAGCGACGACGTGCCGATCTTGACGACGATACGTTCCGGTTGCATGAGCGGAGGCAGACCTTCCGGGACTACGCGGGCAGGGACGGACGGGCCAGCGGACCGACGTGGTAGACGAACCGGCTCGGGATCAGCTCGGCGGGCAGGTCGCCGCGCCGCAGTTCGTGTTCGAGCGAGGCGGTGAGCGCGCGTTCCAGTTGCGGGGCCAGCACGCGGGTCGGCGGCTGTACCGCGGACCCGTCGGAGCGATCCGCGGTGAACGGCTCGCTCAGGGTGAAGTGCGAGTGCGCTCCCGGTGGCAGGAAGGAGACCTCGACCGTGCCCTCGGCGTCCCCGTGTCCCCAGCCGATGCGCGTCGTCCAGCCGTGCTGTGCGCCCAGCCGCCACAGTTCCTCCGGGTGTATCCCGGCCCGCCCGGACCCGGCGGCACCCGCGGGGGCGAAGCCGTAGCCGTCGCGCAGCCGCAGTGCCTCGGTCAGCCGGGCGTTGGGGACACGCCGGTATCCGAACGCCTTCGTGCCGTCCGCCAGGCGCCGCTCGATCTCCTCCGGACCGGTCGGCGGACCGGACTCCCAGCCGGTGCGGGCCGGCTCGTCGGCACAGCCGACGTGCACGATCACGTCGTAGCGGAACAGGGACATCTCGTTCGCGGCGGCGCCGCGCCGGGGTGCGATCTCGACCGCGGTGACCCGCTCGTGGCCGGCGACCAGCGACCGGAAGAACCGTGGGTCCACGCTGAGTTCGCTGTCGGTGCGCAACGCCCGGTCGATCGCGTCGACGACCTGCCGCCGATCGGCCTGCGTGCCCTTCCGCAGATGCTCGCGCAGGCTCAGGAACGCCTCCAGCAGTACGCCGTTGCGCACGTCGCCCACGAAGACGTGTCCCCCCTCGGACACGCCTGCCACCGCCCGCTCGAGCACCCGGCGCAAATACGCGAGGGACGGGAAGTACTGAACGACCGAGTTGAGCACGACCGTGTCGTACGGACCCGGCGCCGCCTCCAGCGCCTCCAGCGCCTCGGCCTGCGCGACCACGAGCGCCGGCCCGTCGGCGGACCCCGCCGGTCCGGCTCCGGTGCGACGGAGCATCTCCACCGCCGCGTCCGCGTAGTCGGTGGCGACGTACCGCTCCAGGCAGCTCTCCTGGCACAGCGGGCGGACCAGCAGACCGGTGCCGGCGCCGACCTCCAGCAGGCGGCGCGGGCGCAGGGCGCGGATCCGGTCCACCGTGGTGGCGACCCATTCGTCCATCTGACCCCGCGGGATGGTGCTGCCCGTGAAGCTGTCCGTCCAGCCCAGCAGCGCGTCGTCGGCCGTGGCGTCCGCGTCCGGCACGTAGGTGCTCTCGAACACGAAGCGCCAGGAGTCCATGAACGCCTCGAAGTCGTCGGCGCGGACATCGTCCGCGGGTACCAGGTGGGCGACCGGCCGGGTGGCGCCGTCCGCGTGTGTCCCGGCCACCACCACGACGTCCTGGATCTGGGGGTGGTCCCGCAGTGCCCGCTCCAGCCGCGCGTACTCCGCCTCCTGTCCGGCCGGCAGCGGGACGTCCCACACGCCGACCCCGGGGTCGCGGGCCACCTCGCGCACGAACGCCTCGTACATGGCGGCCAGTTCGGCCACGGTCGACCTCCGGTACAGGTCGGCGTCGTAGCACAGCTCCGCGGACAGTCCCGCTCCGTCGCGTGTCAGGTCCAGGGAGAGATCGAAACGGCTGCTCCGAATGTCAAGGGGCACGGACTCGGCCGTGACTTCGTCGAGTTGGAGCGCGGTGGCGCCGTCGTCCTCGAACAGCTGGCAGGTCGCCTGGACCAGGGGGTTCAGGCCCAGGTCCCGGCTGGGGTTGACGAGTTTCACGATCCGCTCGAAGGGAGCCGCCTGGTGGGCGTAGCCGGACAACGTGGTGTCGCGGACCTGCTGGAGCAGTTCCTCGAAGGCAGGTTCCGAGCCCAGGTCCGCACGGATCGGCAGAATGTTGACGAACAGACCGATCAGTCCCTCCAGTTCGGCCCGGGTACGACCCGCGACGGGTACGCCCACCAGCAGGTCCCGCTGTCCGGTCCAGCGCGCCAGGACCGCGTGGAAGGACGCGAGCAGCGCCGTGAACAGCGTGGTCCGGTGGCGGCGCGCGAGCCCCGTCAGCGCGGCGGTGACCTCCGCCGACAGCTGGAAGCGGACGGTGTCGCCCCGCCCGGCATTGACCTCCGGCCGCTCCCCGTCGCACGGCAGGGCCAGTTCGGTGGGGGCGCCGGCCAGCTGGTCCTGCCAGTAGGCCAAGTCCGCGGCCAGCCGTGCCTCGTGCTCGGGTCCTCGCTCCCAGGCGGCGAAGTCCTGGTACTGCAGGTCGGGTGCGGGCAGACCGACCGCCCGGCGAGCGGTCAGGTCGCGGTAGTGGTTCGAGAGCTCGGCCAGTACGACCTTCACCGACCAGCCGTCGCACACGATGTGGTGCACGCCGAACACCAGCAGGTGGTCGTCGGGGCCCAGCGTGAGGACGGCCGCCTCGAACAGCGGGCCCTTCTCCAGGTCGTAGGAGCGACGGCCGACCTCCTGGACGTGGTCGGCCGCGCGCCGCCAGGCCTCCTCGGCAGGCAGGTCCGACAGGTCCAGGCAGGCCGTCTCCCGGCCCCAGTCCCGGTCGACGATGACCAGCAGCTGCTGGTCACCCAGCGTGTAGCGGCTGCGCAGCACGTCGTGCCGCTCCACCATGACGGCTGCGGCCCGCGCCAGCGCCGGCACGTCCAGCCTGCCGCGCAGGCGCACCGCCTCGACCATGTTGTAGCCGGTGCGGTGCGGAGCGACCTGCTGCAGGAACCACAACCGTTCCTGCGCGGTGGAGGCGACCGCCCGCTCGCCGGAACCGAGGGCCGGGATCAGCTGCTCCCGTCCGTCGTCGTCACCCAGCGCCGCGGCGAGCCCGGCCACGGTGGGCTGCTCGAACAGGGCTCGCAGGGAGAGCCGGACACCCAGCCGGGCACGGATCCGCGAGATGAGCTGGACGGCGCTGAGCGAGTGGCCGCCGAGCCGGAAGAAGTCGTCGTGCCGGCCCACCGCGTCCAGACCGAGCACCTCGGCGAACATGCACGCGAGGTCCAGTTCGGTGCCGGGCAACGGGGCCGCATACTGTCCCACCCCGAGCGAGGAGGCATCGGGCTCGGGAAGCCGGGCGGGCGCGACCTTGCCACTGACATTGCGGGGAATCTCCGCCAGTTCCACCAAGGCGGACGGGACCATGTACTCGGGCAGGCGACGCGCGACGTGCTCGCGCAGCCCCGGTACGTCCACCACCTCCCGCGGAACCACGTACCCGACCAGGCGGGCATGGCCGTAAGCGTCCGGCCTGGCGACCACGGCCGCGTCCCGGACCCCGGGGTGCGCCAGCAGCGCCGACTCGACCTCACCGGGGTCGACCCGGTAACCGCGGATCTTCAGCTGGCCATCGAGCCTTCCGAGGAACTCCACCTGTCCGTCGGCGCGCAGCCGGCCCAGGTCGCCGGTGCGGTACAGCCGCCCGCCCGGCACCACCGAGAAGGGGTCGGACACGAACCGGTCCGCGGTGCGCTCCGGGTCGTTCAGGTAGCCGACGGCCAGCTGTGGTCCGGCCAGGCAGATCTCACCGACCACGCCGACCGGGACCGGCTGTCCGGCCGGGTCCAGCACCGCGACCGCGCAGTTCGCCAGCGGCCGGCCGATCAGCGGCCCCGCGTCCCCCTCGACCGGTGCGACCAGGGCGTCCACGGTGAACTCGGTCGGGCCGTACATGTTGACCGCGATCACCCCCGGCTCGGTGGCCAGACGGGACCACAACGACGGGCGCATGGCCTCGCCGCCCAGCACGAACAGCCGCGGTCCGGGCCCGTCGTCGTCGAGCAGCCCCAGCCCAACAAGCTGTTCCAGGAACGACGGCGTCGCCTCCAGCAGGTCGATCTCCCGCTCCCGCATCGCGGTGAGCAACTGCCCGGCGTCGCGAGCGGTGTCGTCATCGACGACGTCGAGCACGTGACCGTCGACCATCCACAGCAGCTGGTCCCAGCTCGCGTCGAAGGCCACCGACATGGTGTAGGCGACGCGCAGCCTGCGACCGGGCACGGTGCGCGCCATCGACGCGTAGTGCGAGGCGCGGTGGGAGTGGTAGAGGTTCGCCAGCGAGCCGTGCCGGACGAGGACGCCCTTGGGGGTCGAGGTCGAGCCGGAGGTGAAGACGACATAGGCCGGGTCGTCCGGTCCGGGTGCGGGCGGGAGCGTGACACCGGAACGTTCCGGGAGCGAGTGCAGGTCCAGCAGAGACGGCCCCAGCAGCTCCGCCCGTGGGCGGACGGCCTCGTCGGTGACGACCAGGCGCAGCGCGGCCTCGTCGGTCATCGCGCGCAGCCGCTCCGGCGGGTTGGCGGGATCCAGCGGAACCAGCACCGCCCCGGCGCGCAGGACGCCGAAGACTCCCACGGGCAGCAGGGCGGACCGGGTGACCATGAGGCCCACCCGGTCGCCCCGGGCGAGACCGCGCGCGGCGAGTTCGGCGGCGACCGCGTCGGCCGCCTCGCCCAGCTGCCGGTACGTCAGCTGCCGGTGCGCGTCGGTGACGGCGACGTCGTCGGGCTGCTCCGCGATCCGCTCCGCCAGAGCGGTCAGGACCGTCGCGCCGGCGGGCACGTCGACCCGGGGGCCGCAGCCCAGCTCCCGCAGGATCCGGGTCCGCTCGGCCTCGCCGAGCAAGGTCAGCGCCGACACCTGGGTGTCCGGCGCCTCGGTGGCCGCCGCGAGCAGGACCGTGAAGCAGTCGGCGAAACGTGCCACGGTCTCCGGGTCGAACAGGTCCTGGCTGTAATTGAAGGAGGCATGCAGTGTCCCGCCCCGCCAGTACATGTCCAGGGCCAGATCGAAGAACGTGGTGGGTTGGGCTGCGGGCAGCGGCCGGACGGTGGCGCCCTCGAGCCGGATGCCGCCGGTGAAGCTTTCGTCCAGCAGCTGGAACATCACCTGTACGAGCGGGTTGACGCCCTGGGCCCGGTCGGGGTTGACCTCCTCGACCATGCGCTCGAACGGCAACTCCCCGTACTCCTGGCCGTCCAGCATGCTCGTGCGCACCCGCTGGAGCAGCTCCTGGAAGGACGGGTCGTCGCGCATGTCGCCGCGCAGCGGAAGCGTGTTGACCAGCATGCCGACCAGCGACTCGGTACCCGCCCGGGTGCGGCCGCTCACGGGATGGCCGACGAGGACGTCGCACTCGCCCGTGATGCGCGCCAAGAAGGCGTGGAAGGCTGCCAGCAGCACGACGGACGGACTGGACCTGCTGGTACGCGCCAGCTCGCGGACACGGTCGGTGACATCCTGGGGCAACGGGAACTCGTGCACCCCGGACGCGGGGAAACCGGTGGTGCGCCGCGGGCGGTCGCCCGGGAGCGACAGCACCGTGGGAGCGTCGGCCAGCTGCGCGCGCCAGTACCGCAGGCACTCCTCCGTGCGCTCCTCGTCAAGCCACTCCCGCTCCCAGAGCGCGTAGTCCGTGTACTGCAGGTCCGGCTCGGGCAGCCGTGCGGGCTCGCCGAGCACGAAGCCTCGGTACAGGGCGGCCAGTTCGTCCAGCGCCAGGCGCATCGACCAGCCGTCGCACACGATGTGGTGCGCGGTGACGGCCACGACGTGCTCGTCCGGGTCCGCGTCGGCGACGTGCACCCGCAGCAGAGGCCCCGTGCGCAGGTCGAAGGGTTCGTCCAGCACGGCCCGGTGGAAGCGCGCCAGTGCTGCTTCGCGGGCGGGTCCGGCGGCAGCGTCGAACCGGGTGTGGTGGAAGGCGGGCCCGGCTCCGTCGGTGCCCGGTTCGGCGATGACCTGGAGAATCGTTCCGTCGACCTGTTCGAACCGGGTGCGCAGCGCCTCGTGCCGGTCGCACAGCTCCCGCGTGGCACGGGCCAGAGCCTCGATGTCCAGCGGGCCCGTCACCCGGAACGCCTCGGTCAGGTGATAGGCGGTCCCCTCCGGCTCCAGGGTCTGGAGCAGCCACAGCCGCTGCTGCGCGGACGCGGCCGCATACCGCTGTTCTGCCATGTCGAAAACCCTTCGTGAGCGATCGGTCGAAGCGATGGAGCCTGAGCCATGGGTGTCCTGAGCCGTGAGCGGCCGGTGCCGTGGCTAGCGGTCCGCTCTGCGGCGCAGCGCGGGCCGCGACCGCGCCACGGGAGTCAGGCGCTGCGTCAAACCTTCGACGGTGGGCTCGTCGAAGAAGGCGCGGACGGGAAGTTCCAGGCCGAGCGCCGAGCGGATGTCGTCGATGAGCCGGGTGACGAGCAGGGAATGCCCGCCGATCTCGAAGAAGTTGTCGGTGACCCCGACCACCGGCAGTCCCAACAGGTCGGCGACGAGCGCGCACAGCCGCCGCTCGCGCTCGGTCGCGGGTGGGCGCCCGGCCGGCACGGCCGCTGCGGCGGGGACGGGCAGTGCGAGCCGGTCCACCTTGCCGTTGGGGTTGACGGGCAGCCGGTCCAGGACCACCACCGCGGCCGGGACCATGTAGCCGGGCAGCTGCCGGGCGACGGACTCCCTGATCCGCGCCGGGTCGGGTGTCTGCCCGGGCCGGGCGACGACGTACGCGATCAGGCGCTTCCCCGCCCGTTCCGCGCCGCCCGCCGTCACCACGGCCTGCGCCACGGCCGGGGCGGCGCGCAGGGCCTCCTCGACCTCGCCCAGCTCGATCCGGAAGCCCCTGATCTTGACCTGGAAGTCGTTGCGGCCCAAGAACTCCAGCTGTCCGTCGGAGCGCCACCGGGCCAGGTCACCGGTGCGGTACATACGGCTGCCCGGCGGGCCGTAGGGGTCCGGTACGAACCGCTGCGCCGTCTCCACGGGCCGGTCGAGGTAGCCGCGGGCCACTGCCGCACCCGCGACGCAGACCTCGCCGGGCACACCCAGCGGCACCGGGCGCAGGTTCTCGTCGACCAGATGGACCCGGGTGTTCCAGATGGGCGAACCGATGGGTACCTGGGACGGCTGCCCGGCTACGGGCCGCTCCACCGTGTGGCCGGTGGCCGCGTGGGTCTCGGTGGGCCCGTAGTAGTTGTGCAGACGCCTGCCGGGGACTCCGTCGAAGAAGGCGCGCACCGCGTCGCTGAGGATCAGAGCCTCGCCGCCCTGGGCCACATGCCGCAGTTTCGGCAGGTCCAGGCCCAGTCGCAGCGCCTCCTGGCACAGCAGCTCGATCAGGGCGGTGGGGGCGAACAGTTCCGTGACCTGGTGCCGGTCGAGCCAGTGGGCCAGGTCGGCGGGGCTCCGCCGGATGTCGTCGGTGGGCACCGCGAGCGTCTTGCCGCCGGTGCCCGCGGAGAGGATCTCCTGGGCCGCGGGGTCGAAACTCAGCGACGCGAACTGCGCAGTGACCGAGTCGGGTTCGGCCGGCATGACAGCGGCATGCCAGGCCAGCAGGTTGACGATCGGGGCCGCCGGCATGACGACGCCCTTGGGCCGGCCGGTCGAGCCGGAGGTGTAGATGACATACAGGGGGTGCTCAGGACGCAGCGGTACCGGACGCTCGGCGTCGGTCAGGTTTGCCGTGCCCAGCCCTGCGAGTCGTTCCCGCAGGACAGGGTCGTCCACGCAGAGGGGGGCCACGTCGGCCGGCAGATGCTCGGCGGCGTCCACGGTGGTCAGCACCAGCAGCGGGGTGGCGTCCTCCAGCATGGCCCGGACGCGGGCGGCCGGGTGGTCGAGGTCCACCGGCAGGTAGGCGGCGCCGGCCTTCAGCACCGCCCACAGGGCGACGACCATGTCGAGGGAGCGGGGCATGGCCAGCGCGACGATCCGCTCGGGTCCGGCGCCGAGTCGCGTCAGGTGCCGGGCGAGCTGATTGGCGCGGGCGTTGAGCTGCGCGAACGTCGCCGTCTCGGCTTCGTGGACGACCGCGGTGCGGTCCGGAGTGCGGGCCACCTGCGCTTCGAAGAGCAGGGGGAGGGAGGCTGTTTCGACCGGTCGCCCGGTGCTGTTCCACGTTCGGACCTGGTCGCGTTCTCCCGGGGAGCGTATGTCGAGCCGCCCGATGGCACCGTCCGGGTCGGCCAGGGCCTGCTCCAGGGTCGCCACCAGGTAGTCGGCGATGCGCTGGGCCGTACCGCGGTCGAACAGGTCGGTCGAGTACTCCACGAAGCACTCCGTGGCGCCCTCCCCGGGAACGGCCGGAGGCGTCATGTTGAACACCAGGTCGAAGCGGGCCACGTCGAGCAGGGAACGTTCCTCGGCCACCTCGATACCGGGCAGCCGGACCGGCGCTCCCGCGGTGTTCTCGAACACGAGCATGACCTGGAACAGCGGGTGATGGGCCGGGGAGCGGCGCGGGTTGAGGGCTTCGACCAGGACGTCGAAGGGCAGGTCCTGGTGGGAGAACGCCTGGAAGGCGAACTCACGTACCCGGCGCAGCAGTTCCCGGAAGCTGGGGTCCCCCGAGGTGTCCGTGCGCAGGACGAGCGTGTTGGCGAAGAACCCGACCATGTCGTCGAGGGCCTCGTCGGCGCGTCCGGCTACAGGGGTGCCGACGGGGATGTCGTGACCGGCGCCCAGCCGGGTCAGAGTGGCGGCGAGCGCGGCCTGTACGACCATGAACGCGCTGGCTCCCGTCTCGGCCGCGAACCGGTCGACGGCGCGGGTGAGTTCGGGGCCGAGGACGAAGTCGACGACGGCACCCTGGTGGCCGGCGCGGGCGGGACGCGGCCGGTCGGCGGGGAGAGCGAGCTGATCCGGGACGCCCTTGAGGGCCTCGCTCCAGAACGCGAGCTGCCGGGACATCAGGCTCTCGGGCTCCTCGACGGAACCGAGCACGTCACGCTGCCAGAGGGTGAAGTCCCGGTACTGCACCGCGAGCGGGGGCAGTTGGGCCGTACCGCCGCGTTCGTGGGCGGCATAGGCGGCGGCGAGGTCCCGGGCGAGCGGGGCCAGGGACCACCCGTCGCAGGCGATGTGGTGGATGACGAGCAGCAGTACGTGCTCCTCCTCACCGAGGGCGATCAGCTGTGCCCGCAGCGGTGGATCGACCCGCAGGTCGAAGCCCCGGTGTTCGAACTCCCTCTGGTGGGCGACCAGTTCCTCCGGGTCGAGTGCGACCAGGCTGGGCTCGGGCCGGGCCCGGTCGGAACCCAGCACCAGCTGACGGGGCTCGCCGGCGGTTTCGGGGAAGACGGTGCGCAGGGCTTCGTGGCGTTCCACCAGGGCGGCCAGCGCGACCCACAGCGCGTCGTGGTCGAGCCTGCCTCGCAGCCGTAGCGGCAACGGGATGTTGTAGGTCGCCGTGCCGTCCTCCAGCCGGTTGAGGAACCACAGTCGTCGCTGGGCCGGGGAGAGGGGCACCGGCCCGTCGTCCGCCCGACGCTCCAGCGACGGGGTGGGCACGCTGCTGACCGTGAGCCGGGGAGCGAGCGCCGCCACGGTGGGCGCGTCGAACACCTCGCGCACACTGAGCTCGTAGCCCAGCCGCGAGCGGACCCGCCATACCAGCCGCATCGCCAGCAGCGAGTTGCCGCCCACGGCGAAGAAGTCGGTGTCGACGCCGACGCCCGGCAGCTGGAGCACCTCCGCGAACAGGGCGCACAGCTCCTTCTCCGCCGTGGTCCGCGGAGCCCGCCCCACGGGGGCGACCGGCACCTCGGTGGCGGCAAGCGCCTTCCGGTCGATCTTTCCGTTGGGCGTCATCGGCAGGTCGTCGAGGACCGTGACGACGTCCGGCACGAGATAGGCCGGGAGCTTCTCGGCGGCGTACCGCTTCAGCTCCAGCGCCCAGTCCCGCAGCGCAACGGGATCTCGGGGCACTTCCTGCGGACGGGGAGAAGGTTGTTGAGACACGTGTGTTCCCTGGGGGGTGGGCCCTCGTGGACGACGCGGGGGCGGACGTACGGCGGACCTGTCGTCAGACGACCGTCTCGACGGGCAGCGACGTGAAACCGAGGATGAAGTTGGAGCGCAGCCGGACCGGGTCGCCGGCAAGCCGGAACTCCAGCCCGCTGCCGATCAGAGCGGTGAACGCCTCGGCCAGCTCCGCGTTTCCGGCGGGCGCCCCGATGCAGCGGTGCAGACCGCTGCCGAAGGAAAGGTGCCGGTTGGGGTTGCGTGTGATGTCGAACCGGTCCGGATCGGTGAAATGGTCGCCGTCCCGGTTCGCGGAGACGTTCCACAGGGTCACGATGTCTCCGGCGGTGATCTCCACCCCGTGGACCCTGGTGTCACGGAGCGCGACGCGCTGCACGTAGGCGTTGGTGGAGCTCCACCGCAGGATCTCCTCCAGTGCCGAAGGCAGCAGGGCCGGATCCTCGCGCAGCCGCCGCCACTCGCCGGGGTTCTCCAGCAGCGCGAGGAATCCTGTGCAGGTGGTGTACGAGGAGGTCTCGTTGCCACCGACCGCGATGTTCATGCAGTTGTAGAGGATCTGCGCGTCGTCCAGGGCCTGTCCGTTGAGCTCGGCGCGCAGCAGCATGCCGATGACGTCGTCCCGCCCCGGGTCGTCGCGGCGCTCGTCGAGCAGGTCGGCGAAGTACTCGAAGATCTCGCTCTGGGCATGCGCGAGCCGTATCCGCTCGTCACCGGTCTGCTCGCACAAGACGGGATCGCGGTAGCCGACCATCCTGCGGGTGAGGCTCACGATGTGGTGGGCGTCGTCCAGCCCGACGCCGAACAGTGCCATCAGGGCGCCTGCGGGCAGCAGCGGGGCGAAGTCGAGAGCGATGTCGCAGCCGCCCTCGTGCCGGATCCGCTGGACGGCCTCGCGCAGCAGGCTGCGGACCTGGCTCGTGACGCGGTCGACCATGCCGGGGCTGAACGGGGGGTGCATGGCACGGCGCAGCATCCGGTGCCGGGGCGGGTCGGAGGCGACGAGCATGTCACCGGAGGCCGTGTCGCCGCTGGCGCGGAAGGAGCCGCCGAGGATCGCGCCGTGCGCGGAGCTGAAGGTTTCGTGATCGCGATAGGCGGTCAGCACGTCGTCATAGCGGGTCAGCGCCCAGAACCCGGTGCCGTCCGGCAGGGGGTTCCGGTACACCGGCGCGTGTGCGCGCAGGTGACGGAAGGTCTCATGGTGCCGGTTCGCGGCGAACAGGCCGACGTCGGTCAGGTCGATGACTGTGGTGGCGGACATCGTCACACCGCCGCCCGCAGCTGGGGCTCCAGCGAGAGGGCGATGTCGCGGAGCGCCGGCTTCTCCAGGATCTCGCGGAAGTCCAGAGCGGCGCCCGTCTCGCGCTTGACCCTCTGCCGGACGCGGAAGGCGAGCATGGAGTTGCCGCCGAGGGCGAAGAAGTCGTCGTTCGCCCCCACCTGCTCCACCGCCAGCAGTTCGGACCAGATGCCCGCCAGGATCCGCTCGCTCTGTGTGGACGGCGCCTCGTAGGAGCGGGCCCGGGCCTCGTCGGACTCGAGGATGCCGAGGAGGGCTGCGCGGTCGCGTTTGCCGTTGTCGGTGGCCGGGATCTTCGGGACGACCAGGATCTTGCTGGGGACCATGTGGTCCGGCAGCGTCAGCTTGGTGAACTCCCGTATCTCCTCGGGCTGCAGGGGTCCGCGCCGGACGACGAAGGCGACCAGGGCACGATCCTGGTCCCGGCCGACCGGGAGGACCGCCGCTTCGCGCACTTGCGGATGCCGGGACAGCAGGCGCTCGACCTCCCCGGGCTCGACCCGGTAACCGCGGATCTTGACCTGGTGGTCGGCACGCCCGACGAAGTCCAGCTGTCCGTCGGGCTGTTGGCGCACCAGGTCACCGGTGGCGTACATGCGGGTGCCGTCGGCCCGGAAGGGGTCGGGCAGGAACTTCTCCGCGGTCAGCGCCGGGTCGCCGAAGTAGCCCCGGGCCACGCCGTACCCACCGACGAACAGCTGACCGACCTCGCCCTCGTCGACCAGCCGCAACTCCTCGTCGAGCAGGTACAGATGAGCGCCGTCCACCGCCTGTCCGATGGGCACGCTGTCGGCGTCGGAGGGCAGGTCACGCACCTCGAAGGCGGAACACGCGGTGGTGGCCTCGGTGGGCCCGTAGAGGTTGAAGAGCCGGCCGGCGAAGTCCCCGGCGAGCAGGTCACGGCAGGTGTCGGCGAGGATTGCGTCGCCGCCGGTGTGCAGGATCCGCAGCGGCGCGAACGCGTCGCGGTCCTCACGGACCACGTGGTTGACCGCCATGGTGGGAACGAGCATCGCGGTGATGCGCAGCCGCCGCAGTGTGCGCTGCAGGTCGGAGGCGAGCAGGTCAGACAGGGCCGGCAGGACGACGATTTCGGCGCCCTGGGCCAGGGAACACCAGGTCTCGAAGTGGAAGGCGTCGAAGGACAGGCTCGATATCTGCCCCACGCGGTCCTGTCCGGTCAGCTCTGGCAGCGCGCTGTTGCGGGCGAATCCGACGACGCTTCGGTGCTCCAGGACCGTCGCCTTGGGTCGGCCCGAGGATCCGGAGGTGAACAGCACGCACGCCGCGTTGTGGGGGCGCACCCGGACATCCGGGCGCGTGACCGCGGCTGCCCTGTCGAACTCCGGCAGGGGCAGCACGCGTTCGGCCGGTACGTCGGCGAGCCACTCGGGGTCGGCAAGAACCAGGGAGGCACCACTGTCCTCGATCATCATGTCGCGGCGCGCGGCAGGGTAACGCGGATCGATGGCGACGTAGGCGCCGCCCGCCTTGAGCACACCCAGGAGCGCGGCGAAGACACCGACCCCACGGCCGAGGCTGAGCGCGACACGGTCCTCCGGCCCTATTCCGGCCTCGGTCAGGGCGTGGGCGACGGCGTCGGAGTAGGCGTCGAGCTCGGCATAGCTGAGGGCCTCCCGGTCGTCTCGTACGGCCGGTGCCCCGGGCTGCCGGGCAACGGCGGCCGCCCACATCTCGGTGAGCGTGGCAGTGGTCGGCTGCGACGGCTTACTGTGCGTCATTGCGCTCCTTCCTCGCTGATTCCGTGCCCGTCTCGGCGCGGGGTGTCCAGAGCCTCCAGAACGAGGCGGCGGGTGATGGTGCCGGTCAACAGGTCCTCGCGTGCCGTGTCGACCCGGACCGACCGGGTCGTCCGGGCTCCTGGCCAGGCAAGGACCTCTGGCTGCTGCCGCGACAGGACGTTGACGACCGTGCCGCCCCAAGCCGGGTGGTCGGTGCGATGGGCCGCGACCAGGTAGGCCAGCCAGTCCAGGAAGCTGCCCACCAGGGGGGCGAAGGCCTCGTCGTCGCCGGCGCTGTCGGGGTCCTCCTGATCCACCAGCGAGCGGCGGACCGACTCGGTCAGATGGCGTTCCGAGTACGTCAAGAAGGCGTCCGAACGCTCCTCGATCAGCTCGCCGCTCCACCAGGGCGGAAGGGCCGACGGCGCGCCCACCGAGGTCAGCAGTCCGCGGTACTCCGTCTCGACGGCCTTGGGGGTGGACGGCTCCCCGTCGAACAGCAGCAGCCGCGGGCAGCCCGTGATTGCTGCGGCCTCCTGTGCGAGCGGAGCAGCCATGCAGTACGCCAGCACCGCGTGCACGGCCACGGCCGGGACCCCGGCCGTGGCGAGGGCATGCTCCGCGTACGCCGCCGCGGAGGCCTCCCTCGGCAGCGGAGGGCACATGAGCTGACGCACGTCGTACCCGTCGTTCTCCAGGCGCAGGTCGGAGACGCGTGCTTCCGGGCGCCGGCCGGGGTAGTCGAACACCAGCAGCACCGGGGCGGTCATGCCTTCCCCTTCCGGACCGGTGTCAGGCAGCGACGCAGCTCGGCGACGACGGCCTGCGGCGACTCCTGGACAAAGAAATGGGACCCGGACAGCACACGGCGCTCGGCGACGGCGGTCGTCTCGTCCGCCCACGGCAACGGTTCGATGCAGTCGCCGTCGCCGTACAGCGCCCAGATGTCGCAGTCCAGGGCGGTGGTGGGCGCCTGGTAGGTGGCGAGCAGCTCGATGTCGGCGGCCAGGACGGGGGCGGTGAGCTCGACCAGCTCGTCCAGCAGGCCCGGCTCGATCGGCGACACTGCCTGGAGCACCCCCGCCACTTCGCGCCGCAGCTCGTCGTGGTCCAGGAGCCTGCCGTCGTCCTGGGCGTCGCGTCGGCCGGGCGGCGGGCAGGCGGCCACCACGAGGGCATCGGTCGGGACGCGGTGCGCCACGAGCTGTGCCAGCAGGCCGCCCATGCTGTGGCCGAACAGCACCAGGGGGAGGTCGGGGTCCTGCGCGCGACGGCCCCGCAGATCCTGCGCGATGTCGTCGGCCAGGCGGGCCATGTCCCGCGCGAAGGGCTGTCCGTAGCTGGTCTCGCGTCCCGGCAGGCAGGCGATGGTGAAACGCCAGTCAGTCGGCAGGATCTCCCGCCAGCCCCGCAGACCGGCGGAGCCCGATCCGGCGCAGGGAAAAGCGACCAAGTCCAAGGAGGGCGCGACATCAGTGACAAGCGGCGCGGACAGAAGTTTTTCGAACATTCTCACTGAGCCTTCTGCAGCGGCTGTATCCGGAGCGCCAGCGACTGTGGAGTGGAGGCCACGAAAATGTCCTGGATTGCCAGGGTGATTCCCTGTTTACGCAGTTCCGCAGTGCACAGCGCCGCCAGGAACGACGATCCACCACGCTGGAAGAAATCGTCGTCGGGGCCGAGTGAAGCGCAGTCGAGCCGCCGTCCGAAAACATCGGCGATCCGCTGAACCAGTTCCTCGACCGAGGTGTCCGACGCCTTCTGTTCGCTGCCGCGAGGAGCACGACCATCGTTTTCATCCGCCCGCTTTTCGGGCCGAATTTCAGCAGGACGAGACAAAGGAGACCCCTCAGCGAAAATAAATAGGGAAGGCGGTGGCGAAACCAGCGTGATGAGTTTTGTCGAGGCGCCGCTTTTCGTCAATCACGCGAAAGTGAGCACTTGCGGCGGTGAATTCGGCGGAACTTGTCCGCTCAACTGCCCACGGCGTGCAGTCGAACACGCCCCGGATCGGCATTCAGTTCGCCCGCGAAGTCCTGGCAGACCTGGGCGTAGTCCAGCAGCAACTCCGCCAGCTGCGAACGGCAGTGCCACGGCAGCGCCGCGGCGATGCTCTCACGGTCCCGGGCGAACATCCCGCACACGCTCAACATGCGCAGCAGTGACCGCCCCTCCTCGCTCTGCCGCAAGGAGGGATCCCGGTGCAGAGCCTGTACCGTCGCGGTGAGTTCGTCGGCGGTCTTCGGCGTCCGCCGCGGCACCGCGGTGACGACCCGCTGCGTCACCTGCCGGTCCGCCGCCACAACGGCACACCGCACCGGCACCGCACTCTCGCCGCGCCGCAGCCGGTCCCGTACGTCCGCCACGGTCGCGGCCGAGATGCCGGCCTCGCGGGCGATCTGCCGCATCGAGGCGCCCGGGTTCTGCTCCAGCAGCTGCCGGGCACGCTCGCGGCCCGCGGCCGCGTCGACCGGGCGGGCCCGCCCGTCCCTGCCGATCCGCCGCCCGCCCTGGGCCCCCGCCCCGTCCCGGCGCAGGGCTGCGATCTTCGCGCCCGACAGCCCGGCCAGCAGTGCCACCGCCCGGTCCGACCAGTGCGGATGTGACACGAAGATACGCAGCGCGGCGGCGATGCGGTCCTCCAGTGTCAGCGGCCGTCCGTGTGTGATGTTCATGGCGACCGCGAGCAGGGCCGCCTCCTGCGGGGTTCCGTCGAAGTACCGGACCGCGACCATCGACTGCCCCTTGCCCGTCGCGGCCCGCAGCCGTGCGATCCCGTCAATCACCCGCATCGTCCCGCGGTGCACCACCAGCGGTGGCAGTGAGCCCTCGGCCTCGGCCAGGGCCCGTACATGGGCGGGATCCTCGCCGGCCAGCCGCGGACTGTCCGCGACGACGAGGCGGGTGACGGGAACACTGTGGACGGGGGCGGTCGCCAGGATCTCGTCGCGCAGCCGGATCAGCTGCTGGGCGTCTCCCGTCACGAGGGACCGGGTGTCACCGAAGCTCACGTCTACTGCTCCTGAAGGCCGGAGGTGATGACAGGACCGGTCACTGCCAGCCAGAGTCGTCCAGGGGGGTCGCCATGACGTGGACACCGCCCGCAGCTGGGCTGGCGTCGACGGACGCGCCCTGGCCGTGCCCGGAGAAAGCGAAAACGAGAGCAGCAGCGCTGCCGGCCAGCGTCAGAGCGAGAACCTTGACAATGCACATGATGTTCCTCCTTGTGCGCCGTTCGTTGGTCTGTCGCTGAAGATCTTGCATCCGCACTGCGGGGCGGCTGAAGAGGAATCGGGACGGGCAAAGTGGCCTTGGCCGAAGTGGCCACGTGCGGAACGGTCCAGGGTCCGGCGCATGCGAAACGGCAGGGGGAATGCCCAACGTGGACCAACCCCCAAAGAGCGTTTTTCCCTGGGGTAGTGTTTGGTTCCGAGTCAGGCATCGCGCCAGCTCAGGGCGGATTCGCGGATCAGTCGTCGGCTGATGAGGTCGATCATCGCGGTGCGGATCATGGCTTCGGAGCGATGCGGACGGGTCTCGTGGTCGCGGGCGGGACGGCGATGGTGCGTCAGCCAGCCGAAGGTCCGCTCGACGACCCGGCGCCGCGGGATCACCTTGGATCCCTTCACGGCCGGATCCCGGCGGACGGCTTCGACGTCGATGCCGGGGCGGGCACCGTGATCGATGGCTCCGGTGCGGTGTCCGGTGTCGGTCCAGGCCTTTCTGACCTGCGGGTTTGAGGTAGCGATCCGGGACAGCGGGTGGATGCCGCCGACGTTGCCGAAGACGCTGGCCGCGGTGACCCGGACGGCGAGGAGCAGGCCGAGAGCGTCGACGCCGAGGTGACGCTTGCGGCCTGCGATCTTCTTCCCCGCGTCGATTCCCCACCCGGCGGCCGGCACGTTCGCGGAGGTCTTGACGCTCTGGGCATCGAGCACGCAGGCGCTCGGCTCGATGCTCCGACCTTCGGCCTGACGTACCAACTGGCGCAAGATGCCGTTGAGCTGGTGGAAGACACCGCCCTTCTGCCACGCGGCGAAGTATCCGTGGACGGTCTCCCACGGTGCGAAGTCGTACGACAGGCAGCACCAGGGGATCCCGGTCCGGTCGACATACAAGATGGCGTCCACGACCCGGCGCAGGTCGTGCCGGGGCGGGCGCCCGATATCCAGGCCCTTGCCCCTGCGCTCGGCCCGCCAGGCAGTCGGGGCGGACTCGACCAACCCCCAGCGGGCATCGGGCAAACCCCTGCACAACGGTCGTTCTCTCGACTTCGTGACTCGCCATCTCGAAGCGTGGAGAACGGCCGCCCCCCTGCCCTGGGAAGAACAGCAGGTCAGCAGGACGAGTGACCCGCGATGTCAACGCCGAGCCAAGGTCGCCGATGTGCGCAGTGATCCGTTGACGGTGGATCAGAATGCGGTGTGCGAGGGTCACTGGGACGGCTACGTCGTACCGATCGACGGGGCTCCCGGACTCGGAACCGGGTGGACAGCGCGCCGGTGCGCGCACTGTTCGAGGCCACCACGAAGCCGACGATTCCAACCGGCCGTGATGAGATGTTTTGGCGCGGCTTGCGCACAGTCCTCGTGGACGGCACGGTCTTCGACGTGCCTGCCGGCGCCGACGGCACCCTTGCCTTACCCGGGGGCCGGCGGAGTCCTGCAGCAGGCCCGTCCTGTCGCCCTTGCGGAGCGCGAAGCATGGTCCTGATCGGGGCCGCCCTCAACTCCAACGAGGTCAGCAGAAGCCCCTTGTCCTGGTGGCTGCTGGGCAAACCGACGAGGGCATATTGCTGCTGGCGAACCGAACTTCCCTTCCTGTGGCCTGTACACCGCCGCCTCTGGCACCTGGCGCACTACCAGCAGAAGTTCAGTCGGCCTGCTCGCGGTCCCCCGCAAGCCCGATCCGGTAGGAGCGTATACGCACGATGGTCCAGTCCCCGAGCTGCTCCCGCGCGGCCGCCGTGTGCCACGCCCGCGCCGCGAAACCGGCGGCCTCGGTCACTGAACGGGCCCGCGTATAGATGGCCAGCACCGGATAGGGCCGTGCATCGGGATGGGCACTGGCGTGCTCCACCCCGTCCACCCGAGCAACGGCGTGGGCTGCGGCGGCTGTCAGCGACGCACTGCCGGAATGCTGCAGTTCGGTATGTACCAGATACATGCGGCCTACCTAGCGGACCTTGTCGAGAACGAAGAGGCGTTTCGCCCAGACGCCCCTCGGCACACACCTCGTCTTGGCCCAGCTCAGGGGGTTGTGCGCTTGGATACACTGACTCGAGGTTCAACCGGGGCGGCTTGATGGCGACCACTATTCCGCGATCCGGTTTTCAGTGGAACTGCTCAAGGGGGAGAGCGCTTCGATGTCCGGCCAACTGGGTCTGGATCCCAGCGTGGAAGCCGTCTACCGATCGATGCTGGCACGGCCAGACGACAGCCTTGCCGAGATGGCCGAACGTCTCGGAACGACGGTCGAGGACGTCCGCAGGGCGCTGGACGCTCTGACGGAACTGACCCTGGTGCGCAACAGTCCCGAGGACAGTCCGCAAGCGCGGGCCGTGAGCCCTCTGCTCGCCATGCAGATCCTCCTCGCTCGCCAAGAAGCCGAGGTCGCCGCGCAACGACAGCGTCTGGAGACGACCCGTGCGGCCGCCGCCGAACTGATCGCCGACTATGCGCATCTCCAGGACGTCACCCCCGGTCTGGGTCTCCAGTACGTGGAGGGCGTCGAGTCCATCCGCGACCACCTGGAAATGTTCAACAGCCAGGTGGAGGAGGAGTTCCTGACGTTCGCCCCCGGCGGTCCCCAGACGCCGGCGAACATGAAGGCGTCGAAACCGTTGAATCTCCGTCTGCTCGAACGCGGGGTGCAGATGCGGACGGTCTACGTTGACAGCATCCGCAGGGACGCACCGACGGTGGATCACGCCCGCTGGTTGGAAGAGCACGGAGCGAGCATCCGCACTGTGCCCAGCCTGCCCAACAGAATGATCATCTTCGATCGACGGCTGGCCCTGGTCGCCGCCCAGGCGGACGACACCGGAGCCGGCGCGTACATCGTCAGTGGGCCCGGCCTTCTCACCATGCTGATCAGCCTGTTCGAGTACGTCTGGGCGGAGGCCTGCCCGCTGGGCAAGGCCCACCAGCCGACCGAGAGCGGGCTGACCCGCGCCCAGCAGGAGACATTGCGGCTGATGGCCCAGGGCCGCACCGACGAGAGCATCGCGAACAGCCTGGGCGTGTCGGTCCGCACCGCTCGCCGACTGACCAACAGCGTAATCACCAGCCTGGACGCCCGCAGCCGCTTCCAGGCCGGGGTCCACGCGGTGCAGCGCGGCCATCTTCCGCAAGCGGTGCAGTGAACCAGCCGGGTACCGCCGCCCAACCGCGTGCGCCAGGCACTTGAGCCGCCCGCGGATCCGGCCCGAGCAGTGGCGGCCACGAATCATGGCCTGAGAGCCTCGTCATACCGCGAGACGGCCCCGCGCCGACGGCACACGGTCGATCGAACCACTCATCGTTCACCGCATCCTCCGAGCCGTCGACGCCTCCCTCGTCATCGCCCGGGACCCCCACCACGACGGCGCCCCGCTGTCCTACGGCACCTCTGACCCCGACGTGGTACCCGCCTTGGTCATCGCCTTCTCCATCGATAGACCCAGCCACCGCCCCGGTCACGTCACCGTCGAAGCCCTGCAGCAGCTCGACGGCAGCCTCCCGCGCGGCTACCGGACCGGCGACCGTTCCTGCAACGACCAGAAGCCGGAGAACTTCCAGCTTCCGATCCGGGCCATGGGCTACGAGCCCGTCCACGACTACGCCAAAGACCAGCTCGGCATCCAGGCGGGCTTCGCCGGGGCCGAACTCGTCGAGGACAACGGGTACTGCCCCCCACGTCCAAGAGCCTCAAGGACGCCACCAAGGATCTGATCTCCGAGAAAATCGACAAGCAGACCTGGATCGATCGTCTCCGCGCCCGCGCCGCCTGCCTCTTCGTGCCCAAGCAACGCCCCCACGCCCGCGGGCTCACCCCCGTGCCGCGGCCAGAAGACCGTCACGGTCGAGAAGACGGGCAGAAGGAGCGCGGCGAACAATGCGGTTCGGCTGAACCGTTCAGCCGGAGTGGAGGGCGCGCTCGATCTTCCGCCTGCCGAGCAGCGGGATCGCGCCCTGCCAACCGCGCACCGTGACCTTCGCCCGCAAGGTCACCTGCAGGCTCCCGGGCACAGCCTCGTCCGAGAAGCGAGCCAGGACGCGCAGCAGGCGGTCGACTCGCAGCGGGGCCACGCCGACGCGCTGGAACGTCCACTTGGCCAACTGCATGTCCTTCCCGCTTGCCAGCAGGGTCGGGAAGTAGACGTCCTGCTCGCTGCTGCGCTCCAGAGCGGCTTCGGGAGCCAGCAGGGTCACACTCGTGTCGAAGGAGAGTCCGGCGGTGCCCCTTCTGGTCACCTTGACGGGCTGGTCCGAGACCTCGGAACCCGGGATGAGGTCGAGCACCCGGCCGGGCCGGACGGACAGACTCACGCTCAGCCACTCAAGCTCGCACTCGGGGTGCGGGTGCCCGACGCACAGCAACGGAATGTCGAGCACCGTCTCGCTTTCGGAAGCGGCGGCGTCCAGCTCGATGGGTCCCAGGCTCAGGGTGAACCGGTTGGCCTTGGCCAGTAGGCGCACCTCCTCGTCGAGGATGGCGGGGCCGGCGGCACGCTCGTTTAGGGCCGCCTCGTCCACCTCCAGGTCGAACTCGACGGGCGTCGGGCCTTCCCGCCACCCCGACTCTGTCGCTCCGCCGGATGCGTCCACCATTTCGCCTCTCACCCAGTCGAGTTGATCATTCGTCACGACACTGCCACCGCATCCTGGTGCTACCCGGCGCAGAATCACGTCCAATCCCCCACGGCCGTAAACGGTCCCCAATGGTAGAAGTGCTGTCGCGGGTCCGTCCCACCGGCCGAGTCGAGGGCGGCCCGGTGCAGGGCCAAGGGTGCGCCCGCGCCGGCTCGCAACTCCCGGTGAAAGGCCATGAGCAGTTCGGCTGCGGCGTCGTCGGCGACCTGCCACTGGCTGACCACGACACACGAACTGCCGCCGAGGAGCAGGGCCCGGGCGAGGCCCACTGGTTCGTCCCCCGGGCGCTGCTCGTTGACGCCGGTCTCGCAACCGCTGAGCACTACCGTTCCGCAGGCGGAGGTCTGTTCACCGAGCAGGGCGGATGCGTGCAGTCGGCCGTCCGCGAGTTCCATGCCACGTTCAAAGCCGTTGCCGGCGGACAGAACACCGTGGGCGGCGAGGTGCACCAGGCCGTCCTCGCGCAAGGCCGCGCGCACCCGGGCCAGCGTGACCTCCTCCTCCAATTCGGCGCGCAGGTCGAGGAGTTCGGCCACAGTCTGGGCCTCGTGCGCCGCGCGGGGCAGGTTGCCGCGCGGGTCGCCGAACACGGCTGCTCGTCCCCGTCTGGCGTCGGCCGCCCGCCGGGTCCTGTGCCACAGTCCGTGCAGAACGGCTGCCGAGGGCGCGTAGCACACGGGGTTGCGAAGCAGCAGCGGGACCCCGTCCACGGGCAGGGTGTGCAGCGGCAGTTCGTGCAGGACGCCGTGAGGAAGCAGATGGACGAAGTCCCCGGGATCCGACCACTCGGCCAGCGGGTCCACCAGTGGTGCCAGGCGGTGCCAGTCGCCGACGTCGCCGTCGCAGTCCTCCATCATCATCCGGACCCCGCCCGGCACCCGGAACCACATCCGGGCCTGCTCAGTGATCTCGGAGTACCGCAGCGGCACCACGGCGAGACGGGGTTCGTCCCAGTCCGAGCGCAGTCCGTACACCAGCGTGCCGGCGGGGACGCAGCGGTACTGCGCGAGTAACACCCGCCGCCCGTCCGCGCGTTGCTCCTCCCTGGCGAGCGCCGCCCGCATCTGGGCCACGGTCACGGGGCCGGGCAGCGGGGCGATCCGGCCGGCCTGCCCGGCGGCGGACCCGCCGAGCGCCTCGACTCCGTCGAGCAGTGCCCGGGCTTTGGCCCGTTCGAGCCAGAGCAGGGCGGCGGAGGCGTCGCCCAGGCGGTACTGGTGGAGTTCGAAGCCCAGCCGGTAGACCTCTTCTTTCCCTCGCACGGCGGCCATCCTGGCGTCCTGCGCCTGTTCGGGGGCGGTGCCCGCGACCGCGGCCTTCGACCGCAGTCCGTCGATCGCGACTGCGGCGGTGGCGAGGAACTCGGCACTCGCCGTCCAACGCTGCCGACGGATCTCGGGGTCAGGGTTACGGTCCCCGGACTCCAGGGCGTTGACCGCCCGGTGGTAGGGACCGCGCCATGCCTCGCCCGCGTAGTCGGCCCGGCGGCGCAGCTCGGACGCCTCTGCCAGCAGGGCGTCGGTCTCCTTGTGGACGTCGATTCCCGTGCGGCCGCCCTGTATCAGGGTGAGGGCAGCGAACGAGAGGGTGTCGGCCAGCAGAGGTCCCAGGCCGTAGCCGCGGCAGACCTGCTCGGCAAGCACCAGATACCGGACACACCCGTCCCAGTCCTGGCGGAAGAAGGCGTCCTGGTGCTGGAGGTGGCAGAGCTTGACCATCTGGACGTGGGCGGTGAGGTCGGGCGGTGCCTGCCCGATGAGTTGCTCCGCCGCCGCGAACCGTCGCTCGATCTCTGCCGGGGACGACACGGGGGCGCCCCGTTGCGCGGCGACGGCCGCGGTCCATGCCGCCGCCGCCAGACACTGGGCTTCCTCCAGGGGTATGCCCTGTCTGTGCGCTGTGTCCGCGCCCCGCAGCAGGACGGACACCGCGGCTCCAGGATCGGTGTCCGTCAGGTGGGTACCCAGGAGCAGGTCCGCGTCCGCGGCCAGTGGGGACGGCTCGTCTGCTGGCGCGTCGTCGAGCTCGCGCAGGGTCGCTGCGGCGTCCTGGGTCAAGCCCATCAGTGAGAGCGCCGCACTGCGCTGCACCGCCCGGCTGACGGGCTCCTGTATCCAGCCTGAGTGCCTGGCAGTGTGGAGTTCCACCTGGCCGAGGTCGCCGCGCCGGGTGAGATCCTCCAGGACCGCCGCCGCGTGGACGCTCTCACCAACCCACGTCCTCGACCACCCGGTCAGGTTCCGGGCGCGGACTCGGTGCCGCTCGGCCCGGGCCGCGTCCCCGCGGACCAGGTACCAGCGCAACATTGCGTGACGGATCACCAGTTCGATGCCGACATCGCCGCCGTCGCGGAATCCGCGGAGGGCGGCCCGGGCCAGGTCCTCGCCTGCCGAGACACCGTATTTCAGCAGTAGGTCCGCTGCCATCCACCGCGCCCGGGCCGAGGCCATGAGGCCGCCACCCGCCCGGATGCGCTGCGCCACCGCTTGCAGCGCATGTACTTGGGCGGCCCAGGATTCCGGCGGCGGAGACACACTGTCGAATTCGGTCGCCGCGAGGGCTTCCTCCAAGTCAACCTCAGCCTGGAGGAGGTCGCTCTCGGCCACGGACCACAGGTCACCCCGAGCCCGGGCGGTCTCCCTCGCCGACCGAAGCCACTCCGTCGCGGCCGTCGAATCGGCCGGCGCCTGGCGCAGCAACCGGAATGCGCTGCGCTGCACCCGTTCGGCGCGCCGTGGTGGCCCCGCCCGCTGGCACAGCCGTACGGCGGTTCTTGCGTCGCGCAGTGCCTCCTCGCGGCGCGCCGTCCGCCCTCCTTCGAGGGGGAACAGCACCGCACTGACCAGGAAGGCGAATTCGGCTGCCGCGGCCCGGTCGGCCAGGGGGGTCAAGAGGCCGTCCGCCGTCCCCCGTGCCTCGGCAAGCAGATCGGCCGCGAGCGCCGGCACGGCTGCGGGGTCCTGGGCAAAGAGCGCCGGAAAGCGCGTCCAAAGGCCAGCCGCGTCCGATGGGGCGAAACGCCCCTCGGCCCGCCGGGCCATGGCAGCCGCCGCTCCGACTAGCCCCCGCTCCAGCAGTGAGCGCAGGACGGCTGTCCAGGCCCCTGCATCGCGCAGCAACGACTCCTCGCCACGCTCCTCAAGTATCCGCTCCAGCGCGCGGTACCGCCGTTGGTCCAGCAGGACCTCAAGGTCCGCTGCGTCTGCTGTTCCCACTCGCACCGACGCGTCCTCCACCTTCCAGGGGACCGAAGGGGTCCGAACGGCGCCCGCCCGCACGGGCCGCCGACTGTGCTCACGCTGCCTCGGCCGGGCTGCCCCTCCGAACTCGCCCACGGGGCAGGTCGATCTGCCTGTCCCCTGGCCTCGCAGCGACGTCGGTCATGCGGCTCGGTCCTCCTGATCGGTCTGGGATCGCGTTTCCCGGATGATCTGTTCGGACTCGGCGGGCGGTTTCCCGTCAGCTCCGCAGACCCGCGGCAACCGACACGGTCCCGTTGATCACGAAATCCTTCGTGACCCGCGCGGTCGGCTTGCCCGTCTCGGTGATGATCCGCACGCCCCCTCTCTCACGGAAGCCCGCGTCGGACGTCCGCTCTTGCCTGCCATGATCCTCAACTTCCCCCGCGATCAAGGTCTCTACGCCGAACCGGCCGTATGGAACTCATCGACGGCTGCCACCTCAAAGCACCTCCTTGAGCACCTCGGCATCGGCGCCCTCATCGGACTGCCCAAACTCCCGTCCGGCCGGGAGACCCATGACCTCACCTAACGCCGACCAACTCGCCCGCAGAAGCCTCCGTACGAGGAACGCCCCTCCGGTCAGGGCAGCCGGCGACCCCGAGGTGCGGGCGCCGACCCACGCCAGGCGGTCGCCGGCATCGGTCTTTCGGGTCCCCGAGAAGTGAGCAGCGCACGGAGGCGACCGTCTGGTACTGCAACGGTGTTTAGAGAAAAGGAAACCACTGGTGAAGAAGTTCAAGCAGCAGTTCATCACCTGGCCCGAGGTCAGGCAGTTCGTAGTCATGGTGGCAGGCGGCGCACTCGCTTCAGCCATCAGTTTCTGGCTCGGGCTGAAGGGGTGAGGAAGGGCTTACGGGGCTCCCGGGAGTACGAGCCGGGCCCCGGCCTTGAGCGATGATGCCGCGGCGTGCCGGGCGGCCCGTCCCGTTGCGGGCCGTGGCGGGGATGTTGTCGGCATCGCGCGCCTGCCGGCGGGGGGCGGCTGTCTCCTCAGCGGGCAGCGGTCAGTTCCTCGTCGCGGTCGACGGCACCGGTGTCAGCAGGCCCCGCGCCTGGACGGCGGGGAGGGACAGGGTGCGATAGCCCACGCTCTCGAACAGGACGGTGATCCTGTTCCCCTCCTCGCTCATCACCTCGCCCTCGCCCCACGTCCTGTGTCCCACCCGCGTCCCGGGCGGGAAGGCGCCGTCGGACGCCACGGGCCCGAGCGGCTCAGGACCCGTACCGGACAGGATGTCCTCCGTCCGCAGGGGGGCCTCCTTCAACTCCTTGGTACGGGCGCAGGTGTCGCAGCCCGCGCAGTCGCCTTCCGCCAGGCTCTCCCCGAAGTATCCGAGCATGTGCCTGCGGCGGCAGCCGTTCGTCTCGGCGTACGCCCGCATCATCTCCACCCGGGAACGCTCCAGATCGACACGGGCGGAGGCGATCCGCACCGCCTCGCGGACGCAGGCGTCCCGCCGCGCCCCGGGCACGGCCGCGATGGCACCGCGCTTGCGCGTCGTCACGGCTCCGGCCTCCTCCAGCAGGTGCAGCATCGACGTCAGCGGGGTCGGAGACAGCCCGGTCCGTTCGCGCAGACCGGTGGCCGTGACCGGTTCCGGGTGCTCGCGCACCGCGTCGATCAGCCCGCCCAGTACCTCCGGGTCGGGGGGTGTGCCCGTCCGGAACCGCTGCACGCCGAGGTCCTCGGGCCGGTAGGCGAGGATCGCCGTCGACGCCTCTCCGTCGCGGCCCGCCCGGCCGATCTCCTGGTAGTACGTGTCGAGGGAACCGGGCACCGACGCGTGCAGCACGAAGCGGATGTTCGGCTTGTCGATGCCCATGCCGAACGCGGAGGTGGCGACGACCACGTCGAGTTCGCCGTCCCGGAAGCGGTCGTGCGTGCGGGAGCGCTCGGCCGCCGCCAGCCCCGCGTGATAGGCGGCGCTGTCGAATCCGAGCGCCGACAGCTCCCGGGCGTACTCCTCCGCCTCCCGCCGTGTTCCCGCGTAGACGATGCCCGGTTTGGCCTCGGCCGCGGCCCGCTCCACCACCCACCGGCGCTTGCCCGCGTTCTCCCGGTGCCGTACGACCTCCAGCGTGATGTTGCGGCGGTCGAACCCCGCGACCACCTCGTGCGCCTCGCGCATGCCGAGGCGCTCCACGATGTCGGCCCGCACGGGGGCCGCCGCGCTGGCGGTGAGGGCGAGAAGCGGAGGCCGGCCGATGCGTTCGCGGACATGGCACAGGGACAGGTAGTCGGGCCGGAAGTCGTATCCCCAGGAGGACACGCAGTGCGCCTCGTCGACCACCATCAACGCGGGGCCGGCCGCGGCGATCTGCTCCACCACCTCGTCCTTGGCGAGCTGCTCGGGCGAGACGAACAGGAAGTCCAGGCGGCCTTCGCGTACGCGCTCCCACACCGCCTCGTTGTCCCGCGGGCGCTGGGCGGAGTTGACGGCCGAGGCATCGGATCCCTCGATGCGGGCGAGATGGGCGACCTGGTCCCGCTGGAGGGCGATCAGGGGCGAGACCACGACGGTCGGCCCGTTCAGCAGCACCCCCGGCACCTGGTACACGGCGGACTTCCCGGCGCCGGTCGGCATCACCACGATGGTGTCGCGTCCCTCCATCACGGCTGTCATGGCGTCGAGCTGGGAGGGGCGCAGTCGCTCCCAGCCGAACACCTCGCGGGCGCAGCGGCGCAGACGTCTCCTGAGTGACCTGGTCTTGAAGTATCCGACCTTGGCACGCATGGCACTCCTGACGCCGTTCTCCGGTGAGTTCGGCGCTCGTGTACCCCCGAAAGGGACGGGAAACGTTCCGCTCGGGAGGAGTTGCGGTTCCTCGGAAGGTGCGGTTCCCGGCAGTGGCGGCTGTTCTGCCCGCCCCACGGCGGCGCCGGCGGACAGAAGTCGGTCCCGGACGGCCCCACCCGCCCGGCACCTGCCGCCCGCCAGGACTGGGACAAGATCGCGCGTGCCCTCAAGCCTGTCCACACCGCGGCGACCGAGGAGGCCGCACTCGATCGGTTCGCCGAGTTCGCCGACACCCGGGGAAAGAAGTACCCGGCGATCGTGCGGCTCTGGGAGAACGCAGGGGAAGAGTTCACCCCGTTCCTCTGCTTCGACACCGAGATCCGCCGCATCGTCTGCACGACGAACGCGATCGAGTCGGTCAACGCCCGCATCCGTCGGGCGGTCAAGGCCGGAGGGCACTTCCCCAACGAGCAGGCCGCGTCGAAGTGCGTCTACATGGCAATCATGTCGCTCGACCCCACCGGCAAGGGCCAGGCCCGCTGGACCATGCGCTGGAAGACCGCACTCAACGCCTTCGACATCACCTTCGACGGCCGCCTCTCAGCGGCCCGCCAGCAACCCCCACCACCCCAGTTACAGCACTCGTTTGACAGACCCCATCCCCGGTCTGGCGGCCAGGATCAGTTGAGCAGCAGTCGGCACCAGCTATCGGCGAGCCACCGCTCGAACCGCTCGGGCGGCCAGCCGCGGTCCTCGACCAGCAGGCAGTAGAACTCGGGCGAGTTGGTGGCCCAGATGACGTCGGCCACCTCCTCCAGGTCCAGTTCGTGGCGCAGCTGCCCCGTTGCGGCCAGGTCCCGGGCGAGCAGCCGCATGTTGTCCGCACGGCGCCGGGCGATGCCCTGCCAGACCTCCGCGGCCTCCGGCGGCCCCCCGCGGGCGACGCGCAGCAGCGGCGCCAGCCGGGCGTGCATCTCCCGGACGGCCCGCGCATAGCGGCGTAGTTTGCGGGCCGCGTCCGGCTCGGCACGCATTTCGCGCACGTAGCCGCGCTCGGCCGCCGGAACGGCGTCGTCGGTGCCGGAGATGGCGGACTCCACCAGTTGCAGGAACAGCGCCGGTTTGCGGCCCGCCACCGTGTAGACGGTGTCGACCGCGACGCCGGCGCACTCGGCGAGCTGCGCCATCGTGGTCGCCGCGTAGCCGTGTTCGGTGAACAGCCGCGTCGCCGCGTCCAGGATCGCCTGCCGGGTCGCCTGCGCCGCTGCTTGGCGACGGCTCATGTCGTACTGCCTCTTGACCTGTCTCTCCACACGAACGATGCTAGCCATATTCATCCGAAATAGCTTCGGTTGAATATGAAGGATGTGGTCCCGTGACGTACGCGTTCACCTTCGAGGTGCCGATCGACCCGGCCACCTACGCACGTATCAAGGAAGGGCTGGGGCCGGACAAGCCCCGGGGGCTGGTGGCCCATCTCGTCCACCGCACACCCGGCGGGCTGCGGTACACCGATGTCTGGGAGTCGGAGGCCGACTGGAAGAGGTTCGTCGAGGAACGTCTGCACCCGGTCGTGGACCAGGTGGTCACCGCGGCACTGGGTTTTCGTCCGCCCGAGCCCGCGGTTGAGCAGCTGGAGATGGTCGACGCCTGGATCGGCGGCTGACCGAGGGGGGGCCGGGGGCGGGGGGCCGGGGTAATGCAGTTGCTTTTGAGCTGGGCGGCCCGTTGCCCACGTCGTGGAAGGTCGGGGGGGGGCGGGTGCCGGTCGCGCATAGGGGTTTTGACGAAGGTCTTCCGCTGGGGTTGGTGGACGCGGCTGTCGCCAAGCACGATCGCGCCGAGCGGCAGCGGCGCCTGCTTTCGGCCCGACCGGTCGTGTACTTCGTGCTCGGCCTGCGCCTGTTCGCCCGGGAGTCGTGCGAGGAGGTGATACGGGTGCTGACCAGCAGAACACCCGGCAGTCGCGCCCTGGCCCGAGCCAACCGTTCCTCACTGAGCCCTTTCCCACCTCAGGTCGAGGCGTGGTGAAGGACGACGACGGCCTTCACCATGCTGGTGATCAGGTTGGTGCCGCAGCGGAGCTTGCGTAGCAGGCGCCGGCCCTTCAGGACGGCCACGGCCTGCTCGCCGAGGCACCGGATTTCGGCGTGGGTGCTGTTGTACCGGTCGCTTCCGGCGCTTGAGCCGGTGGCCCCGGAAAGGTACGCGGACATGGCGGCCGGCTCCTTGGTACGCCTTGTCCGCCCAGCACTTCAATCCTGCCGTTGCGGGCGCGTCGATGATGCCGTGTTCGTGCACGGCGGTCAGGTCGTGGGTGGAGCCGGGCGGGGCCGCAAAAGCCCACAGCGGTCGGCCGAAGGGATCCGTGACGCATGGACGTTCATGCCGGGGCGCTTGTGTTTTCCGGAGCAGTACGGGGTGTCGGCGGCGATCCGGCCGATGGGCAGGAGGTGCCGTCCAGAAGCGCGTACGCCGTCGTCCGGAGTACCGATCTGGTTGGCTGCTCTCGATGCTGTCGCCATGGTGGTCATCGTTGTGCTGTGCGCTACCGGCCCGAGGCACTCGGCGGTCCGGTCCTCACAAGTCGATCAGTTCCTGTCGTGGCTCCCGCGGCGGTCCCGCGTCCTCACGCCGGGCCGCCGCGCGCCGTACGAACCACGGAACACCGGCGCCGAGAGCCAAGCCCACCGCGAGTCCGGGCAGCATCCACCGCGCCCGGTCCACCGCGTCCGGCTCCGCCACGGCGGCCACCGCCGCGGGCCGGGAACCGAACAGCCTCCCCTCCTGCGCCAGTTGCCCGAACATCGCGCTCGGCGCCCGATGCCAGCGGATGTCGTCGTCCACCACGTCGGGCGAGGGATCCGACCGCACCCACAGCGTTCCGTCCGGCGTGAGGAACAGCTGGTCCTGGCGCTCGACGGCGACATCGCCGCCGGGCGCCCGACTGGTCTGCGGCCAGCCCCCGACACCGGTCAGCCCCCAGATCACGGTGACCCTCACCTCGGGAAAACGGCCGTGCGTCCACGCTTCGGGCACCCTCTCGGTCCCCGTGTACCGGGGCGACAGCAGCCGCCACAGCCGTCCGAAGTCCCGCTCCCCGGCGTGCAGCGTGGTCGTCCGCCCCGTGTCGCCCGCGATGACCAGGGCCATGTCCGGGCTGTCGCCCTTACCGAGCCCCCAGGCACCCGCCGAGGCAGGGGCCTGTGCTGCGCCGAGCGCGGCCAATGCCATGGACCCGAGTAACAGGACCCGCACCCCGTTCCTGATCCGTTCGACCCGGCCCCTCATATGTCCCCCCCTCCCTCGATCCGGCTGGCACCTACACGTCCCGCAGCTCCTGTCGGGGCTCCCCCTTGTGAGGCCGTCGTATCCGGGCCAGCACGGCTCCTGCCGCCGCCCCGGGTATCGCCCACCACCAGTCGGTGCCGTCGCCGGTCGCGGCGGCGGTCCTCGTGCGGGACCGAGCGGTGGACGTGGACGTGGATGTGGACGTGGGCGACGGATCGGCACTCGTGCCCTCCGGTGTCTGCCGGGGACCTGGGTGGATTCCTCCGGCGCCCTGCGCCTTCAGCCTGCCCAGGATTCCCAGCTTCTTGAGCAGCGTCCGCACCTTGGCCGGCTGCCGGGCCTTGTGCCAGTAGCTGTCCATGGTCGTCATGTCGGTCGTGGTGTTGATCCAGACGTCCTCGCTCCACGAAGCGTCCGGATGGACGCGGTCCACCCGCCAGGGCAACACGTCATGGGCCATCCAGGTCACACTGACCTGGGGTCCGTCGGCCGCGCCGAGCCCCGGCAGCTCCACCTCGCGGCTGTCCGAGTCCGCCCCGCCCAGAAGCCGCATCAACTCGCCGTACTCCTTGTCCGAGTGGTACAGCGCCGCGCTCTCCGCGCTCTCCGGCGAGACCAGCAGCACACTCATCGATCCGCCGGCCAGGGCGGACGGTGCCGCCAGCAGCACGACCGCCAGAGCCGATACCAATACCCCTGTAGCAGTGAGCAGTTCACGAAGTCTGCGCATGGAACCCCCGAACCGGCCGGCCGATCGACGTGCGGTCCGCCCTCACGTCGTCTGTCACTTCTGGTACACCGCCCGACCGGCCGGGGTTCCCACCCGGTGCCCGCGCATTCCGAGCCGTGCCCGGAGACGGCGGACCCGGCTACTTCAGCGACCTGGCGATCTCCAGTGCCCGGGCCTTCGAGGACACTCCCTCCAGCCGGAGCGTCACGTCGCCGTCGTGCATCCACAGCAGCGTGGGTCCGGCGGTCCGCTCGGAGCGGGTGAAGCGGCCGCCGTCCGGGTCGACGAGCCAGAAGCTCAGACGATGCGGCCTCGGGAACCACAGCGCCGGATCGCCGAACTCCTCGTCACCGTCCAGGCGCAGCCACTGCGGCGGCTCCCGCACCGTCTTGGTGAAGCCGATGTCCAGCCGCGCCGGATACGCGTCGATCCGGACCGTGCGCCCGTGCTCGATCCAGCACAGGCTCATCAACAGCCGGCCTCGCGGTTCGGGTGTCACCGTCACCGCGTCCGGCGCCCCGAGGGCGTCGGGCACGAGGGGCTCGAACCCGGCCCGCCGTCCGGCCTGAGCCAGGGTCAGCGAGGGCCCGGGGCAGCCCGGCACCCGGGCCCCGGCCGAGGGCACCGCCGACGGGTCGTAGCGCACCTCGACCCCGCCGAAGCCGAACCAGTCGACGACCGCCGCCCGCACCGGGGGCGTGAGCACCAGGACCGCCAGCACTCCGCACAGGCCCGCGGTGAGGGCCCGCCGGCGGGCCCTCACCCAGCGGCGCACCGCGCGCAGCCGCTCGCGGGGCCCCGGAGTCCCGGGCGGTGGGAGCGGGATCCCCTCCCGCCGCCCGGAAGGCGCGGGCGGTACCCCCATCGCGAGTATGTCCTCCAGTACCCGCTCGACCATCGACTCCTCGCCGTCGGCCCCCGGACCGTCCAGCGACCGCCCGAGCGCCCCCAGTTCGTCCGGCAGCCGGGAGACGTCCGCACGGGCTCGCCGGGCCCGCTCGCGGCCGGACTCCGCGCCGCCGGCGCCTCCGTCCCCATACGACTCACTCATGCTCGTCACCCCCTTCCCGAGGCTCCCGAGGTTCGAAGGCGGGCAGCAGCCGGCCCAGCTTGCGCAGGGCGCGGTTGAGCCGGGACTTCACCGTGCCGCGCGGCCAGCCCAGGGCCTGGGCCGTCTCCGGTTCGTCCATCTCCAGGAGATAGCGGTACGTGACGACGAGGCGGTGGTCCTCGCTCAGCTGCTCCAGAGCCGCCAGCAGCGCGGAGCGCCGTTCCGACTCCAGCGCCGCGACCGCCGGGTCCGCCGATTCTGGTATCAGCGGCGCCGCCTTCGCCAGCGCCGCCTCCCGACCGGCCAGTGTCCGCTGACGCACCGCCGTCCGCGCGATGTTCCTCGTCTCATTGGCGACGATCGACAGCAGCCAGGGCTTGAACGCCGAACCGTCCCGGAAGCGCCCCAGCGAGCAGTACGCCTTGATGAAGGCCTGCTGCACCACGTCCTCCGCGTCCGCGCCCGCTCCGAGCGCCCTGGCCGCCCTGATCGCGATGCCCGTGTGGGCACGGACCAGCTCCGCGTACGCCTCCGGCTCCCCGGCGCGTACCCGTGCGATCACCACGGCCTCGTCGACGACGATGCGGCCCCCCTCCCGCGTCCTCACACTCTTGCTACACCGCCCGCGGCCCATCGGTTCCCACCCGCGGCACATCTGTTTCCGGCCAGTTCCGGAGCGGGCCCCTGCGCCTGAGGGAATGGTGAACATGGCCTCTGGCAATCCTCGCGTGTCCCTCCCCTCGTAGCGTGGAGTCCGTGATTGCAGGGGAAGTTGAGGTTGAAGCTTCCCCTTGATGTCGGACACCTGGAGACTGGGACGTGAGGTTCCAGGGGAAGTAGTGCCAGGTAGGAAGCAAGAGCAACCGCAGCAGGCGGTATACGGAGGAGTTCAAGCGGGACGCGGTCGTGCTGGTCGGTCTTCCGGGAAGACCGTCACCGAGGTAGCCCGGGAGATCGGGGTCAGTGCCGAGGGGCTGCGGAACTGGGTCAAGCGGGATGCGGTCGACCGCGGGCAGGGGGTTCCGGGCGAGCTGACGAGCACGGAGCGGGAAGAGCTGCGGCGGCTGCGGCGGCAGAACCGTGAGCAGGCGGAGACGATCGAGGTGCTGCGAAAAGCGGCGGTCTTCTTCGCGTCAATGCCAAAGTAGGGGACACCGGCACCCGGGTGGCGCCGGAGTGGCAGGACCGGCGGGGTTGGCTCTCTTTTTCGCTGCCCCGCATGGTGGCTTGTCCTTGATGTGCCGCCGGCAGGCGCGGGCGCCACCGCCTCGAACATGAACGGGCCGTTCACCACCGGCACCGGCCCCGCCTGGAGCCCGGCCGCCGACCGCGCCGTCAGGGAAGTGATCAGCCCCGGCGAGATCTCCTGGATCGAGACCCAGAACGGACGCCGGCGCACCGAGGGCTGGTTCACCTCCGATCCCACGCCCGCCGACCCGAACCAGGGCTGGCACCTGTACACGGTCCCGGACTATTCCTCCCCGCAGCTCGCCGACCGCGTCCACCAGCGCACCGGCCCGCTCACCGCGGCCGAGCTGGCGCGCTGCCGCTCCGACCGCCCCTCCGCCGAGACCCCCAACGGCGCGGGCGCCCCGGCAGCCGGAGCCGACCGTGGCTGACACGCCCCCACTCACCCGCGTACCGAACGAAACGGACATCACCCCATGCCGGCGACCCGCCGACCGGGCCGGCGCCGCTGGGCACCGCCGGCCGCGCTGACCGCGCTCTGCGGACTCCTGGCCCTTGCCCACCCCGCCACCGCCGCCACCGGCCGCTGCTCCAAGGGCTCGCGGCGGGGGGGGGGGCCCCCCCGGCCGCGGGGGGGCCCGCCGCCCCCCCCCGGAGCCCCCCCCCCAACACAGAACACACACACCCGCCCCGCCCCCCCGGGGGCCCCGCAG
>NZ_JBIAQZ010000014.1:0-117241 GCF_042889485.1 Streptomyces sp. NPDC002580 | reverse complement strand
CGGCCCGCCCCCGGGGGCTGGTCAGTTGGAGCCCCTCCGTGGGGAAGGTGTGGGGCCCGCGGGGTTGCCCCCCCCCCCCCCCGCCGCCACCGGCCGCGGCTCCAGGGGCGCGGGGCGGCCGTGCCCGGGGTTGCCGCGGGGCACGGCCGGTCCGCGTCCCTTCGTCCACGAGATCCAAGGCGAAGCGAATCCGCGGCTTCCGCGCCTGGGCGTGCCGATGACCCGGCGTGCGATCGCCGCCTTCCAGACCGCCGCTGCACCGGCCTGCTTCCTGTACGTATCCGACCTCGCCGCACGCTTTTCGCAGGAAGACCGCGGCGGCAGCCGACAGCTTCCGAGGAACCGGCAGCGGTCAATGCCGCCCGAACGGGGCCGGGTACGGGCAGCGGGTCCCCAGGGCCTTCTTCCAGCCGACAGGCCTCTGCGGCGAACCGTCCGGCTCGGTCACGTCCCGTAATCCCTCAAGGCGGCCCGGGGATGCGAGAAAGATATCGAAAGCCCCTCCAGAAAGATCGAGGCATTTCGATCGAGCAAATATGAGGTTTTCTCGGAATGCATCCTGGCAGGTGCGATGGAAGCAGACGATCCGCCTCTCTGGAAGGCCGGGCACTTTGCATCAGGAATTAAAGGATTGGGTCCCGGACAGGCCCCTGCCGGCCTGTCCGGAGCCTTGTTCATTCGACTCGCACGAGCCGTCCTCCGGTCGAGTGTTTTCGCTGATCCATTTCCGGATGGAATGGAAGCTGCGGGCCGCTTGCCCACGCCCTCCGACCTGCTGTTTAGATCCTCGAGATCACGTCGACCCATTGGACACGAGGCCAGTTGCCTACATTACCGTTCCAAAAGTTGCGGGTACTGTCGTTTTCCGGGCTGAGATTGCCCTGAAATTAAAGGAGGATCAATCAGTGAAGCGCATGGCTGGAACTTTGGCTGCCGCAGTTCTGACGGCCGGGGCCGTCATTCTGCCGCTTGCGGGTTCGGCGGCGGCCACTCCGGCTCCCGGCCCCAAGGCACCGCCCGTGGTCGCGAACTCCCCCCTGGAGCCTCGCAACCACGACGGTGACCGGGGCCGTGGTGACGACCGGGGCCACGACCGGGACCGCGGTGACGACTGGGGCCGGGGCCACGATCGGGACCGCGGCTGGGACTACGACCGGGACCGCGGTGACAACTGGGGCCGGGGCCACGACCGGGACCGCGGCTGGGACTACGACCGGGGCCACGGTGACGACTGGGGCCGGGGCCACGACCGGGACCGCGGCTGGGACTACGACCGGGGCCGCGGTGACGACTGGGGCCGGGGCCACGACCGGGACCGTCACTGCAACTGGAAGCACCACCACGGCGGGAAGCACCACCACGGCGGGAAGCACCACCACAGCCACCGGGTCTGAGTACCCAGCCGGCTCCGGTGACCCCGGATCGTCAACCATGGCACTGCCCGCCGTCGCGCGAAGTCCTGCGGCGGGCAGTGCCCTGACGTCGGCACCACGCGGTTCCCGGGTCGCCCTGCGGACCGCGTGGCGTCACACCCGGCGCGGCGCCCGACCGTGAGAACCGGTCTTCCGCAGCGGCCGGTTCCCGATGGGCCCTTCGAGTCGCCGTCGTCACTCAGGCTCGCCGGCGGGTAGGCCTTCCGCGGCAACACCCCTCCGCTTCCAACGCGTCCGGACCGGAGCGGGCCCGTGGTCGATCCGTGCGGCTCCCCGCCCTGTCCGGCATCCCTCCAGGGCACCCGCGCGCCATCGCGGAACGCGGGACCGAACCGCGCGGCAGTCGGGACCCGAGCCGCCGATCCCGGTGGGACCCGTAATCCGCCGCGGACAGGGACCACGCCGGCAGAGCCCCGGAAGACCGCCCGGCGACGGGACCGCCCTCCACCGAAGACCCGCCCGGCCCGCCCGCCCGCCCGCGAGATCGCCACCCGCGCAGCGGGGCGAGCGGCACGGACGGCACACCGTGCGATCGAACATCCGAACGGTCGAGCATACGGCCGCAACGAAATTCGTCATCTGATATGAATAACGAGGTCGCCGCCCTCACCCCGCCCCGCGCTCGTAAACCCGTCGAACCGTACAGTCAACCGTCCCGACTGACGAATCGTTTCTTGTGAGAATAAAGAAGTGCGTTCCGGTCATCTCCTGAAGATTGTCAGGACCGCTCCGCTCACCTCAATATGGCGCTCCTCTAGTTCTTCTCCGCAGCACAAGGCCGTGAGGCACGATCTGAATAGCCTCATCTCGTCTCCGCTGAGAACCGCCAAAGCCATGTTCATTACATCATCCAAGGCCGCGGCCGTCAGGCATTCCGGTAGCTCCCCGGAGAGCAGGATCACCGGCTCCCCTGTAGTACCGCGCACGACAGCCGTGGTGGATGATCCTTGGACGACGAACACTTGGACCCCTCCAACGATGCTTCATCAGGAAACCCGCCCAGCCCGGGTAGAGCAAGAGGATAGCGACAAAAGCCCCAATCTTTCGCAGTTATTGGTCCACCTCGGAATCCTGGGCAAGATCCGAGAAAGCAGCACGGCGCATGGGACGCTCTTATGCGCCGGAGATCCTCGACAGCCCTGAAACAACAGCGATCGACAGCACCCGGCGGACGCAGCGTTTCACCAAAGCCGGTCCGTAATTGCTGGTCACCAATGACATGATCTTGACACAGCCGTTCACGGCGCCGGGGCCGTCGGCCGCGGCACCGCCCGTCGGGGTCCGCACCGCTTCGGCACGTCGGTGATCGCGCCGCGCCACGAGGATGCCGACGAGGGGCGGCGGGGGGCGGCAGTCGGACCACCCCTCGAGGGAGCGGGCCTTCTCCGTGCGGGCGGATCCGCCCGGCCGTGCACCGACCCACGTCGCCGGTGAACCGCGCCACGCGTCGCACTGTCTGCCATGAACACACCAAACACCCGCCCCGGCCGACGCTTACGCGTGACGCACCCGAAAAGCCATGACGGGACAATCCTCTTCTGGATTCACTGAAATATTCCACTTATAACCAAATATGCAAATTCCTGCGCACCGATTTGGCGCTATCACTCAACTCCTGCTCCTGTGTGGCAAGTTCAGAACGGATCGGCCCGAGGAGTCATCCCCCTGGCTCGACGCGGCCCGGGTGCCCTGCGCCGATTCCCCGTCGCGGCCCCAAGCCGGAGCCGCCGCCGCTCTCCGCGGACGAGCGAACGGTGCTGGAGCGCCGGGCGACACCGAACCACGCCCCGGCTCTGCGCGCACGGATCGTGCCGGCGCGCGCGGGGCCCGAGGTGCCGCTGGCCGTCCCGGTCGCCAGGGACCTGGAGGTGGCCGCGGACACGGTTCGCACATGGCGACGACGCCTCGCCGCCGGGCGGCCGAACAGGCTGGCCGGCGGGCCTCCGCCGGACCGGCGGCCCACCCTCGGCGTCGATCAGGTGGAAGCGGTGACGACCGTACCCGATGCGGCCGGCGACAGCCTTTCCGATCCGGAGGCGGCCCTCAGGCGTATCGCCGAACCGAAGACCGAGCCGTCCGTCCACCGACGAGTCGCGGAGCCGCCGGGCCAGTACCGCGGCGGACCACGGACGCCCGCCAAGGAGCGGCGTCGCAGGGGTCCTCCCGCTCGAGCGAAGCCGGGAGCGGGGGGAACGTGCTCCCGGCGTGACGGCCGAAAGTCCTCGTACCGGCACGCACGCGGGCTTTCGGCCGGTGCGGCGAGAGGGCGTGACGCGGCCGGGCCGCACCTCGCCCCGTCGGCCGGCACCACCGCACCGCCAACGAGACCGGACCGGATGGGTGACGGGCCGGGCGTCCGGGGCTTCGGGATCGGCCCGTCCGGCCACCGGCGGACCCGTGCCGGCGGGTCCGCCCGTCTTCCCGCCCTGCCGTACACCGGCGACAACGGCGCCCGGCAGGCCCACTGCGCATCCGCCGGGTTCCCCGGGCACCGCACCGCGGGATCCGCCCGTCGCGAGGTCCGCACACGCCGGACGCCCTCGGTGTCTTGACCTGGGGAATGTCTGCGCCTGTCGGCACAACTGCCGGACATCAGGGGCGAACTGGCGTGCGTTTTGGGCATGAAGGTTGCTCCTGGGGGGTTTGCGAACCATCTTCCCGTCCGCTACTGTCCGGGGTCTCCGGACAAGTTGTCCGGAGGCTCCGGACAGCGGCTGTTGTCCGAGGCCCCGCATTCCCAAGGGCCTTGTCACAGCAGCGCGTTGAACGTCAGAGCCAGGTTCGCTCCTTGGCCTGGCTCTGACGGGAACCGCTCGCCTACGGGCTTGGCCGCAGGCGAGGACTTCTGCCGGGCGGCACGGCCGACGGGTCGGACCTCATGGACCCCGACGCATTCCGTGCTCTCGCGCTCGGTCCGGATCCGCTGGAAATCGACATATTTTCCACACACTGAAAGGTCTTCATCATGAACAACGAGATGCTCGAAGCCGAGTCCGCTGAGCTGCTGCCCGGCCGTGAGGCGCTGGGGAAGTTCTCGTTCAACTTCGCCAAGACGACCAACATCTCGCACAAGGCCGCCGCCGTCGGCGCGCACAACGAGTCGCTGGCCGCGAACTCGTTCTCGCCGTTCGCGGTCGCTCAGTCGCAGGCCACGCAGGCGATCAACCTCCACCAGTAATCCCGACGCTGCCAATGATCGGTATCTGTCATTAGAACTGGTGCCATCATGCCGGGCCGGCTCAGCCGGCCCGGCTCCTGCGGGCTGGAACATCAGCCGGACGGACGGCTCGTGCAACAGGAGGGGATTCCCTCGTGGGCATCGAGCGGTTCCGAAGAGAGCCAGCACAGGTGACCTCGCCCGGCGAGAGCCGGGGGTGACGGGGCGTCGTGTTCCGGGTCCGTCCAGCCGCAGGTCGCGCAGCACATCGGCCATCCGTCAGTAGCTCTCGTGCACCCATGTGATCGCGCTGGATGCGGGGTTTCCCGCACCGGAGGAGGAACGTTGGCAGTGTCCGGAAATCAGCAGCCAGACGCTGCCCCTCTGCCGGACACGCAGCCCGTCGGCGGCAACGGTCCGAACGGTGTCAGAAACGACACCACGGTTCCTCTCCAGTCGAGCTGGAGCACGGTGCGTCTGCCGGCGATGGACACCCAGGTGCTTCCGGCCTTTCCCGTTCCACGGCTGAGTCACGGCCTGGAACGCATGGGGGAGTACAAGGGATCAGGATCCACCGAGCCGAAGTACCTCGTCCGCCGGGGTGACGGCCAGGTGATCCAGCTGTCCCGGCTGCTGTACCTGGTGGTGAGCGCCGTCGACGGAGTGCGCGATGCCGAAGGCATCTCCCACTTCGTCAGCGGCCGCCACGACGCCGAGGTCACCGCGGACAACGTGGTCTACCTCCTGGAGAAGAAACTCATCCCCCTCGGTGTCGTGGCGGCCGACGAAGCGGAGTCGGAGCAAAAGCCGGAACCCCGCTCCGACCTCCTGCTGGTCCTCAAGGGCCACAAGGTCGTCTTCCGCGAGAAACAGGTGGCGCGGATCGCCGCAGCACTGGCGTGGCTCCACCGACCGCTCATCGTGGTCCTGTCACTGATGTGCGCGGCGGTCATGGATGTCTGGCTGTTCGGCTTCCACGGCGCCATGACATCCGTCCTGCGCGTCCTGGAGCAACCGATCTGGATGCTGATCGTCTTCGTGCTGACCGTCGCGTCGCTGGTCTTCCACGAGTTCGGACACGCATCGGCATGCCGTTACAGCGGAGCGACGCCGGGAAAGATCGGCTACGGCATCTTCCTGATCTGGCCCTCCATGTACACCGACGTCACCGACGCCTACAGGGTGGGGCGTGGCGGACGTCTGCGGACGAGCCTGGGCGGCGTCTATTTCAATGTGCTCTTCATGCTGGTCCTGGTCGCCGCTTACGCGGTGACCGGCCAGCCCTACTTCCTCGCGGCCATCTACCTGGCGCACTTCGAGGTTCTCGAACAGCTCATGCCGATCGTGCGTCTTGACGGTTACTACATCCTGGGTGACCTGGCCGGCGTCCCTGATCTGTACGGCAAGGTGAAACCCATCCTGCTGAGCATCCTGCCGGGCCGTCCGGTGCACCCGGGTGTGGCAGACCTCAAGCGCTCCGCCCGGATCGTGGTGTCCGTCTGGGTCGCCGTCATGATTCCCCTGCTGCTGGCGGAGCTCTGCTACGCCCTGTGGAACCTTCCTCGTCTGGTGTCCACCGCCCTGCGTTCGCTGGCCGAGCAGCTCACGGGAACCTTCTCGGCCTTCGGTGACGGGCAGATCGCCGCGGGGCTGGTCGGGGTCATCGGGAGCCTCATGCTGATCTTCCCCATGGCCGGAGGCGCTTACCTGACCGCACGGATCGTCGGCCGTCTCGCCCGTGGCGCGGTGCGCGTCACCGAAGGCAACACCCCGCTCCGCGCGGTGATCGGTGTGGCGGTGCTGGCAGGTGCGTCCCTCCTGGTCAGCGCGTGGTGGCACGGTGCGACCCCCAAGCCGCTGCCTCCGGCGTCGCCGGTCGCCCCGGTCCTCCAGCCCGGTGTGCCGACGGTGAGGCCCGCGCCCAGCACACCGCGTCCGTCTCACGACGTCACGGCGGTCCCGGCGGATGTGCCCGTGCTCCCGCACCCGCAGCGCACCCTTCCCGCCACGCCCTCCCCCTCCCCCGCGTCCAGCAGGGGTTCCGTCTCCCCGGACACGGCGGCCTCGGGCTCCGGCTCCCCCGGCAGTCGCTCGCCGGCGTCGGCGGGCAAGGACACCACCGCGCCGACTCCGTTGCACAGCAGGAATTCTGACGCTTCTTCAGCAGTCCTCTCCCCCGCTTCCCCCACGCCGTCGGAATCCGTCTCGGCCACGGTCGTTCCCGTGTCGCCGACACCTGCCGGAACGGATTCCGCGTCGGAAACACCGTAAGGCAGGGCCAAGAGCCCGTCCTTTCCCGCCCGCTCCCTCGCCCCTCAGGAGGAACCGATGACACACCGCAAGCCGCGCAGCAGCACTGCCGCCAAGACCGCCGTACGACTGGGCATGATCGCAACCGCCGGGATGGCCCTCGCGGCGACGACGACGGTGGCCAGTGCGAGCTCCGGCGGTTCGCACCTCTTCAGCTCCTCCACCGCTGTGGACATGGCGAACACGCATGCCGACCGCATCCACGTCAACCAGTTCGACGAGTCCTTCAAGATCCACCAGTTCGGTCCGCTCGTCGCGGTGACGGCGAACAACCGGGCGATGGCCGAATCCGCGGGCTGCTCCGTCTCCGACCCGTGCCGGTCCGTCGCCTTGTCCTACCAGATCGTCACAGCCTCCGGCCGCAACGCGCGGCTGGTCAACACCACCAACATCAGCCGGTCGTCCAACGACCACTGTTCCGGATGCGAGACGTTCTCCGGTGCGTACCAGTTCGTCCTCGCCACCCCCCAGGAGTTGACGCTCAGCCGTTCCGCGCGCAGTCAACTCGCACGCGTCCACCGGGAAGTGGCCGCGCTGAGGACATCGAGCCTGCCAATCGCCGGCGTCAAGAAGCGTGCCGACGAGCTGGCGAACGAGGTCAAGACCATTCTCGACCAGGAAGCCGCTTCCGCCCCTCACCGCGACTCCGCGGACCTGCCCGGCAGCTTCCGGCCCACCGTCACCATGCTCCGTCACGTCCGCTGACAGAACGGGGCTGTCACCGGATCCGGTCCGTCGCCGGATCCGGTCCGGCAGCCTCACGACGCCCCCAGCACTTCACCGGCTCGGACCACCGGGCCGGGCCTGCGAGCATCCCCGGGCCTGAAACCAGAAGGAACATGCCCAAACAGCATCCCTCTTCGCTGCACGACCGAGCCTTGGACCTGCTGGCCGAGGGGCGGTCCGTCAAGGACGTCGCAGCCGAACTGCATCTCAGCAGACCCACCGTGTACCGCTGGCGCCATGCCTACGCGCATTTGACGGCGCATCAGTTCACCGGCAGGCAGATGTCCTCGGAGCTGAGTGCCGCTCTGGCGCGCATCGCGAAGCTGGAGAGCGAACTGCGCACCCACCGGCGTCTGACGGAGCTGCTGAACGATGTGGTGCCCCCAAAAGGCGGTTCGAGGCCATCCAGGTGATGGCGGCGGAGGGGCATACGGTCCGGTCGACGGCCACGCTCCTGCGCGTCTCCGAATCCGGGTACTACGCCTGGCGCCGGCGTGCTCCCTCCGTCCGGCCGCAGCACCACGTCTGGCTGACCGAGCTCATTCTCTCCGTCCACCGGTCCTCCGGGGGCGCGTACGGCTCCCGTCGCATTCATCACGAGCTGCGGCAGTTCTACGGCGTCGGTGTCAGCCGCGGGACGGTCGAACGGCTCATGCGGCAAGCCGGTGTCAGGGGGCGGACCGGCCGCTCCCGGTGGGCGGCCCCGCAGGCGTCCGGCAACCGGACACCGCAGCGCCGGCGGGCCGCGGACGCCGGGGAGCACCCCCCTCCGGCGGGTGCTCCGTACTGTGCTGTCGCCGGTATCGACCGGCGCCGGCCCATGGGCCCGGGCGTGGAACAGGCGGCGGCCCACGAGCTCGTGCTCAGGGCGCTGGACACCGCTCTCGCCCGGGAGGCCGCGCAGTCTTCGCGTGCAGGGAGCCGGCACGTCCGATGGGCCGTGTACGCGGTCACCGAGAACGTGCAGGCTCTCGCGCCGTCACCGCAGTCCGCCCTCGCCGCGGACCAGTACGCGCAGGCCTCGGCGGACCGCTTCCGCAGGAGGGCCGAGCCCCGTCTTCCCCCGCGGCAGCACGGGAACGACCCCGGGGACCTGCCGGAAGAACCGAAGCGTCTTCCCGGGACGTTCGCCTCACACGCGTGCCGGTTCGACGAACCGTGCGCCTGCGGCGTGAACGACCGCAAGGGAACCGCTTTTCGCCCGAAGGCACCTCTGCCGGAAACCCCCGAGGTGAGCCGGCTCGCCCATCATGAAAGGGAACATGCAGAACACAGGAACGACTCCCTGCCTGCCCATCGCACCGGCCCTCAGAGGTGACCTGAAAATGGACGAGGACCTCCCTGCCACTCGCGCCCATGAAGTCCTGCTCCACTGCGCCATGGACGCGGCCTGCGTCCCCCCGTCGCTGCGCAACGCGGGGGTGACGACCCGGATCGCCGAGCTCGACTACCAGACGGTCGCCACGGTGATCGCATGGCTCAGGGCGGCGAGTTCACGGGCTTTCTGACCGCGGGGCTCCACAACGGCCAAGACCCCGCGGATTTCGCACGCCGCCCCTGGGCCGGGGAGGGCGGGTGACAACAGATGCTCCGCACGCGGCACCTCGTCGGTGCCGGCTTCGGCGCGGCAGGCATCGGGCGTCCCCGTCCGGAGCCGCTAGCGGCTGGGATGGGTCTCCTCCTCGGCCGCAGCGGTACGCAGAAGGGATTCCACCAGCGCGGAAACGTGTTTGCGGTCGACAGGGCTGAGCTTCTGCACGCTGGCGATCAGGATGGCGACTTCAGGGTCTCCGGCCGCGAGCGTGTCCTCGCGGTAGAGATTGACTCCGCATGCTTCGGCAGCGGCCCGGTGCACCGGCGCCACGGGGATGCCGAGCCCCTTGGCCAGTCCCTCGAGCGTGCTCTGCTGCGGCATCTGGGCCAGCCGCTCCGATGTCGCCAGATGGTGAACGGTGGAACGTGAAATACCACCGGCGCGCGCCACGTCGCTGTAGGACCAACCGCGCTGTTCAAGTTGGTGCTTGATCAGTATCTGCAGTGGGTTCGGCACGGATGGTGTCTTCCTGCTTGTCTGTCGCTTCCCGCCTCGTTGCCAGTGAGTTTAAACGAATCGGATCAGTGATCGTCTTCTCTCACCGCCTTTATGCTTTCCGCAGTTCTGCAAACGGCTCGTCCCGGGCGTCCTCCCGGGGCGGTGAACCGTCACCAGCGCAGCAGCATCGCTCCCGTGGTCATGCCGCCGCCGAAGCCCGCGAGAAGGACGAGGCCGCGCGGGGTGAGACGGCCACGACGACCGGGCAGAGCCGGCCGGCGGGCACACCGATACCGACACCGCCCGAGACGATCACGGACACGGACGCCGGCGTCTTCCCGCACAGCGTGCGGGAGAACCCGCTCGCCGGGCGGTGACCCCGCCGGGCGACACGGCGCACGCGATACCACCGCCGGCCAGGCGCGAACCCGCGCCAGACGCTGCAGGACACGCGGGTGCCGAACCGGGCACTGCCCCAGCCCCGCACCGCCCCGGCCGGGGACAGTTCCTCAAAAGGCGCTGCGCCGGTACGGGGTACCGCGCCGGCCCCGGATGCGGAAGATCCACTCGATCGCCACGACGACGGGCCGCCGCAATCCGCCGCTGCCGCCCGGGCTGCCGCGTGTGATGGGCGGCCCGCTGCCGATGACCTCCTGCCGACGGTCCCAACTACGCGGTCTGAGCAACCGTTCGAACGACTGTCGGTCTCTTGGCACCCGATCCCGCAAGGATCGGGTGCCAAGAGACCGACAGTCGTAGCTCGAGCCGACTCTGCCCATGCGTCTGCGGATGCCGTACTCGTCGCCGACCTGGGCGAACGCGGCCGAGGTATATGGCGAGATACGCCGCTGCCCGGCGCAGAATCTCCCGCTCCAGCTGCCCTTCCTTCTCCGCCTCGGCCAGACGCTCGTTCTCCGCACGAAGCCGGACCAACTCGTCCTGCGCACCGTCCGGTTCGGGGCGCTTCCGGTCGCAGAGCCATCGGCATTGCGCACCCAGGAGCGGAGCGTCTCGGGGTCGACGTTCAGATCGGCCACGACGCCCTTGAACGTCCGCCTGCCCGCCGGGACCCGCCACAACGCGATCGCGTCGGACCGGAACTGCGCACTGCACTTCGAAGGCCGTGCCCCGTAGATCTACACCTTCCAGGACCAAGAAGATCCCTTGTCAGGCGTCCACACCACGGGGGTCGCCGCATGCACGACCGCACCCCCTACCGAGAACTCGACGCCGACCACTTCACCCGCCGCGATCCCGAACGCGCCATGCGCCGCATGACCAAGGAAGCCAACAGCCTCGGACCGACCATCCGCTTCGAACCGATCACCGCCTGAACCACCCGACCAAGGGGGCATTTTCGTGTCAGTCCCCCTCTGGCCGTAAAGCTCCACCAGGAGGGAACCAGGTTCTGGAGCAGACCTCTCGAGGCCACAGCCACGGCCCGACCCTCACCAACCACTGGACTGGCGGGTGCCGTCCCGTTTGATCGTCCCGCAGGCGGACGACGGTCAGCCAGGCCATCGAGACGTCGCCGGTACGGGCCAGGAGAGCGGCCGCCGCCATGACGATGAAGCCCAGCGCCGCCGCGGTCAGGGCTCCGGCGAACTTGGTGGTCGTCGTCGCGCTCAGCCGGCCGATGAAAGGCGCCAAGAACAGGACGAACAGGGGGCGCACGCACGGCAGTCGGCTCGCGGGGACCGTGAAAGCCGAGAACACCACGGTCGGTGCGGTGCGCGGCGAAGAGCCTCCTCTCCCCCTCGTGCGGATATGAAGTCGCGGACGACCGGGGTCCGCCTGCCTCACGACCGTTCCTCGACCCGTGGTCGAGCGAGGTGCTCAAGGATGCCGCGAGGGGAGGGTGAGAGGCCTCCGCCCGACGTGAGGAGTGCGTATGTGCAAGGTCGTTTCGCGTGACGGCACCACGGCCCCCTGCGAGAAGACAGGGGGCTGCCCCACGACCGTCCCGGGCTGCTGCACGGCAGGCGGGGGCTTCACCGGCGTGCGCACGAAGGACGCCCCGAGTGCGGGAAGTCGGCTCTGATGCGCCGCGTCGCAGTCGTCGGGGCCGGCGCGGCGGGGTCGCTCACGGCGGTCCAGCTGATGCGGCAGGCCGACAGGCTCGGCCGGACGGTCGGGATATGGCTGATCGACCCGGCCGGGCGAACCGGGCCGGGTGTCGCCTACGGCACGTCCGATCCGCGCCACCTCCTCAACGTGCCCGCCGGCCGCATGAGTGCCTTCCCCGACGACCCCGGGCACTTCCTGCGCTGGCTGACGGACCGGAACCCGCACACCGCGCCCGGTGACTTCGTTTCCCGCCAGGTGTACGGGCAGTACCTGAGCGACATCGTCGAGCGCACCGCCGAGGCGTGCGGACATGCCCGCCTGCACCGGGTGCGGGACGAAGTCGTCGCCGTACGCAAGCAGGGATCCGGGCCGGTTCTGCGGCTCGCCGGCGGCGGTGAGCTACGGGTGGACGCGGCCGTACTGGCGCTGGGCAGCCTCGCCCCGGCGCAGGACTGGGCCGGCGCCGAACTCAGGGGATCCGGGCACTTCGTCGCCGACCCCTGGGCGCCGGGCGCTCTCGAGGGCCCCGCCGAAAAGGGGGACGTCCTGCTCGTCGGCACCGGTCTGACCATGGTCGACCTGGCCGCCGCGCTGGCCCGCCCGGACCGCGTGGTGCACGCGGTGTCCCGCCACGGGCTCCTTCCCCAGGAGCATCTGCCCTCCCCGGCCCCGGCGGCCGAGGCGCCGTTGGACCTGGACGGTTCGCGCGGTCTCGACGCGCTGCGCCGGAGCGTGCGACGGCACCTGTCCGCCACCCGACGCGCCTGCGGGGACTGGCGCCCCGCTCTGGACGGGCTGCGCCCGGTGACGGCGGCGCTGTGGCAGCAACTGCCCGCGGCCGACCGGGCCCGCTTCCTCGACGAGGACCTGCGGACCTGGGAGGTGCACCGCCACCGCATGGCACCCGCGACCGCGGCCACGCTCCGCACACTGCTGGCGTCGGGCCTGCTGCGAACCGGCGCCGGGCAGGTGGTCGGTGCCGTGCCGGTCGACGGCGCGATGGAGGTCACCCTCAGCGACGGCACACGACTGCGGGTCGGTGCGGTGGTCAACTGCACCGGCGCCCGGACGGGCCCGCGCGGCACGATGGATCCCCTGGTGCGCTGCGTGCTGGAACGCGGATACGGCCGCACCGGCCCCGCCGGTCTGGGGCTGGACACCGCCGGCGACGGGCGACTGGTGCCCGCGGCCGGTGCCCCGGTCCTGCGGCTGTGGACGATCGGGGCCGCGCGGCGCGGGAACCTGCTGGAGACCACCGCCGTTCCGGAGATCCGCGCGCAGGCCGCCGAGGTCGCCGCCAGCCTGCTGGACGTGCTCACCGACCGCCGTACCCCCGCACCGGCCGACCGCTACGGGCAGCGTCTGAGCACGTCGCCCGAGGCGGCACAGCTGTACGACCGGGCCCTGGGGCGCATCCTGGCGGGCAGCCTCGGCGCCGAGGAACTGCTGAACCAAGCCGTCGCCGTCGACCCGGACTTCGCCGTCGGCCACGCGGCTCTGGCACTGCTCGGCCACGAGCCCGGGGGCGCCGGACCGACGCCCCCCGCGCTCACAGCCGCCCGACGGGCCGCGGCCGTGCGGGCGAACGACCGCGAACGCAGCCTGGTCGCCGCGGTGGACGCCTGCCTGACCGGTACCGAGGAGAGGGGCAAAGCGGCCCTGCTGGGCCACATCGCCGGCCATCCCCGGGACGCGCTGGCGGTGAGTGCGGCCGTACCGACCGTCTCCTTCAACGGTGTGACCTGCGGAGAGGAGGCGTGGGCGCTGGTCGAGGGGTTGTCGGGAACCTACGGGAACGACTGGTGGTATCTGGGGCAGCTGGCCTTCGTCCGCCAGGAACAGGAACGCTGGGAGGAGGCCGAGACCCTGGCCTCCCGGGCGCTCGCCGCACAGCCCCGTGCGGGGCACGCCGTCCACGCCCGGGCCCACGTGTACTACGAGACCGGCGAGCACCGTGCCGGCCTGGCCTGGCTGGACGAGTGGCTACGCCGGCACGGGGACGGGGCAAGTCAGCGTCCCCATATCTCCTGGCACGCCGCCCTGCACGAGCTGTCGCTCGACAACCGGCCCGCGCTGCTGCGCCGCTACCGCCAAGAACTCCTCCCCTGCAAGGTGAGCGGGGGCCGGCTGCTGGTCGACTCCGCCTCACTGCTGTGGCGGGCGCGCATGACGGACAGCTGGAACGGCGACCTGCCCGTCACCGAACTGCTGCGCGCCGCTCCACCGCACTGGCTGGACGCACCGGCGACCGGCTTCGCAGCCCTGCACAGCGCGCTGGCCCTCGCCGCGGCCGGGGACCTCGACGCCCTCGGGCAGTTGCGGGCCCATGCGCTGGCCCACCACCAGGCGGTGTTCGCGCTGGTGGTCGCTCCGCTGTGCGACGCGCTGTCGGCCGTCGTCCGGGAGGACTGGCCGCAGGCGGTACGGCGGCTTGGTCCGCTGCTCGCCCTGGTGGCGCGCACGGGTGCCAGCAAGGCCCAGCAGGAGGTGGTGGAGGAGACCCTGCTGCACGCCCTGATCGCGGGAGGCGAGTACGACCGGGCGGCGCGGCTGCTCGCGGCCCGGCTGGACCGCCGCGCGTCGCCGCTCGACCGGCGGCGGCTGGACGCGGTCCACGGGCGGCGTGCCGGGTGGCGTGCTCCCGCGGTCATGTCAACTTGACCCGGTCCTGACGGGCCGGGCTTGGAGGTGGTGCCCAGCCGGCTGCTGGGTGGACTCCCCCGTCCAGACCACCCCTCGCCCAACGCCGGCTGGCAAAGAAGGAGAAAGGCTCGGCGAACCGGGCCAGGGTCCGGTTGAAGGTCGCCAGGATCCATGTCCGGATCGCCGAGGGCCGCCGTGACGCCCTGCGCAAGCTGACCACTCGTCTCGTGCGTGAGAACCAAACGCTCGTGATCGAGGACCTGAGTGTGCGCAGCACGGTCGGGAACCGGAGCCCGGCCCGAGCCGTCTCGGACGGGGCATGAGCGGACTTCCGCAGCCTGCTGGAGTACAAAGCCCAGTGGTACGGACGTGGGGTGATCGCCGTCGACCGGTGGTTCCTCCTCCAGGCTGTGCTCCGCCTGCGGCACCCTCCAGGAGCGGATGCCGTTGAATGTCCGCACCTGGACATGCGGCTGCGGCACGGTCCACGACCGGGACGTGAACGCGGCGAAGAACCTGCCGGCCGCCGGACCGGCGGTGACAACCTGTGGAGCCGGTGCAAGACCTCAACGGAGCACTCCGGGCGGGCAGTCGGCGACGGACCAGGAAACCCCCAGCGCGAGCCGTAGGAATCCTTTTCCCTCAGGAGGGAGAGGAAGTCAAGGCGTCCTCTCTTCGGCGGGTCGGCGGCCTTTCCGGCGTGTTTTCGATCCAACCGGTACGTGCCGCGTGCGGACGCGGGAACGCAGTTGAACGCTTCCCGGGCGGCTCCGGCCGGCCCGTCCGGGGAGCTCGCCCGGCGTCGCCGCAAGCGTGCCGCGGCAGGGCCCGCCGGGTGGTCCGGGCCGTCCGGCGTGCGGTTGCGCGCGGCCGGTCCGCGCCTGACCACCGGCCGCGCCGTCCGCCGACGGGTGACGGTAAGGGCCTTGCCGGGGCGGGACACCGGCGGGAAGCCGGTTGCAGGCCGAGGCGGGCCCGGACGGCGGTGGAGCGGTTCTCGAGCGTGCTTGAGGCGGCTGTCCAGTGTTTCTCGGCCGCATCCCCAGAAGGTGGGCTGAACGGCCCGTCACCACGGCCCTGAAGTGAGGTCGGACTTGACATCCTCCCCGCCCTAAAGGGCGGGGGTTCCCGCCTGCCTGCCGGTGGTCACCGGCTGGGGATTCGGGTGGGTTCCCCGTTCAACGGGCCGTGCCTGACACGGGTTTTCCGCGCCAGGGCTGACCGGCCCTCCAGGGGCGTTTAGCCTCTCCGCCTGCCCGGCGGCGAGGATCACACGCGATGCATTGAGGTCACGATCATGCTCGGTACCGCAGCCGCTGCACCGCCAGGCGCGTACGTGCAGCGGCTTCTTCCCGTCCACGACCCAGCACACCGAACACGTCTGCGACGACGGCAGCCAGCGGGAGACGACACCGACGTGACGGCCGGCTCGTGCGGCCTTGTCCTCCAGCACGCGGCGGAACGTGCCCCACGCGGCATCGTGGACGGACTTGGCCATGCGGGTGCGCGCGAGGCCGGAGACCGCCAGGTCTTCGAGGTAAACCGCTTGGTTGTCACGGACCAGCCCCGAAGCAATCTGGTGACACCAATCTCTGCGCGCGTCGGCCACCCGTGCGTGAGCACGGGCGACGCGGATGCGGGCCTTGGCCCGGTTCGAGGACCCCTTCACCTTGCGGCTCAAGGTCTGCTGCGCCTTCCTCAGCCTCCGCTCGGCGCGGCGCAGGAAGCGCGGATTGTCGATCACCTTGCCGTCGGAGAGAACGGCGTAGTGGGTCAGGCCAAGATCGATGCCGACCTCGGACGTGACGGGCGCAAGCGGCTCGGGCTCGACCTCCACGACGAAACTCGCGAAGTACCGGCCCGACGGATCCTTGATCACGGTCACCGACGACGGAGCCGACGGCAGCGGACGCGACCAGCGCACCCGCACATCACCGATCTTCGCGAGGTTCAAACGGCCGTTGCCCCGCAGCCTGAACCCGTTCTTCGAGAACCGGACCGACTGCCGCATCTCCCGCTTCGACTTGAACCGGGGCAGGCCCACGCGGCGACCACACCGCTTCCCCGACACCGACGCGAAAAAGTTCGCATACGCCGCATCAAGATCCCGCAAGGAAGACTGCAAAGCGTCCACGGACACCTCGGCCAGCCACGCCCGCTCGGGTGTCCGCTTCGCCTCCGTGATCACCCGCCGCGCCAGAACACCCGTCGCGACATGCGACTTGTCCACCGCATAGGCGGCCTTCCTGGCGGCCAGCGCATCGTTGTAGACCACCCGGGCGCAGCCGAACGTACGGGCCAGCGCAATGCGCTGACCCGGCGTCGGCTCGAGCCGGAAGGAGTACCGCAGATGCACGGGAGCAACCTAACGGCCGCCACTGACAACGCCGGTCCGCCCAGGGGCGAACCGGCTTTCCCCGCCCTGCTCCGCAGGAGCTTCGTTTCTCCCCCGCAAGCGGGAGGTACCCCCACCCCGGCCTGAAGGCCGGGGTATCCACAAAGGAGACCTGATGATGCGTTCATTTGCCCGCCGTTGCCTGCGTGAGGTGTACAGCGCCTTGAAGGCATACGGCAGCTACTACACGGGGGTGGATCCCGAACGCCCGGAGCTGTTCCTGCGGCTGGAGGACCCCGTGCCCGGGCACCCGGAGCGGCTGTGCTGGGAGGTGCCGCTCACACCGGTGGAGCGGGCGCTCGTCAAGGAGCTGGAGCCGCGCTGAGCCCGTCTGCGCCTGCGAATGAACGCCGCTGCCGGGGCTCTTGGGAGCCCCGGCAGCAGCGTTTGGAACAGGGGCAGACGGGCTCAGGCCGGCGAGCGCTCGGTGGCGAACGCCTCCCAGGTGCGCTTGCCGATGTCGTTGTTCTTCAGTGCCAGGTTCTCGCCCGCGCGGTCGGCCTCTTCCATGTACTGGGTGGTCAGCAGAGCCGTGGTGCCGCCGGCGACCAGTTGCTCCAGGACGGTCCACAGGTCGCGGCGGCCGCGCGGGGCGAGACCGGTGGTGGGCTCGTCAAAGAAGAGGATCCGCGGGCGGTGCACCAGGGCGGCGGCGAGGTCGAAGCGCCTGCGCTGCCCGCCGGAGTTGGTGCGGCCGGGCCGGTCGGCGATCTCGGTTAGCTGGAACTGCTCCAGCAGCTGCGCCGCCCGGGTGCGGACGTCGGCGCGCAACATGCCGGTCGGTCTGCCGGTCGGTCTGCCGGCCATGACGAGGTTCTCGCGTCCGGCCGGGTCGGGGTCCACGGCCGCGTACCGGCCGGCCATGCCGATCAGCGGGCGGACCCGCTGGGGGGACCTGACGGCATCGGCGCCGCCGATCAGGATCCGGCCGGCGTCGGGCGGCGGCAGCGTGGTGAGCATGCGGGTCGTGGTCGTCCTGCCCGAGCCGTTGCGGCCGAGCAGGCCGGCCACCGAGCCGTAGGGGACGGTCAGGTCGGCGCAGCCCGCGAGTCGCATGCCGTGCAGCTTCCGGCAGGTGGCGAAGGCGCCGCCGCCACCCGTTTCCACGCAGACGAGCAGGCCGTCAGGGGAAGGGGCACCCAAACGCAGCGGCCGTTCCTCGGCGCTTCGTTGCTTGACGCCTCGAAGCGTGAGGAACGGCCGCCTGCGTCGTCCCGGGAAGAACCGCGGATCAGCTCGTCGAGTGACCCGCGACGTCACACCGCGAACTCAGACGGTGGACGGCGCTTCGGCCCGGCTCTTCGCGGACTCGTGCGGCGCCGTCTCCTGTGGCGTCAGGCCCGGCCGCCAGAAGCGCGGCCCCAGGTCCAGGGCCAGCGCCGGAACCAGCAGACTGCGTACCAGGAACGTGTCGAGGAGGATGCCGACCGCTACGAGCAGCCCCTGCTGCAGTGCGCTCACCGTGGGGATGGCCGCAAGGACGCAGAACGTGGCAGCCAGCACCACGCCCGCCGACGTGATGACACCGCCGGTCACCGTCACCGCGGTGAGGATTCCCTCGCGGTGCCCGCGCAGCCGCACCTCTTCCTTTGCGCGTGTCATCAGGAAGATGGTGTAGTCGACGCCCAGCGCGACGAGGAAGATGAAGCCGAACAGCACCAGCCCGCGGTCGATCTTCGCGTGGTCGAGTGCGTGGAACAGCAGCGAGGCCGTGCCGACGGCCGCCGCGAACGACAGCACCACGGACCCGAGCAGCACCGCGGATGCGATGGTCGCCCGCAGCAGGATGAGGAGCATCACCAGCACCACCGCGAGGATCAGCGGGATCAGCAGCGTCTCCTCGTCACCCTGCGCCTCGGAGACGTCGAGCGCCACCGCGCTCTGGCCCCCGACGACCGCGTCGGCCGCCGGACCGGTCGATCCGTCCAGCGCCGTCCTGATGTCCCGGACGGTGTCCTTGGCGGCCGCGGAGTCCGGGGCGTCGCGGAGCACTGCTGTCAGGTGCGTCCAGCCGCCCTTGGCCGCCTGGGTGCTGACGGAGGACACCCCGGGCACCTCGGCGACGACGGCCGCCGCAGATTGGGCCCCGGCGTCGCGGACGTACACATCCGCAGGAGCGGACGAGCCCGCGGGGAAGTGCTCGGCCAGAACCTGCTGGCCGGTGACCGAGTCGACCTTGCCGGTGAACTGTTCCGCCTGCGTCTGGCCGGTCTGCACGCCGGCGATGCCCAGCGCCATGACGCCCAGCACCAGCGCCGTGCCGATCCACACCGCGCGCGGGCGCCGTCCCACGGCCTCGGCGATCTTTGCCCATGTGCCGTGGCCCTGCGCCGAGTTCGGGTCGTATCCCGCGGTGACACGCGGCTTCACGGGCCAGAACACCCAGCGGCCCAGGATCACCAGCAGCGCCGGCAGCAGCGAGGTCATGGCGAAGAACACCAGGACCACGCCGATGGCGACGACCGGTCCCAGACCCCGGGTGCTGTTCATGCTGCCGAACACCAGGCACAGCGACGCGATCGTCACCGTCGCGGCGGAGGCGGCCAGGGCCGGCAGCGAGCCGTGCACGGCCAGCGACATCGCCGTGTGGCGGTCTTCGTGCCGGTGCAGCTCTTCCCGGTAGCGGGAGATGAGCAGCAGGGCGTAGTCGGTGCCCACGCCTACCGAGAGCACCATGAGGACGTAGGCGCTCTGACCGTTGACCACCAGCCCCGCGTGCTTGGCGAGGAGGTAGACCACGCCGCTCGCCACCTGGCTGGCCAGCCCCACGGCGATCAGCGGAATCAGCCACAGCACCGGGCTGCGGTAGGTCACGAGCAGCAGCAGCGCCACCACGCCGAGCGCGACACCCAGCAGCGCGCCGTCCATGCCGGAGTAGACCTCGGCGAAGTCGGCGATGCTCCCGGCCTCGCCGGTGATCTTGACGTCGAGACCGGCGGGGGCGCCGTCGGAGGTGAGCTTGCCGGCTTCGGTCACCTTGTCGGTGAGCACCTTGTTGTCGCTGGGCGAGGTGCGCAGCGGAACGCTCACGAAGGCCGCGACCTTGTCCTCGGAGACCACGGCAGGGGAGACCTTGCCGATGGCCACCTTGTCGGCGAGCCGGGCGCGATCGCCGTCGATCCGGGACAGGTCGGCCTGGGTGAGGCCTCCCTCGCGGGCGTAGACGACAACTGCGGTGCTGGAGTCCTTGTCGGCGAAGTACTGCTCCGCGAGCTGCACCGCCTTGGTCGACTGGGCGCTCGACGGCAGCCAGGCCTCAGGGTCGTTGTCCTGTACGTCTGCCAGGCCGGCGGCCAGCGAGCCACCGATACCCATGAGCAGGAACCACAGCACGAGCACGACCCACTTGGAGCGCCGGCCGGCGACGAAGGCAGCGTATCGGCTCGCAACGGTGGGGGAAGGAACGGGCGGTGGAACCGTTTCTGTGGGGGATGGTGCCGGGATCTGGATCGTCATGTGACGCTCACCGAGGGTCAGGAGCCGTGGAGCGGGGGCTCGTACGGAACTGGGTACACGAAGGTTGTTCACCAGAGGGATGGAGTCCTGGTGGAGCGTCCCTCGAGTTGGCTTGAACTGGGATTCCCTCGCCCGGTGGCGGTCCGTTTCCGGCCGAAAGGGGTCCGGGGCGGGGAGGGTGGGGGCGGGGCGGTCGGACGAGAAGGGTGGCGGCCGCGGAGCCGACGGGCCGGGCCCACTCGCGCACCTCGCCGCTGCTGCCGATCCCGTGGAGCAGCACGTACGACCGGGTTCCGCGGTGGGGGAACCTCTGGGTGAAATCGCCCTGGTGGACCGGTCACCCGTCGGCTGTGCGGTCGCACAGGAGCGCATGAGGTTCCTTGGAGCGGTGGCACAGGCACGCATGAGGCTCGCTCAAGCGGTGGCACAGACGCGCATGAGGCTCCCTAAACTCCGCTGGTCACTGGAGGGGGGCGTGCCGCCGCTCGAAAGGTTTGCCTCGTTCGCCGGTCCCACCCGTGGGGCGGGATCCGTCAGTGTTGTGACGGACGGAAGAACGAAGAACACTGCTGAGGGAGTACCCGATGAAGGCTCGTATGACGAACGCCGCCAAGGTTCTGCCGGACGCCATGAAGGGCATTCAGAACCTCTACAAGGCCATTCACCAGGGTGGGGTCGACCAGCACACGCTGGACCTGGTGCACCTTCGCGCGAGCCAGATCAACGGCTGCAGCTCCTGTGTCCACGCCGGCGTCACGGGCGCCAAGAAGGCCGGGGAGACCGACGAGCGCCTGCACGCCGTCGCCGCCTGGCGCGAGGCGCCGTTCTTCTCGGACGCCGAGCGCGCCGCCCTGGCACTGACCGAGGCCGCCACCCGGCTGGCCGACCACAGCGGGCAGGCCGTGCCGGACGCGGTCTGGGACGAGGCCGCCGACCATTTCACGGAGCAGCAGCTCGCCGCGATCATCCTCATGATCGCGACGACGAACTTCTTCAACCGGCTGAACGCCACCGTCCAGGAGCCCGCGGGCGCCGCCTGGAGCTAGGCACTCCCCGGAAGGCCGGCAGGACGGTCGCGAGGCCGTCCTGTCGGCCGGTGCGCGGGCGGGGAGGCGGGTCACGAGGGCCTCACGGATCGCGGCCGCCAGTGGTACGGAAGGCCTTCACCAGGAGCGCGGACGGGTGCTCGGGACCGCCCGCGACGAAGCCGGCGAAGGCCGCGGACACCGGAGGCGGGGCCGGCGGGAGAAATTTCGCCGGGCGTGTCCGGATCGGTCAGGAATCGAGAAGCTCGGTTCGCGGAGCCGCCTCTAGCCTGCTCGCCATGGACATCACGATTCACACGGCTTCTCTGCCGCATGACGATCCGGACGCTTCGCTCGCCTTCTATCGCGACGTCCTCGGTTTCGAGGTCCGCAGCGATGTCGGCCAGGGCAGGATGCGCTGGATCACGGTAGGCCCGGCCGGTCAGCCGGGCACCTCGCTCCTGCTGACACCGCCTGCCGCCGATCCCGGCATCACCGAGGACGAGCGCCGCATGATCACGGAGATGATGGCCAAGGGCACCTACGGGTGGATCCTGCTGGCCACCCCGGACGTCAACGCCGCGTTCGAGAAGGTGCAGGCCGGTGACACCGAGGTCGTCCAGGAGCCGACCGAGCAGCCGTACGGCATCCGCGACTGCGCCTTCCGCGACCCAGCGGGCAACCTGGTCCGCATCCAGGAGGTTCGCTGAGCGGTGCGGGTGCCGATGCAGCCGGGCGGGCCGACATCGCCACCATCTATGAGGAACGCGGCGGCGCACCGAAGTGGGCACCCCCGACACGTCGAAGACGTCGAAGGAAATCGAAGGCGGAAGGCGAAGGAGAGGGTTCTCATGTGCAAGCCTGAATGGCGGCGTGCACGCATCCAGGCGCAGCGCCTGGCTGATCTCGCGCGGCTGCGCCGTGTCCGCGACCGGATCGACAGGGAATACGCGCAGCCACTGGACGTGGAGGCGCTCGCCCGTGATGTGGGCGTGTCCGCCGGGCACTTGAGTCGGCAGTTCCGGGCCGCCTACGGCGAGTCGCCGTACGCGTACCTGATGACGCGTCGCATCGAGCGGGCGACAGCGCTGCTGCGGCGGGGCGACGTCAGCGTCACCGAGGTCTGCTTCGCGGTCGGCTGCGCGTCGTTGGGCACGTTCACCACCCGCTTCACCGAGCTGGTCGGCATGCCGCCCGGGGCTTTTCGGCGTCAGGCGGCGGGAGCGGCGGCCGACCGTGCCGATGCTGCGGGTGCCTCCCGCGATGCCGGGTCGGCGATCAGGGTGGAGGGGATGCCGGCGTGCGTGGCGAAGCAGGTCTCAAGACCGGTCAGGAATCGAGAAGCCCCGGCCGCCGTACCGCCCCTACGGTGATGGTCATGGCAACCACCACTTCCACCCCCGTCACCACGTCCATCGCGGCCGTCACCCTCGAGGTGGCCGACCTCGAGGCCGCCCGGCGCTTCTACAGCGCCTTCGGCGTGGACAGGTACCTGCACCTGCGGGCGGCGCAGGCGCACTCCACCGGATTCCGCGGCTTCACCCTGGCGCTCACGGTGTCCGGGCCGGCCACCGTCGACGGCTTCATCGGTGCCGCTGTGGACGCCGGGGCCACGGTCCTGAAGCCCGCCGCGAAGTCGCTGTGGGGCTACAGCGGCGTCCTCCAGGCCCCGGACGGGACGATCTGGAAGATCGCGACCTCGGCGAAGAAGGACACCGGCCCCGACACCCGCGAGATCGACGAGGTCGTCCTGCTGATCGGCGTCGAGGCGGTGAGGGCCACCAAGCAGTTCTACGTCGACCGGGGCATGAGCGTGACCAAGAGCGTCGGCAGCATGTACGTCGAGTTCGCCCCCGGTCAGTCCCACCCCGTCAAAATGGCGCTGTACAGGCGCCGTGCGCTGGCCAAGGAGGTCGGCGTCCCCGCCGACGGCACGGGCTCGCACCGCATCGTCCTCGGCAGCACCGCCGACGCCTTCACCGACCTGGACGGGTTCGTCTGGGAGGCCGCCGCCCCCACACCGTCCTGACCTCTGTCCCTGTGACAGCCGGGCCCCGGCCCGGACGTGCGACACGTATACCTCTCCAGCTCAAGGAGTACGACATGAAGGCACACGTCAGCTCGATCCTTCTCGGCGTCCGGGACATGGACCGGGCCAAGCAGTTCTACACCGAGGGGCTCGGCTGGAAGGTCCAGAGTGACTACGGCATCTCGGTGTTCTTCGAATCGGACGGCGCCTCGCCCGTCGGCTTCTACAGCCGCGAAGGACTGGCCGAGCAGGTGGGCACGGACCATGAGGGCAGCGGCTTCAGCGGACTGGTCCTGACCTACGTCGTCCGCAGCGAGGCGCGGGTCGACGAGATCATGGCGGAGGCCGCGAAGGCCGGCGCCACGGTCCTCAAGCCCGCCGGCGCTCTGCCGTGGGGCGGGTACGGCGGCACCTTCGCCGACCCGGACGGCTACGTCTGGAGTCTCGGCTTCAGCAGCCAGGGAACCGACCAGCCCTACGCCGAGTAGCCGCGGTCGCCTGCCTCACGGCCGTCCCGGACACGGTGATGGGCGCGTGCGGGAAGCGGGAGCGGCCATCGGAGCCGGGCGGGCCGGATCCGCGGCGGGCCGGCAGAACAAGCAGGAGGTAGACCATGAAGTTTCTGTCCCACGTCGAGCCGCCCGAGCCCATGCGGGGCCTGCTGGTTCCGCCCGAGGTGGTGGAAGCTCTCGGCGAGGGCTCGCGGCCACCGGTGACGATCACGCTCAACGGGCATTCCTGGAAGAGCCGGGTCGCTTTCCTGCGCGGCCGCCACCTGATCGGCCTCAGCCACGCCAACCGTCAGGCCGCGGGTGTCGAGATCGGCGAGGAGGTCGAGGTCGAGTTGGAGCTCGACACCGAGCCGCGCGTCGTCGTCGAGCCGGAGGATTTCGCCCGAGCCCTGGACGACGACCCGGTCGCCCGCGCCGCGTACGACCACCTCACGTACAGCCGCAAGCGCGAGCACGTGCGGGCCGTGGAGAGCGCGAAGATGCCCGAGACGCGTCGGCGGCGCATCGAGAAGGCCATCGCCACCCTGCGGGGCTGACCCCGGGAGCAGGCCTCCGACGCCGTACGCACCAGCCGTTCCTCAACGCTCCGTCGGTCGACACCTCGGAGCGTGAAGAACGGCTGTTTGCGTTCTCCCGGGAAGAACCGCAGGTCAGCCGCTGAGCGTTGCCGGGGGCAGCAGGCGGTGCAAGCGGGCCGCTATCGGTTCTCGACCGGTGATGCACCGGCGCACTCGAAGCTGCAGACACAGGGCGAGGTGAGAGCACCTCCGGTCGGCACGAGGAGTGCGTGATGCGCAAGGTCGTTTCCCGGGACGGCACGACGATCGCCTACGACAAGTCGGGCGAGGGCCCCCCACTGGTGCTGCTCAACGGTGCGTTCCGCGATCACACGATCTTCGACGAGCTCGTTCCCGAGCTGGCGCAGCACTGCACCGTGTACGCCTACGACCGCCGCGGGCGCGGCCAGAGCGGTGACGCTCCCCAGTACGCCGTCGAGCGGGAGATCGAGGATCTCCGGGCGGTGGTCGAGGAGGCGGGCGGCTCAGCGGCCGTGTTCGCCGGGTCCACGGGCGCGAACGTGGCGCTCCAGGCGGCGTTCGCGGGCACGCCGATCGCCAGGCTGGCGCTCCACGAGCCGTTCTTCCGGGTCGAGGGGTTCCCGAAGCCCCCGTCGAACTCCGCGGAGACGCTCCGGGTCCTCCTGGAGGAAGGCGACCGGCGCGACGAGGCGGCCGAGTACTTCCTGGGCCCCGTCCTGGGCCTCACCCCCGACGAGGTCGCGCAGTGGCGCAGGAGCCCGCTCTGGGCGATGAACGAGGCGAACGCGCACACGCTGCTGTACGACGTCGAGATCTGCGGCGACTTCACCGTCCCGGCCGGCCGGCTCGCCGGATTCCGGACGGAGACGCTGGTCCTCAACAGCGACAGCACCAGCGCCTGGCTGCGTGCGGCGGCTGCGGCGACCGCGGCGGCCCTGCCCAACGGCCGGGGCCTCGAGCTGCCCGGGTCCTGGCACCGGATCGACATGGACGTGCTCGGCCGGACGCTGGTCGAGTTCGTCACCGCCTGAAAGGTCCCGCCGCCCCTGCCCGCGCCGCCGCCCTGCAGCGCGGGGGACGTACGGCCCATCCCTGAAAGTACGCCCTCTACCTCCCGGGAGAACATCACCGTGACCACGGCTCACACCCTGGCCGCCGGGGACACCGCGGAGGCGGCCCCGGCGGCTGCGCGCGGCGCCACCGTGTGGCTGACCGGGCTGCCCAGCGCGGGCAAGACCACTCTCGCCCGCACCCTCGCCGAGCGCCTGCGCGCCCAGGGACACCGGGTCGAGGTGCTCGACGGCGACGAGATCCGCGCGTTCCTCTCTGCGGGCCTGGGCTTCACCCGTGAGGACCGGCACACCAACGTGCAGCGGATCGGCTTCGTGGCCGGGCTGCTGGCCTCCCACGGCGTCAAGACGCTGGTTCCGGTCATCGCCCCGTACGCCGACTCCCGCGCCGCCGTCCGTGCCCGGCACGCCGCCCGCGGCACACCGTTCCTGGAGATCCACGTGGCCACCCCGGTCGCGCTCTGTTCCCAGCGCGACGTGAAGGGCCTGTACGCCAAGCAGGCGGCCGGCGAGATCTCCGGTCTCACGGGCGTCGACGACCCGTACGAGGCACCTGAGAGCCCGGAGTTGCGCATCCAGACGCAGAGCCGCTCGGTGGCCGATTCCGCAGCCGAGCTACACACCTTCCTGACCGAGAGGGGCCTGGCATGACGACCATGACCCATCGCCTGATCGAGGCGTCGGGGAACCCCTTCGCGCTGACGCACCTGGACTCGCTGGAGTCCGAGGCGGTCCACATCTTCCGCGAGGTGGCGGGCGAGTTCGAGAAGCCGGTGATCCTCTTCTCCGGCGGCAAGGACTCGATCGTCATGCTGCACCTGGCGCTCAAGGCGTTCGCACCCGCACCGGTGCCGTTCGTGCTGCTGCACGTCGACACCGGGCACAACTTCCGCGAGGCCATCGACTACCGGGACCGCACGGTGGCGCAGCACAACCTGCGCCTGCACGTGGCCTCGGTCCAGGACTACATCGACGCCGGCAAGCTCAAGGAGCGTCCCGACGGCACCCGCAACCCGCTGCAGACCGTCCCGCTGACCGAGGCGATCCAGCAGCACAGGTTCGACGCCGTCTTCGGCGGCGGCCGCCGCGACGAGGAGAAGGCCCGCGCCAAGGAGCGCGTCTTCTCCCTGCGCGACGAATTCTCCCAGTGGGACCCGCGCCGCCAGCGCCCCGAGCTGTGGCAGCTCTACAACGGCCGCCACGCGCCGGGCGAGCACGTGCGCGTCTTCCCGCTGTCCAACTGGACCGAGCTGGACGTGTGGCAGTACATCGCCCGCGAGAAGATCGAACTGCCGGAGATCTACTTCGCCCACGAACGGAACGTCTTCCTACGGGGCGGCATGTGGCTGACCGCCGGCGAGTGGGGCGGCCCGAAGGACGGCGAGAGGGTCGAGAGACGGCTCGTCCGCTACCGCACCGTGGGCGACATGTCCTGCACCGGCGCCGTCGACTCCGACGCCGCCACGCTCGACGCGGTGATCGCCGAGATCGCCGTCTCCCGCCTCACCGAGCGGGGCGCGACCCGGGCCGACGACAAGCTGTCCGAGGCCGCGATGGAAGACCGCAAGCGCGAGGGGTACTTCTAGACATGACCACCACCACCGAGCAGCTCGGCGCCACCACGCTGCTGCGCTTCGCCACCGCGGGTTCCGTCGACGACGGCAAGTCCACCCTGGTCGGCCGCCTGCTGCACGACTCCAAGTCGGTGCTCACCGACCAGTTGGAGGCGGTCGAGCGCGTCTCGGCGAGCCGCGGCCAGGACACCCCCGACCTCGCGCTGCTCACCGACGGCCTGCGGGCCGAGCGCGAGCAGGGCATCACCATCGACGTCGCCTACCGCTACTTCGCCACCGCCCGCCGCCGGTTCATCCTCGCCGACACCCCCGGGCACGTGCAGTACACCCGCAACATGGTCACCGGCGCCTCCACCGCCGACCTCGCCGTCGTACTCGTCGACGCCCGCAACGGCATGGTCGAGCAGACCCGCCGGCACACCGCGGTCGCCGCCCTGCTGCGCGTCCCGCACGTGGTCCTGGCCGTCAACAAGATGGACCTCGTCGGCTACGAGGAGTCCGTGTTCGCCGCGATCGCCGAGGAGTTCACCTCGTACGCCGCCACGCTCGGGGTCAGGAACGTCGTGGCGATCCCGCTCTCCGCGCTGGCCGGCGACAACGTCGTCGAGCACTCCCCCACCATGGACTGGTACGGCGGCCGGACCCTGCTGGAGCACCTGGAGAGCGTCCCGGTCGGCAGCGACCCGCGACAGGAGCCCGCCCGCCTACCGGTCCAGTACGTGATCCGCCCGCAGACCGCCGAGCACCTCGACTACCGGGGCTACGCCGGCCAGATCGCCTCCGGCGTGCTGCGGGTCGGGGACGCCGTCACCGTCCTGCCCTCCGGCCACACCACTGCCGTCGCGGCCATCGACGCGCTCGGCACGCAGACGGACGTCGCCTGGGCGTCCCAGTCCGTCACCGTCCGGCTCACCGACGACGTCGACGTCTCGCGCGGCGACCTGATCGCGGCCGGGGGCACGGCCGGGGCGCCCACCAAGGACATCGAGGCCAGCGTCTGCCACCTCAACGAGCGCCCCCTGCACGTCGGCGCCAGGGTCCTGCTCAAGCACACCACCCGCACCGTGCGCGCCGTGGTCGAGGACATCTCGTACCGGATCGACATCAGCACGCTCGAACGGCGCCCCGGTACCGAGGGTCTGCAGGTCAACGACATCGGCCACGTCGTGCTGCGCACGGCCGAACCGCTCGCGCTCGACCCCTACGCCGACAACCGCCGGACGGGCTCGTTCCTGCTGATCGACCCGGCCGACGGCACCACCCTCGCGGCCGGCATGGCCGATGACCCCTTCGAGACCGTACGGCGCGCAGCCGAAGCAACCACCGAGGAGGACTGGGTCTGATGCAGTATCGGACGATCGGACACGTGGCCATGGCGGCCGTAGCGGTGACCGCGGCTGCCGGACTGCTGTCGGGCTGCGGCTACGGCGCCAGTGCCGAGACAGCCCCGGCGAAGCGGACCGAGGGCGCCTCGGGTGCGAAGCTCTCCGCCGACACCGTGAAGATCGGTTACTTCCCGAACCTCACGCACGGGACCGCCCTGGTGGGCCTGCAGGACGGCCTGTTCCAGAAGGAGCTGGGGTCGACCCGGATCAAGTCCCAGTTCTTCAACGCCGGTCCAGCCGAGATCGAGGCGCTCAACGCCGGTTCGATCGACATCGGCTGGATCGGCCCGAACTCGGCGATCAACGGCTACGTCAAGTCGCACGGCACGTCCCTGCGGGTCATCGGCGGCGCGGCCTCCGGCGGTGTCAAGCTGGTGGTCAACCCGGCGAGGATCAGCTCGCTGGACGACCTGCGGGGCAAGAAGCTCGCCACCCCGCAGCTGGGCGGTACCCAGGACGTCGCCCTGCTCAACTATCTGGCGGACAAGGGCTACAAGGTGGACGCGGCCTCCGGCGCGGGCGACGTCAGCGTGCTCCGTACGGAGAACAAGGTGGTGCCGGAGGCGTACAAGTCCGGTTCCATCGACGGCGCCTGGGTGCCCGAGCCGACCGCCTCCAGACTGGTCACGCTCGGCGCGAAGGTCCTGCTGGACGAGAAGTCGCTGTGGCCGGACGGCAAGTTCGCGACCACCGACATCATCGTCTCGCAGAAGTTCCTGACCGCGCACCCCGACGTGGTCGAGGCCGTGCTGCGCGGCTCGCTGGCGGCCAACGCCTTCATCAAGGCCGACCCAAAGAAGGCGAAGGCCGACGCCAACCTGCGGATCAAGGCCGACACGGGCAATGCGCTGCCGCCCGCCATCCTGGACCCCGCGTGGGCAAGCATCGACTTCATCGACGACCCGCTGGCCGGCACCCTGCAGGCCGGGGCCGACCACGCGGTCGCCGCGGGCCTGCTCGATGAGCCCGAACTCTCCGGGATCGTCGACCTGACCCTGCTCAACAAGGTACTCACGGCGGCGGGCCGGCCCGCCGTGGCGGACGCCGGGCTCGGCGTCGAGTGACGACCCGCACCCCGTAGCTCCGCGCAGTGCCCCCGTCCACGCCCGCAGGAGGTTCCGCATTGACTTCCTCCCCGCCTAAAGGCGGGGGATTCCAGCGGTCGCCCGCTGGGTTTCCTGCTTCGCCGACGACTGCCCCGTCCGGGAGGACTCCCGTTGAGGTCTTACACCGTCTCCACAGGCAGAAGCCGCCAGCCCGGCGGCCAGGATGTTGCGTGCCGCGTTCACGTCGCGGTCGTGCACCACGCCGCAGCCGCACGTCCACTCGCGGACGTTCAGCGGCAGCTTCTCGCGGACCGTTCCGCAGCCCCCGCACAGCTTGCTGCTGGGGAACCAGCGGTCGATCACGACGAGTTCGCGCCCGTACCAGGCGCATTTGTACTCCAGCATGGAGCGCAGTTCCGTCCACGACGCATCCGAGACGGCGCGCGCGAGCTTGCCGTTCTTCAGCAGGTTGCGGACGGTCAGGTCCTCGATCACGACCGTTTGGTTCTCACGGACGAGCCGAGTGGACAGCTTGTGCAGGAAGTCACGGCGCCGGTCGGCGATCCGCGCATGGACCTTGGCGACCTTGCGCCGGGCCTTCTCCCGGTTGGCCGAGCCCTTGGCCTTCCGCGACAGCTCACGCTGCGCACGGGCCAGGCGGGCGCGGTCACGCCGCTCGTGCCGGGGGTTGGCGATCTTCTCGCCGGTGGACAAGGTCACGAGGGAGGTGATCCCGGCGTCGATACCGACCGCCGCCGTGGCGGCGGGCACGGCGATGATGGTGTCCTCGCACAGCAGGGACACGAACCAGCGGCCGGCCGCGTCGCGGGACACGGTCGCCGTGGTCGGCTCTGTGCCCTCGGGCAGCGGACGCGACCAGCGGATGTCCAGTGGCTGCGCCATCTTCGCCAGCATCAACTTCCCGTCACGCCAATTGAAGGCACTGCGGGTGTACTCGGCCGACGCCCTCGACTTCTTCCGGCTCTTGTACCGAGGGTACTTGGCCCGCTTGGCAAAGAAGCTCCCGAACGCCGTCTGCAGATGACGCAGCGCCTGCTGCAGCGGGACGGAGGAAACCTCCGACAGGAAGGCCAGTTCCTCGGTCTTCTTCCACTGCGTCAGTGCGGCCGACGACTGCGCGTAGGAGATCCGGCGCTGCTCGCCGTACCAGGCCCGCGTGCGCTCCTCCAGCGCCTTGTTGTACACGAGGCGGACACAGCCGAACGTGCGCGACAGCTCAGCCGCCTGCTCGTTTGTGGGGTAGAAGCGGTACTTGAACGCCCGCTTGACCTGCTGCGGCACGCCTCACAATCTATCAGTTCCCGTGTGAGCAGCGGATGTCGGCGAGTGACTGCAGACGCCAAATCGCCCAGGAGGCGATTCGCCTCTCCCTGCCCTGCTCCGCAGGAGCTTCGTTTCCTCCCCGGCCTGAAGGCCGGGGTATCCACGAAGGAAAACTGATGACCACGGCACTGGCCGTCCCGAAGTACGTCCCCGTCGTCGAGACCACGGACGACTGCCCAGCGGTCCGGCTCTCGCACGTCTCCAAGGCCTTCGGCCGCCCCGGTGCGGACTCCGTTGTGCTCGACGACATCGACCTGGACGTGGCCCCGGGCGAGTTCGTCACCCTGCTCGGCGCTTCCGGCTGCGGCAAATCCACCCTGTTGAACCTGGTGGCGGGGCTCGACGAGCCCAGCGCCGGAACCATCGAGGTACCCGGCACCCGGCCGTCGCTGATGTTCCAGGACCACGCGCTGTTCCCGTGGCTGAGCGCGGGTCGCAACATCGAGCTGGCGCTGCGCCTGGCGGGCGTGGAGCGCGAGAACCGCAGGCCCGAGGCCGAGCGGCTGCTGGAGCTGGTCCGCCTGGGCGGCGCGTACCGCAAGCGGGTGCACGAGCTCTCCGGCGGTATGCGCCAGCGCGTGGCCTTGGCGCGCGCGCTCGCCCAGGGCAGCACCGTCCTGCTGATGGACGAGCCGTTCGCCGCACTCGACGCCATCACCCGGGACGTCCTGCACGAGGAGATCACCCGGATCTGGACCGAGCGCAAGCTCACCGTCCTGTTCGTCACCCACAACGTCAGAGAGGCCGTGCGCCTGGCCCAGCGCGTCGTCCTGCTGTCGTCCCGGCCCGGCCGGATCGCCCGGGAGTGGCGTGTGGACCTGCCGCATTCGCTGCGGGGCGAATCCGCCGAGGTCGCGGCGCTGTCCGTCGAAATCACCGAGCACCTGCGTGGGGAGATACGCCGCCATGTCCAGCACTGACACCCGGCCCGCGGTGAGCGGCCGCGCCGCCCGCCACGACGGCGCGGGCGCCGGCCTGGACACGCTGAGGGCCGGCCTGGACGCGCTGGAGACCGGCCACGCGCAGCGCGCCTCGTATCGCCAGGTGCTGAGGGCGAAAGTGCTGCCGCCGGTCCTGGGCGTCGTGCTGGTCGTCGGTCTCTGGCAGCTCGCCTACAGCCTGCACCTGGCCAGCCCCGAGAAGCTGTCGAGTCCGGCCGACGTGTGGCACGCGCTCACGCTCCTGTGGAGCGACGGCACCCTGTTCTCCGTCATCTGGACCAGCCTCTGGCGCGGCGTCACGGGCTTCGTGGCGGCCGTCGCGATCGGTACGCCGATCGGCCTGATCGTCGTCCGGGTCAAGCCGATACGGGCCGCCCTCGGGCCGGTGCTGACGGGCCTGCAGTCGCTGCCTTCGGTCGCCTGGGTGCCGGCCGCCGTCATCTGGCTCGGCATCAACAACTCGGCCATGTACGCCGTGATTCTGCTGGGTGCGGCGCCCTCGATCGCCAACGGCCTGATCGCCGGGGTCGACCAGGTGCCGCCGCTGTTCCTGCGGGCCGGCCGTACGCTCGGCGCGAACGGTCTGCGCGGCGCCCGGCACGTGCTGCTGCCCGCCGCCCTGCCCGGGTACCTGGCCGGTCTGAAGCAGGGCTGGGCGTTCTCCTGGCGGTCGCTGATGGCCGCCGAGCTCATCGCCTCCTCCCCCGATCTGGGGATCGGCCTCGGCCGCTACCTGCAGAACCAGCGGGAGTTCTCCGACATGCCGGGTGTGCTGCTCGGCATCATCCTGATCTTCGCCGTCGGCGTCGCCGTCGACCTGCTGTTCTTCAGTCCGCTGGAGCGCCGGGTGCTGCGCAGCCGCGGACTGCTGGCCGCGCGCTGAGGCGCCCGTCCTCCAGCGGAACTCGACCCGGTCCCGACGCCGGGTTGAGCACCGTTGCACACGATGACCTGGGGCGGTTCCCCTACGAACGGAGATCGATATGGGCGCGGGGCCCAGTTCCGCTATGCGATTTCTATGGAAGACATTGAGCGAGAGCCTGATGTGGACGGGGTTTGCGTGGAGCGGCATGGGTCCCCCATGCGCGTGGAAGGAATCCGCCGCCCTGCCTGCCGAACAGCCGTGCGTGCCACCGCTGTCGGATGCGGAGCTCGCCCAATGGACGGCCCTGGTCAGGCAGCTGGGATAGGCACGACCTGGATCTGGTGACCACGCCGCGGCACCTGCCCGTGTCCACGGCTCTCGTTGCGGCGCGGGGCCCTGGCGGCTTCGACTCCGCGGCCGTCCCGCGTTTCGTCGACTGGAACTGACCAACAAGAGAAGGAGGCCAGGGTGAGCAGCGCCGGCTCGGGCACCACGCGTCCCCAGGCACTGTTGAAAGACGGCCAGTTGCGACGCATCCTCGGGCTGTTCCGCCCGTACCGCAGGCAGTTGCTGTCCGTCGTGTTGCTGGTCGCGGGCTCCTCCTTGGTCGCCCTCGTCAACCCGTTCCTGATCCGCGAGATCATGGACACGGCGCTGCCGCAGGACAGGCTGGGGCTGCTGTCCCTGCTCTCCCTCGGCATGATCATGGTGTCGGTCACCACCAGCTCGTTCAATGTCTGGCAGACGCACGTGTCGGCCACGGTGGGCCAGCTCGTCATGCACGACCTGCGCACGGCGGTGTACTCCCACCTCCAGCGGATGTCGCTGGCCTTCTTCGCCCGCACCCGTACCGGCGAGGTGCAGTCGCGCATCTCCAACGACATCGGCGGGATGCAGGCCACCATCACGACCACCGCCACGGCGCTGCTGTCCGACGTCACGGTCGTCATCGCCGCGACCACCGCCATGTTCCTGCTCGACTGGCGGTTGACGTTCGCGTCCATGCTCATGCTTCCGGCGTTCGCCCTGGTGAGCCGTCGCGTCGGGAACCAGCGGCGGAACATCACCCGTGACCGGCAGAGGCAGCTCGCCGAGCTGTCCTCGACCATGCAGGAGTCGCTGTCGATCAGCGGGATCCTGCTCAGCCACACCATGGGCCGTTCGCACTCCCTGACCGACGACTTCGCCCGGCAGTCGCGCAAGCTCACCGCCGTCGAGGTGCGCGTCACCACCGCGGGTCTGTGGTACCAGTCCACGATCTGGATCGTCATAGCCTCCATGCCGGCGATGATCTACTGGGTCTCGGGGCTGACCTCGAGCAACGGCCACATGGCCATCTCCATCGGCTCCCTGGTCGCGTTCACGTCCCTCCAGCAGAGCCTGTTCCGCCCGGCGCAGCGGCTGCTGACCGTCGGGATCGAGATCCAGGGCTCTCTCGAGCTGTTCGGCCGCATCTTCGAGTACCTCGATCTGCCCGTCGACATCGCCGAGCCCGAGCGGCCCATCGAGCCGGCCGCCTTGCGGGGGGAGGTGCGCATGCGGGGGATCGGCTTCTCCTATGCGGGAACGGAGCGGCCCACGCTGGCCGGTGTCGACGTGATCGTCCCCGCGGGTCGCAGCCTCGCGATCGTCGGAGAGACCGGCTCGGGAAAGACCACGCTCAGCTACCTCATCCCGCGGCTGTACGACGTCACGTCCGGTTCCGTCACGATCGACGGGGTCGACGTACGCGACCTGTCCTTCGACACGCTCACGGCCGCGGTCGGCGTCGTCGCCCAGGAGACCTACCTGTTCCACGCCACGGTCGCGGACAACCTGCGGTTCGCCAAGCCCGACGCGACGGACGAGGAGCTGTTCGCGGCGGCACGGATCGCCCACATCCACGACTATCTGATGCTGCTGCCCGACGGCTACGACACGGTGGTCGGCGAGCGCGGGTACCGGTTCTCCGGCGGCGAGAAGCAGCGGCTGGCGATCGCCCGCACCATCCTGCGCGACCCGCCGATCCTGGTGCTCGACGAGGCCACCAGCGCCCTGGACGCCCACACCGAGCAGGCCGTGCAGAAGGCCATCGACGCGGCCAGCGTGGGCCGTACCACCATCACGGTCGCCCACCGGCTGTCGACCGTCCGCAACGCCGACGAGATCATCGTGCTGGACCGGGGCCGGGTCCTGGAGCGCGGCACCCACGACGAACTGCTCCTGCGCGGTGGCCACTACGCGACGCTCATCAACCGGGACACCGAGCCTGTGGCGGTCTGAGATCCGCCCCCCGGACGGCCCTGCCGGTGGCAGGGCCGTCCAGCGGCGCCGGGCCCTGCCGGAAAGACACGTCCTGGAGCAGGGTTCGAGTTCGACGAGAGCGGCCGCCCCTACCTTCGGGCGAATGGATCCCACAGCCTCCGAAACATTCGAGCCGTCCGGGCCGGACCGGCGCACGCTGCTGCGTTACGGCGCCATGACCGGGCTGGGCGCCCTGGTGACCGCCACCCCCTTCTTCAGGTCGGACGGCGCGGCCGCCGTGACGGCCGGCGGGCCCGAGCCGACGGCGCCCGAGCTGAAGCTGACGAAGTTCAGGGATCCGCTGCGGGTCCCGCCGGTGCTGCGCCCTCGCGAGCGCGGCGACCATGACGAGCTGACCGTCCGTATGCGCACCGCCGACGTCACCGTGCATTCGGAGATGCCGCCGGTGACGATGTGGACGTACGAGGGCGTCTACCCGGGCCCGACGATCAGGACGGTCAGCGGCCGTCCGCTGCGGATCGTCTGGGAGAACCGGCTGACGGGCGACCTCCCCGTCACGGCCGTCGACTTCGGCTCGGCCACGGGCCGCTCGCCCGACCCGCTCTCCAACTACCCCGGCACGGCGGGGACCCAGGTGGTCCCCGGCGTGTCGGACCTGGCGCCGTGGGCCGCGGTGCACCTGCACGGCATGCTGACCGGCGGCGGCAACGACGGCTGGATGGAGAACCTCATAGGTCCGGGCGACGTGCAGTTGTCGGCCTATCCGAACAACCAGGCCGCGACCACGCTCTGGTACCACGACCACACCCACCACGTGAGCCGCTTCAGCGTCTACGCCGGGCTCGCGGGCCTGTTCCTCTCCCGCAACGAGGAGGAGGAGGCGCTCGGTCTGCCCGACGGCGCCCGTGACGTGCCGCTGTTCCTCAGCGACCGCAACTTCGACGTGGACGAGTCCGGTGCCCTCGTCGGCCGGTTGGTCCACAAGGTGGAGATGGTCGGCCCGCAGCGGCTCATGCGTACCCACGCGGCCCCCTACACCCTGGTCAACGGGGTGGTCTGGCCGTACCTGGAGGTCGCGCCGCGCTGGTACCGGTTCCGGATCGTCAACGCCGCGAACTCCCGGATGTACCGGCTGATGCTGCTGTCGGACGGTCGGCCCGTCCCGGGTGCGCTGCGGGTGATCGGGACCGACCAGGGCCTGATCGACAAGCCGCTGGCCGTCGAGGGGGCGCTCAACCTCTCCCCCGGCGAGCGCGCCGACGTGCTGATCGACTTCGGTGCGTTCCGGGGGCGGGCCCTGAAGCTGGTCAACACGCTGGAGGGCATCGCGCCCGGTGCCTCGGACAAGCCCAACGACCTGCTGGAGCCCGACGTGATGCAGTTCCGCGTCGCGGACCGGGGGTCGTCCAAGGGGTTTGTGCTGCCAAAGGTCGTCTCGCCCACGTTCAAGCGGCTCACCCACCACGACCTGCCCCACGACGTCGCCTCCCGATGGGTGGTCGTGGTCGGTCCCGGCTCGACGAACATTCCCGAGCTGTGGGAGATGGAGGAGGTCGATCCTGCGGGGATCACGTTCCCCTCCCCCGGGACCGTCCAGGTCCGGGACGCCGAGGGCACCGTCACAACGCTGCGCAGGACGGCGATGGCGTACGACGACGGCAGGACGTTCACCGCCGCGCTCGGCAGCGTGGAGGTCTGGAAGTACCTCAACCTCGCCGCGTCCCCGCACCCCATGCACATCCATCTGTCGCACTTCCAGGTGCTGTCCCGCGAGAACTACGACATCACCGGGTTCGACCGGGCCACCCGCGGCTCGGCCAGGCCCATCGCGTTCAAGGCCGCGGGGGTGCTGGAAGCGCACGAGCTCGGAGAGAAGGACGTCATCCGGGTGGGTACTGCGGGCCAGCTCACGCCGAACGCCGCGGTGGGCGAACTGGTCACCGTGGCGGTCCGGTTCCCCGTGGTGGGCAGGGGCGTCCACCACTGCCACATGCTGGAGCACGAGCAGCACATGGTGCGGCCCCTCGTGGTGTCGCCGGCCGTCCATCTGCACGCGGGCGGCCACCACACCCACATAATGCCGTGAGCCCGCGCCGGTGATCGGCGCGGGCCCACGGGGCGCGCTCAGGACCCCAGAACGGCAGCCGGTGTCCGAGGACGCCGGCTGCCGTTCTGGTCGTGATGCGGGGACTCTCCGACTCAAGGGGCAGGGACCGGGCCGGCGCCGGCTGCCTGGGCTATCCGCCGGCGCATCTCCTCGGAGCTGTTGGCGCGCGGGAACTCCTCGTCGGGGATCTCCACCCCGAGGAACGCGCACAGCGGCTCCCACCCCTGCTTCACGTCGTACACGAGGACGTTGTCCGCGCCGAGTGCGCGTACGACGTCCTGGTTGTGCCGGTGGTAGACCTCGATGGCGTGGTCCTTGTCCGAGAACCGGCCGTCGAAGAGGCCCTCCCAGACCAGGGCGTTGACGACGCGGAACAGCCGGGCCTGGCGGGAGCCCGGCTCGGGCGGGTGCTCCATGGTCCGCAGCGCGAACTGGTACAGCGTGTCGTGGGTGCTCTTGTACCAGTCCTCGGCGTCGCGCACGGTGAGGACCACCCTGGTCCCGGGGAGCGCCTCGCTGATCTGCCGGTAGTAGACGGTGGAGGGGCCGTCCACCGCGGAGGTGTAGCCGTCGTAGAGCGCGGCCCAGTCGGGGCGCTCGCCGTCGCAGATGATCCGCTCCCACCGGGCGAGGCGCTCTTCGTCGTCGATGATCTCGAACATGTGGAAGCAGGGCCCGAGGCCGAGCCGCTCCAGGGCCACCTGGAGTGAGGTCGTGCCGGTCCGGCCGAGGCCGGCGTTGATGAGCTTCAGCACGGTGGTGTCTCCTCTTCCTCAGCGCCAGACCGCGTCGTCCTGGTGGGTGGCGACGTTCACCCTGTTCCAGAAGTTGACCAGACTGATGTGCATGACCAGGGCGCCGAGTTGCACGTCGGTGTAGTGCTTGGAGGCGTTCGCCCAGACCTCGTCCGACGGCGCGCTTTGGGCGTCGGTCTGCAGGGTGACGGCCTCGGCCAGTTCCAGGGCGGCGCGCTCGGCGTCGGTGAAGGAGGGCTCGGTCCGCCACGTGTCCACCAGCAGCAGGCGCTTGTCGGCGGGCTCGGCCGGGAAGGTGTAGACCCGGCCGTTGAGTGCGGCGACGCGCAGCCGGATGAAGTCGAGGGTCGACTGCTCCACGCCGACCTTGCCGATGACCTCGGACAGGTCGAGCAGGGGCTGCAGTGCGCCGGGAACGACCAGGGAGGGGTTGCCCATCCGTTGAGCCATCGGGAGTTCTCCTGTGTGATAGCGGTGCGTTGGAAGGTGAGATGACGCCGGGCAGGGCCGTCAGACCGGGATCGCCTCGATGATCGAGATCGGTGACGCGGTGGGGATCACCCTGCTGATCCTGAAGCCCGCCCTGGCGAACAGCTCGGTGTACTGCGCGAGGGTGCGGTCCTGGGAACCGATCATCAGCATCAGCCAGAGGTCGATGGTGTGGCCGATGTGGCGCTCGTTGTTCTCGGGGAGCACGTACTCGATGCAGAGCAGCTTGCCGTCGGGGCCGATCGCCTCGTGTGCGTTGCGCAGGGCGGTCAGAGCGTCTTCCTCGGAGAAGTTGTGGATGATGCGCTTGAACAGGTACGCATCACCGCCCTTGGGCAGCTTGCCGAGGTAGCCGCCGTGCTCGACGGTGCAGCGGTCCGCGACGCCGGCCTCCTCGAAGAGCGAGGCCGAGTCCACGGTCGCGATCTCGAAGTCGTACAGCACGCCCTTGGCGTTCGGTGCCTGCTGGAGGACCCCCGCCAGGAGGTGGCCGCGGCCGCCGATGACGTCCACGACGGTGTGGAACCCGGAGAAGTCGTAGGCGGCCAGGACCGGGTCGGTCTCGGACTCCGAGACCTTGCCGAACGCCTGGAAGAACGCGGCGGCGTAGGCGTGGTTCGCGTGGAAGAAGTCCAGCGTGCTCATGCCGCGCAGCTTGGGCAGGTTGGCCTCGCCGGTCTGCACGGTGGTGAGCAGGTGGCCCCACTCCTCGTGCAGCAGGGGGTGGCTCATCAGCTGGGCGAACTTCCGCATCGAGTCCTGGGCGTCCTCGCGGAGTTTGTCGGACAGCGCCGTGTTCTCGTACCGCCCGTCCGGACGGACCGCGAAGACTCCGTGGCCGGACAGCGCGCGCAGGATCCGGTGGGTCGCCCGCGGGTCGGCTTCGACCCGCCGTGCGATGTCCTCGGCGGACAGCGGCGCGTCGGCGAGCACGTCGGCGATGCCGAGCCGGGCTGCGACGGAGATCGCCTGGGTGATGACGGCACCCTGAATCAATTCGAGCAGCGCGTAGGAATCCGACTGGTCGCGGACCTCGGCCGATGCGGGCATCGCTTTCCCCTCAGAGTGTCTTTATCTCGGATTCCGGACGATAAGTCGACGCTTCTTTCCGCTGCAACCGGCCAAGTTTCTCATGTCATTGACAAGAATGTTCAACCGGGGAATTCTCGCGTTTGAACGGAGCCCACCTCTACTAACACTCGACCGGGAATCCGACCCCGCTTGTCAGGCTGTGCCGACCGCGAACTCGCCATCGCCTTGAGGAGGCCGACGTTGGCCCGCGACACCCCGACCCCGGTGGATTTCTGGTTCGACCCGACCTGCCCCTGGGCGTGGATGACATCCCGGTGGGTCCTCGAGGTCGCGGAGCGGCGGCCCCTGGAGATCCGCTGGCACATCATGAGCCTGACGCTGCTCAACGAGGGACGTGCGGACCTGGACGAGCGCTGGCACCGTGACCTGGCCCTGCGCATGGAGCCGGTACGGGTCTGCGCCGCCGCCGAGCACACGTACGGACCCGGGGCGCTGCGCCGGCTCTACACCGAACTCGGCACCCGCTTCCACCTCGAGAAGGCGCCCAAGGAGCGGGCCACCTACGAGGCGGCCCTGGCCGCCTCGGGCCTCGATCGCGCCCTGGCCGACGCGGCCGGGTCCGACGCGTTCGACGGCGCGGTGCGTGCTTCGCACCACGACGCCATCGCCCGCGTCGGCCCCGATGTGGGCACCCCCGTCATCGCCGTGGGGGACGTGGCCTTCTTCGGACCCGTGGTGACGCCCTCCCCGCGGGGGGAGGCCGCGGTGAAGCTGTGGGACGGCGTGCTCGCGGTGGCCGAGACCGACGGGTTCTTCGAGCTCAAGCGCACCCGGACCCGGAACCCGATCTTCGTCTGAGCCCCGGCGTCCACCACGGCCGGCTCGGGCGTCAGCCGCGGGCCGCGACCGCCGGGGCGGTCCAGTTGTCCTTCAGCCACGCCTCCACGGAGACCAGGTTCGGCCTGTTCCTGCGCAGTTCGGTCAGGTCGGCCCGGAAACCGTCACGCTCGAACCAGTCGAACATGTTGGCCAGGTCCGGGCGACCCGCGCGCAGCGGCTCGATGGGCAGCTGCTGGAAGCGGGTCGGGATGCCGGAGACGGCCTCGAACGCCGCGGCCATCTGCGGCCCGGTCAGCTCGTCGCTGGCGATGTCGACCGTCCGGCCGATCCATTCCTGCGGGTTCTCGAAGGCGTCCGCGGCGAAGGCGCCGATGTCGCTCGTCGCCATGATCTGCACCGAGGTCTCGGGGTGGAGCCACATGGCCAGGACGAGCTCGCCCTGCCTCGCGCGCGGGGCGATGTCCAGGAGGATGTCGTGGAACATCGCCGGCCGCAGCACCGTGGTCGGCAGGTCGAGCGTCGCCAGGTACTGCTCGCCCACCAGCTTGCTCTCGAAGTGCGGGACGCGGGTGTCCCGGTCCGCACCGCCGACCGAGCTGTAGACGAAGTGCTTCACGCCGGCCCGCACCGCGGCGTCGGCCACCGCCCTGCCCTGGCGGATCTCGGCCTCGACGCCGCCTGCGCCCCGGAAGGTCTGCACGCTGAAGACCCCGTACACACCCTCCGTCGCCGCCGCCAGCGACGCCTCGTCGTCCATGTCACCGCGGACCAGGACCGCGCCCGCCTCCTCCAGCGCCCGTGCCTGGGCCTTCTGCGGGTCGCGGACCAGGGCGCGCACGGAGAAACCGCGCCGCAGCAGCTCGCGGGCGACCGCCCCGCCCTGCCGGCCGGTGCCGCCCGTCACCAGGATCGTCTTAGCAACTGCCACTGTCTGCCTCCATGTTGTGTGCCCGCCGGGCCTTGACCGGCCCGGCTGTCAGGTGTGATGGCCGCGAGCGGCCGGGGTCCCTCGCGAGGTGGTGGCGTTGCGCGCTACCACGGAACGGGGCCGTCGTCGGACAGGCACTGGCCCGACGGGCCTGCCTCGTCCAGCGTGGCGAGCCGGACGGCGATCTCCGCGCCCTCGGCGGGTGACCGGAACCCGCGGTTCTGGTTGATGTCGGTCGCCACCACTCCGGGGAGCGCCGCGTTGACCTTGATCGGGGTCTCCCGCAGCTCCTTCGCGTAGGCGAGCGTCACCGCGTTCAGGGCGGTCTTCGAGGACTGGTAGGCGATCATGTTGAGGCCCGCCAGAGGGCCGCTCGGAGCCGAGGCCAGGGTCAGCGAGCCCACGTGACTGGACAGGTTGACGATGCGGCCGGCCGGGGAACGGCGCAGCAGCGGCAGCATCGTGTGGGTCACGGTGACCACCCCGAACACATTGGTCTCGAAGACCTCCCGCAGGTCGACGGCGGTCGCCTCGCTGGGCGTCCCGGTGAAGCCGCCCGCGATGCCGGCGTTGTTCACCAGGATGTCCAGGCGCCCCAGCCGCCGCTCGATCTCGCGGGCCGCCTCCCTCACGGAGGCCGGGTCCCTCACGTCGAGCCGGAGCGGCACGGCCGTGACGCCGTCGTCCGCCAGCGCGTCGGCGGCCTGCTTGCCGAGCACCTCGTCCCGGGCGCCGACGAGAACGGTGATCCCCTGCTCGCCGAGTTGCCGCGCAATGGCGAATCCGATGCCCTTGTTGGCGCCCGTGATGAGCGCGACCTTCTCGAGCGGCACGTTTTTCCCTTTCGTGAGGTCCAGGTCCCAACGCCCCCGGAACGCAAATTCGCCGGATACGCCAAGGCGGTGAGCGGAACATCCTGCGCCCGGTTTTTAAGCAATGAATCAATACGTTCACGGTACGAAACGCAAATGCCCGGGCGTCTCCGATGGTGCCGTCGAGCCACCCTGTTCAAATGCCGAAATCCCGCGGTCGAACAGCGGACCGGCGGGCAGTCGCGAAAGATCGGCCCGCCTTCAAGGCGCCCTCCACCCGGGGTCCGGGGCGCTCGGCGAGACTGCCCACGGCCTGTCTCGGCGCCGGCCGTAGGGGCCTTACGACACCGTAACCATGAAGGAGCTGGTGGAATGACTGGGAGCGAACAGGCCCGGGCGGGCGGCAAGCCCCACGTGGTCATCGTCGGTGGCGGGATCTCGGGACTGGCGGCGGCGTTCCACCTGCGGAACGAGCCGGTGCGCGTGACGCTCCTCGAGGCCTCGTCCCGGCTGGGCGGAAAGCTGCTGGTCTCCGACGTGGCAGGAGTCGCGGTCGACGAGGGCGCCGAGTCGCTGTACGCCAACCGCAAGAAGACCACCGGTCTGATCAAGGAGGCGGGACTCGGCGAGCAGATCATGTCGGCGGGCCCCGTCACCGCGTCGGCGATCTGGACCGGGGGCACGATCAGGCACCAGCCCGACCGTCAGTTCATGGGTGTGCCCTGTGACATCGACGACCTCGCCCGGTCCGGGGTGCTGTCCGCCGAGGGCGTGGAGCGGGCGCAGCAGGACCTCGTGCTGCCCTCGTTCGACCTGAAGGGCGACATCTCGGTCGCGTCCTTCGTCGGCGGGCGGTTCGGCCAGGAGGTCGTGGACCGCCTCGTCGAGCCGTTCCTCGCCGGTGTGTTCGCCGGGCGTGCCTCGGACCTCTCGTTCGAAGCCACCCTGACCCCGCTGGCGAGGGCGTCCCGCGATCACATCTCGCTGGCGGACGCGGCCGGCTCGCTGGTGCCGCACCTCCAAGAGGGCGAGAAGCCCCCGCCGGTGAGCGTCGCCACCCTCGAGGGCGGCTTCGGCACGCTGCCCGCCGCGATCGTCCGGCAGGTGCTGGACGCCGCGCCGGACACGGCCCTGCGCACCGGGACCCCCGTCCGGGGCCTGACACCCAAGGGTGACCGCTGGCAGGTGACCGTGGGGTCGGCCGCCGACTCGGAGGTCATCGACGCCGACGCGGTCATCATCGCCACCCCGGCCGGCCCGACGGGCAGCCTGCTCGCCGGGGTCCCGGGTACGTCCTCCGCCGCCTCGGCGCTCTCCGAGGTGCCGTACTCCAGCGTGGCCATGGTGACGCTCGCCTACCCGCGCACGGCCTTCCCCGGCGGGCTCTCGGGCCGCGGCTACGCCGGCTACCGGGTGCCGGCGGAGGAGGGGAAGGCCGTCAAGGAGGTCACGTTCACCACGGTGAAGTGGCCGCACCTGGCGGGCGAGACGGAGATCGTGCGCTGCTCGCTCGGACGGTTCGGCGAGGAGCACCTGCTCCAGCTCGACGACGCCGACCTGGTCGCGCTGGCGACGGCCGAGCTCGCCGAGGCCACCGGCGTGACCGGTGTCCCGGTGGCGTCCCGCGTGAGCCGCTGGGAGAGCGCCCTGCCGCAGTACACCGTCGGCCACGTGGACCGGGTGCGGCGGATCCGTGAGGCCGTGGCGACCCAGCCCGGACTCGCGGTCTGCGGTGCGCTGTACGACGGCGTGGGCGTCGGTGTCTGCATGATGACCTCGCGCAGGGCCGTCGACCAGATCCTCCCCGTCGTGAAGAAGGCTGCGGCAGCCGGCTCGGTCGCAGCCGGGGTGTGAGCCCCGATCCGCTGGAGTGATCCCGAAGTGATCACTCCAGCGGATTCGGCATGCGTGCGCCGGCTTACGGGCAGGACGAGAAGGGCCGTGCCCAGGCACGGCCCTTCTCGTCCTGCCCGTTCCGCGTCGCGGAAGCGGCGGTCCTCGTCGCGGCCCCGGAAGATCCGGTCAGCGCTCGGATCGCTGACCGGATCTCTGATCGGATCCTGATCGGATCCCTGACCGCATCAGCGGTCCAGGATCGTGGCGAAGACCTCCGTCAGCGCCTGCTCCGCGTCCTCGCCGGCGCCGGTGCTGCGCCAGGCCACGTGCTGGTCGGGACGGACCAGGAGCGCACCGGCACCGGTGATCTGCCGGACGGCCTCCCAACCGCCGTCCACGTCGGCGTACTCGGCGCCGTCGCCGATGCGGACCGCGTTGACCTGGACGGAGAACTTCTCCGCCACGCGCGCGGCCGCCTCGCTCCACGCCGTCCCCTCCGGGCCGGTGATCAGTGTGAAGCCGGTCCTGCCCGTCAGGTCGAGGGTGGACAGGCGCTCGCCGTCCCGGGTGATCCAGGCGTGCGGCAGCCGGTGGCCGGGGCGCGACGTCGGCGTGTGCTCGTCGCGCATGGGGACGCGGGCCGGGCGCTCGGTGCCGTCGGGGACGACCGCTCCCTCCTCGTAGGCGAAGCCGACCTCCATCTCGAACGACTGGCAGCCGCCGCGGTGGGTGTCGAATATCTCCAGGGCCCGCGCCCGCACGGTGTCGCCGAGCGGCGACGGGTCGAAGTACGCCGCCAGACGCTGCCCGCGGCGCCCCGCCGGGATGTTGTGGCCGCCGCCGATGGCGTCGATGACCACCTGGTGGTGCTGAGCGGCGGAGACCGCCCAGTCGACGTTCTCGCGGCCCACGGGCCGGCGCTCGGCCTCGTAGGTGTCGATCAGGCTCTCGGGCGCGCTGCCGTTCAGTACCGCAGCCAGCTTCCAGGCGATGTTGTGCGCGTCCTGGATGCCGGTGTTGAGGCCCAGGCCCACGGCGGGCGGCTGCTTGTGCGCGGCGTCGCCCGCGATCAGCACCCGGCCGACCCGGTACCTGTCGGCGAGGATCGCGTTCACGATCCAGTCCGTGACCTTGTGCACGGTCACTTCCAGATCCGGCACCTTCAGCACTTCACGGATGCGGTCGACGACCGTCTCGTTGTCCCAGCGGCCGGCCGGGCCGGGGGCCATGTGCAGGCCCCACTGCTCGCAGGCCTTGCCCCAGCTCGGACCCATCTCGATGAGGTTGACGGAGAGGTCGGGGTCCTCCGGGCTGAGGTAGTGCGTGATGAGCGTGCCCTCCTCCCACCACTGCGACAGGTCCGCGGAGAAGTACACGGTCGTCGTGTTGACGTTGCTGGGCGGGCCCTGCATCTCGATGCCGACCTTGGAGCCGACGAAGCGGCCGCCGTCGGCGCCGAGGAGGTACTGCGCCTTGACCGTGATGACCTCGCCGGTCTCGACGTTGCGCACCTCGGCGACGACGTGGTCGCCCTCGTCGGAGAAGTCGATCACCTCGTGGCTGAAGAGGATCCGCCCCGGACTGCGCTGCTCCGCGTGACGACGCAGGATCGGCTCCAGCCACATCTGCGGCAGCTTCGAGGGCAGTTCCGGCCCGGCCGCCCCGTAGCGCTCCGTCAGTTCGCCCCCGCCGAAGGCGTCCATCTCATGGATCCGGCGAGCGTCGAGCGGGCCGTCACCGGCGAACGTGGTCGCCCAGCGCACCTTGCCGAACTTGTCCAGCGGCGCCGCCTCCGCGAGGACGTCATCGCGGATCCCGTGCTGGCGGAAGATCTCCATCGTGCGCTGATTGAGGTAGTGCGCCTTCGGCACCCTCGACGTGTCCGCGTGCCGCTCCACCAGCAGGTGGTCGACGCCCTGGTCAGAGAGAAAGACGGAGGCGGACAGGCCGCACCCGCCGCCGCCCACGATCAGGACCGGAACCTCGATTGACGTCATGTTCGCCCTTCCAGAATTCAGATGGCTTCTCCCCCACAGCCTGACAACGTCATCCGCAACCCTGGTCAAGAACGACTGGACTCCGAAAAGCCGTCGGCCGCTCACGCGGGTGACCGGCCGACCACGTGCCTCGGGGGAAGGGGTTCCTCCGGGATTCCTCCCGGGTGCTCAGCCGAGCCGGACGCCGTCGCTCATCAGCGTGCGTCCGGCCAGTGCGTCGGCCTCCCGCCGGGCCTGGGATGCGCCGGGGCCGTACGCGGAAGTACGGGGAGGGCTGGTCGGGTTCGCGCGGGTCGAACCCGGTCCCGGCCGCGAAGGCGTCGGCCGTCCCGCCGAGTTCGGTGACGTCCACCGGCTCCGTGTCGCCGTCGACGATCACGACGTCGCGCGTCGGGCCGGGGCCGACGCGTACCCGGCCGTCCGCCGGCAGGTTGCGACCGGCCACGGAACCGCGCGGGGTCGAGATGAGGATGGCGGTCCCGTCCCAGAAGAACGAGAGCGGGTTGAGGTGGGCACCGCCCGGACCACCCGCCGAGGCGACCCGGAGATCGATGTCGTTGTCCAGTCTCTTGCAAGTGTCCCCCCGCCGCTCTTCGAGCCCACGCGGTGGCACAGCCGTCATGCTCCCGGCCTCCATGTCGTGGAGAGTCTCCGTCCGAGGAGGTCTCCTTCGGTCGTCGTAGGGGCCGTCGGCGCGGTGGCCGCCGGCGCCCTGACGGCCGCACGCACACCGGTCATGTCGTGTGTGCCCGGTGCACGGCGAAGCGCACGAAGCCGTTGGGCAGGGGCAGAACACGCACCCGAGCCTCTGGCCACCGTCATCGACATCGCCTCGTGCCGCGTGGTCGGCTGGTCCACCGCCGACCGCCTGTGGACCGACCTGGTCGCCGACGCTCTCAGGTCCGCCTGCCGTCGGCGTCGCCCCAGGCGTCCGGTGGTCTTTCGTTCGGACCGCGGCTGTCAGTACACCAGCCAGCGATTCGCCACTCCGGCAGGGGAGTTCAGAGTCCGCCTGCCCGTCGGTCGCACCGGTCGGTGCTGGGACAACGCGCTTGCTGAACCGTTCTTCGCCACCATCGAACGGGAGTTGCTCGACACCCGCCCCTGGCCCAGCCGGGCCGCCGCCCGCACCGCGATCTTCGACTTCATCGAGGGCTGGTACAACCTGCACCGACTGCACAGCAGCCTCGGCCACCGCGGTCCCGCCGAACACGGGACCGCACTCGCGGCCTGACCACCACACCGACGGTGTCCGCCAAAGCGGAGCAAAGCCGTCTTCAGCACCGGTCAAGCACGGCTGGACCGCAGCCATGACCGGTCGCGCCACGGGCGCCGTCGGCCGGCTTCCGCGGATCGCTCGCTGTACGCCCAGCCGAGCCAGTCCTCGATGTCGATGGCCACCACGGGTCCGCCGTCCTGGAGGTAGCGGGGGCCGTCGAACGACTCGTACTTGCGGTCCAGCAGGCCCAGCGCACGCGTGCGCTCCGGGCCCTCGTCGATGACCCGGGCGGCGCCGCGCAGCCGTACCCACCACGCCTTCAGCCAGTCCTCGTCGTAGCAGTCGGCCAGGACCGTGGCCCGTTGGTCGCGGTCGAGGTTGCGCAGCCGCTTGGGCCGCGGATTGCCGCTTTTCGGCTTGTCGGTCGGTGAGTAGAAGGTGTCGCCGTCGACCACGAAGATGACGGGCACGACATGGGCGCGCCCGCGCTCGTCGACAGTGGCCAGCCGGACGGCCCGCTCGCCCTCGAACCGGCTGCGCATCTCTTGCTGCCCGAGTTTCAACACCGCTCCTTGTCTGTGGGGCCCAGGCTCTGGGCATGGCGAAGTGGCCGTCACGGCGGCCGGTTTGTCGCGCGGGTCCTAGCAGGGTTCACCGCCGCACGGTGTTCAGGAGTGGTTTCCCGCCGCTCCCGGCGGTGCCGGTGGCGTCGTACCAGCAGGATCAGGACCGTGCCGAGGACGGCGAGGCCGACGGTGGTCCGGCCGGACAGTTCGATGGTGTCCGACGCGCCGAGCGTGTCGACCAGGGGGCCGCCGAGCACCGCGCCCAGCGGGGTCGCGATCACGAGGATCGCGCTGCGGAAGGCGCTGAGGCTCACCAACTCCTCGATGGGTGCCTTCTGTTGCAGCAGGGTGATGGTCACCGGTCCGTAGGGGGCGTAGATCAGCCCGCCGAGGCCGAAGCCGGCGATGCCCACGGCGAGCGTGCCGAACTGGGCGAAGGGGAGGATCGCCAGCCCCCAGCCGGCGACGATGCCCAGTACGGTCGGCCACAGCGGGAGCCGCCGCAGCGTTCCGGTGATCCAGGTCCCGATCACCGCGCCGACGCCGAACGCGCCCCAGATCCATCCGAGGGCGGTGGGGTCCCCGCCCATCCGCTCGGCCACGACGACCGGGACCGCCACCTCGATCGGCCCGTACAGCAGGTAGAAGACGAACGAGAGCGCGAGCAGGCCCATCAGCTCCGGGTGGCGGGCGAGGGTCCTGGCGCTGCGCCGCAGCGGCACCGCGGGACGGCGCTCGAGGGTGCCGTCGCCGCGCACCCGGGCCGTCACGAGGGCGAGGTACAGATAGCTGGCCGCGTCGGCGGCCAGCACCGCGGCCGGCCCGAACGCGACCGTGACCAGACCGGCCAGCGGCGGTCCGGTGATGAACGACAGCTGCTCCTGGCTGCCCACCAGCGCGTGGCCGGCCAGCCGGTCCTTGGCCGGCAGGGTCTCGGCGACGAACGTCTGACGGCCGGCGATCCCCCAGGCGTGCAGGACCGAGGAGATGGCGAGCAGGGCGATGTAGGTCGCGGTGTCCAGCAGGCCCGTCCAGTACAACGCCGGGATCAGTGCGAACAGGGCACCGCGCAGGAGCGCGTTCACCAGGATCAGGCTCCTGGCGTTGCGTCCGCTCAGCCAGCGTCCCAGCGTGAGGGAGCCGATCGCGGCGGGCAGACTGTAGGCGGCGACGGCGAGCCCCACCGCGAGGGACCGGTCGGCCGGAGCGGCCAGTTCGACGGCCAGCCACGCCACACCGATGAAGCTCATGCCGTCGCCGAGGAAGGAGACCAGGAATCCGGGCTGCAGCCGGCGGAAGTCGGGGTTGGCGAGACAGCGGGTGTAGCCCTCGGGCAGCACCCGCTGGATTCGCCGTACTGCGGTCATCGAACGGGCACCTCGGATTCGCTCGCCGCGCAGCGGAACCCGATCTCCGGGCTCCTGGTCACCAGCGCCTTGCCCGCCCGGCTGACCGCGGTGAGCAGCGCGGGGGGCGAACTCCACGCTCCGCCGCGGACACTGACCTCGGCCGACCACTCACCCCACAGGTCGCCCGGGTCCATGGTGCCGAAGCGTGGCTGGAGCGGGAGGCCGTCCAGGAACCGGGTGGACGTCCACTCCCACACGTTGCCGCACATGTCCCGGACGCCGAAGGGGGATTCGCCGCCCGGCAGGTTCACCGGACCGGTCAGCGCGGGCAGTTCGGCGACGGACAGATCCGTGAGCCGGCGCAGCCACGCCCGGCGGTCCAGGACCGTCCCGGCGTCGTGGCCGAGTACCGAGTGCAGGCCCCGCACCAGCTCGGGCCGGAAGTCGGCACCCCAGGGGTGGTGCCGGTGCTCGTCTCCCCGGGCGGCCCGTTCCCACTCGTCCTCGGTGGGCAGCCGTTTGCCGCACCAGGCGGCGTAGGCCACCGCGTCGTACCAGCTGACCCCGGTCACCGGGTGGTCGCCGGCGCAGCGGGGGTCGTCGGCGGTGGAGCGTGTGTGGTCGGTGTTCCTCGGCTCGTCCGGGTGGCACCACAGGTGGCCCTGGGCGCCGACGTCGGTGACGAACGCGTCGTACTCGTCGTTGGTGACCGGGCAGGTGTCCAGGTGGAACCCCTCGACCGTGACCTCGTCCACCACGGGCTCGCCCGGGTCGCCGAAGGAGTGTTCCGCGCCGGGGTGCGTCCCGCGGCGCAGCCGTCCGGCCGGGACGTGTCGCATCCCGTCCGGGGAGAGCCGGCTGGGCAGCCGGTCGGCCGACAGCGGGACGGGGAGGTCCTCCAGGACCGTGCCGGCCAGTGCCGTGTCGGCGAGCAGTGTCTGTGCCGAGGCGAGTGCGTGCGCGTCCGCCACCGTCACGTAGTTCCCGACGCCCGCGGCGATCTGGTCCGGTGACCGGCCGAGGACGGCCAGCAGGGCGTGCAGCGCGGAGGGGCCGCCTGCCGAGCGCAGGGCCGGTGTTGTGGCCAGGGAGGCGAGGGCGGGTCCGCGCACGGTCTCGTCCGGGTCGGCCAGTGCCCAGCCGACGGCCTCCGCCGCCAGTTCCGGGGCGAGCCGTACGGCGGCGGCCAGGGCCTGGCGCCGTATTCCGGGGGTGTCGTGCAGCAGGCCGACCGCGAGGCATTCTTCGAGCAGGTGCGGGTCGGCGAGCTGTTCCAGGGTGCGCAGGTAGCCGTCGATCAGGGCGTCGCGTTCCGCCGGGGGCCCGTCGGCCCAGGCGGCGATCCGCAGGACTTCGGACGGAACGTCCGGGGTGGTGGTGGTCATCGCGCGTCGGCCTCCGCTCCGGTGATCATCTTGGCGAAATCCTCGCCCGCCCGGTGGCTGTACGCCGTGCCCGCCGAGGGCTTCTGTCCCGCGGAGTAGTACATGTACAGCGTCGCCCGGCTGGTGTCGTCGAGCACCGGGCCGGAGTGGTGGAGGATGTTGTAGGTGTGGCAGATGACGTCGCCCGCCTCGGCTTCGATCGGAAGCCCCAAGGGCTCCAGTCGCCGCGGCGGATACCGGTGGGATCCGGGCACGAGGATCAGGCAGCCGTTGCGGACGGTGGCGTCGTCCAGGTAGATGCCCACGTTCACCAGGGGGGTCAGCGGGACGTCGTGCGGGAAGTCGAGGTGCCAGTCCAGCGCACTGTAGGAGCTTCGCTTGCCCCGTTTCATCTGCCACACGGCTCCGTCGACGGCGTCCTCGAACCGCCAGGTGGGGCGTCCCAGCAGACCGGGGCCGAGCGCATCCAGTTTCCGGCGCTCGATCAGTTCCCGGGTGTCCGCGCTGTGCAGGGTGAAGTAGGGCAGCCGGTGCAGGGTCGCCCGGCCGTTCTCGTCGTACGAGGGCTTGATCACCTGGTCGCGGTGCTCGGCCGGTACTTTCCCGTCGAGCGTGTCGCGCTCCAGGCGTTCGGCATCGCGTTGGATGATCTCCACGTCCTGCGCGTCGAACACGCCGCGGTAGATGACGAACCCGTACTGCTCGTAGAAGGCGCGTTGTTCCGCCGTGACGGTGCCGTCGTAGCGGAACCGCGGGATGCGCTGCGGGGAGCTCATCGGATCACCCCTCGGAACCCGATCTCGTTGTGCCGGTCCGTGAAGAGGTCCTTGCCGCGGAAATAGGCCGTGACCTGCTCCCGCATGGAGGTCCACGCGCCGCCCCGGATGACCACCGAGGTCTCCTCGGCTGTCGCCCATTCGGTGCGGGGCCTGCCGGAGATCATCGGCTTCATCCGGTCACGGGTGAAGAAGTTGGTGTCCGTCCACTCCCAGCAGTTCCCGACCAGGTCCGCGACGCCGTAGGGGCTGAGGTTCCTGGGGTGGGAGCCGACCGGGACCGTGGTGACGGCGGGAGTCGTCTCGTCGAAGGTGCTCAGGGTGTCGCGCCAGTGCTCCAGGCTCTGCGCTTCGCCGAAGGAGGCACCGAACCAGCGCAGCGCGTCCGGGTCGAATTCGTCGCCCCACGGATAGAGGGATCCACTCTCGCCCCGTGCGGCCTTCTCCCATTCCAGTTCGGTCGGCAGCCGTTTGCCGAGGTGGGCGAGGTAGGCGTAGGCGTCGAACCAGTCGACACCGGTCGCGGGGTGGTCGGGGCCGAACCGGGCGTCGCCGACGATCCCGCGACGGTGGTCCTTGTCCTCGGGCTCGTCGGGGTGGCAGAGCGCGTGCTCGGCGGCCTGCGGGCTCCGCGCCCACTGGTCGTACTCCCGGTTGGTCACCGGGTACCGGTCGATGAGGAAGTCGGGCAGGTAGCGGGTCTGCCGGGGGGCCGCGTCGTCCACGTCGTAGAGCGGATGGACGACGTCGTCCATGCCGATTCCGGCGACGAACTCGGACGCGGGGACGAGCACCATGGCGTCGGGAACGGGACGGGGCAGGTTCTGCGGGTCGTAGTCCCAGTGTTCGTCCAGTGCGCATCCCTGCGGCAACTGGCCGGTCCTGGTGTGCTCCCGCTCGATCTCCAGCCTGGCCGCGCGGTCTTTTGCGCCGAGGATCTCGTCCATCGCCTTGGCCACGACGGCGGCGCCGATGCCCACCGGCTTGGTGCTGCGGAACAGGCCGGCCTCGGCCGGTCCGGTGATGTGCAGCAGCTCCTCGTAGGCCTCGCCGATGCGGTTCCGGGCGGCGATCTTCGCGGCGGAGAACACGACGAAGTCCTCGTCGTCACCGAGCAGCCAGACCAGGAATTCCCGCGCCGCGGGAAGAGTGGCCGTGAACGGACCGACACCTTGGAGAACCGTCAGGCGGACATCCGCACGGGGGTGGGTCGCCGCCATCGCGCAGAGTTCTTCGATGACTTGGGGGTGCCGAAGTCCGGCGATCGTCTCCCGCAGTTCGGCGCGTTCTTCGCCGGTCAGCGGTTCGCGCGATTCCTGCCATGCTTCCGGGGCCAGGAAACGATCCACCAGCCCGTTCAAAGTCTTCTGCTCAACAGCAAAACGTTCGTAACTCCACCTGTGCACTGGTCCCACCTCGATTGCCACGGTCAGATATCCCTGAGGCCTAAAACTCTGGCCTGTGGAGGGTGCCAGGACCCTCCACAGGCCACGAGACCGCCTTGATCAGGCCGCCCACTTGAAGTACTTACCGGCCGGGCGGACACCGCCCTTTCGCTGCGAGCGCAGAGCGTTCCACTGACGAAGCGTCTTCATCTGATTCACCTCCTCGGATGGATCGGCAATCGATTGGATCGACCATCCCGTCGAATGCTCGGCTCTGTCAAGTTCCCGGTTTTTTCCGCGTTGTTGATGAACTGAAGGTCTCGTTCAACTGCCGAGTCCCCACAGTTGAACAAGCAGGCCGGCGAACAGAATTCGATAGCACCCGATTTGAAAGAAGTGCGTTGTGCGAGTTCTCGTCGTGCCGTTTCCCTGGAAGGCGCACGTGTTCAACCTGGTGCCGCTCGCGTGGCCGCTGCGGACGGCCGGGCACGAGGTGCGGGTGGCCTGCCGGCCGGGTCTGCTCGACGCCGTCACCTCGGCCGGGCTGACGGCGGTGGGGGTCGGTCCCGGCGGGACGTCGAAGGTGCGCGGGCAGCGGGACCGGCGCCGGACGTCCGGCCGTGCCGCCGCGGCGAAACGGCCCCGCAGCAGGGACTCGACCCGTTGTTCGACCTACGGCCACACCGCGAGCGGCCGAGCTGGGAGCAGGCCTCCGGAGTCTTCGACGACCTGGTGCTTCCGCGGGCGCGGCGGTCCGACGACTCGACGATGGAGGATCTGGTCGCCGTGGCCCGCGCCTGGCGGCCGGACCTGGTGCTCTTCGAGGTGGCGTCCGTCCACGACGACAACCGGCTGCCGGCCTCGGCATCCGACGAGGAGCTCCCGTCGGTGGTGACGCCGAGGGCCACGCTGCTGCCTTCGGGCGTGGCGGTGTCTCTCCTGGTCATGGGCGCACCGGCCGACCTCGCGGGCCCGCTGCCCGCGGCCTTCGTGGTCGCCGGCATCACGGTCCTGGTCCCCGTCGCGACCGCACCCACCGGGCGAGCCTGGAGAAGACGTCCGCGGAACGCATGATCACGATGGAGCCGGCGGGCCCCGCATGGTGATCATGCGGGGCCCGGCTGACGACGGATCAGGCCGTCGGCGGCACCGGGTCCCCGGGCGCCTGGCAGGTGGCGTCGATGCCCCACGACGAGGTGGGACGGGTGCCGTCCCTCAGGTAGTCGCCGACGTAGGTGTTGAGGCAGGGGTTGTTGTTCGCCGACAGCGCCGAGCCGACGTTGTGGCCGCCCAACTCCATGATGAGACGGGAGTTGGGGAACCGGATACGCATGTCGAGAGCGCCGAACATCCCGTGTGCGCTGTCGTACTGCGGCTGCACCAGCAGGACGTTGGCGCTGCCGTTGCCGACCCGTGCCGGAGCCTGGGTCTGCGCCGGCCAGAACGCGCACGGCGCGCTGTACCAGCCGTTGCTCCAGGTCAGGAGGTGGTTCCCGGCGGCGTACTGGCCGGCGAGGGTGGCGCTCCACACCTTCCAGTCCTTCGGCCACCGGCCGTCGGTGCAGTTGACCGCGTTGGTCGTCGCGACGCGGTTCTGCTGGGGGAAGCCCGGGGTCGGGGAGTCGGCGCGCAGCGCCGTCGCGTCACCGCGCACCACGAAGTCGGAGAGTATCTTCGCGCGGCTCACCCAGGTCCAGCTGCGGTAGACGACCTGCTCGAAGACGTTCGCCCACTCGCCCGGTCCGATCTTGCCGTCGACCGGCGCAGCACGGAGGGCGTCCTGGCCCTTGTAGTAGTTCGCCTCGACCTCGTCGGCGGTCGTGCCCAGGTGGTAGACGGAGTCGTACTTGGCGACCCAGGCGAAGAAGATCCCGCCGTTGTACTCGGACGTGATGTTCTTGGACATCTGGTTCTGGTACCCCACGCCGCTGGGGCTGGGCACGCTGTCGAGCACCATGCGCTTCACCCGGGCCGGGTACATCGTCGCGTAGACCGAGCCGAGGTAGCCGCCCCAGTCGATGCCGTAGTAGGTGATCTGCTCCTGGCCGAGCGCGATCCGCATCCGGTCGAGGTCGCGCGCGGAGTCCTTGGTGGTGAAGTGGTCGAGCAGGCCGCCGTACTTGTCACCACAGCTCTTGGCGTACGCCTCGGCCTTGGCCACGGCGTTCTGCTCGTCCGCGGCCGTCTTCGGCACGGGGTCGGGCAGCACCGGGTTGATGTAGGACGGGTCGCACACGATCGCCGGCTCGCTGGCCCCGACGCCGCGTGGGTCGAAGCCGATCCAGTCGTAGGCGGCGCCGACGTCCTTCGCCAGCCCGGTCGTGCCCTTGGCGTACCGGGTGGGCATGTCGCGGCTGATCGGGCCGGGCCACTGGCCGCGGTGCAGCAGCACGACGCCCTTGTACTGGTCGTCGGTGACGGTGTGCTTGGCGCGGGTCAGCGCCAGCTTGATCTTCTGACCGCTGGGCTGGGCGTAGTCGAGCGGGACCTCCACCGAGCCGCACTCCAGGCCCTTGAGCAACGCACCGAGGTTCGGGTCGATGTCGGGACACGGCGACCAGTCGATCGTTCCCGTGGTCGGCGCGGCAGCCCCCTCGGCCGCCGCCACGGGGGCGACGGCCGGAACCGACAGGCCGATCACGATCACCGCATTGACCAATGCGAGCTTTTTCATGGATACCCCTTCTGGATGCACGGCGCACACAGCGTGGCAAGGGGGTCCTTGAAGCGGCTCGAAACCTGCTGGAGCCGAGAATGAACCGTTGAGCGAGCCGCGGACCGACGGGGAGGCCCGCCCGGGGTGGGGCGCGTTCGGTGATCGCCGAAGATCTGCGGGTCAGCGTCCGGCAGCGTGCACGAGCGCGTGATGAAGTCGTTGATCGGGGGTGAATCCTGCTTCCCATTGCACGCCGACGGCGAAGGGGCGGTCCGTGACTTCGACGGCCTCGACGGTGCCGTCCTCCGCCCAGCCGGTGGCGGTGAGGCCGGCACCGAGCCGGTTGACCGCCTGGTGGTGATGGCAGGCCGTCACCGGCGCGTCCTCGTCGAGGACACCGGCGATCCGGCTGCCCGGCTCCAGCTTCAACGGGTGGGAGCCGAGGGTGAAGGACGGCGTGTTCGGGCGGTGGCCGTCGTGGCCCGTGACGTCGGGCAGGTGCTGGTGCAGCGTGCCTCCGTGCAGCACGTTGAGCAGCTGCATGCCGCGACAGATACCCAGCACGGGCAGCTCGGCGTCAAGTGCCGCCCTGATCAACGCCAGTTCGGCGCGGTCGGCTTCCGGGGTCATCGCCCGCGTGCCGGGGTGCGGGTTCTCGCCGTACAGCGCCGGATCCACATCGGGGCCACCCGGGATCAGCAGGCCGTCGATCCGGTCCGCCATGGCCTCGACGCCGGGCAGCAGCGGAAGCAGCAGGGGCGTGCAGTCCGCCGCGGTCAGGAAGGCCAGGTGGGACTGGAGCGCGAAGCTGACGACCATGTCGCTGCCCTGGAACGTGACCGGCGCGGTCCGCGCACAGATCCCGATCACGGGCCGCCGCGTGCTCGCCGAACCATTCACGAATGATTTCATGGCCACCTTCATGGATTTCCGGGTTCAACTGAGGAAAACAGGCAGATGCAACATCCGCTTCGGCGGAGAGTCACAGCGGCAATAAAATAGCCGTATACGTAAAGCGGCGGCCATCGTTCAGAACCCGGCAGGCCGACGCCTACTGAACAAAATGACCTTCCTGATATCACAGACGGGGACCCCTCTTGACCCGCGCTGTGGTTCACCCTCTCCCCCGGCACGCTCAAGCGAAGGTATTCAAAAGGCATTCGTCTGCCTCGCCGCACAGGTCCGCCCCATGGCCCGCCGGGATGCTCGCACTCCGGGCGGCCGCCCTGCCGGCCGTCGCCGCGGTACTGCCGCGGCGGGTGTCCGGCGGGCACCCGCTGTCCTGCATTTCCAGGAAGCCTCAATCCGCCCTCAACTACAGCTGGAGCCCCTCCTGCGACGCTCATCGGCAGCGGCGGCAGAGAGGAAGTGAAGGAATGGCTCAGAGCAGCGCGCAGGCCATCTTGATCACGAACGCGTTCGGCTCCGTCGGGGCGGAAGACGTCGACGCGTCGGCCCGCAGCGAATTCGATCTGAAGAACCTCGAGCAGTTTCCCGCCCGCGACGTCCTCGTCAACATGTTGTCGGCGGGCATGTCTCTGCGCCAAAGCGGCACGGACGCCGCGCACATCCGGCTTCTCGCCGACGCAGCAGGCTCGGTGGAGCTGCCGCCCATCCTGGTTCAGATCGACGGCTACCGCATCATCGACGGCCTGCACCGGCTGGAGGCCGCCAAGCTGCGCGGCGACAGCAGCATCAGGGCGCGCTTCGTCGACTGCTCGAACTCCGAGGCGCTCGTCATCGCCATGAAGGCGAACGGCTCGCACGGACTGCCGCTGTCGAAGTCCGACCGCGTGTCCGGAGCCCAGCGTGTCCTGAGTTCCCACCCGGACTGGTCCGACCGTGCCATCGCCCGCATCACCGGGCTGAGCCCGAAGACGATCGCGTCGCTGCGCGAGAAGTCGAGTGAGGCAACATCGCTCGACGGCAAGCGCATCGGCCGGGACGGCAGGCGGCGTCCGGTGGGCCCGGGCGAGGGCCGGCTGCGGGCCGCCGAATACATCGCCGAGCACCCGAACGCCCCGCTGCGTCAGGTCGCCCGGGAGACCGACGTGTCGCTCGGCACGGTCCACGACGTGAGCGCCCGGCTGCGGCGTGGCGAAAGCCCCGAGCGCAGCGGCCGCCAAACACCCGACGCGGCGGCGCAGCCCCTGCGATCCGTCCGCCCTGTCCAACCCGTCCAACCCGTGCGGTCCGTACAGCTTTCCGGGGAACCGTCGCGGCCCGTCCCGGCGGTTCCCGGCGGCGCGGATCGCAACGGCGCAGCCCCTGTCCCGCTGCGGGTGGCACCGAGCATCGACAGCGCGCCGCAGCGCAGGAACCACACCGACGAGATTCCGGCCTGGACGACGGTGGCGGCGAAGATGGCCGCCGATCCCACCATCCGCTACACCGCAGGCGGCCGGGAGTTCCTCCGCTGGATGCAGCTGCACGCCGCCGAGCCGGACGACGGCTGGCGGGAGCTGGTCGACGCGGTTCCGGCCCACTGGCTCGGCGTCATCGCCCCGATCGCCGAGCGCATCGGCAAGGAATGGAGCCTGCTCGCCGAGGGGCTCAAGACCAGGCAGGACTTGATGCCGTGAACTGCGGGCACGCCCCGCACGGCACCGGTGCCGCGGACACCGGCCAAAGGCGGCCCGCGGCCCGGGGCCGGTCGTCCGCACCCTGACACGGGGTGGCGGACGGACCCCGGGGACCGGCACGAAGACGACCGGGGGCACGAGCCCGGGCAACGCCGGCAGGACCAGCGGATCGGCCGGCCGGCCCGGGCACAGCCGCGCCCCCGGCGAGCGGGGTCCGGCGGGCCGTCCCCCGTTCCGCGCCGGCCGGAGGACCGGCTGGGGGACACTCCGACGCCGACCCTGAAGCAGTTCGCGAACGAGCCGAGACCGTTGCATCCGATGTGTCCGACCGCGCAGGAACCCTCGGTGATGCTCATCGAGGTCTTCTCGACCGGCCGCCGGACGGGCCCCGGGCCTCGTGGACGCGGACCACGGCCAGGAACCTGCCGGGTGCCGTGTACGCATCGCGCTCAGCTTGATTGACGCCGGCGATCCGGAGCCGTCAGTTCCACGAAATACTCCTGCCTTCGGCGTGAGGCGTCCCGAGTGTGACGCTCCAGCACGCCCCGACCGGGGTTCAGGAGTTGGTCGAGAGGAACCCCGGATGCTCGAAGCGTCCGTTCGATCCGTCATCGACACGACGCCTGAGGGGTCCCATGCCCGTGGAAAGCAACACTCCGTCAGATGTGCCGTCCGGGCGAGACCTGCGGATCGCCACGCGCAGCCGCGCCGACAACTGGACCAAGCCCCCGCGCCGCATCGAGACGTCCGAGTGCATCACCTGCGACAGCTGCCTGCGCGGCTGCCCGGAACAGTTCGGGGCGATCTTCGACCGCGGGCTCGACGTCGTGATCATCCCCGAGCTGTGCTCGGGCTGCCCCGTCTGCGTCCTGGAGTGCCCGGTCGACTGCATCTACGTCGACGCGGACTGGACGCCCACCGACGACGCGATGTGGAGCCACATCGCCCTCACCGGGGAAGGTACCGCATGACCGCGCCCGTGGACCGCGAAGGCTCCCGTCGAGCCGCCAACTCCCGCAAGCGCCAGAGCCGGCGGCCCAGCCGCCTGGGTCTGGCGGCGGGCGCCACGCCCAAGCCGGACCGGGTACGCGAGGAGGACGCCGGGTTCCCCGGGCTGCTGGCCCGGGTGTGGCGGAAGGCCTCGGCCGCCACCGACATGCGCGCGGCCCTGGACATCCTGCTCACACTCGACGGACACGTGCCCGCGGAGGTCCAGGAGAGCGCCCTTCGCACTGCGGACGCCGCCGCCCTGAAGGTCGTCGCCGGTCTGTCCGCAGACGCACGCGAACCGGCCGGAGCCGTCGCGGACCCCGCGGAGCGCACCGTGTTCCTCGGTGAGATCGGCCTGACCACCGGCGGCCGGGTCGTCGTCCGCGTTCCCTCCCAGCAGCCGCTCGCCAAGCAGCACACGCTGGTCGCCGGCGTGCTGCGGGTTCCATGGACCTCGCGGCACCTGGACGACTACCGGCGCGAGGTGACGACGGCCCGGGAGCGGTTGGACCGCGACGCGGCCGACAGCCGCCGCTGGCTGGCCGAGCAGGGCAGCGAGGGTCGCGAGGCGCTGCTGGCGCAGCTGACCGAGGGCGCGCAGCGCACCGCCCCCTTCATGCTCTACATCGAGGACAAGCAGTACACGAACTTCCGCGACACCAACACGGTCGTGGGCAAGACGCTGTGGCCGGGCCACCCGGACTGCGTGTTCGCCGGCCTGGCCGGCCTGCCGCTGGAGCTGTGGTCGGACCACGACGCCCTGCTGGTCGTGGGCATCAGCCTGCTCATCCGCTCGGCCGGGTACGGCCGCATCGAAGAGGTCAACGGCTCGCAGCTCACCCCGGAGAACGTGGGCCGGCTGCTGGAGCGCACCCGCCGCAGCTACAACGGAGCCCTGGGCGGGGAGAGGATCCCCGCGGCCGGTCCCGACGCCGGCATCGACGCGCTGATGGCCCTGGCCACGGGACTGGGCGCGCACCGCCCGGAGGTGGCCCGCACCGTCCAGCTGTACCGCGAGATCCACGGCGCCCTGATCCACAAGGTGGAGAAGGTGGCGGCCCCGCACGGCAAGGTGGCCGCGGAGCGGGACCGGCAGGTCACCGACCATCTGCGCGCCACACTGCCCGTGGTCGGCGACCGGCTGGCCGAGCTGCGGCTCGCCGACGACGCCGGCCCGGCCTGGCTGGCCCGCCCCTACGGCGAGTTCGGCACCGGTCTGGAGGCGGTGGTGTACGAGGCGGTCGCCGCCACCACCGCCGCGTTCAGGGCCGACTTCGCGATGAGCCGCGGCATCCGGTCGCTGCCACAGCTGGTCCGCGCGCTGCGCGCGGAGGCCTGGGACGAGATCAGCGCCTGGGGCATCACGGACTTCTTCTGCTGCGTGGTCCCCGCGCAGGAGGCCCGGCGGCACTACGGCGACTCGCTCGCCACGCTCGCCGACACCGCCTGGGCGATGTCCTCGCGCATGCAGTACAACTCCTGGCACTTCATCGCCGGCAACCTGCCGCGGACCTCGAAGGTCCTGGAGCGCGACCACTTCGTACCGCCCACCATCCCCGACATCGCCCACTTCTCCGACCAGCACCACCACGGGCACGTCAACAACATGGTGCGCTTCACGATCCGCAGCCCCCATCCGGTCGAGGTGTGCGGCCGGCCCTTCAACGGATTCATGGACCTGCGCATCGTCCGCGCCGACGGGGAGCCGTACACCGAGCAGGAGATGCTCGCGGCGCACCAGGTGGCCGCCTTCATCGCCCGGATGACGCAGCAGGCGGCCGCGCTCGCCGAGCAGGGGGAGCAGGCCGATGTGACGGCCTTCGACTCGGCCTGGCACTGGAGGTCCGTCACCGGCACCCCGGTCGGGGGGGCCGACCCGGGGCCGCCCCGGTCCCGGGTCGCCTAGCCGACGCCCCGCCGGCCGGCCGCCGGCCCGCGGGGACCTCCGACGCCTCTGACACGCCCCCCGTCGACCTCCTGACGAAAGGACGCTCCCGTCATGTATTCCAGATCATGGTCGGCCCCTGCCACGGAGGGCAGCGTCGGGAGCCACGCGTTCGTCACCGAACACGGACTGTGGGACGACGCCCGCTCGGCGGCCGCCGAGCGGATCGAGGAGGGGCTCGACGGGATCGACCTCGTCCGTCTGGTGTGGGGTGACCCGCACGGCCTGGTGCGCTCCAAGACGCTGACCGCCCGCACCTTCGGCGGGGTGCTGCGCAACGGCATGAACTACAGCCCCGGCCCGTTCCTGAAGGACACGGCCTGCACCACGGCGGTGGACTACCGGGGCGAGCACGGCATCGGCGTCGACGAGATCGCCGGCCTGGGCAACTTCGTGCTGGTGCCCGACCCGCTGACCTTCCTGGTGCTGCCCGGCGAGGGGGCGCGCACGGCCTGGGTGATCGGCGACGAGTACCTGCGCGACGGCCGCCCCCACCCGCTGTCCTCGCGGCACGTGCTGCACCGGGTGCTGGACCGCTACGCCGGCCGCGGGCTGACGCCCGTGCTCGGCCTGGAGGTCGAGTGGTACCTGGCGCGCCGCCTGGACGACGAGCCGGGCAACGAGGGGAACGGCTTCGGCCTGCAGGGCCCGGCCCCGCGGGTGGCCGCGATGAACGCGGGCTACCAGTTCAACCTGGACGCCGCGTACGACACGGTCGCCCCGGTCACCGACCCGCTGGCCCTCGCCCTGCTCGGCCTGGGGCTGCCGGTGCGGTCGATGGAGCACGAGATGGGCCCCGGGCAGGTGGAGACCACGTTCGACCCCATGTCGGCGCTGGACACGGCGGACGCCATGCTCTTCTTCCGCGTCTTCACCAAGCGCTGGTGCGCGGCCCGGGGCCTGCACGCCTCGTTCATGTCGCAACCGGCGATCGCCGGGGCGGACCCGAGCGGCTGGCACCTGAACCAGTCCGTCCTGGAGAGCGCCACCGGCCGCAACATCTTCAGCGCCGAGGGCCTCTCGGTGGGGCTCTCCCCCACGAGCAAGGCGTACGCCGAGGGCCTGCGGGACTGGCTGCGCGACCTGTTCCTGCTGTCGGTGCCCACGGTCAACGGCTACCAGCGCCTGGGCACGCAGCACGCCCTGTCCCCGACCCGGGTGAGCCTGAGCCTGGAGTCGCGCACGGCCATGCTGCGCGTGGTCGGCTCGGGGGCCGGCGCGCACATCGAGAACCGTGTCGGCGAGCCGAGCGCGAACCCGTACCTGAACATCGCCGCCCAGCTCTTCGCCGGCCTCGAGGGCCTCGAGGCCGGCTCGGCCGACGGACCCCGCGAGGGCTCGGACACCGTCCCGCAGTCCCTGCGCGAGGCTTTGGAGGCATTCACGGCGGGCCGGGCCGCCCGGCTGCTGGGCGATCCGCTGGCCGCCTGTCTGGCCAGGCTCAAGGAAAGCGAGGTGCGCCGGTACGGGGCCTGGGCCCTGCAGGCCGCCCCGGTGCCGGGCCAGGTCACCGAGTGGGAGCAGCGCGAGTACTTCGCGGCCTTCTGACGCCCGGCAGGCCACGACCGGACCGCCGCCCGCCCCCGACCACCGCAACCGCAACCGCAACCGCAACCGCAACCGCAACCGACGAAGGCTGTCCCATGATTCCTCGTTTCACCCTGCCGGAGATGGCACACCTCTTCTCGGACGAGTTCCGGTACGAGACCTACGTCCGCGTGGAGATCCTCGCGACCGAGGCACAGGTGCGGCTCGGCCGCGTACCGGCCGCGGTCCTCGACGACATGCGCGCGGCCACGGCCCCGCTGCCGTCCCGGGTCGTGGAGATCCAGAAGGAACGCGACCACGAGGTGATCTCCTTCCTGACCGCGTACACCGAGCAGATGCCGGAGTCCTCCGCTCGCTGGGTGCACCTGGGCATGACCAGCTACGACCTGGTCGACACGGCCCTCGGCCTCACCCTGGCCAGCGCCACGGACGTGCTCGCCTCTGCCGCCCAGCGGCTGCGCAAGGTGCTCGTCGACCGGGCCTTCGAGCACTGGGACACGGTGATGGTGGGCCGCACCCACGGCGTGCACGCCGAGCCCACCACGCTCGGCCACAAGCTGGGCGGCTACGCCTTCGCCGTGGAGCGGTCCCTGCAGCGGCTGGCCGCCGCCCGCGAGGCCGTCGCCGTGGGCACCGTGTCGGGCGCGGTCGGCACGTACTCGCTGATCGACCCGGCCGTGGAGGCGTACGTGTGCGAGCAGTTGGGGCTGGGCGTCGAGCCCTCCCCCAGCCAGGTCGTGGCCCGCGACCGGCACGCCCAGCTGATCCAGGCGGTGGCCGTGCTGGGTGCCTGCATCGAGCAGATCGCCCTGGAGCTGCGGCTGCTGCAGCGCACCGAGGTGCGCGAGGTCGAGGAGCAGCGCGTCGAGGCCTACCAGGGTTCCAGCGCGATGCCTCACAAGGCCAACCCGACGGGCAGCGAGCTGCTGTGCGGACTGGCGCGGCTGCTGCGCGGGTACGCCGGCACGGCGCTGGAGAACGTGGCGCTGTGGCACGAGCGGGACCTGGCCCACCAGGCGGTCGAGAAGGTGCTGCTGCCGGACGCTTTGACGGTGGCGCACTTCCAGACGGTCAAGGCCGCGGACCTGCTGGAGAACCTGCGTATCGACACGGACCGCATGCGGGACTCGATCGCCGCCACGAACGGGCTGGTGTGCTCGTCGTCGGTGCTGGTGGAGCTGCTGGAGGCCGGCGTCGAACGCGACCAGGCCTACCGGGCGGTGCAGGCGGCGGCCAGGCGCACCGCGGAGTACGGGCAGAACTTCGGCGAGGCCCTGGCCGAGGAGGGTGTGCGGAGCAGCCCGCGCGAGCCCGAGGACTTCCTCGTCCACCACGACGTGGTGCACAGCCGGTTGGAGAAACTCCTTGACTCCTCCCCCAGCTGAAGCAGGGGGATTCCTGGCTCAGGCTGCCTCCGGGAGCGGCGCTCCCAGAGGGCTTCTGCCATCAGCACCAACCGGGTTGAGACCAGCCCGGACGAGCATCACGCGGGCGGAGTTCTTGTCCCTGGGGGACACGGCTCCGCACGCGGTGCACGCGTAGGTTCGTTCGGAGAGGGGAAGTGCGTGCTTGGTTCTCGCATCACACTGTGCACAGTCCATGGTGGTGTGGGCCGGGTGCACCAGGTGCACGATGCGGCCGTGCTTGCGGGCCATCTCGGTCAGCGCGGTCTTTGTCGCGCCGATCGCGGCGTCGGCGGCCTTGCGGGCCATCGTGGACTTGGCGAGGAACCTGGGGCGGAAGTCCTCGACGGCGAACTGGTCGAAGTCGCGGGCGATGGTCTTGGCCCACTTGCGGCCGGTGTCCTGGCGCTGCCGGGCGACCTTCTTGTGGACCTTGGCCGCCGCACGGGACGCTGCCCGGTAGCCCTTCGACGCGGCTCTCCCGCGCGCGGGCTTCCGCCTGGCCATCTGCTTCTGGTATCGGGCCAGTTTCGCGGCGGCACTCTTCCCGTACTGCCGGTGGGGGAGGTCGTGTGCGTCGCTGGTGGTGGTGGCTGTCTCCTTGACGCCCCAGTCGACACCGATCACCCGGCCGGTCTCCGGCAGCGGCTCGACGGCCCTCTCGACGACGAACGAGGCGTACCAGTGGCCGAGGCTGTCCCGGTAGACGCGTACCGACGTGGGGCCGGCGGGCAGGTCGCGGGACCACACCACGGTCAGCGCGATGCCGCCCGCGAGGTGCAGGCGTCCGTCCTTGAGACGGAAGCCGCGCCGGGTGTAGTTCATCGACGGCAGCGCGTCGCGCTTGCGCTTGATGCGGGGCATCCCGGCGCGCTGACGCATCGGCAGTTTCGCCTTGATGTCCTTCAGCGCCTTCGCGCGGGACTTGCCGAAGTCGCGGATGGTCTGCTGCTGCGGCACCGAGGAGCCCTCGCGCAGCCATCCCAGGGCGGTACGGGCCTCGGTCAGCAGCTTGTCGAGCTGCGCCGGACCACACGTCACCTTGTCGGCATCCTCGGGAAGTCCCTTGTTCAGGTCGTTGACCTTGCGGGACATGGCCACGCACTCGTTCCACACCCACCGGCACCGCGCCCACTCGGCATCCAGGCCGGCACGGGCGGCCACCGACACGCGAAGGCGGTAGGTGTACCGGGCGTGCCCGGACTCCTCACCCGTTCCCTGTCGTGTCGTCATGCCACCACGGTACCACTACGATTGGGGTATGAATCATGAAGAAACACGCATCACGCTGCGCCTGCCCACCGACCTCCACGCCTGGCTCACGGCTCAGGCCAAGGACAACCGACGGTCCCTCAACTCGGAGATCCTGCACCGCATCGAGGGCGAGTACCGCGCCGCCGCGGCGGACGCCGAATCGCCCTGACGGCGATCCGACGTTCCCTGCCCTGCTCCGCAGGAGTCCTATCCCTCCCCGTCCTGAAGGCCAGGGCATCCTCGGAGGAACCCAGTGAGCTGACGGACTGATCCCGGAAAAGACCGACCCTGCTGTCCAGACCCGCCCCGCCCTCCTCCTGCCATCCCCTTCTTCGCCCTAGGGAGTCACCGACCATGAGCTGGTCCGAGAAAGCCGCCACCACGCTGGAGAACGAGCACGTCCTGCTGACCCCGCTCAGCGAGGCGGACCGCGAGGGCATCCGCGCCGTGGCCCTCGACCCCGAGATCTGGCGCTACTTCACCGTCGTCGTCGGCGACGACGCGGACTTCGAGGCGTTCTTCGACTCGAACCTCGCCGAGCACACCGCCGGCCGCCGCGCCGTCTACGTGATCACCGACAGGAAGAGCGGCCGGATCGCGGGCAGCATGAGCCTGCTGAGCTTCGCCGAGAAGGACCGCCGACTGGAGATCGGGGCCTCCTGGCTGGGCCACGACTTCCGCGGCAAGGGCATCAACCACTGGGCGAAGCTGCTGCTGCTGCAGCACTCCTTCGAGGTGCTGGAGGCCGAGCGGGTGGAGTTCAAGACGGACGAACTCAACGTCCAGGCCCGCAAGGGCCTGCGCAACATCGGCGCCACCGAGGAGGGCACCCTGCGCTCCTTCAACTACATGCCGGGCGGACGCCGCCGCGACGCGGTCTTCTACAGCATCCTGCGCGCCGAGTGGCCGCAGGTGCTCGACGCCCTCTCCCGGGGCCCGAAGAAGGCGGCCGCCTCCGCATGAGCGTCGCGTACGTCAAGGCCGCCGGCACCCCCTTCGAACTGGGCCGCGCCCACGGGGCGGCACTCGCCGGCCCGCTGCGCGGCTTCCTCCGCGACGGCCTGGCACGGCTGGAGCCCCTGGCCGACCGGCCGCTGACGTTCGCCGGGCTGCTGCCGTCGATCACCACGTACCGCGCGAAGATCACGGCGGCGGTCCCGGACCTCGCCGAGGAGGTCGCGGGGCTGGCGGCGGGGGCCGGGATCTCCGAGGACGAGGCGTGGCTGCTGCAGCTGCGCCGCGAGGTCATGGGGTACACCGGGGTGCCGAGCGCCGGGGACTGCACGGCGTACGCGCGCACCGGGCCGATCGCCCGGCCGGTGCTGGCGCAGACGGTGGACCTCAACGCGGACATCGACAGCCACATCGCGGTGCTGTCGCTGGCCCGGGCGGGCGGGCCGCGCCGGGTGACGGTGCTCAGCTTCGCGGGCCTGCTCGGGTACCTCGGCATGAACAGCGACGGGCTCGCGATCGGGCTGAACCTGGTGACCGACGGCCTGTGGCGGCCCGGCGTCACGCCGTACCTGACCATCCGCCACCTGCTGGACCGTGCCGGGAGCGTGGACGAGGCCCTGGAGATACTGGCCGGGCTCACCCTGTCCAGCTCGCGCAACCTGGTGCTGTGCGACCGGCGGCGCGCGGTGTACGCCGAGGTGTGCGGGACCGGGCTGCGGGTGACCGAGCCCGCCTCGCGGGAGGCCGTGCACACCAACCATTACCTGCACGAGGACTTCACCCCGTTCGACCGGCAGTCGGCCCCCGACCGCGTCAACTCCGACGACCGGCTGGAGGCCGTGACGAAGGGGCTGGCCGGACTCGGCCCACAGGCCACTGCGGAGGAGCACTTCGCGGTGCTGTGCCGGCCACCGGTGTGCATCGCCGACCACGGCATCTACCGCCTGGAGAGGACGGTGGCCTCGGTGGTCATGCTGCCCGGGTCGGGCGAGCTGCACCTGCGGGCGGGCGACCCGAACCACGGCGCCACCGAGGTGTTCGCGGTGTAGGGGGCGGCCTGCCGCGGACGGCGAGCGGCCGGGCGGACCCTGGACCGGCCCTGCACCAGGATTCGACCGCACACCGCTAGCGTCGGCGCGGGAGGCGGCCGAACCGGTCCGGCCCCGCCACGACCCCCGGGGGAGGCATGAGTCAGGTTCAGGCGCAGGCACTGCCGGAGCACCCGACGTCCGCTCCACACCCCGAGCACGATGAGCCGCGGGCCCGCACGCCGGTGCGGGAGGCGTGGCCGCCGCGCCCCGGATCCTCCGGCGCGTGGCCCCCCGGCCAGCACGCGCCCGGCCACAGGAGCCCCGTCCAGGGCGTGCCCGGACCGGGCACCCCCGGTCGGACGTCGCCCCGTGACGGACTGGGCAGGGCCGCGCCCCGGCCGGCGCCCGCGGTCTCCGGTCGGCACATCCTGGTCGTGGGCGCCGACGCCGGGGACGGGCTGTCGCATCAGCTGCGCCGACACGGCCACACCTGTACCAGGGCGGCCCACGGCGGTGCGGCCCTGCAGGCCTACGGCAGCGCCGACCTCGTCCTGCTCGACCTCGAACTGCCGGACCTGGACGGGCTGGAGGTGTGCCGGGCGATCCGGTCGGTCAGCCGGGTGCCGCTCATCATCGTCACCTCCCGCGAGTCCGAGATCGACTGCGTGCTCGGGCTCCAGGCGGGTGCGGACGACTACGTCACCAGACCCTTCGGGATCCGCGAGCTGATGGCCCGGATCGAGGCCGTCGTGCGCCGCACGCAGTGGCAGCCGGCGGCGGCCGCGGGCCCGGCCCGGGAGATCCGGCACGGCCGGCTGCGCATCGAGGTCGGCTCCCGCGAGGTGACCGTCGACGGCACGCCGGTCACCCTCACGCGCAAGGAGTTCGACCTGCTGTGCCTGCTGGCGCAGCATCCCGACACCGTCGTCCCGCGCAGGCAACTGCTCCAGCAGGTGTGGGGCGACTCCTGGTCGCGCCGCACCGTGGACACCCACGTCAGCAGCGTTCGCGGCAAGCTGGGCGACCCGGGCTGGATCATCACCGTCCGCGGCGTCGGCTTCCGCCTCGGCACCGGCTGACGCCTCGCCCCCCGCGCCCGTGGAGCGGATTCTCCGGTACCAGAGGTCCGGGATCCGCGCTGCTCCTGCGTCGTTTCGACCGTCCAGGAGGAACAGCCGGGCGCGGGGCGGGCGGGACCGTGCGGACAGTCCCTCAGGTATCGGCGTCGAAGCGGCCGAGGGCCAGCGCCCGGTCGACCAGCGGCCCGGCCGCACCGGTGTAACCGGCCGGGTCGAGCAGCGCGGTCAGTTCCGCGGGCGTGAGCACCCCCCGCAGCGCGTCGGACTCCGCCAGCACGGCGGCCAGCGGGCGGGCCGTCCGGGCCGACTGCAGCGACGCCCGCGTCAGCAGTTCCTTCGCGGCCACCTTGCCCAGCCTCGGGGCGAGCACGGCGGAGACGCGCTCGGAGACGAGCCGCCCGCCGGTGGCCTCCAGGTTGGCCGCCATCCGCTCGGGGCGCACGGTGAGCCCGCGGACCAGCTCCACGGCGGTGTGCGCGGCCCCGCCGGTCAGCCGCAGCGCCTCGCGCAGCGGCTGCCACTCGGCGTGCCAGACCCCCGCCGACCGCTCGTCCTCGTGCGGCAGGCACTGCACGAGGACGGCGGCCAGCGCCGGGACCTGGAGGGCGGCGGAGCGGATCAGCGTCGAGAGCACCGGGTTGCGCTTGTGCGGCATCGCCGAGGAGGCGCCCCGCCCGGCCACCGCCGGCTCGGCCAGCTCCCCGATCTCGGTGCGGGCCAGAACCAGCACGTCGACGGCGATCTTCCCCAGTGCCCCGGTGGTGTGCGCGAGGGCCGCGCCCAGGTCGGCGACCGGCGTGCGCAGCGCGTGCCAGGGCAGCACCGGTGCGGCCAGCCCGGTCTCGTCCGCGAAGGCGTCCACCAGCTCGGCCAGGACGGTCGCCGCCTCGGCGCCGTCGCCCGCGTACTGGAGGTAGCCGGCCAGGGTGCCGGCCGCGCCGCCCAAGGAGACCGGCAGGCCGCCCTCGGCCAGCCGCTCCAGGCGCTCGATGGATTCCAGGACCAGCTGGCGCCAGCCCGCCGCCTTCAGCCCGAAGGTGGTGGGTACGGCGTGCAGGGCGAGGGTGCGTCCCGCCATCGCCGTGTCCCGGTGGTCGGCCGCCAGGCCGGCGAGGGCGTCGGCCACCGTCCTGAGGTCCGCGACGATCAGCCGCAGGGCCCGGGTGGCCACCAGCATCGCGCCGGTGTCGAAGACGTCCTGGCTGGTGGAGCCGCGGTGCACGTACTCGGCCGCCTCCGGTGAGCGGGCCGCGACCCGCGCGGTGAGGGCCGCGACCAGGCCCACCACCGGATTGGCGGTCTCCCGCGAGGCCAGCGCCAGCTCCCTGGTGTCGAAGTCCGAGGCCCGGGCGGCGGCGGTGATCGCGGCGGCCGCCGCCGGCGGGACCGTGCCGCACCGCGCCTGGGCGCGGGCCAGCGCGGCCTCGGCGTCGAGCATCGCCTGGACCCAGCTGCCGTCGGCGACGGCAGCCTCGACGGGCGTGCCGGCCCGGACCGGGGACAGCAGCCCCGTGTCCGGGCCCGCGGTGCGGACGGCGACCCGGTTCACGCAACCGCTCCCGCACCCGCGTTGCCGGACATCGCCGGCCCCGCCGCGGCCTGCGGCGTCCCGGGCAGCCGCAGCGCGGGGCGCGGCTCCGGCAGCGCCAGCACCGCCGCCGCGATGGCGTCGGAGTCCTCCAGCGTCACCGAGCCCACGCCCGGCCGGATGCCGGCCGCGGTCACCCAGTGCACGCCCTCGGTGGGCACCCCGTACGCGAACCGTCTGAGGTGCGGCACCCCCTGCCCCTGGAGCAGGTGGTACGGGCGCTGCGAGACGGCCAGGCCTCCGGTCTCGTAGGACGAGCCGTCCGCGCCCGCGATGCGGTGGATCCGGGCCTGACCGGTGCTCAGCAGCCGGTCCATGAGCGGATCGGCGGTGCGCCGCACGTCGATCTCCGGCAGTCGGGCCTCGATCAGCACCGTGGCCCGCACCCGCAGGTCGGCCAGGTCCGGGGAGGTGCCGACGAAGGCCGCGCCCGCGGGGTCGAGGGGGTCGGTGGCCACCCGCAGCCCCGGACCGGTCACGTCGAGGATGCCCGCGTCGATCAGGGCGGCCATCTCCTCGATGCGGGAGGCCGGCGGGCCGATCGACAGGTAGGCGTTGAGCGGCGTGTACCAGCGGTCGAGTTCGTCGCGGTGCGAGTCGGCGTCGAGGCCGCCGTGGTCGATGGCCAGGCGCAGCTCGTTGCGCAGGTCCCGCAGCAGGTCCAGGGCCGCCTTGAACGGGCCGCCGACGTTGCCCTCCCGGGCCCGGCGCACGTCCTCGTCGAGGTAGCCGCGCAGCCAGCCGCGGAAGGAGGCCAGGTCCCGCAGGACCTGCTTGTCGTACGGCCGGGCGACCGTGTCCCAGTCCCAGCGTTCGCCGTTGCCGATACCGGCCGCGCCGAGCAGCAGGTCCTCGGCCTCGTCGTCCGCTGCCTGCAGGAACGCCTCTGCGAAGGCGGCCACCGCGGCCGGCTCCGCGCGCTGCGCGAGGAGCGTCTCGTAGTAGAGGGTGCGTACTTCCTTGGAGATCAGCGGCCACAGTTCGGTGCCGAAGCGGATCGGCTCCCCGCCCCGTGCCCGGGCGCGCAGGGACGCCACGAAATCGGTGGTCAGCAGCCGCGGGTGGTGGCGGCCGTGCGCGCCCTTCTCGTTCTCGCCGCGCGCCTGGTACGGCACGCCGCGGCGGGAGCCCGCGTACAGCCGCGGCTCGCGGCCCGAGGGGCGGTACACCAGGCGGCCGTCGACGCGTTCGAACAGCCCGCCGCGGGCGTGCGTGAACAGCGCCATGTAGTCGAAGAAGTTCAGGCCCAGGCCGCGCAGCAGCACCGTCTCGCCGGGGGCGACGGCGGACAGGTCGACGTCCGCCGGGTTGCTCGGCGCGATGTAGGTCAGTGCGTGCCGGGCGGCGTACGCGGCGAACTCCCGCTCCCCGTCGGTCGGCCGCACCTGCACGTGGCCCTGCGCGAGCACCACCGCGCCCAGGCCCGTCAGCCGGGTGCCGTCCTCCAGGAGCACGGTCTGCGCCCCGCCGGGGCCCGTGCCGGGCTCGGCGTCCTCCAGGGCCACGGCGCGCGAGGCGTGCACACGGACGGTGGTGTTCGTGGACGCGCTCGCGGTGACCCGGCCGAACACCCAGGTCAGGTACTGGCCGTACAACGCGCGGGTGGGGTAGGTGTCCGGCCCCAGGTCCCGGGCCTCGGCGAGGGTCTCGTCGTCGTACGGCGTGCCCGTTCCGGGCGTCAGGGCGCTGGGGCCCAGCGCCTTGGCCCACTGGTAAAGGCTCGGGCCTTCCTCCAGCGGCCCTTCGATGGCCACACTGGCGTCGGTGTAGACCGTGACCTGGCAGGAGACGGTGTTCATCAGGAGGTGCCGGGACTGGGAGGGCCGCCAGACCCGGCCGGAGCCCGGTGGGTCCGGTTCCACGATGTGCACGGTCAGCCGGTCCCAGCGGGGGGACTTCCGCTCCTGCGCACAGAGTCGTTCCAGTACGGACAGCCCGCGGGGTCCGGCGCCGACAAGGCACACTTCCATACGTCCGCTAGTCACGAAGCACTCCGCTCAGGAGACGGGGGACGGCTGGACCGCGGGGCCGACGCGTCGGCCCCGCCGGTGTGCCTGCCCGGCCTGCCCCGGGGGTCAGGGTGGTGTCCGCCAACGGTCGGTCCCGCCGCTCAACCAGTGCTCGGATCCGGGTGGAAGACCGGTCCTGGACCGGTCTCGGACGCCGTCCGGGCCGGTCGGGCACGCGGACGGGCGCCGTGACACGCGAGGAACACCCCTCGCGTGGAGCGGGGGGTGCTCTCGGGCCGGGCCGGGGCCGCGCCTGGGTGCCGGGGCCGCCTGGGTGCCGGGGCCGCGCCGGGGCCGCCGCCTCCAGCGTGCAGACGGCGGATCGCCGCCGGAGAACTCGCTCAGACGGCTCCGAACCAGCGCTCCAACGCCTCGTGCGGGCCGGCCTCGTCGGGGGCGGCCCAGGCGATGTAGCCATCGGGGCGGACCAGCAGCGCGTGCGGGGCGTCCGGTGCGATCTGCTCGCCCTGGGCCCAGTCGCCGGTGACCGTGTCCACCCGGTCGCCCCAGCGCGCCGCGGTGGCGCGCAGCGCGTCGGAGTCGGCCGCCGCGGGGGTCACGAACAGCACGCCGCGGGCCGGCTTGAGCAGGTCCCGCACGGTGGCGGGGCTGCCGTCGGTGAGCTTGAGCGGGGTGTCGGGGCGCAGCCGCAGGCCGAGCCGCGGGTGGCTGCCGGGGCCGACGTCGTAGCGCACGTCGAGGCCGGAGACCTGGCCGGCCAGGTGGCGGGCCACCGCGGCGTCCTGGACGAGTTCCTGCATGACCGCGCGCAGCGGTTCCATCTCCTCGCCGGAGAGGTAGAGCTTGGTCTGGGCGCGGGTGTTGCGCATGAGCAGCTCCCCGACCGGGTGCCGCTCGGACTGGAAGGTGTCGAGCAGTCCCTGGGGCGCCCAGCCGTTGATGGTGGCCGCCAGTTTCCAGCCGAGGTTGACCGCGTCCTGCACGCCCACGCTCATGCCCTGCGCGCCGGCCGGCATGTGGATGTGGGTGGCGTCGCCGGCCAGGAGGATCCGGCCCTTGCGGTACTGGGCGGCCTGGCGGGTGGTGTCGGTGAAGGAGCTGACCCAGCGGACCTCGGCGTCGTGCAGGCGCTCGCCGGTCATGTCCTGCCAGGCGTCGGCGATGGTCTCGAAGGTGAGGCCGCTCTTGTCCTCCGGCGGCCGCAGCGATTCGTTGTGGATGACGATCCGGTGGACGCCGTCCTCCAGGTCGAAGGCCATGACCATGCCGCCGGGCACGCGCTCGCCGATGGGGCGCTGGCGTACGTCCGCCCCGACGATGTCGGCCATGTACATCCCGCGGGTGGGCTCCCAGCCGGGGAAGTCGATGCCGGCGAGTCGGCGGACGATGCTGCGCGCCCCGTCGCAGCCGACCAGGTAGCCGGCGCTCTCCTCGCCGCGGCCGGCGGGGCCCTCATACTCGACGACGACGCCGTCCTCGTTCTCGCGAAAGCCGAGCACCTCGTGTTCGCGGCGGATCTCGACGCCCAGTTCCTTCAGCCAGCCTTCGAGGATCTCCTCGGTGCGGAACTGCGGGATGCCGCGGACGCTGAAGTGGTTGTCGTCCAGTTTGGAGAAGTCGATGTGGACCCCGCCGAAGTGGCCCTGGGCCCATTCGACGTCGCCGAAGCGCTCCAGCAGGCCGCGCTGGTCGAAGACCTCGGCCGCGCGGCGGGTGAAGCCCACGCCGCGGGACTCGCCGCTGGGCGCGGGGAGTTTCTCGAGGACGACGACGTCCACGCCGCCCAGTTTCAGTTCGCCGGCGAGCATCAGCCCGACCGGCCCGGCGCCGACGATGATCGCGCCCTTTGCCATGTCCTACTCCTCAAACATCAGAGCTGCCGCGCAGGGGGCAGCGCCAGGTCGGCGGTGGCCGGCCGAAGAAGACCGGCAGGTACCGGCCGATCGGCTCCGGCCCGGTGCGGGGTGGAGCGGGGTGTCATGCGGCGGGCTGTCGAACGGCCGCGGGCGTCCCGAACCAACGGGTGAGGGCGGCTTCGAGGTCGCCGCCCGCCGGCGCCGCCCAGGCGATGTGGCCGTCGGGGCGGACCAGCACGGACTGTGGGGCGCCCGGGTGGTCGGCCTCCTGGTCGGCCCAGGCGCCGGTGATGACGTCCACGCGGTCGGCCCAGCGGGCGGCGAGTTCGGCCGGGCCGCCGTCCCCGTCCGTGACGATGAGCACGCCGCGGCCCTGGTGCAGGAGTTCGGCGACCTTCGTGCGGCTGCCGTCGGCGCGCTCGACGGCTCGGTGCGGGTCCAGCCGCAGCCCCAGGAAGGGGTGTCCCCCGGCGCCCATGTCGTACTTGATGTGCAGGCCGGAGACGCGGCCCGCGAGCCGCCGGGCGGCCTCGGGCAGGGTGACGAGTTCGCGCACGACGGCGCGCAGTGGCTCCATCTCCTCGCCGGCGAGGTACAGCATCGACATGGAGTGCACGTCGCGCATCAGCTGCTCACCGATCGGGTGGCGCTCGGTGTGGTAGGTGTCGAGCAGGGACTCGGGCGCCCGGTCCCCGAGCACGGCGGCGAGCTTCCACCCGAGGTTGACGGCGTCCTGGAGACCGACGCTGACGCCTTGGGCGCCGAGCGGGGCGTGGTCGTGGGCGGCGTCGCCGGCGAGCAGGACGCGGCCCTTGCGGTACTGGGCGGCCAGGCCGGTGGCGTTGGTCAGGGCGCACATCCAGGAGGCGGAGGCGCCGTGGATGTCCTCGCCGGTCATGCGCTGCCAGGCGTCGGCGAGTTCCGAGAACTCCAGCTCGCCCTCGCCGTGGTGCGGGCGGACGCCGGGCTCGTGGATGACGATGCGGTCCACCCCCGGCTCCAGGGTGACGGACAGCACCATGCCGCCGCCCTCGATGCGCTCGCCGATGGGCCTCATGCGCAGGTCCGCGCCGACGACGTCGGCCAGGTACATGCCGCGGGTGGCCTCGTCGCCGGGGAAGTCGATGTCGGCCAGGATGCGCACGGTGGACTTGCCGCCGTCGCAGCCGATGACGTACGTGCCGGTGGCCTCGGTGTACCCGTCGGGGCCCTGGAAGCCGAGGACCACGCCGTCCTCGGTCTCGGTCAGGGTGGTCAGGTCGTAGCCGCGGCGCACCTCGACGCCGAGCTCGTCGACCCAGCGGCCGAGCATGTCCTCGGTGACGGACTGGGCCAGGCCCATGATGCCGAAGTGGCTCTCGTCCAGGAGGGAGAAGTCGATGCGGATACCGCCGTAGTGGCCCTGCTTGCCCCAGCGGATGTCGCCGAGCCTGCCGAGCAGCCCGCGCTGGTCGAGGACCTCCGCGGTACGGCTGGTGAACCCCAGGCCGCGCGACTCGCCGCTGGGGGCGGGCAGCCTGTCGTAGACGACGACGTCCGCGCCGCCGAGCCGCAGCTCACCCGCGAGCATCAGACCGACCGGCCCGGCGCCCACGATGATCGCGCTCTTTGCCATTTCGATTCCTCCATGCAGACGGTTTGATCCTCAGAAAAGACCAGGGGGGTCGAGGGGCGGTGCAGCGGGACCGCAGGATCGCTCAGGCGATCCTCGAGGTCCGTTTCTCACCCGCGTGAGGCGACTGCCGGTGTGCGGCGGGGCCGCCTGCGGGGCGGTGGGGACGGTGGTCACGGCAGCTTCTTCGGGCCGTGCTCCGTCAGCAGGTGGCGGGCGAAGGCGAGTTCGGCGGCCGTGGCGTCGGCGGGCCGGCCGGGGAGGGTGTTCCGGGGCGGGGTGCGCACGGCGCGCCGGTCTTTGGCGAGGGGGGCTCGGTACGGACGGACACGGACGGCCTCCAGGGGCGTCGGACTGCGCAACGCGGTGCCGGGCCCAGGATGCCGAGTGCCTCGTCCTGAACGAACCGGTCTCCGGTCCACGTCGAGCGGGCGCCGAGCGGTTCTGGGCCAAGGCCGTCCGGGGCCGTGGCGGAACTCCCGGGGCGTGCGAGGCGTCCGCCCCGCTCCAGACAGGTACAAGTCGCTTTCCAGGGCGGGTCCATCCCTCGTCCTTACCGTGGCGGGACGGGTCCCTTCCGGCGGTTGGGACGGAGTTCTCGCTCTTCTGTCATGGAGGAACCACATGTCCGCTGTACCGCCCCCCGAAGTCGTCCGCGCCGCGGAGAAGGCCCGGGCGGACCTGCAGAAGCAGGTCCGGGAGCTGGCCCCGCCCCCGTTCGCCCTGCTCGAACTGGCCATGGGCTCCATGGTGACCCAGGCCCTGTACGCCGCCGCCGAACTGCGCGTGGCCGAGGCGCTGCAGGCCGGTCCGCGACCGATCGAGGACCTGGCCGCCGAGGTCGGCGCGGATGCCGAGGCGCTGGGCCGGGTGCTGCGCCTGCTCGCCTCCCAGGGCGTGTTCACGCGCCAGGACGACGGCCTGTGGGCGCTGACCCCGATGGCCGACGCGCTGCGCGCCGAGCACCCGGTGACGATGCGCGACCTGTGCGTGCTGATGGGCCACCCGACGCACTGGGACGACTGGAGCGGTTTCCTGGACTCGGTGCGGACCGGGGAGCCGAGCCTGCCGAAGCGGCGCGGCATGGGCGCCTTCGAATACCTCACGCGCAATCCGGAATACGGTGCGGTGTTCATCGGCGGGATGGGCAACATGTCCTCCACCGAGACCGCACCGGTCGTCGCCGCGTACGACTTCTCGCAGTTCGGCACGGTCCTGGACTTCTGCGGAGCCGACGGCGGGCTGCTGGCCGGCATCCTCAACAGCGCGCCCGACACCAAGGGCATCCTCTCGGACCCGCGCATCGCCGTGAACGGCGCTGCTCAGTTCCTGGCGGCGCAGGGTGTCGCGGACCGTGTGACCCTGGCCGACGGCGACCTGTTCGAGCCGATGCCGTCGGGTGCGGACGCGTACGTCCTCAAGCACATCGTGCACGACTGGCCGCAGGAGCAGGCCCTGCAGATCCTGCGCAACGTGCGCGCCGCGATCAAGCCGGGCGGCAAGCTGCTGCTGGTGGAGATGGTGGTCCCGGAGGGTGAGGAGCCGCACTCCGGCAAGCTCGTCGACCTGTGGCTGCTGCTGCTCGTGGGCGGCAAGGAGCGCACCCGGTCGCAGTACGCGGAGCTGGTGGCGAAGGCCGGGTTCAGGCTGGAGCGGGTCGTGGAGACCGCTGCGGCCGTCTCGGTCGTGGAGGCCGTCGCGGTCTGACGCGCCGTCCTTGAGCCGCCCCGGTTCCGTGTTTCCCCCGACACGGAGCCGGGGCTTTGCGCGTGCCCGCCCCGTGCGCCGCCCCCGCATGCCGCAGCCCCCGCCCCGCCGTCCGGCGGGGCGGGGGCTGCGGCGCCCCGGGGTGGTCAGGCGGAAGCGGCTCCCAGCCACCGCTCCAGCGCGGCCGCGAGCCCTTGCGCGGGCTCGCCGGCCCAGGCCACGTACCCGTCGGGACGGAGCAGCAGCGCGGGGACGCCGGCCAGTGCGTCCGGGCCGTCGGCCGGCTTGGCGGACACGGTGTGAACGTCGAGGCGGCCCTGCCAGCCGGCTGCCGTACGGCGTGCCCGGGCATCGTCGGCGAAGTCGAGCAGTACGGCCCGGCCCGGGTGCAGCAGTCGCGCGGTGCGCTGTTCGCCGTCGGCGCCGGCCAGCAGCCGCGCCGGCATGCGTCGGCCGACCAGCGGGTGGGCGTCCTCGTCCGCGCCGAGGTCGTAGCGGATGTCGAGGTGGCTGACGGCTCCGGCCAGGTGCCGCTTGACGTCGTCGTACCGGACCAGCTCGCCCAGCAGCTCGCGCAGCGGGTCCGACTCCGCGCCGCCGAGGAAGACGATCCCCTGGGCACGGGTGTTGGCCAGCAGGCGGCGGCCGACCGGCCACCGCTCGGCGTGGTAGGTGTCCAGCAGCGCCGCGGGGGCGTCGCCGCGGACCGCGGCGGCCAGCTTCCAGCCGAGGTTGGCCGCGTCCTGCACGCCGGTGCTCAGGCCCTGGCCGCCGGCCGGCAGGTGGATGTGCGCCGCGTCGCCGGCCACGAACACCCGGCCCCGCCGGTACTCGCGGGCCTGGCGGGTGGCGTTGGTGAAGGAGGACACCCAGTCGGCGCCACCGTGCGAGATGTCCTCGCCGGTGATGCTCTGCCAGGCTTTTGCGACCTCCTCGAAGGTGACGGTCCGCTCGCGGTCGTGCGCCGGCCGGCCGTCGGGGCAGACGATGATGCGGTCCACGCCCTCGGCGAGCGGGGCCGCCATCACCATGCCGTTGCTCAGGCGCTCGCCGAGGAACCGCGGCCGCAGCGAGCAGCCGGTGACGTCGGCGAGGTACATGCCCTGGGTGGCGTCGGTGCCCGGGAACTCGAAGCCGGCCGCCTTGCGGACGCGGCTGGAGCCGCCGTCGGCGCCCACCAGGTACGCGGCGCGCAGCCGTTGCTCGTCGCCCTCGCGTGTACGGACGGTGATCTCGACGTGGTTTCCGTCGAGGAAGCCGTCGGCGAGCGAGACGAACTCCCAGCCGCGCCGGATGTCGGCGCCGAGTTCGGCGGCCCAGCCCTCCAGCACGGCCTCGGTCTGTCCCTGGGGGATGCCGCGGGCGCCGAAGTGGGCGTCCTCAAGGACGGTGAAGTCGAACTGGGCCCCGCCGAAGTGTCCTACGGGGCTGGTGGCGAGGGTCTCGCCCTGGCCGAATCGGGGCAGCAGCCCGCGCTCGTCGAACACCTCCATGGCACGGGCGGTGAAGCCCAGGCCGCGGGACTGTCCGGTGGGCGCCGCCAGTTTCTCGATCACGACGACGCGGGCTCCGCCCAGGCGCAGTTCGCCTGCGAGCATCAGTCCGGTCGGGCCGGCGCCGACGACGATGACGTCGGTGTCCGCCGCTGTCCCTTCGCTCCCTTGCATGGGGTGTCCTTCCTGACAGTGGGGATCACTGGAGAGTGGGTGGTGGGTGGGTGTGCGGCGGGGTGCGGACGTACACGTGGGGACGCACTCGTGGGGGGATCGCGTAGGTGCCCCGGTCCGGGGACGCTCAGGGGGTCGGTGGGCGGGCCGGGCCGAACCAGCGGTCGAGGGCTTCGGCCAGCCCGTCCTCGTCCCGGCCCACCCATGCCACGTGGCCGTCGGGCCGTACGAGAACGGCCCCCGGCTCACCGGGGAGCGAGCCGGGCTCCGGGTCGCCGGCGACCGCGGTGACCCGGTCGGCCCAGCCGGCGGGCACCCGTACGCCGGTCCGGTCCACGTCGAGCAGCAGACCGCCGCGGGCGCGCAGCAGCTCGGCGGTGCTGCCGAGCTCGCGTCCGCCGGACCGTACGAGGGTGTGCGGCAGCCGGGCGCCGAGCAGCGGGTGCGCGGGGCCGGGCACCGGGTAGCGCACGTCGAGTGCGCTGATCGTCCCGGCCAGGTGGGCCCGTACCTCCTCCAGGGCGGTCAGCTCGGCCACCAGCGCGCGCAGCGGCTCCGTCTCGGGGCCGCCGAGCAGCAGCAGGGTCTGGGCCTCGATGTTCGCCAGGACCCGGCGGCCGACCGCGTGCCGCTCCTGGTGGTAGGTGTCCAGGAGGCTCTCGGGAGCCTGTCCGCGCACGGTGAGCGCGAGCTTCCAGCCGAGGTTGAAGGCGTCCTGCAGGCCGAGGTTGAGGGCCTGGCCGCCGACCGGCATCTGCCGGTGGGCGGCGTCCCCCGCGAACAGGACGCGCCCGTGCCGGTAGGAGGCGAGCTGCCGGGAGGCGTCGCCGAAGGAGTTCACCCACAGCGGGGTACCGCCGCTGATGTCCTCTTCGGTGACCCGCTTCCAGACGGTGGCGACCTCCTCGAACGGAGCGTTTGCGGTGCGCGGGCCGGCCGTCGATCCGAACTCGTGGACCATGACGCGGGTGACGCCCTTGTCGTTGCGCCAGGCGATGGCCAGCCCCCGTTCCAGGCGCTGGAAACGCCGGTCGGGGATGTCGATGCCCTCGACGTCGGCGCGCAGCAGTTCCCGGCCGGCGTCGTGGCCGGGGAAGTCCACCCCGGTCAGCCGCCGTACGGTGCTGTCCTCGCCGTCGCAGGCGACCAGGTAGCGGGCGCGCAGCCGCAGGACTCCGTCCCGTCCGAGGGCCTCGGCCTCGACGTACTCGCCGACCTCGCCGGCGGCGACCAGTTCGTGGCCGCACCGGATGTCGACGCCGTGCGAGATCGCCCACTCCTCCAGGACCGCCTCGGTCCTGGTCTGCGGCACCTTCCACTGGCCCGGATGGGTGCTGGGCAGGTTGAGGTCGAGCGGGAGGCCGCCGAAGTGGCCGCGCGGCTCGTGGGGCGGTGTGCCGATGTCGGGCAGCAGTTCGCGCGCGTCGAGGATCTCCATGGTGCGGGCGTGCAGCGTGGAAGCGCGGGACTCGGTGGAGGGGGCCTTGCGTTTCTCGACCACGACCACGTCCACGCCGCCGCGTGCAAGTTCGGCGGCGAGCATCAGCCCGACGGGGCCGGCGCCGACGACCAGGACCTCGGTGCCGAGCCGGTCCGGGCGGCCCGCGCCGTCCGGTGCCGGCTCGGCACCGCCCGTTGCAAGGTCGGGCGCCATGCTCAGGATGCCTTCGACTCGGCGTAGGCCTTCGCGTGCGCGAGGGTGGCGCAGCTGTTGGTGGACAGTGCAGTGTGCACGTACGCGCGGGCGTCGGCGACGGTGGCTTCGTCTCCGAGGATGCGCGCGATGTTCTCCGTGTTGAGGCTGACGGTGTGCTGCGAGGACGCGGTGGTGCCCTCGTCGGTCTCGACGAACGTCCACTCGCCGGTGTGCAGGGTCATCAGGGCCGGCAGGGTGACCTGCTTGTAGGCGATCTTGTCGTGGGGGAAGACCACCCGGTACGACTTGGTGGTGTGCACCGAGCCGTCCTTGGCGCGGGTGTCCATCTCCAGTTCCTGCAGGCCCGGGGTGTCCTCCTCGAGGCGCACCACGGCCACGTGCGGGAGCCGCTCGGCCCACAGCTGGGCCTCGTTGATGAAGTCGAACACGTCCTTGGCGGAGCCCGCGACCTGGACGGTGTCGGTGAAGGAGAAGGTCAGTTCCTCGGTCTGCGCGGCGTGCGCCGCCTCGACGTTGACCTTGAGCGCGGCCAGCTCGGAGGTGCTGTTCTTGTCCACCGCCTGCGCGATCCACAGCAGGTCGTGCGCATCGTCGTTGATGGCGCTGTAGTCGTGCAAGAGCCGGACGCGGGACTCTGCCTCGCCGAGCGGCTCGATGATCCAGGTACCGCTCATGTGCTTGACGGGCTCCGCCGGGACCTCCTGGCGGAAGGTGATGCGCAGGCCGGCCGGGTCCAGGGTGCGGCGCGAGGTCCAGTTCTTCGGCCGGCCGTTGGCGGTCGCCCAGATCCGGATCTTCTCCTCGGCGCCCTGGGCCTCGACCCGGTCCACGTGGATGGTGGGCGGGAAGATGCGCGGCCAGTTGCTGACGTCTGCGAGCAACTGGTACACGGCGGCGGCCGGGGCGCCGACGGTGATCTCGTGCTCGACCTCACGCGTGGTCATGACGGGTTCTCCTCAGGTGGTGTTCGGGGGTGCGTGGGGGCGGGCCCTGCTGGGCGGTGTCCGCAAAGTCCCGCCTGCTCCTCGACTTTGCGGACACGACCTAGAAGTTGCCCAGGCCGCCGCAGACGTTGAGCGCCTGCGAGGTGATGGAGGCGGCGGTGTCCGAGGCCAGGTAGCCGACCAGGCCGGCGACCTCCTGGGGGGTGGAGTAGCGGCCGAGCGGGATCTTCGCCTGGAACTTCTCGAGGATGGCGTCCTCGGAGGTGTCGTAGGCGGCCGCGTAGCCCTGGCGGACCTTCTGGGCCATCGGGGTCTCGACGTACCCGGGGCAGACGGCGTTGACGGTGATGCCGGTGGGGGCCAGCTCGTTGCCCAGCGCCTTGGTGAAACCGACGACGCCGTGTTTGGAGGCGGAGTACGGAGCGCCCAGGACGACGCCCTGCTTGCCCGCGGTGGAGGCGATGTTGATGATCCGGCCGCGGTCCTTGTGCCGCATGCCGCCGGTGCCGAGCACGGCGCGGGTGACGCGGAAGACGCTGTTGAGGTTCGTCTCGATGACGTCCTGCCACAGCTCGTCGGTGATGTCGGCGGTCGGTCCGCCGCCGGACCGGCCGGCGTTGTTGACCACGACGTCGACGGTGCCGAAGCGGTCGACGGCGGCCTGGACGAAGGCGTCCACCGAGGCGGTGTCGCGGACGTCGACGACCGCGCCGTCCACGTCCAGGCCCTCGGCCTGGAGCTCCTTGACGGTGGCGGCGATGTTGTCGGCGCTGCGGGCGCCGATGAACACCTTGTGGTTCTGCGAGGCGAGCAGCCGCGCCGAGGCGAGGCCGATGCCGCTGGTGGCGCCGGTGACGACGGCGACCCTGGGGGTGGCGTGCTGGGTCATGTCCGGATCCCTTCAGGCAGCCGTGGCAGGCGCGAGCTGCATGTTGACGACGTCGATGAAGGTCCGCGGCGTGTGCGCGTCGTTGACGGCCTCCTCGTCGAGGGAGATGCCGCACTCGCGCTCGATGAGGCTGCCGGCCTCCAGCAGGGCGAGGGACTCGTAGCCGAGCACCTCGAATTCGGTGTCGAGGATGTCGCCGTCCAGGTCGACGCCGTCGGCCACGCCCGCGGCCTCCTTCAGGATGCGCTTGAGGTCGTCGAGGGTGAACGCCTTGATGGCCATGGTGGAAGTCCCTTTCCTCAGTGGTGCTGCGTGGGTGGTGGCGTACGTGCGGACGAGGCCGCCCTACTCGGTGGCGCGCACGACCATGGCGGAGTTGAACCCGCCGCTGCCGCGGGCCAGGACCAGCGCGCTGCGCACCGATGCCGGGCGCGGCTGGTCCAGGACCAGGTCGAGCAAGTGGTCCGGGCACGGGTCGACGTGCACGGTGGGCGGGATGACCCCGTCGCGGATGGCGAGGAGGGCGGCGGCCAGGTCCAGCGGGGCCGCGCCCGAGTACAGGCGTCCGGTCATCGTCTTGGGCACGGTCACCGGGACGGCCCGGGCTCCGAAGACGGCGGTGATCGCTTCGGCCTCGATGCGGTCCGGCTCGGGGTCGCCGGCGCCGTCGGCGAAGACGACGTCGATGTCGCCGGGGTCGGCGCCCGCGTCGGCGAGGGCGAGCTCGATGGCCTTGCGCAGGCCCGGGTCGCGGCCGCTGCCGGGCCTGGGGTCCATCGTCGAGCCGTGGCCGGCGATCTCGCCGTAGCTGCGGGCGCCGCGGGCGCGCGCCGCGTCGGCGTCCTCGGTGATGAGGATCGCGCCGCCCTCGCCGGGCACGTAGCCGCGGCAGTCGCGGTCGAAGGGCAGGTAGGCGCGGGCGGGCTCGTCGCTGGTGGACAGCTTGCCGGTGGACAGCTGGGCCACCCAGCCCCACGGGCAGATGGAGGCGTCGACGGCTCCGGTGACGATCAGCGAGGTGCCCTTGCGGATCTGGCGGCGGGCGTGGGCGACGGCGTCGAGGCCGCCGGCTCCCTCGCTGACCACGACGCCGGCCGGGCCCTTCATGCCGTTGCGGATCGAGATCTGGCCGCTGTTGACGGCGTAGAACCAGGCGAAGGACTGGTACGCCGAGACGTACTGGCTGCCCCGGCCCCACAGGTTCTGCAGCTCACCCTGGCCGAACTCGAAGCCGCCCGCGGCCGAGGCCGTGATGACCCCCATGTCGAACCCGGACATCTGCGCGGGGTCGACGTCCGCGTCCTGCAGTGCCCAGTCCGTGGCCACCAGCGCGAGCCGGGTGACCCGGTCGGTCTGCGGCAGGAGGCGGGAGGGCAGATGGTCCTCGGCGACGAAGCCGGGGATCTCGCCCGCCAGGCGGGCGGGGTAACTCGACGGGTCGAAGCGGGTGATCCGGCCGATGCCGTTCTTTCCGCCAAGAGTCGCCGACCAGTAGTCCTTGACACCCAGCCCGTTGGGGGAGGCGATGCCGAGGCCGGTGACCACTACCGACGCGGTCATACGAGATTCCTTTCCGGGCTGGCCAGCACCATGGCGCTCTGGAAGCCGCCGAATCCGCTGCCGACCGTGAGGACCGCGTCGACCAGCTGTTCCCGCGCGGTGACGGGGACGTAGTCGAGGTCGCACTCGGGGTCGGGCGTCGTCAGGTTGGCCGTGGGCGGTACGAGGTCGTACTCCATGGCCAGGGCGGACGCGGCGATCTCGATGGAGCCGATCGCGCCGAGCGAGTGCCCGACCATCGACTTGATGGAGCTGACCGGCGTGCGGTAGGCGTGGTCGCCGAGACTGCGCTTGAAGGCGGCCGTCTCGTGCCGGTCGTTCTGCTTGGTGCCCGAGCCGTGCGCGTTGATGTAGTCGATGGTCCGGGGGTTCATGCGGGCCTCGCCGAGGGCGATGTCGATGGCCTCGGACATTTCCAGGCCGTCGGGGCGCAGGCCCGTCATGTGGTACGCGTTGGAGCGCGTGGCGTAGCCGGCGATCTCGGCGTAGATGTGCGCGCCGCGCTTCTTGGCGCTCTCCAGCTCCTCCAGTACGAAGAAGGCGGTGCCCTCGCCCAGTACGAACCCGTTGCGGGTGCCGTCGAAGGGGCGCGAGGCGCTGTGCGGATCGTCGTGGCGGGGGGTGGTGGCCTTGATGGCATCGAAGCAGGCCATCGTGATCGGGGAGATGGGGGCGTCCGAGGAGCCCGCGATCACCACGTCCGCCGACCCCTCGCGGACCAGCTCGACGGCGTAGCCGACCGAGTCGAGGCCGGAGGTGCAGCCGGTGGAGACCACGGTGGAGGGGCCCTCGGCGCCCACGGCCCAGGCGACCTCGGTGGCGAAGGAGCTCGGCACCATGTGGTCGTAGAGGTGCGGGATGGCGTAGGCGTGGTCGACCAGGTCGAGCCGGCCGCCGTCACTGACGACCCGGTACTCCTCGTCGAGGCTCATCGTGGCGCCGACCGCGGAGCCCACGGTGACACCGATGCGGTGCGGGTCGATCCCGCCCAGCTCGATGCCGCTGTCGGCGACCGCGCCGCGCGAGGCGACCACCGCGAACTGCGCGGTCCGGTCCAGGCGGCGCACCTCCTGCGCGGTCAGCCCGTGGGCGTACGGGTCGAAGTCGATCTCGGCGGCCACCCGGGAGCGGAAGGGGGCGGGGTCGAAGAAGGTGATCCCCCGGGTGGCGGTGCGGCCCTCGCTCAGCAGGTTCCAGAACCTCTCCTTGCCGACACCACCGGGGGCGAGCACCTCGATTCCGGTGATGACGACGCGTCGGCGGGTCATGCGGACGCTTCCCAGTTGTAGAAGCGCGCGGCCATCGCGTCGGCCGGTGAACGCCAGGTCTTGGGGTCGTAGGCCTCGATGAAGGGCTTGAGGTCCTGGCTGATCCCGACGAAGCGCGGGTCGCCCTTCGCCTGCTCGATCAGCTCGCCCCCGTTGTCCTCGTCGAAGTCCTGGAGGTGGAAGTACAGGCCCCGGTACGAGAACAGCTGGCGGCGCCGCGTTCCCATGCGCCGGGGCATGTCCGTCGCGTCGAATTCGGAGAACAGTTTTGCCACATCGGCGGACGAGGTTGCTGCCATCCGGGCGACGATCAACGTGCTGTGCATAAGGTTTGGCTCCTCAGCGTGTGCGCGGGAGAGCGCGGTGCAGACGCGGCCTGTGTGGCGGCCTGAATTCGCCACTGGCTTGACGGTCCCGCCCGGCGATAGCGCGCCGCACGGGGGATTCTCGAATTCCGCCGGAGCGGGTGCACAGCGCGCCTTCTCGTGGACGGGGGGGCACGTACGCGGGACGCCCGGCGCCCTGAGCGGGGTGCCGGGCGTCCGGGGTATTGCGGTGCGTCGCGCCGTAAAAAGCGCGCCGGTTCACTCGCCGGCGGAGCGGGAGTGCACCACGGTGTACGAGTTGATGTACGGGGCGCCGGTGGAGACGGCGCGGATGCGGTTCTGGGCCTCCTTGCGCGCGGCGGACTGCTGCTCCGGGGCCTGGTCGCGGTAGGAGTCGAAGGCCTCCTTGCTGTCCCACTGCGAGTAGGAGACGACGAACTTGCCGTCCAGGCCGCGGGCGCGCAGGCCCTTGAGGACCACGTGCGAGCGGAAGCCGGGGACCTCGGCGAAGAAGTCCTGGCCCTTGCCGAGGGCGTCGATGGCCTCGTCCTGGCCGTCGTCGGTCACGGAGAAGACGCCGAGGACGGTGTAGTCGTCGCGGTGCGGGCCGACCTCGACCCTGCCCTCGAGGGCGCCCGAGGTCAGCGTGTAGGCGACCTCGTTCTGCAGCAGCTTGATCGAGGTGGTGATCTCGCCGAAGACGGGGAGGGTGCGGTGCTTGAACTCCTCGCCCTCGTACCGCCGTTCCAGGTCCTCGCCGCTGCGCCACTGGATGAAGTTGGCGGTGCCCAGGCTGTCGACGCCCGCGTGCACGGTGCTGTTCATCCAGCCGTCGTACGTCGCCGCGTCGACGATCTTCCGCATCTCCTCGATCAGGCTGTCCTGCTTCTCAGGCGTGTCGGTGGTGAAGAGGTTGAGGACGGTCAGGTGTTTGTCCTCAAGGGAGATGAAAGGCATTCTTCTTCGCTTCCTGTGGAGGGTACGGACGGAGCGGGACCAAAAGGCGCTCAGTTGGCGGGACCGAACCAGCGGGTGAGAGCGTCGGTGAGGCCTTGGGAGCCGGCGCCTTCGGGCGCGAGCCAGGCGACGTAGCCGTCGGGGCGGACGAGGATGCCGTCCACCGGGGCGTCGCAGTCGGGCTGGTCGGCGCGGACCGCCTCGACGCGGTCGGCCCAGCCGGCGGCCGCCTCCCTCAGGCCGTGGTCGGCGCCGAGTTCGAGGAGCACGGCGCGGCCGGCGTTCAGCAGCGCGAAGACCGAGGTCTTCTCGCCGTCGACGAGGAGTTCCCTCTCGGGCAGGCGCCGGCCGAGCAGCGGGTGGTCGCCCGCGCCGACGTCGTGGCGGATGTCGAGGCCGGTGACCATGCCGACGAGGTGGCGGCGGACCGATTCGTGGTTCTGTACCAGCTCGGTGAAGACCTCGCGCATCGGGGTGATGTCGTCGCCGCCGAGGTAGAGGATGCGCTGGGCGAGCGTGTTGGTCAGGATCCGGGCCCCGACCGGGTGCCGCTCGGTGTGGTAGGTGTCGAGCAGGCCCTTCGGCGCCCGGCCCTGGATGTCCAGGGCGAGCTTCCAGCCGAGGTTCACCGCGTCCTGGATGCCCGCGCTCATGCCCTGCGCGCCGATGGGCAGGTGGATGTGCGCGGCGTCACCGGCCAGGAGGACCCGGCCGCGCCGGTACGCGGTGGCCTGGCGGCTGTTGTCGGTGGTGGAGCTGACCCACAGCGGCGTGGCGTCGCTGATGTCCTCGCCCGTCAGGCGCTGCCAGGACGCGACCACCTCCTCGAAGGTGATCGCCTCGGGGCTCCTGCGCAGAGGCTCGGCGCTGTCGAAGTAGATGACGCGGCTGCGGTCCGGGCCCATGGGGATGACCATCACCATGCCGCCGGGGACGCGCTCGCCGCTGAAGCGCGGGCGCAGCGGTACACCGGCCACGTCCGCGAAGCGCAGCTCGATGGCCGGCTCGGTACCGGGGAAGTCGATGCCGGCGAGCTTGCGCACGATGCTGCGGGCGCCGTCGCAGCCCACCGCGTAGCGGGCGCGCAGGGTGAGGGTGCCGTCGGCGCCCTGCGCGGTGAGCGTCACGCCCTCGGCGTCCTGGGCCAGGCCGGTGACCTCGACGCCGCGGCGGACCTCGGCGCCCAGTTCGCGCGCCCAGCCGCCGAGGATGCCCTCGGTACGGGCCTGCGGGATGCCGCGGGCGCCGTACGAGCCGCCTTCGAGCACCTGGTAGTCGAGCCCGACGCCGCCGAAGTGGCCGACCGGAATGACGCCGACCTCGCCGAAGCGGGCGATCAGGCCGCGCTGGGCGAATTCCTCGATGGTCCGCGCGGAAAAGCCGAGCGCCCGGGATTCCATAATCGGCTCGGCAAGTTTGTCAAGGATTATCACCGAGGCTCCATTGAGCCTCAACTCGCCCGCGAGCATGAGTCCGGTGGGCCCGGCTCCCACGACAATGGCATCTGCATCAAAGGTGCTCATCCCGCCTCTTCCCACTGGTGTTCGGCCAGTATCACGAGGATCCGGGCGGGGCGTAAAGACGGATCGATACAGACCTTCGACAATCAATGACAGGAAAGCGTCAGCAATGTCAGATCCTTGTCAGGCGGGGTTGCCCGGACGGGACAGACAAGGCGCATTCTCAAGGATGACCTCCACCGAAATCCTCGAGGAATCCGGCACCGCAAGCCTTCTTGTGGCGGCCCTTTTGAACCGCTATCTGGTCTCCCTCGACGACGAAGAACTCGACGACGCCTGGGCGGCGGAGCTGTTCACCCCGGACGCGGTGGTGGCCTTCCCGCCGATGAGCCGGCACGAGGGCGCCGAGGGCATGGCCGGGTTCCACCGCAAGGCCCTGTCGTCCTTCGCCGCCACCCAGCACCTGGGCTCCCCGGCCGTGGTCGTCCTGGACGGGGATCGGGCCGCCCTGCGCGCCAACCTGATCTCCACCCACGTGCACCACCCGCGGCACGTCCCGCCGCAGGGCGTGCTCGCGCCGCTGTTCACCACCGGCACCTTCGTCGACGGCGAGGCCCTGCGCACCCCCGTCGGGTGGCGGCTGGCCCTGCTGTCCTTCCGCCTGCTGTGGGCGGACGGCACTCCCCCGCCCCTCGCGTAGGCGCGCGACACGGGTGAGCGCGCGGCGCAGCCGGGAAGGCTGCCGCCGCGCGCTCGGGTGCCGGGGCCGCGGTGGTGCGCGGGTACCGCTCAGGTGTTGAGGGTCAGTACCCGGTCGACCTCGATCTCGATCACCACCCGGCCGGGCGGGTCCGGCGGCGCCGAGCGGTACCGCTCGGCGTACCGTCTGACTCCCTCGGCCACCCGCCCGGGTTCGCGCACCACCGTGGCGGAGCCCTCCAGCGTGACCCAGGTGAAGCCCTGCACCTGGCAGATCGCCACCCGGCCGCCGGGGTCGGTCAGCAGGTTGCGCGCCTTGCGCGAGGAGGCGACGGTCAGGACCCGGACAAGGCCGGCCGTCCTGTCCCAGGTGAACCGTACGGGCGCCGTGTGCAGCGTCCCGTCGGGCCTGGCGGTGGTGAGCACGCCCACGTGCTCGGGGTCGTTGAGAAACGCCTCGACCGAGGGCGACACCCTCGGTGCGCCGGCGCGCTGCTTCGACAGCGACATCGGGTGATTCCTTCATCTCTCGCCGGTGCTCGACGGCCGCGGCGGGGCCGACGGCGCTGCCGGGCACGGGGGGGGCGGACCCGGCGGTGACCGACCCGCTCCACCGGGCGGCCCGGGTCCGGGCGGGCAGCGTGCAAAAGACCGCTCGGCCGGGGCTGGAGCGGCGCTGTGCGATGGATCGGGTTCCGCCGGGAACCATCCGGTTTCGGCCATGGCCCCCCGGGGGGGGGCGGGCCGACGGGGCGGCCGACGGCCCGATCCGCACCCCGGGTCCGGGGCATGATCCGCCGGACAGGTCCTAGTCGATACCGCGGACGATGGTGGACTCCTCGAGGAACTCCGTGTCGTCCTCGTCCACACCGGCCAGCCGCAGCGGCGGCGCGAGCCCCATCGGGACCAAGCCGAAGAAGAACATCTCGACCTCCCGGAAATCTTGCCTGATGTCGTAGGTGAACATGGGCGGCTCCTTCACGATGAGTCGCCCCACGGTGTCAAGACCCACTAGGGATCCACTCGACGTCGGATCGCTCACCGATCGAGTGAAGGCGCAAGCGGGCCGCGCGCTGAGCGGCGGAGCCGCGCCGCCGGGCGATCCGCGGCGGCTCGTCCCCTTCGAGGACGGCGAGCACCTGGGCGAGCGTCGTCCGGGCGCCGGTGGCGGGCAGTTCGCGCAGCAGCCGCGCGCAGTGGCCGACCAGACGGACCGCGTCGGCTCCGGACATCCGGGACCGGTCGTGCGCGGCGGTCAGCGTCAGCGAGCCGTCGGGCCCGCGCTGCGTGAGCAGGGCCACGGGGAAGGCGGTGTGCGCACCGCTCGCGTGCAGCGGCTCGAGCCGCACGCCGTGGTCGGCCAGATCGGCGCGCAGCTCCCGCGGGGGGCGCGGCACGCTCGCGACGGCCACCAGGCTCGCCAGCAGCGGCCCGCCGCCCGTGGCCCGGCCGGTCCACTCGTGGATCTGCCCGGCGGAGACCCACTCGTACGCCGCCATGTCCAGCGCGCGGTCGCGCAGCGCCGTCAGCAGCCGCCCCAGCCGGTGCGCCGGATCGACCTGGACGGACATCGGCAGGCAGTTGCGCATCGGCGCGGGCAGCCGCTCAACGGCCTCCAGGGCGATGCCGCGCCCCGAAACGGTGACGCCGAACCCGACCTGCGCGGGGCCGCTCAGGCCCGCGCCGCGATACAGCAGCATCGCCCAGACCGCCTGCAGTGCACTGGAGTCGGGCACCGCCTGGGCCGCGGCCCAGCGGTACAGCCGCTCGGCCTCCTGGGCCGACAGGCGCGCCTCGGCGCGGCCGCAGCCGCTCTCCAGGGTGTCCGGGCCGGGCGCGGCGGGCAGCACGGCAGGCGCGCCCTGGGGTACCGTCCGGGTCCAGAACTCCCGTGCCGGGCCCGGGTCCTGGTGCTCCAGCCAGCGGGCCCAGTCGCGGATGTCGGGCCGCCGCTCCCCTCCGGGCAGCGCGCCGCCGGCCAGATAGGCCCGGTAGAACTCGTCCAGGAGGACGAACACGCTCCAGGCGTCCAGCAGTGCGTGGTGGAAGGTGAGCAGCACGCGCGTGGCGGGCGCGGCGGGCGCCGGGTCGTCGACCAGGGTGACCCGCAGCGGTCCGGGGCCGCGCAGGTCGAAGCCGCGCAGCCGGTCGCGTTCCACCAGCTCGTCCCAGTCGACGCCGCCGGCCCGGTGGCGTACGACCTCGAGGGCGGCCCGGTCGTGCAGGACCACGCGCGGCCACGGCTCCCAGTCGACGGCGGCGCGCAGCACCGTCTCCCGGTCGGTGACGGACTGCCAGGCCGCGGTGAACCGCTCGGTGTCCAGCGGTCCGCACCAGCGCCAGGACAGCTGCTCGACGTGGCGTCCGGTGCCGCGGTGCTCCAGTGAGTCCAGCAGCAGGTCGTGCTGCCACCAGGTCAGCGGCAGGGCGGAGTCTGCCTGGCGACCGCCTCGTCCCCGGCCCGCGCGCGGGCGGCTCGGCCTGGCCATGGGGTCGCCCTCCTCCGGTGCGGATCATCGGCTGCGGGGCGCCCGGAACGCCGGAGGACCCGGAGAGCGGGCGCCCGAGGGCGCGGTGCTCCCGGTTCCACTGTGGAGCAACCCGCTGCCGGGGACCTGGCAGGGCGCTGGTACGCCTCGAAGTCCGCCGCAGAGCACCTCGAGCCCCGGCCCCGGGGCCGCGGGTCAGCTCGCGCTCTGGTTCATCGCCGACAGGAACCCCTGGTCGAGCATGGTCCCCACCGATGTGTCGTCCGCGGTGTACAGCCCCGCGTCGTGGCAGGCCGTGCTCAGCAGGTAGCGGCCCATCACCGGATGCGTGGCAAATCCCCACTCCCCCCGGGTCGCCGCGCTGCCGTCCGCGGCGTGCAGCCGTGCGCCCGTCGGGCCGGACTCCTTGAAGCCGAACTCCTTGAAGCCCAGCCGCAGCCCCTGCCCGAGCGCCTTGCTGTACGCCTCCTTGAGGGTCCACAGCTTCAGCGCGTACGGGACCCGCTCCGCCTCCGGCAGACCGGCGATCTCCGCCACCTCGGCCGGGGTCAGGATCTGCGCCTCCAGCAGCTCCAGCCGTACGTTGCGGCCGGCCGGCTCCACGTCCACACCGATCCGGCCTGTGCGGCTCAGTCCGACGGCCATCAGGTCGCCGGTGTGGGACAGGCTCAGTTCGATCTGGTCGAAGCCGCGCAGATAGGGGCGCCCTCCCAGCCGGTAGGCCAGGTCGAGGTACTCCGGCGGGATGCCGAGCGCCGCCGCCGCCGTGTACTTGATGAGCAGCCGGGCGGCCGCGAAGCGGTAGCGCACGGTGGCGTCGGGGGTACGCCGGTAGCGGTCCCAGTCCGGCCCGAGCAGTTCGCGCAGCCGGGGTGTGGTCAGCACGCTGGGCAGCCATTCGCTCCAGGTCGTGTGGACCACCGCGTTGCCGAGCCCGGTCAGGTTCTCCTTCACCCCCTGCCACGGACCGTGCGGCCGCGGCACACGAAGGGGGGCGGCGCATCTCACCTGGTCCATCGTCGTCTCCTGCGGGTAGTGCCGTCCGTCCCGGTCCCGCGGGGCGGACGGCAATCTGGCCGAGGCGTTCGTCCACCGCCCCGACACGTCTTCGGTGCCCCGGCCCGAAGGCGGGCGGGCGAGGTCACCGCACGTCTCAGCCCGCCAGCGCCGTCCCGTACAGGTCCAGGCTCCGCCCCTGTCGGTACCGCTCCAGCACCTCACCGAGCATCGAGCCCACCACGCTCTCGGGAGGGTCGGGCACCACCGCACCCAGCCGCCGCGCGATCCGGCTCAGCGCGAGCACGGCCCAGGCGGGCTCCTCCAGGAACGATCCGGTCCCGGCCTGCCCCTCCCACATGCCCAGTACCGCAGCCGCCGCGAGCACCAGCGCGTACCGGTCGGCCAGCGCGCAGGCCTGCGCGTCGAATCCGGTGCCGCCGGCCGGCGCGCTCAACGCGGCGCACCGCGCCCTCAGCACCCGCAGCTCCGCCACGAACGCCTGCGCGAGCCTGGCCAGCGCCGCGTGCGGCGACCCGTCGGCGTGCCCTGAGCGCCCCTTCGCCAGCCGGCCCGCCGCGCCGACCAGGGTCGCCGTCAGCAGGTCGTCCGTACCGGAGTGCGCGAGGCGCCGGTGGTCGAAGGGGGGCAACGGCGCCCCCGGTTCGAACAGCCCCGCCGGCGGCTCGGGTGTGCGGAACCACGCCGTGCGCGCCAGCGCCGGCAGCTGCGGCACCAGCACCGCCTGGCACACGGCCGTCCCCGCGTGTCCCAGACCGGCCACCGGCAGGTCCCGTACGAGTTTTTGAAAGCCGCCGTGCAGCGGCCCGCGGTCGTACCCGCGGGCGCCGAGCACGGTCGCCAGCTCCTCCAGGTCCTCGCGCAGCAGGTCCGGCATCGTGTACTTGACCGCGGCGGCCAGCAGGTAGGAGTCCTCCGGCAGCAGGCTCATCGCCCGCAGTCCGGTGACGGCCATGCTGTCGCAGGCCAGCAGGTCCGCGAAGACCCCGGCGAGCACCTTCTGCCACCGGCGGGCGGGCCATCCGTCGGGCCGGTTCTCCACGGCCGCGCGCACCGCCTGGCGCAGCACGCTGTCCACGCCGGCCAGCACCACGCCCGGGATCAGACAGTGGCTGATCTGGAAGCTGCGCAGCGCCAGCGACACCCCTTCGCCGACCTCGCCGACCAGCGCCTCGGGTCCCGCGGCCACATCGGCGAATTCGAGTCCGGAGAAGTGGGCGCCGCGCATGCCCGGCATCTCGACCCTGCCCAGCCGGCGCACCTCGCCCGAGGCGGGCGGCCGGGGGCCGAGCAGCAGCACGGAGTGGCTGCGCGGACCCTCCTCGCGCGCGGTGCGCGCGTACACGACGAAGGCCTCGGCGCGGTGGGCGTTGATGACCGTGTCCTTGCGCCCGTTGAGCACCCAGCCGCCGTCCGGGCCGGGCTTCGCCCCGACCTCGTTGCGCAGGATGGCGTTGGCGTGCGCCACCTCGCGGTGCACGATCGTGACCCGGCCGCCGTCCAGGAGGTGTGCGGCCAGCGCCCGGCGCTGCGGCTCGTTGCCCGCGGTCCACACCGCGCAGGCGGCGAAGAGCGAGGTGATGCCGAATCCGTAGCCGAGCGCGAGATCGCGGCGGAACAACGGGCGCAGTACCCGGGCGAGTTCCTCCAGATCGGTGAGCCGGCCGCCGAGGTCGCGGGGGACGAACTCGGCGCCCAGGCCCGCCTCGGCGAGCAGTGCCTCGGTGGCCGCGGGCGCGTCGCGGGCCTCGTCGGCGCGCAGCAGCGCCAGGTGTCCGTGCGGGTTGTCCGGATCGAGGGGGTCGCCGAGGGCCGCCTCCAGCCGGGCGGCGCGCTCGGACGCGGCGGCGGGCGCGGCCTCACCTTCGTCCCGTACGGGGGCGCGGGTGTCCCGTACGGGGGCCGTGGTGTCCTGGACCGCGGTCACAGGACGGGGCTCGAGTCGATGGCGTACTGCGCGGCGTGGCGCATTACGGACAGGCTTGCCTGGCCCATCGCCTCGCGCACGTGCCGGCCGGCGGTCACCGCGTCGGTGCCCTCGCCCAGCACGCTCTCCATGTTCTCCTCGCACAGCAGCACGCTGTGCCGGGCCGTCAGGTTCACCCCTGACTCGTCGGGCTCGATCGACCACTCGCCGGTGTGCGCGGTCAGCAGGGGCGAGGTGCGGGTCTGCTTGTAGCAGATGCGCTGGGTGCCCGGGAAGCAGATGCGCACCGATTCGGTGCTGTGCGCGCCGCCGTCCAGGGACAGGCTGCCCATGGACAGCAGTTGTACCCCCGGCTCGTCCTCGACCAGGTCGGCCCGGTTGACGTGCGGGAGTTCGGCGGGCCAGTCCCGCGCCCGGTACAGGAAGTCGAACATCGGCTCGCCGGGGGCGTTGACCCGTACGGTGTCCTCGAAGGACCACACCAGGTCGTCCAGACGCGTCCAGCGCTCGGCGAGCTCGGCCAGCCGGTCCAGCTGGGCGCGGCTGTTGTCGCGGGTGACCTGCTCGACCCAGGCCACGTCCGCCGGCACGTCTTGGGTGACGGTGAAGGCGTGCTGCAGGGTCACCTTGGAGGCGTACTCCCCCAGCGGCACCACCGTCCACACGCCGCTCATGGACCGTGTGGGCGCGGCGGGCAGGTCATGGGTGAACTCCACGCGCAGCCGCTCCACGTCCAGGTGCCGGCTGGACACCCAGGACTTGACGGTCTCGCCCGCGGTGACCCACATGCGCAGCCGTTCCCGCTGCCCGTCGAAGTCGAGCTGCTCGACATGGACGCAGGGCTGGAAGAACAACGGCCACCGGGTGGCGTCCGCGATCAGCCCGTACATCACTCCGGCCGGGGCCGCCGCGATCACTTCGTGGACCGTGCGGTGCACGCGCGCATCCGACATCTTCCACACCCTCCTCTTTGGTACGCCGGCCGGCTCCGACCGGCGGCGTCCGGGCTGCGGCGGGACTGCGGCCTCCGCCCGGCACGGTGCCGTCACTGCGCCGGTGACCTCTCACCGCACGACCCCGTCCGCCTGCCGCCGGGGCGGCCGGCAGACGGGGTCGTGCGGCGCTGGGTCGACGGCCGTGTCCACGACACTGTCCGGAACCGCTCGCGGAACGCACGGGCTCGGCTGGAGCGCGGCTCGAGCCACCCGCTGCGTCCGCCTCGATCCGAAGGCCCGGCCTCCCCCTTTGGACGTACGCCGCTCTCGCGGGAGGGCTGCGAGCCCCGCCGCTCGAGCCGTCCTCCAGCCCGGCCGCCGAGACTCTCCGGGCGAGAGCTCAGGCGGCGTCGGCCTGACGGACAACGCCTCCGGCGTCCCGGGCGGCTCCCCTTCCCCGGCCCGTGACCGCCGCCCACCCGGCCACCCCCGTCCTGGTGGGCGGCTTCGGGCCGCGCGCCGCCGGGGTGTCCAGGACTTCCGCGGCACGGCGCAACAAGGGCTCACGCTTCCTCCTGGTGTGTCCAGCCGGCCCCGAAGCCCGCGGCCGGCGCGCCCTGCGCCTCGTCCCGCCGCGCAAAGGCGGCCGGCCGCAGCCGCGCGGCCGGCTCCGGGTCGACGGCGAGCCGCTCGCGGCCCGGCCGATCCGGGTCGCGCGGAACGACCGCCGCGGCCTCGGCCGCCTGCGCGTCCAGCCCGCGACAGTCCGACGCGCCGTGCGGGACGGGCTGATCGCCCTCGGGCTGCTGCATGCCGGGGGACAAGCGGTAGGGACGGCTGCCCGGCCCCCGGCCCGTTGGGGGGCGCCCTCCGCCGGGGCACCCGGACCGGACGCGGCCCGGTCTGCCGCCGACCTTGCTGGAGCGCCGGCCGCGGCGCGAGCCGCACCCCGTGCCCGCTCCACGGGGGCGGCGTACAGGCGCGGGGGCCCGAGACTCCGCCCTCCTCGTCAGCGCTCGGCCGGTCCGAAGCGGTCCGTGCGTTCTGCCTCCTGGGCGTGTGCGGTCCCCGCGGCGCCGGTCCGTCGAGCCGCCGGTCCGCGGACGACCGGCCTGCCCGCCCGTCCGCGGGCCGGCTCAGGCATCGGGCGCCCGCAACACCGCGGCCGAGTTGAAGCCGCCCCTGCCCCGCGCCAGCACCAGCACGGTCCGCAGTCCGGGCAGCTCCCGCGCCGCGCCCCTCACCAGATCCAGCGGGCAGTCCGCGGCGACCCGCCGCGTCCCGGTGGTCGGGGGCACCACCTTGTCGCGCAGCGCGAGCGCCGCCGCCGCCAGGTCCAGTGAGGAGCCCCCGGCGCCCAGCCGGCCCGTCATCGACTTCGGCGCGGTCACCGGCACCCCGCGCGGTCCGAACAGCGCGGCCAGCGCCTGGGCCTCGGCCCGGTCGGCGGCCCGCTCCCCGGCTCCGTCGGCGAACACCACGTCCACCTGGTCCGGTCTCACCCGGGCATCGGCCAGAGCGAGTTCGGCCGCCTCCTTGAGCCGCTCCTGGCCGGGCTCGCCGTCGAAGGTGGCCGCGCACCCGGCCACCACGGCGTACCCGCCGACGCCGCGCGCGGTGGCGGCCGCCGCGTCCTCCAGCACCAGCAGCGCGCCGCCCTCCCCCACGACATGGCCGCGGGCCTTTGCGTCGAAGGGCCGGTAGGCCCGCGCCGGATCGGGGTCGGTGCTCAGCCGGCCGTCCGCCAGGTGCGCGGCCCAGCCCCAGGGGCACAGGGCCGAGTCGACGCCTCCGGTCACCATGAGGCCCACGCCCTTGCGGATCTCGCGCCGGGCGCGGGCGAGCGTGTCGATCCCGCCCGCCTGCTCGCTGACCATGGCGGAGGCGGGGCCGCGCAGCGTGTGCCGGATGGAGATCTCGGCGGTTCCCGCCGCGTGGAACCAGGCGAAGGACTGGTACGCGCTGACGTACCGGGCGCCCTTGCCCCACAGTGCCTCCAGCCCTCGCTGGCCGAACTCGGTGCCGCCCGCGGAGCTGGCCGTGATCACGCCCGCCCGGTGGCCGGGCAGCGCGGCCGGGTCGGCACCCGAGTCCTCCAGGGCCTCCTTGGCCGCGACCAGGCTCAGGCGGGTCACCCGGTCGGTGGAGGGGAGCAGGCGGCTGGGGATGTGGTCCTCGTCGACGAAGCCGCGGATCTCGCCCGCGATCCGCACCGGGTAGCCGGAGGCGTCGAAGCGGGTGATCGAGGCGATGCCGCTGCGGCCCTCCAGCACGGCGCTCCACCAGGCCTGGGTACCCAGCCCGTTGGGCGCGGCCACGCCGATGCCGGTGACCAGCGCCCGGGTCCGGGCCCGGCTGCGCACGTCCCCGCTCGCGCCGCCCGCGCCGCCCGCGCCGCTCATGCCGTCTCCCGCAGCCGGGGGCGGGTCAGCACGGTGGCGGCGTGGAAGCCGCCGAAGCCGCTGGCGACGCTGAGCACCGTACTGGTGCGCTGCTCGCGGGCGAACAGCGGTGTGTAGTCCAGGTCGCAGGTCGGGTCGGGCTCGTGCAGGTTGGCGGTCGGCGGCACCGTGCTGTGCTCGATGGCCAGCACGCTGGCCACCACGTCCAGGGCTCCGGCGGCGCCGAGCGCGTGTCCGATCATCGATTTGATGGAGCTGACCGGGACGCGCCGGGCGTGGTCGCCCAGTCCCTGCTTGAAGGCGTGCGTCTCGTGCCGGTCGTTGTGCAGGGTGCCGGCCCCGTGCGCGTTGATGTAGTCCACGTCGACCGGGTTCAGCCGCGCCTCGTCGAGTGCCGCCCGGATGGCGTCGGCCATTTCCCGGCCGCCCGGCCGCAGCCCCGTCATGTGGTGCGCGCTGCTGTACGAGGCGAAGCCGGACAGCTCCGCGTACGCGTGGGCGCCCCGGCGGCGCGCGTGCTGCGACTCCTCCAGGATCACCACGGCCGCGCCCTCGCCGAGCACGAAGCCGTCGCGGGTGCGGTCGAAGGGGCGCGAGGCGGTGGCGGGGTCCTCGTTGCGGGGGCTGGTGAGGCGGATGCGGTCGAAGCAGGCCATGGCGATGGGAGAGATCGGGGCCTCCGCCCCGCCCGCGATCATCACGTCGGTGCTGCCCTCGCGGATCAGCTCGGCGGCGTGCCCGATCGCGTCCAGGCCCGAGGTGCAGCCGCTGGAGACCAGGCTGACCGGGCCCTGCGCGCCGCTGTCGCGGGCCACGGCGGCCGCCAGCGAGCTGGGCACGAAATAGTCGTAGAGGCACTCGGCGGCCCGGGAGTGGTCGAGGGTCCAGGTACTGCCGAAGTCGCTCAGCAGCGCGTACTGGGTGGCGAGCCCGGTGGTGCAGCCTGCCGTGTTGCCCAGACTGACCCCGGTGCGCAGCCGGTTGCCCGCGGCCAGTACGGCGTGCAGGCCACTGTCGGCCACCGCCTCGCGGGCGCTGACCAGCGCGAACTGGGCGGCCCGGTCCAGGCGTTCGGTGTCGGCGAGGGTGAAGCCGTGCGCGGCGGCGTCGAAGTCGACCTCGGCGGCGACCTGCGAGCGGTGGCCGGCGGCGTCGAAGAGGGTGACGCCCCGGGTGGCGGTACGGCCCGAGGTCAGCAGGGACCAGAAGTCGGCGGTGCCGACGGCTTGGGGGGCCACCACGCCGACCCCGGTGATGACCACGCGCTTCACCGCGCACCCCCCGCGCTCGCGCTCGCCGCTGCCGCGGCGGCATCCGCCGCCTCGTACTCGCGGCAGGCCTCGCCGACCAGGGCCGGCAGTACGTCCGCGCCCGCGAAGAAGTGGTCGCCGTCGACGGTGCGTACGGTGATCGGCCCGGTGGTCCACTGCCGCCACTCCTCAAGGGCGGCGGGCACGGCGAGCGGATCGTCACTGCCCGCGAAGACGAGCAGGGGCAGGTCCACGGATCCGCCGGTGACGGGGTCCAGGGCCGCCTGGCGCAGTGCTCGGGCCAGGCGCAGGTCGTCGCGCAGGACAGGCAGCACACTGCGGTGCCACAGCCCGCCGGGGTGGGCGGCTGCTCCCTTGGGCAGCGAGCCGAGCTCGCCCAGCAGGGGCAGCAGCAGTTCGTCGGAGTGTTCCGCCGCGGCCACCAGGGCGGCACTGGCGTGCGGGGGCAGGCAGGCGCCCACCGCGAGGAACAGGGGCTGCGGCACCCCGGCGTCCGCCAGCGCCCGGGTGAGCGTGTACGCCACCAGGGCGCCCAGACTGTGACCGTACAGCGCGTACGGTCCGGACCGGGCCGCCTGCAGCAGCGGAGGCAGCAGATCCTCCAGGAGTCCTGCGCGCTCGGTGATGCGCGGCTCCCGCCGCCGGCTGTCACGGCCCGGCAGCACCAGCGCCGCGACGTCCACGCCCGGCCCGGCCGCGACGGGCCAGCGACGGTAGCTGGCCACCCCCGCGCCCGCGTGGGCAAGGCAGTGGAGCCGTACCCGCCGCCCCACCACCCCCTCTACCGCCGTCAGCGAAGCCATCGGTCGCCCTCCTCAGGGAAGCTGTGCGGAAACGTTCGTCGTACGGCGCCGCCGCGGCTTGAGCGTCACCTGTGTGGCTTGAGTGGTGCTCGATTCAGGCTGCGTACAGATCGAAGGTCGAGGTGCGCCGCGGCCCGCTGGCCACGTCCAGGCGCGGGTCGACGGCGAGCATCGCCTGGTGCAGCCGCTGGAGTTGCGGCGAGGGCTCCACGCCGAGCTCGGCGATCAGCCGCTGGCGCAGCCGGCGGTAGACGTCGAGCGCGCTGGCCTGCCGGCCCGACCGGTAGAGCGCGACCATCGCCTGCGAGTGCAGCCCTTCGTGCTGGGGGTGGCGGGCGATCAGGTCGGTGAGCTCGGCGATGAGTTCGATGTGCCGGCCCAGCCGCAGGTCGGCGTCGATGCGGCGCTCGCGGGCCACGAGCCGGCTCTCCTCCAGCCGCATCACCTCGATGTCGAGGATCGGGCCGACGCGTACGTCCACCAGCGCGGGCCCCTCCCACAGGTCCAGTGCAGCGCGCAGACACTTGGCCACCCGGGCGTCCTCGCCGTCCTCGTGCGCCTGCTGCCCCTCCGCCACCAGGCACTCGTACGCGCGCACGTCGACCGCCTCGGCCGGGATCTGGAGCAGGTAGCCGCCGTACCGGGTGGCGAGCACGTCCTTGGCCGAGCCGGGCGCGTCCGGGCCCATGGCGGTGCCCAGCCGGCGGCGCAGCTGGAGGATGTAGGTCTGCAGCGTGGTCAGCGCGCTCTGCGGCAGGTGGGTGCCCCAGATCTCTTCCATCAGCGTGGACACGGGCACCACTCTGCCCGGGTAGAGCGCGAGCAGCGCCAGGATCTGGCGCGGCTTGCCCGCAGTCGGGACGACCGATATACCGTTGACTTCGACATTCAACGGACCCAGGACCTTGATCTTCATGATTCCCCTCCGCGTTTTGCCGGCCGACTTCGGCAACAAGTCGGTGTTCGAGTTTTCAATAGTGTCGCCTTCCGGCCCTTCTTGTCTTTTCTGTCGACGGCGGACGAGTGGCACCGTATCGGCCCCCGACCGTCGCATATGCGGAAATTGAGTGCGTCTTGAGCGACCTTCCAATGAGGCCGCCGGACCCGGCGTACAGGCAGCCCGCATAGCACCGGGAAAACACCGGCGTGTCAGGTAAAGGCCCGTATCGGCCGACCGAGTTCTCTTCCGGCGCCCTAGGCGGCGCTGTTAGGTTTCCGGCCATGGCAACGGATTCGACGGCGCGCAGCGCCGACCCGCTCACGCGCGGGCTGCTGAACCGGCTCGCCCGGGACCGGGCCGCAGGCCCTGCGGCCCGGACTGCAGGGCCGTCCGGGCCGCAGGGCCTGCCCGATCCGACGACCCTGCTGCGGCTGCTGAGCGCCTGGCATCGGCGCGGGGTGCAGGTGGGCTTTCCGGACCTGACCGGCGAGCAGCCGTGAAAACGCGAGGCACCTGAATTTCCCTCGAGGAACACTTCACGACTCCCCGCGTACGGCTGACAAATCTTCCACCGGCACCGAGAAGCGCCTAGAGTCCGGTAAGAGCGAAAGGATCTGTCCGCGGCCGTTTCCGAGTGAATGCCGAATACGGATCTGCGGTCGCGCACTTGCCGACTCTCCCCGTGCGAGGATGAGATGGAGTTTGGGATCCTGGGTCCCGTCCAGGTCTTCGACGAGCACGCCGATATGCGGATCACACCGGCCGGAGCCAAGCAGCGCGCCCTTTTGGGCACGCTCGTCGTGAAAGCCGGCCAGGTCGTTTCCCCGGACCGGCTCGTCGACGAATTGTGGGGTGAACATCCGCCCGTCAACGCCGCCAATGCCCTCCAGACCCATATCGCCCGGCTGCGCCGGCTGCTGCCCGTCCACCCACCCGGTTCCGGTTCCGGGGAGAGCCACCACGAGTGGCTCGTGACCCGCCCGCCGGGCTACGCGCTGCGCCTGGGACGGGCCGGCACCGACGCCCAGCGCTTCCACCACCTCACGGCCCGGGGCCGCTCGCTGGCCGCCACCGACCCGGCCCGTTCGGCCGAGGTCCTGCGCGAGGCGCTGGCGCTGTGGCGCGGCCCCGCGCTGGAGGGCGCGGGCCGCGGCACCATCTGCTCGACCGAGGCATCGCTGCTGGAGGAGAGCCGGCTGATCGCCCTGGAGATGCTGTACGACGCCTGCCTGCGGGCCGGGCGGGCCGGGGAGGTCGCCGGCGAGCTGGCGGAGCTGACGGCCTGTCACCCGCTGCACGAACGGTTCTACGAGCTGCTCATGACCGCGCTGCACCGGTGCGGGCGCCAGGCCGAGGCGCTGGGCGTCTACGACCGGGCGCGACGCCGGCTCGTGCACGACCTCGGAGTGGAGCCAGGGCCCGTACTGCGCGGCCGTATGGAGTCGATCCGCCACCAACAGGACCCGGCACCCGGGGGGACCGGAGAAACGGAAGGGGCGGCGGGCCCGCACCCGCTGGGCGCCGAGGTGGCCCGGCTGCGCCACCGGATCGAGGTCCTGAGCCGGCAGCAGCGAGAACTGGCCGACCGCTTCGAGCGGCTGGCCACGGACCGCGCGGCGAGCCGCTGACGGCCCCCCTCGAGGCCCGTGCACAGCACTGAAGCCTTTCCCCCGGGCCCTCGTTCGAGGGGTCGGGGGAAAGGCTTCAGTGCTCATGCCGCCGGCTGCCACGAGGCCGGGGCGGTCAGTTCGTCCGCGCCACGAGCCGCCCGCCGCCGGCCCCCGCCGGAGCGGTCACCGGGAGAGCCGCCTTGGGCGGGGCCGCGCTCTCGGGGTGCGCCATCAGGATGGAGCGCTGCAGCCTGCTCAGCGCGGCCGAGGGCTCAAGGCCCAACTCGGAGACGAGCATGGTGCGCAGCCGGTGGTAGACGTTGAGCGCCTCGCCGCGCCGGCCCGAGCGGTGCAGCGCCAGCATGAACTGGCCGTGCAGGCTCTCGTGCAGGCGGTACTGCTTGACCAGGACGGTCAGCTCCGACAGCAGCTCGCGGTGGCGGCCCAGGCGCAGATCCGCCTCGATGCGCTGGTCGAGGGCGCACAGGCGCAGCTCCTCCAGGCGCCTGACCTCCGTCTCGATCCGGCTCCCGGCCTGTACGTCGGTGAGCGCGGGACCGGTCCACAGCGAGAGCGCGTCCGCCAGCCGGCGCGCGGCGCCCTGGTAGTCGTCGGCGTCCATCGCCCGGTAGCCGGCACCGGCCCTGCGCTCGAACTCCCGGAAGTCGACGCTTCCGCCACGGGTCTCCAGGCGGTAGCCGCCAGGGAGAGTGGCCAGGATGTCCTTCGCGGTGCAGCGCTCGTTCTCGCCGTACGCCAGTGCCCCGCCGATGAGCTCGCGCAGTTGCAGGACGTAGGTCTGCAACGTGGTGCGCGCACTGCGCGGCGGGTTGTGCTCCCACAACTCCTCGATCAGCGTGGCCACAGGGACCACATGGTCGGCGTGGAGCGCGAGCAGGGCCAGGACCTGCCGCGGCTTGGGTGCCGTCAGCGTGATCGACACCCCGTTTTCATGAACGGACAGCGCACCAAGCACTTCGATGTCCACGTTTTCCCCAAAGGTCGCCCGGAGCCGTTCCCGGCCTGCGCGTGTCCCGCGTTTCCCGCTGCCGGGGCCCGGGTGTGCAGCCAACCGGACCCCTTGATAAAAAAACAGCACGGTCGGTTTGTCAATCCCAGACGCCCGTCCGGGGGGCCGGGCAGACCATTTCCGGCCACTCCATGACTCCACGACCACCCCAAGTGATCCCATCCGGCCGCCAATTGACCTGTATTTTCAGGCAGGTCGGCGTACCGATCCAGCCGGACACCGAGGAAAGGGGGGCACCACGACATGTCCGAAACCTTCCCCGCCGCCGCACGCAAGCGGCCCCCGGCCCCTCGCATCGTCGCGAAGAGCGGGGGCCCTCCGCCGCACCCGCCCCCACCTGCCGAAACGCGGTACCTGGGCAGCCGGGGCCGAGATTTCAGCAGCGAGCGGAAACAAACCGACTGGTCTTTCCCGGCCACGGGAAGTGCAGCGCTGCGCCGCCCACTCCGGCCTGTGCGCCGATCACGGAGAGGGACGCCGCCGCGAGGCCCGCGCGGCGAAAGGTCGGGGCGGCGGATCCGACCCGCCTCTGCCGCGTTCGCACCGCACGTTCCCGTCCGGCCCTCGAGTGCTCCGTCACTGCGGGGGGTTGCCGTGCTTGCGGGAGGGCAGGTCCGCGTGTTTGCTGCGGAGCATCGCCAGCGAGTTGATGAGGACCTCGCGGGTCTCGGCGGGGTCGATGACGTCGTCGACCAGGCCGCGCTCAGCGGCGTAATAGGGGTGCATCAGCTCGGCCTTGTACTCCTTGACCATGCGCTCGCGCATCGCCTCGGGATCGGCGGCGTCGGCGATCTGGCGGCGGAAGATGACGTTGGCGGCGCCCTCGGCGCCCATCACCGCGATCTCGTTGGTGGGCCAGGCGTAGGTCAGATCGGCGCCGATGGACTGGGAGTCCATGACGATGTAGGCGCCTCCGTACGCCTTGCGCAGGATGAGCGAGATCCGCGGGACGGTGGCGTTGCAGTACGCGTACAGCAGCTTGGCGCCGTGGCGGATGATGCCGCCGTGCTCCTGGCCGACACCGGGCAGGAACCCGGGCACGTCCAGCAGCGTGATGATCGGGATGTTGAAGGCGTCGCACATCTGGACGAACCGCGCGGCCTTCTCCGAGGCCTCGATGTCGAGCACACCGGCCAGCGACTGCGGCTGATTGGCCACCAGGGCGACCACCTGGCCGCCCAGCCGCCCCAGGGCGCAGATGATGTTGCGCGCCCAGCGCTCGTGGACCTCCAGGTAGTCGCCGTCGTCGACGAGTTCCTCGATGACCTTGGTCATGTCGTAGGGGCGGTTGCCGTCGGCCGGCACCAGGTCCAGCAGCACCTCGCCGCGCCGGTCGGCCGGGTCCGCGGACTCCGCGCGCGGCGGGTGCTCGCGGTTGTTCTGCGGAAGCATGGACAGCAGGTAGCGCACCTCCGCGATGCAGGTCTGTTCGTCGTCGTAGGCGAAGTGCGCCACGCCGGAGGTCTCCGCGTGGACGTCGGCGCCGCCGAGGCCGTTCTGGGTGATCTCCTCGCCGGTGACCGCCTTGACCACGTCCGGTCCGGTGATGAACATCTGCGAGGTCTCGCGGACCATGAAGACGAAGTCGGTGAGCGCCGGGCTGTAGGCGGCGCCGCCGGCGCACGGGCCGAGCATCACCGAGATCTGCGGGATGACCCCGGAGGCCTTCGTGTTGCGCTGGAAGATGCCGCCGTAGCCGGCCAGCGCCGAGACGCCCTCCTGGATCCGGGCACCCGCGCCGTCGTTCAGCGACACCAGCGGCGCCCCGGCCGCGATGGCCATGTCCATGATCTTGTGGATCTTCGTGGCGTGGGCCTCGCCCAGCGCCCCGCCGAAGATGCGGAAGTCATGGGCGTACACGAAGACCGTGCGGCCCTCCACCGTGCCCCAGCCGGTGATCACACCGTCCGTGTACGGCTTCTTCGCCTCCAGACCGAACCCGGTCGCCCGGTGCCGGCGCAACTGCTCGACCTCCTGGAACGAACCGGCGTCCAGCAGCAGCGCGATACGCTCCCGGGCCGTCAGCTTGCCCTTGGCGCGCTGCGCCCCGGTCGCCCTCTCGCTGGGCCCGGCCAGCGCCTGGGCACGGATCGCGTGCAGTTCCGCCACCCGGCCGCGCGCGTCCGAAGGCTCGGCGGTCCCTGGGAGAATGTCATTGAGGACTGTCACTGTGCCTGCCTCCCTCATGAGCGCGGCCGGACCGCACCCGGTCGACAAACCGCATCTACGGTCTGCATGAGGTGAGGGCTGGCACGCGCGTGGATCAGTGCTGGAAAAAGCGCCTGCCGAGGCACGGCCGGCGCCCGTGGCTCTATCGCCAGCCGTGGGGGGAACGCCACTGCCTGCCGGGGACCCCGGGACGGCGCCACGACGGGACGGCAAAAAGCGACTCCTGCTCACAGGTCACCGCCGTCCGCCCGGCCAGCAGTGCGCACAGCACGACGGCGACCGCGGCGAGTTCGTCGTCGTCGGCCCGTCCGCGCTCGACCCGCAGCGCGAGGGGTGCGAGGTCCGCTTCACCCATGTCCGCTCCTCTCGGTTGCGGCCACCGTCCGATACCGCGCTACAGAGGCACCTCAGTGCCGCTCAAGAGACGCCGGAACGCACGGCCCGGACCGCCCCGCCCGCGCGCCGTACGCCGAAAAAGCGCCGGGGAAGCGCCGGGGAAGGGGCGGGCCGCGCACGGCAGTGCCGCGGGCGGCGACAGCGGGGCGATCCGTACGGAGGCTCCGGTTCCTCTGGAGACCGAACCGGTTGCCCTCTATTTTTTTCCCTCACAGCCATCTCCGATCTCGTCCAGGGGGAGCGATGACCGCGAGCACGTCCCGGTTCGAAGGTCCGGCGATCGAGCACACGACGGCGCGAGCCGCTGCGCCGCCTTCCCGGCCGGCCGGACCGCTTCACGGGCACCTGACCACCACGGTCCCCAGGGAACTGGTGCACCGGGCAGCCGTCGCCGAGGTCGTGCTCACCGGCTGGCAGCGCCTGGGGGAGGCCCGCTTCGCGATGACCGCCCAATGGCCGCGGGGCCACAGCTTCTTCACTCCCGTGAACGGAACCCACCACGACCCGCTGATCGCCGCCGAAACGATCCGTCAGGCCGGTGCCCTGCTCGCCCACGCCGAGTTCGGCGTTCCCTTGGGCCACCGGTTCCTGCTGGAGGAGCTGGCCTTCACCGTGTGTCCCGAGGCGATACGGGTCGGCGGGGCGCCCGCCGCGCTGGACCTCGACGTCACCTGTCCAAAGATCAGGAAGCGAGGCCGCCGGCTGGCCGGCCTGTGCGTCGAGACCAGGGTGCTGCGCGAGGGGCGGCTCGCCGCGTCGGGACGGATCTCCTTCAGCACCATCACCGCGGCCGCATACCGGCGGCTGCGTCCGCAGCGCGTCCTGGAGGCCGGGTACCGCCCCCTGACGCCGGCGGCTCCGGTGGCCCCGGCCGCCGTGGGGCGCCTGTCACCCGCCGACGTGGTCCTCTCCCCCACCGGCGAGCCGGACCGCTGGCAGCTGCGCGCGGACACCTGCCACCCCGTCCTCTTCGACCACCAGGGCGACCACGCTCCGGGCATGGTGCTCCTCGAGGCCGCCCGCCAGGCGGCGACCGCGGTCCTGGACAGAGCCCCGGTCCTGCCGCTCGGCCTCGACTGCGCGTTCATGAGGTACGTGGAGCTGGACCTGCCCTGTTCGATCGACGCCGTGCGCCTGCCCGGGGCCGCACCCCAGGGCCCGCAGGCGGTTCTCGTCACGGCCCGCCAGGAGGGCCGGCCCGTGTTCACCTCGACTCTGCGGGCCGCCCCGCTCGACTGACCGCGCGAAGAAGGAGCGCCCCCTGGCGCCCGTGGCACCGGGGAGGTTGGGTGCCGACTGACCGCGCGAAGAAGGAGCGCCCAAAAAAACTTCCCCTCCCCGCCGCGGCCGAAGGGCGCGGCGGCGCACGCCGGTCCCCGGACAGGCAGGGCACCCGTCCGCCGCGGCACCGCGCCGCATGCCGCGAGGCGGTCCTCGGCCCCCGGTCCGCGAAGGACGGGGCCCAACAGCCGGCCGGGCGGCCGGCGGCCCGGCCGCGCGCCCTGCCCCCCTGCCCCCGCACGCTGGCGCCCCGCCGCGGCCGGCAACGCCTCGGCGACGGCCGCGGGACGGCGCTTCGCCGGCAGGACGCGGGCCCGGTCCGGGACAGTTCCGCCGGGCGCAGGGGGTGCCGGGCAGCCGGCCGGGCTGTTGTGTCCGCTCGGGCGCGCCGATCGGCTCGAATCCGGTCGGGGCGGGGACCCGCCCTTCGTGCCCGTCCTGACCGGCACGCCCGCGGCCTGGGGCGTGCCGCGGGTCGCCGCACGCGTGGGCCGGCGTGCCCTGCAGATGCGTTTGCGGGGACGCGGAGGCGTCCCTCGCCGCGGCAGCGCTCGCCGCGGCGGAGGGACTCGGCGGGCGAGGCAGTGCCGTGCCGCAGCCGGCCCGGGCGCGGCGGCGAGGACCGGCAGTACCTCGTCGGGCAGCGCTCTGTCGCCGCGCGGGACCGCCGCGTCGATGCGGCGGTGCGGCCGGGTCCGGGCGCCCCGCGCGTCGCCGCGGCCGAACAGGCGCCGCCCCAGGGGGTGTTCGAAACGGGGGTGCTCCGGTCGCCCGGGGTGAGGACACCGTGGGCCGGGGCCGGCATGCCCCGCGCCCGGCCGGTCCCCCGCCCGCCGCCCGCCGTCCGGCGCCGCGACGCGCTCGACGACGGCGTGCCCCACGCCGCCCGGCGGCGGGCCCCGGACCGGCCGCCGGGCGGCGTGGGACCACCAGGGCGCCGGTACGGGGCCGGCGGCCGTTGCCGGCCGGCTGTGCGCGGGACCGCCGGCGGCGGGCGGAGCCGGGTGGCCGGAGCCGAGGTGAGCGCCTCCCCGCTCCGCTGCGGTGTCCGGCAGCGCCTCGGCAGAGAAACAGCGCTGACGGCCCTGCCGGTCGGAGCGTGCCCGTCCGGCCGGCGGGCAAGGCGGTTCGCCAACCCGTGGCAGAGGGGTACGTGCCGTTCATCCCCGGCGGGACGCCGCAGCCGCCGTACCACCGGGCTCCAGTGCGCTCAGGACGTCGGCCGAGGCCAGCCGGGGCAGCAGCAGATCCCAGAACTGCACCAGCGTCTTCGCCGACGTCCACGTACGGTCGTCCGCGCCGAGCTGCTCGAAACCGACGGTCGCCGCCACCACCGTGACGCAGGCGTCGGCGGCGGACACCCCCTGGGCGAGGACGCCTTCGCGCTCGGCGTCCTCGAGCACCTCCTCGACCCAGCTCTGCCACCGTCCGCGCAGATCCACGGCCCCCTCGCGGCGCGGCGGGCCGCTGCCCAGCTCGAAGCCGGCCCGCACCACGACGTCCTGGTCCAGCCGCTGCATCAGGGCATGGGTGGCGTCGATGAGCCGCTGCAGCGGATCGGGGCTGCCCGCCCGCGCCGACGCGGCGATCGCCCGGACCGCGGCGACCGCCTCGTCCTCGACCCCGCGCGCCAGGGCCTGCTTGCTCTCGAAGTGGAAGTGCAGCGCGCCGTTGCTCACCCCGGCCCTCTTGCTGATGGAGGTGAGCGAGGCCAGGGCGAAGCCCTCTCGTGCGAACACCTCGGCCGCCGCTCGCACCAAGGACTCGCGCGTGCGCGCGGCACGCTCCTGTTTCACCATCGGCGGATCTCCCCTGACTGCGGTCGGCCGGCCGCACCGCGGACCGGCTCTCACGTTCGTTCCTGCACGGCGGCCTGCCGGGGGCGGGCCGCCGTGCCCGCGCGGGCACGGGAAGGCGGACCGGCGTGAGCCGCAGGAGGCCTCGCGAGGGACCGGGCGCGTACGTGCAGGTGCGTCCGGGCGGTCGGCGCGGCCGTCCACCGGGCCGTGCGACACGGGCGCACGGGATCAGACGGGGGCTCCTCACTCATGGACCTTCGCCGCTCCGGTGGACGAAGAGGATCATAACAAACCGCACACGCGGTCTCTATTTTACTTGCGAAGTTCTCGCGAGGCCAGTGCCGCTCCGACATCGTTTTCCGGTGCGCCAGCCTGCAGATCCGGCCCGGCGGCCGGATCCGGAGGCCGGCCGCCTCCTCGCCCACGGCCGCCGGCCCGCTCCGCCCGGGCGCCGACGACCCGCATTGATCAGGGTTTTTCCTTTCCCCGCGAGACACCGTCGGACAGTCCCCTCGAGGGCGGCTCGAGAGGCGGGCGGGCGGCGCCTCCCGCGCACCCCGCGGGCCGCCGGCGGTCCGCGGCGCCGCGACCGCGGACGGCTTGCCCGTTCCGGGTGGACATGAGGGGATACTCGCCCTCCTCTGTGCATTTGGAACCACTCGGTCCACATATTGCCCACGGGAACTTCGTATTCCTTCTAGGAATTAAACCGGGTGGTATGTATCTTCACTGTCCTCGGAGATCCACCACCCACATTCAGGCCACGGCGGCTCGGGGGAACCATGTCGACGAGTACGAGCACGTACCGCATGCACCGCGTGATACCCGGCATGACGGGTCCGGGGGCCCAGGCGGCCCCCGCAGGGAAAGGCGCCCTCGCCTTCCAGTCCCTGACCAGCACCGTCCCCAAGGAACTCGTCCACCGCGCGAGCGTCGCCGAGGTCATGCTGACCGACTGGGCGCGCAGGGGCGATCACCACTTCGCCCTGGCCGCCCAGTGGCCTCGCGGGCACAGCTTCTTCACCAACGTCGAGGGCTGTCACGACCCGCTGATCGCCGCCGAGACGATCCGTCAGGCCGGCCTGCTCCTGGCGCACGCCGAGTACGGGGTCCCGTTCGACCACCGCTTCCTCGTGAGCGATCTCGGTGTGGCGGTACGGCCCGCGCATCTGCGCGTCGGCGAAGCTCCCGCCTCGCTGGAACTCGACGTCAGGTGCCGTGACGTGAAGGAGCGCCGCGGCGAGGTGACGGGGTTCGGCATCGAGGTGGAGATCCACCGCGACGGCGGCCTCGTGGCGACCGGAGGCGGCACGCTGACGTGCGTCGCCCCCCGGGTCTACCAGCGGCTGCGCGGCGCCCGCGGCCCGGGCCCCGCGCCCGTCCTGCCGCTGACGGCCCCGGAGCCGCCGCAGACCGTGGGGCGCATGTCCCCCATGGACGTGGTCCTCTCCCCCGTCGGCGAGCCGGACCGGTGGCAGCTGAGGGTGGACACCCGCCACCCCGTGCTCTTCGACCACACGGTCGACCACGTGCCCGGCATGCTGCTCCTGGAGGCCGCCCGCCAGGCCGCGGCGGCGACCCTGGGAGACGCCCGTCTGCCGCTCTCCGTCGCCGGCGAGTTCCTGCAGTACGTCGAGCTGGACGCCCCCTGCACGATCGGGGCGCGCCTCGCCGCGGGGACGGGCCAGGAGGGCGTAAGGACCGTGCTCGTCACCGGCCGGCAGGGCGGGGCGAGCGTGTTCCGGTGCACCGTGACCATGGCCCCGCCCCCGCGGTGACCGCCCCCGGGCACCCGCTGTCCCCCGGGAGCCGCGGCTCCCGGGGGACAGCGGGTGCCACCGGGGTCCGCCCGCCCGGTCAGCCCTGCGGCGCGAAAGCCGCCAGATGGTCCTCGGCCCACGCGCGAAACGTGCCCGCCGGGCGGCCGGTCAGCGCGGCGACGGTGTCCTCCACCCCGGCCTTCGCGCCCGCGCGCTGGCGTTCCGCGCTCTGCAGCAGCGCTTCGACCACCGGCGCCGGATAACGGCTCGCGAGCGCGGCGCGCGCGGCGTTGGGGGTGAGTTCCTCAAAACGCAGCGAAACGCCCAGCAGCCGGCCGAGCTGCCCGGTCTGCCCGACCGCGGTGAGGGCCTCGGGCCCGGTCAGCGTGTAGGCGCGGCCGGCGTGCCCCTCCTCGGTCAGGACGCGCGCGGCGGCCTCCGCGACGTCCCGCGGGTCCACACAGGCGTTGGCCGAGGTCCCGTACAGCGCGCGGACGGTGCGCGCGCAGCGGACGGACGGCGCCCACGCCAGGGCGTTGGAGGTGAACGCGCGCGGGCGCAGCAGCGTCCACTCCAGGCCAGAGGCGCGCAGCAGGTCCTCGCCCGCGCGCTGCCAGCGGGTGATGAGGTCGTCAGCCCGCTCGTCCAGCACCGCGGCGGCGGAGAGCTTCACCACCCGCCGCACTTCGGCCGTTCGCGCCGCGCGCAGGAACCGGTCGTCATCGTCACCGGCGACGTCGGTCGTGACGAGGAACGCCGTCCGTACGCCTTCCAGCGCCCTGGCCAGCGACCGCGGATCCCGGTAGTCCCCGGCGACCGTCTGCGCCGTCGCGGGGGCCCCGGTCACCTTCGCGGGGTGCCTGGCCATGATGCGGACCCGCCGGTGGGCCGGAAGCCGCCCGAGCAGCTCCCGGCCCACCGTCCCCGTGGCCCCGGTCACCAGGATCACCGGGGAATCCCCGTCGCCCGCCGGTCCCGCGCCACCGTGTGATCCGTCCATGGACTCCCGCCTCCCGGGCGATGCTTTTCCGCAACTCGTTGAACGCCGTACGGCTGAAGGGGGTGCGCGAACACCGAACAGCTGTAATATACAAACTGGACGGTTTTTTTATTGGGTCTCCGGGCTCATCGACAACGAGGAGGCCGACATGGCGAAGCAGGAGCGGGCGGTCCGGACCCGGCACGCGATCCTCTCGTCGGCGGCCAGGGTCTTCGAGGAACGCGGCTACCAGGCGGCGACCGTCAGCGAGATCCTCGCCAGCGCCGGAGTGACCAAGGGAGCCCTGTACTTCCACTTCCCCTCCAAGGAACACCTCGCCGAGGGCGTCCTGCACGCCCAGGACCTCAACGTGCCCGTCCCCGACCGCGCCTGCAAGGTGCAGCAGATGGTGGACACCGTGGTCCTGCACGCCTACCGCCTGCAGACGGACCCCATGGTCCGGGCGGGCGTCCGCCTCTCCCTCGACCAGCAGGCCCAGGGCCTCGACCGCAGCGGACCCTTCCTGCGCTGGAGCGAAGTGGGGGCCGACCTGCTGGACAGGGCCAAGGCCCAGGGCGAGCTGCTGCCCCACGTGATCTCGGCCGAGACCGCCGACGTCCTGGTGGGATCCTTCGCCGGCGTGCAGGCCATGTCCCAGGCCCTGGGCAACTACCAGGACCTGCCCCCCCGGGTCAGCGCCCTGCTGCGGCACGTGCTGCCCAGCGTGGTCGTCCCCTCCGTCCTGGCCTCGGTGGACCTCACCGCGGCCAGGGGAGCCTCGGTCTACGCCGAGCTGCAGGCCCTGCACCCCGCCCTGCAGGCCCTGCACCCCGAGCCGGAGCCCGCACCCGTCAGCTGACCGCCCCGGCCAGGACACCGGCCGCCCGCACCCCCGCGCCCCGGCCCAAGCACGCCCTCAGGGCGGCGGCCGGCCCGCCCGCCCCCGACGCCCAGGCGATGTAGCCGTCGGGCCGCACCAGCAGGGCGTCACAGGCGAGCTGGGGCACCGGCTCGGCATGCACCACCCGCACCAGCCCGTCCCAGCCCCGGACCTGCTGCGCATAACCGCCGCCCGCCTCCCCGAAGAGCAGCAGCAGCAAGGACCCCCCGCGCAGCAGACCGATCACATCGGTCAGACCCTCCCGGGTCCGCAGGACGGCGTTGTGCAGGAACGTCCCCTCCCAGGCGGAGGACACCGTGCCGCGCGCGGGCAGCACGGTGTCCTGGGCACTGACCATGGAGGCCAGCACCCCGCTCTCCCCTCCCTTGGCCAGCAGCTCGCCGAACAGGGCCCGCAACGGGTCCAGTTCGGGTCCCGGCCGCATCAGGGCGAGCTGGGCACGCGTGTTGTCGATCACCCGCTGGGCCGCGGGCCGGCGCTCCTGGTCATAGGTGTCGAGCAGCCCCGCACCCGCCCTGCCGCGCACCGCAAGCGCAAGCTTCCAGCCGAGGTTGACGGCGTCGAGCACCCCGGTGCTCAGCCCCTGGCCGCCGACCGGGAAGTGCACGTGCGCGGCGTCCCCGGCCAGCAGGATGCGCCCCTTGCGGAAGGAGGCCGCCAGCCGGGAGAAATCACTGAACCTGCTCAGCCACCGGGGATCACGCATCACGACGTCCCCCCCGGTGATCCAGCCGACCTCGCGGCGCAGCTCCTCCAGCAGCAGCGGCAGATCACGCCGGGCGTGCGCACCCTGGCAGTTGAGAGTCCGCAGACGCACCCTTCCGCCGCCCACATGCCTGGCCACCACCCAGCCGCGCTCGGTGCGCCGCCACCCCTCCTCCAGACCCGCCCCCTCCTCGACACCGACCTCGCCCGCCATCGCCGAGACGGTGGCGGGACAATCCCGGGAGACGAAGCCCGCCTGACGGCGCACCAGACTGCGCGCCCCGTCGGCCCCCACCAGGTAACCGCCCCGGCAGACCACCACCCCGCCCGGCCCCCGCGCCACAACCCGCACACCCCCCGGCCCCTGCCCCACCTCCGTCACCCGGTGCCCCCGCAGGATCCGCGCCCCCGCAGCCCGCGCCCGCCGCTCGAAATGACGCTCGAGCTCCTCCTGCGAACACTTCAAAACCGGCTGCGGCTCGGCAGCCGGAGCCGAGATGACCAGCCCCGGGATCCCCGCGAAATGAAACGCACCACCCGCCGGCACCCCAACACCGCCCTCCCCCCCGCCCACCAGCCCGGCCAGATGCCCGCACCGCGCAAGACTCTGCACCGCACGGGCATGCAGCACCGTCGCCCGAGGACACCGCGAGACCCCGGTCCGCGACTCGACCACCACCGTACGCACCCCCCGCCCCGCCAACTCACAGGCCAGAAGCATCCCCACCGGCCCCCCACCCACAATCACCACTTGCCCCTGCACACAGCGCACCATCCCGGACCTCCCCCAGACGTGGACCAGCACACGAACAACAAAACGAAAACCCAACACCCCGAACCCCGAACCCCCACACACCACCCCCACAGACCAGCCCCCCACCCCCAAGAAGCCACCCCACCCCGCCCGCACAAGCAAAGAAAATATACCGGATGGGCGGTTTCTTTGCAAGAGCGGCACCCACCCCACCACCCCCCACCAAAGACAACAGACCCACACCCCCAGACAACAGCCCCTGTCACCTTTTCCGTGACTCCGCAACGAGGCCCCCGGCCTCCGGGTCCGCCATGACTCCCCCTCCCGCTGCTGACGATCCGAAGGGTGGCGCCACCGGGCCCGAAGGCACCGACGGACCGCTGACGAGACCGAACCGGATGACGACGAAACAGAGATGCCCGTCATTCCGTTCGGCGTCTTCAACCCCGCGGAAGAGGAAGGACAGCCCTTGCGGTGACACCGCCCGCTGCAGACGACGCCGAGCACAACCCGCTGACCACGAAAGACGGCTGGCGCCGGTTCGCCCTGGACGCCCTGACCCGCCCGCCGCTGTTGCCCGCCAAGGAGTTCAAGGACCTCAGCGACGACGGCCGTCTCGCCTGCAACGAATCCCGGCCCTGTCACGTTGTCCGACTGGGTGGGATGATCTTGTGGCTGGTCATGCTGGGAGGGGGCGTCCGTGGTGAGTGCATCGCCGTCATACAGGGGGCACCGGTACCCGGTCGAGGTGATCTCCCCCTGCGTGTGGCCGTACTTCCGGTTTCCTCCCAGCTTCCGCGAGGTCGAGGAGCTGATGCTGGAGCGCGGTGTCCTCGTCTCCTACGAAACGATCCGCCGCTGGTGCGCCAAGTTCGGCCAGGCCTACGCGAACGGACTGCGCCGCCGCCGGCCCCAGCCTGGTGGCAAATGGCACTTGGACGAGGTCTTCATCAGGATCAACGGCGAGTTGAAGTACCGGTGGCGGGCTGTCGACCAGGACGGCAACGTCCTGGACATCCTCGTGCAGGACCGCCGGAATACTGCCGCGGCCAGGCGGTTCTTCCGCCGCCTGATGAAGAAGGCCCCTGCGGTGCCCCGACTGGTCGTCACGGACAAGCTCCGCTCCTACGGCGCCCACCGCGAGGTCATGCCCTCGCTCGAGCACCGGCAGTCGAAGTACCTGAACAACCGGGCGGAGAACAGCCACCAGCCCACCCGCCAGAGGGAACACGCGATGAAAGGCTTCCGCAGTGCCGGCGCGGCCCAGCGCTTCCTGGCCGTCCTGAGAACGCGTTTGAGATCTGCCGTGTCGCGGGACTGGGGTGGCCGTTGGGGACTGCGTGAGCGGTTCTGGGGGTGCATATCCGTCGGACCTGACGGACGAACAGTGGGCTCTGGTGGAGCCGTTACTACCGGCCGCGAGGGTCGGGCCGAAAGGCGGGCGGCGGGAGAAGCATCCACGGCGGCGGATCGTGGACGCCATCTTCTATGTCGTGCGGACCGGGTGTGCCAGGCGTCAGCTGCCGAAGGATTTTGCGCCCTGGCCGACCGTGTACTGGTACTTCACGCGGTGGCACGATGACGGGACCGTGGAGCGACTGCACGACGCGCTGCGTGACCGGGTCCGAGTGGCCGACGGCCGCAGCGTCGAACCTAGCGCGGGGCTGATCGACTCCCAGTCCGTGCGCACGGCCGACACTGTCCCCGCTTCCACCAGAGGGTTTGACGCAGGCAAGAAGGTCAAAGGACGCAAACGGTTCATCGTCACCGACACGCTCGGCCTCCTGCTGGCGGTGCACGTGGTTGCCGCGAGCATCCAGGACCGTGACGGCGCGAAACGCTCTCTGCTCTGGACCCGCCTCGATCATCCGAGCATCCTGAAGGTCTGGGCGGACCAGGGCTTCGCCGGCAGGCTGGTCGATTGGAGCGCTTCGACTCTCGACCGCGACCTGGAGATCGTCCGTAAAGTGCCTGACCAGCGAGGATTCCAGGTCCAGCCCAAGCGCTGGGCCGTTGAGCGGACGTTCGCCTGGATGACCGCGCACCGGCGGCTTGCCCGTGACTACGAGACCGATCCCGCCCGGTCCGAGACCATGATCCGGTGGGCGATGATCGGCATCATGGTCCGCCGGATCACCCGGGGTCGCCCGGCCAAACGGCGAGGACCACGGCGTCTTCGGTGGACAGCCCCGTAGTAGAACGCCAGGCACCTGCAACGCGTCAGGAACTCTGGGCGGCACCTACGAACCGCTCGACCTCGCTTCGCAGGTCTGGCGAGAGGTCCGAGAGGCCGCCGACGATGAAGGTCAGTTGCCTTGCAAGGTCCGGGTAAGCGCTCCAGACCGCCGAGGTCCTGGTCAGGACTGCGCGCAGCAGGTCGCCCTCGTACATGTGGCCTTCGGCCAGCGGGTTGCCTCGAAGCACCTCCACCGCGAGCGGAAGAAGCACCGCCAGCCCGATGTCCTGCCCGATCAGCAGACGCAGGTCTTCAACGGTCAGAGTCCCGACCGGCCGGCTCCGCAGGGCATGCGCCGTCGCAATGAGACGGGTGGCGTCAGGTGGGGGTGGCGGCCAGTGATCACGTTCAAGCTCATCGAGGGACCGACCACGGTCGATAGATACAGTCACCAGACGATTCTCTCGTAGATGCGAGATCTCAAACACGGTCTGAAAGCAGAGATCGGCACGACCGTCTGGGAGACCCGGGCGCAGGCTCGGCAGGACGTTTTCCGGTGGATCGCGGAACATCACAACCGGGAGCAGCTCCACTCGACCATCGACTACATCACGCCGTACCAGGCGAGGGCCCGCTGCAATCAACGGCTGTACCTCGCGACATAAAACGGAAGCGTCGGGACCTGAGGGGTCACTTCACCCGCGCTCGTTCCCCATCCCGGTCCCTGGCCAGCGGGAACGGGTTGACTAACGGCCCCGTGCCCAGTTCCAGGTGAAAGGCGTAGAAACTACGCAGCACTGTCTCGCTGTGCGCTCGCGTCCGCGGCGCGTACTGACGGCCAGGACCGCTCTTGCCGGTCACCGGGTTCACACGCCCCTGCGAAGCCACGCCGCCCCTGGTCGGCTTCGCGACCATCAGCAGCCACCTGCTGAAGTCCCGCGCCTCGACGCGGGTGGCCTGCCCCCACGGCACCCCGACGGTCCATAGGAACCAGAACCAGCGCAGCAACGCCAGCGCGTACGAACGCTGCGTCGTCGCCAGCCGCCCGATCGCCTGCAGGTCCTGCAGATACTCCGTCACCGGGACAACAACCTCGCCGCCGGCATCCAGGAGCCGGTACGGCTGCCAGGGATCATCCGACTCCACGACGGATCCGGCCGACGGCACCACCAGCCCCGCGAGATCACGGGAGGCGTCACTCGTCTCTGTCATGGTCCGGGACGGTAGTCCTCTGCGATACGACCTGGACGCTGAACTGCAGAGATCTGTCCGGTAGTTCAGTCAACAGTCACCTACCGCCTCGACATCACCGGCGCCCGCTGGGCACTCGCCGGGGCCGAAGCCGTCCTCCGGCTCCGCACGGTGATCACCAACGGCGACTTCGAGGACTACTGCAGCCCCGGGGAAGGGTGTGTCAATTTAACGGCTGATCTTGGTTGTTGAGTGGTCAGTTGTTGCTCGGGATCAGAAGGGCTTACGAATCGGAGGGTTGCGGTCGACCGTCGGAGCTGGCTCTTGGACAGGAGCGGTCTGTTACGCCTGTGAGGCACGCTTGATGCGCTCACTTGTGCGAACGACTGTGACGTTCTTCTCTGACCCTGGCCAGATGGTGAGCAAGTACTTCTCGACAGGCTCCATGCTGGTCTTGTCGTGAAGCAATTCTCGCCCGTAAGCGTGGACCCGGAGTCTGTACCACCCAGATGTTGACGGGGGCAGAGGAACCAGGGCGTCGGTGACCGGCCCGAGCTCCAGCGACTCCAGCTTCAGGTTCCCGCTCTGTGTGCGGACACTGACCTCGACGATCTCATCCCAGGTCTCCGCCAGCACCGCCGCAGAAGCGTTTTCCTGGGCTGTGACGGTGGCTTAGACATATCCGGTGTTGATACCGGTAACGATCAGGGCGCCCTGCGACATCGGCGCTACGAGTCCGTTAGGCCGTTTCGTTTGGATCATCGGATCGTTGGTCCGGATGTGTCGTTAACTGACGCGCAGTGGGCGCGGATCGAGCCGTTGCTCCCGGACCGGA
>NZ_JBIAQZ010000013.1:58448-179504 GCF_042889485.1 Streptomyces sp. NPDC002580 | reverse complement strand
CGGTTACATTCCGAACCCGGAAGCTAAGCCTCACAGCGCCGATGGTACTGCAGGGGGGACCCTGTGGGAGAGTAGGACGCCGCCGAACAAATTTTAGAGAGCTGGTCCCCGAACTTCGGTTCGGGGACCAGCTCTTTTTTGTTTTCCTTTACTTGCAGTTCACGTTGCGCGGCCAATATCCGCAGCATGGGTACTGCCGCAATGCTCAAGGCCGCGGGTGTGGGAGCCGGTGACGAGGTCATCGTCCCCGCCTTCGGGAACACGGAGGTCGCCGACGCCGTCACCCAGGCCGGCGCCACGGTCGTCTTCGCAGACATAGACCCCGTGACCTACTGCCTCGACCCTCACGCGATCGAGGCCGTCGTGACACCTCGCTCGGCCGTGGTCGTCGTCGTGCACCGCTTCGGGCGGAAGGCCGACATGGCGCGGCTCCGGGAACTCGGGCAGCGACACGGGCTGTTGCTGCTGGAGCAGGGTGAGTCCGAGGCGCCGTACGACGAGATCGCCCAGCGCCGGCAGCGGGCCGCCTATCTGGACGGACGGCTGAGCGGCGTACGGACACCGGTCAGCGGCGACGGGCACACCTATCAGCAGTACGTCGTGCGGGTGCCGGGCAACGGGCGGCCGGACCGCGACGCCTTCGCACGGGCCGTGCGGGCCAGGGGAGTCGAATGCCGGGTGCCGGTGAAGACGCCGGTGCACCGCATGCCCGGGTTCCGAAGGGACGTACACCTTCCCGAGACCGAGCGGGCCGCGGACGAGACGCTTTCGCTGCCCGTGGACGGGGCGTTGACGAAGCGGGACATGCAGCGGATCGTCTCCGCGTGCAACGCGCTCGGCGGATTGCTGGAGCCGGCCTTCTGATTCCGGCCGGATCGGTTGCGGGCCGGACTGGTTGGGAGCACGGTTCAGTTCGGGGTATGCTTCATTTCGTTGCCGCGAGGGAAACCTCGAAAGCGACAGGCCCCCCTAGCTCAGTCGGTAGAGCGTCTCCATGGTAAGGAGAAGGTCAACGGTTCGATTCCGTTGGGGGGCTCCGGCAGAAAAGGCCTCCGCCCTTGTGGGCGGGGGCCTTTCGCATGTCCGGGGCCGGTGGGGCCTCAGTCCGTCTGGAGGCCCGGTACCCGCATGGCGAGAATCGCCATGTCGTCGGACGGGGCGTCGGAGGCGAATCGTTCGACCGCGCGCATGATGCGCGCGGCGACGGCGCCGGCGGTCAGGCCCGTGCATGTGGTGAGGACGTCCGTGAGGCCGTCGTCGCCGAGCATGCGGGTGCCCTCGCGGCGCTCCGTGACGCCGTCCGTGACACAGAGCAGGACATCGCCCGGATCCAGCGTGACCGTCTGTTCGTACAGCTCCAGGTCCTCCATGACACCGAGGAGCGGCTGCGGTTCGGCGGCCGGTTCGACCGTGCCGTCCTGGCGCAGACGCAGCGGCAGCGGGTGGCCGGCACAGACGACCTTCAGGACGGCGCTGCCGTCCTCCTGGGGCCACAACTCGCCGTAGAGGAGCGTCAGGAAGCGGCTGCGGGCGCCCTCGTCGAGGATCGCGGAGTTGAGCCGCTCCAGGACCGCGGGGCCGCCGTAACCCTCGCGGGCCAGCAGTCGGAGCGCGTGCCGGGCCAGGCCGGTGACCGCCGCCGCCTCCGGGCCCGTACCGCAGACGTCGCCGATGGCGAAGCCGTACGCGCCGTCACGGATGGGGAAGAGGTCGTAGAAGTCGCCGCCGACTTCGTTGCCCTCGCCCGCGGCCCGGTAGATGACCTCGACCTCGACGCCCTCGATCTGGGGGAGTTCCGGGGGCAGGAGGCTGCGCTGGAGGGACTGGCTGATGGCCGTGCGCTCCGAGTACAGGCGGGCGTTGTCCAGGGCGAGGGCCGCTCTCCGGGAGAGGTCCTCGGCCAGCTCCAGGATCTCCTGGCGGAAGTGTTCGTCCGAGGGCTTGCCGAGGGTCAGCATGCCGATGACGCGGTTGCGGGCCACCAGGGGGAGGACGACGGTCTCGCCGCCGACCGCCGCGGCCGTCGCCAGCGTCGTCCCGATGCCGGAGGTCAGTGAGGTCCGCTCGCCGAGGCCCAGGCTGCGCATGGAGGTCCGCAGCGCCGCATCGTGGGCCGCCGTGGCCGGAGCCGACCAGACACGGGCGCCCGGGGTGGGCACCGGGTCCGGTGGAGAGATCTTGGAGAGCAACGCCTTGAGGCCGTCGATGCGTTCCTCGTCCTCGTGCAGGACGTACGAGAGGTACGGCTCGGAGGCCTGGTCGGCGATCGTGTAGACGGCGCACCAGGTGGCCAGGGTCGGCACCGTCATCTGGGCCATCAGGGCGAGCGTCTGGTCGCGGTCCAGCGTGCCGGCCAGCAGGTCGGAGGCCTCGACGAGGAAGGACAGCGAACCGCGGCGCAGGCGTTCCAGCTCGCCGAGGCGGGCCGATTCCACCGCCAGGGCGATGCGGTCGGCGGCGAACTGGAGGCGCAGGGCCTCCTCGTTCGAGTAGCGGCCGGGTGACTCCGCCGCGACGCCGAGGGAACCGGTGAGGCGGCCCTCGACCTTCAGCGGGACCGTGACGACCGAGCGCATGCCGGTGCCGCCGAGGAGCGGCACGGCGCCGGGGACGACCGTCAGGTCCTCGTGGACGGCGGGCATCCGGGCCGAGCCGTACCGTCCGGGGCCCGCCTCGACGGGGACGCGGGCGAAGCGCTGGCGCGCGGACGGGAGGCCGGTGGAGGCACGTACCTCCAGTTCCGTCTCGTCGTCGGTCGCGAGGAGAAGGAAGGCGGAGTCGCCGTCGAGCATGTCGCGGGCGCGTTCCACCGTGCGCTGGAGGAGGCCGTCGAGGTCGTCCGGGGCCGGTGAGCCGATGAAGACCTCGAACGGGTCCGTGGTCTGTCCCTCGGCGCCGGCGCCCGTGTCCGGGGCGGGGCCGCCGCGCAACGGGGTCTGCAGGACGGCGCGTTCGTGGTCGCGGACCAGGAGACAGACGGTGGAGGGCTCCCCGCTCGTGTCGCGGACCCGCAGGTGTGAGGCGTACACCGGGGTGACGCGGCCGTCGGCGCAGCGGATGCCGTAACTGCCCTCCCAGCGGGAGAGTTGGAGGGCCTCGACGATGCCGGTGCTGGTGCCGGGGGTGTGCGGCCAGGCCGCGAAGTCGGTGAGGGGCTTGCCGGTGACCTTCTCGGCGGCGTACCCGAAGAGCTCCTCGGCGTCTTCGTTCCAGGCGTTGATGGAGCCCGTCCGGTCGATCTGGACGACGGCCACGCGCACCCGGCCGTCGGCCAGGGGGAGGAGGTGGGCGGGGAGCGAGGGGCCGGCGGCGCGGGTGCCGACCGCGCGCTCGGGGAGGTGCAGCTGGAACCAGACCTGCTTGCGGGTGGGCGTGTACTCGACACCCCAGCGGCTGGCGAGGGCCGCGCACAGCTGGAGTCCGCGGCCGCCCTCGCGGTCGGGGCTGCCCATGTTGATGGCCGTGGCCTGGAGTGGGATCTCCCGTTCCGGGTAGTGATCCGCCACTTCGACGCGTACCCCGTCGTCGCTGCGCAGACACAGAACGTCGGCGGAGGTGCCCGCGTGCACGACGGCATTGGTGACCAGTTCACTGGTGAGGACGACGGCGTCGTCGACGATGTCGGCGAAGCCCCAGCCCTGGAGGGTGTCCCGGACGAACGAGCGGGCGGTCGCGACGGACCGTCCCACGGGCTCGAAACTGGCGGCCGCGCGCGCGGTGATCACAGAGCTCCTCGTCCGGCTGTCGGCGTGCCCGGTTCCGTCGCCGACCCGCTCCTGCGTGGGCAGAGAGTGGTTCCCCGTCGGCCGGGGATCCTGAGGCGCTTCCCCAGGATGCAGTCCGGTGGTCATGGTGCGGTGCCCTCCGATGCCTGCCCGCTCGTACTCGTGCCACCGCCCAGGCCGGACAGGACCGGCACGGCTGGACAGCCGCATGCAAGGTTACTTACCTTCGCCGTCCGTGCGGATGCCGGTCACCAGTGTTTCCGTCCTGAAGAGTCCGATGGTTCCGTTCGGACAGCTGGATGTGGTCGAGTCCGATCACGGCCGGTCATTCCGTCCCGATGGTGTGCGGACGATGTGCGAAGCTGCCGAACTGTTATGGCCTGGTTCGGCCGGGGTGAAACACTGGGCAGGTTCCAGGAGCGGGTCCGGGCAGGTCGAATGCCTCTCCTTCACACCGAACAGAAGTACCCGAGTACGCCGAGCAGTATTGGTCGACCCTTGCGGGAGGGACACAGTGGAGTCTGGCGCAGCGACGCGGGGCGGTAGGACGCGCGCGAAAGGCGGACAGTCCCTGAACAGCGGGCGCTCACCGCGCAACGGCACCACCGAGGTGGACACGGCGGCCCTGAACCGGTTGCTGGCGGCCCTGGTGTCGATGCGGGACGGGAACTTCCGCAAGAGGCTCACCGTTTCCGGTGACGGTGTGATGTCCGAGATCGCGGCGGTCTTCAACGACGTCGCCGACCGGAATCTGCACCTGACCGGTGAGCTGTCGCGGGTACGGCGGGTGGTGGGCCGCGAGGGAAAGCTCACGGAGCGGCTGGAGACGGGCACCTGCGAGGGGTCCTGGGCGGCCGCGATCGACGCCTCGAACGCGCTGGTCGAAGACCTGGTCCGGCCGGTGTCCGAGGTCGGCCGGGTGCTGACCGCCGTGGCGGAGGGCGATCTGTCGCCGCGCATGGACCTGCGCGCGCAGGCGGCGGACGGCAACGGGCATCCGCTGCGGGGTGAGTTCCTGAAGGTCGGGCGGACCGTCAACAATCTGGTCGACCAGCTGTCGACGTTCACCGACGAGGTCACGCGGGTGGCCAGCGAGGTGGGTACCGAGGGCAAGCTGGGCGGGCAGGCCCGGGTGCGCGGTATGTCCGGTTCGTGGAAGGACCTGACGGACTCGGTCAACACGATGGCGTACCGGCTCACCGCCCAGGTGCGTGACATCGCTCTCGTGACGACGGCCGTGGCGAAGGGTGATCTGTCGCGGAAGGTCACGGTCCACGTGGCCGGCGAGATGCTGGAGCTGAAGAACACCGTCAACACGATGGTGGACCAGCTGTCCTCGTTCTCCTCCGAGGTGACGCGAGTCGCCCGGGAGGTGGGTACCGAGGGCGAGCTGGGCGGTCAGGCGCAGGTACCGGGTGTGGCCGGGGTGTGGAAGGACCTCACCGATTCGGTGAACCTCATGGCCGGCAACCTGACGGCCCAGGTCCGCGGGATCGCTCAGGTGACGACGGCGGTCGCGAGCGGTGACCTGTCGCAGAAGGTGACCGTCTCCGCGCGCGGGGAGGTCGCGCAGCTCGCCGAGACGATCAACCAGATGACCGAGACGCTGCGGACGTTCGCCGACGAGGTCACCCGTGTCGCGAACGAGGTCGGTGGCGAGGGCCGGCTCGGTGGTCAGGCGAACGTGCCGGGCGCCGCGGGTACGTGGAAGGACCTCACGGACTCGGTCAACACGGTCTTCCGGAACCTGACGACCCAGGTGCGCGACATCGCCGCCGTGACGACGGCCGTGGCCAACGGTGATCTGTCGCAGAAGGTCAGCGTCGAGGTCGCGGGCGAGATGCTGGAGCTGAAGAACACCGTCAACACGATGGTGGACCAGCTGTCGTCGTTCGGTGTCGAGGTCACGCGCGTGGCGCGCGAGGTCGGCGTCGAGGGCGAACTGGGCGGCCAGGCCCAGGTTCCGGGAGTGGCCGGTACCTGGAAGGACCTGACGGACTCCGTCAACACGGCGTTCCAGAACCTGACCGGCCAGGTGCGCAACATCGCCCAGGTGACCACGGCGGTCGCCAACGGTGATCTGTCGCAGAAGGTCACCGTCGAGGTCGCCGGCGAGATGCTGGAGCTGAAGGTCACCGTCAACACGATGGTGGACCAGCTGTCGAGCTTCGCCGACCAGGTGACCCGGATGGCCCGCGACGTGGGCACGGAGGGCCGGCTCGGCGGCCAGGCCCGGGTGGACGGCGTGTCCGGTACCTGGAAGGAACTCACGGACTCCGTCAACTTCATGGCGGGGAACCTGACTTCCCAGGTGCGGCAGATCGCGCAGGTGACGACGGCGGTGGCGCGGGGTGACCTGTCGCAGAAGATCGACGTGGACGCGCGCGGCGAGATCCTGGAGCTGAAGAACACCATCAACACGATGGTCGACCAGCTCTCCGCGTTCGCCGACCAGGTGACCCGGGTGGCCCGGGACGTGGGTACGGAGGGCCGGCTCGGCGGTCAGGCGCAGGTGCCCGGCGTCGCCGGTGTGTGGCGGGACCTGACCGACTCGGTGAACGGCATGGCCGGGAACCTCACCGCGCAGGTGCGCAACATCGCGCAGGTCGCGACCGCGGTGGCGCGGGGCGACCTGTCGCAGAAGATCGACGTGGACGCGCGCGGCGAGATCCTGGAGCTGAAGAACACCCTCAACACGATGGTGGACCAGCTCTCGAACTTCGCCGAGCAGGTGACGCGGGTGGCCCGCGAGGTGGGCACCGAGGGCATCCTCGGCGGGCAGGCCGAGGTGCAGGGTGTCTCGGGCACCTGGAAGGACCTCACCCAGTCGGTGAACTTCATGGCCAACAACCTGACCATCCAGGTGCGCAACATCGCCGAGGTCACGACCGCGGTGGCCATGGGAGACCTGTCCAAGAAGATCACCGTCGACGCCAAGGGCGAGATCCTCGAACTGGTCACCACCGTCAACACGATGGTCGACCAGCTGTCGTCGTTCGCCGAGCAGGTGACCCGGGTGGCCCGCGAGGTGGGCACCGAGGGCCAGTTGGGCGGTCAGGCGCGGGTTCCCGGGGTCACGGGCATCTGGAAGGACCTGAGCGACAACGTCAACCTGATGGCCTACAACCTGACCATGCAGGTGCGGAACATCTCGCAGGTGGCCGCGGCCGTCGCCAACGGTGACCTGACCCGGACGGTGACGATCGAGGCGCGCGGCGAGGTCGCCCAGCTCGCCGACACCTTCAACACGATGGTGAAGACGCTGAGTTCGTTCGCCGAGCAGGTCACCAAGGTGGCCCGCGAGGTGGGTACGGACGGCATCCTCGGCGGGCAGGCGCACGTCCCGGGGGTCGCCGGGACGTGGAAGGACCTCACCGAGTCGGTGAACGGGATGGCGTCGAACCTGACCGGTCAGGTGCGCAACATCGCGATGGTCACCACGGCCATCGCGAAGGGCGACCTGACCAAGAAGATCGACATCGACGCGCGCGGCGAGATCCTGGAGCTCAAGACCACCATCAACACGATGGTCGATCAGCTGTCGTCCTTCGCCGAGGAGGTCACCCGGGTAGCCCGGGAAGTGGGCACCGAGGGGCAGCTGGGCGGCCAGGCTCGCGTCCGTGACGTCGACGGCACCTGGCGCGACCTCACCGAGTCGGTGAACGAGATGGCCGGGAACCTGACCCGGCAGGTGCGTGCCATCGCGCGCGTGGCGACCGCGGTGACCCGGGGCGACCTGAACCTGAAGATCGACGTGGACGCGTCCGGCGAGATCCAGGAACTCCAGGACTACATCAACAAGATGATCGCCAACCTGCGTGACACCACGATCGCCAACAAGGAGCAGGACTGGCTGAAGGGCAACCTCGCCCGGATCTCCGCCCTGATGCAGGGCCGCCGTGATCTCGACGACGTGGCCTCGCTGATCATGAGCGAGCTGACGCCGGTCGTCTCGGCCCAGCACGGCGCGTTCTTCCTCTCCATGCCGCTGGTCGAGGGCAAGGACGCGGGCACCGAGGACGAGGAGGCGTACGTCCTGCGCATGCTCGGGTCGTACGGCTATTCGATGGGCTCCATGCCGACGTCGTTCCGCCCCGGTGAGGCGCTGATCGGGACGGCGGCCCAGGAGAAGCGCACGATCCTCGTGGAGAACGCGCCGAGCGGCTACCTGAAGATCTCCTCCGGGCTGGGCGAGGCGCCCCCGGCGCAGGTCATCGTGCTTCCGGTGCTCTTCGAGGGGACCGTGCTCGGAGTCATCGAGCTGGCGTCGTTCACGCCGTTCACGCAGATCCAGAAGGACTTCCTGAACCAGATCGCCGAGATGATCGCGACGAGCGTCAACACGATCTCCGTGAACACCAAGACGGAGGTGCTGCTCCGGCAGTCGCAGGAGCTCACCGAGCAACTGCGGGAACGTTCTGCCGAGTTGGAGAACCGGCAGAAGGCGCTCCAGGACTCGAACGCGGAACTGGAGGAGAAGGCCGAGCTGCTGGCCCAGCAGAACCGCGACATCGAGGTCAAGAACACCGAGATCGAGGAGGCCCGGCAGGTCCTGGAGGAGCGTGCCGAACAGCTCGCGGTCTCCATGCGCTACAAGAGCGAGTTCCTGGCGAACATGTCGCACGAGCTGCGGACGCCGCTCAACTCCCTGCTGATCCTGGCCAAGCTGCTCGCCGACAACGCGGACACGAACCTCACGCCGAAGCAGGTCGAGTTCGCCGAGACGATCCACGGCGCGGGCTCCGACCTGCTCCAGCTGATCAACGACATCCTCGACCTGTCGAAGGTCGAGGCGGGCAAGATGGACGTGTCGCCGACCCGTATCGCGCTCGTCCAGCTCGTCGACTACGTGGAGGCGACGTTCCGCCCGCTGACCGCGGAGAAGGGGCTCGACTTCTCCGTTCGGGTCTCGCCGGAACTGCCCGCCACGCTGCACACCGACGAACAGCGCCTTCTCCAGGTGCTGCGCAACCTGCTGTCCAACGCGGTGAAGTTCACCGACTCCGGAGCGGTCGAGCTGGTGATCCGGCCGGCCGGTTCGGAGGTGCCGGTGGCCATTCGTGAGCAGCTTCTGGAGTCGGGGTCGCTGCGCGACGCGGACGCCGATCTGATCGCGTTCTCCGTGACGGACACCGGCATCGGGATCGCCGCCAGCAAGATGCGGGTGATCTTCGAGGCGTTCAAGCAGGCGGACGGCACGACGAGCCGCAAGTACGGCGGCACGGGTCTGGGGCTCTCCATCTCGCGGGAGATCGCGCGGCTGCTGGGCGGCGAGATCCACGCGCAGAGCGAGCCGGGGCGCGGCTCCACGTTCACCCTGTACCTCCCGCTGCACCCGAGCGAGCTGCCGCCGCAGAACTACGGGCAGCTCGCGCCGGCGCTGGAGGCGGGCGAGCTGCTGGCCTCCGAGGCGGAGTTGGGCGCTCTGGGCATGCCGGCCGAGGTGAAGTCGTACCAGGAGACCCAGAACGGGCCCGCCGCGCTGTTCAGGAGGCGCCGCAGGGCGCTGCCCGCGGTCGAGCAGGGTGCGGCCGCCCAGGGGCAGTCGGACGGCGCCGCGGGCGCGGTCCAGGAGCCGTGGGAGGCCGCGGGGCGGCCGGACGCGGGTGCGCAGCAGCGCCAGGGCATCCGGTTCGAGGGCGAGAAGGTGCTGATCGTCGACGACGACATCCGCAACGTCTTCGCGCTGACCAGCGTCCTCGAACAGCACGGGCTCTCGGTGCTGTACGCGGAGAACGGCCGCGAGGGCATCGAGGTCCTGGAGCAGCACGACGATGTGACGGTCGTTCTGATGGACATCATGATGCCCGAGATGGACGGCTACGCCACGACCACGGCGATCCGGCGGATGCCTCAGTTCGCGGGGCTGCCGATCATCGCGCTCACGGCGAAGGCGATGAAGGGCGACCGGGAGAAGGCGATCGAGTCGGGTGCCTCCGACTACGTGACCAAGCCGGTCGATCCCGATCACCTGCTGTCGGTCATGGCGCAGTGGATGCGTGAGAGGTGACACACTCGAGGACGGTGGCGCGGTCCGGCGTGTGGTGCCGGAGAACGGGACACCGGGCGGCCCCGCGGTTCCGGCCTCCGGCGCCGGGTGACCGGCCGGATAACTGACCGTGCCCGGGGCCGTGTAGAAGCGCGGGATACGGGGAACCTTCTGGTCTCCCGCCGCGTTTCTGCTACGTGCACAGTGACATCGCGGTGACAGGGTGTGGCGACAGGCGGGGTGCAGCTACCATGACCGGCACAAGGACGGGCGGCGCAAGGGAGTCGTCCCCTGGGGCGGCGCCCGGTGCCTCCCCAAGTCCTGCGGACAGGGGAGGCCCCATGCCGGGGCGAGGAGGACGGGCCATGGTGCAGAAGGCCAAGATCCTCCTGGTCGATGACCGGCCGGAGAATCTGCTGGCGCTGGAGGCGATTCTCTCGGCGCTCGATCAGACACTGGTGCGGGCATCGTCCGGGGAGGAAGCGCTCAAGGCGTTGCTCACGGACGACTTCGCGGTCATTCTGCTGGATGTCCAGATGCCGGGCATGGACGGTTTCGAGACGGCCGCGCACATCAAGCGGCGGGAGCGGACCCGGGACATCCCGATCATCTTCCTCACCGCCATCAACCACGGCCCGCACCACACCTTCCGGGGATACGCGGCCGGCGCGGTGGACTACATCTCCAAGCCCTTCGACCCGTGGGTGCTGCGCGCGAAGGTCTCCGTCTTCGTCGAGCTCTACATGAAGAACTGCCAACTCCGTGAACAGGCGGCCCTGCTGAGGCTCCAGCTGGAGGGCGGCGGCAAGGTGGCGATCGGCGAGGCCAAGGAGCCCGCCGGACTCCTCGCCGAGCTCTCGGCACGCCTGGCGGCGGTCGAGGAACAGGCCGAGGCGCTGTCCAAGCAGCTCGACGACGACTCCGCGGACGCGGCGGCGGTGGCGACCGCGGCCCACCTGGAGCGCAAACTCACCGGACTGCGCAGGGCGCTGGACGCGCTGGAGCCGGGCACGGGGAGCGGCGCGCCCTCGCTGCCGTCGCAGAGCTGACGCTTCGCGAAAGCCTCCGCGCCGGGGAACGGCGTGAGGATGCGTCAGTTCCGGTCCCCGGCAAGGGTGACACGAACGGGTGAAGTCGAAGTCGCCCCTGTTCGAGCGAAGTAGAGAACTTGGGGAAGCCACACGTGTCCCCTGTCGTCTCCACCGGTAACCTCACACACATGGCCTCACGTCAGTCCGCAGCCAAGAAGCCGCCCGCGAAGAAGGCGGCCGCTCCGACGAAGGCTCCGGCGAAGAAGGCCCCCGTGAAAAAGGCGGTCGCCAAGAAGGCGCCCGCCAAGAGGGCCGCGGCGAAGAAGCCCGCTCCCGCGCCGGCGCCCAACCCCACCGCCGGTGTGTACAGACTCGTACGCGCCCTGTGGCTCGCCGTGGCGCACGCGGTCGGCGCCACCTTCCGTGGCATAGGGCGGGGCGCGAAGGGGCTCGACCCGGCGCACCGCAAGGACGGACTCGCACTCCTGCTGCTCGGTCTCGGACTGATCGTCGCGGCGGGCACCTGGTCCAATCTGCGCGGTCCCGTCGGGGACCTCGTGGAGATGCTGGTCACCGGCGCGTTCGGCCGCCTCGACCTGCTCGTCCCGATACTCCTCGCCGTGATCGCCGCCCGGCTCATCCGGCATCCCGAGCAGCCCGACGCGAACGGCCGCATCGTGATCGGCCTGTCCGCGCTCGTGATCGGTGTGCTCGGGCAGGTGCACATCGCGTGCGGGGCCCCCGCTCGCAGTGACGGCATGCAGGCGATAAGGGATGCCGGCGGACTCATCGGCTGGAGCGCGGCGACCCCGCTGACGTACACGATGGGCGAGGTCCTCGCGGTCCCCCTCCTCGTACTGCTCACGATCTTCGGGCTGCTGGTCGTCACGGCGACCCCGGTCAACGCGATTCCGCAGCGGCTGCGGCTGCTCGGCCAGAAGCTCGGCATCGTCCAGGCCGATTTCGACGAGGACGCGTTCGCGGCGGAGGAGGAGCGCTACGACGAGCAGTGGCGCGACGGGCTTCCGGCGCGCTCCCGGGGGCGCGCGAGCGCCCCCGGGGACCACGGCCCGGACAGCGCCGAGCAGGAGGCGCTCACCAGGCGCCGGAGCCGCCCCCGGCGGCCCGGTGCGCGGCAGCCGGACCTGAACCGGCCGATGGACGCCGTGGACGTCGCCGCGGCCGCCGCGGCGGCGCTGGACGGTGCCGTGCTGCACGGGATGCCGCCCTCGCCGCTGGTCGCCGACCTGACGCACGGCGTCGGCGTGGAGCGTGACGGGTACGAGGAGACGACGCCGGTTCCGGCGGCCCGCGCCAAGGTCGTACCGGGCGCCAAGCGGCCGAAGCAGGAGGCCCTGGCGGTCGAGCCGCTCGTTCCCGACCTCACCAAGGCGGCGCCCGACGCCCCGCGCGAGCTGCCCCCGCGCGCGGAACAGCTCCAGCTCTCCGGGGACATCACCTACTCGCTCCCCTCGCTCGATCTCCTGGAGCGCGGTGGCCCCGGCAAGACGCGCAGCGCGGCCAACGACGCGGTGGTCGCCTCCCTCCAGAACGTGTTCATGGAGTTCAAGGTCGACGCCGCCGTCACCGGCTTCACGCGCGGACCGACGGTCACGCGGTACGAGGTCGAGCTCGGCCCCGCCGTGAAGGTCGAGCGGATCACGGCGCTCACCAAGAACATCGCGTACGCCGTCGCCAGCCCGGACGTGCGGATCATCAGCCCGATCCCCGGCAAGTCCGCGGTCGGCATCGAGATCCCCAACACCGACCGCGAGATGGTCAACCTCGGCGACGTGCTGCGCCTCGCGGACGCGGCGGAGGACGACCACCCGATGCTGGTCGCGCTCGGCAAGGACGTCGAGGGCGGCTATGTGATGGCCAACCTCGCGAAGATGCCGCACGTCCTGGTCGCGGGGGCCACCGGGTCCGGCAAGTCGTCGTGCATCAACTGTCTGATCACCTCGGTCATGGTCCGGGCCACCCCCGAGGACGTGCGGATGGTCCTCGTCGACCCCAAGCGGGTCGAGCTGACCGCCTACGAAGGCATCCCGCACCTGATCACGCCGATCATCACCAACCCGAAGCGGGCCGCCGAGGCGCTGCAGTGGGTCGTCCGGGAGATGGACCTGCGCTACGACGACCTCGCGGCGTTCGGGTTCCGGCACATCGACGACTTCAACGACGCCATCAGGAAGGGCAAGGTGAAGCTGCCCGAGGGCAGTGAGCGCGAGCTGAGCCCGTACCCGTACCTCCTGGTGATCGTCGACGAGCTGGCCGACCTGATGATGGTCGCGCCGCGCGACGTCGAGGACGCGATCGTGCGCATCACCCAGCTCGCGCGCGCCGCCGGCATCCATCTGGTCCTCGCCACGCAGCGGCCGTCCGTCGACGTCGTCACCGGTCTGATCAAGGCGAACGTGCCCTCCCGGCTCGCCTTCGCCACCTCGTCCCTCGCGGACTCGCGCGTCATCCTCGACCAGCCCGGCGCCGAGAAGCTCATCGGCAAGGGCGACGGGCTCTTCCTGCCGATGGGGGCCAACAAGCCCACCCGTATGCAGGGAGCCTTCGTCACCGAGGCCGAGGTCGCGGCGATCGTGCAGCACTGCAAGGATCAGATGGCGCCGGTCTTCCGGGACGACGTCACCGTGGGCGCCAAGCAGAAGAAGGAGATCGACGAGGACATCGGCGACGACCTCGATCTGCTGTGCGCGGCCGCCGAACTGGTCGTCACCTCGCAGTTCGGGTCCACCTCGATGCTCCAGCGCAAACTGCGCGTCGGCTTCGCGAAGGCGGGCCGGCTCATGGACCTCATGGAGTCGCGGGGGATCGTCGGGCCCAGTGAGGGCTCCAAGGCCCGTGACGTCCTCGTGAAGGCCGATGAGCTGGACGGGGTGTTGGCCGTGATTCGCGGGGAAGCAGAAGCGTAGAACCTTCGGCGGAACAGGGACGGACAGGCCGGCGGGACGTGGTGGGCACGTGGCGGGTCGCCCGGGGAGTGGGCGGCTCGCCCGGCAGATGGCGGAACGTCATGTTCCGACCCTGGCCGAGATGGGAACGTGACTCACCCGTAAGGAGTCGGTGGGCAACCGTTTCGCTTCGTCGTACGTCAAGTTGAGCGAAGGGACGGCGCGATGCCTCACTATCAGGATGACCAGCCATTCTGATGGCGTACAAAGTCCCACCGCCCAGTTGCCCCACCCTTTCGTACCCCCCCTAGACTGAACTTCCAGCACAGGTGGCTACACGCTCGAAAGGCGCCCCCGTGTCCATCGTCAACTCACCTGACGGCAACTCACCCGAAGACGAGCGTCCGTTCGAAGACGACCGTACGGCCGAGCGGCCCTCGATCGGACGTGCCCTTCAGCAGGCACGCATCGAGGCCGGTCTGACCGTCGACGACGTCAGTAACGCCACCCGCGTCCGTATCGCCATCATCCATGCCATCGAACAGGGCGATTTCGCTCCCTGCGGTGGCGACGTCTACGCGCGCGGGCACATCCGGACCCTGGCCCGCGCCGTGCAGACCGATCCCGTCCCGCTGCTCGCGCAGTACGACGCCGAGCACGGCGGACGTCCCGCGCCGACGCCCGCCGCCCCGCTCTTCGAGGCGGAACGCATCCGTCCCGAGCGGCGGGGACCGAACTGGACCGCCGCCATGGTCGCCGCGATCGTCGCGGTGGTCGGGTTCGTCGGGATCACCGTGGTCAAGGGCGGCGACGGTGACGACGACGCCAAGACCCAGGTCGCCGAGGGATCCACGCCGACCGCCAAGAAGTCCGCCACGCCCCTCTCGAAGCCCTCCAAGCCCGCCGACCCCAAGCCGGAGCCGTCCGACAGCGCCATCGCGGCCGCTCCGCAGGACAAGGTGACCGTCCGGGTCAGCGCCCCGGACGGACGCAGCTGGATCTCCGCCAAGGATCACAACGGGCGGATGCTCTTCGACGGACTGCTCGAGCAGGGCAAGTCGAAGACCTTCCAGGACAGCTCCAAGATCAACCTCATCCTGGGGGACGCCGGAGCCATCGAGCTGTACGTCAACGGCAAGAAGATCGACGACGACTTCCAGCCGGGCGCGGTCGAGCGTCTGACCTACACGAAGGGCGACCCGCAGGTCGGATAGGGGTCCGAAAGAACAGGCGCGGACGGGGTTGGCCAAGATCGGCCAACCCCGTCGACGTGGGCCGTCCGTGAGACAAAGTAGTCTTGAGCCCATGCCTGAACGCCGTACCGTCGCACTTGTCACCCTTGGCTGCGCTCGTAACGAGGTGGACTCGGAGGAGCTCGCAGGCCGTTTGGAGGCGGACGGCTGGCAACTCGTGGATGACGCCGAGGAAGCGGATGTCGCCGTCGTCAACACCTGTGGCTTTGTCGAAGCCGCCAAGAAGGACTCCGTCGACGCCCTCCTCGAAGCCAATGACCTCAAGGGTCACGGCAGAACCCAGGCCGTCGTGGCCGTGGGCTGCATGGCTGAGCGGTACGGCAAGGAACTCGCCGAAGCGCTCCCCGAGGCCGACGGAGTGCTCGGCTTCGACGACTACGCCGACATCTCCGACCGCCTCCAGACCATCCTGAACGGCGGCATCCACGCCTCCCACACCCCGCGCGACCGGCGCAAACTGCTGCCGATCAGCCCCGCCGAGCGGCAGAGTGCCGGCGAGGACGTGGCCCTTCCCGGCCACGGCGCCCCCACGGACCTTCCCGACGGGGTCGCCCCGGTCTCCGGGCCCCGCGCACCCCTGCGCCGCCGCCTGGACGGATCCCCCGTCGCCTCGGTGAAGCTGGCCTCCGGCTGCGACCGCCGCTGCTCCTTCTGCGCCATCCCCTCCTTCCGCGGCTCGTTCATCTCGCGCCGGCCCAGCGACGTCCTGAACGAGGCCCGCTGGCTCGCCGAGCAGGGCGTCAAGGAAGTGATGCTCGTCTCGGAGAACAACACCTCGTACGGCAAGGACCTGGGTGACATCCGTCTCCTGGAGACGATGCTGCCGGAGCTGGCCGAGATCGACGGCATCGAGCGCGTCCGGGTCAGCTACCTGCAGCCCGCCGAGATGCGTCCCGGACTCATCGACGTCCTGACGTCGACCCCGAACGTCGCGCCCTACTTCGACCTGTCCTTCCAGCACTCCGCGCCCGACGTGCTGCGCTCGATGCGCCGTTTCGGCGACACCGACCGCTTCCTGGAACTGCTCGACACCATCCGCTCCAAGGCCCCGCAGGCCGGTGTGCGGTCCAACTTCATCGTGGGCTTCCCGGGCGAGAGCGAGGCCGACCTCGCGGAGCTGGAGCGCTTCCTCACCGGAGCCCGCCTCGACGCGATCGGTGTCTTCGGATACTCCGACGAGGACGGCACCGAAGCGGCGACCTACGAGAACAAGCTGGACGAGGACGTCGTCGCCGAGCGCCTCGCGCGGGTGTCCCGGCTCGCCGAGGAACTGGTCGCCCAGCGCGCCGAGGAGCGGGTGGGCGAGATCGTGCAGGTGCTGGTGGAGTCCCTCGACGACGAGGACGGCGCGTACGGCCGCGCCGCGCACCAGGCGCCGGAGACGGACGGACAGGTGCTGTTCACGAGCGGCGAGGGTCTGACCGTCGGCCGTATCGTCGAGGCCAAGGTGGTCGGTACGGAAGGTGTCGACCTGGTGGCCGAGCCGCTTGTCGGCTCGCTCACGCTCGCGGGTACTGAGGAGGCGGCCAGATGACCGGAGCCCCGGCATCCGCGGCGGGCGGCTCCCCCGGCGCCAAAGGCGCGACGGGCGCCCCCGGCGCATCCGGTGCTCCGGGGGGCGGTAAGCCGGCGCGGGGCGGGAAGCTGGGCGCCGCGGCCGTCGACCAGGCCAGCCTCTGGAACATCGCCAACATCCTGACCATGATCCGGCTCGTCCTCGTGCCGGGCTTCGTGGCCCTGATGCTGGCCGACGGCGGGTACGACCCCGCCATGCGCGCCTGGGCCTGGGCGGCCTTCGCCGTCGCCATGATCACCGACATCTTCGACGGCCACCTGGCGCGCGCGTACAACCTCGTCACGGACTTCGGGAAGATCGCCGACCCCATCGCCGACAAGGCGATCATGGGCGCCGCGCTGGTCTGTCTGTCCGCGCTCGACGATCTTCCCTGGTGGGTCACCTTCGTGATCCTCGGGCGCGAGCTCGGTGTCACCCTGCTGCGCTTCGTCGTGATCCGCTACGGAGTCATCCCGGCGAGCCGCGGCGGCAAGCTGAAGACGCTGGCCCAGGGCACCGCCGTCGGCATGTACATCCTGCCGCTGACGGGGGCGCTGGCCTCCCTGCGCTTCTGGGTGATGGGTGTGGCGCTCGTCCTGACCGTCGTCACCGGACTCGACTATGTGAGACAGGCCATTGTGCTGCGCCGGCGCGGAATCGCCGAGCGGCGGGCGGCCGCCGCGGAGGCCGAGCGGTGAGTTCCGCGGCCACTGAAGTGGTGCGACTACTCACGGTGAGGGGCGAGACGCTTGCCGTCGCCGAGTCGCTCACCGGTGGTCTGGTGGCGGCGGAGATCACGGCCGTGCCGGGTGCCTCGAAGGCGTTCCGGGGTTCCGTGACCGCGTACGCCACCGAACTGAAGCACGAACTTCTGGGCGTCGACGTCACTCTTCTGGCCGAGCGCGGCGCGGTCGATGCCCAGGTCGCGGCACAGATGGCGACCGGAGTGCGCGAGGCGCTCGGCGCGGACTGGGGAGTCGCGACCACCGGTGTCGCCGGCCCCGACCCTCAGGACGGGCAGCCGGTGGGCACGGTCTACGTGGCCGTCGACGGGCCTTCGGGTGCCACGTCCGCCATCATTGGTGGCGGGAAAGTGGCGCCGCTGCGGTTGAACGGCAGCCGGGCGGAAATCCGTATGGAGAGTGTACGCAGCGTACTCGCGCTGCTCCTGGAGGAGCTCGCGGGCGAACAGACCGGGAACGAGCGGGCACAGGATACGGAACAGAACGGGGGGTTTTGATGTTTGCAGCCCTGAGTGAACACGACATCGCTCCCCGCACGGCCGCGGCGCGAGGCGGTACGGTGGGGCGAGAAGGATGCGGCTACGCGGTCCGAGGAGGGAGCCACCGATGATTCTGCTCCGTCGCCTGCTGGGTGACGTGCTGCGTCGGCAGCGCCAGCGCCAGGGCCGTACTCTGCGCGAAGTCTCCTCGTCCGCCCGAGTTTCACTCGGCTATCTCTCCGAGGTGGAGCGGGGGCAGAAGGAGGCATCCTCCGAGCTGCTTTCCGCTATCTGCGACGCGTTGGACGTACGGATGTCCGAGCTCATGCGGGAAGTGAGCGACGAGCTCGCCCTCGCCGAGCTGGCACAGTCGGCTGCGGCCACGGAACCGGTGCCCGCACCGGTGCGTCGCCCGATGCTCAACTCCGTTTCGGTGACCGGTGTGCCACCGGAGCGGGTCACGATCAAGGCGCCTGCCGAAGCGGTGGACGTCGTCGCCGCCTGACGCCCCACAGCTCGCGTTCCATGAGCTGAGCACGCGTACATCGAGAGCCCCGGCCGGGGCTTCCCCAGGGAGACCTGGAGGAGCCGGGCCGGGGCTCTCGCGTCGCCCGGAGCCCACCGGGCCGGCCGGGGACGGCCACTGCCCCTCATGGATCCATTTGCCGGTATTCGGTGCGGCCTTCATGGTGGAGGTGCGGCGAGGCCGATCGGCCGTCACCGTCCGACGTCCGAGCGGCGTCGTGATCGTCATCGGCGGTGTCGACGGCGATGTCCTCGCCGACTGCCCGATGCCATCGTCGAGGACGTCGCGGATGACTCCGCCGGCCTTCGGCACCGGTGCGGTCGTGAGCCGGGGTGCCGGGGGCGTCGTGGACCGGAGGATGTGCATGTACGTCGTGAAGAGCTCGCTGTCCGACGCGGACCTGAAGACCGTCGCCGAGGCGCTGCAGGGCGCACTGGCCGACCTGGTGGACCTCTCCCTCGTGGCGAAGCAGGTCCACTGGAACGTGGTGGGACCCCGCTTCCGATCCGTCCACCTTCAGCTCGACGAGGTGGTGGACACCGCGCGACTGCACTCCGACACCGTGGCGGAGCGCGCTTCGACCCTGGGCGTTCCGCCGGACGGGCGGGCCGCGACGGTGGCGACGAGCAGCGGCATCGGAGCGACGCCCGAGGGCTGGATCAAGGACACCGACGCCGTGCGGACACTCGTGGAGGCGCTGAGCGCGGTGATCACGCGGATGCGGCAGCGGGTGGCCGCCACGGGCGACCCGGATCCGGTGAGCCAGGACATCTTCATCGGGATCACGGCCGACCTCGAGAAGCACCACTGGATGTTCCAGGCGGAGAACGGGTGACGCCCCGGGAACCGTTCCGCCCCGGCCGGTTCCGGCTCCGAGTCCCGTCGGTGTGCCCTGCTCGCGCGTGAGATCCCGCGGCCGGGCGCCGTGTCGCAGGAGGGTGCCGTGGCAGGGCGAATAGTGCGCGGATCGGCCGCTCTCGTGCTGGGCGCCCTGTGGTGGGGCAGCGTGCTCCGTCTCGCCCTGGCGCCCGATGCCGGGGTGCTCGAAGGGGCGGTCGCGGCGAGCGGGTGGGGGCTCAGCCTGCTGCCGGTCCACTGCGCCCCGAAGTCCCGGGCGGTGGGCGCCATGGGGTCGGATCGATGGTTGGACCACTGGCGGGAGGCCTGGCGTCGACGGGGGAGCGGGAGAGGGAGGCGGAGAGGGATCAGGAGTGGGGGCGGGAGCGGGAGCGGTGAGGGCGGTGGGGGGCGTGCGTCGGGGGCCGGCTAGAGGGGTGGTGGATGGTGTGGGCGGGGGCGGGGGCGGGGGCGGGGGCGGGGGCGAGGGTGGGGGAGCTGGGTGCCTGGGCGGGTGCGCGAGGGGAAGTGGGCTGGCGGTTCGGTGAGGGGCCGTGCGGGCGGGGGCGGTGGCTTCGTGGGTGAAGTGGGTTGTGCGGGGGCGGGGCCGCAGGGGTGTGCGGGTGTCGGGGGACGGGCCGGGTCACCAGGGCATGGCCACGCCGCCGTTGGGCCGCAGGATCTGGCCCGTGGTGAACGCCGAGGCGTCGGACGCCAGGTGCAGTACGGCGTGGGCGACGTCTTCGGGTTCACCGACGCGGCCAAGCGGTGACAGGCGTGCCATGAACGCCTCCGTGTGCGCCTGCTTCTCGCCGTGACGGTCGGTCATGGGAGTGCGGATCCAGCCGGGCGCCACGGCGTTGACGCGAATGCCGTGCGGGCCGACCTCGGTCGCCAGCGTCTTCGTCAGTTGTACGACGGCCGCCTTGGCCACGCTGTAGCAGAACAGGCCCGGGCCGCCCGTGTCGATCGCACCCGAGGCCATGGTGATGACGCTGCCCCGGACGCCGTTCTCGATCATGGAACGGGAGGCCTCCTGGCAGGCGTACAGCACGCCCTTGAAGTTGACGCCCAGCACCCGGTCGAGATCCTCGTCCAGGGTTTCCAGGACCGGGCCGCTGTGCATGATGCCGGCGATCGCGGCCATGACGTCGAGGCGGCCGCAGGAGGCGACGGCCTGCCGGACCTGGGCTCGGTCGGCGACATCGAGCGGGTGGCCGTGAGCGGTGCCGCCCCGCTCCTTGATCAGCGTCGTCGTCTCGTGCAGGCCCTTCTCGTCGATGTCCGCGCAGTGCAGAGCGGCCCCCGCCTCCGCGAGCAGGAGCGCGGACGCGCGGCCGATGCCGCCCGCCGCGCCGGTGACGAATGCGGTGCGTCCGGTGAGGTCGTACGCGGGGAGGCCCATGACAGGACGGTACGAGTGTTTCTGACGGGCCGTCAATTAGTTGTGCGGACTTGACGGATGATCGCGGGGGCTGGGGGCTGGGGGCTGGGGGCGCGGCGCGGCGCCCGGCGCTGTGCGCGTTTCTGGCCGTGCCGTCGGCCCGGTGCCGAGGCTGCGTGCCCGGTGGGGCCCTACGCCGTGGCGGCGTGTTCACCGGTCGGCCTCGGGGTGGGTCCGCTCTGGCACCGGGGGCACCAATAGGTGGGGCGCTCCCGGGAACCGTCGCCCTGGTTCGCCGTCCGGACCGGGGTGCCGCAGCGCGGACAGGGGCGGGCGGCACGGCCGTAGACGAAGAGGTTCGGGGCGCGGCGCCCGGTGGTGATGCGGGCCGGACGGTCGCGGTTGAACTCCAGCAGCTTCTTGGCGATGACCGGCAACTGGGAGGCGCGGTCGACGGGCAGCGCGCCGACGGGCAGCCATGGGGTGACGCCGAGCAGGAAGCACAGCTCGCTCTTGTAGACGTTGCCGATGCCGGCGAGATTCCGCTGGTCGAGGAGGGCTTCACCGAGCGGGCGCTCGGGATCGCGAAGGAGGTTCTCCAGCGCCTTGCCCGGGTCCCAGTCCGGACCCAGGAGATCCGGGCCGAGGTGACCGACCGCGCGGGCCTCGTCGGTCGTGCGGAGCAGTTCCAGCACGGGCAGGCGGTAGCCGACCGCCGTGCGGTCGTCCGTGCCGAGAACGGCCCGGATCTGGTGCGCGGGTCCTCCGCCCCAGCGCTGCCCGGCTTCGTACACCTTCCACGAACCGTCCATCCTCAGGTGCGAATGGAGGGTCAGGCCGCCCTCGATCCGGGTGAGGAGGTGCTTGCCCCGCGGGGTGACGTCCAGGACACGGCGGCCGGTGAGGTCGGCCGTCGCGTACCGAGGCACCCGCAGGTCGGAAAGGACCAGCACGTTGCCCGCGAGCGCTGTGTGCAGCCGCTTCGCGGCCTGCCAGACGGTGTCTCCTTCGGGCATGACTCCAGGGTGGCACGGGTGGGTGGTGCTTCGGACGGGTGTTTCGGGGGCGCGGGGCGGGGTTGAACGCTCAGGGCCGGGGGCTTGGGGCTGGTTCGAGGCCGGCCGGTTGTGGGGGCGGGGCGTAGGGCCCATCGTCGGGTGCCGGGTGCCGGGTGCCGGGTGCCGGGTGCCGGGTGTCGGACGACAGGGCGAGTGACGGGCGATAGGTGGCGACTGTCGACGAGTGGGTGACTGGCCGGGTCGGTGGGTCAGGCGCGAAGGCGTAGTCCGCGGGGTGTGGCGATGAAGCCCGCGCCTTCCAGGAGCGTGCCCAGGGGAGAGGTGAGGGCCGAGGCGCCGTTGACGCGTTCGACGGTGACCGTGCCCAGCGAACCCGCGCGGGCGGCCGCGGCGAGGGCCTCCGCCGCCGCGCCCAGGCGGGGGTCCTCCGTGGCCGATCCCTCCGGGTCCGTGGGCCAGGCCAGCAGGGTCTTGCCGCCGCGTTCCATGTAGAGGGCCAGCTCACCGTCGACCAGGACGACCAGGGAACCCGCCTTGCGGCCCGGCTTGTGGCCCGCTTCGGTGGGGGGTTCGGGCCAGGAGAGGGCCGCGCCGTAGGCGTTCGCCGGGTCGGCGGCGGCCAGGACGACGGCCGGGGAGCCCGTGCGCGTACGGGTGCCCGGGAAACCCGGTCTGCCGGGGTGGTCGGAGCCGTTCCTCGGGTACCGGGGGCCGCTGTGGCCCGAGGACGCGTCCGGGAAATCGGGGGCGCCCAAAGGCGCGCCGAGATCCGGGAACCCGGGGACGTCGACCGGGCCGAACGACGGTGGACGGCTGGGGGCGTCCGCCGGGTCGTGGCCGTCGGTGAAGTCCCAGGGGCCGTCGGCGCCGTCGTCGTGAGAGAAGGAACCGTGGGCGGTGCGGGGACCGGAGGGGTACCCGGTGCCATGGTCGTCGCCGCTTCGCGGGTCGTGGTCGTCGGGGAAACCATGGGCGCCGGGAGAGTTGTCGGTGAAGGCCGGGACGGGCACGGTATCGCCCCGGTCGCGCGCGGTCGCCGTCGCGCGCAGGCGGTCCACCGCGCCGTCCATCGCGAACTGGGCGGCGCCGAGACCCTCGACCACATAGCCGCGGCGCGCCTGGCCGCTGTCCTCGAAGGCCGACAGGATGCGGTACACAGCGGAGAAGCCGCCCTCGACGCCCTCGGCGGCGACAGCGCCCCGGGTCACCACGCCGTGCCGGTCGAGCAGGGTGCGGGCCAGGGCGTGGGCGCGCACGGTGGGGTCGGGTTCCCGCTCGGGCAGCAGTGACCAGCGGCCCGCCACGGTGGGAGGGCCCGTATGCGACCGGGGTCGCGCGCCTCCGGTGAGTGAGCCGTAGCGTCCGCGCGGGACGGAGCGTTTGGCTCGGTGGGCGGTGGCCCCCGCGGTGCGGCCCGAACCGAGCAGGGAGCGCATCGGCGCGAGCGTGTCGTTCGTGAGGCGCCCGGACCAGGCCAGGTCCCAGATCGTGTCGGCGAGCTGCGGATCGGTGGCGTCGGGGTGCGTGGTGGCGCGCACCTGGTCGGCGATCTGGCGGAAGAAGAGGCCGTAGCCCCCGGAGAGCGTGTCGAGGACCGACTGGTGGAGCGCGGTCGGCTCCAGCGGGTGCGCGGCCGGAAGGAGCAGGGGGGCCGCGTCCGCCAGATACAACGAGACCCAGCCGTCCTTGCCCGGCAGCGAACCCGCACCGGCCCAGATCACCTCACCGGCGGCCGTGAGTTCGTCGAGCAGCGCGGGCGTGTACCCCGCGACGCGGGAGGGCAGGACGAGTTTCTCCAACGCGGACGCTGGCACGGACGCGCCCTGCAACTGCTCGACGGCGCGCACCAGTCCGTCGATGCCGCGCAGTCCGTGGCCGCCGCCCACGTGCTGCCACTGCGGCAGGAACTGGGCGAGCGCGGCCGGGGGGACCGGTTCGAGCTCGTGACGCAGTGCCGCGAGCGAACGGCGGCGCAGGCGGCGCAGGACCGTCGCGTCGCACCACTCCTGACCGATTCCCGCCGGGTGGAACTCGCCCTGGACCACCCGGCCGCTCGCGGCGAGCCGGTGCAGCGCGCCGTCGGTGACGGCCGTACCCAGACCGAAACGCGCGGCGGCCGTCGTCGAGGTGAACGGTCCATGGGTGCGCGCGTACCGCGCGAGGAGATCGCCGAGCGGATCCTTGACCGGTTCGGTGAAGGCCTCGGGGACACCGACGGGCAGCGCTGTGCCGAGCGCGTCGCGCAGTCGGCCGGCGTCCTCGATGGCCGCCCAGTGATCCGCTCCGGCGATCCGGACCCGGATGGCGCGGCGGGCCGCCGTCAGATCCTGGGCCCACCCCGCCTCCGCACCCCGCTCGGCCAACTCGGCGTCGGTGAGCGGCCCCAGCAGACGCAGCAGGTCGGCGACACCCTCCACGTCCTTGATCCGCCGGTCCTCGGTGAGCCACTGGAGTTCGCGCTCCAGCTCGGTTAGGACGTCGGCGTCGAGGAGTTCGCGCAGTTCGGCCTGGCCCAGCAGCTCGGCCAGCAGCCGTGAGTCCAGCGACAGCGCGGCGGCCCGCCGCTCGGCGAGGGGCGAGTCGCCCTCGTACAGGAACTGGGCGACGTATCCGAAGAGCAGGGACCGGGCGAAGGGAGAGGGCTCGGGGGTCGTGACCTCGACGAGCCGGACCTTGCGGGACTCGATGTCGCCCATCAGTTCCGTCAGGCCCGGGACGTCGAAGACGTCCTGGAGGCATTCGCGGACCGCTTCCAGGACGATCGGGAACGAACCGAATTCACTCGCCACCTGGAGGAGTTGAGCGGCGCGCTGCCGCTGCTGCCACAGCGGGGTGCGCTTGCCGGGGTTGCGGCGCGGGAGGAGCAGGGCGCGGGCGGCGCACTCACGGAAGCGGGCGGCGAAGAGGGCCGAGCCGCCCACCTGGTCCGTGACGATCTGATGGACCTCGCCCTTGTCGAAGGCGACGTCCGCCGCGCCGACCGGGGCCTTCTCCGCGTCCCATTCCGTGCCCGCCTTCGTGGGCGCCCGGTCGAGCAGGTCCAGGCTCATCAGGTCGGCGTCGGGCAGCCGCAGCACGATTCCGTCGTCGGCGTGCATGACCTGGGCGTCCATGCCGTACCGCTCGGAGAGCTTGGCGCCCAGGGCGAGGGCCCAGGGGGCGTGGACCTGGGCGCCGAAGGGGGAGTGCACGACGACACGCCAGTCGCCCAGCTCGTCGCGGAAGCGTTCGACGACGATCGTGCGGTCGTCCGGGATGTGGCCGCACGCCTCGCGCTGCTCGGTCAGGTACGCGATCACGTTGTCGGCGGCCCAGGCGTCGAGGCCCGCCGCGAGCAGGCGGAGACGGGCGTCGTCCTGGGGGAGCGAGCCGACTTCGCGGAGGAACGCGCCCACCGCGCGCCCCAGTTCGAGCGGACGCCCGAGCTGGTCGCCCTTCCAGAAGGGCAGCCTGCCGGGGACCCCGGGCGCCGGGGAGACGAGGACCCGGTCCCGGGTGATGTCCTCGATGCGCCAGGAACTCGTGCCGAGCGTGAAGACGTCACCCACCCGGGACTCGTAGACCATCTCCTCGTCGAGCTCGCCTACCCGGCCGCCGCCCTTCTTGGGATCGGCCCCCGCCAGGAAGACGCCGAACAGCCCGCGGTCGGGGATCGTGCCCCCGGAGGTGACGGCGAGACGCTGGACACCGGGGCGGCCGGTGACCGTGCCCGCGACGCGGTCCCACACCACGCGGGGCCTCAGCTCGGCGAACGCGTCGGACGGATAGCGGCCCGCGAGCATGTCGAGCACGGCGGTGAACGCCGATTCCGGGAGCGAGGCGAAGGGGGCGGCCCGGCGGACCGTGGTGAGCAGGTCGTCGACGTGCCAGGTGTCGAGCGCCGTCATGGCGACGAGCTGCTGGGCCAGCACGTCGAGCGGATTGGCGGGGACCCGCAGGGACTCGATGGAGCCCGTGCGCATCCGCTCGGTGACCACGGCCGCCTGGACCAGGTCGCCCCGGTACTTCGGGAAGACGACCCCCGTGGAGACCGCGCCGACCTGGTGGCCCGCGCGTCCCACGCGCTGGAGGCCCGACGCCACCGAGGGCGGTGACTCGACCTGGATGACGAGGTCGACCGCGCCCATGTCGATGCCCAGTTCGAGGCTGGAGGTGGCGACCACCGCGGGGAGGCGGCCGGCCTTCAGGTCCTCCTCCACCTGGGCCCGCTGCTCCTTGGACACCGAACCGTGGTGGGCGCGGGCGATGACGGGCGGAGCCCCCTGAGTCGCGCCTGAGCCGCCCATCAGCTGCGCCGGGGAGTGCGCCTCGTCGAGGGGCGCGCCGGTCGCCCGCTCGTACGCGATCTCGTTGAGCCGGTTGCACAGGCGCTCGGCCAGGCGGCGGGAGTTGGCGAACACGATCGTCGAGCGGTGGGACTGGACGAGGTCGGCGATCCGCTCCTCGACGTGGGGCCAGATGGAGGGCTTCTCCGCGCCGTCGTTCCCGTCCGCGGCGGGAGACCCGCCCAGCTCGCCCAGATCCTCCACGGGGACGACCACGGAGAGGTCGAACTCCTTGCCGGACGGTGGCTGGACGATCTCCACCTTGCGCTGGGGCGAGAGATAGCGCGCGACCTCGTCCACGGGACGCACCGTCGCGGAGAGACCGATACGCCGGGCGGGCTTCGGCAGCAGTCCGTCGAGGCGCTCCAGGGTGAGCGCGAGATGGGCGCCGCGCTTGGTGCCCGCGACCGCGTGCACCTCGTCCAGGATCACCGTCTCGATGCCCGTCAGCGCGTCGCGCGTGGCCGAGGTCAGCATCAGGAACAGCGACTCGGGGGTCGTGATCAGGATGTCCGGCGGGCGGGTCGCCAGCGCCCTGCGCTCGGCGGGCGGGGTGTCGCCGGAGCGGATGCCCACCTTGACCTCCGGCTCCGGCAGCCCGAGCCGCACGGACTCCTGCCGGATGCCGGTCAAGGGGCTGCGCAGATTCCGCTCCACGTCGACCGCGAGCGCCTTGAGCGGAGACACGTACAGGACCCGGCAGCGCTTCCTGGGATCCGACGGCGGTGGTGTCGAGGCCAGCTGGTCGAGCGCGGCGAGGAACGCTGCCAGGGTCTTGCCGGAGCCGGTGGGGGCGACGACCAGCACGTCCGATCCCGCGCCGATGGCCGCCCATGCCCCGGCCTGCGCCGCGGTGGGCGCGTGAAAGGCCCCCGTGAACCAGCCACGGGTCGCGGGGGAGAAGCCGTCGAGGGCCCGGTGCGTGGAGCTGACCATGCGTCCATCCTGCACCCGGCCACTGACAATCGCCCTGACCTGCGAGGACGCCGCGACCGGGCGGAACGCGGGTGGGGCCGCGGCGGTGGGCCCCGGGGCAGGGGCGGAGAATGGGGACGTGGCAGGTTCGGGGCAGGAGCGGGCGCGGCACTGGCAGTACGCGGAGCTGCCCGGCGTCGATCTGCTGCGAGCCCGCTACGTCGAGAAGATCTTCGTGCGGCACACCCACGAGAACTTCGTGATCGCCGCCATCACCGAGGGCGTCGAGGTCTTCCACCACGGCGGCGCCGACCAGTACGCGGGCCCGGGTTCCCTCGCGCTCGTCAACCCCGACACCGCGCACACCGGTCGCGCCGGCGTTCCCGAAGGCTGGCGGTACGGCGCGGTGTACCCCTCGCCGGACATGGTGGCCGGAATCGCCGCCGAGACCACCACCCTGCGCGGAACTCCCGGATTCGCCCGTCCGGTGCTCGACGACCCGTACGCGGCGGAACTGGTCCACCAGGTGCTCCGGGCGGCGGAGGAGGGCAACGCGCTGGCCGCCGACACCCTGCTGCGGGTCGCCGTGACCCGGCTGCTGCGCCTGAACGGAGGGCCGCTGCCGCAGCGGCCGGTGCGTACCGCGGGCGGTCGGCTCGCCGCACGCGCGCGTGGCGTGCTGGAGGAGCGCATGACCGAGCCGCCGACCCTGGAGGGGCTCGCCGCCGAGCTCGGCACCAGTCCGTTCGCGTTGCTGCGCGCGTTCCGGGACACGTACGGGATGCCGCCCCACACCTGGCTGACCGACGCGAGGGTGCGCCGGGCACGACGGCTCCTGGACGCCGGTTCCGCGCCCGCCGAGGCGGCCGTCGCCGTCGGCTTCACCGACCAACCCCACCTCAACCGCCACTTCACCCGGATCGTCGGCGTCCCCCCGGGCGCCTACCAGCGCGAGCGCAAGAACGTACAAGACGTCGGGGGGCGACCGCTCGTACCGTCCGGTGCGTGGCAGATCAGACAGCTCTCGCAGACATACGCAGTGAAGAAGGCGGAAAATCCGACGGCGCCGTCGTCCGGGACGCTCTCGGGGTCGGGCTCGCCGTCGGACTGTCCGGTTTCGCCTTCGGGGTGACCTCCGCCGGCAGCGGGCTCACCCTGTTGCAGTCCTGCGCGCTCAGCCTTCTGGTGTTCACCGGGGCGTCCCAGTTCGCGCTCGTAGGGGCTCTCGCGGCCGGTGGCAACCCGCTCACCGCCGCGGCGGGCGCGTTCTTCCTGGGGGTGCGCAACGCGTTCTACGGGCTGCGCCTGTCACAGTTGCTCGCTCTCCCGCGCGCGGTGCGTCCGTTCGCCGCGCAGTGGGTGATCGACGAGACCACCGCCGTCGCCCTCGCCCAGCCCACCCGCCGCGGCGTCCGTATCGGCTTCACCGTCACAGGGCTGTCCCTGTACCTGCTGTGGAACCTCACCACCCTGCTCGGCGCCGCCGGGGCCGAGGCCATCGGCGACACCGACGCGTGGGGTCTGGACGCCGCCGGGCCCGCCGTGTTCCTGGCCCTGCTCGCGCCGATGCTGAAGACCACCACGGAACGGGCCGTCGCGGGAATCGCCGTCCTGCTGGGGCTCGGCCTGCTGCCCGTGCTGCCCGCCGGAGTCCCCGTCCTGGTGGCCGCCCTGGCCGCCCCCGCGGTGCTCTACGTGACGGGGCGCAGAGCCGGGGCGGCCGACGCACCCGCCGACGGGGCGGACGACGCGCCGGCCCATGTATCGAAGACGCCACCGACCGGCGCACCGCACGACGCTTCGGGGGAGGACCGTTGAACATCTGGATCGCCATCGGCGCCACCGCGGTCGGCTGCTACGCCGTCAAGCTCATCGGTCTGCTGATCCCCGCGGGCGTACTGGAGCGGCCGCTCGTACGGCGCCTCGCCGCGCTGCTGCCCGTCGCCCTCCTGGCCGCCCTCACGGCCCAGCAGACCTTCGCCGACGGGCGCGTCCTGGTCGTCGACGCGAAGGCGGCGGGGCTCGCGGCGGCCGCGGTGGCGCTGATCCTGCGCGCTCCGTTCCTGCTGGTGGTCGCCGCGGCCGTGGTGGTGACGGCCGGGGTCCGCGCGCTGACGGGCTGACACCCCGGCACGGCACGGGGTGCTCCGGTCCGGAATCGGGCGTCCCGGGCCGGACCGGGGCGCCTCAGCCGATGGGCCGCCCGTAGGCCCGGAGCGTGCGCAGCGCCTCGATCGTCACCATGGGGCGGCATTCCAGGGCGACGCCCGGTGCCCACTGGCGCCAGCGGATCGGCCACCCGCCGTCCTCCTGCTGCTCGTCCGCGAGGTGGTCCAGGGAGCGCGCCATCTCCTCGTCGGTGAACCACGCGCGCGCGAGAGAGTCCGGAGTCCGCGCGTAGTCGTGCGGGAAGTGGTGCTCACCCGGCGCGTAACCCGGCGCGACCGGGTACGCCTCCAGGCGCTCGGGGTTCAGCGCGGCGAGCCGCTGCTCACGCACGAGACGGCCCAGCCGGTCGGCGCTCGCCTCCGCGCGCGGACGATCGGCCGCGGAGTCGAGGAACGCGACCGCCGCCTCGATCTCGTAGGGATGGGACTTCTCCAGGGACTCGACCGCCTGCCAGCAGAAGTCGGTGGCCCGGAACAGCCAGGCGTGCCACACCTCGTTGCGGTGGAGCAGGCCCACCACCGGGCCGGTGGCGAGCAGTTCGCTCGGCGGATCGTCGAGGACGGGCACGAAGGGGGCCGTCGGATAGTCGCGTCGGCCGCGACGGACCGCCGGCAGTGCGCCGTCCGCCGTCGACACCGAGGTCAGATAGCCGCACAGGCGCTCCACGCGGCGGCCTCCGCAGCGTCCGATGGAGTCGAGCACGCGCAGCGCGTGCCCGGTGTGCAGCGGCTGGCTGAGCGGGCCGCGCAGGTCGGGCTCGAGCGCGTGACCGTATCCCTCGTCCTCGTTGCGGTAGGCGGCCAGCGCGGTCTCCACCGCGTCGGCGCCGCCGTCGAGGAAGTGATAGGCGAAGCGGCGTTGTTCCAGCACGCGCGCGGTGAGCCAGACGAAGTGCTCGGCACGTGCCAGCGGGGACCGCGCGGGGGGCGGCGGGGGGAGTGGGGATGCTCCTGTTTCGGCCATGCGTCAGACCGTAGGACGGAAAGCGGTCTCGGCAGGCGGTCCCCGGCTCGGCCCCACTCTCAGGGGCGGGATACTGGAGTCATGCGGTTGACGGTTTTCTGGGAGCGGATGGCGGAGCACTTCGGTGCGGGGTACGCCGAGACGTTCGCGCGCGATCATGTGATGTCGGAACTGGGCGGGCACACCGTCCAGGAGGCGCTGAACGCGGGCTGGGAGGCCAAGGACGTGTGGCGCGTGGTGTGCGCGACCATGAACGTTCCGTCCGAGAACCACTGACGGGGACGTAAGACCCGGGGGCGTGGATCCATTGTCGGCGGCGTGGGCCAGACTTGCTCCGTGGCCCCGACAGACGAGAACGCGCAGGTCGATCAGCAGGCATCACCGTTCGGCACGACGCCGCCCGACCCTCCGGGCGGGGGCGCCGTGGCGGACGGCGCTCGCATGCCCCGCTGGCTGCCGCGTGCCATGGTGCTCGCCCTCGCGCTCATCGCCGCGTTCCAGCTGGGAAGTTGGGCGTTCCACCAGCTCACCGGGCTGCTGATCAACATTCTCATCTCGTTCTTCCTGGCGCTCGCGATAGAGCCCGCGGTCAGCTGGATGGCGTCCAAGGGCGTACGCAGAGGACTGGCCGCGTTCTTCGTCTTTCTCGGCTCGGTGATCGTGATCGCCGGGTTCGTCACCCTGCTCGGCTCGATGCTCGCGGGCCAGATCATCAAGATGGTCGAGGGTTTCCCCGAGTACCTCGACTCGGTCATCAACTGGATCAACGCGCACTTCCACACCGACCTGCGACGGGTCGACATCCAGGACAGCCTGCTCCACTCCGACTGGCTGCGGAAGTACGTGCAGAACAGCGCCACCGGCGTCCTGGACGTGTCCGGGCAGGTCCTGGGAGGACTCTTCCAGCTGCTGACGGTCTCGTTGTTCTCGTTCTACTTCGCCGCCGACGGACCGCGGCTGCGACGGGCCCTGTGCTCGGTGCTCCCGCCGGCCCGGCAGACCGAGGTGCTGCGCGCCTGGGAGATCGCCGTCGACAAGACCGGCGGCTATCTGTACTCACGCGGCCTGATGGCACTGATCTCGGGTGTGGCGCACTACATCCTGCTGGAGGCGCTCGGCGTGCCCTACGCGCCCGTGCTCGGTGTGTGGGTGGGCCTGGTCTCCCAGTTCATCCCGACCATCGGCACCTATCTCGCGGGCGCCCTGCCGATGCTGATCGCGTTCACGATCGACCCCTGGTACGCGCTGTGGGTGCTCGTCTTCGTCGTGATCTACCAGCAGTTCGAGAACTACGTGCTCCAGCCCAAGCTGACCTCCAGGACGGTGGACATCCACCCCGCGGTCGCCTTCGGGTCCGTCATCGCGGGCACCGCGCTCCTCGGGGCGGTCGGCGCGCTGATCGCCATCCCCGCCGTCGCCACCCTCCAGGCGTTCCTCGGGGCGTACGTGAAGCGGTACGACGTCACGGACGACCCGCGGGTGCACGGGCACCGTACGCGCAACCCGGCCGGGCTCGCCGCCCGCGTGCGGCGGCTGTTCGGCCGGTGACCCGCACCAGTCCGGTGACGTGCACGAGTGCCGGTGCCCCGCACCGGTGCCGGTGACGTTCACCGGGCGGCGGTGACGTTCACCAGGTGAGGACGGACTGGACACCGGTGCCGACGACGGCCGCCGCGTAGCAGCCGACGGCCCCGTACACGACCCGCTGCCTGACCTTGTCGGTCCAGTCGGTGCGCGACAGCAGCCAGGCCAGCGCGGGCAGGACGAGGACGGCGTGCAGGCTCACCCCGTGCAGCGGCTTGAGCGGAGCCGTCGAGTGGTACGCGGCCTCCTGGTGGCCGGTCCGGGTGAGGACGACCCCGCGCGCGATCATCGCGGCGCCCGAGGCCAGCGCGACGAGCAGGATCGCGAACCCGGAGCGCACGGCGAGCGGCATGCCCAAAGGGCCCGTGGGCCGGTCACGGAACGAGGCGACGGCGAACACGGTCAGCAGCACGACCAGAACCCCTCCGCCGACCGCGAGCATCATGGACACCGCCGTGTCGAAGCCGGTCTCCATGTCGAGATGCGAGGGCACCCGGCGCCACGCCTGGAGGGTGATCCCGCCGACCTCCACCACGCAGTCCGCGGCGAACACCACGAGCAGAGTCGTGCGCAGCCTCGCCCCCACCCGCACGTACGACGTGACCCAGGTGATCGCGATCAGCGTCAGCCCGAAGGAGAGCCCGAAGGTGACGGGCTTGCGCCAGGAGACGGGACCGTCCCACGGGCCGCCGTCCACGGCGAGGACCAGCAGATGCAGGCACCCCGAGAGGACGAGCAGGACGCCCGTCGCGCAGCAGAGCCACTCGGCGGGCCGCAGCGCCGGCTTCGGCGGCGTCAGGGGGCGGGTCCTGGTCGGAAGGCTGGTCCTCGTCGTTCGCATGGCCCACAGCCTGGCGCGCGGACCGCGTCGCGTCGTCGTCCGGCCGGAGGCACCGGCGGTACGACCGGGGGAGTAGCGCGCGGCCCGGGAGCGGCGACCGGACGGGTGCCGGCTCCGGCCCGCGGGGACGTCCGGCGCGTCGTCGGAGCGTGAACGTAGTTTCGGAGGTGCCGCGTGGTGTGCTTGACACAAAAATCGAACATCCATTCTGATTGAAGTTCCGGCGGTGCTCTCGACGGGGATTGAGGCATGGTTTCGGCTGATATGTGCCCGAGTTATCCACAGGCCGGATGGGCGTCGGGGCGCATTGTCAGTGGCAGGCGTTAGCGTCTTTGACGTGAAGCGATCGACTCAAGCAAACCGGGTGGAACCCATGGCAGGAACCGACCGCGAGAAGGCGCTCGACGCCGCGCTCGCGCAGATTGAACGGCAGTTCGGCAAGGGCGCCGTGATGCGTCTGGGCGAGCGGCCGAATGAGCCCATCGAGGTCATCCCCACCGGGTCGACCGCGCTCGACGTCGCGCTCGGCGTCGGCGGCCTGCCGCGCGGCCGAGTGGTGGAGGTATATGGCCCGGAGTCCTCCGGCAAGACGACCCTGACCCTGCACGCGGTGGCGAACGCGCAGAGGGCCGGCGGCCAGGTGGCCTTCATCGACGCCGAGCACGCCCTCGACCCCGAGTACGCGAAGAAGCTCGGCGTCGACATCGACAACCTGATCCTGTCGCAGCCGGACAACGGCGAGCAGGCCCTGGAGATCGTGGACATGCTGGTCCGCTCCGGCGCGCTCGACCTGATCGTCATCGACTCCGTCGCGGCCCTGGTGCCGCGCGCCGAGATCGAGGGCGAGATGGGCGACTCGCACGTGGGTCTGCAGGCTCGTCTGATGAGCCAGGCCCTGCGGAAGATCACCAGCGCGCTCAACCAGTCGAAGACCACCGCGATCTTCATCAACCAGCTCCGCGAGAAGATCGGCGTGATGTTCGGCTCCCCGGAGACCACGACGGGTGGCCGGGCGCTGAAGTTCTACGCCTCGGTGCGACTCGACATCCGCCGCATCGAGACGCTGAAGGACGGCACGGACGCGGTCGGCAACCGCACGCGCGTCAAGGTCGTCAAGAACAAGGTCGCGCCGCCCTTCAAGCAGGCCGAGTTCGACATCCTCTACGGGCAGGGCATCAGCCGCGAGGGCGGCCTGATCGACATGGGCGTGGAGCACGGCTTCGTCCGCAAGGCCGGCGCCTGGTACACGTACGAGGGCGACCAGCTCGGCCAGGGCAAGGAGAACGCGCGCAACTTCCTGAAGGACAACCCCGACCTCGCCAACGAGATCGAGAAGAAGATCCTGGAGAAGCTGGGCGTCGGTGTGAGGCCGGAGCAGCCCGCCGCCGCGCCTGGCGCGGACGCGGCGGTCTCGGCCGCCCCGGACGACGCCGCGAAGTCGGTGCCCGCTCCGGCGGCCAAGACCACCAAGTCCAGGGCCGCGGCGGCCAAGAGCTAGTCCATGACACGACGAACCGACTGGGCCGAGTACACCCACCCCCTCACCCCCGAGGGAGACCGGCAGGGGTACGGCGGGGGCGACAGCGGCTCGACCGGAGACGGTGACGGCTCGTACGACGACGGGGGGTACGGCGGAACGCCGTACGGCGCCGCCGACGGGCTCCGTCTCACCGACGGCTTCCACGACACCGGTCCGGAGGACGGCGGTTCGACGGGCGGTGACGCGCGGCGGGGTGACGGCCTGCCGGGCGGTCGTGGCTTGACGGGCGCGGCCTCCCGACGTGGTGGACGCGGCGACGGTGGACCGCGTGATGGACGAGGGCGTCGGAGACGGGGCGGTTCCGGTGAGCCGTCCGACGACCCGCAGGACGGAGACACCCCCTCCTCGTCGAGGGCCGAGAAGGGGGAGTCCCCGAGGGACCCGGCTGAGCGGGCGCGCGCGATCTGCCTGCGCCTGCTCACCGGGACCCCGCGCACCCGGAAGCAGCTCGCGGACGCGTTGCGCAAACGCGAGATCCCGGACGAGGTGGCGGACGAGGTGCTGTCACGGTTCGAGGAGGTCGGGCTGATCAACGACAGCGCCTTCGCGGACGCCTGGGTCGAGTCCCGGCACCATGGCCGGGGTCTGGCCAGACGGGCGCTCGCCCAGGAACTGCGGACCAAGGGCGTGGAGCCGACGCTGATCGACGAGGCCGTCGGACAGCTCGACTCCGAGCAGGAAGAGGCGACCGCGCGCGACCTGGTCGCCCGCAAGCTGCGCTCCACCCGTGGGCTCGACCGCGACAAGCGGCTGAGGCGCCTCGCGGGCATGCTCGCCCGCAAGGGCTACTCCCAGGGCATGGCCCTGCGCGTGGTCCGGCAGGCGCTGGAGGAAGAGGGCGAGGACACGGAGGGGCTCGGCGACGAGGGATTCTGATCGCCGGACGCGTGCGGCCTCGATGCGGTGGCCGCCTGCCGGCCCCCGCCGTCAGGGTGCTCGCATGGGCCGCACCCTTCGGGACCCCTCGGCCCTCGTCCCGAGCGGCGCCCGAGCCGCTTGAGGCGCCCGCCCCTTGGACGGAAGCCGGTCCGTGCACGACCCGTCACCGGGGGCGCGTGGGCAGGCGCCACTGGTGTCCGAGCCGCCCGGAGCTCCAGCCTTGGTCAAGGAGCCGGTCCGGGCGCGATCCGTCACCGGGGGTGCGCAGGGGGACGCCCCTCATCCTTCAGGACAGGTGATGCCCGAGGTGCCCACCCCCGTGCGCGAGGCGGGTCAGGTCCTCGTGTCGGTGGTCGTCACCGGAAGGCCCGCGCTCTTCCACGCCTGGAAGCCGCCGACCAGATCGGTGGCCCGGTGCAGCCCGAGTCGACGCAGCGACTCGGCGGCCAGGCTGGACGCGTACCCCTCGTCGCAGAACACCACGATCCTCAGGTCATGGCTCGTCGCCTGAGGGGCGCGGTGACTGCCGGTGGGGTCGAGCCGCCACTCCAGTTCGTTGCGCTCGATGACGAGGGCGCCGGGGACCAGGCCGTCGCGTTCCCGCAGGGCGGCGTACCGGGTGTCGACGAGAAGCGCCTCGCCGGCCCGCACGGCCTCGAACGCCTCCTCGGGCTCCACCCGGTCCAGGCCCGCGCGGACCTGCTCCAGCAAGCTGTCGATGCCGACGGGCGGCGGCGTGCTCACTGCCAGTCCTGCGGGCGCTCGACGTGCTCCAGTCGCAGAACCTGACCGGTACGGCTGTAGCGGCGGATCTGCGGGAGCGGCGGGTAATAGGCGTGGACCGAGATCGCGTGTTCGTCGAGGGACTCGTTCAGGACCTCGTGCACGTGATGGCGACCGAAGGCGCGGCCGTTGCCCGCGGGCAGCTTCCGCTGCCGGTCGATCTCTTCGGTGAGTTCCAGGGTCTTCCAGCCGTCGGCGGGCAGCCGGGCGGCGAGCGAGTTCTCGTTGAGTTCGCCGGACGCGGTGAGGAAGGCGCCCACCGACTCGGCGTGATCGTGCCACCCGGTTCCGGTTCCGGGTGGCCAGCCGATGAGCCAGGCCTCGCTGCCTCCCGGGCCTTCGAGCCGCACCCATGTGCGGCCCTCGGGGTCGAGGGGGAGCGAGGCGATCAGCTCGGCATCGGCCGCCGTACGGCGTACGAAGTCGAGAAGGTCGGCCTGCGTCGGCGGACGGGGCACGGCGACGGCGGACGTGGGGGCGGAGGGTGACATAGACACTCGGACCGTCCTGGGGATTCGCGGGGGAGCGCGCGGTGGCACGGGGCGGCGCGCTGGGGAGAAGGATGCGAAATCAGAAGGACGGACGACACACGCAGCCCGCGTAGCGGACGAGGTCCATATGGACCCTCCGCCACAGGCGCACACAGGTGTCGGTCACGATCCGGAGTACACCATGGTGGCGCAGACCGGTCAACTCACCGTCACCATGTGGACCATGGAGGTCCGGGGCACAGGGAAGTCCCAGCTCGGAAGGGCCCCGGCCGTTCAACTCGGCACCGGGCGTTCAACTGCTGCCCGCTGCCGCCTCCGCCGTCTCCGGGACGTTAGCCGGTCCGCCGAGCGTGGCCTCGGCGGCCTCGTACAGGTCGGCCGGGCGCACTCCGCCGAGCGCCGTGACCAGGTGTCCGTCGGGGCGGACGAGCAGCACGGTGTGCGCGGCCGCGCCCGGGTAGCTCTCCGCGACGAGCAGTTCGGCGGGGTGCGGCAGCGCGGTCACCGCGGCGGCGAGCCGGGGCATGATGCCGGCCGTCACCCAGTGCTTGCGCTCCCACACGCCCGTGCCGGGAGCGATCAGCACGACGAGCAGGACCCCGCGCCCGAGCCGCTCCCTCAGGGGGACGAACGAACCGTCCTCCGCGGTGACCAGGACATCGACGACCGGTGCGCCCGACTCGGTGTCGACCGGGGCGTGCGAGTCGGCCTGCGGCGGCGCGAGCGGGGAATTCGCGTACGTGCCCGGCGCACCCAGCGGTCCGGTACCCAGGTGACCGTCCGTGAGCAGCAGGTCGTGCCCGCGCGCGGATCCGGGGACGTAGGAGCGCAGACCGCCACCGCCCCGCAGCAGGGGCAGCGCCTGGTCGGCGGCTCGCAGCCGGGCGGCGACCACGGCACGCCGCTCCGCCTGGTAGCTGTCGAGGAGTGCCTTGTGCGGGCCGTGGTGCCAGGCGAGGGCCAGTTTCCAGGCGAGGTTGTCGGCGTCCCGCAGCCCTTCGTCCACCCCCTGGGTGCCGAGCGCGCCGAGCAGATGGGCGGCGTCCCCGGCGAGGAAGACCCGGCCGGCGCGCCACCGGCGGGCGAGACGGTGGTGGACGGTGTGGACTCCGGTGTCGAGCAGTTCGTACGCGGGGGTGGTGCCCCCGCTCCAGCCTCCGAGGGTCTCCCGGATGCGCGCCACCAGCAGGTCGGGCGTGACCAGGTCCTTGCCCGGCGGCAGCAGCCAGTCCAGGCGCCAGACGTCCTCCGCGAGAGGGCGGGCGGTGACCTCGCTCACCGAGGGGCCGGACGTCCGCCACGGCGGCATCCGGTGCAGCAACGCCTCGCCGGGCCACGGGAGTTCCGTACGCAGGGCCGCCACGGCGTGCCGCTCGACGGCGGTACGTCCGGGGAAGCGGATGTCCTGGAGCTTGCGTACCGTCGAGCGTGGCCCGTCGCAGCCGACCAGGTAACTGCCGCGCCACCAGGTGCCTTTGGGGCCACGGGTGTGTGCCGTGACACCCGCCGCCTCCTGTTCGAGGGAGTCGAGACGGCTGTGCGCGGCCACCTTGACGAGCCGCTCGTGGATGATGGCCTCGCGCAGGGCGCCGGTCAGCGCGTGCTGGGCGATGTGCAGCGGAGCGGCGAACTCCTCGCCCTCGGCGGGGCCTTCCGCGCTCCGGGACGTCCCGGAGCCCCGCGCGGCGGCGCTTCCCCGGGACCCGGGGCTCCGGGAGTCCTCGTCGGCCCGGGATCCGGTGACGCCGCTCCCGCTCCGCGTGTCCGCCGGACCCTCCGCGTCGAACGAGATCTCGCGCATCACCTGCTTGCGCCGCATCGACCGCCATCCGGCCCAACGGAAGCCGGCGTCGTCGAGCGGGAGACCCGTCAGCCGCTCGACGAGCGCGACCGTGTCCTCGCGCAGCACCACGGTCCGCGCGAGCCGCTGTTCGTCCTTGCCGGGTCCCTCGTCGAGGACCACGGAGGGGACCTCCTGGCGGGCCAGCGCGAGGGCGAGTGCCAGTCCCACGGGCCCTGCTCCGACGATGATCACCGGGTCCACGACGCGGTGCCCCCCGCCCGGAGCTGTGTCCTGAGGGACGTACGGGAACAGGCAGGTGGAGCGGGGTGCACGATCACAGAACGTATGCAACCCATTGCCGCTGCTTGCGTCAAGTGACGGGGGCGGTGGTGATCATGCCCTCGCCCCCGTCCCGGTGGACGGATCGACCGTTCGTCGGACGACTCGTCAGAAAGAGGCCCCGCCCGCCCCGCCCGCGCCGGTCGCCGCGGAGCCGGCGATCGACGCGTCGTTCGCCGAGAGCACCGCACCGGTCGTCTTCTTGCCCCGCCGCAGCCTGCCCTCCAGCCAGGACGCGAAGCTGGTGATCGCGAAGTTCACCACGATGAAGATGGCGGCGACCACGATGAAACTCGGAATGACGTTGGCGTAGTTGGCCGCGAGCGTGCTCCGCGCGGTGAGGAGTTCCGAGTACCCGATCATCACGCCGCCCAGCGCGGTGTCTTTCACGATGACGACGAGCTGGCTGACGATCGCCGGGAGCATCACCGTCACCGACTGCGGCAGCAGGATGCTGGTCATCGTCTGGCCCTTGCGCAGACCGATCGCGTACGCGGCCTCCGTCTGTCCCTTGGGGAGCGCGAGGATGCCCGCCCGTACGACCTCGGCGAGGACCGACGCGTTGTAGAGCACCAGGCCGGTGACGACCGCGTAGAACGGACGGTCCTCGCTGGGGATGTTCGAGGACTTGGCGAAGAGTTCGTTCGCGAACAGCATGAGGAGCAGGACCGGGATCGACCGGAAGAACTCGACCACGGCGCCCGCGGGAACGCGCACCCAGCGGTGGTCGGACATCCGCGCGATGCCGAAGACGGCGCCCAGCGGAAGGGCGATCACCATGCTGAGCGCGGCCGCCTTCAGGGTGCCGAGGAGCCCCGGCCACAGGTAGGTGCTCCAGGCGTTCGCCGTGGTGAACGGCTCCCACAGGTCCCATTTCAGCTGGCCCTTGTCATCCATGGCCAGCCAGATCCACCAGAGGAACAGGGCGAGCAGGACGACGAAGAGCGCCGAGAGCACGAGGTTGCGGCGTTTGGCCCGGGGGCCGGGGGCGTCGTAGAGGACGGAGGTCATCGCTTCACCGCCATGCGCTTGCCCAGCCAGCCGAGGAAGAGGCCGGTGGGGAGGGTCAGGACCACGAACCCGAAGGCGAAGACCGCGGCGATGAGCACCGTCTGGGCCTCGTTCTCGATCATCGTCTTCATCAGGGTGGCGGCCTCGGCCACGCCGATGGCGGCGGCCACGGTCGTGTTCTTGGTCAGGGCGATCAGTACGTTCGCCAGCGGGACGATGACGGAACGGAACGCCTGCGGCAGCACGACGAGCCGCAGCGTCTGGCTGAAGCTCAGCCCGATCGCGCGGGCCGCCTCGGCCTGTCCGACCGGCACGGTGTTGATGCCGGAGCGCAGCGCCTCGCAGACGAAGGCCGCGTGGTAGCCGACGAGACTGAGTACCGCGAGCCGGAAACCCTGGACATCGAAGTCGTCGGGCGCGCCCAGGGTGACACCGAAGATGTCCGCGAGACCGAGCGAGCTGAAGACGATGATCACGGTCAGCGGGATGTTCCGGACGATGTTCACGTAGGCGGTGCCGAATCCGCGCATGAGCGGGACCGGACTGACCCGCATCGCGGCCAGCAGGGTGCCCAGGACCAGGGAGCCGAGGGCGGAGACGAGGGTGAGCTTCACCGTCATCCAGAACGCCCCTAGGACGTCATAACCTTGAAGAAAGTCGAACACGATCTCCCGCGCTTCCGGGTGGTGGCGTACTGGCGGACGCGGTGTGCCGCCGCCGTGATCGCGGCCGGGCGGCGGCACACCTGCGGAACCCCGCGTGAACCGCGGATTCCTGCGTTACCTGAAGGTCCCTGCGTTGGTCGGCGGTCGCCGCGCTACTTGACGATCACGCCGATCTTCGGGGCCTGCTCGTACTTGTAGTTCGTCCCGAAGTTCTTCTCGACCGCCGTCTTCCAGGCGCCGTCGCTCACCATCTTCGTGAGGGCGGCGTTGATCTTCTTCTCCAGCTCGGCGTCGCCCTTCTTGAGGCCGATGCCGTAGTTCTCGTTGCTCAGCTTGAGCCCGGCGAGCTTGAACTGACCCTTGTACTTGTCCTGGGCGGCGAAGCCCGCGAGGATCGAGTCGTCGGTGGTCACCGCGTCCACGGCGCCGCTCTGCAGGGCGGCGATGCACTCCGAGTAGCCGCTGTACTGCTTCAGGCTGGCCTTCGGGGCGATCGTCTTCTGGACGTTCTGCGCCGAGGTCGAACCGGTCACGGAGCACAGCTTCTTGCCGTTGAGGTCCGTGCCCTTGGTGATGTCCGAGTCCTTCTTGACGAGCAGGTCCTGGTGGGCCAGCAGGTACGGGCCGGCGAAGTCGACCTTCTGCTTGCGCTCGTCGTTGATCGAGTAGGTGGCCGCGATGAACTTCACGTCGCCGCGGGAGATCGCGTTCTCACGGTCGGCGCTCTTGGTCTCGATGAACTCGATCTGGTCCGGCTTGTAGCCGAGCTCCTTGGCCACGTAGGTCGCGACGTCGACGTCGAAGCCGGCGAAGGAGCCGTCGGGCTGCTTCAGTCCGAGACCGGGCTGGTCGTACTTGATGCCGACCTTGATCTTGCCGCCGCCCGAGGACGAGGACCCACTGTCGTTCTTGTCGTCGGAACCGCACGCGGTGGCGGTCGCGGCGAGAGCCAGTACGGCGGCCGAGACGGCGGCTGCCTTGCGGAGCTTCATGGTGAACATCCTTTGAGTGAGGAAGAACTTGAGGCCGTCGGCGGGCGGGTGAGCGAGCTGTCCCGCATGGGCGGGACGTCAGTGGTGCAGGATCTTCGAGAGGAAGTCCTTGGCACGGTCGCTGCGTGGGTTGCTGAAGAACTGGTCCGGCACAGCCTCTTCGACGATGCGGCCGTCGGCCATGAAGACGACACGGTTGGCAGCCGAACGGGCGAACCCCATCTCGTGGGTGACGACGATCATGGTCATGCCGTCCCGGGCGAGCTGCTGCATGACTTCGAGGACCTCGTTGATCATCTCGGGGTCCAGCGCGGAGGTCGGCTCGTCGAAGAGCATGACCTTGGGATCCATGGCCAGCGCCCGGGCGATCGCGACACGCTGCTGCTGGCCGCCCGACAACTGTGCGGGGTACTTGTCGGCCTGCGTGCCGACACCGACGCGGTCGAGCAGCCCGCGGGCCTTCTCCTCCGCCGCCTTCTTGTCGGTCCTGCGGACCTTGACCTGCCCCAGCATCACGTTCTCGAGCACGGTCTTGTGCGCGAAGAGGTTGAAGGACTGGAAGACCATGCCCACGTCGGCCCGGAGCCGGGCGAGCCCCTTGCCCTCCTGGGGCAGCGGCCTGCCGTCGATCGAGATGTCCCCCGAGTCGATCGTCTCCAGACGGTTGATGGTGCGGCACAGGGTGGACTTCCCGGACCCGGAGGGTCCGATGACCACGACGACCTCGCCGCGGGTGATCGTCAGGTCGATGTCCTGGAGCACGTGCAACGCGCCGAAGTGCTTGTTGACGCTCTTCAGGACGACCAGTTCTTCGGTGGTGGGCTTGGCGTCCTGGACCGCCGATACGTCGGTCATCGCTTTTGGGCTCCGTCCTCCTCGGTTTCGGAGGACAGTAGTGATGCCGCACGACCAGCGTCATCACATCTGAGGGGAACTTGAGCATCACGATCCGGTAGCAATCGGACACGTGTCGTAGCAGCCCGTACAGGTGCGCGTACCGGCTGGGTAACGGAAGCCCCGCGCAACCCGAAGCCCCTTGACGCCGTCCTTGTCCATCGGCGTGACTTCCTTCTTGGCGCTCGCGCGCGCACCGAGCTCGGAAGACCGAGATCGTACGACCGATGAACCGGAGGGGGCCGGAATGAGACTGCTCCTCGTCGAGGACGACAATCACGTCGCCGCCGCCCTGTCCGCGGTGCTGGCACGGCACGGTTTCGACGTCACACACGCCCGCAGCGGCGAGGAGGCGTTGCGCGCGCTCGTCCCGGAGAGCGACGGGTTCGGTGTCGTCCTGCTCGACCTGGGGCTGCCCGACCAGGACGGCTACGAGGTCTGCGGCAAGATCCGCAAGCGGACCGCCACGCCGGTGATCATGGTGACCGCGCGCGCGGACGTCCGCTCCCGCATCCACGGCCTCAACCTCGGCGCCGACGACTACGTGGTGAAGCCCTACGACACGGGAGAGCTGCTCGCCCGCATCCACGCCGTCAGCCGGCGCAGCGTCCACGACGACGCGACGGCCCCCGGCGAGACCGCGCTGTGCCTCGGCCCCGTACGCATCGAGCTCCCCAACCGCCAGGTCACCGTGGACGGTTCGACGGTCCAGCTCACCCGCAAGGAGTTCGACCTGCTCGCGCTGCTCGCCCAGCGCCCCGGAGTCGTGTTCCGCCGGGAGCAGATCATCAGCGAGGTGTGGCGCACCAGTTGGGAAGGCACCGGGCGCACCCTGGAGGTGCACGTGGCGTCGCTGCGTTCCAAGCTGCGCATGCCCGCGCTGATCGAGACCGTACGCGGCGTCGGGTACCGGCTCGTCGCCCCGGTCGCGTAGCGGGCACGGGTGCGCACCCGCCTGCTCCCGCTGCTCATCGTCCTGATGGCGGCCGTGCTGCTCGCGCTCGGCATCCCGCTGGCGGTGAGTGTGGCGGCCGCCGAGCAGCAGCGCGTGATCGTCGACCGGATCGACGACACCGCCCGCTTCTCGGCCCTCGCCCAGTACGTCACCGTGCCCACCGACGGCGACGAGGACTTCCCGGACGAACGCGCCGAGACCCTGAGCAACGAACTCGCCCGCTACTACGCGGTGTACGGCATCCGGGCCGGCGTCTTCTACCGCGACGACAAGCCCATGGCCTACGCCCCCGACGACTGGCGTCTGCCCAAGTCCGGTGTGGCGCGCGAGGCCTTCGAGGAAGCGCTCGTCAGCCGCCGCAGTCACGACCCGCAGCAGGTCTGGCCCTGGCAGCGCCACCGTCTCGTCGTCGCCTCCCCGGTCATCAGGGACGGGGACGTCATCGCGGTGGTCGTCACCGACTCGCCCACCGGGCAGATGCGTTCCCAGACCCTGCGCGGCTGGCTGATCATCGGCGCGGGCGAGATCGCCGCGATGCTCCTCGCGCTCGGCGCCGCGCTACGGCTCACCGGCTGGGTGCTCAGGCCCGTGCGCGTCCTCGACGCGACCACCCACGACATCGCGACGGGACGCCTGAAGTCCCGGGTCGCCGCCGCCGGCGGCCCACCGGAACTGAGGCGTCTGGCCCGGTCGTTCAACGAGATGGCGGACAACGTCGAGGAGGTGCTGGAGCAGCAGCGCGCCTTCGTCGCCGACGCCTCGCACCAACTGCGCAACCCGCTCTCGGCGTTGCTGCTGCGCATCGAGCTGCTCGCCCTCGAACTCCCCGAGGGCAACGAGGAGATCGCCTCGGTCCGCACCGAGGGCAAGCGTCTCACCCAGGTGCTCGACGACCTGCTCGACCTGGCACTGGCCGAGCACGCCGAGGCCGACGTGCGCCTCACCGACATCGGGGAGCTGACCGCCGAGCGGGTGGCGTCCTGGCAGCCGGTCGCCGAGAGCCGGGGCGTGCTGCTGACCGGGACCTGCCCGGCCACCACCGCCTGGGCCGACCCGGTCACGCTGTCCAGCGCCCTGGACGCGGTGATCGACAACGCGGTCAAGTTCACCCCCGAGGGGGAGAGCGTCGAGGTGACGGTCGCCTCGAACGGCGAGGTGTCGACCGTCGTGGTCACCGACGGCGGCCCCGGCCTCGGCGACGAGGACCTCGCCCGCATCGGCGACCGCTTCTGGCGCAGCGCGGTCCACCAGAACGTCAAGGGTTCGGGCCTCGGCCTCTCCATCTCGCGGGCCCTGCTCGCGGCGGGCGGCGGCTCCATCGCGTACGACCACCACGAACCGCACGGGCTGCGGGTGACGGTGACGGTACCGAGATCGGGTCCGGTGGCCTGAGCGGCCTCCCGACGGCTCCCTGGCCGCGGGCCACGGACCGCGCGATGCGGACGGCCGGCTCCGGTCGGCCGGCTCCGGGCCGCCGAATGCCGACCGTCTGCCGCCGACCGCCTTCTACCGGCTGCGCGTCACGGTTTGATCGACCGGTAGTAGCGGCGGGCACCCTCGTGCAGGGGAAGCGGGTCCGTGTAGATCGCCGTGCGCAGGTCCACCAGTTGGGCCGCGTGCACCACCTCGCCGATGTGGTCGCGGCTGGCGATGACCGTCCGGGTCAGCTCCTCGGTGAGCCTCGCGTCGGCGTCGTCCCGGGTGATGAGGAGGTTCGCCACGGCCAGCGTCGGTACGGGAGTCTCGCGCTGTGCCTTCGGATAGGCGTCGGCGGGCATCACCGCGGCCCGGTAGTACCGGGAGGCGCCGCCCTGCTTGTGCAGCTTCTCGATGACGTCGCCACCGATCGGCACCAGCCTGATGTCGTCGGTCTTCGAGAGCCCCTGCACGGCGGTCGTCGGCAGGCCTCCCGACCAGAAGAACGCGTCGATCTTGCGGTTCTTGAGCAGGTCGGGCGTGTCCTGGATGCCGTAGGCGAGGGGTTCGATGTCCGTGCCGGGGTCCAGTCCCGCGGCCTGGAGGACGTGGTCGGCGATCAGCCGCACCCCGGAGCCGCTCGGCCCGACAGCGACCTTTCTGCCCTTCAGGTCCGCCACGGAACGCACCGGCGACGAGCGCGGGACGACCAGGTGCACGTAGTCGTCGTAGAGCCGGGAGCAGCCGCGCAGCCGGCCCGATCCCGGTTTGTTCTGCAGGATGTACGTCTCCACGGCGTCGGCCGCCGCGATGGTGTAGTCGGCCGCGCCGGTGGCCACCCGCCGCACGTTCTCCTGTGACCCGTCGCTGTTCTTCAGCACTACGTCCAGGCGTGGCAGGTCCCCGGCGATCGCTTCCTGAAGGAGCTTGCCGTACATCTGGTAGACACCCTTCTCGGTGCCCGTGCTGAACGTGATCGCCCCGCTCGGGGACTCCTCGTCCAGCGGCAGCAGCCACCACAGCAGCAGCCCGACGACCGCGAGCGCGGCCGCCGAGCCGAACAACGCGGGTCGTCGACCGGGACGACGGAGTGCCTGGAACATGCGCGCGATCCTGCCAGTTTCCGGGCGGTCCTGGCCAGGGCGGGACCCGGCGGAGGCTTCGGGCGGATCGGTAGGCTCGCCGGATGCAGCCGCTCTCCCCGTCCCCGGTCCCGCTCCCCGCCCCGTCACCCGCTTCTCCGGCCGCTCCTGTCACCGCACCGGTCGCTTCGGAAGCCATTCCAGGCTCCGGCTCCTCCGGCTCCTCGGCCGACTCGGCACCCGCCGCCCCTCTCTCGCCGGCCTCCCTGGTCCGCGCGTTCCATCGCTCCTTCGGCCTCGGCGTCCGCGACACGCCCGCCGCGGTGTCCCCGGAGCTCGCGGCGCACCGCGGTGAACTGCTGGCCGAGGAGGCCGCCGAGGTCGCCGAGGTGGCGGTCGGAGCCCCGCTCGACCGGCTGGCCCACGAACTCGCCGACGTCGTCTACGTGGCGTACGGCACGGCCCTCGTGCACGGGATCGACCTCGACGCGGTGATCGCCGAGATCCACCGGTCCAACATGACGAAACTGGGCCCCGGCGGCCAGGTCGCCCGCAGGGCCGACGGCAAGGTGCTCAAGGGCGACCACTACCAGGCACCGGACGTGGCGCAGGTGCTGCGGCGGCAGGGGTGGAGCGGGCCGGGCGCGTAGTACCGGGGCGGGGTGATCCTCGCCCGCCGCCGACGGGTCCGCCGGCCGTCACAGGCGGCCCCAGCGCCCACCCACCCTTCCGGTGCCGGGTCGTACCGACAGGTCGCGGACGGCGCCGAGCCCCGGCGCGCATGGCTCCCCCGTTCGCGGACAGCCACCAGGAACCGCACGACCGCCCCCGGGGTGCCCACCAGTGACGACCAGGAGAGCGCATGAGCGAGCCGGCCGAACTCGATCTGCCCGTCGACGGCGGAACCCTCCGTGTCCTGCGGTTCGGCCGGGGGCCGCGGATCGCGCTCGCGGCGCACGGCATCACCGCGTCCGGGATGGCCTTTCGCGCCGTGGCCCGTCGACTCCCCGAGGAGTGGAGCCTGTTCGCCCCCGACCTGCGAGGCCGCGGCGGCAGCGCGGACGCCCCCGGACCGTACGGCCTCGACCGGCACGCGGCGGATCTGTGCCGCCTGGCGGAGGACCTGGGCGCGGGCCGGCCGGTCGTTCTGGCCGGACACTCGATGGGCGCGTACGTCGCGCTGCGCGCGGCGGTGCGCGGACCCGGGCTGTTCGGCGGGCTGCTGCTCGTCGACGGGGGACTGCCCCTGCCCGTGCCGCCCGGAGCCGACCTCGACGAGATCCTGGACACCACCCTCGGCCCCGCGCTGGCCCGCCTCGGCCGGACGTACGGGACCGACCGGGCGTACGTCGACTTCTTCCGCTCGCATCCGGCGCTCGGCCCCGAATGGAACACCGACATCGAGGCGTACGTGCGCTACGACCTCACCGGACCCCGGGGCGCGCGGCGGTCGAAGGCGCGTGAGGAGGCCGTGCGGCACGACGGGCGCGACCTGCTGGCCTCGGCCGACCTGTGCGCCGCCGGCCTCACGCGGCTCACCGGGCCCGCGCTGCTCCTGCACGCGCCGCTCGGACTGCTCGGCCAGGAGCCGCCGATGCTGGGGGCGGCCGCCGTCGAACGGTGGACCGGACCGTCCGGGAGCCTTCCCGGCGAGCTGATCGAGGGCACCAACCACTACACGATCCTGCTCGGAGCCGCCGCGGGGACGGTCGCGGAGCGACTCGCCGCGCTCGGGGAGTGATCACGGACCGGGTACGTCGGCCGGACCGCGAGCGGCCTGTCGTGCACCTGTGGACCGCTCCGCCGTCCGGACGTACTCCAGGCACCGCCTACCCTTGTCACATGAGCAGCGGCGACCGGAGTCAGGCAGTGGACGTTCAGGAATCCAAGACGTACGAAGTACGCACCTACGGGTGCCAGATGAACGTCCACGACTCCGAACGGCTCTCCGGGCTCCTCGAAGGCGCCGGTTACGTGCGGGCGCCCGCGGGGGCGGACGGGGACGCGGACGTGGTCGTCTTCAACACCTGCGCCGTCCGTGAGAACGCCGACAACAAGCTGTACGGCAACCTCGGCCGTCTCGCCCCGATGAAGACGAAGCGCCCCGGTATGCAGATCGCCGTCGGCGGCTGCCTCGCCCAGAAGGACCGCGACACCATCGTGAAGCGGGCGCCCTGGGTGGACGTCGTCTTCGGCACGCACAACATCGGCAAGCTGCCGGTCCTCCTGGAGCGCGCCCGCGTCCAGGAAGAGGCGCAGATCGAGATCGCCGAGTCCCTGGAGGCCTTCCCCTCCACGCTGCCGACCCGCCGCGAGAGCGCGTACGCGGCCTGGGTGTCGATCTCCGTCGGCTGCAACAACACCTGCACCTTCTGCATCGTGCCCGCGCTGCGCGGCAAGGAGAAGGACCGCAGGACCGGCGACATCCTGGCCGAGATCGAGGCACTGGTCGGCGAGGGTGTCTCCGAGATCACCCTGCTCGGCCAGAACGTCAACGCGTACGGCAGCGACATCGGCGACCGCGAGGCCTTCGGCAAGCTGCTGCGTGCCTGCGGGAAGATCGAGGGTCTGGAGCGGGTCCGCTTCACCTCGCCGCACCCGCGCGACTTCACCGACGACGTGATCGCCGCCATGGCCGAGACACCGAACGTGATGCCGCAGCTGCACATGCCGATGCAGTCCGGGTCGGACACCGTCCTGAAGGCGATGCGCCGCTCGTACCGCCAGGACCGGTTCCTGGGGATCATCGAGAAGGTCCGGGCCGCCATTCCGCACGCGGCGATCACCACCGACATCATCGTGGGCTTCCCCGGTGAGACGGAGGAGGACTTCGAGCAGACCCTGCACGCGGTCCGCGAGGCCCGCTTCTCGGCGGCCTTCACGTTCCAGTACTCCAAGCGCCCCGGCACCCCGGCGGCCACCATGGAGGGGCAGATCCCCAAGGAGGTCGTCCAGGCGCGCTACGAGCGTCTCGTCGCCCTCCAGGAGGAGATCTCCTGGGACGAGAACAAGAAGCAGGTCGGCCGTGTCCTGGACCTGATGGTCGCCGAGGGCGAGGGCCGCAAGGACGGCGCCACCCACCGCCTCTCCGGCCGCGCCCCCGACAACCGGCTGGTCCACTTCACGAAGCCCGACGAAACGGTCCGCCCCGGCGACGTGGTCACCGTCGAGGTCACCTACGCCGCTCCGCACCACCTGCTCGCCGAGGGCGCCGTCCTGGACGTGCGCCGCACGCGGGCGGGAGACGCCTGGGAGAAGCGCAACGCGGCCGAGGCCGCCGCGCCGGCGGGCGTCATGCTCGGTCTGCCGAGCATCGGCGTCCCGGAGCCGCTGCCGGTCGCCACGGGCGGCGGCTGCGGCCGCGACTGACGGGGACCAGCCCGGCGGACGCCTTGGGACGCCGGGCGGAGACGCTCCGGACGGCGGCGGGCCGACCCACCTCCGCGTGCGTGGCCGCGACGCCACGGGCTCGGACGCGTTCACCCGCCTCCGTAGAGGCGGCTGGGGCTCGGGCGGTGGTACGCACCGCCCATAGGCGCGAGGAACCGGAGGGGCACCGGGGCGGGCGCACGGAACCGGAGTGGGCCGGGACGGATCGCCGGGCCACGGCGCTACCCTGCGGATCATGCTTGTAGCCGCCGCAGTCTGCCCCTGTCCTCCGCTGCTCGTCCCCGACGTCGCCGCCGGCGCGGCACCCGAGTTGGACGCCGCGCGCGCGGCGTGCACGGACGCGCTGGGCGTGCTCGCCGCGTCACGTCCCGACCTGCTGGTGGTCGTCGGCCCCGCCGAACAGAGCGGCCGGGGAACACATCCGGAAGGCACCCGCGGCTCCTTCGGCGGCTTCGGGGTCGACCTCGACGTGTGCCTCGGCCGCCCGGGCCGGGCCGGCGCGGGCCCGGACGCCCCACAGCGAGAACTCCCGCCCTCCCTCGCCGTCGCCGCCTGGCTGCTGGAGCGCACCGGGTGGTCCGACGCCCCGGTCGAGGGCCTCGGAGTGGGCGAACCCCTGGAGGCCGAACGGTGTCTCCGGACCGGGGAGGACATCGGCGGGCGGGCCGAGCGGGTGGCCCTGCTCGTCATGGGGGACGCCAGCGCCTGCAGGACGCTCAAGGCGCCCGGCTATCTCGACGAGCGCGCGGCGGACTTCGACGCGGAGGCCGCCCGGGCCCTGGGGTCCGCGGACGTCGCCGCCCTCAAGGCCATGGACACCGCCCTGGCGTACGAGCTGAAGGCCGCGGGGCGCGCCCCCTGGCAGGTCCTCGCGGGCGCGGCCGAGGGCGCCGGGCTGGGCGGCGCCCTGCTGTACGACGACGCCCCCTACGGAGTGGGATACCTGGTGGCCGCCTGGTCGTAGCGGCCCCCGGGACGGTCGCCGCGACCCGGGACTCACGACCGTGTCCGGGCCGGAGCTTCGCGCCGGCCCGGACACGGTCCGGCGGCCCGCGGAGGGCGGGGCCCGCAGGCGCGCCGCACGCCTCGCCGCGCGGCGCGTCCCGGAGCGACTGACGACCGGAAGCCCTGGTCACCGGAGCTTCGCGGCCGTTCGCCGAGGTGCGGGTCGGTCAGGACGCGTGGGGCGGGGTCGGCGGGTCCGGCGGGTCCGTGGTCCCGCCGCCGTCCTTGTGCGCGAGGCGATCCACGGCGTCCTTCGCCTTGGCCGTGCCCGTCCGGATCTTGCCGCTGTACTTGCGTCCGGTCTTCTCGTCGACGACTTTCGCGGCTTGGTCGAGGCCGTGCGCGACCTTGTGACCGTGCTGCTGCGCGAGCCCGGAGACCTTGCCCTTGGCGGGCCCCAGTCTGGCTTTCAGATCGTCCATCAGCCCCATGGTTCGCCTTCCCTCGTGGGCCCGTCACCTGCGGCCGTTCTCGCCCGCCTCGTTGTCGGCGGCCTGCCCGGCGGTCTGCTGCCGGGGGATGGCGGTGTCCTCCGAGGCGTCGGTCCCCCGGGTCCCCGGAGTCCCCGCCGTCTCCTCGCCCCCGATTCCGGTGGAACCGGTCACCTCCGGCGTCGCCTCCGCCTTCGCGTCGACCGGCTGTGCGGTGCTCGTGGCCTCGGCGGCCGACGGCTCCTCCGGGGCTCCTGACCTCCGAAGAAGTCGTGCGAAAACGCCCATATCCACTCCATACGTTACTCGTGGCGACGCCATCCGCGTCGCCCGGTGCGTCCGGTCGTGCCGCCCGGGGCACCGGTTCCCTGAACCGGCGGCCCGAGCCACGCAACAGGCAACGAACCCGGACCCGCGGCGTCACGTAGCTCGTTGGAGGAGAGGCTCCCGGGTTTGCGAGACTGGGGGCGTGAGTAGCGCACCCCCCGCCCCCAGGGTCATCGCCGTCGTCGGACCGACCGCGGCAGGAAAGTCCGATCTGGGCGTCTTCCTCGCCAGGCACCTCGGAGGGGAGGTGGTCAACGCCGACTCGATGCAGCTGTACCGAGGGATGGACATCGGCACCGCCAAGCTGACGCCCGGTGAGCGCGGCGGCGTCCCGCACCACCTCCTGGACATCTGGGACGTGACCGTCACCGCCAGCGTCGCCGAGTACCAGCGGCTCGCCCGCGCCCGCATCGACGCACTGCTCGCCGAGGGACGCTGGCCGATCCTGGTGGGCGGCTCCGGGCTGTACGTCCGGGGAGCCGTCGACAACCTGGAGTTCCCCGGTACCGACCCCGAGGTCCGCGCCCGCCTGGAGGAGGAGCTCGCCCTGCGCGGCTCCGGCGCCCTGCACGCGCGGCTCGCCGTGGCCGACCCCGAGGCGGCGCTCGCGATCCTGCCCAGCAACGGCCGGCGCATCGTCCGCGCCCTCGAGGTGATCGAGATCACGGGAAAGCCCTTCACCGCCAATCTGCCCGGCCACGACTCCGTCTACGACACCCTCCAGATCGGTGTCGACGTGGCGCGCCCCGAGCTCGACGAGCGCATCGCGCGCCGGGTGGACCGGATGTGGGAGGCCGGTCTGGTGGACGAGGTGCGCACGCTGGAGGCGCACGGCCTGCGCGCGGGGCGTACGGCGTCTCGCGCACTCGGATACCAGCAGGTCCTCGCGGCGCTCGCCGGGGAGTGCACCGAGGACGAGGCCCGCGCCGAGACCGTCCGCGCCACCAAACGCTTCGCGCGCCGTCAGGATTCATGGTTCAGGCGCGACCCCCGGGTGCACTGGCTCAGTGGGGCCGTGGCGGATATCGCGGAACTCCCGGGACTCGCACTGGCGTTGGTCGAACGACCGGTCACAGCCTGATCACGTCATGGCATCGGGACGCTCCGGCCGTCATCCGGGCCTCCGGCGGCGTGCCATCATCGAGCTTCGATCGACCAGTGAAATCCGAGTTGGGAGGGCGCGTGGCGATGGAGGCCGGCCCTCGCGACACCGCACGAGGCACTGAACACGGTGCTGATCGGGACGGAGTCCGTCCGAGCATCGATCCGGACATCGATCTGGGCATCGAGCCGGAGCTGGGCGGAGAGCGACTGAGTTCCGACGGCCCCGAGGACACCCCCGGCGGGGTGATCGCCGACGGCCCCGGGCCCGGCGAGATGTCCCCGGAGCCGGAGGTCGAGGTCGAGCTGCGCCCGCAGCGTCTGCTGCGCATCTGGCAGCTCGCGCCGATCGTGGCGCTGGCCGCGACCGGCTCGCTGATGTTCGCCTTCCCGCTGGCCTTCGAGTTCGGTGACGGCGGTGCCGTGGTCGCCATGCTCGGACTGCTGATCTGCTCGTGCGCCGCAGGCTGGGGCATGATGGCCGCCCGCCGGGTCGGCTACGCCCTGCCCGGCTTCCCGCCGCGCGGTTCCGGGCGTCGCCCGGACTGGCGCGTGGTGATCGGGTACGTCGTGTTCGTCGTCGCCGTCGCGGTGCTCGCCGTGTGGCGCGTGGCCCGGCTGCGCTGACTCCAGGGGCTCCTGAACCCCCAGGACGCGGCCCTCCCCTCAACCCGTTCCCCGGCGCGTCCTCGAACCGCCCCGGCCCGGCCCGGACCGGGCACGGACGGGGAACCTCGCGCCCGCTTCCGTTCCGGCCCGACCGGGACACGGCGCCGGACCGGAATGCCGTGTCGGATCGGAACGCCGTGTCAGACCCGGCCCCACTCCGGCGTGGGTCCGCACCAGGCTCCGCCCCGCCCCGCCCCGTCCTGGCACTGAGCCGGGCGATCGGCGTGAAGCCGAAGGGGAGCGGAAGGGGCCGAACCGGTCCGTGCCCGGTGCCGGGCGAACCCCGCTTCGACCCCGGCCCCGCACCGGCGGGGCTGTCGTACCGACCCCGTACGATCGAGGAATGAGCACGCGGATCGCCTTCCTCAAGGGCCACGGGACCGAGAACGACTTCGTGATCCTCCCGGACCCGGAGAACGCCATCGACCTGCCCCCGGCCGTCGTCGCCGCCCTGTGCGACCGGCGCGCGGGCATCGGCGGAGACGGACTCCTGCACGTCGTACGGTCCGCCGCGCACCCCGAGGCCCGGCGGATGGCCGCCGAGGCGGAGTGGTTCATGGACTACCGCAACGGAGACGGCTCGGTCGCCGAGATGTGCGGCAACGGCGTGCGCGTGTTCGCCCACTACCTCCAACGCGCGGGCCATGTGGCCGAAGGCGACATCACGGTCGCCACGCGCGGGGGTGTGAAGCGCGTGCACGTCGCCAAGAACGGAGACGTCACCGTCGGCATGGGCAAGGCACTCCTTCCCGAGCAAGAGGTCACGGTGAGTGTCGGCGGCCGCAGCTGGCCCGCGCGCAACGTGAACATGGGCAACCCGCACGCCGTCGCCTTCGTGGACGACCTCGCGCACGCCGGGGACCTGTACACGCCGCCGCCGTTCACCCCGGCGTCCGTCTACCCCGACGGGGTCAACGTGGAGTTCGTGGTCGACCGGGGCCCCCGCCACGTCGCCCTCCGGGTCCATGAGCGCGGCTCCGGAGAGACCCGTTCCTGCGGCACCGGCGCGTGCGCCGTGGCCGTCGCCGCGGCCCGCCGCGACGACGCCGACCCGACCGTGACCGGCACGCCGGTGTCCTACACCGTCGACGTGCCCGGCGGGCGCCTGGTGATCACCGAAGGGCCCGACGGCGAGATCGAGATGACCGGACCCGCGGTGATCGTCGCCGAGGGCGAGATCGACGCCGACTGGCTGGACCACGCACGCCGCTGAGCCGCGCCGGTCACCTGCTTCGTTCGGCCGTACGGCCCGACACGGACGGGATCGGCCAGCTGCCGGGCCGGGGCGCCCTCCCGCGTCGCCCCGACCACGCGGGAGCCCGACGCGGGTTGATGACGGGGTGGACGGCATGGGTGGACGGCGGGCCTCGCGGTCGCGGACGGCCGCAATGGCTCGAAAGCCGTTCGGACCGACCGGTTCCGTCCCGTACGTCCGTGCCTTCCCCGACAGAAGATCGAAACTGTAAACCCAAAAGCCTTCGCTCGAATGGGTGATCCGTTTCACGCTCGGCGAGAGGCGGTCAACCAGGCGTGGTGGGCTCGGTAGCATCAAGCACCGGAACGGACGGGGGATCGACACCATCCCCTGAGCCGAGTTCGCCATGGGGCACCCGTCCGCCGGTCTGACGCAGCCGGAGGTGCCCATGAGTGCGGAGGCGACGAATCCCGCGACGCCAGGCCCTGCAACGCCCGCCCCCACGCGCTCGGCCCCGCTCGAGCCCGGGGTGCCCGCGGCGCACCGCAGGAAGGCACGCCCGAGGATCGACCTGCGCCGGCTGGGACGGGCGGCGCTGCTCGGCCCCACGGCGCGCGACCGGCTGCCGGACGCGATCGGACACGTGGCCGACGCCCACCGCGCCCACTACCCGGACGCCAAACTGGACCCCCTGCGCCGGGCGTACGTGCTCGCGGAGTCCTCCCACCGCGGTCAGATGCGCAAGAGCGGCGAGCCGTACATCACGCACCCGCTCGCCGTGACCCTGATCCTCGCCGAACTGGGCGCCGAGACGACGACGTTGACCGCCTCCCTGCTCCACGACACCGTCGAGGACACGGAGGTGACGCTGGATCAGGTGCGGACGGAGTTCGGCGACGAGGTCTGCTATCTCGTCGACGGCGTAACGAAGTTGGAGAAGGTCGACTACGGCGCCGCGGCCGAACCGGAGACCTTCCGCAAGATGCTCGTCGCGACGGGCAACGACGTCCGGGTGATGTCGATCAAGCTCGCCGACCGGCTGCACAACATGCGGACCCTCGGTGTCATGCGCCCCGAGAAACAGGAGCGGATCGCCAAGGTGACCCGGGACGTGCTGATCCCGCTCGCCGAGCGCCTCGGTGTCCAGGCGCTCAAGACCGAACTGGAAGACCTCGTCTTCGCGATCCTGCACCGCGAGGAGTACGAGCACACCCGGGAGCTCATCGCCGAGAACGCGGGCCGTGACGACGACCCCCTCGCGGAGATCGCGGAAGAGGTGCGGGGCGTCCTGCGCGAGGCCGGCATCCAGGCCGAAGTCCTCATAAGGCCGCGGCACTTCGTCTCCGTGCACCGCGTCTCGCGCAAGCGCGGACCGATGCGCGGCGCCGACTTCGGACGCCTGCTGGTGCTGGTGAACGAGGACGCCGACTGCTACGGCGTCCTGGGTGAGCTGCACACCTGTCTCACCCCGGTCGTCTCGGAGTTCAAGGACTTCATCGCCGTCCCCAAGTTCAACCTGTACCAGTCGCTGCACACGGCGGTCACCCGCGGCGACGGCCAGGTCGCCGAAGTCCTCATCCGCACCCACCAGATGCACAAGGTCGCCGAGGCCGGCGTCATCGCGCTCGGCAATCCCTACGCGCCCCCCGCGGAGGATCAGCCGGACGGCGGCGGGGAACGCCCCTTCGACGGCGAGCGCGCCGACCCCACCCGGCCCGGCTGGCTCTCCCGGCTGCTCGACTGGCAGGAGGGCGCGCCGGACCCCGACACGTTCTGGTCGACGCTCCGCGAGGATCTCGCCCAGGACCGCGAGATCACCGTCTTCCGCGCCGACGGCGGCTCGCTCGGCCTTCCGGAGGGCGCCAGTTGCGTCGACGCGGCGTACGCGCAGTACGGCGAGGACGCGCACGCCTGCATCGGAGCCCGCGTCAACGGCCGTCTGGCGACGCTGAGCACGGTCCTGAGGGACGGCGACACCGTTCAGCTCCTCATGGGCCAGGACCCCGCCTCCGAGCCCTCCAGGGAGTGGCTGGAGCACGCGCACACCGCCGCCGCCCGGATCGCGATCCAGCGCTGGATCGCCTCCCACCCGGCCCCCGGCGACGAAGAGGCCTCAGGGACCTCCGGCACGGGCCCCGGACCGTCCGCCGGGACTCCGGAACGCCCCGCCGAGACCCCCGCACGCCCCGTCGAGGAACCCGTCGCCCGCCCCGCGAGCGCCGTCGCCGACCCGCCGGGCGCCTCCGTACGCATGGCGGGCTGCTGCACGCCCGTACCGCCCGACGAGGTGACCGGATTCGCCGTCCGCGGGGGAGTGGTCACCGTGCACCGCGTGGAGTGCGCCGGAGCGGCGCGCATGATGTCCGCGGGGCGCCCGGAGGTCGCCGTGCGCTGGGGGGACACCACCGAGTGCCGTGTCACGCTCGTCGCCGAGTCCTTCGGACGCCCGCATCTGCTCGCCGACCTGACCGAGGCCATCGCGGCCGAGGGGGTCGCCATCGTCTCGGCGACCGTCGAACCGCCCACCCAGCAGCGGGTGCGGCACACGTACACCCTCCAACTCCCCGACGCGGCGCGCCTCCAGGGTCTGATGCGCGCGATGCGCGACGTGCCCGGCGTGTACGACGTGAGCCGGGCACGGCATCCCGAGACGGCGGCCCGGTAGACACGCCACGGCGGGCGACCGCCCCGCCACGGGAGGCTGACCTCAATGAGCCTCGCGGCCGACCCGTTCGGGTGGGAGGGACGCGAGTCGTCGGCGCGGAAGGGGCCCGCGCTGGTAGCGGTGGTCCATGCCGTGCAACCCCGCCCCCACCACGCCCGCACGTCCGAGGAGCCGCCGCGTCACGGCGGCGCTGCTCGCCTCGGCCGTCTCCGTCTGCCTGATCGCCGCGAGCGCCCCGGACCCGGCCGCGCCCCTGGGGGTCGGTGACCGGCTGTTCCCCACCCTCGGCAACCCCGGCTACGACGTGGAGTCGTACGACCTCGCCTTCACCTACCCCGGCACCAACGACAAGCCGCTCACGGCCGTCACCACGATCGACGCCCTGACGACCACCTCGCTCGACCGCGTCAACCTCGACTTCGCGCACGGAAAGGTGCGCTCGGTCGACGTCAACGGCGCGCCCGCCGACTTCGTGAGCGCGGGCGACGACCTGGTGGTGACCCCCGCCGAACCCCTGCCCGCCGGGAACCCGCTGCGCATCACCGTGCGTCACACCAGCGATCCGGTCGGCGCGAAGGGCCAGGACGGCGGCTGGGTGCGCACCGACGACGGGCTCGCGATGGCCAACCAGGCCGACGCCGGGCACCTGGTCTTCCCGTGCAACGACCACCCCTCCGACAAGGCGATGTTCACCATCCACGTCACGGCGCCGGACGGCTACACGGTGGTGGCCAACGGTCTGTCCGAGGGCACCCGGCGGGCCCGCGGGGCCACGACCTGGACCTATCGGACCGAGCACCCCATGGCCACCGAGCTGACACAGGTGTCCATCGGCCGCTCCAGCGTGCTGCGCCGCGAGGGCCCGCACGGCCTGCCCGTCCGCGACGTCGTCCCGACCGCCGACCGCAAGGTGCTCGAACCGTGGCTCCGCGAGACCCCCGGACAGATCGCCTGGATGGAGGGGAAGGTCGGGACGTACCCCTTCGAGACCTACGGGGTGCTCATGGCCCGGGCGCGGACCGGCTTCGAGCTGGAGACGCAGACGCTCTCCCTCTTCGAGAAGGACATCTTCACCGAGCCCGCGTACCCGAAGTGGTACGTCCGGTCGATCATGGTGCACGAGCTGTCGCACCAGTGGTTCGGCGACAGCGTCAGCCCCCGCACCTGGTCCGACCTCTGGCTCAACGAAGGGCACGCCACCTGGTACGAAGCCCTGTACGCCGAGGAGAAGGCGAACAAGCCGATGAAGACGCGGATGAAGGCGGCCTACCGGCTGTCCGACTCCTGGCGCGCCGCCGGCGGACCGCCCGCGGCACCCAAGGGGCCCACGCCCGGCCACAAGATCAGCATCTTCCGCCCGAACGTCTACGACGGCGCCGCCCTGGCCCTCTACGCGCTGCGCCAGGAGATCGGGCGCCCGGCCTTCGAACACCTGGAGCGGACCTGGGTGAGCGTCAACCGCGACGGCGTGGCCTCCACGGACGACTTCGTGGAACTCGCCTCCGCCGTCGCCGCCCGCGATCTGAGCGGGTTCTTCAAGGCGTGGCTGTACGGCGAGAAGACACCGCCGATGCCCGGGCACCCGGACTGGAAGAGCGACGCCCCGCAGGCGCGCAAGGGAGTGCGGGCCCGGCACCAGGGGGCGTGAGACAGCGCGGCCCGCGGGCCCGTGAACGAACGGGACCCGGGCGTACGACGGCACCCGCGGGGCGATGCCCGCGGGTGCGCGGCGGGGCCGGATAAGTCGCGTGACGGGACGAGTCGTACCGTGCGACCATCGTCGAGCCGGTGGTGCGGGCCCCCTTCGGAGGGTCGGCCCGGCCGGAACCGGGAATCTCCCGGTGGCCCCGGACGTTGTTCCCTGTGACGGACGGCATTCGTCGGTCCGCCGCTCCTCCATCTACGTAAGGATCCAATGACCTCCTCTTCTTCCCCTTCCCAGGACGCGCAGACCCCCGCGCAGAACTACCCCGAAGGTCTTCGGGCCGATGCCCTGATGGAAGAGGACGTCGCCTGGAGCCACGAGATCGACGGAGACCGGGACGGCGAGCAGTACGAACGCTCCGAGCGCGCGGCCCTGCGCCGCGTGGCGGGCCTCTCCACCGAACTCGAGGACGTCACCGAGGTCGAGTACCGACAGCTCCGTCTGGAGCGCGTCGTCCTCGTCGGTGTCTGGACCTCGGGGACCATCCAGGACGCGGACAATTCACTGGCCGAGCTGGCCGCCCTCGCGGAGACCGCGGGAGCGCTCGTGCTCGACGGTGTCGTCCAGCGCCGCGACAAGCCCGACGCGGCGACCTACATCGGTTCCGGCAAGGCCAACGAGCTCCGTGACATCGTGCTCGAGACCGGCGCCGACACCGTCATCTGCGACGGTGAGCTGAGCCCCGGCCAGCTGATCCACCTCGAGGACGTCGTCAAGGTCAAGGTCATCGACCGTACGGCCCTGATCCTCGACATCTTCGCCCAGCACGCCAAGTCCCGAGAGGGCAAGGCCCAGGTCGCGCTCGCGCAGATGCAGTACATGCTGCCGAGACTGCGCGGCTGGGGTCAGTCGCTGTCCCGCCAGATGGGCGGCGGCAAGGGCGGCGGGCTCGCCACCCGTGGCCCCGGTGAGACCAAGATCGAGACGGACCGGCGCCGTATCCGCGAGAAGATGGCGAAGATGCGCCGGGAGATCGCGGACATGAAGACGGGCCGCGAGATCAAGCGCCAGGAGCGCCGTCGCAACAAGGTGCCCTCGGTCGCCATCGCCGGTTACACCAACGCCGGCAAGTCGTCCCTGCTCAACCGCCTCACCGGCGCGGGCGTCCTCGTCGAGAACGCGCTGTTCGCCACCCTCGACCCGACCGTCCGTCGGGCCGAGACGCCGAGCGGGCGGCTGTATACCCTGGTCGACACGGTCGGGTTCGTACGCCACCTGCCGCACCACCTGGTCGAGGCGTTCCGCTCCACGATGGAGGAGGTCGGCGACTCCGACCTGATCCTGCACGTGGTGGACGGTTCGCACCCGGCGCCGGAGGAGCAGCTGGCCGCGGTGCGCGAGGTCATCCGTGACGTCGGCGCGACGAAGGTGCCCGAGATCGTCGTGATCAACAAGGCGGACGCGGCGGACCCGCTGGTGCTCCAGCGGCTGATGCGGAACGAGAAGCGGTCCATCGCCGTCTCGGCCCGCACCGGCCAGGGCATGGCCGAGCTGCTCGAACTGATCGACACCGAGCTGCCGCGTCCCTCGGTCGAGATCGAGGCTCTCGTGCCGTACACGCACGGCAAGCTGGTGGCCCGCGCCCACACCGAGGGCGAGGTGATCTCCGAGGAGCACACCGCGGAGGGGACCCTGCTCAAGCTGCGGGTCCACGAGGAACTGGCGGCGGACCTCGCGCCGTACGTCGCGGCGCCCGCGCTCGGTTAGGCGCATCCACCGCGGATGTCGACGAAGGCCCGTCCCCCGGGAGCAGAACCGGGAGGCGGGCCTTCGCCGTGGACGCGTCCGCGGGGCCCGCGGACGGGACGGGCGCACACCGGCCGCCGAACCGCTCGGTCACCCGGTGCCGGCCGGGGCGGACGGCGGTGGACCGGTGACAGTTCCCGTGAACCGTCCCACCGCCGTCCGCCCGGACCTGTCACGCCGTCCGGGTCACTGGCCCTTGAACTTGCCGCTCACCGAGTCGTACACGCCCTTGGCCACGTCGCCCAGCCGGGGACCCGCCAGCCAGCCGAACTTGACCGGGCCGATCGAGGTGTTGGACACCAGCGCCGGCTTGCCGTCCGAGCCGGTGGCCACCCAGCCGCCGCCCGAGGAGCCACCGGTCATGGAGCAGCCGATGCGGTACATCGTGGGGTCGGCCTGCGCGACCGACAGCCGGCCCGGCTTGTCGGTGCACTGGTACAGCTTCTGGCCGTCGAACGGCGCCGCGGCCGGGTAGCCGGTCGCCGTGATGCTCGAGACCTCGGGTACGGCCGGAGCGTTGAAGTTCACCGGCAGCGCCGAACCCACCGTCTCCTCGAGCGACTTGCCGTCACCGCCCTTCTCCGGCGTCACGTGCAGCACGGCGAAGTCGTACGAGGCTCCCTGGCCGCCCGTGGTACCGCCCTGGCCGATCCACTGGTCCGAGGTCTGCGCCCAGTCGCTCCACCAGACGCCGTACGGAGCGACCTCCTCGCGCGGGGCGTTCTCCATCTGCGCCGCCGTCTTGCCCGAGTCGTTGTACGAGGGCACGAAGGCGATGTTGCGGAACCAGCCGCCCTTCTTGCCGGCGTGCACGCAGTGGCCGGCGGTCCACACGAGGTTGGACTTGCCCGGGTGCGCCGGGTCCTCGACCACCGTCGCCGAGCAGACCATCGTGCCCTCGGGGGAGTCGAAGAACACCTTGCCCGCCTCGGGGACGTTGGCGTGGTAGGACGTCCGCACGGCCCGCGCCGTCACCGGAGCCGGTTCCGGGTCGGTGACACCCTGGTCACCGGTCAGGTCCGCCTCGTCGACGCCCTTGTTCACGTCCGGGTCGTCGGCCTCGCGCATCCGGTTCGGGTCCCACAGGCCCTTGATGATCGGGTTGATGAAGTCGTCGGCCTCGCGCAGCCAGTCGTCCTTGTCCCAGTTCTTCCAGTCGCCGCCCTTCCACTTGTCGACATCGATGCCGTGCTTCTTGAGCTGGTCCTTGATGTCGTCCGGGATCGTGATCTTCCCGTCGCTGCCCTGCGACGCGGTGGCGCTGGGAGCGTCGCTCGCGGTGTCGTCGCCCGAGCCGCAGGCGGTGGCGGTCAGTGTCAGGGCCGCGATGAGGCCGACGGAGGCCAGGACGGGGGACGTTCTGCGGCGCGCGCTCCTGCCTCGGCGGGCGGCGAAGGGCGGGCGTATGGATCGCATGGTGTAACTCCCCCTGAGCGTGTGGGAACTGTGCGGTGGGTGTGCGGGTCGCCTGGGCGGCGCGTCCGGTAGGACCGAACGGCAACAAAGACTATGCGGTCGGTATGGGGGACACCCGACGGAACGGCAACGGTTCAGCTACGGGGCGGGCCGCTCGAATCGCCGGAACCCTCACGGTTCCCAGGGGTGTCTCACGCGTACCGGGCTCCCGGCCGGGGCCCACGAAGTAGGAGCCGGGCGGGAACTCCCGCTCGGGAAGCGGTCGTTCGAGCGCGCCCGGCGCGGGCCGGAGCGGCGGGCGTCGTGTCAGGACCCGGATCCCGGCGTCGGCCCGGCCGGGAACTTCGAATTCACCCGCTTCCCAATCCGATTGGCGTCGTTGGTATGTACGGGGGCCTGCCGTCTGCGTGCGGAAACCCCTGCCCAAGTTGCCTCTGGACAGCGGGAGGACCGGAAGTCGTGGCTGTGACCGAGTCGGCGGTGGTGCCGGTGGGGGCGTCCGGGGGCTCCCCGGGGGCGCGGGACGGTGGTACCGGAGCGGCCGAGGGGGCGCGCGCGGCGCACGAGGGGATTCTGCGGCGTCAGTCGGCGCGTGAATCGGCGGCGCGCACCTACGCGCGCGCCCTTCCCATCGTTCCCGTGCGGGCGCGCGGGCTGACGATCGAGGGCGCCGACGGGCGCCGCTATCTGGACTGCCTCTCTGGCGCCGGGACCCTGGCCCTCGGACACAACCACCCCGTCGTCCTCGAGGCGATCAGAAAGGTCCTCGACTCGGGGGCACCGTTGCACGTCCTGGACCTCGCGACACCGGTCAAGGACGCCTTCACCACCGAACTCTTCCGCACCCTGCCCCCGCGGTTCGCCGAGCGCGCCCGGGTCCAGTTCTGCGGACCGGCCGGGACCGACGCCGTGGAGGCCGCCCTCAAACTGGTGCGCGCGGCCACCGGCCGCACCGGCACGCTCGCGTTCACCGGCGCCTACCACGGGATGACGGCGGGCGCGCTCGAAGCCTCCGGCGGCGCCGGCGACGTACGCGTCGCCCGGCTGCCCTATCCGCAGGACTACCGGTGCCCGTTCGGCATCGGCGGCGACCAGGGCGCCGAACTCTCCGCGCGCTGGACGGAGTCCCTCCTCGACGACACCAAGTCGGGCGTACCGCTCCCCGCCGGCATGATCCTCGAACCCGTCCAGGGAGAGGGCGGGGTGATTCCCGCACCGGACGCCTGGACACGGCGGATGCGCGAGATCACGGCCGCCCGGTCCATCCCGCTGATCGTGGACGAGGTCCAGACGGGAGTGGGCCGGACCGGCACGTTCTGGGCGGTGGAACACAGCGGGATCACCCCGGACGTCATGGTCCTCTCCAAGGCCATCGGCGGCAGCCTGCCGCTGGCCGTCATCGTCTACCGGGACGACCTCGACGTGTGGCAACCCGGCGCCCACGCGGGCACGTTCCGCGGCAACCAGCTGGCCATGGCGGCCGGCACGGCCACCCTCGCCCACGTCCGCGAGAACGGCCTCGCCGAACGCGCGGCCACTGTCGGCGCCCGCATGCTGACCCAACTCCGCGGCCTGGCATCGGAGTTCCCCTGCGTCGGTGACGTCCGCGGACGCGGCCTGATGATCGGCCTCGAGTTCGTGGACCCCGAAGGGCAGCCGAGCCTCGTCCCCGACGGTCCTCGCCCCGCCGCCCCGGGGCTCGCCGCGGCCGTCCAACGGGAGTGCCTGCGCCGAGGGCTCATCGTCGAACTCGGAGGCCGTCGTTCGAGCGTCGTGCGTCTCCTCCCGCCCCTGACGATCAGCGACGAACAGACGTCGGCCGTGCTCGACCGGCTCGCCGACGCGGTGCGGGCGGTCGCACACGCGGACCCACGACCCGGGAGCGACGGGGCGCGGGGTGTCGACCCCCCGCGGTGAGATCCCGGCCAGGGGCCGACCCCGGCCGCCGCGGGGACGGGGACCCGGCGAGGGGGGACGGGCGCGAGGGGGGACGGAACAGGGGCGTACGCGCCCGACCGCCGTCCGTACGACACCGGGCGTCGGCCCTCCGGCGCACCACCCTACCGGCGTCCGCGCCCACGCGGCGACCTCGCCCCGGAACGCAAGAGCCCGCCGTCAACCGGCACCACCCCGGTTCGTCGCCGTACGAACCCGCACCACCTTCAAGGAATTCTCGTGAGCGTCAGTCCCGCACCCCACAGCCCTCCCTCCACGTACGAGCGAGCGGCCCACGGAACACCCGTCCCGCACCCGTCCGCGGCCGAGTCCGTTCCCCGGCAGGCGGAGGCGGCCCCCGCTCCCCGGCGACCGCGCGGGACCACCGCCGACCCGCTGGAACACCCCGACATCCGGACGGCGGCCCAGGCCGCGGCGGTGGAGAACCTGCTGCGCTGCTGGGTACGGGAGAACAACCTCTCCGCACCCGACGACGGCACCCTCCGCATCCCCCTCCCGGCCAGCGGCGCGACCCTGCTCGTCCCCGTCCACCACTGGTCCGCCGCCGGCTGGCACCGCTTCGGCCCTCCCCGTCTCGCCGACGCCCCCGGGACGGCGCCGGCCGCCGACGCGGTGACCGTGGCCGCCCTCTTCGCACGGCAGACCGCCCCCGAGACACCGGCGGAGCGTACGGGCCTCCCGGCAACCACCGTCGCACCGGCGGGAGCGGCACCGGCCGGGCCGGAAGCCGCGCACTCGGACAGCCCGGCCGGTGAGGGCGCCGACCTCGTCGGCCGCGTCGCCGACTCGGTCGTACGCACGGCCGTGTTCCTCGGCGACCGCAGGGAACACCCCTCCGACGGCCCCGACCGCTTCCTCGCCGCGGAGCAGGCACTTCTCCTCGGCCACCCGCTGCACCCGACACCGAAGGGACGCGACGGCCTCTCCGAGGCCGAGAACCGACTCTTCTCGCCCGAACTGCGCGGCTCCTTCCCCCTGCACTGGATCGCGGTCGCGCCGTCGGTGCTCGCGGCGGACTCGGCGTGGACGGAGCGCGGCCGCCCCGTGTCGGCGGAGCAGCTGACGACGCGGCTGGCCGGCCCCGACCTGACGCTCCCCGACGGGTACGCGGCCGCGCTGCCGCTGCACCCCTGGCAGCTGCGCGAGGTCCGGCACCGGCCCGAGACGGCGGCCCTGCTGGACGCCGGGCTCCTGCGGGACCTGGGTCCGCTCGGTGCCGCCTGGCACCCCACCTCCTCCGTCCGGACCGTGTACCGCTCCGGGGCCCCCGCCATGCTGAAGCTGTCGCTGGGCCTGCGCATCACCAACTCGCGCCGCGAGAACCTCCGCAAGGAACTCCACCGGGGCGTCGAGGTCCACCGCCTCTTGCGCTGCGGCCTGTTCAAGCGGTGGCAGACCGTCCACCCCGGCTTCGACATCGTCCGCGACCCGGCCTGGCTCGCCGTCGACGGCGTCGGCGGCGACCCCCTCCCCGGGCTGGACGTGATGATCCGCCACAACCCGTTCCGCCCGGCGGACGACGTCGCCTGCGTGGCGGGACTGGTCTCGCCCCGACCCTGTCCCCGACCCGGCACGGCCGACCGGGCGGAGGACAGCCGCCGGATGCGGTCCCGGCTCGACGAGATCGTCACCGCGCTCGCCGCACGGACCGGACGCCCGCGCGACGCCGTCGCCACCGAGTGGTTCCTGCGCTACCTCGAACAGGTCGTACGACCCGTGCTCTGGCTGGACAGCGAGGCGGGCATCGCCCTGGAGGCGCATCAGCAGAACACGCTGCTCCTGCTGGACGCGGACGGCTGGCCCGCGGGCGGCCGCTACCGGGACAACCAGGGCTACTACTTCCGTGAGTCCCGGCGAGCCGAACTCGACGCCCGGCTGCCGGGGATCGGCGCGCACAGCGACACCTTCGTCCCCGACGAGGTCACCGACGAACGCTTCGCCTACTACCTCGCGATCAACAACGTGCTGGGCCTCGTCGGCGCGTTCGGCTCCCAGCGGCTGGCCGACGAGCGGCTGTTGCTCGCCGCGTTCCGGCGGTTCCTCGTCGATGTCGCCACCGGCCCGGCCCGGCTGCGGACGCCCCTGCCCGCCCTCCTGCTCGACTCGCCCGTCCTGCGCTGCAAGGCCAACCTGCTGACCCGGCTGCACGGCCTCGACGAACTCGTCGGTCCCGTCGACACCCAGTCCGTCTACGTCACCATCGCCAACCCCCTCCATTCCTGAGGACCATGACCCACCCCGCCTTCTGAGAGGAGCGTCGTGCGTCCCACCGACGCGAGCACCGACGCCGGCCCCGCCCACACCGCCCGACCGGAGTCCGGATCCGCCCCCGGCCCGGGATCCGGACCCGGCCCCGTGTCCGGTGCGGCCACCGGCCTGGACCCCGGCCCTGACACGGACAGTGAGGACACGCTCGACCTCCGGCTCCCCGACGAACTGATCGCGCTGTTCGCCGGGGACAGGGCGGGCACCGCTGACACGGCGGACGCCGGGGCCCGTGCGGGGGCCGGGGAAGGGGGTGACCTGCTCGACCGGGTCGGGGGCTGGGGACCGACCAAGACATCCGCGGGCGTGTTCCACCTCGTGCCGGTGCGCGCCGAGCGCGACCTCTCCCTCATCACCCGCTGGATGAACGACCCCGCCGTCGCGGCGTTCTGGGAACTGGCGGGGGCCGAGTCCGTCGTCGAGGAACATCTGCGCCGGCAGCTCGACGGCGACGGACGCAGCGTCCCTTGTCTCGGGGCGCTGGACGGGACCCCGATGAGCTACTGGGAGCTCTACCGCGCGGATCTCGACCGTCTGGCGCGGCACTACCCCGCCCGGCCCCACGACACCGGGGTCCACCTCCTCATCGGCGGGGTCGCCGACCGGGCGAGAGGGCTCGGCTCGACCCTGCTCCGGGCCGTCGCCGACCACGTGTTCGACATGCGCCCCGCGTGCGCTCGTGTCGTCGCGGAACCCGACCTCCGGAACACCCCGTCCGTGTCCGCGTTCCTGAGCGCGGGGTTCCGCTTCTCCGCCGAGGTCGAGCTGCCCGGCAAACGGGCGGCCCTCATGATCCGCGACCGGGCCCTGCGCGATCTGGCGTAGCGGGTGTCCCCGTACCTCCAGTACCCCTGTAGCCCCCGGCGCACCGTGCGTTCCGGTCCCTCGTCCGAGGGGAGACCGTCGGCCCCAAGACTCGTTCCCCGAGTGCAAGGACCTCACGCGATGTTCGACCCGCACACCCCTCCGTATCGAGCGGCCGTGCCGGAACCGCCACCGGCCGTGTCCGGGCGACGGCCACGATCGCCCGGCGCGTCCGCGCCCGGCCGTCGGCGGAGCCGTCCCGAACCCCCGGCGACGATCCTGATCACCGGTTCCGTACGCGACGTGATCGCGTCCCCGGTTCCGGGCTTGATCACTCGGTTGTCAGTGGCGCCCCGTAGTCTGGCAGCGCTATGACGAAGCCCTCACTCCCCGAACTCCTGCACGCCGCCGTCACCGCTGTCGGCGGTACGGAGCGCCCTGGCCAGGTGACCATGGCCGAATCGGTCGCCGGTGCCATCGACGACAATTCCCACCTGCTGGTCCAGGCCGGCACCGGTACCGGAAAGTCGCTCGGCTACCTGGTCCCGGCGCTCGCGCACGGCGAGCGGGTGGTCGTGGCGACCGCCACCCTGGCGCTCCAGCGACAGCTCGTCGAGCGGGACCTGCCGCGCACCGTCGACGCGCTGCACCCACTGCTCCGCCGCCGTCCCGAGTTCGCGATGCTGAAGGGCCGGTCGAACTACCTGTGCCTGCACCGCCTGCACGAGGGCGTGCCGCAGGACGAGGAGGAGGGCCTCTTCGACCAGTTCGAGGCGGCCGCGCCCAGCAGCAAGCTGGGCCAGGACCTGCTGAGGCTGCGCGACTGGTCGGACGAGACCGAGACCGGGGACCGCGACGACCTCACACCGGGTGTCTCCGACCGGGCCTGGGGACAGGTGTCGGTGTCCTCGCGGGAGTGCCTCGGCGCCACCAAGTGCGCCTACGGAGCGGAGTGCTTCGCCGAGATGGCCCGCGAGCGGGCCAAGCTCGCCGAGGTCGTCGTCACCAATCACGCGCTGCTCGCGATCGACGCCATCGAGGGCGCGCCGATCCTCCCGCAGCACGAGGTGCTGATCGTCGACGAGGCGCACGAGCTGGTCTCCAGGGTCACCGGCGTCGCCACCGGCGAACTCACGCCCGGGCAGGTCAACCGAGCCGTGCGCCGCGCCGCGAAGCTCGTGAACGAGAAGGCCGCCGACCAGCTCCAGTCCGCCGCCGAGGGCTTCGAGCGCGTGATGGAGCTGGCGCTGCCGGGACGCCTGGAAGAGGTCCCGGAGGACCTGGGGTACGCGTTGATGGCCCTGCGCGACGCCGCCCGCACGGTGATCTCGGCCATCGGCTCCACCCGCGACAAGTCCGTCCAGGACGAGGACGCCGTCCGCAAGCAGGCCCTGGCCTCTGTCGAATCAGTGCACGCCGTGGCGGAGCGCATCGCGAACGGTTCCGAATGGGACGTGGTCTGGTACGAACGCCACGACCGCTTCGGGGCCTCGCTCCGGGTGGCTCCGATGAACGTGTCCGGACTCCTCCGGGAGAAGCTCTTCACGGACCGTTCCGTGGTCCTGACCTCCGCGACCCTCAAGCTGGGCGGGGACTTCAACGGGGTGGGTGCGTCGCTCGGGCTCGCCCCGGAGGGCACCGAGGGGGAGGACGTCCCCCAGTGGAAGGGCGTCGACGTCGGCTCGCCCTTCGACTACCCGAGGCAGGGCATTCTCTACGTCGCCAAGCACCTGTCGCGTCCCGCGCGTGACGGCGACCGCGGCGACATGCTCGACGAGCTCACGGAGCTGATCCAGGCCGCAGGGGGCCGCACGCTCGGCCTCTTCTCCTCGATGCGCGCGGCCCAGCTCGCGGCGGAGGAGCTGCGGTCCCGCATTCCCGAGTACCCGATCCTGCTCCAGGGCGAGGAGACGCTCGGCGAGCTGATCAAGAACTTCGCGGCGGACCCGAAGACCTGCCTGTTCGGCACGCTCTCGCTCTGGCAGGGCGTGGACGTGCCGGGCCCCAGCTGCCAGCTGGTCGTCATGGACAAGATCCCCTTCCCTCGTCCCGACGACCCGCTCATGAGCGCCCGCCAGAAGGCGGTCGAGGAGAACGGAGGCAACGGCTTCATGGCCGTGGCCGCCACTCACGCCGCTCTCCTCATGGCCCAGGGCGCCGGCCGCCTCGTACGCGCTTCCGGTGACCGGGGCGTCGTCGCCGTGCTGGACCAGCGTCTGGCCACGGCTCGCTACGGCAGCTACCTGAAGGCCTCGCTGCCCGATTTCTGGTACACCACGGATCGCGATCAGGTCCGCAGATCCCTCGCCGCGATCGACCAGAAGGCCCGAGCGGCCGAGGAGACGGCGGGAACCACAGAAGAGGTCCCGGTCGAGGAACCCCGAGCCGAGGAGACCCCGGCCGAGCCGGACGAGACGTAGCGCCGGAGGCTCGCCCAGCGATACGCCCCTCAGCCGAGGGGTGCATGGACCCTGAGCCACGCCCAGCCCCAGGTCGAGAGGGACACGAGCCCCGAGCACGCTGTGACGGGTGACGGGTGACGGGTGACGGGTGACGGGTGACGGGTGGCATAGGGCGCCCGATGCCCGGCGTGTGGGCATCGGACCCTGTGCGGCACCCCGCCGGGGGCCGCAGCCCGGTGAAGGCCCCCGGCCAGGAAACGCACGGGACCCCGGAACCGGCGCAGTTGGTTCCGGGGCCCCGGTCAGGGGCGGGGGCGGAGGTCCGCCCGTCGCGGTGTCACACCCGACGCAGTACCGCCACGACCTTGCCGAGGATGGTCGCCTCGTCGCCGGGGATGGGCTGGTACGCGGAGTTGTGCGGCAGCAGCCACACGTGCCCGTCCTCACGCTTGAAGCGCTTCACCGTGGCCTCGCCGTCGAGCATCGCGGCGACGATGTCGCCGTTCTCGGCGACCGGCTGGCGGCGGACCGTCACCCAGTCCCCGTCGCAGATGGCGGCCTCGATCATCGAGTCACCGACGACCTTCAGGACGAACAGCTCTCCGTCGCCGACGAGCTGGCGCGGGAGAGGGAAGACGTCCTCGACCGATTCCTCGGCGAGGATCGGACCTCCGGCGGCGATACGGCCGACGAGCGGTACATAGGACGCGGCCGGCTTGCCCGCCGTGTCCGTGGGCTGCACCGACGACTGGTCGGAGCCCCGCACCTCGTAGGCGCGCGGGCGGTGCGGGTCGCGGCGCAGGAAGCCCTTGCGTTCCAGCGCCATCAGCTGATGCGCGACCGAGGAGGTGCTGGAAAGGCCTACGGCCTGACCGATCTCCCGCATCGACGGCGGGTAGCCGCGCCGCTGCACGGAGTCCCGGATCACCTCGATCACCCGGCGCTGCCGGTCCGTGAGTCCCGAGCTGTCGGCCCGGATGCCTGGAGGTCGCCCAGGCAGGGAGCGCTTGGGCCCCTCATGATTCGCGGCTTCATTCATCGCATGCACCGGCTCGAGTCGGCCCTGGGAGCGCTCCTGGGCAGTGATGGTGGCGCTGTCTGCGGTGGTGGTCACGTCGGCCCCTCTCGATGGTCTCCCTGCTGGACAACGGTAGTTGCTTTCGAAAGGTTGCGCCAAACACACGTTCGAGTGAAAAAACGTGCACTGCCTGACGTGATCATGTGTCTGGGTGTATGGCTAGCAATGTGCCCGGCGGACAAAAGGGTTCATTGCTGTACCCTTCACCGCCGGAGGCGGTGGCCGTGCGGGTCGACCCGGGTCGGCGTCCAGTCTGTCATCCGATGGCCGCCGGGCCGGGGACCGGCCCCTTTCCGTGCGTCGCCCACGCTATCCCCGGGTGTCCGGGATGGGTATGCCTGTGCGGCACGTGCCCTTACGTGTATGACACGCGGGCCATGGGTGATTTCGCGGTCCAAGCCCCACATCTAGTGGTTGGATTGCGGAGGCGTCCCAGAAGTTGTGGTCGCATGTGTCCTCGCAGCCTTGAGCATCGCCTATGCTTGAGGCTGCTTCGAGGGACCGGAGAGGTCCCGAGAGGTCCCTGAGTCGTGTTGAGAAGGAGGGTCGGAGCCATGCACTGCCCCTTCTGCAGGCACCCCGACAGCCGCGTCGTCGACAGTCGTACGACCGACGACGGCACGTCGATCCGCAGGCGCCGCCAGTGCCCCGACTGCTCCCGTCGTTTCACGACCGTGGAGACGTGCTCACTCATGGTGGTGAAGCGCTCGGGCGTCACCGAGCCCTTCAGCCGGATCAAGGTCATCAACGGCGTGCGCAAGGCCTGCCAGGGGCGGCCCGTCACCGAGGACGCGCTCGCCCAGCTCGGCCAGCGTGTCGAAGAGGCCGTGCGAGCCACCGGAAGCGCCGAACTGACCACCCACGACGTGGGACTGGCCATACTCGGACCCTTGCAGGAACTCGACCTCGTGGCGTACATGAGGTTCGCGTCCGTGTACCGGGCCTTCGACTCGCTCGACGACTTCGAAGCCGCCATCGCGGAACTCAGGCAGGTGGAGCAACGCCCCGCCGCGGCCGACGACGACGCGGACGCGGCGCGCCAGGAGACCGACCGCGGGCCCGCGGGAACCTGTGAGGTTCCCGTGCCCGCCACCGCCGCCGACTGACCGCGGGCCGGACCCTCCGGGGTGACCGGCCCCGCCCTCGGGCGGCGACCACAGACCTGTCGCGGCAGGCCGCATCAGCGGCGCGCGCGGCATCAGACACACACCGTGCTGCGGGAAGATCGCGGCACTTCAGGGCGTTTTAGCCTGTTACTGGGAGGCGCAATGACAGAGACGGCGAGCGGTCCGGCACGAGGTTCCCGCGCGAAGAGCGGAGCCAAGGCCACCAAGGGCCTGCGTATCGAGCGCATTCACACCACCCCCGGCGTGCATCCGTACGACGAGGTGAAGTGGGAGCGCCGTGACGTCGTCATGACCAACTGGCGCGACGGCTCGATCAACTTCGAGCAGCGTGGCGTCGAGTTCCCCGGCTTCTGGTCGGTGAACGCGGTCAACATCGTCACCAGCAAGTACTTCCGCGGTGCTGTCGGCACCCCGCAGCGCGAGACCGGTCTCAGGCAGCTCATCGACCGCATCGTGAAGACGTACAGGAAGGCCGGAGAGGACCACAAGTACTTCTCCTCGCCCGCCGACGCCGAGATCTTCGAGCACGAGCTGGCGTACGCCCTCCTGCACCAGATCTTCAGCTTCAACAGCCCCGTCTGGTTCAACGTCGGGACGCCGCAGCCCCAGCAGGTCTCCGCCTGCTTCATCCTGTCCGTCGACGACTCCATGGAGTCGATCCTCGACTGGTACAAGGAAGAGGGCATGATCTTCAAGGGCGGCTCCGGCGCCGGCCTGAACCTCTCCCGGATCCGCTCCTCCAAGGAGCTCCTCTCCTCGGGCGGCAACGCCTCGGGTCCCGTGTCCTTCATGCGCGGTGCCGACGCCTCCGCGGGAACGATCAAGTCGGGCGGCGCGACCCGCCGCGCGGCCAAGATGGTCATCCTCGACGTCGACCACCCCGACATCGAGAACTTCATCGAGACCAAGGTCAAGGAAGAGGAGAAGATCCGCGCCCTCCGTGACGCGGGCTTCGACATGGACCTCGGCGGCGACGACATCACGTCCGTCCAGTACCAGAACGCCAACAACTCGGTCCGCGTGAACGACACGTTCATGAAGGCGGTCGAGGAGGGCGGCAAGTTCGGCCTCACCTCGCGCATGACCGGCGAGGTCATCGAGGAGGTCGACGCCAAGTCGCTCTTCCGCAAGATGGCCGAGGCCGCCTGGGCCTGCGCCGACCCGGGCATCCAGTACGACGACACGATCAACAACTGGCACACGTGCCCGGAGTCCGGCCGTATCAACGGCTCGAACCCGTGCAGCGAGTACATGCACCTGGACAACACGTCCTGCAACCTCGCCTCCCTGAACCTGATGAAGTTCCTCAAGGACGACGGCAAGGGCCGCCAGTCCTTCGAGATCGAGCGCTTCGCCCAGGTCGTCGAGCTGGTCATCACCGCGATGGACATCTCCATCTGCTTCGCTGACTTCCCGACGGAGAAGATCGGCGAGAACACCCGCGCCTTCCGCCAGCTGGGCATCGGCTACGCCAACCTCGGCGCCCTGCTCATGGCGACCGGCCACGCGTACGACTCCGACGGCGGCCGCGCGCTCGCCGGCGCCATCAGCTCCCTGATGACGGGTACGTCGTACAAGCGTTCCGCAGAGCTCGCCGCGGTCGTCGGCCCGTACGACGGCTACGCCCGCAACGCGCAGCCCCACCAGCGCGTCATGAAGCAGCACGCCGACGCCAACACCGCGGCCGTCCGCATGGACGACCTGGACACCCCGATCTGGGCCGCCGCCACGGAGGCCTGGCAGGACGTGATCCGCCTCGGCGAGAAGAACGGCTTCCGCAACGCGCAGGCCTCGGTCATCGCCCCGACCGGCACCATCGGTCTCGCGATGTCCTGCGACACCACCGGTCTCGAGCCCGACCTCGCGCTGGTCAAGTTCAAGAAGCTGGTCGGCGGCGGCTCGATGCAGATCGTCAACGGCACCGTGCCGCAGGCCCTGCGCCGCCTGGGTTACCAGGAGGAGCAGATCGAGGCGGTCGTCGCCCACATCGCCGAGAACGGCAATGTCGTCGACGCCCCGGGCCTGAAGACCGAGCACTACGAGGTCTTCGACTGCGCCATGGGCGAGCGCTCCATCTCCGCGATGGGCCACGTCCGCATGATGGCCGCGATCCAGCCCTGGATCTCCGGCGCGCTCTCCAAGACGGTCAACCTGCCGGAGACGGCGACCGTCGAGGACGTCGAGGAGGTCTACTTCGAGGCGTGGAAGCTGGGCGTCAAGGCGCTCGCGATCTACCGCGACAACTGCAAGGTCGGCCAGCCCCTCTCCGCCAAGACCAAGGAGAAGGAGAAGTCCGCGACGGACGCCGTCACGGCCAAGGCCGAGGAGACCATCCGTACCGCGGTCGAGAAGGTCGTCGAGTACCGCCCGGTCCGCAAGCGCCTGCCCAAGGGCCGCCCCGGCATCACGACCTCCTTCACGGTCGGCGGCGCCGAGGGCTACATGACCGCCAACTCCTACCCCGACGACGGTCTCGGCGAGGTCTTCCTCAAGATGTCGAAGCAGGGCTCCACCCTCGCGGGCATGATGGACGCCTTCTCGATCGCCGTCTCGGTGGGTCTGCAGTACGGCGTGCCGCTGGAGACGTACGTCTCGAAGTTCACGAACATGCGCTTCGAGCCGGCCGGCATGACGGACGACCCGGACGTGCGGATGGCGCAGTCGATCGTCGACTACATCTTCCGCCGCCTGGCGCTGGACTTCCTGCCCTTCGAGACGCGCTCCGCGCTCGGCATCCACTCCGCCGAGGAGCGCCAGCGTCACCTGGAGACCGGCTCCTACGAGCCGTCCATGGAGGACGTCGAGGTCGAGGTCGAGGGTCTGGCCCAGTCCGCGCCCCGCGCGCAGGAGCTGAAGGCCGTCGCCGTCACCCCCAAGATCGAGGCCGTGGCGGCCGAGCCCGCCCCGAAGCAGGTCCACACCAGCGCGGAGCTGGTGGAGATGCAGCTGGGCATCCAGGCCGACGCCCCGCTGTGCTTCTCCTGCGGCACGAAGATGCAGCGGGCCGGTTCCTGCTACATCTGCGAGGGCTGCGGCTCGACGAGCGGTTGCAGCTGACACCGGGCGTCGCCTCGGCGAGCGGTCGCGGCTGACACCGAGCGCCCTTCGGGCGTGAACAGCTGATCAGGGCGGTGGAGCGGGCAGGTGGCTCCACCGCCCTCGGCGTCGTGCCGACGGGTGCCGTCGGGCAAGGAGCCGGGGCCCCTCGCACGGTCCGCCCCGGGCGACCGTGGTCGCGCGGGGTCACGGTCTCGGAACCCGGTGGAATCCGCCTTTCCCGCGAAACGATCTACGGCTAGTCTCCCTCCGCGCGCACGGGGCGCGATGGGGAGGCGGGGGACATGGCCGACAAGATGGCCGGATCGAGAGCGGGCTTGAACGTGGGGGTTCAGGCCTTCGCGGCGGTGGTGCTGGTCGGGGGCGTCACGGGGGGCATATGGGGGGTGTCACGGGTCCTTCCGAACACGAACGGCACCGACAGGCCGGCCACCTGTTCCGAGGGGCGCGGCACACCGTCGGCGAAGCGGGTCTCCGGGGCGCAGCTGTGCCGGGCGCTGAACCGCTCGGACCTGCCGGCCCTCCTGGGGACGCCCCAGGAGCACGCGCGGACGGCCGACGGCGACGACGGGTGGATCACCCTCGACGGTGGGACCAAGATCGCCAGCCCTGAGGCGAACGTGACCCTGGACACCTACTCCGTGAAGCTGTCGGCCTCAGAGGACCAGTTCTCCGTCTCGCAGGGCCTCGACCTGCTGCCGAAGGCCGAGCCGAGGCAGGTACTGGGGCACACGGCGGTCCTCTACTCGGACCGGACGGTCGCCCTCACCCTCGGCTCCGGCAAAGCCGAGAGCGGCCCCGGCGGCATCGCCCGCAGCCTGTTGGTCGCCAGGGACGCGAAGGACGGAGGCGGCGGTTCGTTCGAGGTCACCGTCTGGCGTCAGGACGAGGGGGTGCCCGACGACGCGGCGTTGTTCCGCGTCGCCGAAACGGTGCTGCCGACGATCCCGGGCTGGAAGAGCGGCTGAACACCCCCCCCGGGCGAGCCCGGGACCGAAGGCCGGCACAGCGCGGACCCCACGACACCGGGCTGTGCCTCACGCCTCCTGCGGGCTGCCCATGACCTGGGCGAAGGTCGCCGGGTCCGTGTCGTAGCCGTGGACGCCCGGATGGAACGTCCACTCCCCGGAGCCGTCGCGAACGAACTCGCCTATGGTCGCGGCCGTTGCTCCCGGCACGTCGCCGAACTCCCCCTCCGTCAGGACGGTGTAGCCCTCACGCAGGCGGAACGCGGGATTGAGGACACCGGCGAACGTCCTCGGTCCGGTGCGCTGCTGGATCAGCACACCGACCACCACGCGCGCGTAACGGCTGTTCAGACGGTCGAGCTCCAGCGTCATGACCTCGTCCCAGCCGAAGCCCTTGCCGTCCTTGCTGTCACGGTCCAGAGAGATGGTGCCGTCCGGCGAGCGGCTGCCGAAATACACCACGTAGTCCGGAGCCCCGTCCGGCGCGGACGCCAGATAGGTCGCCGCGACGATGTCGAGGTCGGTCGCGGGCTCACCTGCGGGACTGGGATCCCATTTCACCGCCAACTCGGCTTTGCGGATGCCCTTGTTGAGACCGTTCACCGGATGTGCCCTCCCCGTTCTTCAGTAATCACCGGCTCAACTGCCCTGCGGGCTAGGCCGGTTGTTCATCGTGCCACGCGCGCCGGAGAGTTCGCGCGGATCTGCTCGGCCGGAGCGTGACCGGCGCCACGTTCCGGGGCCTTACGATGGCGCGGTGCTGGTCAAGTGGATTCGCTGCACCGTGGTCGATCGCCGCGGTTTCGAACGAGGGCAGCGAAAATGGGCGGGGCTTCTGGGGGAGCCGGGATTCCGGGGACAGGGCGGAGGGTGGAGTGTGGGGCGGTCCGGCGTCGCGCACATCTTCGCCTTCTGGGAAAGCCGTGCCTTCTACGACTCCTTCATGGCCCGGTCCCATGACCGGCTCGCCGCCTCGCAGGCGGGCACCTTCAAGGACTCCCAGGTCAAACTGTTCGACCACCGATTCGACGTGAAGACCGGCTTCGAGCCGCGCTTCACGGACTCCGACGTGGTGCGGGTCGCGCACTGCCGTGTCCACGAGGACCGCGCCGAGCACTTCGCGCTGATGCAGGAGAAGGTCTGGAACCCCGCGATGGCGGGCTCGCCCGGCATGGTGCGAGGCCTGTTCGGCGAGGCGCCCGGTAGCGAGTTCCTGGTCCTGTCCATGTGGAAGTCGGCCGCCGAGCACGGCAAGTACCGCGCCGAGCGGGTGGAGCGGCTGGCACTGCGCGCCCAGATCGAGGCCGACATAGCCGCCCTCGCGGGCGACATCGTGCGGCTGGAGCCCGGCTGGATCGTCTGAAATCCGGGCAGGACGCCCCGGCGGCGCCCGCTCGCCGGGTCCTGATGTGCGGGAACGGTGTGATCTGCGCCGTATGGAGGCTGTACGGCTGCTCGAACGGTGCCCACACGATCTAGGGTCTTGGCATGGCACGACCACGGCGCATCGTCCTTGTCCGGCACGGCGAGTCGGTGGGCAATGCCGATGACACCGTGTACGAACGCGAGCCCGACCACGCTCTGGCGCTCACCGAGACGGGGTGGCAGCAGGCGGAGAACACCGGCAAACAGCTGCGTGAGATCTTCGGCGGGGAGCGCGTAAGCGCTTACGTCTCCCCGTACCGCCGCACCCACGAGACGTTCCGCGCCTTCCACCTCGACCCCGGACTCGTCCGGGTGCGTGAGGAGCCGCGCCTGCGCGAGCAGGACTGGGGCAACTGGCAGGACCGTGACGACGTACGTCTCCAGAAGGCCTATCGCGACGCGTACGGGCACTTCTTCTACCGGTTCGCGCAGGGAGAGTCCGGGGCCGACGTGTACGACCGGGTCGGCGGCTTCCTGGAGAGCCTCTACCGGAGCTTCGAGGCCCCGGACCACCCGCCGAACGTCCTCCTGGTGACCCACGGCCTGGCCATGCGGCTGTTCTGCATGCGCTGGTTCCACTGGACGGTCGCCGAGTTCGAATCGCTCTCGAACCCGGGGAACGCGGAGGTGCGGATGCTCGTTCTGGGGGAGGACGGCAGGTACACCCTTGATCGTCCCTTCGAGCAATGGCGTGATCCGGAATCGTACGGAGTCACCGGATAGAGTGGGAGAGCCATGATCGCTGACTCCTCGCCCGACGGCCGCTTCGGCCGCGCCCTGGCCAGCCTGCGCGGACTCATGGTGGGGGACGCGCTGGGTTCGCAGTTCTTCGTGCCCGCGAACTACCCACTGTTGAAGCGCCGAGAGCTGCCGCCCCGCCCCTGGCAGTGGACCGACGACACCGAGATGGCCTGCTCCGTGGTCGCGGTCCTGGCCACACACCATCGCGTCGACCAGGACGAGCTGGCCCGCTCCTTCGCCGAGCACCACGACTTCGACCGGGGCTACGGCCCCGCGGTCAACCGGCTGCTGCGGCAGATCCGGGAGGGCGGCGACTGGCGCGAGCTGGCGTCCGCCCTCTTCAAGGGACAGGGCTCGTGGGGCAACGGCGCGGCGATGCGGATCGCCCCCCTGGGGGCCTGGTACGCCGACGACCCCGAGCAGGCGACCCATCAGGCGGAGATCTCCGCCTACCCCACGCACCAGCACCGGGAGGCCGTGGTCGGAGCCATGGCCGTCGCCGCGGCCGCCGCGCTGGCCGCCGACCCGGCGGGCCCGCCGAGCGCCGAGGCGCTGCTCGACGGCGTCATCGCACTCGTGCCGCGCAGTGCCGTGGGTGCCGGACTGCGACGCGCCCGGGACATGCTCGACTACGGGGACGCCGCGACCGTCGCCGCCGTACTGGGCTGCGGACGGCGTACGTCGGCTCACGACACCGTTCCCTTCGCCCTCTGGTCGGCCGCCCGCGCCCTGGGCGACTATGAGGAGGGCTTCTGGGTCACGGCCCAGGTCGGCGGTGATGTGGACACGACCTGTTCCATCGTGGGCGGCGTGGTGGCCTCCGGGAAGGCGGGAGCGCCCCCCGCGGCGTGGCTGGAGGCCACGGAGGCGCTGCCGGGATGGACGCCGGGACCGACGTACTGACCTCCGGCCGGTGACGTGCTCGGGGTGTACGCCTGGCGGGTTCCTGACCGGTCGCCGCCTGCCCGCCGGCCCGCGCCTTCGAGCCGTGGCGTTCGAGCGGGCGAGGGCCGAGCTGAGGCCGAGCGGTCGGCGGCGTGGGTCTGCTCCGGGGGAGCCGGGAAAGGCGTGGGTCCGCCGGCTCGTGGAGAGCGGGACCGCCGGGGTCTGTCACAGGCTTGCTACAGCCACCAACCCCCATCCCCAGCCGCGACGCCCATGGATACCGTGTGCGCCACGCGCCCGTTGATCATCGCGGGCGTGTGCCGACGAGACCCGGTCGGCAGCCCTTCCGTGTCACAGAGCCGGTTGTGGGCTGCCCGGAGACCGGCTGGGAGGGGATCCCTTGTCCGACATACCGTCCACGCCCGAGCCGAGAGACGATTCGCCGACGGGACCGAAGAGCCCGGAGGCGCGCAAGAACGTACGGGGAGCCGACGCGCGTCATCCGGAAGCGCCGGGGCCGGGGGATTCCCCGGATCCGGCCGGAGCCCCATCGACGGGGCGGCCGAGCCCTGGATCCGGCGCGGGATCGGGTACCACGGGGGACGCGGCCGCATCGGTGGTCGAGGAGGCCCCGGAGGAACGAGCGGAACTCAGGGGCGGGCAGGAACCTCGGAGCGAGGACGAATCCGAGTACCAATCCGAGGGCAGGGCCGACCGGGAGTCCGACGCGGACGCCGCCGAGGAGCCGGGGGGCCGGGCGGCCGAGGCGCACGACGGGGACGATGCGCACGCCGGGGGCCAGAAGCACGACGGTGCCGATGACGGCGACGAGCGGGCCTCTCGGCAAGCCGACGCGAGGAAGGCGGTCCCGGCGGCCCGTGCGGCCGGGCCGGTCGACGGAGGCGTGAAGCCCCGGCCGCAAGCCGCCCGAACGGTTCACGGAACCCCCGGCAGAACTCCTGGCAGGCCGCATCCGGCGCCCGCCCCCGGCATGCTGGCGGCCGGACTCCAGGTGGGTCCGCCCGCCCCCGTGCGCACGGCCACGCTGTGGGCCACGCTCGCGACCGGGCTGCTCAGCATGCTGCTCCTGGACGACGGTCTGGCGGTGAACCTCCTGCTCGTGGCGGTACCCGCCTCGCTCGCCGCGTTCTTCGCGGGCCGGGCGGCCGGACGCCGCGCGCATGCCTGGGCCCTCGTCTGGGGCATCGGCGGCATCGGCCTGCTGAGCGTGCCCGCTCTGCGGGACGCGGACTGGCCTTCGTTCCTCGCCGTCGTGACCGCGATCGGGCTCGGTTCGATCGCGCTGCAGGGCGGACGCTCCTGGCCCGCGGTGCTGCTGGGGCCCATCGGTGTGCTCAACTCCGTCGTCCTCGGCCCCGCTTGGGGCTGGCGTGGGCTGCGGGAACGATTCGGCAGCGCCCGTCGCGGTGTGGGTGTCGGACTGCGCGCGCTGGTGGTGACCGCGGTCCTGCTGCTCGTCTTCGGTGCGCTGTTCGCCGGCGCGGACGCGGCGTTCGCGAACCTGCTCAGCGACCTGATGCCGGACGCGTCCGTCTCCGGCGGACCCTGGCATGTGGTGCTGCTGGTGTTGGGCCTGGTCGGAGCGCTGGCCGTGGCCCACACGGCGGCCGCCCCGGCGCGCTGGGACCGGGTCGTGGTGCCCGCCGGGCGTCCGCGCAACCGCGTGGAGTGGGCCCTGCCGCTGGTCGTGCTCGTCGTGCTCTTCGCGGCCTTCAACGCCGTCCAGCTCGTCGTCCTCTTCGGCGGTTACGACGCCGTACTGAAGAAGAACGGTCAGTCCTACGCCGACTACGCGCGCCAGGGCTTCTGGCAACTGCTGATCGTCACGCTGCTGACCCTGCTCGTCGTGGTGTTCGCGCTGCGCTGGGCGCCCCGGGACGGCGTGGGCGACCGCAATCTGGTGCGCGGCGTGCTGGGAACCCTCTGCGGACTGACGCTCGTTGTCGTGGCATCCGCTGTGCGACGTATGGACATGTACGTGGACGCCTATGGGCTGACGAGGCTGAGGGTGTCCGTGGTGGCCGGGGAGCTCTGGCTGGGCCTGGTCATCGTGCTCATCATGGCGGCCGGAGTATGGGGCGCCCGTTGGCTGCCCCGCGCCGTCGCCGTCAGTGCCGCGGCCGGTGTGCTCGCGTTCGGGCTGATGTCCCCCGACGCCCTGATCGCCGAGCGCAATGTCCAGCGGTACGAGGAGACGGGCCAGGGCGGGAAGACCCCCAAGTTCGACCTCGAGTACGCGCAGGAGCTGTCGGCCGACGCCGTACCGGCCCTCGACAAGCTGAAGGAGCCGATGCGTTCCTGCGCGCTGAGTTCCGTCGCGGAGGACCTGGCGACGGACGACAAGCCCTGGTACGCGACCAGCTGGGGCGAGGTCCGGGCCCGGGAGATCCTGCGCGACCACCCGCTGGTCACGACCGGCTACTCGAGCGTGTGCACCCAGATGGCGATCGAGCAGATGTATCGCTGAGCTGTATCGCTGTGCCGCTGAGCGGACTCCTGCCGGGGTCCGCGCCGAGCGCCGGTGCCCCCGGGGTCGTACGGGCGTCCGGCGTCCCGTGCTTGTACCGCGGCCGGGGCGGAGCTGGGGTTGGGGCCGGGCCCGTCGTCGTGGCGCCGCCGCGTCGACCGGGCCCGGTCTCGTGTCGTACCGCTGACGGCCGGACCGCGGTCCTGGTCCGTTCCCCCGGACCGCGCTCCGGCCGTCAGCGGCTCCGTCCTCAGCCGACGGCGGGTTCCGCCGTGCCGGCGAGGGCGTCCAGGTCGCTCCTGCGGACCTTGATCACCACGGCCGCGGTGATCAGGGCGAGCAGGGCCATCGCCACCGCCGGTACGAAAGCGGTCGAGATGCCCTGGGCGAGCACCTCGTGGCCCCACGGGGCGGGCAGCTGATGGGACTTGGCGAACTCCGCCTTCTGCTCGGCCGAGCCGTCCGCCAGGAACTTCGGCATCTGCTGCGCCGCCTCGTCGCGGCCGGCGGAACCGAACACCGTCGTGAGGATGGCGAGACCGAGCGAACCGCCCACCTGTTGCGTGACATTGAGCAGACCGGAGGCGGCGCCCGCCTCGCGCTGGGCCACCCCGGAGACCGCCGTCACCGTCAGCGTCACGAAGTTCAGGCCCATGCCGAAGCCGAACAGCAGCATCGGGCCGAGGACGGCGCCCAGGTACGAACTGTCGGGGCTGATGAAGGTCAGCCAGCCGAGCCCGAGGGCGACGAGGGCCGAGCCCGCGATCATGAACGGCTTGGGGCCGAGCACCGGCAGGAAGCGCTGCGAGAGGCCCGCCCCGACCGCGATGGCGACCGTCACCGGGAGGAAGGCCAGACCGGACGAGATCGGGCTGTAGCCCAGGACGTTCTGAACGAAGAGGACGATGTAGAAGAACATGCCGAACATCGCGGCCGCGAGGCTCAGCATGATCAGGTAGGTGCCCGAGCGGTTGCGGTCGGCGAACATCCTCAGCGGGGTGATGGGCTCCCTGGCCCGCGTCTCGATGGTCCCGAACGCCAGCAACAGGGCGACGGCCGCGCAGAACGACCCGATCGTGAGACCGTCCCGCCAGCCCTCCTCCGCGGCGCGGATGAAGCCGTACACCAGGGACGCCATGCCGGCCGTCGAGGTGAGCGCGCCCGCGATGTCGAAGCGTCCCGAATGGCGTTCGGACTCGTTGATGTACATCGGCGCGAGCACGGCGATCAGGATGCCGATGGGTACGTTGACGAAGAGGACCCACCGCCAGTCGAGCCACTCCGTGAGCATCCCGCCGGCCAGCAGTCCGACGGCGCCGCCACCGGCCGAGACCGTCGAGAAGACGGCGAACGCCCGGTTCCGCTCCGGTCCTTCGGGGAACGTGGTGGTGATCAGGGCCAGCGCCGTCGGCGAGGCGATCGCGCCACCGACCCCCTGCAGCGCGCGTGCCGCCAGCAACTGCCAGGGTTCCTGGGCGAGTCCGCCGAGCAGCGAGGCGAAGGTGAACAGCAGGATGCCGGTCATGAAGACCCGGCGCCGACCGAGGATGTCACCGGCCCGCGCGCCGAGAAGCAGCAGGCCACCGAAGGTGAGGGTGTAGGAGCTGATCACCCATGTCAGGTCGGTCGTACTGAACTCGAGGGCGTCTTGAATGTGCGGGAGCGCGATGTTCACAATCGTCGCGTCGAGTACCACCATGAGTTGGCAGGCCGCGATGACGGCGAGCGCGATGCCGGGATGCCCTTCCCGACGGGCCGCACCTGGCTTGGTGTCCTTGGTCAACTGAGAGGTTGTCACTATGCTTCCCCCACAAGTGCCTTAGTGAACGCTCGCGTTCACTGTTGCTTCAACGGTAATGACTCCCCGTCAGTGAACGCAAGCGTTCACTGAAGCTGCCGCCGAAGTCGCCCGGCCCGCTCGTCCGATCCCCGCGCAAGCTCGAACTCCCCGAATCCCGCACCCTGTACGACGGAGACACTCTGATGGTTGCTTCGCGTTGGACGGCCGCCCCCGCTCAGGCGGCCTCCTCGCGCCGGCGTGGTGCCGTGCTCGAGCGCGCGATCCTGGAGGCCGCGCTGGAACAGCTCGGCACGGTCGGCTGGAACGGCCTCACCATGGAAGGTGTGGCCGCGCGCGCCCAGACCGGCAAGGCCGCGGTCTACCGGCGCTGGCCGTCCAAGGAGGACCTGGTCGCGGACGCCCTCCAGGCCGCGCTGCCGAAGGTGACGGACGCTCCCGACCTCGGCAGCGTCCGGGAAGACCTGTTGGAACTGTGCCGGCTCGTACGTGACGCGATGTTCTCGCAGCCGGGTTTCGCGCTTCGCGCCGTTCTTCACGAATGCGATGTGACGCAGGCCGAACGCTTCAACCAGGTGATCCTCGGCGGAGTCGTCGAACCCACTATGAGACTGCTCCGCGAGGTCATTCACCACGGTATAGAGCGGGGTGAAGTACGCCCCGACGCCGCGAACCCGTACGTGTTCGACGCCGTACCGGCGATGATGATGTACCGGTCGAAGGTGTGCGCAAGCGAATGGAGCGACCAGGATCTCCAGGAGATGATCGACCAGCTGATGGTCCCGCTGCTGCGCGCTCGGGTCGCCTGACCGGCTCCGGGACGTGCTCCCCCGGAGCCCGGGGAACCTGGGTGTCGGGAGGGGTTGCGGGCGGCGTAGTCTGAAGGGGCTATGCCGTACGAACCCCCCACTCACACTGTCGAGCGCTCCCTCCGCGCCACGACCGGAGCGAAGGTCGTCGCCGGTGTCGACGAGGTGGGCCGCGGCGCGTGGGCCGGCCCCGTCACCGTCTGTGCCGCCGTCACCGGACTGCGCCGACCGCCCGAAGGCCTCACCGACTCCAAACTCCTGACCGTCAAGCGCCGGACCGCGCTCGCCGTGGAGTTGGAGAACTGGGTGACGTCGTACGCCCTCGGACACTCCTCCCCGGAGGAGATCGACCGGCTGGGGATGACGGCGGCCCTGCGCCTCGCGGCCGTACGCGCGCTGGAGGCCTTGCCGGTCCGTCCCGACGCGGTCATCCTCGACGGGAAGCACGACTATCTCGGAGCTCCCTGGCAGGTCCGTACAGTGATCAAGGGCGACCAGTCCTGTATCGCCGTCGCGGCGGCCTCGGTGCTCGCCAAGGTTCAGCGCGACAAAATGATGGCCGAACTGGGCATCGACCATGCAGACTTCGGTTTTGCGGCCAACGCCGGGTACCCGTCGCCGGTCCACAAAGCCGCGCTGGAGGAGCGGGGCCCCACTCCGTACCACCGGTTGTCGTGGGCGTATCTTGATGCGCTGCCCCAGTGGCGGCATCTCAAGAAGGTCCGCAGCTGGGCGGATGGGAACGTTCCGGAGATCGAGGGCCAGCTCGGCTTCGATTTCTGACGATTCCTTTCGCATTCATGTGCCACCCGCCGAGGCGAGTCGCACCGGCGTTTGATAGATATCAGCTCATGCCTCTCATTCCCGAGGAGCCTCAGATTCACGAGAGTGCCCAGGGTCCCCGCGTCACTCCGGCCAGTGGCCGCGTCGCGCCGACCCCCCGTCCTGTACCCGGTCCCCGTCCCGCGGCTCCGCCGCGTCCCGGCCGTCCTGGTCCTGTCCGGCCGATGCCGGTCCAACGCACCCCGCGCGAGCCGGTCGTGGCCGCGCCGGGGCCGTCCGTCAAGGCGGCCGCACCCGCTGCCGCCACCCCGCAGATCCAGCTTGTCCCGGCTTCGGCCGACGGCGCGCTGGACGCTGCCGAAGAAGCCGTCGACCTGCTGCTGGAGTCGGGCCGCGCCCCCGGGGAGGTGCTGGTGGTCACCACCGGCGATCCGCACCCGTGGGCCGCGCACGAACTCTCCTTCGGCGAGGCCGCCTACTGGGCGCAGCAGGACGCCGGCGACGACGTCTTCTACGCCGGGGCCTCCACCGCGGGCCGGATCGTGTCCCGTCCCGTGGTCGTGGTCGCGGTCAACGGCGGCTCCGGCGAGGCCGTGGCCACCGCGCTGCCCCTGGCCCTCGGCCGGGCCGGTGCCCTGCTGATCGTCTGCGGTGACCCGCAGCAGATCAACTCGGTTCTGGGCGCGGGCGTCTGAGCGTGTTCCGGACCTGATCCGGAACCCGCCCGGCGGGACGCTGAGGGTGCCGCCGCGGCGGCACCTGCAGGGTGGTCGCCTCGGCCTGCCCGTGACGTGTCCAGACCCCTGCGCGACGGGTGCCCGAGACGCGCACCCGTGGCGGCCGCTTGTGGTGCGTTCATGCGCGCGGGGGTGTTCCGCCCATCGCTCGCCGGTCCGTACGGGGTGTTCTGTGGCGGTGCCAGGTCACGGCTCGCGCCCCTCCCGCTCTCGGCGGGCGTCGCAGGGACGGTGATCGGCCTCTCTCGCCGTTCACCGTCGATGGTGGCATGCGCACGTCACTCACTGTGTCCCCGGCGCCCGGTGGTTCCCCTCCTTCGGTCGAGGGCGCGTCCGTGCCCCAGGCCGGGGAGGGGTGTATCCGTGGCGCTGTACCCCGTGCTTGAGCGGCGCGACCCCCGAACGCTTCGCCTGACGTGTGCGGCCCGCCTTCCCCCGGGGCGGGCCGGACGCCGTGAGGCGCGTTCACGTGTCAGCGGGCGGCCGCCCGGCGCATGATCTCCGAGGCGACGCCTCCGGTGCGGGGCAGGGGCGGCAGCACCTCGCCCGCGAAGAACTCCGGTGTCGATTCGGAGTTGGGGCGGCGTCCGCCCCGGCCCTCGCCGAGAACCTGCCAGCCGTCACGCGTCAGGGTGATGTACGCCCCGCACCGCAGTCCGTGAAGCGTGCAGGCGTCCCGCAGTCCCCACATCCAGGCTCCGTCCTCCGGCGTCCAGCGCGCGTCGCCGTCCCGGCAGTACAGCAGCACGGCCGTGCGCACGGGAGAGCGACGTCGCAGGTCGTGCGGGATGACCCGGCGCAGCTGCGCGAGCAGCACGTTGCGGAACATCCAGCCGTCGGCCGGTGCCGAACGCCGGGTGAAGGACGCGCTCGCCATCAGCCGCTCCTCCGGATCGAGCACGGCCACGATGGCGGTCGCCGGTCTGGGCCGGTGCCGGGCGTGCAGCCCGCTGACGACATCGCGGGGATCACGCAGGAGCGGAATTCCGGCCGAGGCCCATTCGGCGGGTTCGAGCATGCGGGCCACTGGGTCGGTGGAAGCGGCGGACAGGTCGGGAGACGTCGACATGGATGCCGCCGAGGACGGAGCGAATCCGAAGGTCACGGTCCTCCCTTCGGCTACGTGCCCATACGGTGGGCGGAGTCGGATTTGGGGGAATGGCACGCCGCAGCAGAGCCCTACCGGACCAGGGGGCGAACCGTGCGGGGGGCGGAGCTCAATTCTTCCTGTCGAACTGGGTTGCGGCAACGAGCAATTGGGGCCACGGACCGTTTTTGGACGATTAGCGACCTATATACCTGCCCGCTGTTCCGCATGGCGACACGCGGGTCACGCTTGAACGGCGAGGACCAGCGGCAACACCGCCTGAGCGCCCGCTCTGCGAAGCATCCGCGACGCCACCGCCAGCGTCCAGCCCGTCTCCGTGGCATCGTCCACCAGCAGGACCGGACCACCCGCCTCCTTCAGCGCGTCGGCCAGTTCCGGCGGCACGGACAACGCTCCGTCCAGTGCCTTCAGCCGCTGAGCGCTGTTGCTCCGGGACATCTGTGACACCTCGCCGACGTACTCCACGGATCCCAGCAGCGGCAGCCGGCCGACCTCCGCGATCCGCGCGCCGAGCGACTGGATCAACCGGGGCCGCGAACGCGAGGCGATGGTCACCACGCCCACCGGCCGCGGCTGGGCGTCGGGCTTTCCGGACGCCCAGCCGTCCGGGCCCTTCGCCCAGTCGGCCAGGACGCCGACCACAGCCTTGGCCACGTCGTCGGGAACGGGCCCGTCCGGGGCCTGCGGGGCGAGCATCGGCCGCAGCCGGTTGCCCCAGCCGATGTCCGAGAGCCGTCCCAGAGCCCGTCCCGGAGCGGCCTGCTCACCGGCCGGGATGCGTCCCTTCAGGTCGACGCCGACCGCCGGCAGCCCGGTGGGCCACATCTTCCGGGGCTCGACGTCCACCCCGGCGCGGCCCAGCTCGCCGCTCGCCGCGTCCAGCGCTGCCGTGGACACGGAGGTCTGGAACCGGCCGCCCGCGCAGTTGTCGCAGCGCCCGCACGGGACGGCTCCCTCGTCGTCCAGCTGCCGGCGCAGGAACTCCATGCGGCAGCCGGTCGTGGACACGTAGTCCCGCATCGCCTGCTGCTCCGCGGCCCGCTGCTTGGCGACCCAGGCGTAGCGCTCGGTGTCGTACGTCCAAGGCACTCCCGTGGAGATCCAGCCGCCCTTGACCCGGTGGACGGCGCCGTCCACGTCGAGCACCTTGAGCATGGTCTCCAGACGGGATCTGCGCAGTTCCACCAGCGGTTCGAGCGCGGGCAACGACAGAGGCCGCCCGGCCCCGGCCAGCACATCCAGGGTGCGCCGCACCTGCTCCTCCGGCGGGAAGGCGATCGAGGCGAAGTACTCCCAGATCGCCTGGTCCTCCTTGCCCGGCAGGAGCAGCACCTCCGCGTGCTCCACACCGCGTCCCGCGCGTCCCACCTGCTGGTAGTAGGCGATGGGGGAGGAGGGGGAACCCAGGTGCACCACGAACCCCAGGTCGGGCTTGTCGAAGCCCATGCCCAGCGCGGACGTGGCGATCAAGGCCTTGACGCGATTGCCGAGCAGATCCTCCTCGGCCTGCTGGCGGTCCGCGTTCTCCGTCTTCCCGGTGTACGAGGCCACGGTGTACCCGCTCTGTCGCAGGAACGCGGTGACCTCCTCGGCCGCGGCCACGGTGAGCGTGTAGATGATGCCGGAGCCCGGCAGGTCGCCCAGGTGCTCCGCGAGCCAGGCCATCCGGTGGGCGGCGTCCGGCAGCCGCAGCACACCGAGGCTCAGGCTCTCGCGGTCCAGCGGGCCGCGCAGGACCAGCGCGTCGGTGCTGGCGCCGGTGCCGAGCTGCTCGGCGACATCGGCCGTCACGCGCGCGTTGGCCGTCGCCGTGGTGGCCAGCACGGGGACGCCGGGCGGCAGGTCGGCGAGCATGGTGCGCAGGCGACGGTAGTCCGGCCGGAAGTCGTGACCCCAGTCGGAGATGCAGTGCGCCTCGTCGACCACCAGCAGACCGGTCGCGGCGGCCAGCTTGGGCAGCACCTGGTCACGGAAATCGGGGTTGTTCAGCCGCTCGGGACTCACGAGGAGGACGTCGACCTCGCTCGCCGCCACCTCGGCCTGGATCGTGTCCCACTCCTCCGGGTTCGAGGAGTTGATCGTCCGCGCGCGGATTCCGGCGCGGGCGGCGGCCTCCACCTGGTTGCGCATCAGCGCCAGAAGCGGCGAGACGATCACCGTGGGTCCGGCGCCCCGCTCGCGCAGCAGCGCGGTCGCGACGAAGTACACCGCGGACTTGCCCCAGCCGGTCCGCTGCACGACCAGCGCTCGGCGCTTGTCGGCGACCAGCGCCTCGATGGCGCGCCACTGGTCCTCGCGCAGTCGAGCCCGGCCGGCCTCGGCCCCGACGAGGCGGGCCAGGACGGCATCGGCCGCGGTCCGCAGCTCTTCGCGGGCGTCGTCGTGTGCGTTGTCGGCGTTCTCGGGTCGCGGGTCTTCGTTGGTCATGGCTCCATGCAACCCGATGGGTCGGACATAGCGCGAACGAGCCCCCGCGGCTGGGGACAACTTTTGGCGTGATCATGAGGAAGGTTATCCACAGGCTGAAACGGAATTTTGCGATCCGCGAGATGGTCACCGCATGACGAATCACGACGAAGTGGCCGGCCGGTCCGGCGACGAGAACAGCGGCGCGATCGGTGGGCGCGGTGGTCACCCGGGACAGGACCGAGGTGTCGACGCGGGCGGCCGGAGCCGGCCGGTCGGCCGCGCCGGGGACGGGTGGAACGGCCCGGGGGACCCGACCGGACGTGCGGGCCGGGACCGGCCGGGCGGACCGGAGCGTCCGGGGATCTCCGGCGGCACGGCCGTCCCGGCCCCGCGGCACCACGAGGGCGGCGCGGGTCTCGCCCACGGCGCCCGCCGGCACCTGGGCGGCCCGGGTGTCCCGGTCGTGCCGGGCGCGGAGCACCAGGTGACTCTGCGCACCCCGGCGGAGCTGGCCGACGCGCTGCCCTACCTCCTCGGATACCGCCCTGACGACAGCATCGTGCTGGCCGCCCTGCACGACCGGGAGCGGCGGGGCAGGTTCGGCGGCCGGGCCCGCCTCGGGATCCCCGCCCAGGCGGAGGACTGGCCCTCCGTCTCGGACCAGTTGGCGCAGGGCCTGGTGAAAGGCAGCGAGCGCCGGGGAGCCCGGCCCGAGAGCATGGTGGCGTACCTGTGCCAGGAACCCGGGAGCGGTGAATCGGGCCGGGAGGTCATGGAACGCCTGCGCCCGCTCGCGCAACTGCTGCGGACGGCGTGCGGACGTCTCGACGTCCCGGTGATCGAGGCTCTCTGCATCTCCGACGGCCGCTTCTGGTCCTACACCTGCCCGGGCAGGGGGTGCTGCCCGCCGGAGGGCACGCCCATGGGCCTGCCCGGGACCTCGGTCCTCGCCGCCGCCGCGACGTACGCCGGAATTCAGGTGCGCGGGTCCCTGAAAGAACTGACGGCCAGGCTCCTTCCCTGGGAGTCCGCCACCGTCGCACTCGGTCAGGAGGTGGCTCTGGACGCGGCCAGCATGGCCCTCGTGCCGAGGATCCTGGAGGACGCCAGTCGCGCCGAGGTGGCTGAGGAGGCCCTCGCGCTCGCCCGGCGGGTCAGGGACCGGTTCGCGCAGGTCCCGCCCGTGACCGGGACGCGTCCGGCGGACCTCCGTGACGACGGACTGCTGGAGGACGACGAGGCCGCCACACTGATTCTCGGCCTTCAGGACCGCACGACCCGGGACCGGGCCGCGCAGTGGATGGAGGGCGACGAGGCCGGCCCGGCGCTGCGTCTGTGGCGGGCGCTGGCCCGCCGCTGTGTCGGCCCCTACCGCGAGCACGCCGCGGCACCGCTCACCCTCGCCGGCTGGGTCGCCTGGTCCCTGGGCGACGAACTGGAAGCGCGAGAAGCGCTGGCGATGGCGCTCGGCGCCGATCCCGACTATCTGTTCGCCCGGCTGCTCCACCAGGCCTGCAACGAGGGCCTGGATCCGGAATCCGTCCGACGCTGTCTGCGCGCGGGGCGCGCGGGCGATGACGCGACGGCGGTGGAGCGGCCGGACGTCCCCGGGGCGCGGCACCCGGCGACCGACCCGACCTGCGCTTCCCCCGCGCCCGACGCCCGTCACGCGACGCCCGCCGCTCGGCGCCGCCGGCGGAGCCGCCCGACGGCGAACGGCGCGGGACACCCGGGCCGTAGCGCCCCCGGAACCGCGCGTGCCCGTGGACGCCGCCCGGCCGGTGCGCCCATCTCGGCGGGAGACGGACCGGGGCGAGCGGCCGAGGCCCCGGACAGCCGCCTCCGCGCACGGGACGAGAGCGGTCGGCGTGCCGCCGGAGAGGACGGGTGAGGGGAGCGGATCGGGAACGGCCGGCGGGACAGCTCGGACGGTCGGGCCGGGGAAGGACGGCCTCGGGCAGAGGGGATTCCGGCGAGGCGGCTTCTGGAAGGACACCCTCGGTACCGCTGATCTCCGCTCGGCCGATGCCGGTGGGCCTCGTCGGCCGTCCCACCGCCATTCGGTCGGCTTACCGGACGAAACGCGTGACCCCGGACAGGGCTGTCCCGTTCACCTGAGTGGCGGATTCCGTGGCCGGGGCGCGCCGCCACAACGCCTCGACCCTGCCCCGCGGAGTCCCCACCAGGAGCGGAACGCGCTCCAGGCGCACGAGCGCGGAGGAAACCCCCATGTCCATGCCCGAACCGTCCTCGGTCCCCGACGGCGGCCGCCCGCCGGGGCACGAGGTCGCCCGGTCCCTCAGACCCGAGGGCGCTCCGGCGGCCCCACGAGCGGGTCGGAACGCCGGGGCGCCCGCCATTCCGGAAAGGCGCGGGCCCAGCGACGCCCGGACGTTCCCTTCCGTCCCGGGCCGGACGGCGGACCTGCCGCCCGCCCACACCTCCCTGATCTGCGTCGCCCTGCCGGGGCTGGTGATCTCCCCGGCGGAGGGACAGCTGACCGGCCGTGGACTGGAGGGCTTCTACCGGGAGGGGCGACGCATGCTGTCCCGCTGCCAGGTACGGATCGCCGGCCGGGAACCACTCGCCACCCAGGCCCGCATGCTCGCGGCCGACCGAGCCCGGTTCGTGGGTACGCTTCGCGCCTCCTCCGACGTCGGACCGGACCCGGACGTCGTCGTCGAGAGAACGCGCCATGCGGACGGTACCGAGCGGATCACCTTGCGGAGCTCGGCTCCTCGGGCACTGCGTCTGCCCGTCGAGGTCGCCCTCGGGACCGACCTCGCGGAACTGGGCTCGGTCGCCTCGGGCCGGGCGGGGCCCGAGCTGCCGGCCAGCGTCCACGCCTCCGGCCTGCGCTGGTCCACCGCAACCGGGTACGTGACCGTGACCGCCGACCCGCCGCCCACCGACGCCCTGGCGTCCGCGGGACTGCTGCGCTGGGAACTCGAACTGCCGCCCGGTGGCACCTTCGGTGTCGAACTGCGCGTCCGGCCGGACGGGCGGCGACCGATCAGGGCGGTGGGCCGCGGTGCCACGAGCCCGTTCGCCCAGGCCCGGGTGGTGAGCGACGAGACCGGTGCCGAGGAGCTGCTGCGCAGTTGCGTGGAGGACCTTCGGGCCCTGTTGCTCCGTGACCCCGGGCATCCCACCGACACCCACCTGGCGGCGGGAGTGCCATGGCGCTGCGGGCTGGCTCCGGCCGAGGCACTGGCCGCGGCCCGGATGACGCTGCCGCTCGGCACGCGTCTCGCCGCCGGCACCCTGCGGACCCTCGCCCGCACCCAGTTCACCGGTCAGGACCCCCGCCGCGGCCTGATCCCGGGACTGCTCCGGGACGGCGGGCCACACCTGCCCCCGGGGTGCACGGCGACCGAGGCGACGCTGGGCTTCCCCGTGCTCCTCGCCGAGGCCCGGCGCTGGGGACTGGCCGAGCGGGAGGTCGAGGAGCTGTTGCCCGCGGCGGAGCGGTGCCTGGAGTGGCTGCGGACAGCGGTCGGCGACAACACGTACCTGTCCGACCCGCAGCCGGGCGGACCGTTCCGCTGCGAGACGCAGGCGCACGCGCATCGAGCGGCGCTGCTCGGCGCCGACCTGCTCGACGACCACGGGCGGAGCGGCGGCACCGAGCTGCGCGAATGGGCCCGGGCGCTGCGGACGGCGTTCTGTGAAGACTTCTGGATCGAGGACGGCCGCGGAGGCGGACCGGCGGCCGCCCGCGCCTCGGACGGACGGCTCGTTCCCCATCTCGGTTCGAGCACCTCCCATCTCCTCGACACCGGTCTGCTGGGCTCAGGAGAGCTGGCCCCCGGGCTGCTCGACAAGGCGAGGACCGAACAGCTCGCGCGGCTGCTCGGTGGCCCGGACATGGACTCCGGCTGGGGACTGCGGAGCCTCGGGGCGAAGGAGGCGGCGTACAACCCGTTCGGCCATCGAGGCGGGGCCGTCCGCGTCCACGAGACGGCCGTCGCGGTCACGGGGCTCGCCGCCGCGGGACACGGGAGGGAGGCCGGTTCACTGCTGCGCGGCGTCCTGGCGGCGGCCCAGGCCTTCGGCGACCGGCTGCCCGAGATGTACGCGGGAGAGCGGCGCACGCGGGGGAGCGCCCCGATTCCCCATCCCGCGGCCGCCCGGCCCGCCGCCACCTCCGCCGCGGCCGGGGTGCTGTTGCTCGGCTCCCTGGCCGGGATCCGCCCCGATGCGCCGGCCGGGACCGTGACCCTGCGCCCGTTCCGTAGTGCGCCGCTCGGAGAGATCGCGCTGACGGGCCTGCGGATCTCGGGCGCACCCTTCTCCGTGCGCGTCAGCGGAGCAGGCCTCGCCACGGTCGAGGAGGTGGGCGACGGGCTGCAGTTGAGGACGTGACGTCGCGGGAGACGACTTCGTACGAGGCCTTCGCGACAGCCGGGTGCCGTGCCGGACGGAGGTCGATCAACCATGGACCGGCCTGCCGAAGGAGGTGTTTATCGTCAGGCAGACGACTATGATCGCGGCATGCCCTACGACCCGTCAGCCTTTCCGCCCTTCGCCGTGACCGTGGACCTGGTCGTGCTGACCGTGCGCCGCCATGCCCTGTGCGCGCTGGCGGTACGACGGGGCGAGCAGCCGTTCCAGGGGCGATGGGCGCTGCCCGGCGGTTTCGTGCGGACCGACGAGGATCTCGCCCAGGCCGCGGCCCGCGAACTGGCCGAGGAGACGGGCCTGTGCGCGCACGACCCCTCCGTGCCCGCCCAGGACAACGGAGCCCACCTGGAGCAGCTCGCGACGTACGGCGACCCCAAGCGTGACCCCCGGATGCGGGTGGTCAGCGTCGCGCACCTCGCGCTGGCTCCCGACCTGCCCGCGCCCCGGGCGGGCGGCGACGCGAACAGCGCGCGCTGGGCGCCCGTCGAGGAGCTGCTGCGGCAAGGCGGGTACGGGCGCGACGGGGAGCAGGCGGCGCCCCTCGCGTTCGACCACGCGCAGATCCTCTCCGACGGTGTGGAGCGTGCCCGATCCAAGATCGAGTATTCGTCCCTGGCGACCGCGTTCTGTCCGACCGAGTTCACGGTGGGTGAACTGCGCCGGGTCTACGAAGCCGTCTGGGGTGTGGTGCTCGACCCGCGCAACTTCCACCGCAAGGTGACGGGCACACCGGGCTTCCTCGTGCCCACGGGGGGCACGACCACGCGCCAGGGCGGCCGCCCCGCCCAGTTGTTCCGAGCGGGAGGCGCCACCCTGCTCAACCCGCCGATGCTCCGCCCCGAGGTCTGAGGTACGCGGCACGTTTTCGGCGGCCGGGGCTTCCCGGTGTCCGCGGGAGCCGCGAGGCCCGGCGCGGACGAGCCGCAAGGTGCCCGAAAATTCCCAAATGTAGCGCTATCTTGCTTCGAGTGATCCAGGCCATCGGACTGACCAGCAACACGCGTAAGGCGCGTCCGCCCGCTGTCGACGACGTGTCCTTCGAGGCGCGCGCGGGCCACGTCACAGCGCTTCTCGGAGCCCGGGGCGCGGGCAAGACGACGGTGCTGAAGCTCATGCTCGAACTCCAACAGGGCCGCGGAATCACCTACTTCCGTGGGCGGCCACTGCATCGGATCGCCCATCCCTCGCGCGAGGTCGGCGTGCTCATGGGCGAGGTTCCGGGCCATCCGGCGCGTACGGTCCGCGGTCAACTCCGCATGCTGTGCGCCGCGGTCGGGGTGCCCGTGCGCCGCGCGGACGAAGTGCTCGAAGTGGTCGGGCTCGTCGGCCTTCGCGACGAGCGCCTTGTCACGCTGTCCCGCGGCATGGACCGCCGGCTCGGGCTGGCCTGCGCGCTCCTGGCGGACCCGCACACCCTCGTGCTCGACGACCCGGCGGACGGACTGAGCGTCGGCGAGGGGCGCTGGCTGCACGGGATCCTGCGGGCGCACGCGACGCAGGGCGGCACGGTCCTGTTCACCACGGACGACCCCAAGGAGGCCGCGCGAACCGCGGACCGGGTCGTCACGCTGGAACAGAGCAGACTCGTCGCCGAGCAGGAGGTCGCGGACTTCGCCCGCACCCGGCTCAGGCCACGGGTCGCCGTCCGGAGCCCGCACGCGGCCCGCCTCGGTTCCCTGCTGACCAAGGAGGCCCGCACCGCACAGCGTTCCGTCGAGGTCGTGCGCGAGGGGGGCAACCGGCTCTCGGTGTACGGGAGTACCTGCGCCGACATCGGTGAGGCTGCCTTCCGGCACGGCATCCTCGTCCACCAACTCGCCGACGAGACGGGCGACATGGGTCCCGCACCGACTTCGGACCCCGAGGAGGGGGCGCAGGGGCCCGCGCCGGAGGTGTCCGCCGGGGAAGGCGAGCCGGGGGCCGATGAGCTGCGCTCCGAGACACCGGCGGCGCACGACGACTCCCCGCTCCCGCCCCCCATCGCCGTACGGCAGGCCCCGAACCCGCTGCGTCCCCTGCGCTACGAACTGCGCAGGGCGGCCGGTGTCGGCACCGGCTACCTCACCGTGGCCGGGGTTCTCGTCACCTCGGTCCTCCTGTCCGTGCTCCTGGCCAGGATCGGTCACACGCCGCAGCCACGACTGCTGGCGGCGTGGCCGCGGGAACTCCCGCTGCCGCCCGCCGCGATCGGTGCCGGACTGCTGGGAGCCGTCGCGTTCGGTGAGGAGTTCCGGCATCCCGCCCTCGCCGCGGACCGAGGCACCGTCCCGCGCCGGCTGGGGCTGCTGGCGGCGAAGCTCCTCGTCGCCTCCGCCACCGCGCTGATGCTGGCGTTCCTCACGGTGGGATGCGACCTCGAAGCGCTCTACCTCGTCTACGGACGGGAGCTCACCGGAGTTCCGCCGGACTGGTTCTCCCTGGGCGCGAGTTGGCTCGGTCTCGTGGTGGGCTGCGCGTGGGCGGGCGTGCTCGCGGCAGGGATCTTCCGGTCCACCGCCGCCGGGCTCGCCGCGGTGCTCGCCGTGCCGATCGTCGTCGTACCGCTCGTACAAAAGGTCTTGTGGGGGCCGTCTGTACGGACGGCGGCCGGGTTCCCGGAACGGCTTCGGGAGCTGCTTCTCGTGCAGTGGCCGTTCGGTGGGGAGCGCTACCTGGCTGCCGCGGTGCGGGTGCTCGCTCAACCCGTGGGCGGGGCACTGATGTTGTCGCTGACCACACTGCTCTGCGCATATCTGTTCACGACGCTGCGGGGCCGGGTCCGATGACGACCGTCCGCCCCCTTCCGTTCCCGCCTGTGCGCACAACTCCCCGAAGAACGCCCATTTCTTTCCGATAAGGCGTCAATTGCGACGGGGTGAGCGATCACCCTTTCGTGTGCTTTTCACCAAAGACCTCAAGGGAGTTGAAGTCGGCGCCGACAAAAGACCCGTGAGTACCCTTGCGCAGACCATGATGACCGCCGCCCGTTCCTCAGATTCCGGCCTGGCCGGACCGGGCGACCTCGACCGTTACCCCTATGCCGACGCTCCCGGTGTCGACCGTGTGGGCGCCCCGGTGTGGGAGAGCGCCGAGCCGGAGCTCGGCCGCGTCGGACGCCGTGCCGCGGGCAGCCGCGGACGCGGGCTGCACGGCCAACTCGTCCAGCAGCTGGGCCAGATGATCGTTTCCGGAGACCTCGGCGCGGACCGCCCGCTCGTCCCCGAGGAGATCGGCCAGCGGTTCGAGGTCTCCCGGACCGTCGTCCGTGAGTCGCTCCGCGTCCTGGAGGCCAAGGGGCTGGTCAGTGCCCGCCCGAACGTCGGCACGCGCGTGCGTCCCGTCAGCGACTGGAATCTTCTCGACCCGGACATCATCGAATGGCGGGCCTTCGGTCCGCAGCGGGACAACCAGAGGCGCGAGCTGAGCGAGCTCCGCTGGACGATCGAGCCGCTCGCGGCCCGCCTCGCGGCCGGGCACGGACGGGAGGAGCTCCAGCAGCGACTCGGCGACATGGTCGAGATCATGGGCCATTCCATGACGCAGGGTGACTCCCTCACGTTCTCCCGGGCCGACGCCGAGTTCCATTCGCTGCTGATCCAGCTCGCGGGCAACCGGATGCTGGAGCACCTCTCCGGAATCGTGTCGGCGGCGCTTCAGGTCTCCGGTGTACCGATCACCGGCTGTGACCGGCCGACCGACGCCTCGCTGGGGCACCACGCCCGCATCGCCGACGCCCTCGCCGCCGCCGACGGCGCCGCGGCCGAGACCGCCATGCGGCAGCTGCTCACCGTCCAGCCCGAGGTGGAGCGTGTCGTGCCCGCGCCGCGCGAGCACTGATCGCGCGCAGAGGGTGACGCCGTCCGGAGGGTGTGCGCGTCCGTGGCAGCGCCAGGCCGGTGAACCGTCCTTCGTCGGGACCCCGCCGAATCCTTCGCGGATGCGGTGGGGTTCCGACGGCGAGACCGGGTGACGGATCATGACCTGACCTGGTCTGACATGATCTGTTGTCTTTTGAGCGCTTACGGGGTGTGACTCGGGCCACGCAGATTGGGCGTAACACTCTTTGGGGCAGCGCGATGACCTAAGAGGTGATAGCCGAGGAGGGAATACAGACGCCGTTTCCGGCGCTGTGTAACTCCCCGGCCCCCGCCCGCGCCGTCGGCCCATCCCCAGTCGGCGGTCGTCGGTCCCTGTCCGCATCGGACGGGGCCGGAAGCCGTTTTTTCAACGTCCCGAGAGGTTGTTCGTGTCGGCCAGCACATCCCGTACGCTCCCGCCGGAGATCGCCGAGTCCGTCTCTGTCATGGCGCTCATCGAGCGGGGAAAGGCTGAGGGGCAGATCGCCGGCGATGACGTGCGTCGGGCCTTCGAAGCTGACCAGATTCCGGCCACTCAGTGGAAGAACGTACTGCGCAGCCTCAACCAGATCCTCGAGGAAGAGGGTGTGACGCTGATGGTCAGTGCCGCGGAGCCCAAGCGCACCCGCAAGAGCGTCGCAGCGAAGAGTCCGGCCAAGCGCACCGCCACCAAGACCGTGGCGGCCAAGACGGTGACCGCCAAGAAGGCCACCGCCACCGCGGCTCCGGCTGCCCTCGCCGACGATTCGGCCGAGGACGCGCCCGCAGGCAAGGCCACTGCCGCCAAGAAGACGACGGCGAAGAAGACGGTCGCCAAGAAGACGGTCGCCAAGAAGACGGCGGCCAAGAAGACGGCCGCGAAGAAGGACGACGCCGAGCTCGTCGACGACGAGGCGGCCGAGGAGACCCCGGGCAAGGCCGGCGAGGAGGAAGAGGAGGGAGCCGAGAACAAGGGCTTCGTCCTCTCCGACGACGACGAGGACGACGCGCCTGCCCAGCAGGTCGCCGTGGCCGGCGCCACCGCGGACCCGGTCAAGGACTACCTGAAGCAGATCGGCAAGGTCCCGCTGCTCAACGCCGAGCAGGAGGTCGAGCTCGCCAAGCGCATCGAGGCCGGTCTGTTCGCCGAGGACAAGCTGGCCAACGCCGACAAGCTCGCCCCCAAGCTCAAGCGCGAGCTGGAGATCATCGCCGAGGACGGCCGTCGCGCCAAGAACCACCTCCTGGAGGCCAACCTCCGTCTGGTGGTCTCCCTGGCCAAGCGCTACACCGGTCGCGGCATGCTCTTCCTGGACCTCATCCAGGAGGGCAACCTCGGTCTGATCCGCGCGGTCGAGAAGTTCGACTACACCAAGGGCTACAAGTTCTCGACGTACGCCACCTGGTGGATCCGTCAGGCGATCACTCGTGCCATGGCCGACCAGGCGCGCACCATCCGTATCCCGGTGCACATGGTCGAGGTCATCAACAAGCTCGCGCGCGTGCAGCGCCAGATGCTCCAGGACCTGGGCCGCGAGCCCACCCCGGAGGAGCTGGCCAAGGAACTCGACATGACCCCCGAGAAGGTCATCGAGGTCCAGAAGTACGGTCGCGAGCCCATCTCGCTGCACACCCCGCTGGGTGAGGACGGTGACAGCGAGTTCGGTGACCTCATCGAGGACTCCGAGGCCGTCGTCCCCGCCGACGCGGTCAGCTTCACGCTTCTGCAGGAGCAGCTGCACTCGGTTCTCGACACCCTGTCCGAGCGCGAGGCGGGCGTCGTCTCGATGCGCTTCGGTCTCACCGACGGTCAGCCGAAGACCCTGGACGAGATCGGCAAGGTGTACGGCGTGACCCGTGAGCGGATCCGCCAGATCGAGTCCAAGACCATGTCGAAGCTGCGTCACCCGTCGCGCTCCCAGGTGCTGCGCGACTATCTCGACTAGGCCTCGGCCGCGTGTACGGCGAGGGCCCGACTCCCAGCTGGGAGTCGGGCCCTCGCCGTTTGCGCGGAGTGCGTGTCCGCGCGCGGTGGATCACTCTGGGTGTTCCATGACCGTCCCCGTGTGAGGAGTGCGCATGCGCCGTCCCTACGTCCCGGTGCTGGCCCTTGTGGCCGCCGCAGCGGTGATACCGCTGACGTCCCCCGCTCTGGCGGCCTCCGACAGCGTTGTCATCGGAAGTCGTCCGGTCCAGATCTCCGAGAGTCCGTGGACGGTGGCGCTGTCCAGCCGTGACCGGTTCGGGGGTACGCGCGCGGGACAGTTCTGCGGAGGAGTGGTCGTCGGTCCGACCACGGTCGTGACCGCGGCCCACTGCCTGGGCGCCGAAGTGCTGGGGGATCCGCCCGACCAGGCGCGCGACCTGAAGGTCATCGCCGGGCGCGGGGACCTGAGATCCAGTGAGGGCAAGGAGATCCCGGTTCGTGACATCTGGGTCAACCCCCACTACGACAGCTACACGAACTCCGGGGACTTCGGTGTACTGACGCTGGCGGAGCCGCTGCCCGCCGCCTCCGTGATCCGTATGGCGCCGTCCGGGGACGAGGCGTACGAGCCGGGCGCCGCCGCGGTGGTCTACGGCTGGGGCGACCTGACGGGCGGCGGCGACTACGCGAACGGCCTGCGGGCCGCGGACGTCCACGTACTTCCCGACGCCTCGTGCGAGCGGGCCTACCCCGGCGGCGCGGACGGGACCTACGACGCGGCGTCCATGGTGTGCGCGGGGGAGCAGGAGGGGGGCCGTGACGCCTGCCAGGGGGACAGTGGCGGGCCTCTGGTCGCCCAGGGGCGTCTGATCGGCCTGGTGTCCTGGGGGGTCGGCTGCGGGCGCGCCGGGAGCCCCGGCGTCTACACCCGGGTCTCGGAGATCGCCCAGGCCCTGGATGCGGACGGCTGACAGGCGCGGACGCTGCGGTACGAGTGCGGGCGGCCACTCCCTGTGTCCAGGAGGTGGCCGCCCACTGACCGGCCTGTCGCCGGCACCCGCTCGTCGTTGATGCGAAGGGTCAGTGTTCTTCGTCGTTGACGCTCTCGGGAACGGACGTCAGCCGCTCCGTCTCGTCCTGTATCTCAGCGGCGATCTTCTTGAGTTCCGGCTCGAACTTGCGACCGTGGTGGGCGCAGAAGAGCAGTTCTCCGCCGCTCAGGAGGACGACGCGCAGATATGCCTGGGCGCCGCAACGGTCGCAGCGGTCAGCGGCCGTCAGCGGGCTCGCGGGGGTCAGAACAGTAGTCACGTCGCCTCTTCTCTAGCTCGACGAGCTGTCGTACCAGGGTCAACATCCAACCAGGCCGAAAACGTTCCCGCTCGCGGCTTTTCCTCGAAGTTTTCTTTCGAGTCGGTTGTCTGCTGCCGGTTGGCGGCGAATGAGCCGTATTGCGTGTCTTCGTGTCTGTACGGGTTCGCGCTGTCTGTCGGGTGTCTGTCCTCCCGGCTGGATTGCCGGTTGTTGATGAGGACGTGCCCGGAGCCTAAATGGTTCATGCCCGGAAGGGAACGTGATATGTACTTCACTCCATCGATGGATCGAACACCCATGCGATCCTGGACTAGTGTGGGTTTAGTGCGAGGGTGGCGTTACAACGGCTCTACCAGGCCTCGGTACCCTCTGAGCGGCGACCGAAGCCGGGCCCTTGCCCAAAAGGGTCCCCCCTGAAATTCAGCGAGGAGCGAACCGCGTGACCGCCGAGACGTCCGTGCCGTCCACAGCGCTGCTGACCGGAGCAGACCGGGACGGTTCCAACTACACCGCGCGGCACCTGCTCGTCCTTGAAGGACTCGAGGCAGTGCGGAAGCGCCCGGGCATGTACATCGGGTCGACCGACAGCCGTGGCTTGATGCACTGCCTCTGGGAGATCATCGACAACTCCGTGGACGAGGCCCTCGGGGGCTACTGCGACCACATCGACGTGATCCTGCACGACGACGGTTCCGTCGAGGTGCGGGACAACGGCCGCGGCATCCCCGTCGACGTGGAGCCCAAGACCGGGCTCTCCGGCATCGAGGTCGTCATGACCAAGCTGCACGCCGGCGGCAAGTTCGGCGGCGGCTCGTACGCCGCCTCCGGTGGACTGCACGGTGTGGGCGCCTCCGTGGTGAACGCGCTCTCCGCCCGCCTGGACGTCGAGGTGGACCGCAGTGGCAACACCCACGCCGTGAGCTTCCGCCGCGGTACGCCGGGAGCCTTCCGGGCCGAGGGCCCCGATGCCGCCTTCGACGCCGAGAGCGGGCTGCGCAAGCTCAAGCGGATCCCGAAGACGCGCACCGGGACACGCGTGCGCTACTGGGCGGACCGCCAGATCTTCCTCAAGGACGCCAAGCTCTCCCTGGAGCACCTCCACCAGCGCGCTCGCCAGACCGCCTTCCTGGTGCCGGGTCTGACCATCGTCGTCCGCGACGAGTACGGGCTCGGTGACGGCGGCAGCAAGGGCGAGGAGTCGTTCCGCTTCGACGGCGGGATCAGCGAGTTCTGCGAGTACCTGGCCGCCGACAGGCCCGTCTGTGACGTCCTCCGTTTCTCTGGACAGGGGATCTTCAAGGAGACCGTCCCGGTCCTCGACGACCACGGGCAGATGACCCCGACCGAGGTCACCCGCGAGCTGGGCGTCGATGTCGCGCTGCGCTGGGGCACCGGCTACGACACGAACCTGAAGTCGTTCGTGAACATCATCGCCACCCCGAAGGGCGGCACCCATGTCGCCGGCTTCGAGCAGGCCGTCGCCAAGACGATGAACGAGGTCCTGCGGGTCAAGAAGCTGCTGCGAGTGGCCGAGGACGACATCGTCAAGGACGATGCTCTGGAGGGCCTCACGGCCGTCGTCACCGTGCGGCTCGCCGAACCGCAGTTCGAGGGACAGACCAAGGAGGTCCTCGGCACCTCGGCCGCCCGTCGCATCGTGACGAACGTGGTGACCAAGGAGCTCAAGGCGTTCCTGACCTCCACCAATCGGGACGCGGCCGCGCAGGCGCGGGTCGTCATGGAGAAGGCCGTCGCCGCCGCCCGTACCCGCATCGCCGCCCGTCAGCACAAGGACGCGCAGCGCCGGAAGACGGCGCTGGAGTCCTCCTCGCTGCCCGCCAAGCTCGCCGACTGCCGCAGTGACGACGTCGAGCGCAGCGAGCTGTTCATCGTCGAGGGCGACTCCGCGCTGGGTACGGCGAAGCTGGCCCGGAACTCCGAGTTCCAGGCCCTCCTGCCGATCCGCGGCAAGATCCTCAACGTTCAGAAGGCGTCCGTGACGGACATGCTGAAGAACGCCGAGTGCGGTGCGATCATCCAGGTCATAGGGGCGGGTTCCGGGCGGACCTTCGACATCGACGCGGCCCGCTACGGGAAGATCATCCTTCTCGTCGACGCCGATGTCGACGGCGCGCACATCCGGATCCTGCTGCTCACGCTGTTCCAGCGCTACATGCGGCCCATGGTCGAGGCGGGGCGGGTGTTCGCGGCGGTTCCGCCGCTGCACCGGATCGAGCTCAGCCAGCCCAAGAAGGGGCAGGACAAGTACGTCTACACGTACTCGGACCGTGAGCTGCGGGAGACCCTGCTGGAGTTCCAGCGCAAGAACGTGCGCTACAAGGACTCGATCCAGCGGTACAAGGGTCTCGGCGAGATGGACGCCGATCAGCTGGCCGAGACGACGATGGATCCGCGGTTCCGCACGCTGCGCCGGATCAACATCTCCGACCTCGAGGCCTCCGAGCAGGTGTTCGATCTGCTGATGGGGAACGACGTGGCCCCGCGCAAGGAGTTCATCTCCAGCTCGGCCGCGACGCTGGACCGGTCGCGCATCGACGCGTAGCCCTCCGGCTCGCCGGTGCTCGTGCTCTGCCGTGGCAGGGGCCGTGCCGGTACATCCCGGTCCGTCGCCGTCGGATCCGACGTGGGCTCCCGCAGGGAGCCGCCGCTCGGTCCGGACGAGGCGACGGACGTCAGGGGTGTACCGGCACGGCCCGTTTTCGTGTGCTCTCGTGCGGGTGCGGGTGCGGGTGCGGGTGCGGGTGCGGGTGCGGGTGCGGGTGCGGGTGCGGGCTCGCGGCTGTCCACCCCTGGGTGGAGAGGCGGGGCCGTGAGGTTCCACCCGGGCTCCGATCTGCGGAGGACGTGTTTTCCGTAGCGTCGGTGGTGTCGGCGGCGCTCGCCGCGGACAACCGCTTCTCGTTCACGGAGGCCGCTCATGTCCGGGCTTGTCGACGCTGGGGTGATCCGCGCCGTCGCCGCGCTGGTGATCGCACGCCGGCTCCGTGCGCACCGGATCGATGTGGACGGGCGCTGGTGGATCGGGCCCGCCGTTCTCGCCTTCCTGGCGTTCCGCGGCGCCGGTCCGATCGACCCGCACCACGAGGTCGAAGCGTCGATCCTGCTGTGCGCGGAGCTGCTGCTCGGCCTGGCGGCCACCCTGCTGGCCCGTTCCGCGCTGGTGGCCCGGCGGGAGGAGCGCGTATGACGGACGGCATGTGGATGCGCTGGCCCTCCCGTGAGGCACTCTCACGGGCAGGCGTGCACAAGGCGCGTCGTGTGCTCACCCGGGTGGTCCGCGCTGTCGCCCTCGCCGCGATCGTCGCGACGACTCTCATGAACACCGAGCTGCGTGGCTGGGCCCTCGCCGGAGGCATGGCCGGGATCGCGGCCTGCGGGATTCTCGCCTGGGGGTTCTGGCGGACCACGCTGGAACATCGGCTGCTGCCGTCCCTGGGGCTGCTCGCCCCGCTGCTGGTGATCGCCGTGGTGGGTCAGGGTGTGGGCTTCCGGGTGCCGGCGCTCGTCCTGTGGTGCGCGTGTGCCGTCAGCGCGATGGAACGGCTGCCTCTCGCGGCGGCGCTGCCCGCCACCGCGGTGGCGCTGGGCGGGTACGCGGTGGTCAACGACGACGCCTGGCCGACGACCGTGGCCACCACTGTGGGGCTGGCCCTCGCGGGGTACGTGCTGCGCCTCGACGCGGAGGCTCGGGGCAGTGCGCAGCGGCTGCTGACGCAGGAGCGCGCGGCGCGGGCGGCCGAGGCGGAGTCGGCGGCGCTCGCGGAGCGCTCGAGGATCGCTCGGGAGATCCACGACGTGCTGGCCCACAGTCTCTCGGCGCAACTCGTGCATCTGGAGGCGGCGAGGCTGCTCATCGAGAGGGGAGCGGACCGGGAGACGATCCTCGGACGGGTCGTGGCGGCTCGGGGAATGGCCCGTGAGGGCCTCGCGGAGACCCGCCAGGCACTCTCCGCGCTCCGGGGCGAGATGTCGCCCCTGGAGGACTTCCTGAGCGCGCTCGTCACCACCGCCGACCGCGCCGATGTCACGGTGACGGGCGAGCGCCGGGCGCTGCCGGCCGAGGCCTCGCAGGCGGTACGCAGAGTCGCGCAGGAGGCGTTGACGAACGTGCGCAAGCACGCTCCGGGCGCCAAGATCCGCATCTCGTTGGACTACGGCGGGCACGAAGTGACGCTGGACGTGCGGGACTCGGGCGGAGAGCCGGGCGAACTGGGCGGCTCCGGAGCCGGGTACGGTCTGCTGGGCATGCGGGAGCGTGCCGAGCTGCTGGGCGGCTCGCTGGATGCCGGACCGGGCGAGGAGGGGTTCGTGGTGACGCTGAAGGTGCCGGTATGACCGAGCGGGACGACGCCGGGAGGCCGGCGCGCGTCGTGGTCGCCGACGACCAGACGGTCGTGCGTGAAGGCATTGTGATGCTGCTGGGGCTGTTGCCGGGCATCGAGGTCGTCGGAGCGGCCGGTGACGGTGACGAGGCGGTGGAGCTCGTGGCCCGGCTGGCTCCGGACGTCGTGCTGATGGACCTGCGGATGCCCCGTTGCGACGGGGTCGAGGCGACACGGCGCATCCGTGCCGAACACCCCGGGACACAGGTCGTCGTGCTCACAACGTTCGGGGACGACGAGTCGTTGTTCCCCGCGCTGAAGGCCGGGGCCCGCGGTTATCTGACCAAGGACGCGGGAGGCGACGAGATCGTGCGGGCGGTGGAAAGCGTGCTCTCCGGGGACGCCGGGCTCTCACCGAGTGTCCAACGGCGGCTTCTGGAACGGCTGTCGGAACCGGAGCCGACACCCGGCCCGCCCGCCGAGACCCCGGACGGGCTCACCTCGCGCGAGACCGAGGTGCTCCTGCTGATCGCCGAGGGCCTCAGCAACCAGGAGATCGCCCGCAGACTGCACGTGTCCACGGCCACCGTGAAGACCCACATCAACAATCTCTTCGCCAAGACCGGTCTCAAGGATCGTGCTCAGGCGGTTCGTTACGCCTACGGGAAGGGTCTCGTGCGGCCGCCGACAAGGTGAAGTCACCTGATGGGGTGAAGAGCGCGGGGAGAAGAGTCCGGGATCTTCCCGATCTGCCCATCCTTGGGCACGCGGCCGAAACGGGTCGCGGACAAGGAGAGTTCGGTGGACAAGCACGACGGCGACGGCGCCGGGGAAGTCCGGTTCGACGACCCCTGGTACGACGCGCTCGCTTCCGGCTGGGGTGAGTTGGACGGCACGGGTGCGCTCGCTCCCGTCGTTCCGGCTCCCCGCTCGGAGCACGAAGGACGAATCGGCGGGGCGGCCGACGTCTATCTGGAGGTGCAGCGCAGTGCCGCCTTCCAGGATGTGCGCGGCAGGTACCGCAGGTTCGTCATCCCGGCCGTCGCCGTCTTCTTCCCCTGGTACGTGGGCTATGTCGTGACCGCGACGACGGCGCCGGGGTTCATGGCGCGCCCGGTGGTCGGTGTGGTGAACATCGGGCTTCTCGCGGGGCTCGGGCAGTTCCTCACGACGTTCCTGTTCGCGTGGGCGTACGCGCGGCACGCGCGGTTGCGCAGGGACCGGGCCGCACTGGATCTGCGCTGGGACACCCAGGAGCTGACGCGGAACGTCAGAGGTGGTGAGCGGTGAGCGGCAACCATCAGACGCTGGCGCTGCTGCTGTTCAGCGCGTTCGTCGCCGTGACGCTGGCGATCACGACATGGGTGAGTCGTCATCGGCATGGTTCGGCCGAGGAGTTCTATGTCGGCGGCCGGTTGTTCTCGCCGATGGAGAATGGTTTTGCCATCTCTGGTGACTATATGTCCGCCGCGTCCTTCCTCGGGGTGACGGGGCTCATCGCGCTGTACGGCTACGACGGGCTGCTGTACGTCGTGGGATTTCTGGTGGCCTGGCTGGTCGTCCTGTTCCTGGTCGCCGAACTGGTGCGCAACTGCGGGCGGTTCACACTCGCCGACGTCGTCGCGGCCAGGATGGAGGAGCGGCCGGTGCGGATCGCGGCCGGAACCTCCTCGGTGACGGTGTCCGTTCTCTATCTGGTGGCACAGATGGTGGGCGCGGGCACCCTGGTCTCGTTGCTTCTGGGAGGCACGAGCGAGGCGGCGCGCAACTGGACGGTGATCGGCGTCGGCGCGCTCATGGTGATCTACGTGTCGATGGGAGGGATGCGGGCGACCACCTGGATCCAGATCGTCAAGGCGGTCCTGCTGCTGAGCGGAGCCCTCGGACTCACCGTGCTGGTCCTGATGCGGTTTCACGGGGACGTCAACGAACTGCTGCGCTCGGCCGCGGGGCGCAGCGGCCACGGCAAGGCGTTCCTCGCGCCAGGGCTGAGGTACGGCGGTGACTGGACGTCGCGCTTCGACTTCATGAGCCTCGGGCTCGCGCTGGTGCTCGGCACGGCCGGACTGCCGCACATCCTCTCGCGCTTCTACACCGTGCCGACGGCACGAGCCGCCCGACGCTCGGTGCTGTGGGCGATCGGGCTCATCGGCGGCTTCTACCTGATGACGATCGTGCTGGGCTTCGGCGCGGCCGCCATCGTGGGTCCGGAGGCGGTGCGTGGATCCAACGCCGCGGGCAACACCGCGGTTCCGTTGCTGGCACTCGATCTGGGCGGTGGAGTCGACTCCACCGGGGGAACGGTTCTGTTCGCGGTCGTCGCCGCCATCGCCTTCGCCACCATTCTCGCGGTCGTCGCCGGAATCACCTTGGCGTCCTCGGCCGCCGTGGCACACGATCTGTACGCCTCGATGCGTCGTCGTCGTGCGAAGCCGCACAGCGAGGTCGCGGTGGCGCGCACCGCGTCGGTCGGCATCGGCGTGGTCGCCATCGCCCTGAGCCTGCTCGCCCGCGATCTCAACGTGGCCTTCCTGGTGGGCCTGGCCTTTGCCGTCGCCGCGTCCGCGAACCTGCCGGTGCTGCTGTACTCGCTGTTCTGGAGATCCTTCACGACGCGCGGTGCCGTCTGGGCCGTGTACGGAGGTCTCGTCCCCTCGCTGCTTCTCGTGCTGCTGTCGCCGGTGGTGTCGGGGAGCCCCGAATCGCTCTTCCCGGGAGTGGACTTCCAGTACTTCCCGCTCCAGAACCCGGGGCTCGTCTCGATCCCCCTGGGCTTCCTCGCGGGCTGGCTCGGCACCGTGAGCTCGGCGGAGCCGCCGGACGAGGCCAAACACGCCGAGATCGAGGTCCGAGCGCTCACGGGCGCCGGGGCCGTCTGAGGACGTCCGGGGCGGTGGACCCGACTGTCCCAGGACGTTGCCCGGGACCGCGTCGTGACGCGGGCCGCTGCCCGGGGCGTGCTGCTCGGTGGGGTTGTCGCGGTGTGCGCGCGAGGGACGTGCACACCGCGATCACGAGTCGTGGCTGCACTCCGTGGAGGGGCGGCCGTGGGCTCACGAGGCGCGTGGAGTGGACGTGCGGCGGAGGAAGGCGCGGGCGCCGGGCACCCCATGCGTAAGGGCGCCCCGAGCCTCCTGTTCCGCCGTTCTCGGGGGACGGAGGCGGGCGGGGGAGTAGGCCCTTCACCTCGAAGGGTTCCGGCGTGGATCTCTTGATCAACGTTGAGGTGCTCGGGGGCCTGACCGCTATGGATCAATGACCGGTGACCGTGTCCCGGCACCCGGACCGGACGGGTCAGCAGGCTACGGCGACCGCCGTCTCCTCCAACTGCCGTACGGCCACGGCGTCCATCCGCGCCGGTGAACCCAGCGCCGATCCGCAGCTTTCCGGGCGCGGTGGCAGTGAGGCACCCTGCGCGACGACGACACGCCACAGGCGGCCGTCGACGTGCGCGACGGTCACCTCCCAGCGCGGCGCGGTGCCGTCCGTTCGGACCACGGTCAGGACGCCGGCCGCGTGCTCTCCCGAAGCCGCCCGCACGGCCAGTTCGGCAGCCTGGCCGGGGCGGTCCCAGGCGGAGTTCCCGCGGCACCCCTCGGTGACCACACGGCCTTCGCGGGCGTCTTGGAGGATCTCCTTCACGGCGTGAGCCTCGGCGCGGCCGTACGCGTAGCCGTACGGCAGAACGAGCACGGTGGGCGAGAATCGATGGCCACCCAGATGGGTGACTTCCCAGGCGCCACTCACTCCGGAAGCGGCCAGCTCCGCCGCCAGGGGGCGTCCGAGCAGGGCGCAGCAGCGGTCGCGCTTGCCGTTGGTGCACACGAGCGCGAGCGGACCGCCCGTGTGGGGACGCCCGTGGAGGATCTCGTCGAACGAGCGCGGATCACCCGCGCCGAGTGCCGCGAAGTCGAGGTCGAGCGCCTGCTCGGGATCACGTGTCGTGGCGCCGTGCAGCCATACGTTTCCCGGACTGGTGTGCGCCGCGTACACATGCCGTTCGGCGGGCGTAGCGCGGTCGGCGTGACGCCCCGGACGGCGGATGAGAGCGACCCGTACCCCGGTGCCCTGGGCGGCCGCCTCAAGGGCGCGGCCGACCGCGGGGTCCAGGTGGCTCGAAGTGAGCGCCTTGGCACCCCAGGGTCCGGGCTGCTCGATCAGCAGCCATGTCCTCGCGGTGGCCGCGGTCCCCGCGAGGGGCTCGTCGAGGTGCCGCGACGCGGTCGTGCACATACTCACAGAGGTAAGCCTAACCTGGCTTCGCCGAGGGCACTTCCCGTGGTGTGCACGGGGGCGCGTCAGGGGTGGTCCGGGCGCGCTCGCAGGCGTGCGGTTGTACCTGGGGAGGAGAGATGCCTGCACGCGCCGCACTGCCGGTTCCCGCGCCGCAGGGCGTGCGCTGTCCGGCTGGTGAGCGTGTGCCGTGCGGCTAGTGAGGGAGCGGCCGTGGTGGCCGCTCGCCCACGTAGTGTCCGCTCGGTCGCATCCGCAAGGGGCGCTCGGCGTACTCCTCCAGGGTGTGGGCGATCCACCCAGCCGTCCGGGCCACGGCGAAGATCGTCTCTCCCGCGGAGGCCGGCATGCCGGAGGAGACGGTGAAGGCGGCCAGAGCGAGGTCGACGTTGGCGTGCAGAGGCGTGTGGCGGGCGGTGGTGGCCACCACGTCGCGGGCCGCCGCCAGGGCGGGTGCGGCGCCCGGCACCTCCTCAAGGAGGGCGAACAGGGCACGCGCGCGGGGATCCTCGCCGGGGTAGAGCCGGTGACCGAGGCCGGGGACGCGACGTCCGGCGCGCAGTTCGTCGGCGATCACGGGAGCGGCGGTGCCCTGGTCCAGGACGTCGAGAAGCAATCGGTGGGCGAGTCCGCTGGCCGCTCCGTGCAGGGGCCCTTCGAGAACGCCGAGGCCCGCCGAGACGGCCGCGTACGCGTGGGCGCGGGCCGACGCCGCGACCCGGACCGCCAGCGTCGAAGCGGCCAGGTCGTGGTCGACGAGGAGCCCGAGCGCCGTGTCCAGCACGCGCAGTGACGCGTCGTCGGCCACGCGCCCGGTGAGCCGTGCCCAGAGCCGAGGTGCCAGCGGGCCCTCGTCGCGGTGGTCGTGGCGTACGAGGGGAAGCGCGGCGACGAGGGTGGGGATGAGCGTGCGCCCGGTGCCGAGGACGGCGTCCTCGGAAAGGTCGAAGCGCAGGGGGTCGGCCGCCGCGGCGGCGATCGCCGCGACGCGCAGCCGGTCGGTCGGGCCACTGTGCTCGGGCAGCGCGTCGACGCTGCGCCGGGCGGTGGCCACGGACGCCTCCGGAGCTGTGAAGGTGATACCAGGGCGCAGTTCGCCGGTCCACAGCCATTCGGTGATCTCTTCGAAGGAGTACCGCGCGGCCAGTTCCGTCGCGTCGACGCCTCGGAAGTAGTAGCGGTCCTTGTCGATCAGGGTGATGCGGGTACGGACGGAGAGTTCGCCGCCGCTGCTCGAACCACCGCCGCCCTCCCTCCTGTTACGCCTGGCGAGAGCCTCCACCTCCTTGGCGTCGAAGGTGCTTCCGCGTCCACCCGGTTCCCGCCTGCTGCTGAGCTGACCGCGGCTCACATACGCGTACACGGTCTCCGGCTTCACGCCGAGCAGCTCGGCGGTCTCCTTGGTGCTGAGCCGTCGGTCCCCGTGCCCTGGTGTTGCCGCTACTCGATCCCTCATGAGCGCCACCGTATCCGTGGATCGTTGTATTGATTGAATCAACGTTGACAGTTATTGAGTCAATCATGGACAGTCGAATCAAGTTCAGGGAGGAAACATGCCGATCAACCGGGCCGCGTCCACTTCTGTCGATGTACCGCGAGGACTCGCGGGCGTCGTCGTCACCGACACCGAACTGGGTGACGTCAGGGGTCTGGAGGGCTTCTACCACTATCGCCAGTACTCGGCCGTCGACCTCGCGACCACTCGCCGATTCGAGGACGTCTGGCATCTGCTGGTCCACGGCGAACTGCCCGACGAGGTTCGCCGTGCCGCCTTCACCGCGAGCACCGCGAGGCTGCGGAGGCTGCCGGACGACGTACGCGCCGCACTGCCCGCCATCGCGGCCGCGACCGGCCCGTCGGGGCCGCTCGCGGGGCTGCGCACCGCACTGTCGCTGCTCGGAGCCTCGCTGGGTTTCCGTCCTGTGTACGACATCGACGCCGAGCGGCGTCGCGACGACAGCCTCGCGGCCGCGGCGGCCGTACCGACGCTGCTCACCGCGCTGTACCGGATCGGGCGGGGCCTGGAGCCGGTGGAGCCGCGTGAGGACCTGGGGTACGCCGCCAACTACTTGTACATGTTGACGGGCTCGGAGCCGGACGCGGCCCGTGCCCGTGCGGTTGAGCAATACCTCATCTCAACCATTGATCACGGATTCAACGCATCAACGTTCACGGCGAGGGTGATCGCGTCGACCGGCGCGGACATGGCGGCCTGTCTCGTGGGCGCGGTCGGGGCGCTCTCCGGGCCTCTCCACGGTGGCGCTCCCAGTCGTGCCCTGGACACGCTCGACGCGATCGGGACCCCCGACCGCATCGACGCCTGGATCCGCGCGCGGGTGCTCGCCGGCGATCGCATCATGGGCTTCGGGCACCCCGTCTACCGCACGGAGGACCCCCGTTCGCGCATGCTCCGCGGGATGGCCCAGGGGTTCGGCGGACCGCTCGTCGACTTCGCCGTCGAAGTGGAGCGGCAGGTGGTGGCGATCCTGGCCGAACTCAAACCAGGCCGTGAACTGCACACGAACGTGGAGTTCTACGCCGGTGTGGTCATGGAACTCTGTGGGCTGCCCCGAGAGATGTTCACCCCCACGTTCGCCGCCGCCCGCGTGGTCGGCTGGAGCGCCAACATCCTGGAACAGGCGCAGGACTCGAAGATCATCCGTCCGGCCGCCCGATATGCGGGGCCGCCCGCGCCTCAGCCGGTGCCCGCGGCGGCCTGACCATGGAGCGGCACGTGGCCCGGAGCTCCACTCAGGGGTGAACGCGCTCCGACGTCGATCTCCGCGAGAGCGAACACGAAGAGGCGGAGGATCCGGACCCGGCCTTCGGGGGCTGGACTGTCCTGGGGCGTCGGATACGGCTTCTGGTCGGCTGCCGCTCGTGCAGTGTGCCGCCCGTGCCGCCTGTGCCTGCAGCGGCTCGGCCGGTCGACGCTCCAGGCCGTGTGGCCTGACGTCGCACCCGCGTCCGCTCCCCGCGAGCGCTGTGCGTGGCGCGGGCCCCTGAGCGGCGCGCGGACCTGCCGGCCCGGTGGCGCACTCCGTCGTGGCGGCCATGATTTCGGAGCGGTTCGCACCGACGGGTGAACGCGGTCTGTGTGGTGCCGGGGGTGGGGATGCGTGAGGCCCGGAGCCGATCTGGCGCCGGGCCTGGCAGGGAGTCGTCGAGGAGGCCTGGTGATGTGCCGCTCGGTCGAGGTCCCGGAGCCGCGTGCTGGTGGCGAGCTCCGAGGTACGGGGCCGGGGAGTCAGGGGTGAACTCCCGGCCGAGCGCGTTCTAGGCGTCGGGGATGTCGGCCTTGGCGCGGATGAGCGTTTCGCGGTTGACGATCACGATGCGCTCGTAGTCGGCGCGTCCGGCGTCCGCGGGGAGTTCACTCTCGAGATCCGCGGTGGCTTCCGTCCCGATGACCGCGAAGTTTCCGTCACTCAGTTCGAAGATGTCGGGGCAGGTCTCGCCGGTGTTGCAGCCGCGCTCGCGGGGAGGCACGCCGATGCGACGCACGATTTTCAAGGGGGATCCCGGTCCTCATGACAGTAGGGCGTAAGGGCTGGGACAGATTACTGCTTGTGATCGGTCGTGTGGCACGGTCGTAGCCCAACCGGCCCTAAGGCGTGGGCGGTTCGCCCACGACCCACCATTCCTCCGTGTCCGCCTCGTTCAGATCCCGGACCAGGCCGTCCATCATCCGGCCCACACGCGCTTCCGCCGACAAAGGATCGAGGCTCTCCCGGTGGTGACGTGTGGCCTCCCAGTAGCCGCGGAACGGGTCGCTCTGGCACAGCACGCGAAGCTGTCCGTGAAGCTCCTGCCAGGTGACGTTCCCTGTGAAGTACGCGTTCAGGATGCTCGTGTACAGGGCGTTGGAGAACAGGTACTGGCGGCGCAGTCTGGGGCGGTCCTCCACGGGTTCACCGCCGAGGTCGACGGTACTCAGCACCGCCGCCAGTTCGGGGTCGTCGATGGCTTTGCTCAGCAGGTGGAGATTCACGCGGTGCTGCTCCACGCGAAGGCGCAGTTCGTGCTGCCTGCGCTGCTGGACGGTCAGGAGGACGAGCGCCCCGGCAGTGAAGGCGAGACCGACGGTGGCCGCCGAGGTCCACCCTCCTGTCATGCCGCTTTGTGTGGCCATGTCAACCCCCGAATCAGGCGACCGTCCGCCGGTCGTCGGTTGTGGGGCGGCAGGGAGCGGACCGGCGAGCGGTGGGCGACGCGCTTGCCGTCTCCCAGTGTTGCCGAGCTGCTCTGATCGGCAGGGAGGCGGAGAGGAGGCGCACGGAGGGATGTGCGAGTCGCGTTCACCGGCGCCATGTCCAACGTGTGCCCCGCGAGCGCCGCTAACAATCGTTCACTTCGGGGCGTTTCCTCCCACTCGTATGCTGGGGTCGGTATTCGTTCCCCGTGTGAGCGCCGGTCCCGTGAGCCGGTGCGCGCACCGGATCAGAGAGGGCGCATGGTGAGTCGGTCCAGTTCCCGGCAGATCCCGGTCATCGTTCTCGCCGGCTTCCTGGGTTCCGGCAAGACCACATTGCTCAACCACCTTCTGCACCGCGGCGGCGGCACCCGTGTCGGAGCCGTCGTCAACGACTTCGGGGCCATCGAGATCGACGCCATGGCGGTGGCCGGAGCGCTCGGTGACTCCACGGTCTCGCTCGGCAACGGGTGTCTGTGCTGTGCGGTCGATGTCGGTGAGCTTGATCAATATCTGGATCGGCTCGCTCAACCCTCCGCCCGCATCGACGTCATCGTCATCGAGGCGAGCGGGCTCGCCGAGCCGCAGGAACTCGTCCGCATGGTGCTCGCCAGCGAGCACCCGGGCATCGTGTACGGAGGGCTCGTCGAGGTCGTCGACGCCGCCGAGTTCGACGGCACTCGCGAGAAGCACCCCGAGATCGACAGACACCTCGCCCTGGCCGATCTCGTCGTCGTCAACAAGTTCGACCGGGCCGACGACGGTGAACGCGTGCTGCGCGTCGTCCGGGAACTCGCCGACCGCGCCGCCGTCGTCCCGGCCACCTACGGCCGGGTCGATCCGGAGTTCCTCTTCGACTGCCGTCCCAGCGAGGAACGCATCGGTCAGCTGTCCTTCGACGATCTCCACGACCAGGACGACCACGAAGAGGACGACCGTGAGGAGGGCGACGGCGAGGAGGAGGGCCGCGGGGAGGGCGGTCCGGGAGGGAGCGGCCGTCAGAGGCGCGGCCACTCCGGCCATCTGCACTCCGGCTACGAATCCCTCTCCTTCACCTCCGAAGTGCCGCTGGGCCCAAGACGGTTGATGACCTTCCTCGACAGCAGGCCCGAAGGGCTCTACCGGATCAAGGGGTACGTCGACTTCGGCGTCCAGGACACCCGCAACCGGTACGCCGTGCACGCCGTCGGGCGGTTCCTCCGCTTCTACCCGGAACCCTGGGCCGGTCCGGACGGGCGGCTCACCGAGCTCGTCCTCATCGGCTCCGGGATCGACGTGGCGGCGCTGTCCAAGGAACTGGAGGCATGCAAGGAGGACGCCCCACACGCCGACGAACACAGCATGTGGGGCGTCCTCCGCTACGTGCAGGAGCCGAGCCCGGAGGGCTGACCGGGGGCTAGAAGGGGCCGGCGACCACCGACACCGGCTTGCCCAGCGACACGCCCGAACCGTCGCGGCGCGGGTCGATCTCCGGCAGGTCGACCGGCAGGCCGGTCTTCTGCGCCGCGCGTCCCGGCGTCGGGCCGGCCCAGGCCAGCGACAGGCAGTCCTCGCCCTTCAGGAACCGCTGGCAGCGCACACCGCCCGTGGCGCGGCCCTTGCGCGGGTACTGGTCGAAGGGGGTGAGCTTGGCCGTGGTCTGGACGGAGTCGTCCAGGGTCCCCCGTGAGCCCGCCACGGTGAACACGACCGCGTCGACCGCCGGGTCGACGGCCGTGAAGGAGATCACCTTCGCGCCCTCGGTCAGCTTGACGCCCGCCATGCCGCCCGCGGCGCGCCCCTGCGGGCGAACCTGCGAGGCCTGGAAGCGCAGCAGTTGGGCGTCGTCCGTGATGAAGACCAGGTCCTCCTCGCCGGTGCGCAGCTCGATCGCGCCGACGATCCGGTCGCCGTCCTTGAGGGTGATGACCTCCAACTCCTCCTTGTTCGAGGGGTAGTCGGGCACCACACGTTTCACGACACCCTGCGCCGTGCCGATGGCCAGGCCCGGTGACGCCTCGTCGAGTGTCGCCAGGCAGATCACCGTCTCGTCGGGCTCCAGGGCGGACAGGAACTCCGAGACCGGAGCGCCCCCGGAGAGATTGGGGGCCGACACCGTCTCGGGCAGTTGCGGGAGGTCGATCACGTTCAGGCGGAGGAGGCGGCCCAGGGACGTCACGGCGCCGATCTCACCGCGTGCCGTGGAGCGCACCGCGGAGACGATCACGTCGTGCTTGGTGCGCTTGGCGTCGGTGTCCTCCCCGAAGGGGTCGGCGGTCGCCGTACGCGCCAGCAGGCCCGTCGAGGACAGCAGGACCCGGCACGGGTCGTCGGCGACCTGGAGAGAGACGGTCGCGGCGGGGCTGCCCGCGGACTCCAGGAGCACCGTGCGCCGGTCGGTGCCGAACTTCTTGGCCACCGCGGCCAGTTCGCCCGAGACCAGCTTGCGCAGCTCCGCGTCCGAATCCAGGATGCCGGTCAGCTCGTCGATCTCGCCGTTGAGCCGGTCGCGCTCCGACTCCAGCTCGATCCGGTCGAACCTGGTGAGGCGGCGCAGCGGCGTGTCCAGGATGTACTGCGTCTGGATCTCGGAGAGCGAGAAGTGCTCGATCAGGCGTTCCTTGGCCTGAGCCGAGTTGTCGCTGGAGCGGATGAGGCGGATGACCTCGTCGATGTCCAGGAGGGCGACGAGGAGACCCTCGACCAGGTGCAGCCGGTCGCGCTTCTTGCCGCGGCGGAACTCGCTGCGACGGCGCACGACGGTGAAGCGGTGGTCGAGGTAGACCTCCAGCAGCTCCTTGAGGCCCAGGGTGAGCGGCTGACCGTCCACCAGCGCCACGTTGTTGATGCCGAAGGACTCCTCCATCGGCGTCAGCTTGTAGAGCTGTTCGAGGACCGCCTCCGGCACGAAGCCGTTCTTGACCTCAATGACCAGGCGCAGTCCGTGCGAACGGTCGGTGAGGTCCTTGACGTCGGCGATGCCCTGGAGCTTCTTCGAACCGACCAGGTCCTTGATCTTGGCGATCACCTTCTCCGGGCCGACGGTGAAGGGCAGCTCGGTGACGACGAGGCCCTTGCGGCGCGCCGTGACGTCCTCCACCGACACCGTGGCGCGGATCTTGAAGGTGCCGCGGCCGTTCTCGTAGGCGTCCCTGATCCCGGAGAGGCCGACGATCCGGCCGCCGGTGGGCAGGTCGGGGCCCGGCACGTGCCGCATCAGCGTCTCGAGGTCGGCGCCCGGGTACCGGATGAGGTGGCGCGCGGCGGCGATGACCTCGCCGAGGTTGTGCGGCGGCATGTTGGTGGCCATGCCGACGGCGATCCCCGAGGAGCCGTTGACCAGGAGGTTCGGGAAGGCGGCCGGGAGGGCCACAGGCTCCCGCTCCTGGCCGTCGTAGTTGGGCGTGAAGTCGACCGTGTCCTCGTCGATCGACTCGGTCATCAACGACGTCGCGTCGGCCATCCGGGCTTCGGTGTAACGCATCGCGGCCGGCGGGTCGTCGTTGCCGAGCGAGCCGAAGTTGCCGTGGCCGTCGACCAGGGGCACCCGCATGGAGAAGGGCTGCGCGAGCCGCACCAGGGCGTCGTAGATCGACGCGTCACCGTGCGGGTGGAGCTTACCCATGACCTCGCCGACGACGCGGGCGCACTTCACGTAGCCGCGGTCGGGGCGCAGGCCCATCTCGTTCATCTGGTACACGATGCGACGGTGCACCGGCTTGAGGCCGTCGCGGGCGTCCGGCAGGGCTCGCGAGTAGATGACCGAGTACGCGTATTCGAGGAAGGAGCCCTGCATCTCGTCCACGACGTCGATGTCGAGGATCTTCTCCTCGTACGAGTCGTCGGGCGGCGGGGTCTTCGTGCTGCGGCGGGCCATCGCTGCTGCGGCTCCTTCACAGTCTCTGCCGGGGCATGAGCGGGTTCTGACGCGCACCATTGTGGACCGCCCCACTGACAACGTGGACCGCGACCCGTCCGTAGCGCCTCCGAGGGACGCTCCACGGGCGCCGCGGAGACCGCTTCCGAACGGCCCTCGGGCCCGGTGCCCGGCGGCCCCGGGGCCTCTGCGCGGTGGTGCTCGGAGGGTTCTCGGCAATATGTCAGGGACACGTGCAAGTCTCGCTCTCGGCGTACGAGGTGCGGGAACTTCGCCAGCTGTCCGCACGCTTGCATACAGTGGCAGGACCGACAGGAATGACGCAGTTCCGCGATCGAAGGGACGTACATGCCCATGGGTCACACGGCCACAGCTGAGGCAGGCTCCGGCGGCCTGACAGCGACCGAGCACCGCCTGGCCAACGGCCTGCGCGTGGTGCTCTCCGAGGACCATCTGACCCCGGTCGCGGCGGTGTGCCTCTGGTACGACGTCGGCTCGCGCCACGAGGTCAAGGGCCGGACCGGACTCGCCCACCTCTTCGAGCACCTGATGTTCCAGGGCTCCGGACAGGTGCACGGCAACGGTCACTTCGAACTCGTCCAGGGGGCCGGCGGCTCCCTCAACGGCACGACGAGCTTCGAGCGCACCAACTACTTCGAGACCATGCCGACCCATCAGCTGGAGCTCGCCCTCTGGCTGGAGGCCGACCGCATGGGTTCGCTGCTCGCGGCGCTGGACGACGAGTCCATGGAGAACCAGCGCGACGTCGTCAAGAACGAGCGCCGGCAGCGGTACGACAACGTCCCGTACGGCACCGCGTTCGAGAAGCTGACCGCGCTCTCGTACCCCGAGGGCCACCCGTACCACCACACGCCGATCGGGTCGATGGCGGACCTGGACGCGGCCACCCTGGAGGACGCCCGCGCGTTCTTCCGCACCTACTACGCGCCCAACAACGCGGTTCTGTCGGTCGTCGGGGACATCGATCCGGAGCAGACGCTGGCCTGGGTCGAGAAGTACTTCGGCTCCATCCCCGGGCACGACGGCAAGCCCGCGCCGCGCGACGGCTCGCTGCCCGACACCATCGGTGAGCAGCTGCGCGAGGTCGTCGAGGAAGAGGTCCCGGCGCGCGCCCTGATGGCCGCCTACCGGCTCCCGGAGGACGGCACGCGCGCGGCCGACGCGGCCGATCTGGCGCTGACCGTGCTCGGCGGCGGTGAGTCCTCCCGGCTCTACAACCGGCTGGTGCGCCGCGACCGTACGGCCGTCGCGGCAGGCTTCGGTCTGCTGCGGCTCGCCGGAGCGCCCTCCCTGGGGTGGCTGGACGTGAAGACGTCCGGTGACGTCGAGGTCCCGGTCATCGAGGCGGCCGTCGACGAGGAGCTCGCCCGGTTCGCCGCGGAGGGTCCCACGGCCGAGGAGATGGAGCGCGCGCAGGCCCAGTTGGAGCGCGAGTGGCTGGACCGGCTCGGCACCGTCGCCGGCCGCGCCGACGAACTGTGCCGGTACGCCGTCCTGTTCGGCGACCCCCAGCTCGCCCTGACCGCCGTGCAGCGTGTCCTGGACGTCACCGCGAAGGAGGTCCAGGAGATCGCCAAGGCTCGCCTGCGGCCCGACAACCGCGCGGTGCTCGTCTACGAGCCCACCGCCACCGAAGCCACCGACGCCGCTGACGAGACCGACGAGGAGGCGGCGAAGTGACCGAGCTCGCCCCCATGGACTTCCACCCGCAGCCCCAGGCCGGCCAGCCCAAGCCTTGGGCGTTCCCGGCCCCCCAGCGCGGCACCCTGGACAACGGTCTGACCGTGCTGCGCTGCCATCGCCCCGGTCAGCAGGTGGTGGCCGTCGAGGTGATCCTCGCAGCGCCCCTGGAGGCCGAGCCGGCGGGTCTGGACGGCATCGCCACGATCATGGCGCGGGCCTTCTCCGAGGGCACCGACAACCACTCGGCCGAGGACTTCGCCGCGGAGCTGGAGCGCTGCGGGGCCACGCTCGACGCGCACGCCGACCACCCCGGCGTACGTCTGTCCCTCGAAGTGCCCGTCTCGCGTCTGGCCAAGGCGCTCGGCCTGCTCTCCGACGCCCTGCGGGCACCCGCGTTCGCGGACAGCGAGGTCGAGCGGCTGGTGCGCAACCGGCTGGACGAGATCCCGCACGAGACGGCCAACCCGGCCCGTCGTGCCGGCAAGGAGCTCTCCAAGGAACTGTTCCCGGCGAGCGCGCGTATGTCGCGTCCGCGCCAGGGCAGCGAGGAGACCGTCCAGAAGATCGACTCCACGGCCGTACGCGCCTTCTACGAGAGGCACGTACGCCCCGCCACGGCCACCGCCGTCGTCGTGGGCGACCTGACCGGTGTCGATCTCGACGAGCTGCTCGGCGACACGCTCGGCTCCTGGACCGGTTCGCCCGCCGAGCCGCGTCCGGTGCCGCCGGTGAGCGCAGACGACACAGGCCGCGTGATCATCGTCGACCGCCCCGGCGCGGTCCAGACGCAGATCCTCATCGGGCGGGTCGGCGCCGACCGGCACGACCGTGTGTGGCCCGCGCAGGTGCTGGGCACCTACTGCCTCGGCGGCACGCTCACCTCCCGCCTGGACCGCGTCCTGCGCGAGGAGAAGGGCTACACCTACGGAGTGCGGGCCTTCGGCCAGGTCCTGCGCGCCGCGCCGGACGGCACCGGCGTCGCGATGCTCGCCATCAGCGGCTCCGTGGACACCCCGAACACCGGTCCGGCGCTCGACGACCTGTGGAAGGTGCTGCGCACCCTCGCGGCCGAGGGGCTGACCGACGCCGAGCGGGACGTCGCCGTGCAGAACCTGGTGGGGGTGGCGCCGCTCAAGTTCGAGACCGCTGCGGCTGTCGCGAGCACGCTCGCGGACCAGGTCGAGCAGTACCTGCCGGACGACTACCAGGCGACGCTGTATCAGCAGCTGGCCGCCACCGGCACCGTGGAGGCCACCGCCGCCGCCGTGAGCGCCTTCCCGACGGACCGTCTGGTGACCGTCCTGGTGGGCGACGCCGCGCAGATCGCGGAGCCCGTCAAGGCTCTCGGGATCGGTGAAGTCAGCGTGGTGACGGCCGAGTAGGGCCCGCGCGACCCGAGGGGCCCAGGTGACGTATGAGTCACCTGGGCCCCTTATTTTTCGGCCACCGCCCCCAAGATGTCCGCATTGGTACGGAGGTTGCCTTTCTGTCGTGTGGGATGCGCTACAAAAACCGTGATCTGTTTGTTGTTCGAAAGACACCGCGTTTAGCTTCGTTCCGACTGTTCGTCATGCAGTGCGCCGCGCCCGCGGCAACCGGACAGTCATCGCCGAGTCCCCGCATGGCGCGAGCCAGGGGAGCCGGGGACCCATACGTAGTCCCTGGGGTGAATCGGACGCCCTCCCCGGAGGGGGTCCGTAGGAGACCTTCCTGCTCCGAACCCGTCAGCTAACCCGGTAGGCGAGAGGGAAGGAAAGGATCAGCCCCTACATGGCGTTCTCCTGTGGCACCGGCAAGCACCGTCGTCCTGGCCGGACGCACAGCACCACCACGAGCGCCGTCGGCGTCGCGGCCCTCACCACCACCGGCGTCATCGGGACCCTGGCCGCTCCCGCGTTCGCCGCGGAGTCCCCCGTCGAGCGGACCGGGCTGACCCAGGCCGTCACCATCGGCGACTCGGTCGCGGACCAGATCGACGCCCAGGCGTTCGCGCAGCGGCTGGCCGCCGACGAGGCCGCCGCCCGGCAGCAGGCCATGCAGGAAGCCCGAAAGAACGCCGCCGAACAGGCGGCGAAGGCCCGCGCGGACAAGGAGCGCGCCGCCCGCGAGGCCGAGCGCAAGCGCCTGAACACCTTCGTCATGCCGATCAGCGGTTCGTACGTCTCCACCGGCTACGAGGCCACCAGCAGCCTCTGGTCCTCCGGCAGCCACACCGGCGTCGACTTCCACGCCGGACTCGGTACCCCGGTCCACGCGGTGGGTGCCGGCACGATCGTCACGACCGGTGACGGTGGCGCCTACGGCAATCAAGTCGTGATCAAGATGCACGACGGCACGTACACCATGTACGGCCACCTGTCGTCCATCGGTGTCTCCGTGGGCCAGACGGTCACTCCGGGACAGCAGATCGGACTGTCCGGGGACACCGGCAACACCACCGGACCGCACCTCCACTTCGAGGCTCGTACGACCGCCGAGTACGGCTCGGACATGAACCCGGTCGCGTACCTGCGCTCGCACGGCGTCAACCTCTGACGACCGCTTCGCCGCTTCTTCACCGCTTTCGATGCCCCGGCTCACCGAGCCGGGGCATCGTCGTTTCCGGAGTCGGTCTGTCCAAAAAATATCCATGGATTCAGGCCTGCCATCGGAAATTCCCGCCCGCTGCAATAGAGTCGCTGAACAAGCGTCAATCGATGGCGTTTCGCGGGGATTAAAGCGGAGGTCCGGTCATGCGTATTCCGGCGCACTCGGTATGCACGGCGATCCGTGACGACATCGTCGCCGGTGTCTACGAGCGTGGCGGCCGGCTGACCGAGGAACTGCTCGCGCGGCGCTACGGCGTCTCGCGCGTCCCCGTGCGCGAGGCGCTGCGCACGCTGGAGGCCGAGGGCTTCGTGGTCACCCGCCGGCACGCGGGCGCGTGCGTCGCGGAACCCACCGAGCAGGAGGCCGCGGACCTCCTGGAGATGCGCGTGCTGCTGGAACCGCTGGGCGCCGCGAAGGCCGCCCAGCGGCGCACCGAGGCCCACCTCAAGGTGCTCCGGGGTCTGGTCAGGCTGGGCCAGGAGCGTTCCAGGAGAGGGCACAGCGAGGATCTGCGCTCGCTGGGAGGCTGGTTCCACGAGACGCTCGCCCAGGCCTCCGGAAGCCCAGCGCTGACCTCCACGCTCGCCCAGCTGCGGCACAAGATCGCCTGGATGTACGCGGTGGAGGCGCCCGCCGACCCCGCGGCGTCCTGGGCGGAGCACGGAGGCATCGTGGACGCGGTCGCCCGCGGCGACGGTGAGCGGGCCCGTGCGATCACGGCCCTGCACGCCGAGCGTGCGACGTCCGCGCACCGGCTCCGCTTTCCGGGCGGGGGAGACCGGGCGGAACGTGTGAGAAGTTCGCAACATCCCGTAAACATGACGGGTCAGCGGCATTAACAAGGGCGCCGTATACAAAGAGATATTCGACCGGGGGCTTATTCCGCATGCCCTTTTGTCTGCGCTCCGGGAATTCCGGCGCGCTATTTTCGTGGCCGATACGCGAACGTTCGCGCGTGTCGAGGGCGGAATTCAAGGGCGGGGCACGGAAAACGGCTGAGCCGCGGCGCCCCCGGGCGGGGCGGGGCGGGGCAGCCCGGTGATTTGCGGCAGCCGCCGGGGCGGACACCGTAGCGGGGGGCACGGCGACCCCCCCCCCCGCCCGCGTAACCCCCC